>NZ_JBALEA010000035.1:0-109872 GCF_036917135.1 Nostoc sp. | reverse complement strand
TACTCATTACTCATTACTCATTACTCATTACTCATTACTCATTACTCATTACTCATTACTCATTACTCATTACTCATTACTCATTACTCATTACTTATTTACCTGATCTTCCTCATCTCCCCCATCTCCCCACTCCCACCTAATACGGCGGATAAGCAAAATCATCTTCATCAGCATAAACGTAAGAATTGGAAACTCCTGCCATTTCCAATTTAGGCGTTTCAGCTTTCACAGGTTCCTTCCCGAAATCTTTGTATTCTTCAAAAGTCTTGCAAATCATTGCAGACTCAAGAGAATCGGAAGCAATTAAGTATTCCGTTAAAGTTCCTACCGTGGGATGTTTGTAGTCCACAGTTGAAGCTACCAAAACTGTATTTGGTTCAATACCTCTTTCTTCACACTCAATTATCGGGCAAAAAATCCCGTGAGCATGGAACAAAGGGCCTTTTGGTGTCAAAGGTTGCTTGCGGTAGATAGCATAAGCTTTTTCTAGTTCAGCAACGAATCCACTAACTACTTTGCCTTGTTGATATTCGCAATAGGTTTTGCTGAAACTCGCTCCGGCGACACCATTAAGAGTTAGTTGTAGTGGTGATTCATGTAAAAACTTTTGATTCTCTCCCACTATAAAAATTACATAGCGAGTAAAGATTTTAAATTTCAGTTTGTCGGCTAAAAAAGCATCATAATTCTCTTTGAGCGTACCCAGTTTTAGACCACTTTCCCGATCTTTAACAGACAATGGTCCCCGACGCACTAGAACCAAGCGTGGAGTAGTGGTAATAAAGACAGTTTCGACTCCAGAGCTAAATTCATGCTCCACTTGCTGCCAATTATCATCTGGCACAAAACCGACAGCATTAGCATTATCTAATTTAATCGCCAAACCGTGGGATTGCATACCATCTGTGCCATACCGAGGATTAATCATCTGACACCAAGGAATGACTTGAGAAGGCGGTGCATTAAATTTCTCGTCTTCAAAGTCGAAATTAGCAGATGCTTTCATCGTTTTAGGCTATCAAAGTGTTTTATTGAACAAGTTTATCGGCACAAGGGCGAAGGTGCCGTCAAACTGGCGTAGTAGTTTTTCCAGATTAAGACAAAATCGATCTATGTTGCAATCCCTATTTCGTTTTGTAACAACAGATCCTCATGGAAACAGTGCTGGGTACTCAGGATTTATTGCTCAGTATTATTTCGGTGAGGGACTGACAAATAAAAAAACATCCCAAATTTTCTTGTGGGATGGGTGTCCCCACCCGTCCCAGATTTAGGGCACGCTCATGTTGCCCACCCCACAAGATGGATAATTTATTTCTTGTCAGTCCCTGAAATCAAAGCAACGAGAGTCTTTAAATCAGGCACTTCTAAATCAGGTTGACTTACTGCTGCTACTGTGGTATAAACTGCTTTTTTGTCTGCTCGACGGTTTACCCAGACTGTTGATAGTCCCAGAGATTTGGCTGTAACAATATCATGATATACACTAGCCGCAACGTGTAATATCTGCTCTAGCGGCAAATCAATTCGTTCAATAGCCAGTCTGAAGTTGTTTAAGGAGGGTTTGTAGCTTTTTGCCTGTTCTGCTGTGATTATCTGGTCAAATTCTACCTCCAAGTGCTTTGCCGAGAAAGCAAAGAGATCGTCATCTACGTTTGAGATAATTACCAACTGAAACTTTTGCTTTAAAGCTCTAAGTGCCTCAACTGTATCGGGGAAAGGCAGCCAATGCTGAATCGAATCGGCAAGCGAATTGAGTTCGTTACCAGTTGACTCAAAGCCAAATCGTTCACCAAATTTCTGGACTACTCTCTTCAAAACTTCTCGATATTTGATATATTCTCCAATTTCGAGTTCTGCTTCAAATTCAGCAAAAAGTTCCAGAATTTGATCGTCATCCAAATTAGTGTTGTGTACCCGCAGAAGTGGCTTTAGCACCCCTAAGATGCCATTTTCCCAATCAATCAGGGTTCCGTAACAATCGAAAGTTAAAGCCTTATACTGATTGAAGTCAATCACTTTTTTATACTCCCAAACTTGATTAATTCGGAATCGGGTACTGGGTACTGGTTCATAAATGATATGTGAAAAATCAATATTTGATACTCTAAGATCAACTTTTAACCCCTTTTAGCTCATCTCAATAACCCAAGTTACCTTGGCAGAATACCTATTTACATCGTTGTGATTAGATTCATAATTGAAGCTTAATTGCAATTAATTTAGTATTAACAATATTGAAGCAAGCCTTAACCTAAATTTGTACTAACTTTAACTCAACCTTTGCTTACGCTGTATGTCTTAGTAAGAAGATTGTGTAGTAACTATGGCAAAATACTATATCCCAATCGGGTTTTAGATGTATTGATACCATTAACCCAGAGTTAGAAGTCAAATTGGAGGTTCTTACGAGTTGCTGTTTACTGCATTAAGGATCGGAGGTTGATGAAACTGCAACTGATCCAATTACATCTACTCTGAGCAAAATTAACTGGAGCGTAGACCCATGAAACACAGAGATGCTGCTTGCATAGTGGAAAACTAGGTGTCTACGCCGACATCATGACATTTGCATATTTTCTGTGGAGTTTTCTTAACTATTCTTGAGGAGTACAAATGCTTGAGGCTATGGCTGTTGCTTGGTTATTACTGTTTTTTGGTGATTTTATATCTACATTTTTTTACCACGTACCCGAGCACGTTTTTGGTAGCCTTCATTTAAAAACGCACCACTCCTGGAAGAAGGACTTTCGCCACTACGCTATTTTGACTTTTAATCCCCAGGTTCTTTTAGATGGGATCTTGGGAGCTTTGCCTTATGTACTCATAGCAGTAGTCTTGTGGTCTTTCTCTCCCATTGGCGTGATTTCTGGATTACTGCTTGGTCAGTTTCATGTATGGTGGAGACATATCAGCGTACTGGGTTGGCAAACTCCAAAGCCGATAAATATTTTATGCCAAATTCTATTTGTTACTACTCCTGAAAGACATTGGTTACATCATCACAAAACTAATTTAGGCTTCGGTGATATTTTCACCTTCTTTGAACAACCTGCCCAAATGTGGTTACGCTGGCTTCGGCTACTCAGAATTCGTTTTCGCTACTCTCGAATCTAACTGAAGCTACTGCTTACCTAAATATTTTTTAAAAGTAGGAAAATCAGCTGCGATCGCAGCTGATTTTCTGACACTATAACTATATGGGATTATTCCACTAACTTTTCACCTTATTAGGACTAGCCCTTTCAAGGTGGTGAAATTTGGAACCAAGATTGGTTATTTCAATCTTCAAAAAGCCCAAAATCTGAGCGGATGATTCAAGATGCTAGCACTGAAACAACGTATCTTCGTTGGCCACCTTGAAAGGGCTAGTCCTAGTTATGTGGAAAAGCTAACGATTGACCTAACCCCATTCCCGTGTCGGGAAGGGGGAAAATTCAAAGTCTCTCTCCTTAAAGGAAGAGAGAAATAGAAGTGAAATTTTCCAGATGCCATGAAAAGTCAGATTATTCCAGTCTCAGAAATGCGCTCACCCACATACTCAAAAAAGTTTTACACTGAGCTAGCAACAAAAGATATCAATTTACCATAGATTTAAGTCTATACCTTTCTGCAATTATAAAATATTTACTTATAGGTTTTCTAAAAATAATCAACCATTAAGAGACTTGCAAAGACCTAAGAATGTCTCTGCCAGGGAGTTTAAAGGTATCTACTGCCCCTCAACTTCGCTGTTATATCGTTAATGTTTTTGGGAAAACTAGTCTTAATTAGTAAATTATTATATCCCTAGATTTTTATGACAATTCCTCTCTTTTCTGGAGATGCTAGGCGTAACTTGCTTATCCGAAGGGGTACGGATAGCTACGGTGAAGAAGGCAGGAGGACATTCGGCGAGCGCTCAGTCGAACCGCAGGACTTCGGCGTGAGCGCTACTTTTCTGCGAGACACTACGCGAACGACAACGAGATGTCTAATTTATTTCTTGGAAGTCTCTAATAAAATTAACAACTCGGTTAGCTTGAATGTGGTCAATTTGCAACCTGCTCTAAATGAGGTGTTTCATGCCGGCAGTTAGCCTCAGAAAGATTCTTAACAAAAAAGAGTTGCCATCTCTGGTTCATAACTTAGTCTACCAGTTCAACATCGCCATTGATATTGAACTGGTAGACGGTACGAAACTAATTAGCATTGGGGAGCAAACTGCCGAAAACCGATATCCAATCGAGGTGTCAGGAGAAATCATCGGTTGGGTTGTTGGGGGAGAACAGGCGACTATACTTGCAACTTTGCTCTCGTTTTTAGCAAAGCAGGAAGCTGAGAAAAAAGAACTCGCCAAAGAATTACTGGAGCGATACCAAGAAATTGATTTATTTCAGGATATCTCGACTCAACTCACAACAAGTTTAGATCCGCGACAGATTGCCCAACTTGTGCTTCAGGAATTGAGTCAATTAATTGAATCATCTGCGGGGATGATTCTGCTGCTGAGTCCAGATGCAACTGCCTTTGAAATCATTGCCGAATTTGGAGTGTTTTTTGACCACAGTCAGCCGGAACCGGGGAAGGGAATTATTGGCAACATTGTGCAATCCAACCGGGCAGAACTCGTCAACGATGTCCAAGCCGATCCTCGATTGCATGGGCAAAAAAACGTGAGTGCAATGATTTGTGTACCATTGCGAGCTAAGGGGCGGGTACTGGGAGCGATCGCCATTGGAGCGCCCAAAACCGACTCATACAAGGCTGAACACCTAAAACTTGTGAGTATCTTTGCCTCCCAAACAGCGATCGCCATTGACAAAGCTGTGCTTTATGAACAAAGTATTCAAGCCGCACTCCAGGCAAAAGCCCAGACACAGAGGCTTCAGCAAGCTCTCCATGAGTTGCAATTAGCCCAAACTCAGTTAATCCAAAGCGAAAAAATGTCTAGTTTAGGACAACTCATTGCCGGAGTCGCCCACGAAATCAATAACCCCGTTAACTTTATTTGCGGCAATTTAAGGTATGTTGCCGAATACGCCCACGATTTGTTACACCTGTTGGCAAAGTATCAGAAATTTCTACCTGTTGCTCCTCCAGAACTGGAATCAGAGTTAGACAATATCGACCTGGAATTTATTATGCAGGATCTACCCAAACTGCTAGATTCCATGAAACTGGGTACAAGTCGCATCGTCGAAATTGTCCAATCCCTAAAAAACTTCTCCCGCCATGATGAAGCCGACATGAAAGCCGTCAACATCCACGATGGCATCGACGGAACGCTAATGATTCTTCACCATCGCCTGAAAGCAGATGTTCGTCGTCCAGCAATTGAAATCATTAAAGACTATACAAAACTTCCCCTGATTGAATGCTACCCCGGACAGTTGAATCAGGTATTTATGAACATCTTGGCAAATGCTATTGATGCCTTGGAAGAGTCATTAGTCATTAATCATACCCTGCGGCAAGGCGTTTGCGTAGCGTCTCGTAGAGAAGCGTCTACGTCATTGGCATCAAAGGAATCAGAAAGAACAAATGATCAAGGAGAAATGACAATCCCAAGCATTACCATTCGCACCCAAGCCCTGGACAAAGAGTGGGTTGTAATTCGTATTGCCGACAACGGCCCAGGCATGAAAGAAGAGGTAATTCGCCGCATTTACGATCCGTTCTTCACCACGAAAGATATTGGTAAGGGAACCGGGTTAGGTATGGCAATCAGCTACCAAATTGTTGTAGACAAACATGGGGGAATGCTCAAATGTCGTTCTAAACCGGGTGAAGGGACAGAATTCTGGATTCAGATTCCATTCAATTGTGCATTGGTGGATGCTACTGAAGAACAAAATTACACCTCTGCCTCGCCAACTCCGACAACGGAATCATCCCATACTCTCAATACTGACGGCTTCATTCCATCAACACCTCCAATGCTCAAACCGACGGATTTGCTGATCCGCCATACTCAACTGATCCAGCGACTCTCACAGCACAATCCAGATGTGGAGGCTGCATCAGCCGATCAAATTTACCAGATGTTCCAACGCCACCCAATTTCGTTAAAGCTTTACGCCACTTTGTTGTCTTGGTTTTGTTGTTCTAACCCTACCCAAATACGTCACTAAAGAAACCTTAACTATGTTTAAGCAATTTGATGAATATAACAGTCAGCTATTTGAACAATGTCCGATTGGGCTAGTACTATGCCGAACAGATGGGACGCTAATTAACATTAATTCTGCCTATGCTGCCATTTTGGGGCGCACTGTTCCAGAAACTCTGAATCTGTGCGATCGCCAGATTAACCCTGAAAGCTATACCGTTGCTGATCGACCTAGCCCAGAGAACCTAGAAAAAACTGGTCGCTACGGCCCTTATGAAAAGGAGTTAATCCACAAAGACGGGCATCTGGTTCCGGTTAGAATCTCTGGACTGACGATTGAGAAAAATGGAGAGCAACTAATTTGGTGTAGTGTGGAGGACATCAGCGACCTTCGACACGCCCAGCAAGAACGCCAACATACGGAACAAATTCTGAAACAGAGTGAAGCCCGATACCGCTCTCTGGTGACAGCTACTGCACAAATTGTTTGGGTAAGCACACCAGAAGGAATTTGTTTTGAACTGGCAAGCTGGATAGCTTATACAGGTCAAAGTCTAGCTGAAGCTGAGAATGGGGGCTGGATTGATGCCGTTCATCCTGACGATCGCGCCTACACTGGAGAGGTCTGGAATGCTGCGGTGGCAAACCAGAGGATGTATCAAGTTGAATACCGAATTCGTGGCAAGGATGGCAACTATCGCTACTTTTGGGTCTGGGGTGCCCCCGTTCTCGAAGAAGATGGCAGCGTTCGGGAATGGATTGGCACCTGCACTGATATTCACGATCGCAAGCTGTCACAAGCCGAAAAGCAATATCTCGAACAACGGTATCGCTCTTTAGTAACTGCCGCTTCCCAAATGGTCTGGACGGCATCGCCGTCAGGAATGGTGAACGCTGAAATAGCTGGCTGGGAGGCATATACAGGTCAGAGTGCAGCCGAAATGATGGGCTGGGGCTGGTTGGATGTCATGCATCCCGATGACCGTCCCCGCAGTGCTGAAGTTTGGAGTGCTGCTGTGGCTAACCGGAGTCTTTATCAACTTGAATATCGGATTCGTGCCAAAGACGGCACTTATCGCTACTTTTTTGGTAATGCAGTTCCGGTTTTGGCAGCAGATGGTAGCATCCGCGAGTGGATTGGCACTTACACTGATATTCACGATCGCAAGGTAGCAGAAAAAACTCTGCAACAGAGCGAAGAACGGTTTCGCTCTCTGGTGAATACGATCTCACAACTTGTCTGGGTATGCACAGCAGAAGGACTGGCGGTGAGCAGTGAAATGCTGACCTGGATGGCGTACACGGGTAAGAGTGCAGCTGAAGTTGAGGGATTGGGCTGGATTGACACCATTCATCCCGACGATCGCGATCGCGCACTCCAAGTCTGGAATGCAGCCGTGGTCAGCCAGAGCTTCTATCAAAACGAATATCGGCTGCGTGGCAAAGATGGCAACTACCGCCACTTTTCTGTCTGTGGTGCCCCCGTCATGCAAGCTGACGGTAGCATCCGGGAGTGGATTGGCGCCTGCACCGATATTCACGATCGCAAGGTAGCAGAAAAAACTCTGCAACGGAGCGAAGAACGGTTTCGCTCTCTGGCGACTGCCAGTTCAAAAATTTTCTGGGTAGCTACCCCTGAGGGACTGGCTGTGAGCAGTGAAATGCTCACCTGGATGGCGTACTCTGGCCAGAGTGAAGCCGAAGTTCAGGACTGGGGCTGGATTGATGCGATTCATCCTGACGATCGCGATCGCACAGCCCTTGCCTGGAGTAATGCTGTGGCGATGAATCAAAGCCTCTATCAAACCGAATACCGGCTGCGTGGCAAGGATGGCAGCTACCGCCACTTTGCTGTCTGTGGTGCCCCCGTCGTGCAAGCAGACGGTAGCATCCGCGAGTGGATTGGCACCTGCACCGATATTCACGATCGCAAGCTAGCAGAAGCGGAAAATCAACGGTTGATGAATATGTTAAATCATTCCAGCGATGCCGTCATTGTCCGCGACTCCGCCGACAAAATCACTTACTGGAGTCAGGGGGCAGAACGGCTCTACGGCTGGAAGTGTGAAGAAGTGCAAAACCAAGACATCACTCACAACCTCTTACACACAATCTTTCCAAAACCGCTAAAGGAAATCCAGACAGAGTGTTTACAGCAGGGCACTTGGGAAGGAGAACTGCAACACCTCACCCGCGATGGTAGATATGTTATTGTCCAGAGTCGCTGGACAATGCAACTGGATGCATCCGGTCAACGCTGCGCCACGCTGGAAATTAATACCGATATTACTGCTCGTAAACAAGCAGAAGTCGCTCTACGGCAACTGAATCAAGAACTGGAAGCTAGAGTTCTAGAGCGGACAGCTGCCCTGCAAAATACCTTAGCAGAAACACAGGGATTAAATGCCATTCTAGATAACTTAGCAGATGGTTTGTTGGTGGCAGACACCGCAGGACAAATCACCCACTTCAATCCTGCCTTTTTAGCCATGTATGAATTGACAGCTAGTGACCTCAACTGTCACTATCGAGAACTGCCGATATCTGGTTTAGCAGAACTAGTTACACAAACTCAGTCTCATCCCAAGGAGGTGTTTTCTGCCGAAGTCGAACTGACGAAGGAACGCATTGGTCAGGCAGTGGCGACCGCCATTTTCAAAAAGACGACGGATCGAGAACTTGCTATCTGCTTCGGTTCGGCGCTACTGATTCGGGATGTGACAGCAGAAAAGGAGATTGACAAGATGAAGACCGATTTCATCTCCACGGTTTCCCACGAACTGCGGACACCTCTGACTTCCGTTCTGGGTTTTGCGTCAATCATTAAAGAAAAGCTAGAAACCGATGTTTTCCCAATCCTTCCGACTGAAGACCGCAAGCTTCAGAAAACCATCAAGCGGGTGGGTGACAATCTCAATATTATTGTGTCGGAAGCAGAACGACTAACGTCTTTAATTAACGATGTTCTAGACATCGCCAAGATGGAAGCAGGTAAGGTGGAATGGCAGATGCAGCCCATAGATCCCAGCGAATTACTCGATTGGGCCACCAATTCCACAGCCTCGTTGTTTCAAACCAATGGCTTGCAGTTGGTCAGCGAGATTGAACCTGGACTGCCTCAGATAGTAGGCGATCGCAACCGTTTGTTGCAAGTTTTAATCAACCTGATTTCCAATGCCGTTAAGTTTACCGAATTTGGTTGTGTCACCTGCCGCGTCAAACAAGAAAACGAAGGTGTTTGCATCAGCGTCATCGACACAGGCATTGGTATTGCACCTGAAGACCAGCCGAAAGTATTCGAGAAATTCCGCCAAGTTGGTGACACCCTCACCGATAAACCCAAAGGCACTGGGTTAGGACTGCCCATCTGTAAACAAATTGTCGATCATCACGGCGGTAGAATCTGGGTTGAGAGTGAATCAGGTAACGGCAGCGTATTCTCGTTCATCATTCCTACCTACACTAGCGATCAAAAAACCACTAGTAATCTGAATCTAGAGACGTTAGTCAAACAACTCAAAGAACACGTTATCACCACAAAAACTGTGCTGAACGAAAACCGTAAAACCATTTTGGTTGTGGATGATGACGCTAACATTCGGGAACTGCTTCGTCAACAACTGGAAAATGAAGGCTACAACGTTCGGGAAGGAAGGGACGGGGTAGATGCAATTCATCAAATTAAAACAGCCCGTCCCGATCTGATTCTCTTGGACGTGATGATGCCCCAAATCAATGGCTTTGACGTGGCAGCCGTCCTCAAAAATGATCCCCAGACCGCAGACATTCCGATCATTATTCTGTCAATTATTGAAAACAAAGAACGCGGCTACCATATTGGCATTGATCGCTATCTCACCAAGCCCATTGACACAGGGAAACTCCTCAAAGAAATTGGCTCATTGCTTTACCAGGGCACTTCTAGTAAAAAGGTATTGGTTGTAGATAAAAATGCATCAGCCTTAAAAACCCTATCGGATGTATTACAAGCTCAGGGATACAACGTAATTGAAGCCTCCAATCCCCAAGAATGCATCAATAAAGCCCTTTCAGCCAAACCTGACATGATCATCATCGATTCTATCTTTTCTCAAGAAGGCGATTTGGTGAAAACCTTAAGGTTCGAGAAGGAGTTGGAAAATGTATTCTTTATTATGCTATCTGAATAGTAATTTGGGGAATGGGGATTGGGTACTGGGTACTGGGTACTGGGAAGAATTCACTCCCCCCTCTCCCTTATTTCTTATCCATAACCAATACTCAATCCCCAATCCCCAATCCCCAATCCTTATGACCCAGAAAATTCTGATTGTTGACGATGAACCCAATATCTTGATTTTGATGGAACAAGCCCTAGAAGCATTAGAAGACGAGGGTGTTGAACTTCTAACTGCTAGAAATGGAGAAGAAGCTCTCGAAACTATTAAAGCTGAAAAACCAAATCTAGTTTTTCTTGATGTGATGATGCCTAAAATGAACGGTCTGCAAGTCTGCCACATTGTTAAACACGACCTGCAAATGACCGACATCTACATTGTGATATTAACAGCTAAAGGACAGGAATTTGATAAACAAAAAGGAATTGAGGTTGGTGCCGATTTATATCTCACGAAACCATTCCGCCCCAAAGAAGTACTTGAAAAATCAATGCAGGTGTTGGGTTTTTGAGGAAAGTGCTGAATGCTTTAGACATCTCTATAAATTAAATATATGTTACCCAGAACCCCTGTAGAGACGTAGCAGTGCTACGTCAAAACAATTCTTTTTTGGAGATGTCTTTTTTACTTGCTTTGGCAGCACTTGAAACAATGGGCACAAATCTGGTTAAGCTTCGTTAATAGATCAACGGTTCACAGTACTCATATCAGGATAGCGCTCACCTGCTGCTACACCTTTTGGTGCAACTGCTTCCAGTCGATTCAACTCTTGTTCAGTCAGGGTAATTTCGGTAGCTGCAACATTCTCCTCTAGATAGGTACGGCGTTTTGTACCAGGAATTGGCACAATATCTTCTCCTTGAGCGAATAGCCATGCTAGTGCAAGTTGACTTGAAGTTACCCCTTTTTCGGTGGCGATCGCCTTTACTTGCTCGACTAATTGCAGGTTCTTATAAAAATTCTCACCTTGAAAGCGAGGAGCATTTCGGCGATAGTCATCAGGTGCCAGATCATCAGGACTAGCGATCGCACCTGATAAAAACCCTCTTCCTAATGGGCTATAGGGAACAAACCCAATTCCTAATTCCCGCACAGTAGGTAAAATTTCATCCTCTGGCTCTCGACTCCAAAGCGAGTATTCTGTTTGCAGTGCCGCAATGGGGTGAACTGCTACAGCCCGCCGAATCGTAGCCGGAGCAGCCTCGGAAAGCCCTAAATAACGGACTTTTCCCAGCTTGACTAACTCTGCCATTGCTCCGACAGTATCCTCAATGGGTACGGTTGTATCTACCCGATGTTGATAATACAGGTCAATTACTTCCACTCCCAAACGTTTGAGTGAGGCGTCACAAGCTTGATGGACATATTCGGGTTTGCCACTAATCCCTTTCCAACCACCATCTTCAGTACGGACATTGCCAAATTTGGTTGCTAACACTACTTGATCTCGGCGATCTTTAATTGCTTTGCCTACTAGTTGCTCATTAGTAAAAGGCCCATACATATCAGCAGTATCAAGAAAATTAACTCCAAGTTCCAATGCTCGATGAATTGTTGCGATCGCCTCAATTTCATCACGCCCACTATAGAACTCAGACATTCCCATACAACCAAGTCCGATAGTTGAAACTTCTAACCCAAGTTTCCCTAGCTTTCTGGTTTTCATCAAATAATCTCCTAGTCAGTAATTGGTCAGAAAAAATTAGGTCTTTTAGTATTATCCCTTTCCCTATCACCCAGTCATCTACACTTAGAAGTATTTCATGATCAAAGTACTCCCAATAAATTATAAATTTGGTGGTCAACTTTCGTAGTGGAGAGTAAAGATTAAGTATCGTGTTCTTAAATTTTTAGTCAACGCTTGATATCTCAGTTAAAAGAATGACCCTACCATCAGTATCAGTAACACTAGCAAGCCGTTCAGTATTTTTAACTGTTGACGATATTTGGGATTTTATCCCCAACTCTTCTAAATTACATAATGTCTTTTCGAGAGATGTCACATTAAATCCAAGCATTGATTCTGCGCCAAATATTTGTTTATTTTCTGGATTTACTAAAGTTGCTTGGTATGGATATATCTCTAATACAATGTTTCCCAAGTTACATGCATGATGAACTAAGTTAGACGAACAACGAAGACGTTTTGCAACACCCGAAGTCCTGGCTTCAGTTTGAATTTTCTTGATTTCCAAAATAACTCTCATCGGTCAAATATCGTCTGGCATGGCACGAAACTAGAGCAGCCTGATTGGGGGAATGATTCTCGTAGTCTGGCATTCACGCTGCGTCATCCAAAATTTAACGAGCATCTATATATTATCCTCAATGCTTATTGGCAGCCGTTGACATTTGAACTGCCACTTTTGAGTAGTGGAGAAGGCTGGCATCGAATTGTAGATACTGCTTTGCCATCTCCTCAAGATTTCTCCGATTTGAAAACTGCGCCCTTAATTACATCTCAAGAATATCTTGCTGAGGGGCGATCAGTTGTCGTGCTGATAGCACGTTAGCGTACCACCCCCGTTTAGAAAATAGGCATTTCCTGATAGCAGTAACTACAGCGCCAGTAAAGTTTTCCCAAACGCACATGACGGAGTAAAATGTCTGAACAGTTAGGGCAAAAATGCTTACTCCTCATCGATTGAATAATTGTTGTAGATATACTCAATTTGCGAGGACTCGTTAATAAAGCTTTATTAAGCATATATTTCACTAAATTTTGTCAATTTGTTGATAAAGATTAGTATGACACTCTCATGTTAGAAATCATGTTTAACCGAGCGTTTGATTGGCGTATAACTTGTACAAGTTATACTAAGATATTTAATTTTTAACCTTTATTTAATGGGATAATTTAGGCACAGAAAAATTATTCTGAAACATTTGATCTAGTAGGATGTTTTACTCATAGTAAACGGCAGAGTCCAGTACATACTTCGCGCTAAGGGACTTCCAGATAAATAAATATCCCATCGCTTTTAAGGCAGGGGAGCAGGGGGCAGGGAGCAGGGGGAGAAAAAGCCGTTTTGAAGGAGTGAAATTGGATAATTTATTTCTTGGAGTTCCCTAACATAAAAGCAAATATTGACCCTAGCGCAAAATATATTCTCTACAGTACTGTTACCCAATAGCATGAAGTTATTAAATCAGACTAGTGAGCATAACTGACCCAACAAGAGACAGAGTTAGGATCTGGCGACTTAGCCAATCAGCATTTTCGCGCAGGATATGCAGAATACTACCGTGAACAACTGTTTCTATTTGTATCTGCTCTTGCACAGGTAAAGAGTAGCGGCCTTTGGGGGTGCTGGATAATTCCTGTACTCCTTCGACTACATAGCGGTTAGGGACATGACTTAGAATATGGGCAATTAACTTTTGGCGCAATTCATAAATCGAAAAAGCTAATTGATAAGGATGTTCAGGGTACTCATCTAAGACATTTTCAATTTCTTTAATGACTATTGGCAATGTTAAATTAATCAAGGTATGCGACATTAGTATTGTTTGATAAGATGTTTACTTTCGAGCCTAGATTCATTTGGTTAACTGGGCAGTCTGTTCTCAAAAAGATTTCCAAATATTTCTAATTGTTCTTCTTGTGACAAGTGTAACAACCAGACGTTTGAAATCGAGTATTTGCAAGAGTTTGATGGATGGTTGAATTGTATAAGTTGATTAACGATGCAGAAAAAACCTAGTCCAGATTATTTTTGCAATATAACTTTATTTGAGAATTAACTCTAGATGAGGCGCGATCGTTAAACTAGTGCCAATCATTAAGCCATCACCAAATAAGTCGATGGCAATGCTCGGAATACCATTTCTTTGTGAGGCTGCGCTAAACCCTTTTAACTTCCTTCTTTCTTTGTGTCCTTTCCGTCCAACTCTTACGAGACACTGTGCGAATGCGGTTCGTTTTTCTTTCTTGTACTTAAATAACGCGATGTGCGACTTATTTTTGATGTTTAATCGTTCTACCGATAGATTGCATCATCAATTGTGGCTCGGAAAAATTCGCCCTCTGACTCAAACCGCTCAGTGCCGAAGTACCATCCAATTCGTAGACGAGTTGGAATAGTGTAGCCAGAAAATGTGCGTTCTTCCTCCATAATTCCACCGAAGTCCATATAATGAAACTCAGAGCCATCAAGGTTATTCCAGCGCGGCAGCTTGAAAGTCTTGAGCCGACCCGTTTGATCGATGGTAAAATCTAGTTCGGCTCTCTCACCTTGCACTACAAAACTGGAATGTAAATGTGATGAATCCATTGTTGTCCATGACACATCATCACCACAAAACACAGATGGCAAGCACACTGACTCAGACTGAAGACGACCAACCGCAGACCGCGTAATATCGGAACCCGAAGCTATCATCACCGGGAAAATTCCTAAAAGCTTCCATTGCATAGCACCTACACCGTCTATAATCCGATCCGATCCCACAATTGGCAAACTATTCATCCATGCCGTAGCACTCCAAATCAATCCATGCTCCCAGCAAATGACTTGCTCTGCTTTGAATGGAATCCAACTTTTCAATTTAATTTCGCCGTGCATCTGCAATTTAACCGCAGATGCGATCGCAGTTTCAGGAGCGATCGCGTGTTCAAGATAACGTCTTGCTGCTTCTGGCAAATGAGAGAGTTCGTTTGAATGAAATACACGATCCTTAGATATCGCAGAATTCCATAGGGTATTCAGAGAAATCTGTTTAGTCATTATTGCCGCCAGTATTTTTAATTTAGAGTTTGATAGATTGTGATGATAAGAATGATTGCAAAAATAGATGTATAGATCGACTTAGTATATTTGGCTAACCAACTTGGAAAATAAATATCAAAATTATCATTTTTGGAATTTGAATATTTTCGGGCAAGCAGATTTAATGGGCAGTGTAATTTAAACGTTAGTAGGGTTATACCTTACTATAAATACAAATCCATAACCAATCCAGAGCCAGAGATCGAGTTTATTTGCGTAGCTTGCCAACCTAGGCATCGCGGCATAAAGCATATAGAAAATCACAAAGTTGAAGAATACCCATATCAACGTGTGAATGACTTTAATTAGCGTCAATTTTTATTTCATTTTCCATATTGGTATTACTGTGACGGATGGTTGTTCTATTTCCTGAATGAATTGATTGAATACGATATAAAACTTAACATACCAACAATCAGGTAATCCGGTTTCATACTGACTTTTCACTCTTATCTGGAAAACCTCGCTTCTATTTCTCTCTCCTACAAGGAGGAGCCACTGCGTTGGGCGGCGAGCCACTCTTGTTGCACGTGGCGTTAGAGACTTTGAATTTTCCCCCTTCCCGTGTCGGGAAGGGGGTTGTCCCGTTAAAACGCCCGTTGGTGAATCAATTGTGTGAGCTGTACTTCTACAGCGTAATTTAAATAGATTCGGCTTTTATTTAATACTAATTGTCCAAAAGACAATCTTTACTATAGAAGCAAATGCTTTTCATTTTCAAAATAAATTCTCTATAAATAAGCTGATAGTGTCAAAATGTTATGTGTATAGTTTATTTAGAAAGTCATTTATGCCGAAAGCAATTTGGAATGGTGCTGTTTTAGCCGAGAGTGATAATACTGTAGTTGTGGAAGGCAACCATTATTTCCCTGTTGACACCATTAACAAACAGTATTTCACAGAAACTAACACCCACACTACTTGTCCTTGGAAAGGTGTCGCCAGTTACTACAGTATCGAAGTTGATGGGCAAATCAATAAAGATGCTGCTTGGTATTATCCCAGCGCCAAGGAGAAGGCTAAGAATATTGAGGGTTATGTGGCATTTTGGAAAGGTGTAAAAGTTGAGGCTTAATAAAGGTTCCTGGAAGTATTTTAGTTTCAGGTAATTGATATTACGTTCGACTAATTGCCCATAAAATAATTAGCCCGCTCAGGCTTATGTCTGCGTGGGCTAATTACTTAGGGACTGACAAGAAATAAATTATCCATTTTGTGGGGTGGGCAACATGAGCGCCCTAAATCTGGGACGGGTGTTCGCGTAGCGGCACGTAGTGCGGACACCCATCCCACAAGAAAATTTGGGATGTTTTTTTATTTGTCAGTCCCTTAAACTATTTGTGGATTTATTTTAATACGTAATTATATCTTCGGCTTGCGAAACGCTGCAAGATTTCTCTTCGCTAGCCAAGCCAGACTAACAGCAAGTATACTACCTGCGATGCCTACGGCGAGCTTTGCTAACGCACTTGGTTTGGGTACTCTTGCCAGTAAAATAACGTCACTGGCTGTAATATACTAATCAGGTTTACTTAAGCATTTATTTTAAGAAAAGTAGTGGGAAGATTAGGTATTTTACTTGATCAACTCAGTAGGCGATCTTTGGCAGTCGTAACGAGAGTTAGACTAAATTAGTCTAACTCTGTCTGTAGAATCTCAGTGTCTTTAGACCTGAGAGTGTCAAAATTAATGCTTAATTTGTTAGCTTACAGCAGTTTTCATGTATTTGAACCACATCTGTCGTAGGGGCACAGCATTGCTGTGCCCCTACCGCGTGGTCTATTTACCTGAAAATAGCTGTAAATTTCAAGCATTAGCTATTGGATAAGACAGCGATCGCAGTAGCAACAGCTGTCAGTGTTACAGTTACCATAAATTCACTACAAATTGAGTTTATGTAGAAATTATTTCAATTGACACAAATAGTATCACGAAAAAGCTAGGCGATTATTAGTAATATAAATTAATCCAGTTCAGATATAGCAGTTATCGTTTACGTGAGATACACCCGTAGGGGCACGGCAATGCCGTGCCCCTACACCTCGTGATGTAACGTTGTACTGCATCTGAATGGGAACCGCTATAAGACAAAACAATTGTAGAGACGGCGATTTATCGCGTCTCAAAAACCCAAGCGTATTGTGATATAAATCAGTCTTTTAACCCGTGCAGGTGGTCACTGAGCTTGTCGAAGTGCGGGTTTGGTCTGTGTCGCCGCGATTTCTAATCGCCAGGGTACTAATACCAATTCAATTAATGATTGCAACACATCCTTGGGTAAAGACCTGACTTTTCATGGTATCTGAAAAACCTCTCTCTAAATCTCTCTCCTAAAAGGAGAGAGACTTTGAATTTTCCCCCTTCCCTCGTAGGGAAGGGGGTTAGGGGGTTAGGTTTTTCGTGGTTTTTCCACATAACGTGAAAATTCAGGGGTAAAGACGCGATTTATCGCGTCTCTACAAATGGTCTGTTTGTTTAAAATTGCTGTAAAATTGTGCGTTAGCCAAAGGCTAACGCACCATCAAAAAATATATTAAACCTAATTATCAATTAGACGCTGCCTTTTCTGCCACAGAATGAATTATTTCCTCTAGGGTTTGGAGTAATTCTTGCTCGTTATAAGGTTTAGAAAAGTAAGCCCTAGCACCCAATTGCATGGCCAGTTGCCGATGTTTATTGCTGCTACGAGAAGTCAGCATCGCAACTGGAATATTTTTTGTATCAACGTCTGAATTTACCTTGCCTAAAAAGCCATAACCATCAAGGCGAGGCATTTCAATATCACAAATTACTGCCTCAACTCTCAATCCACTATGGAGTTTTTCTAAGGCATCTTGACCATCTTTAGCTTGCTCTACTTGATACCCTCCTTTTTCCAGGGTTAAGGCTAAAAAGCGGCGCACATTAATCGAGTCATCTACGATCAAAATTGTGCCTTTCTGTTTAACAGATGCTGTTGATATTTTATTCTCATCAAATATCAGGAACGGTGTTTTTAACCTTGCCGATGGTAATTGAGTGCCTTTGGGAGTCTGACGATTTGTAGCAATCCAATACAGCAACTCATTGACATTAACTAGTGGCACTACTCGACCATCACCGAGAATTGTGCAGTTACTAAAGCCTTCAGGTAAAGGTATATTTCCTTCAACTTGACGGATAGCAACTTCTTGTTCACCCCAACAACGATCTATTTGAATCCCTACTGGCTGATTATTACCTTTGACTACTAACACGCTATTAGTATTAATTGCTGCCGGAGTCTCTAACTCTGGGCTATCATAACGTAGGCAATTAAACTCTAAATAACCACTCAGGCGAATCAGTGGTAACATAGTTCCTTGCCAATTTAGAACTTCGCTACCTGCCATTTGGAAAATTCGCTCGTTTTCGAGTAAAGATATTTCTGAAATGACATCTGTGGGAAATGCCAATAGGATCTTGTTGATTTCTACTAGCAGAACTCGCGCAACGGAAAGTGTAAACGGTACTGATAGAGTGAAGGTGGTACCAACTCCTGGTTCCGTATCAACTTTGACATCTCCTCGAATTAGTTTCAGGTTATTACGAACTACATCCATCCCGACACCGCGACCAGATAATGCTGTAACTTGTTCGGAGGTGCTAAAACCTGCTTCAAAAATCAGTGATAACAGTTCTTCGTCACTAGCATTAGCCAGTAGAGAAGCATCTAATCCCATAGCTAGGGCGCGGGTGCGAATTTTCTCCAGAGAAATGCCCCAACCATCATCACGGATAGTAATTAGGGTGCGATTACTGCGGTGACTCGCTGTAATTTCAATTAATCCTTGTTCTGGTTTACCCAGAAGGCGGCGGGTGGTAGAGTCTTCGATACCATGATCGAAAGCATTCCTTAACAGGTGCATTAAAGGTTCATTTAATGCTTCTAAAATGCTGCGTTCAATTAAAGTGTTACCACCTTCAATTTTTAACTGGACATTTTTCCCATACTCGACATTTAAATCGCGTAAAGCTCTAGGGAAACGTTCGACTAAATCGGACAGAGGCCGCATTCTGATGTGATTTAGCTTGGTCTGTAACTGTTTCGATGTTTTGTTTAGTTTTCGAGCAATATGGTCTGTATCATCTACACTAAGTTGCACATCTGTTGTGACTTCCTGTACCTGAACAATAGTGTCCATAACTTCCTGCGATCGCAAGTTTAAATCGTTATAGCGATCCATTTCTAAGGCATCAAATTCGGTGTTTATACCTTGTATTTGATGGCCATTTTCAGCTTGTACCCCAGCAGCTTGAGTAGAAATTTTGTCATAAGCTACACGTAAGTCCTGGTTTTCTCGGTCGAGAATTTGGACTCGTTGGTTGAGGTTACGAACGAGTTTGCGTAATCTTTCTAGTTGCGAGTTTAAGCCATTTCGCTGAACAATCAGCTCACCACATAAATCATTAATTTGCTCTAGTTGTTTGCTAGGAACTCGGACGCTATTATCATGATTGTCCCGCTCTTTAGCAACAGTAACTGGCTCTCCTTTGCCTTCGCTAAATTTGGCATCGGTCGAATTATCTTCTCTAGCAAATATTGTATTATGCTCGGTGACATTGACAGCATTTACATCATCAGCAAATTCTGCATCCACAAAGGTAAAATTCGCGGCGATACCTGCGCCCGGATGTGCCAACGCTTGATCATTAGTCCAATTTTCTCTAGTATTTTCTGGTTGCCAAACAGATGTATCGAGGATATCTGTATCAGTTGGATTTGTGGGGGGAAGCTGTGGTATTACTTCTGCCGATAATAGTAGCGGAGATTGCGTATAACTACTCAAGTCAATTGCTGTAGGCAAGTTATCTAATTGATTTGTCAACACCAAAGCTTGCGATCGCCGCCATGCTTGCAATGCTAACTGAGCAATTTGGGGAATGCGTTCCCCGAAGGGGTTGTCGAAGACATCGCTACTAACAGTTTCCAAGTGCTGGGTTACTGACTCACAAAGCTTGCTAAAAGCTGGTAATTGAAGCATTTCTCCCAAACCGCCCAATTCAGCTGCCATGATCACAACTTCTTCATGCAAACCGGGCTGTTCGCTATCTGCCAATATCGATTCTAGACGCTGCAAACACTCTTCTACTTCGGTTGCAAATAGCAAGGGGATGACATCTTGGCCATCTTCTGGGGATAGCATGGTTGAGGCATCCTCTGGACCGGGGTCGCCTAAGCGATCGTGCAACTCATCAAAAATTGGGTAACAAAAAGTTGCTAACCACGCATCTTCGACAACATTCCCCTCTGCAAGCAATTCGACAATTTGACGCAGCCAGTCAACTCCAGATAGCAATAAACTTTGCAACTGAGTATCAATTTCTAAAGAATTTTTTTTAGTTTTTAAAACTTTAAAAGAATCTTCCAGACGGTGAGCTAAATCACTTAACGATCTAAATCCCATCATCCCCGCGCCACCTTTAATAGAATGAGTGGCGCGGAGTGCAGCATTGATTTTATCCAAATCGATGCGGTTACTAGTATCGATTTCCAGCAATACCCCTTCTAAGGTATTCAAGTAATCAGTTGCTTCTTCCAGAAACTGCATCTGGATTTCTAATTCTTTGTCTTGTTGCATGGTTTTTGTTAATAATCGTTGGGCATCCCTTCGGCTCCGCTCAGGGCAAGTGGGCATTGAGCATTGGACACTTGTACTGAGCGTTCGCGTAGCGTCTCGTAGAGAAGCCGTTGGCGCAGCCTCTCGTAGAGAAGTATTGGGCATTAGTTTTTAGACAAATGACAAATGACAAACTTAACTAACTTTGAAAGTCTCCACAGTTTGTTGTAACTGCTGAGAAATCTCCACTGTTTGTTGCAGAGATTCGGAAACTTGGCGAGAAGAATCGCTGGTGCGTTGTGATACAGCAGCGATATCTTTCATTAATTGGCTGACACTTTGGGATGTTTCTACCTGAGATGCAGTTGCAGTAGAAATTGACTGCACTAAGGAGTCAATTTGACGCGATACATCCAAAATTTCACTCAGACTTTCTTTAGCCTCCTCGACAATGCGAGTACCTTCGACCACTTGGGTAGTGCCGATTTCCATTGCTTGGACTACTTCACTGGTTTCTCGTTGGATATTTTCAACAATCTGTTCAATTTCTTGGGTGGCTGCGGCACTTCTAACTGCTAATTCGCCAACTTCTTCAGCAACGACGGCAAAACCTTGACCTTCTTCACCTGCACGCGCTGCTTCAATGCCGGCGTTAATGGCGAGTAAGTTAGTTTGAATAGCGATTTGGTTAATCAAGGACACGACGCGGGAAATTTGTTGCGAAGATTCTCCCAAACGTTTCACTTTTTTAGCAGTTTCACCAACGGTTTCCCGCAAAGACAGGATATTTTGTACCGTTAAATCCATCGCGTGTCCACTCTTGGTGGCGGTGTGGGCGGCGTGGTTGGCAACAAATGCAGCTTTTTCGGCGCTTTCGGCTACGGCTTGCATAGATTGGGTCATTTGGTCAACAGCATCGAGGGTGCGGTTGATTTCGGCAGCTTGTGTAAGTGCTTCTTCAGCTAGGTGGCGGATGGCTCCTTCGTTAGAGCCGATGGCAGTATTCACCTGGGTAGCAGTTTGTTTAACTTGGGTAACAATATCCCGCAGACTTTCGACAATGGAGTTGAAAAAGTCGGCAACAGTACCGATTTCCCCAGCAGTCACGTCTGCCCGTACTGTTAAGTCGCCTCTGGCCGCACCTTCGACATCGTTGAGTAGTTCTAAAAGTTGCTGTTGCAGTGTTTCTTTATCTTGCCGTTCTTCGTCTGAACCGCTTACGCCAACATTTCTGATTTGTTCGATCTCTTCTAATAACTTGGCTTGTTCTAAGGCATAACCGACTTGAGTTGCTATCTGTTGAAACAAGTCAATTTCCGGCTGTTGCCAAAGACGAGGTGTTTCGCAATGATGAGCAATTAATAAACCTAAAAGTTGCTCTTGGGCAAAAATCGGTACGAGCAAATGACCTTTGACAGCAAATTTTTCCAAAAATTGGATGTAACCACCAGCATTTTTCAAGTTTTGGTCTTGATGAATATTGGCGATGCCATCGGCAATGACTCCACCGATGGCTTGCACCTGTCCATCGTGATATGTTTCTATATAACGTTCCCGAAAATAGCGATCGCTAATTTGCACACCGAGCATTTTCGGCCAATTATCACTTACCGATTCCGCAACGACTACGCCATCCCAAGTATCTGGATTCAGACTATAAATAATTACCCGGTCTGTTTTGAGCGCTCGGTGAACTTCTTTGACTGCTGCGTGATAAATATCTTCAGTTTTGAGAATTTTCCGAATCCGTAGGGTAATATCTGCTAATAATTTTGCCCCTTCAACGTCGAGTTCTTGTTCCTTAACTAAAACCTGCAATTGTTCGGCCATAAGGTTGATATTTGCACTCAATACCCCTAATTCGTCTTCACTTTCGATTTCCACACGGGTATTGAATTTACCTTGGCCTAGTTTCGCTAATGCCGCAGTCGCATTCAGAATTGGCTGTGTAGTCAGTTTAGCTAACCGCGAGGCGATCGCACCGACAATTAATGCTGTCAGTCCTGTACCAATGGCGATAATCCACAATAATTGTCTTTGCGGCTCAAATACAGTTGCGGTATCTGTAGATAAAAGTACTTGCCAGTTTAAATTAGGTAAACCATCTAGGGTACTAGCTGGTACGTAGCTAACTAGTTCTTGTTTTTTCTGAGTTTTGGGAACTTCTATAAAACTATCTAGCTTTTTAGCTACAAGCAGTTTCGGTAAACTAGAATATTCTGCCTTTGCCTCTTTCCCCAACAATTCCTTTTGGGGACTCAAGAAAACTGTTCCCGAAGCATCAAGCAACTGGTATTGTTGTCCATTGGCTACGTAGTTTTTGATTACTTCCTCTAAAGATTTTACGGGCATACGTGCTTGTACCACACCAATAGTTTGACCAGTTCTTGTCTCTTTCACTGGTGCAGCTAGATAAATACTCACTACACCAGTATTTTTTGCTGCTTCAGGTTTGCTAATGACAGGAGTATCTTTTTGTAAAGCGTCTTGAAAATAGGGACGGTCTTTTTGATTATCTAAGGGTTCGCCTGTAGATTGGACAATTAAGTTACCTTGGCGATCAAAAACAGCAACACTGTCATAAGCTTTGTAGGCTTCAACAAAGCGATCTAGGGCTGCTTGCTTTTGCTGAGTACTGATACTAGCTTGGGGACTTGTCAAAAATGGCAAACTTGATATTACCTGAATATCACCGTAACGCCCCAGCATGAAACGGTTAACTTTATCACTTAAGCCCGTGGCTACGGCTTGTTGAGACTGGGTAATTTGCTTAGTAATGGATTTGTTGGCAAAACCAAAAGCGATCGCGCCGATGCCCAATACTGGTATTGTCCCGATTGCGATCGCTAAAATAGTCGCTTTCTTAACCAATCCTAGCCTTGTAAAATGGGCAACAGCCTGATTCAAAGAAGAATTATTAGCAGTTTCAGTACTCAGCTTAGTTGGTAGCTTTACTACATTCCCAATACCTTTTTGAGATGAAATCAGCGATGCTCGATTTTGAGCGCCACTACCTTGATTCGTGTTGGTTTTATTAAACATAAAATTAGTTCTCCTAAGTATGTGAATAAGAACACTAAAAATCTTTTTTAGTAATAAACCCTAATCACTGCGGAGAATAGAAGATTGCACAATTGCCTGTGCATCTAATACCAGTAATATTTCTTCCTGTTGCACAACGCACCCACATAAATAAGGAACTAAACTGGATGCCACTTGTCCTATAGGAGAATGAATTTCATCAACTATGAACTTGGTTGTACCTTTGATTTCTTGCACAACTAAGCCCAACACCAATGATTCTACTTGGATAACGATTACATTATACTGTCGCGGTCGATAATCGAGGGATTCTAAATTGAGCATTCTTGGCAAATCAACTACCCAAATTATCCGACTCCGCCAATTCATCAATCCTAATATGCAGGGCGGCATATTAGGCATAGAGGTGATAAATTCAATAGGCGCAAGAATTGCTTCTTGTGTATGCCTCATTGATAAAACAGCAGTAGTTTGTTGATTTAGCTGAAACTTCAGATAACCATCTGCTAAATTATTTTGGGTTGGTTTTGAAGAAAGAATAATGTTTGTACTAGTCATTGATTCAAATTACCACTGATTTAATAGTACGTAGGAGAAGCTCGCGGGTGTAAGGTTTAGTTATATAGGCATCTGCACCTTGTCGCATCGCCCATAAACGGTCGATTTCTTGATTTTTGGAACTACAAACCACAATTGGCACTTTTGCAGTAATCGGATTTCTCCTCAGAGAACGACACAATTCAAATCCACTCATTTCTGGCATGACTACATCAGTAACGATCGCATCTGGTTTTTCTAACAGAGCTTTTTCTAAACCCTCTTTTGCACCACTTGCTTTAATTACGTTGTAACCACTCTCTTTCAGATAATGGCTCATCAATTCCAATTCGCTGGGAGAATCTTCTACAATCAGAATTGTGCCAAGCAAAGTCAGGCTCACTATTAAATCTCCTAAAAAAATAAATTAAACATATTTTGTTATTAGAATTCAGGAGTCAGAATTCAGAATGGGCTAAACCTTAGCTATCCGCTAACAGAATTGAATTAGCATAGCTTGTTAGTAATCTTGAAATGTCTTCGCCGCTTGTCTCATTTATTCTAACTCCTGACTCCTGAATTCTGACTCCTAACTCCTAACTCCTAAATTAACCAAGATGCTTAAAAACCATTTTTAGCAATTCTGATTGTGTAAAAGGCTTAGTTAAATATCCTGACGATCTGACGATTTTAGCCTTTGCTCTGTCGATAAATCCAGTTCTCCCAGTCACCATAATGATCGGTGTATTTTTAAAAGCTGAATGTTTTCGTAATAAGGAACATAGCTCATAGCCATCTAAACTGGGCATTTCAACATCTAGCAAAATTAGATCGGGCTTACTCCGCAGAATTTGCATTAAGGCTTTTACTGGATCATTGATCATCACCACTGAAAATGTGTTTTCATCCAAAAAGTGTTTGATGGAATTCAAAACTGTTTGGCTATCATCAATGCAGGCAATTGTATATAGTTTTTTGCCTACAGGTAGGTGAGTAGTTTTATTCTTATCAGAAAGATCAAAATTGATTGGTATCGGCAATTTTTGCCCAAGTTTTATTTGCAGTTGTGGCTGAACTTGAGACGATTGTGTTGTAGACAAAACTTGGGAACCCCCACCAGCCGGAATTGATGACTGGATATTTTGCCGATTTCGTAACTGCTTTTGACAATGTTCAACAAGTAACCGCAAGTCTAGGCGACAGAACTTTGGTAATTCATTCAAAGAGCTTTCTGCACTAAATTCATAGCTACCTTCTTTTAAACACAGAAATGATTCCATTACTTCTTTTGCCAATTCGTCTATCAGGCTTCCTGCTTGCACAGAGGTAATATAGTCCTGATTTACTAACCAACAAATAGCTTGATAATCCGCATTTGGTATTGATTGATGTTCATTCTTCGTCTCAAACATCAGCCGCATTTGTACGCGAGTGGCGCTGTTGAGAGCAGGAATTTGCTGGCTTAAGCGTCGCAAGTGACTGTCAAGCCGTTCAAATAGTTTATCTGAATAGGAGGCATAAGTAAGTTTACCGTCCTCTAGATAAATTGACCAAGAAACTATTCCAGTAAATATGCTCAAGCACCCTGTAGCACGCCGACTGGTTAATTGTGCCAACAGAGATAGCGGATGTAGTTTCTGGAACAACCTGTAGCTACCTATAGGAGTTGTGCTCATTTTGCTTTTACTTCAGCTAAATTCGATATATGTAAGCTAAATTCGTGAAGAGTTATTCCACAATTGAAATTAAGTAAATTTTATTAAAGCTTTGTATTTTAAAATACATCACCTTTGCTCTAGGTTTGTGGTGAAACTCAACGACAGTAGCGTTATTTTCAGATGAGCAAATCTTAGTAAATTGGTAAATTGTGATTAATTTACTTAGTGTTACTGAGATTTATCAACATCTTTCGAGAAATAAGACATAAAAATGTCAAGACTAGATGAAGCCACTTTCCATTGAGTAACCCCAATCTGACCACAGGAATAATACTGATTTTGTAGACGGTAATATATTTGAACTTCTGTATTTACACTTAATTAAAATATAATATTTAACTAAGTAAGGACGAGATGAAGCCACTTTTTATTAAATAACCCCGTTGTGACTACAGGGATAATACTGATTTTTTTGATAAAAATAAAACATAATTCAGAAAGACTTGTAACAATACCAGAAAAAGGCATTACATAATCAAGGCGCTGATGTTGCCCACCCCACAAGATGTTGAAAAAATTTTAATATGCAAATTAGATGTGTTTTAGCTTAACTAATGACTAATTAAAAAAAAGAGGGACGAGCCTGCTACTGCTGGCTAATCCCGTCTGCCGATCCTTAAAAGAGAGGAGAACACTTTCTAAGAATATAGCCTTGATTGAGAATTAATGTCAACTACTAATGAAAATATTTATCAATAAAGCTGAGAGCGTAAATTTTGATCTGTCAGCCGGATGCAGGAAAGAGTATTATGGTGTTTCAGTTCTTGTACAATAAAAAGGCGCCTATTTCTGGCTATGACGCTACAATTGCGCGTTTACGTTCCACCCCATCCTCTGATCAAACACTGGCTGGCAGTTGCCCGTGATGCGGGCACACCTTCAGTATTATTTCGCAGTGCGATGACTGAGTTGGGAAGATGGCTAACTTATGAAGCTGCACGAGACTGGTTGCCGACCCAAGAAATATCGGTGCAGAGTCCCTTGGATATCTGTCCAGCAACGGTGATTGATCCGCAAGTCCCAATGGCAGTAGTACCGATTCTGCGGGCTGGACTAGGATTACTTGAAGGAGCGCAGACTTTATTACCATTAGCATCGATTTATCACTTGGGCTTGGCGCGAGACGAAGAGACACTGCAACCTCATTGTTATCTGAACAAGTTACCAGAAAAATTTGACCCCCAAACACGAGTGTTAATTACCGATCCAATGTTGGCAACTGGAGGATCAATTATGGCGGCGATGGCAGAATTGACACAACGGGGTGCCGACCCATCCCTGACCAGGATTGTTTGTGTAGTGGCGGCTCCACCAGCTTTGCAAAAATTGAGTGAAGCTTATCCAGGTTTAATAGTTTACACCGCTACTATTGACGAAAAACTGAACAGCAAGGGATATATTGTACCGGGATTGGGAGATGCAGGCGATCGCATCTTTGGGACTTAAGCTAGTATGCAGCTAGGGCAGCAAAATAGCATAACTACTGTAAAAGTTGCAAGGTTTGTTGAAGGCGGTAAAGATATGAGTCAGCGAGATGGTTTTGGTAGTGGTTTTATCGCAGGGGCATTTGTTGGTGGTGTATTTGGCGGTGTTATCGGCGCACTGATTGCTTCTCGACGCGATCCCCAATTGCTAGCAGAGGAGGAGACAGAACTGACAGATAGCCAAGCCGAAGCTAAGAGAATAGCAGCAAAGCGTCGTCAGATGAAAGCCTCAGAAAGTGAGAGCATTGGCATAGAAACGGCCAGGCGATCGCTAGAAGATAAAATTGCCCAGCTAAATGCCACAATTGATGAAGTCCGAAATCAGCTGGGAAATGTTAATAGCGGTTCACCCCAAGCAAGCAATGACCGCTCCCTCACTAAAGAACAGTAAAGTTTGTTCAGGCGTGGTGAAAGTGTCAAATGTGGTAAATGTGGAATCCGCAAACAGCATGACGTGGACTAAATTAAAATTAAAAGATAAGACCGCGTTTGACACTTAGTAGGAAACCAAAAAATCCATGTATCTTCTGATTAACACCTTGGCTACTTTCATTCAGATTTATACTGTTTTGCTAATTATTCGGGTTCTATTGACCTGGTTCCCCACTATCAACTGGTACAACCAACCATTTACGACTTTGAGCCAGATAACCGATCCTTATCTAAATCTGTTCCGCTCAATCATTCCCCCACTAGGCGGTATGGATTTTTCACCAATGTTAGCTATTATACTGCTTCAAATAGTAGGTGGTGGTCTGCAATCCGTCTGATAACACAGAATTTGCAGTTTACTTCATGTTCAACTAATAAATTTTAGGTCTGGGCTAACAAGCTCAGACTTATTCAGTGTCAATGCTAATAATAATTATGGATGCAATAATTTAAAACTGACACCATATTATACGATATATTTCAAGAATTTCCTAGTATTTTATTTGAACTTATTGGTTAATCTAATACTAATACCAATGCTTATAAGTCTATTGCACCAGAAATTAAACAACGTTCTTTTCGTTTAGATGGAGTATTTTCTCCTCTAGAAGGATTTGAGAATGAGCCGCTTTATTTTGTAGAAGTTCAGTTTTACAAAGATGAAGAATTTTATGACCGTTTATTTACAAGTATTTTCCTTTACTTTTCTCAATACAAACCAGTCACTTCTGAGTGGTATGCAATAGTTATTTATGATCAGCACAGCAACGAAACATTCTGTCCTTTACGTTACCATGCCTTGTTAGAGCCTCATTTACGTTGCTTTTATCTGGATGAACTTGAGGTAATAGCCGAAGAATCTCTGGGTATAGGAATTGTCCGATTGGTTGTAGAAAGTGAGAATAAAGCCCCAGAGCTTGCTAAACAGTTAATTGACAAAGCTAGATTGGAATTAGCCGATGTTCTCATCCAAAGAAAAGTTTTAGAATTTATAGAAGAGATTATTGTTTACAAGTTTCCCAATTTTAACCGAGAGGAGATAGAAGCTATGCTGAATTTAAATTTACTAAAACAAACCAGAGTTTATCAAGAAGCAAAAGAAGAAGTAAAAGAAGAAGTAAAAGAAGAACTAAAGCTAGAATTAAAGTTAAAATTGATACCCAAATTAGTACAAAAAGGGTTAAGTATTCAGGAAATAGCAGAATTATTAGAATTAGATGTTGAAATCATTAGGAAATCTCTTAATTAGAGAACTATTCCTAAAGTAGGATTTTACTATCAGAGGAGCATCGGTGCACGCTACATTCTGTGAAGGGACTATTCTTATTTGTATCCTATTCATCCCCACACCGAATCTTTTGATAATGTGCGGGACTTATAGCAGGAAAACTTACAGCTATTTTCAGGTAAATAGACCACGCGGTAGGGGTACAGCAATGCTGTGCCCCGACAACAGATGTGATTCAAATACATGAAAACTGCTGTAAAATTTATTACTTACGTACTTGACCGCTAAACCCGGCAGCCTTGAACTGCTTCAGCTTCAACGGAGTAGGCTGATTTGCAGGTACAGAAATTCTCAATTCAAAATCGCTAATACCTGGTGGCACCTCGGTAATAGAGCCTAAGCGAGTGCGGTTTTGCATCACCGAGTCATTATTGGCATCATAGATGCGTCCAAAAATATCTGCGTCGTAGACTGTTTTATTAGTGCCATTTTGTGCCTTGCCAATGACAATAAAGCAATTAGCAGCCGCACTACCACTACTGATAACAGCCCCTTGTGCTAGTTCTGGTGGACAATCTTTATAAGATACATCAAATAGTTTAATCTGTGTCAGGGCCAGAGATGGGGGAGCGATCGCCCACGATAGAAAGGTGATGAAACAGGAAATAAAAACAACCGTGAGTGAGCGCAACTGCATAAAAGACCCCATGATTTAATTTTATAATTATGTAATCAGCTTACAACATACCCCTACTCCCTATTCTTTAGATGCCCCAAAAAGCTTAGAATGATTAGGGTGTATTTAATCTGTAACAAATATTTATGCCTCCTCGTTGGCCTCGCAAACCCAATCGCAAAGACCCTGATTACCGCAAGATCGATGACCGGATGAATTTTGCTGTGCATCTGGCGATCGCTAGTACTATTAATTCTGGGTTATGGTTTTTCCATATCTTAAAAGCCACTACCTGGGAGTGGCTGCCGTTATTGACTGCAAGTTGGACAGCAATAGTATTGGTACATCTAATTTATATTGCTGCGATCGCTAACTACAGCGAAACTCCACCAAAATCCACCTGAAGACGGATTACTCATGCTGGGGCGATTGTAACCTCTGGTAGTAGGATTAGGCTGTTAATTGAGCGATAATGTAAAAAAGCCTGAGATTTCGCACTTTTTCTTAATGTAGGGTTATTTTTATGGCTAAGACTAATACCACAGAACTACTAGAAGCCCTAGCAGCTGAAATTGGCGAAAATGTGTACATAGACGTTGCCAAATGGCATCTTTATTTATCTAATGCCAAACTGCATACAGTTGTTGCCGAGCAACTGTATCCTTTAATTACTTCCAACGCTGTCAATGAAGACGGAGTTTTACAAGTCTTAGGATCGATTCCAATAAAAATTGGCGGCGGGAAACGTGAAGTTCCTTTAATCGATTTACTACCCCTGCAATGTCAGGTGACTTTAGTAGATATTTTGGAAAAATATCAACGTGATTTTTAATCACGAAAACCAAAATTATCTTAGTTGGACAATTTTATTAATCAGCATTACCTGATTCGATTTTAATTTCTGAATTAAGTATAAGTAAGTGGGCACAACAAAACCACACTGTGTAAAGAAAAGTAAACAAGGCTCAAACTCTTTTTCCCCCTGCTCCCTGCCCCCTGCTCCCTGCTTTATCCCAACGATAATTATTTACGCCTACCTACTTATCTTTCCTGTATCTATTAAAAATCAACTCCACAGATACACACAAATCAATCTCGTGTAATTTATGTGTGGATATATGATAAAAATTTCCTTTAAGAATTAAGGAATATCCGCGTTCAAAATCAGTTGAGATTTGAGCGAGTTTATCTTGAGACTCGCTTTGAACTTCCATGCAAACTCATTGAGGCAATTTCTATGCTTTTACAAGTCAAAGATAGTGGCGAATTGGTAAAGATTGTTGAAATTCAGGAATTAATTGATCCGAATAATGATGTTGTTCACGCAAAAGACCAAGAAGGTCAAGAAGAACAGCAACCTGAAAGTTTTAAAAAAGAAAATCTCGTTTTTCCTTCAGGTGAAGTTCTACCACGCTGTTGGTTAGATGCTGACTATAGACACGACAACGCTTAATTGATTTTAAAATTAGGTAATTTGTAATAGTGGGGTAGCACAGATGTGCTACCCTATCATGTGTCAAATTAGGAAGCAGCTTTTTCTCCTACCGTCACCGTTTCATTGTGCTGAGATTTAGGGAAAAATTTCTTAGTAATCCAGTCAGTCAAGATGTGAGACAGTAACCCCATAGGGCCAGCAAATAAACACAGTGCAAGGGAGTGAATTGTCCAAATACCTGTTTTTTGCCCTTCCCAATAAATCCAGCGACCGACGAATAAATCCATCACTAAAAAATGAATCCAACCTGTTGCAGCAGCCGTTTCATCTGCAAAAAATCGCGCAATATCGGCTAATTGGGGATTCGATAAAGCTTGGGCATTTTCTGGCGTAATGCTGTTGATAAACAAATACACATACGCCCCAGCTAACAGCATAAAGGGCAAATATGATGACATTATCTGCCGTGTAACTTTCCAGTTTGGCAACAAAATCATCAACGCCCAAAATGGCAATACGAAAAGATTGGCAATGTTAAATAGTTGGGATATGGTCATATTTTTGTCGAGTCAAGGATTCTCAGTTATGATGTTTTTCTGATTTTGAAAACTCATAACTCTCAAGAGATAGATCCCCGACTTCTCAAAGAAGTCGGGGATCTGGGTATAGTTATAAAGCTACAAGTTGTGATTCAATTTCTGAAGACTTCAAATCACGACCGATGAAAACTAAGCGGGTTTGCCTAACCTCTTCGGGTTTCCAGGGGCGATCGTAAAATTTATCAAATCGGCTTCCCACGCCTTGCATAACTAGGCGCATGGATTTATTTGGCACTGCTACAAAGCCTTTAATCCGATAAATTTCTTGTTGTTGTACCAATATTTCCAACTGCTGTTGCAGCTTTTCTGGGTCAAAAGTACGATCCAAAATTAAATTAGCTGAAGTAATTTCTTCGTCGTGGTTGTGGTCTTCTTCGGTATCATGATGACTGGGACGAGAATCTAAATTATCTTCGACTGCGGCTTGGAATCCTAATAATATAGATGCATCAATTTGAGAACAATCGCTCTCGACAATCTTCACCACTCTGGGCAACTCTTGCTTAATCAATTCCTCAACTCTAGCTTTAGTCTCGGCATCTACCAAGTCAATTTTATTTAACACCACCAAGTCTGCACAAGCAAGTTGGTCTTCAAACAGTTCTTGCAAGGGTGTTTCATGTTCTAGATTATCATCTGCTTGTCGTTGGGCTGCGATCGCCTCTGGATCGCTAGCAAATGTCCCCGCCGCTACCGCCGCACAATCTACGACGGTAATCACGGCATCCACAGTAGCGGCGTTGCGAATTTCTTGCCAGCGAAAAGCCTTCACTAGGGGTTTTGGTAAGGCTAAACCAGAGGTTTCAATCAAAATGCAGTCGATGCTATCTCGCCGCTTGATTAACTCTTGCATCGTCGGGTAAAATTCTTCCTGTACGGTGCAACATAGGCAGCCGTTGGTTAATTCAAAGATATTAGTGTCGCCCTCACCATCTTCTGGGCAAATTTGACAGGATTTTAACAATTCCCCATCAATTCCCAGTTCGCCAAATTCATTGACTATAACGGCAATGCGGCGTCCTTGGTTGTTTTGTAGCAGGTGGCGAATTAGGCTGGTTTTTCCACTACCTAAGAAGCCTGTGATCACTGTGACAGGAATTTTTGTTGCCATATTTTTGCCTGATTTACTCAGTATGGTAAGTTTTACGGGTTACAAACTTAAATACTGAGATTAAGCTTGGTGTGAAGATTGACTTAGTTATTTTAAGCTGAAAGTCTATGGTAAATCTGAAAATCTTGGCGATCGCAAACCACTGGTGAAATAATCGATATAACTATGAATAAAAGTTAGGTTTTGGCAGCTCATCATTTAACGCCCAGTTCCCGATTTCTTGGATTTTGTAATCTACTGGATCGTGAAGAGTGAATGTACGGAGATTACGCCAATAGCGATCAAAGCCATACTTTGCCGTAGTAGCGCGTGCGCCCATAACTTCAAAAATGCGGTTTGTAATGTCTAAACCGACTGTAGTCGCTGCAACTTTGGCAGTAGCGACGCAAAGCGCACATTCCCCACGTTGTTCGGCGGTGAGTGACCATTCTTTTTCCCAAGCCGCTTGTAGTAATTCTCCTGCTTGTTCAGTCAAGCTTCTAGCTGCTTGGAGTTCAACCCATATTTTGCCATAGTGCTGGAGGATGTAAGGATCTTGGGTTGCACTCTCTACACCTGATGTCAGCCAAGGTTTTGTATTAGTGGAAGTATATGTTTTAGCCGCTTCAAATGCTCCCTGTGCAATTCCCAGGTAGATATTCGCAAGATTCAATTGAGTTAAGCAGGCGCGAATAGTATTGAAGGGTTGACCGGGTTTGTCTCTACTACCAATAATTTCTTCAGGGTATACCAACACATTCTCAAAAGTCACACTACCACTATCTGTTTGGCGTTGCCCGATGTTATCCCAATCATGATGAACAGTAACGCCTTGCCGTTGGGTGGGAATTGCCAAAATATTCAATTCACCAGTTTCTTGATCAATGGCAGTAATCGGCAATATATCTGAGTCTTGAGAGCCAGAGCAAAAGCTTTTAATGCCGTTCAGACGGAAATAATCATTTTCTGGTGTCAGAGTAGTTCTTTTATCTAAAGGGTTGAGGGCATTGCACCAAAACCAATTGTTACGAATAGTTTCTGAGTAATATCGCTGTTTTTGCTCTGCCGAACCAAAGATATGAGGAATAATTACACCTAGATGGTGGTAAGAAAAGACGTGAGCAATGGAACTATCAACTTTGGCAAACTCGCGGGTAATTTGTAAAACGGTAATCCAGCTTTGTCCTAAACCACCATACTCTGTGGGTACGATCAGTTTCAGTAAGTTACTTTGGCGCAAGCGATCGCGTTCATGTTTTGGTGTTCCCCCTTTGGCATCCCGCTCTACAGCAGTCTGGGCAAATTCCTTTGCTAAAGACTTAGCTAAATCCAGATAATTTTGATATTCTTTAGTTTCGATTAATTGCATATTTTGCAATTTCTCCTGCTAACCTTATTCCGATAAGTAACTATAAATTATGATGGAAAAAATTTGGACTCGCAGTAGTTTTATAAAACTATCATTACCTTGAATATTATTGCACGACGTAAATAATAAATCAAGTCAAAATGAGATTTATTTTTCCGAAAGCTAAAGCTTGTTAGTGCAGCATCAAAAAATATTTCGTTGATAGTAAATTTGAGAATAATTTTTCTCATCTACTTGTTTTTAGAAATTATATATGCAATATTGTTAATTTAAATGCATTAAACTACTTTAACTTGATAGTTATAAAGTATTTTATAGATCAATGCCGATAAATTGAGATTTTTATGTGAAAATGCAACATTTTGTACACATTATAGATATAGCTTGTACAAAGATTCTATTTGTGTGAAAATAAGTCTTTTCTACACTGAAATGTGCAGATAAAAATGCCAGAGACTTGCTGATACATCTGGTTATATCTCAAGGTGTAGCAATATTACTGAAACCTTTCGACAGTTAGAGTCATTCAGCATTTTTCTGGTCTAGTCATAAATTTTTAGCTTGAAAAATCACTGAAATGTCTGATCGCTTTCACTAAATTTTCCAACTAACAAATATGAGGAGTGATAGAAATGTTCAATCGTTCATTTCATAATTTATGCATGGAATCGATGATTTTGGGAGCTACTTTGCTAGTCAGCACATCAGCTTATGCTGAAGACATAAATTTAGTGGCTGTGACTCAAACAAATATACCAACTGCGTTGGCGCAGCCCGTTAGAGGCATCGCCAATTTAGGGAACAATTCTTCGGAAACAACCATTGCCCAAACGCCTAAAATTCCTGCAATCAATAGTGATGCAAACGTCCAACAGAAAAACAGTATGTCTCAGGTAACATCTGTATCTCAGTTTTCAGATGTGCAGCCAACTGATTGGGCATTTGGCGCACTCCAGTCTTTAGTTGAGCGTTATGGATGTATTGCAGGCTATCCAAATGAAACTTATCGGGGAAACCGCGCCATCACTCGCTATGAATTTGCAGCAGGCTTAAATGCTTGTTTATCTCGAATCAACGAGCTAATTGCAACATCTACATCTGACTTAGTTACCAAACAAGACTTAACTACACTACAAAGACTGCAAGCAGAATTTGCTGCTGAACTAGCAACTTTACAGGGTCGCCTTGATAGTTTAGAAGCTCAGACTGCGAAACTAGAAGCCAATCAGTTTTCTACAACAACAAAGTTAGTAGGAGAAGCCGTCTTTGCCGTCACAAATGCCTTTAGTGGCTCCGTTAATAATAGCAACACAGTTTTTCAAGATAGAGTTCGCCTGGTTTTCAAAACTAGTTTTACAGGTAGAGATACTCTCAATGTCCGTTTAACTGCTGGAAACGCCACTACCTTAAAGCTGCCAAATGGTACAGCAGAAGGACTTCAAACCTTTAATCTATCTCCAGCCAACAACAATGATTTTCTCGATTGGCTCGCTTATTACTTCCCGATTGGAGACAAAATAGAGGCTTACGTAGGAGCAGTAAACGGAGTATTTTTTGATTACATTCCCACTCTCAGTCCCTATTTGGATAGTGCTACGGGAGGCGGTCGCGCTCTGACAGAATTTGCTTCATCCAACCCTATCTATAGAATTGGTGGTGGTGCTGGTGCTGGAATCAATTACAAATTCAGTGACAAAATTGTATTGAGCTTGGGTTATTTAGCAGGGGATCATGCTAGTCCGCAAGCAGGTAGTGGCCTATTTAATGGTCAATATGGCGCGATCGCCCAACTAGCATGGAACCCCAACAAGAACTCTGGTATTGGCTTAACCTATGTAAATGCCTATCAAAATCGGGGAGCGATATTTGATATTGGTAGTGGTGGAGCGATCGTCGGAACTGCACAAGCCAACACTCCTTTTAATGAAGTAATTACAAACTCTTATGGAGCAGAAGCTTTTTATAAATTCAGTCCGAAAGTTGCAGTCAATGGGTTCTTTGGCTACACTAACGCCAAAAATCTGGCAGGTAGTGGTAGTGCTGATATTTGGTACTATGCTTTGGGATTGGCATTCCCAGATTTAGGTAAACAAGGCAACCTTGGTGGTATTCTTGTGGGCGCAGAACCTTATCGGGGTGGGAATCCAGCACCTGCAAACGATTTATCGTTGCATATTGAAGGCTTTTACAAGTATCAGCTTACAGATAACATTGCCATTACCCCAGGTGTTATTTGGATAACAGCCCCTGGTCAAAACGATGACAATCAGGATGCGGTAATTGGCACTGTGAGAACAACCTTCACCTTTTAGATATTCAGCAAAGATACCAAGAACAATTCAGCAATGTTAAAAATTTTGGCGCTGCTGAATTGATCTAGTCAGACCGCATATATCAACTTCAAGAGGATGGCGATCGCTAAAATTTACAGCTATTTTCAGGTAAATAGACCACGCGGTAGGGGCACAGCAATGCTGTGCCCCTACGACAGACAGCAAAATCACAACTATTAACGCCCTTCACGATTCAAGCTCAGGGGTTGCGGTTCTTCAACTTGTGGCGGTACATCCTGCCAAAGGCTAATTCCGTCGTATAATCCTGGAGCCATTAAAAATACTTGAACCCAAAGGATATTAAACCACCAGTAAAGCCCTTGGATAATATTTTCCTTACCGATCAGGGATACTGTCACCAGGTACAACAAGACCGAAATTATTAAACTAGCAACCGATGCAACTATGCCTTTTGTGGGCTGTGATAGCTCCGTGAAAGGCCACATATTGAATTGCCAAACAAATCCTAAGCCAACAGTTGTCCAAATTGCAGCAAAGGTTGGCCCTGTAGTTGTGGTAAACAAATCCAGTCCCAGTTGTTTGAGGAACAATTCTGTAATCAGAGTGAGTAACAAAATAATGCCTGTATGGAGTAACCCTAAACGTGGCATTCCTAGTTCCAATTTGTTCAAAGGCCAACGTTCAAAGAAACTGCCGAATACCGTCGAACAAGGATACCAATACCAAGGAATGTAAAATGGTTGAAGTCCCCACATTTGCGGCAAAAATGTGAGGGCGGGGGCAATAAAAAAGACGGCAAATAAAATATTGAGAAAGCCGCTCACTGGATGCCAGTTGCGTACTTCGTCAGTGGTGACAATCGTGTTGTCAAAGAAGAACAAACTGGCGGCAGCTGCAATGATTGCTGTTTGTCCCCACAAGCCAACTGGTGTATCAGTGATAGCTGGTTTAGCAGAGATGAATTTCCAAGCTTCTCCAGTAATGTAAACTAGCGTCAACAACACTACTAAATTCACTGTTCCTCGTCCAAATCGGGTGGAGGAAAAGCGTGAGCCTGGATAGCCGTTGAGGGAAAAACCTAGATGCCACCACCAGACGAAGCATATCGTGATGTAAGTCAACTTTGTTCCCACATTCAACTGAAGAATTTGACCAAAGATGAGTTCAAAAATATAGCTAATGACAGCAATTACAGCAATGAAAAGCAGTCCCTTAAATGGCTGGCTTTTCCAAATGCTCCGTCTCTGGGTTGGGTTTGCAAGGCTCATAGGGTCAACTTAAATAATGTTGGATTTATTAGGGGCAAAGCATTCTGGTAAATGTTACCTTTGAAAGCTTCACCCCAATAGAGAATGCCGCAATTACAACCAAGGATGGCGCGGGGGGTAGACACCATTGAGGAAGTAGTTGCCAACAGCGTAGTACTTCCAACGGACGGGATCGTGGAGTGTGTGAGCGCGGGCATTTCGCCAGTGGCGATTGTAGTTGAATTCTTCCAATGTGGACTTAGTACCTGCTAGTTCAAATAACTTGTTGGTAGCTAGTAATGCGGCTTCGGTGGCTAAGGCTTTGGCTTCTGCAACTGCGATCGATGCTTCAACTACCTTGGGTTCTTCTAAACCTGACTCGTTGGCGACATCAAGAAATTCGCCTGCACGACGTAGCAATGCTTCTGAAGCGTGAACTTGAATTTGGACATTACCTAAGTTATAGAGCGTCAGGGGGTCTTCATAACCTTTTTCTAAGTTGCTATCAACCCAAGGGCGAGTATGGTTGCGGACAAAGTGGATGGTGTCACGGACTGCGGCTTTAGCAATTCCCACATCTACGGCGGCTTGGATGATTTGCGCGATCGCACCCATTGGTGTTGCCCGCTCAAAGGCTAAGTAGTGTGGAATGACGTGTTCTGCTTTAACTTTCACATTTTCAATAATGGTAGTACCGCTAGCTGTGGTACGCTGTCCGAAGCTCGTCCAGTCATCAAGTAGAGTTAATCCTGGGGCATCTCTTTCGACAAATGCCACCACTGTTTTACCATCTGGATTACTGGCAATGACGGGAACCCAATGTGCCAGTAATGCTCCAGCCGAGTAATATTTGCGTCCGTTGAGTACGAAGTCAGATCCATCTGGTGTTAATTTTGTCTGGACATCAGTAACAGACTTAGTGCCAATTTCTGAGAAGGCGTTACCAAACCGCTTGCCTTCTAGAGCCAAATCAAAGAAGAACTTTTTCTGCTGAACTGTGCCATCCAAGCGGACTGCTTCCACCATGTAGAGGTGGTTTTGGGGAATTTGACCGAGGCTAGAATCGGCTTCGGAAATGATTTTAATTACTTCTGCCAGGGTCGCACTTGAGACAAAAGCACCGCCATACTCTTTCGGAACTGTAATGCCCCACAATCCACTCTGGGAGAACTTTTGCACTTCTTCAGCAGGTAAACGCCGAGTTTGATCGCGTTCTGAGTCTCCCTTGGCAAACTCAGCTGCTAGTTCGTGAGCGATCGCGATCGCTTCTTGGTCATCCTGAATAATATGCGCTTTCTGTTCTGTATTAATTACTGATGTCATGGTAAAACTCCTTGATTGTGATTGAGTGACTCATAATCGCCACTACTATGAGGCAATGGAAAATAGGGACTTCCAGATAAATATCCCATCGCTTTTAAGGCAGGGGAGCAGGGGGCAGGGAGCAGGGGGAGAAAAAGCCGTTTTGAAGGAGTGAAATTGGATAATTTATTTCTTGGAGTTCCCATATTTCTATTTGATCACCACATCCGATTTGAGGGATGGACATCTTGCCCATTTAATATGGGTGATGGACAAGATGGCCATCCTTCAAATTCAAGAAAGCAAAACTGATCAAGTCTGATGCAATGCTGGCAATATCTGTATGGGAAATCTACTTTGAGAGCAATTCCCACTACCCCTATGACACTCTTTTTCGCGTTTGAACGTGTACTAATCGCTGGTATTTACTGTCGGAGTGAGTGGATCTAGCTGTTATCTAGAACAGCTACAAATCCACAAAACCCACAAAGTTCTGTTACAGCAGATTTCAGGTAAATGAAGTACATATATAAAACCCAAAACCTTGTAGAGACGTAGCACTGCTACGTCTCTACGTGTATTCGATTAGAGCGCAATCTGCTGTTAATCTACGCCACAACCAACTCATCAGCTGTTCGACGATGGGCTTTAAGTTCGCGCACAATCGGAATTACTGTCTTACCAAATGCAGGCAAATCATCTGTGTAGTGTAAGAAGCCACCGAGAATTAGATCAACTCCCACTTCATGAAACTGGCGAATCTTCTCAGCTACTTGTTCAGCCGTCCCAATCAAGCCTGACCGGAAGCCATCGTTATACTGCACTAAGTCTTCAAAATTGGAATTCGCCCACATTCCCTCACGTTCACGAGTCGAAGATCCCGCTTGTTTCACCGCTTCGCCAAATCCTTTCACTGCTTCCACATCAGCTTGGGCAATAATATCGCGCAATACTTCATGGGCTTCTGCTTCCGTATCTCGCACGATGATAAAGGAATTCAGACCAAACTTAATTTTGCGTCCTTCAAGACTCGCTAATTTAGACACTTCTGCAATCTGCGATCGCACCCCTTCTATGGTGTTACCATTCATAAAATACCAATCAGAAACGCGGCCAGCCATACGTCGCGCGGCTTTCGAGTTACCACCTTGGAATATCTCCGGGTGTGGGTTCTGATGAATTGGTCTAGGCTTCACCCAACCGCCGTTAATGCGGTAAAAGTCGCCTTTAAAGTGAAACTCATCCTCAGTCCACAAACCTTTGAGAACGCGGATAAATTCTTCGGAACGGCGATAGCGTTCGTCATGGTCTAACCAATGTTCACCATATATAGTGAATTCATCTTTGAACCAGCCGCTAACTACATTCAGAGCAAACCGACCGTTAGAGAGAAAATCAATGCTGGCACCGATTTTGGCAACTACTCCCGGATGCCACAATCCAGGGTGAACTGCTGCAATTAGCTTCAATTTTTTGGTGACTGGAGCCAAAGCCGACACGGTTGTAAGTGCCTCTAGCTGATACTCAGCACCATAGCTAGCGATAAATCTGGCTTGTGCTAGAGCATATTCAAATCCAACTTCTTCAGCCGTCTGAGCTAGTTGAGCATTATATTCGTAAGTCCAATCTGTGCGTTGGGGAATTTTACTAACAACTAACCCACCACTGACGTTGGGAATCCAGTATGCGAACTTAATATCTACCATAATTGTGCGTCTGTAATTGAAACTGCTTGGTTATAAGAGAATGCAGGAGGAAATATCAAGCAACAAAGCTCCTAATTTGTTATCACTAACAAATCAGCTAAAACTTGATACAACAAAATTTCAGTCAAAATCAAAAGTTTGAGAGCGGCTGGAGACTACTCTGAGTTTGCGAGTAGATAATTTCAGGTTCTTATGGTCGTAATATACCATAAACCGATCGTGCTACCGTATTTTTAATTAAGGGACTGACAAATAAAAAAATATCCAATTAACTCTTGTGGGGTGGGCGTTTCGCCCGCGCTATGGACTGGCCGGGCAGGATGCCCACCCCACAATATTGGATAATTTATTTCTTGGAGTTCTCTAATCAGACTCGATCGCGACAATTTTTCCGATGTCGTGACTCGATATACTTAAATTCTATTTCCATATTCCAAAATGGAATACAGTCAAATTCTGCTGAGTACTTACAGCTATTTTCAGGTAAATAGACCACGCGGTAGGGGCACAGCATTGCTGTGCCCTTACGACAGATGTGGTTCAAATACATGAAAACTGCTGTAAATGAGTTGTGAAAATACGCGATGTCCAGATCCCCGACTTCTCGAAGAAGTCGGGGATCTAATTTTTCACGTTGGCGTAGCCTGCCCGCAGGGCTTATGATTTAGGATTGCTATATGAAATAGCGATCGCATCGTGTCACTTGCGTAAGTCTTGTAATTATGAAGTGCGGTAATTGCCTGAATTCAAAACTCCCCACTCCCCACTCTTAACTTTATTAACATTATGTCTAAAAACTTACCCTATATTATTCAGTACACTCAACCTCAAGTTGAGGAAGCTTTTGGCTCTTACCAAACAACCCATCAGTTCTATCATGAAGTTCGGTCACGGTCAGAGTTTAAGCGTTATTGTGAGTGGTATTATACAACAGCAGAACAGCACCGCAGAGAGCTTAAAAGAATGCGCGGCGAACTGAATATTTTTCAGTGGTTTCGCCGCCGATGAGTTATTTAGATGACTTCTAACTCATTTTCACGTAGATGGGCTTTAAACTTTTTACTAAACTGGACTACAATCGGCAGATTAGCGCTTACCGGTCTGCCTTGCCATTGGGTGGCAATACCTAATACATCGCCTTCTATGCCTTTGATGTCAAAAGGCTGATTGCGATGTTCAGGATGATGATACACTACTACCGAATCTTTAACGCGGACGCGATCGCCAACTTTCATAACAACATTTACACCTAGCATTTGCTTTTCCACAAGTATCTGCTAAAAAATATATGATTAAATGGCTTAAAATTTCGATTTAATCAGCTATTTCTTGACGCTTCATTGGGGTACAAACAAAGAGACAGGAGAAAGGGGTCATTTCCCCCTGCTGCCTGCCCCCTTCGTTGAACGAACGGAAGAAAGGAAATCAGCGATCGCGTTTAGCAGAACGGCGCGATCCAGACGAACGAGCCGCAGGTTTATCGCCATTGGTGGCTGGTGGCGCTACCTTACGTTTAACCGATGTCTGTGATGACAGTTTAGCACTACGAGCCGGACGCTTATCACCTCCGGGCTTGGATCTGTGTTGCCGTACATTTGCGATCGCTTCTGGCTGAATGTCGGGGTTGGGGCTAAAGCCAGCAACGACTTCCTTTGGCAAGCGTTGCTCAATCAGTTTTTCAATATCTGTCAAGAGATGCTGTTCATCGATGCACACCAAAGATACGGCTTCACCTGAGGCGCCAGCGCGACCGGTGCGCCCAATGCGATGAACATAATCTTCTGGCACATTGGGCAGATCGAAGTTAACTACATGAGGCAGTTCGCTGATGTCAAGACCTCTAGCAGCAATATCCGTTGCCACGAGTACCTGTAAGCTGCCATTCTTGAACTTTGCTAGAGCGTTGGTACGCGCCGGCTGGCTCTTATTACCGTGGATTGCCAATGCTTGAATGCGGTCTTCGCCCAACTGCTTCACCAAACGGTCAGCGCCATACTTAGTACGAGTGAACACTAGCACTTGATACCAATTATCTCGCCGAATCAGATGAGCCAGTAATTGGCGTTTCTTGTCACGGTCTACCTGATAAATCTTCTGGGCGATGGTGTCGGCGGTAACGTTGCGGCGTGCTACCTCAATCATCGTCGGATTATTAAGCAGTCCGGCAGCCAGCGCCTTAATTTTGTCTGAGAAAGTAGCGAAAAATAGCAAATTCTGTCGCTGTTTGGGTAGAAGAGAGAGGATACGGCGAATATCATTAATAAAGCCCATATCCAGCATCCGATCTGCTTCATCTAGCACCAAAACCTCAATATGCGATAGGTTCAGCGTGCCCTGCTGTACGTGATCTAGCAGTCGCCCTGGAGTAGCGACGAGAATATCCACTCGATTCCTCAAACGCTGTTTTTGCAGATGAATACCGACTCCGCCAAACATCACCATTGAGTTTAGCTTCAAGTACTTACCGTACTCGCGCACGCTTTCTTCCACTTGTGCGGCGAGTTCACGAGTCGGGGTGAGAATCAGCGCCCGGATTGGCGGGTATCCATTAGATGTACCTTTACTCCTTTCAGATGACAATCGATGCAAGAGCGGTAGGGTAAAACTAGCGGTTTTTCCAGTGCCAGTTTGTGCCCCAGCTAGCAAATCGCTACCCGACAAGACGGCAGGAATGGCCTGCATCTGAATTGGTGTGGGTTCGGTGTATCCTCGTTCGGTAACGGCACGGATAATTTCATTGGACAAGCCGAGAGTAGAAAAAGACATAAGACTCCAAAAATAACATCGGCCTGTCACCAATGAAGGCGTCAGTCTAAGGCGGACGAATTAAAAGTTATTGAAAAGCTGGATGGGCAGTAGCGCCGAGACTGAGAGCGAGTGCCATAGTACTGCATTCTAACAGATTACCGTCTATTGTGTCGTTAAAGTTGCTCTGATTCAGTGTTGTGTTAAATTGGCATTATCGGGCAAGTTAAAGTGTTAAACAATTAATTGGGAGAAATTCATTATCGCAATCCAAAAGCAACTGATTAATTCACAAATCAAGTCACCTAGCGTCTTCTTGATTGATCATGAGAATAATAATCGTGGTCTGATCGACACCAATGAGGCGCTACAGCTAGCTGAAAGCTTAGAGCTTGACTTAGTTGTAGTTTCCCAAGGCAAAGACGCTCCGATCGCCAAGATTCTCAACTATGGGAAGCTTCAGTATCAAAAGAAAAAACGTCAGAGCCAGAGTGCTAGACCCACGGTAAAGGAAGTTCGGTTCGGGCTAAACGTGGGTGTGGCTGATTACAATTTACGCATTCAGAAAGCAGTTGAGTGGTTGAGTAAAGGCGATTCTGTGAAATTTGCCATCCGTTTACGAGGCCGAGAACATCAATATCGTGACCAAGCGGGAGAACTGCTAGACCGAATTGCAAATGATCTCAGTCAAGTAGGTAAAATCCAATCGCTGGATAAACGCGCACTAATTGTTCAAGTTATTCCTGCCTAGTTAATCTGGCGATCGCTAGAGGATGTATTTGTGGCAGCTTGTAAGGAACGAAAAAAGCCGGAGGCAATACTGTTGTGACTCCAGGTGAATTTGACTTTCTGACCAAACAAGCGCCACGCACCGGGATATAACCAATCAATCGGCGCATTTAGTAATTAAGTGTGTTAAGGCATCAATCAAGCGATCGCTTTCCATTGGTATAATATCCCTCCCATGCATGACATATTGAGTCACATGAAAATTAACTAATGTACCTAAAAAAATCCTCGCTGTGGCCTCTGGATCAGTAATATTCAGTTCTGGGTGAACAGCCAAATATTGAGCGATCGTTTCCAGCATTGGTTTAATCATCGCTCGAACACATATCTGAGTTAATTCCGGAAAACGACCCGATTCGCCAATTAGCACTCGCATAAATGCACAGTGTTCGTGGTCGTGATTCATCTGTTCTAATAATTTGGTTCCTAATTGGCGCAGCACGATTTTTGGTTCTCCCTCCATCGGTTCCGTGTCAAAGAGAGAGTTAAACTTCTGATGTGCCAAGGACTCTATCAGTACTTTAAAAAGTCCTTCTTTATCTTGAAAGTGGCTGTAGACTGTTGCCTTAGAAACACCCGCAGCTACCGCTACCCGATCCATGCTTGTACCAGCATAGCCATTTTGCAGAAACTCCTGCATTGCCCCTTGCAGAATTTGCTCCACTTTATCAACGGAATTATCTCGAGCAACTTCGTCAGTTTTAATCCGTACCATTTATTTATTATCCTCTCTTCTAAAGAATTTTAATAAGTTAATCGGCATTTACAGTATTTTTTAGCCAAGACTGGGGACTGGGGACTTGTACTGAGCGAAGCCGAAGTATTGGGGATTGGGGACTGGGGACTGGGAATTGGGGACTGGGGACTGGGGATTGGGGAAATGAGGGAGATAAACAAAACTCTTAACTCAGCACTCCTAACGCCCAATCCCCAATACTTCGGCTTCGCTCAGTACAAGTCCCCAGCTTTACTCTTGACTAAACTACTCAGTTTAGTTTAGCATGAATTGAACTGAACAGTTTAGTACAATTTACTAATGGTAAAAGGTTAACCCTATGGTGCAGAACTGGAAATTAGAGGATTTAAAGTTTCCCCAAAATCTTTTGCGATCGCCGACTACACTTGCAATAATTGCATCTCTAGCAATAGGTGGAGCTAGTGTTTACACGGTGCTAAAGTTCCAGGCTACCGCAAATGAAAAGCAAGCAGCGCCAGTAGTTGTTATGCCAGTAGTAAAAACAGTTACAGCATTGGGGCACTTAGAACCAAATGGAGAAGTGATAAAACTGTCTGCAACTTCTTCGACTGAGGGCAGTCTGCTTCAGAAACTATTGGTGAAAGAAGGCGATCGCGTCAAAGCTGGGCAGGTAATTGCAATTATGGATAGCCGCGATCGCTTGCAAGCAAGTTTGGTGGAAGCCCAAAAACAAGTTGAAGTTGCCAAATCCAGCCTTAACAAAGTAAAAGCGGGAGCAAAACAGGGAGAAATTGGAGCCAAAGAAGCTGCGGTAAACCGTCTGCAAGTTGAACTAGAGGGAAATGTCAAAACTCAGCAAGCCACAATTGATCGCCTAGAAGCCGACTTACAAGGACAACGACAGAGTTTACAAGCAACGGTGGATCGCGTCGCAGCCGAAAAACGGAACGCTCAAGTAGAAGTGCAACGCTATGACGCTTTATATAAAGAAGGGGCAATTTCCAGTCAGCAAGCCGATCAAAAACGCTTGAGTGCAGAAACTTCTACTCAGCAGGTAATTGAAAACCAAGCTAATAAGACCAGAACTGTCGCTACTTTAGAACAGCAGATTAAAGAAGCCAAAGCGAACCGCAACCAAACCCTCGCTAGCTTGCAACAGCAGATTAACGAAGCCAAAGCCACCCTTAACCAAACAGCTGAAGTTCGTCCTACAGATATTGCCAACGCCCAAGCAGAGGTAGACAGCGCTCAAGCTACTGTAGCAAAAATTAGAGCGCAACTCGATCAAGCTTATGTCCGCGCTCCCGAAGCGGGACAAATTCTCAAGATTAATACACGAGCTGGAGAAACCGTTTCTAATGACGGGATTGTAGAACTAGGTCGAACCGATCAGATGTATGCAGTCGCAGAAGTTTACCAAAGTGATATTAACAAAGTGCGATCGGGGCAACGCGTCAAGATAATCAGTGATTCTCTTCCCGGCGAATTGCAGGGAACCGTCGATTGGATTGGGATGCAAGTACAGCGACAAAATCTCGTCAACAGTGATCCCTCTAGCAATATTGACGGCAGAGTAGTAGAAGTTCATGTGCGACTAGACGAAGCATCTACTACCAAAGCTGCCAAGTTTACCAATCTGCAAGTAAAGGCGGTGATAGAACTATGATTGGATTTATTCAACAATTGCGGCAGCGAACCCCCCTGGGATGGTTGCAACTAAATCATGAAAAAAGCCGTCTGTTGGTGGCATTGGGAGGCATTGCTTTCGCTGATGTTCTCATGTTCATGCAGCTAGGGTTTCAGACTGCCTTGTTTGAAAGTAATACTAAGCTACACAAAAGTATACAGGCTGATATTTTCCTAGTTAGTCCTCAAGCCCGTAACGTCTTAAATGCGTCTACCTTTACGCGGCGGCGACTGTATCAGGCAATGGATGTACAGGGGGTGAAGTCAGCAGAACCAATGTATATTAGCATTGTCGATTGGAAGAATCCTCAAACCCGCCAAAAGACATCTGTACTAGTTATCGGGATTAATCCTGAAAAGCAAGCGTTTAACTTAGGGGATGTGAACAGCCAGATAGATCGGCTGAAGCTACCAGATACCGTCCTGTTTGATCGCGCCTCCAGAGGAGATTACAAAGAAGCGATCGCTCAAGTTGATCAAGGGAAACCTGTAACGACTGAAATTGACCGCCGAACGATTACCATTAACGGCTTATTTTCAATCGGGGCTTCCTTTGCGGCTGATGGGAACCTGATTACCAGCGACCAGAATTTCTTGCGGCTATTTCCGAAGCGAGAAGCAAGTAGTGTCAGTGTCGGTTTGATTCAACTAGAACCAGGCTATGATGCAAAACAGGTGAAAGTAGCTTTAGAATCTCATTTAGATGATGATGTTAAAGTTTTCACCAAAGCCGAATTTATCGAATTTGAAACAGATTATTGGAAAAAAAATACAGCCATCGGGTTTATCTTCAGCCTCGGTGTAGCAATGGGGTTTATGGTAGGCGTGATTATCGTTTATCAAGTTCTTTCTACAGATGTGAATTCCCACATGAAAGAATACGCCACTTTCAAGGCAATGGGATATAACAATCTTTACTTATTAGGTGTGGTATTTGAAGAAGCGATAATTTTGGCAGTCTTAGGCTTTATCCCAGGAGCGATCGCACCTTTAGGACTTTACTATTTAACTCGTAATGCCACGAATTTGCCACTTTACATGACCGTAGCACGAGCCTTGACGGTATTAGCGCTGACTATGATTATGTGCATAATTTCTGGTGCGATCGCCACCCGTAAATTACAATCCGCCGACCCCGCAGATATGTTTTAAAAAATGGGGACTGGGGACTGGGGACTGGGAAATCTAAAATCTAAAATTAGTATGCCTTCTGTAATCTCTGTTAAAAATCTCGATCACTACTTTGGTAATGGTCAACTTCGCAAACAAGTTCTTTTTGATATCAACCTAGATATTAACGCTGGCGAAATTATTATCATGACTGGGCCTTCTGGTTCTGGTAAAACTACACTTCTCACCTTATCGGGTGGCTTGCGTTCTGCCCAATCTGGTAGTTTGCAGATATTGGGACAAGAACTTTGTGGCGCTAGTACAGGACAACTTACCCAGGTGCGACGGAATAACGGTTATATTTTCCAAGCGCACAACTTGCACGGTAGTCTGACAGTACTCCAGAACGTCAGAATGGGTTTGGAAGTGCATAATAATATTTCGCCGGCAGAAATGAAAACCCGTTCAGCCCAAATGTTAGAGGAAGTAGGATTAGGACATCGCCTGAATTATTATCCTGATGATTTATCTGGGGGACAAAAACAAAGAGTTGCGATCGCTCGTGCGTTGGTTGGTCGTCCTAAAATTGTTTTAGCAGATGAACCCACCGCCGCCCTTGACAGTAAATCGGGACGAGATGTGGTCAACCTCATGCAAAAATTAGCTAAAGAGCAAGATTGTACCATTCTTTTGGTTACTCATGACAACCGCATTCTAGATATTGCCGATCGCATCGTCTATATGGAAGATGGCAAGTTAGTAAATGACCGTGCTGTTGTTGCAGCATCTTAAGCAGATCACATCAGCTATATCAGATTTAGGTTTGGGACTGACAAACAAAAAATACTCAAAAAACTCTATCCTCCTTATTCCTCTGTGTCGCGCCAGTCGCTACAACGGGGGGAACCTAGGGTGTTGATTTTGTCCCTTTTCAGGGGTTAAAAATTCATGCACAATCCTTTCTAATCCTTGCTGAGTAAAATTTGCAGTGGGAAAAGTTATTTTTCGCGTTCTTTAAGTAATGAGTAATGAGTAATGGGTATTTACTCATTACTCATTACTCATTACTCATTACTCATTACTCATTTAACTTTCTTCTTGGGGATAACCATTTTTCTCACGTTTGAGACTTTCTTCTAAGGCTTGAATTTGTTCACGACGAGCTTCCAATTCCAAGGAACGCCGCGCTAAGTCTTGGTTTTGCAATGTCAGGGATTGTCGCCAATGTTCTGCTCGCTCGGCTTCGTGCTGCAAAAATTCTGGAGTAATGCCGATGGTGAGGTAGTTTTGTACCAGATAGAGTACCCAGTTGGTGGCATCTTCTATTCTTTGAATGTCGCCTGTAGGGGAAAGTTCGACTAAAACAAGCAAGTTTTCACTCATGATTTTTCCCTTTCCCAGCAAAATGAAAGCCTCTTCGGGAATTATCGCCCACAAGTTGTCAGCTTCTTGACGCGCCAACAAGCGTAACTGGTGCTGGTCTAAAAAATCGTTTTTACGCACCTGGGCTAGGTATAGCATGAGGGTCGCTTCGCTCCAATTCAAAATTCAAAATTCAAAATTCAAAATTAATAACAAATTTAATAAAAAAACTAAGTGCCAAAATTGATATTTTGATTTTGTTGATTGGTAATGGGTAATTGGGAATTATTGACACTCTCATTACCCATTACAGTTATCCTAAATCATGCAGGCGATCGCTACGACAACCCCTTGAGGCGATCGCGCAAAATTTCTGTTTGTTTTTGTGCTTCTGCTAAGGCATCCCGCGCCCCTTGTACCACGTCGGCTCTAGCTCTATCTACAAAACTAGGATTGTTTAATCTGGCACTCAGGGACTCAACTTCTGCTTCGGCTTTACTCAAGCTTTTCTCTAGCTTGGCACGCACAACTTCAATATCTACCACACCGCTCAGAGGAATTAGCACTTGTATTGTACCAATTACACCTGCGATCGCATTTTCTGGTTCTTGTGGTTGTTCTAATTCTCTCTGCGGGAAAAATCGGCTCCATAACCTAAGTCTCCCTTGAGTAGTTAGTAAATTTTGGCTAACAAACCACGCTGTGTAACCAAAACCAACTATTTCAAAGAAAGTTCCGACGATGGGAGTGTCATCAATGGCATACCCCACAGCTAAACCCAATCTACCAAAGACAATGGCCACAATAATTAAACCAATTGTCTTCAAACCCCTCTGAGGTTCTTTAGCAGCAACAGTTTGGTTTTCTTGCTTATCAGTAATGGTTAAAGTCTCAACTTTCGCCAAATCTTTAATGTAATCTTGTCCAGCAGTGAGAATTTCCCGCTCTTTCTCACTTTCAGTTTGCAAATTCGCTGTCACTTTTACCCCTGGCTTAATATCCGCTTCCGCCCGCAAATTCCGAATTGTGCGGATAGTAGCAATCAGCAATTCAAACTGTTCTTCTAAAGCTGAATCAATTAGGTTTGCATCCACCTGGGGATAGATTTGTAATGGTAAAGTTTGCCGGGAATCTGCTGGTTGTTGGGTGAGAGTCTGCCAAATTTCTTCGGTAATATGAGGCATGAAGGGATGAAGCAGTTTCATAATTCCTTCTAGCACGTAGGCTAGAGTTTGCTCTGCTAGCCGCCTTGACGCGGGATCTGCTCCTGTTTGCAGCCGAGATTTAACCAGTTCAATATACTGATCGCAGAAATCACCCCAGATAAATTCGTAGAGTCCTTTTGCTGCTTCCCCTAAACCGTAATTATCGATGTAATTGGTGGTTTCTTTGACTACTTGATGATAGCGCGAGAGAATCCAGCGATCGCTCAATTCGGTAGCGACTGGATTCCCCAATTGTTGCGGCGTTTGTCCATCCAAATTCATCATCACAAATCGGGCAGCGTTCCACAACTTGTTAGTAAAGTTGCGGGATGCCTCTACCGATGCCGATTCATCCTTTTTGCGATCGTACTCCAATCGGATATTTTGTCCAGCCCCGGCAACTTCCCTAATTAGGGTATATCGCAGGGCATCAGTACCATATTTGTCAATTAATAACAACGGGTCAATGCCATTACCTTTGGTCTTGGACATCTTCTGCCCTTTTTCATCAAGCACCAAGCCGTGGATGTAAACCGTTTGGAAAGGCATTTGCTGCGTAAAATGCCCAGCCATCATTGTCATTCTGGCTACCCAGAAAAAGATGATGTCAAAGCCTGTCACCAAAGTGGTCGTTGGGTAGTAAGTTGCTAAATCTTGAGTTTGTTCCGGCCAGCCCAAGGTCGAAAATGGCCAGAGTCCAGAAGAAAACCAAGTATCTAGCACATCTGGGTCTTGTTCTAACTTGACATTTTCACCAAATTGTGATTTAGCTTTTTCCCAAGCTTCAGTTTCCGATTTTGCCACCACAAAGGGCGTGTTATCGGTAATTTGCCCATCGGTTTCACTGACAGCGTACCAAGCCGGAATTTGGTGTCCCCACCATAATTGGCGAGAGATACACCAATCAGTGAGTTTTACTAGCCAATCACGATAGACCTTTGTCCAGCGTTGGGGGACAAACTCTGGGGAAGTTTGCTGGTCGAGGAATTCGAGAGTGTTGTCAGCTAGGGGGCGAATTTTGACAAACCACTGAGTTGAGAGGAGGGGTTCAATAGGTACTTTACCGCGATCGCTGTAGGGAACGGTATGCTTATAATCTTCGATCTTCACCAAAAAGCCATCTGCCTCTAGGCGAGAAACCACATTTTTTCTAGCAACAAAGCGGTCTTGTCCTTGAAACTCCCCAGCATTAGCGTTGAGAGTGCCGTCTTTGTTCATAATGTTGATTAACGGCAGATTGTGACGCTTACCCATGTCAAAATCGTTCGGGTCATGGGCGGGAGTCACCTTCACGCAGCCTGTGCCGAAGGTAGGATCAACAAATTCATCGCCAATAATGGGAATTTCTCGTTGTAGAATTGGCAGAGTTAGAGTTTTGCCAATGAGATGTTTGTAGCGATCGTCATTGGGATTAACCGCTACAGCCGTATCACCCAGCATTGTTTCTGGTCTAGTTGTCGCCACCTCTACAAAACCAGAACCATCGGTGAGAGGATAGCGGAAGTGCCAGAGATTTCCATTCACCTCTTGATTTTCTACTTCCACATCAGACACAGCAGACCCAGAAGCGGGACACCAGTTAACTAAATATTCACCACGATAAATTAAGCCTTCCTCGTAGAGACGAGTAAACGCCTCGACAACAGCTTTAGATAAACCCTCATCCAGGGTAAACCTTTCCCGTGACCAGTCCACCGAGACACCCAAGCGTCGTAACTGATTCAGAATCGTTCCCTCAGATTCCGCCTTCCATTGCCAAGCGCGTTCTAGGAACTTCTCACGCCCCAATTCGTAGCGAGTCTTACCCTCTTTTTTGAGTTGCTTTTCCAGCATACTATGCACAGCGATGCTGGCGTGGTCAGTTCCGGGTAGCCATAGGGTATTGCGTCCCTGCATCCGGTGGTAGCGGACGAGGGTATCAATTAAGGCACTTTCAAAGGCGTGACCCATGTGTAAGCTGCCGGTGACATTTGGGGGGGGAATGACGATGCAGTAGGGTTCGCCGCCTTTGTTGGGGTCAGCTTTGTAAATTTGGTTGTCTTCCCAGAATTTTTGCCATTTGGCTTCGGTGGAAAAGGGGTCATACAGACTGGGGAGATTGGGAATGGTTGCGGTCATGCTGGGCAAACTAAGGAAGGACTTTAATAAATTTTGCCATAGGGTTGGGGAGGGATTGATGGAAACGAACCGCAAAGGGCGCAAAGTACGCAAAGGAAGAGGAGGAAGATAAGATGAGGCAACCAAGTGTTCAGTTAGAAAAGTTAGCTTATAGAGTGATTGGGGCGGCGATTGAGGTACATCAGGTATTAGGAGCGGGGTTTTTAGAGGAGGTTTATCACAAGGCGTTGAGAGAAGAATTTCTAATGCGCGAGATACCTCACAAGTTTGAGCATCCAGTAAAAGTAAACTACAAAGGTCGTCTAGTCGGCGAGGGCAAATTAGATTTTTTGGTTGGAGACTCTCTAATTGTTGAATTGAAAGCTGTCCAAAACTTAACCCCCATTCACGAAGCCCAAGTCCTCTCCTACCTCAAAATGACTCATTACCCCCTCGCTCTCCTAATCAACTTTAACGTCCCTCTCCTCAAAGGCGGCATCAAAAGCATCATACTCTCTTCTTAATCTTCTTAATCTTCTTTGCGCTCTTTGCGCCCTTTGCGGTTCGTCCCCCAAACCCATGAAACACCAAACAACCTCCCCTTGGACATTCATCCCCACCCTATATTTCACCTCCGGCATACCTTACATCATCATCAACACAGTTTCCGTAATCTTTTACAAAAAACTGGGAATAGATAACACTCAAATTGCCCTTTGGACAAGTTTTCTCTATCTACCTTGGGTCATCAAAATGTTTTGGGGCCCAATTGTCGATACTTACTCTACCAAACGCAAATGGATACTTTATACCCAATTTGCCATGTTCTGCTGCTTGGGTTTAATAGCCTTCTCCTTGCAACTGCCAAATTTCTTTTTCATCTCCCTCGCAGCATTAACAATAGGAGCATTTATTTCTGCAACTTATGACATTGCTACAGATGGCTTCTATCTGTTGGCTTTATCTCCAGAACAACAAGCTTTTTTTGTTGGCATTCGCTCACTTTGTTATAGACTTGCTGTAATCTTCGGCTCTGGGATATTAGTAGTTTTAGCAGGTTATCTTGAAGTATCTCTCAATAATATTCCTTTAAGCTGGACTATCGCTATTGGCTTCTCAGCTTTAATTTTAGCAATCGTGTTTATTTGGCATCGCTTAATTTTACCTTTACCTGAATCAGATAACCAACGACAAATACAAGCTAGGGAAAATATGCCATTTTGGTCAATTATTAGCTCATATTTTGCTCAGGATAAGATTATAAATATTTTAGCATTTATCTTGCTATACAGATTTGGCGAAGCAATGCTTGTCAAGATAGCCTCTTTATTTTTATTGGACAAACTAGAAGTAGGTGGTTTAGGGCTATCGACATCAGATGTCGGGTTAGTCTACGGGACGTTTGGGGTAATATCCCTAATTTGTGGAGGAATTTTAGGAGGCTTGCTAATTTCTAGATATGGATTAAAAAAATGTCTATTTCCTATGGCTTTAGCATTAAACTTACCTGATATTTTTTATGTGTATATGGCTTACACTAAGCCTTTGCTAACATTAGTGTATCCTTTGGTTTCCTTGGAACAATTTGGGTATGGGTTTGGATTTACAGCTTTTAGTGTTTATTTAATGCATATTTGCCAAGGCGAATATAAAACTTCTCATTTTGCTATCTCCACTGGCATCATGGCTTTAGGAATGATGTTACCAGGTTTAATTAGCGGTTATCTGCAAAAAGCTTTTGGTTATCCATTATTTTTTGTCTTGGTCTGTTTGCTCACGATTCCTGGAATGATTGCTCTATTTCTTATTCCTTTAAAAGAAGAATTTAAGCGTCAAAATAATTAACATTATTACCAATCTATAGCAATTCTAAATGAGTTATGAAAAATAGAATTTTAATCGAACCACAGAGGTGCAGAGAACACAGAGAGATAAGAAATGGAGATTTTAACAAATGATTTAGGACTGCTATATGACTTATGTTTTGGGGATAGATGGCGGCGGTAGCAAAACTGTTTGTGTCTTGATGGATGATTTGCATCTAGTGCTAGGTCGTGGTAAAGCAGGCTCATCTAATTATCAGAGTATAGGTATTGAAGCAACTTTACAATCTATTCAATCTGCAATTCACAATGCAGTTGAGGCAGCAATAATTACAAATTCTGTGAATATTGATGCGATATGTTTGGGTTTAGCAGGTGTAGGTCGTGCAACAGATATCGAAGTAGTGAAAGGTTTAGTTAAAGAGTTACAGAATAATAAGTTGCCTATTACTTGGGCATTACAACCAGCGAATATTGTAATTTGTAACGATGCTTTAATTGCTTTAGTTGGTGGAATTGGTCAGCCTGTAGGAATTGTGGTTGCAGCAGGTACTGGCTCGATAGTTTTTGGACAAAATCATCAGGGAGATACTAAGCGAGTCGGGGGCTGGGGGTATATTCTGGGAGATGAAGGTAGCGCTTATAAAATTGCTGTGGCTGGCATGAATGCAGCATTAAAATCTGATGATGGACGGGAAATATCAACAAGTTTGCTAGAGGGTTTCAAACAGCATCTTGATTTGGAAAGTATAGAAGATTTAATAGAAGTAGTATATCGGCGAGAATGGGGAGTTAAACAGATAGCGGCTTTAGCACCAGTTGTAGATTTTGCCGCAGCTTCAGGTGATATAGTAGCGAATATCATAATTGATGATGCTGTAAAAGAGTTAGTAAAAGCTACATCTACAGTAATTGATGCAATTTTTAGTGCTGACTCAGTTTTGGAAGTAGTGACAACAGGAAGTGTATGGCGCGGTAGATGCAAGATCCATGAAAGATTTGCAGCATCTATTGTTAAGAAATTTCCTAATGTAAAGGTGATTTTTGCGAGGCATGAACCTGCTTATGGTGCTGGGTTATTAGCTTTGCAGACAACTCAAAATTGACGCGAAGAAAGCAATCATAGAAGTTTTCAGTTTGCAAATATGCGCCCTAATAAAGTTATTATTTCAGACCAAGCAGCTGTGGTAGCACTAGAATCATAACGATAACCGTCGTCGCGCATGAATGTATGTTCTGCTTCATACAAGAAAACTTGCTGAAGGATGTTAGCATTCTCAATTGCTTTTATTATGGTTTGGCGATCGCTATCTGGTATATGAGGGTCAAGAGTACCGAATACCATTAGCATCTCGCCTTTGATTTCACTTACCCTCTGGATTGTATCAGCTACCTCTTTACCCAATTTACCACTGGGAATACCAGTAGGGTAACAGCAGACGCAAGCCCGAATTTCGCTTTGAAATGCGGCGCGGAAAGCTAAATGTCCACCAATACAAAAGCCGAGAGTACCTATTTGATTTGGAGAAACTGCACTCTCTGTTTTCAGAAATTCAATCACAGCAAGGCAATCGGCATCATAATCAGCTACGGAGGTTCGACGCGCATCGTTATTTCCCCGCATCCTTCCCAGATCGTCTGGCTCAATCACTAAACCAATTGGCTCAATTCGGTGAAAAATTTCTGGTGCTGCTACTACATAGCCGTATCCTGCTAAGTAGTTAGCTAGACGAATCATTGCATCACCTAACTGATAAATATCACTGTAGAAGACAATACCAGGGTATTTCCCATCTGCTTTGGGAGCCGCTACATAAACACGCATTAAGCTGCCATCTACTCTTAATTCAACATTGCGCTTAGTGATTTGCACTTTTTTGTCTCCGTGTTACGCTTGCTGTCATTAGCTTCTACACTGTAGCGCCGCAGCATCCGGCTACTTTCAACCCATAATTTGGCGTTTTTCTGCCATGATTGCGATCGCTGAATATCCCCAGTGAAAGTTTGTTGCGAGTAATTTTTCTGAGGCTTATGGTGCTGGTTTGTTGGCGTTGCAGGGGAAGGAGAATGAGAAAGCGATCGCATTTTAACAAAGAAACGAACCGCAGAGGCAATAGAGTTGCCAGCGCGTTGCGGGGGTTCCCCCCGTTGTAGCGACTGGCGCGACACAGAGAGGTTAAGAGTGCGATCGCATGGATTGACCTCTCCCCCAACCCCTCTCCGAAGCGGAGAGGGGAGCCAGATTTCTCCCCCTTCCCTTGCAGGGAAGGGGGTTGGGGGGTTAGGTCTGTTGAGAACAAGCTGTGGAAATACGCATCAAAACTTTATCAAGTTCGTGTCTCACTTCTTCATTTTTAATTCGCAACAAACGCAGTCCCCTAGCTGACAAAACTTTGTCCCGTTCTGCATCATATTCGGCTTGTTGTTCATGAATTTTGCCATCTACTTCTATCACTAATGCAGTTGCGTGGCAGTAGAAATCTGCAATAAACCCATTGATAATCTGCTGACGGCGAAAGTGAAAACCATTCAGCCGATTAGCACGAAGATGTTGCCAAAGAATTTTTTCTTCTGGGTTTATTAGTGAGGGAATCGCTGAAGCAATCTATTTTAAATATTCTTTGTTAGATAGATAACTCTCTATATTCTCTAATATTCCCTTTAAATAAGAAATAACTCTTTTTTGAATTTCCAATAATTCGTCCGCACTAGCATTCCTACCAACCTCCTCAAATGATTTAAAACCATGTGCCAAATCATTCCTATTAGTCTTAACTGTTAGTAAATCGCTACCGTCTTTAGTTTTCTTAGCATTTGTTTTACATGAAAAACCATACGCCTCAGATGTTTTTCGTATTTTTCTTGCATCAATATTACCTGAAAATAATTTCTCTTTATCAAAACTGCTAGATATTATATCACATGAAATATTGTTGATACTCTGTAAAAGAGTATCAGTAGAGTTGTTATCCTTGAAGTTATTAATAATAATTTTTTTAATTTTATCTGTGGCATCATCAAAAGAAGTATTTTTATTTTGAAATTCATCAAAAATTGTTGTAATTGCATTACGCATCGTGGATTCAACTAGATTATAGAGCAATAAAAATCCTGTTGCTTTAAGAGTTTTTTCTAAATCATTGTTTATCGATTTAGTTTTTATATTCTTAGCATTACCCATGCTTAATTTAATTGAACCTTGCTCTAAATTTTTCAAAAATAAAAAATATCTACTAACTTCTTGAGCGCGTTCATCAAAATCTTGAAATAATGTACTTTTCATTAATTGCCTAGAAGCTGATCGCGAACATAATGAATACGCTTATTGACCTTATTTTGAGAACTACTTGCATCAGATTGAGTACAATCTTTAAATGTTTGAGAATCTAAAAAACCAGTTGATTTTGGTACTAAATTTGGGTTTTGTCTTAATGCTAAAGCAATACCGACAGAGATTGATTCAAACTTGATTCGAGTTGTCGGTTCATAGCGATTTTTTATTTTCCGATAAATATGTAAAGCATTATTAAAATGCTTTTCCACAAATTCTAACATCAAATAAAATTCATTTTTCATTGCATCAATACTTAGAGAGCTAGACTGATTTTCTTGTTCTAAATAGTCATCCAAGAACTCATGAACTTTTCTACCAGAGTAATTTTTATAGTTATTTAAAAATGCAAAAAAACGTAATACAAATTCTTGTGGATCTCTTTTATCAATTTCAGGTTTAGTAAAAGAGCATAAATCTTGAAATTTTTTATTTCTTGATAGTTCCTCAATTAGATCGAGAAACTTTCCTGGTTTACTTCCCCTGCGTTTCTCCATTTCATTTAATTCAATACTACCACTATTAATTCTCTCAAACAGATCCCTTCTGACTTCTTCATCTGCTTCTTCTGTTAATTGAATCATTCTAATGGTAGTTCTGTTAAAACGCCTTTGGCGTTGTGGCGGTAAATCTTCAAAAGTAAACCCATTAAGAGTTTTTAATTTTTCAAGATTTTTTAATCTAAGTTCATTGTTAATAAACCTAGTTAAAGTGCGAATACGTTGTGTACCATCTATAATTTCTAAACGTGCTAAATCTTCTGATTCTGATATATCAGCAACGAAAATATAAGGTATTGGTAAACCTAAAACTACAGATTCAATAAATTTTGATTGCCTATCGTCATCCCAAGCCATTTCTCGTTGATAGTCTGGAATAAAGAATTCATTTTCTTCTTTATCTTTGCCATCTAAGTATTTTTTTACAATTACTTCAATAGGGTATTCTAAGGTGTTGTAGTCAACACGCTTTCTTTTGTCACGAATTTCTTCTTCAGCTTTTTCTCTGCGTTCATCTGTAATTTCTAATTGAGTTACCATAACTTGATAATTTGTTTTTGTTAATGTTTAGTCTTAGAGATTTTTGTATTGATTGAACTAATCTGACCAAATTTTACCACTTGGCTAAGTTAAAGGTGAGTCTCGAAAAAAACATTCTATCTGAATCTAATAATTATACTAAACCCTAACTTCATTAAGCTTAGGTATCTTCTCCCCAGGAATCATATCATTTCCTAAAGTCAATACTCACTTTAGCTTAAATTATACCAACTGCTAATTTTTTCTACTTACGGTTTTTTTCACCAGCCATATCCGCAAACAGTTTAACTTCAGTATATTTAATTGGATAGAGATCAGCCGTAATTGCCCGGTCATCTTTAATTAAGGCATTTTTCCCGGCATTATGGTAGATATCTTTTGCTGGCATTTTTACCCAGATAATAAATATAGTAGGGTGGGCATTGCCCACCCTACTATATTTACTAACGTAAACTACTAGCTGGCATACCCAAAATATCCTCAAGCTTCGGCATATCTTCCAACGCAATCACGCGCCCTTCATCCTCAAAACCAAGGATTTGATCAAAGTTCAAATACCGATACAAATCATCGGCAAAAGGCTCAATTCTACTCGCCACAATATCCAAATATTCTTGCACTGTGGGAAGCCGCCCCAGCAGCGCACAAACTGCGGCTAATTCTGCTGAACCAAGATACACTCGCGCATCTTTACCCATGCGATTATTGAAGTTGCGGGTAGAGGTAGAAAACACCGTTGTACCATCAGCAACTCGCGCCTGATTTCCCATACACAAACTGCATCCTGGCATTTCTGTTCTAGCACCCGCAGCCCCAAAAATACTGTATACACCTTCTTCTTTAAGTTGGTGTTCATCCATCCGCGTTGGTGGTGCAATCCACAGGCGAGTTTTCACTTCACCTGCGCCTTCCAAAACTTTCGCTGTTGCCCGATAATGACCAATATTTGTCATACAAGAACCGACAAATACTTCTTGCACTGGATCATTAGCAACTTCTGATAATAACTTAACATTATCGGGGTCATTGGGAGCAGCAACAATTGGTTCTTTGATTTCGTTCAAATCAATTTCAATTATTTCGGCATACTCTGCATCAGCATCACCTTCTAATAACACGGGGTTTGCTAACCATTCTTCCATCTTTGCCACACGGCGCAGCATGGTACGCGGATCGTGATAGCCTCGTGCTATCATATTTTTCAGCAACGCTACGTTAGAACGCAGATATTCCGAAATTGTCTCTACACTCAGCTTAATTGTACATCCGGCACAAGAACGTTCGGCGCTAGCATCGGTGAGTTCAAAGGCTTGTTCAACTTTTAAATCTGGCAAACCTTCTATTTCCAGAATTCGCCCGGAGAAGATGTTTTTCTTATTCTGTTTCTCTGCTGTCAGCAAACCTTTTTGAATTGCCACGTAGGGTATGGCATTCACGACATCGCGCAGGGTGATACCTGGTTGCAATTCACCTTTGAATCTTACCAAAACTGACTCTGGCATATCTAAAGGCATGACACCCAAGGCGGCTGCAAAGGCTACTAATCCCGAACCGGCGGGGAAGGAAATACCCAAGGGGAAGCGGGTGTGTGAGTCGCCGCCAGTTCCTACGGTGTCGGGTAGCAGCATCCGGTTTAACCAAGAGTGGATGATACCATCACCGGGACGGAGGGCGACACCGCCACGAGATGCAAAGAAATCGGGGAGTTCGTGATGGGTTTTGATGTCTACTGGTTTGGGATAAGCAGCTGTGTGGCAGAAACTTTGGATAACTAAGTCTGCACTGAAACCAAGACAGGCGAGTTCTGTCAATTCATCGCGGGTCATGGGGCCTGTAGTATCTTGGGAACCAACGGTAGTAATGATGGGTTCGCAAGATGTGCCGGGACGCACACCAGGTAATCCGCAAGCTTTTCCTACCATTTTTTGTGCTAGGGTGTAGCCTTTACCTGTATCAAAGGCTTGCTGGGGACGGGTAAAAACCGTGCTCGGTTCTAAACCGAGTGCAAGACGAGTTTTGTCGGTGAGGGTACGTCCGATAAGTAGGGGAATGCGTCCACCTGCGCGGACTTCATCGAGGATAGTATCAGGTTTCAGATCAAAGGTGGAAATGATTTCGCCTGTTTCGTTGGTGATTTCGCCTTTGTAGGGATGGATGGTAATTACCATACCAGTTTCGAGTTTGGTGACATCGCACTGAATAGGCAAAGCACCGGCATCTTCTGCTGTGTTAAAGAAGATTGGCGCGATCGCACCACCTAAAACATAACCCCCAGCGCGTTTGTTTGGCACAAAAGGTATATTATTTCCTGTATGCCACAATACAGAGTTGATGGCAGATTTCCGCGAGGAACCTGTACCAACTACATCCCCCACATAAGCTACGGGATGTCCTTTTTCCTTCAACTCGGCAATGGTTGCCAAGCTTCCCGGTTGCCGTGACTCTAACATCACTAAGGCGTGTAAGGGAATATCAGGGCGAGTTGTGGCGCTTTGGGCGGGGGATAAATCGTCGGTGTTAGTTTCGCCAGGAACTTTAAAAACGGTGACAGTAATTGCTTCTGGAACTGTGGGGCGAAGGGTAAACCATTCAGCTTCTGCCCAAGAGTCAATCACCCGTTTGGCGAAAGGATTGGTTTTAGACAACTCTAAAACATCGTGGAAGGCATCGTACACCAAGAGGATTTTGCTTAAGGCGTTGGCGGCGTAGGCGGCGATGGGTTCCTTTCCTTGTCCGCCCATTACCAGAGGGGTTTCAGATGAGTCTGAGAGGGATACAGTGGGCAATTGTAGCAAATCAATTAAAGATTGCACGTTGTAACCACCGATCATTGTCCCTAATAATTGCACCGCTTCGATGGGCGCAATCAACGGACTGGTAATTTCTTCCTTCGCAATGGCGGTGAGAAATCCAGCTTTCACATAAGCTGCTGGATCAACACCAGGAGAAACGCGATCGCTCAATAGATGTAATAATATATCCTCTTGACCCTTGGGCGGATTTTTCAGTAACTCACATAATTCTGAGGTTTGCTTCGCATCCAATGGTAAAGGGGGAATACCGAGTGCTGCTCTTTCGGCTAGGTGTTTACGATATAATTCCAGCATTTTTATCTTCTCCATTGGGATTTTCTCCCTTTAATTATGAAATATTTTTAGGCAATACTTGGCTATAAAAGTTTAGCTTACTTTTATTAGTGAAAGCCCTACTGGTAATCGGTTATTAGCAAAGTTTTTTTATACTGAAAGTTTAAAAAGCGAATAGAATTAGCTACTACACAAAACTTAGTCCACGGAGGTGGACTAAGAGGATGTTTGGAAAGTCATGATTGATGTATCAAATATTGTTTTACCCCACCCTAACCCTCCCCTTATAAAAGTGAGGAAACCGGATTTTCTTGTTTATGACTTTTCACGTTATGTGGAAAAGCTACGAAAAACCTAACCCCCTAACCCCCTTCCCTAACAGGGAAGGGGGAAAATTCAAAGTCTCTCTCCTTTTAGGAGAGAGGTTTAGAGAGAGGTTTTCCAGATCCCGTGAAAAGTCGGATTTTTTTGTTTCCCCCCTTTATAAAGGGGGGTAATAATTTGATTTCGCAGATGTAGTAATAATGAATTAGATTGATTGTTGGTTTAACCAAGTTTCTAAATCAGCAACACTAGAAAAGTCTAGCAATGCTTCTCCTAAATTCTCTAATTGTTCAATCGATAATCCTTTAATTCGCTCTATTGATGACGCATCAATCTCACCAATACGGCGATTGAGTAAGCGTATAACTAGACGTTGTTCTCCTGACTGTACAGCTTGTTCTCTGTCTCTTTGATAAAGTGGTTCTAGTCGCATAATTAACTCCCGATCATCTGCTTCTAATTCTTGATTTACTCTCAAGTTTTCGCGCAAGTTGTAAACTAATTCAAGAGTTGCTTTTTGGTATGGATAATCTAATGGTAACGCTTGCAACTCGATAATTGCTTGTGACTGCACACTTCCCCTACCTAAAAGCCTCAACCATAATGTCTCTGGTGTTTGCGGTAGTTGGTGTATCGCTACAATTGCTGTCCGCAAGGCATCTGGCAGAAAATGCACTCCTGATAACCAACCTGCTTTTTGTATAGTTCCAAAGCTAGACAATCTAGTTTCAGATATGGTTGGTGTAAGAACCCACAATTTGGGGATTTCTGAGTCTTGAAGTTTGGTTTTATTTGCCTTAGCTTCTCGTCGCAGGAGTGCCTTGATTTCTAATAATTTGAGAATACAGTCGCAGATTTCATCGGTAGAAGCTGGATTGCGGTATGGTTCTATAATTGCAGGCTGTTCGGCAAATCTTCCTAGCAAACCCAGTATTTGTATATTAGAGCTTTGCTGTTTAGCAGGAGTGAATAAAACATCTATTTCTTTAATCTCTCCTGAAACTTTTTCTGATGCTTTGACTTCTCCGTAATCTTTTAGTAATTCTTCTAGATAGTCTTTGGCAAATTTATCATGGATAAACCTGGTCATTCAATTTTAAGATTTTTAAAGTTCTGGGTTAATGCAAAGTCTTATTATATAGCAGTCCCGAATCATTCGTAATGAAATAGATCCCCGACTTCTTTGAGAAGTCGGGGATCTGCTGGACACCTTGAATTTTCATAGATACAGACGCGATTAATCGCGTCTCTAATAGGCGGTTATTGCATTTTGATCTGATGTTTTATCTGTGTTAGATTTCAAGCGTGTCAATCTGCTTTTACGGATACGTTCGCTGTCTCGAACGCCACCTGCAAGTTCATATTCATTGCTGTTTTTGCCGTACTTAAAACCAACCCCCATCAGCATTTTATCTGAAACCTGACTTAAGGTTTTTTCCATCTCATCCAGCTTTTTTCTAGAAGAGTCAATCATAGCTAGAGCAGCGTTATACTCATCAAGGGTATTGTGAAAATTTTCTATTAATTGATTCAGGTTTTGCAAGTTGTAAGTATCATTAAAATTGATATTTGGATCGATAGCTTTTAAGCCGGCAACTCTAAACTCAGCTTTTTCTAAAATCCGGGAACTACGTTTTCTCCGAGGCATAAATTTACACTTATAAAAACATTACATAGCTATTTTGTCTCAATTAACCTATATTCTGGTTCAGCAAAAAGCGCATTTTTTTTAGTAAAAGTTTTTATTTATGTCCGTGATTTCTCGGAATTTAATCATCAAAGGTTGATTTTTGGCAAAATAATATTATGTTTAAGCAATAGACAATAGGGCACGCATTGCTCATTAGTGTCCAAATAAGCAAAAGTGGGTTAACTGTTAGCTTGCTCACCCGCCTGGAACTAAAGTTCCAGGCTAATAGCTAAAGTCTACTGAAGTAGACTAAAGATTTTTCGGATTATTTAGTCATCTTTAGATGACTTGAGCTATTAGCAAGGAACTTCAGTTCCTTGCGGGACATGGTTTTTACGTTAAGTTGACACTTATGAGCAGCACTCTACCCCTACAAATGGTCTGTATTCTCTGTCAACAGCGATCGCTTTAACTTTAAGCCTTAATGTTGTAACCTTAAGCCTTTATGTTCTAACTCTAAGGCTTAATGTTATAACCTTAAGGCTTTATGTTCTAGCTCTAAGCCTTAATGTTGTAACCTTAAGCCTTTATGTTCTAGCTCTAAGGCTTAATGCTGTAACCTTAAGAGTCAACCTTATAACATTGATGACTAAAGTTTGTTGGTGAGTGCATTATATATAGCAAGCGTGGTATTTTAACGATTTTTTTCATGTCTCGCCCAAAACGCAATTTACAATCAGGTTTTTGCTATCACATCACGACTCGCTGCAATAACCGCGAATTTCGCCTAACGCGCTTAGAATGCCGCGAAGTCTTTCTGTATGCCGTCAAGAAGGCACAGGACAAATATCAATTTAAGCTTTATGCTTTGTGCATTATGAGAGGATGTTTTAAAAGTCGTCGGCTATAATTTTAGGTACTTAATGATCCCCCCTAACCCCCCTTAAAAAGGGGGGAACCGGAATCAAAGTCCCCCTTTTTAAGGGGAGCCACTGCGTTGGGCGGGTTCCCCGACTTGAAGCACGTGGCGTGGATTTAGGGGGATCTAAAACGTTTTGCTACCGATCAAAGAACTTTTAAAACATTCTCTGAGCAATCATGTGCATTATCTGCTGGAACCAAAACAACCAGAAGATTTACCGAAAATTATGCACTGGTTGAATTGGTATACTGCTATGTGTTTTAACCGAATGCTCAACCGCACGGGGCATTTTTGGGAAAAGCGCTACCACAGTACAGGTTTTGCCAATACAGACCAACGTCGGGCGTTAAATACTCTGCGATATATCCACGCTAACCCGAAAGCGGCAGGAATACAGCAGGGATTTTTCTACGACTTCAGCAATTACGGCACTCATGACCGGTTGAGTAATGATGGCATCACTCAATGGCATCCGGCGTTTTTGCAATTGGGGAGGTCGTTGGAAGAATGCGCTGCTAGATATCGCCAGTTTTGTAAGAAATATCGACCGAAGCCGAAATTTGAAACAAGGAATCATTGGGGTAGTCGGTTTTTGCCTTCTTTGAAGAATAAAGGTAAGAAGAAGTCACCAGGACAGATGAGTTTGCTTTGGGACAAGCAGAGAGTAACAGAAGATACTGAAGTGCATGAGGTAGCAGAAAAATTTATTCAGGCGAACTGTTATAACCCCGCAGTGCCAGGTATCGAAAGACTGAAATGTTGATTCTACCGTTCATTGGGGGTTGGTAAGAAATCTTTACAAATATCTGAAAGCCTTAGATGTTACAGTTTACAAGTCTCGATGCGAGAGAAGAGACCAGAAAAGAAACTGCTTGACTGCTCCCTCTTTGCTTGGAAACCGAAAGCCTTGGAAAATAAATTGCCATACTAAGCCGCCATCCGCAAACACAGGGAGATGTCCTTTTGGGGATGAGGTATCAAAAATTACGTTAAATTCCCACTCATTCATTTCTCTCCATCCTACGCGATCGCCAAACTTGTTCCAGGCTTCTTTGTAATACTTGCCGTCAGCTTTACCGCCAACACTCAAGTAAATTTCCTTCTGGACGCTGAAGCCAAAGTGTCCATTGCTGTATTTTACCCACAAGCGGTCAATTGTGCGTAAGTCAGTGCAAGGAAAATTTAAGAGTTCGTTTTCGTTGAACCAGTCGCCTTCTTTTTTACCTACAGCTTGAATCATCACCCGATAGGTTTCTTCGTCGGCTTCCTCCCAGTTTTTTGCTGCTAGTAAGTCGCGCAGTCTGGTGTAGTCTATGCCTTTTTCTGAGGATAGGTCATCTGTTTGAGCAGGTTGTGGTTTTGGTGGAATTACAATTGGTATGTCTGGGGTTTGAATGACTGGTTGCGCTTTGACTTCTGTGTCTCGACCTCTAATACTTCGGATTAAGTCATCTAACGCCTCTTCATCATTTGATTTAATGAATTGAATCCAGCGCCATATCGCAAGATAATCTATTTTCTCTGGTACTTTGTCTACTCCAGGAAGGAGGATAGGAATTACGCGGAAACCTTGTGATTTTCGCTGCTGCGAAAGAAACCAATTTATTACTGTGTAGAGTTCAATATTCTCTTGAAAATTGCCTAACCCATTTGGACTAATGAAAAAAGCGCCTGTTTTAGACTGCTTAATTCCGTCCATAACTTTTTCTAAAATTGTATCTCCCCCAAGAATCTGCTCTTTATCTAACCACGGGTTCAAACCATTCTTCTTAAGATATCGAGCAATTTCTATAACCTGGGGCTTATCTTGACTATTGTGAGCCAGAAACACATCAAACTGTACCATTACTTACTCCTCCACGCCTGCAATTTTTGCCAACGCCTTCGCGTAATCTTCCAACCCACCGCGCAAAGCTTCCAACTCACTTCGCAACTTGGGTTCCTCCGACCAACTCTGCTCATGTTCCTTGGGACTCACCCCCACAGGTCGTCTAGCTTCCCACGCTTGCAACAAGGGATGCCATTTAGCCAAAAACGGTCTTAACCCATTATTCAACACTGCAATGGCAATTCCCCCCACTGAATCACGAGAAGCCCCCACATCCGGCCCGGCGGCTTTGAGAACTTCGCGGGTTGTACCAAATAAACTATAAAGAGAGTTCATCGCTTCTCGTACCAAACCCTGGTCAACTTCTAACGATTGCACAGCAATGCGCGTCACCAATTCCACATACAGCGACCAAGCCGCCTTTTTTTCTGTGGTGTCAACTTTCCAAGACATCGAACCAATGCCAAAAGGCAGACTTACAGATACAGTCTCTAAAGAAACGCGATCGCGCATATTTTATAGTAAGCAAATTTAACTAATATATTTGTGTATTGTATAGTAAATAATGTTACTAATCTATAACTTATTCAGAATTAGTTGCTATAATTCTCACTATTTAACCTAAACTTTTATAGTAACATCTGGATATTTTTAACTAATTCAGATAAACTAATAAATTTGTCCGTTGCATCACGCTTCTTTTGTATATGCCCAAAATTTACACAGTAGAAATTGATCACCAAGGCAAAATTCATACCTTGCAAGTTCCCGAAGATGAAACGATTTTATCAGTTGCCGATGCTGCTGGTTTGGAACTGCCGAGTTCTTGTAATGCAGGTGTTTGCACAACTTGCGCCGGTCAAATCAGCGAGGGGACTGTAAATCAAGCTGATGGCATGGGCGTTAGTCCAGATTTACAAAAGCAAGGTTACGTATTGCTTTGTGTTGCCAAACCCCTTTCTGATTTGAAAATTAAGACGGAAAAAGAAGATATAGTTTATCAGTTACAGTTTGGTAAAGGTTAATAATCAGCGAACAGCAAGGTGTAGGGGCACGGCATGCCGTGCCCCTACAGAGAAATAACATAAGTATTTTATTGCAAGGAATATCAGCTATTCTAGAAACTACAAATCAACCGGATTTACCAAGATGACAACTCATTTTATTACCGCAGAAATTGATTTACAAGAAACTCCCGCAGAATTACTACAAGTAATTGAAACAGAGTTGAAGAAACAAGGCGAACCTCTGCGTTGGGCTGTTACCTCTGTGGATGTTGACGAACAAAAAGCTACAGTTGAAGCTGTGGTAATTACAGTCAAGAGTTAGGAGAGACGCGATTAATTGCGTCTGTACAAGAGTTAGGATTTGATGGCTTCTGATTCATAATTCATAACTCCTAACTCATCACTCAATATGCGTCCATACACCGCTATTTTAATTGTACCAACTGGCGTTGGGGCTGCCATTGGGGGTTATGCAGGAGATGCTTTACCTGTTGCCAGAGTTATAGCACAGGTTTGCGATCGCCTAATTACTCACCCCAATGTCCTTAATGGCGCAAGTTTGTATTGGAATCTTCCAAATACTTTCTATGTTGAAGGTTATGGGCTTGACAAATTCGCCTCTGGATGCTGGGGCTTGCGTCCAGTCCGCAGCAACAAAGTAGGTTTGCTTTTAGACCAAGCCATTGAGCCAGAGTTACGGCTACGACATATACAAGCCGCCGATGCAGCGAGAGCAACTCTGGGATTGACCCTAACAGATTATGTAATTACAGATGCACCATTAAATGTAGAATTACGCACTACAGCATCGGGAGCTAGTTGGGGAACAATTGGCAATCCAGATAGCTTGTTACGGGCAGCTGAGATATTAATTAAAAAAGCGGGGGCTGAAGCGATCGCAGTTGTTGCCCGTTTCCCGGATGATATAGACTCAGAAGCAGTACAAAAATATCGCCACGGTGAAGGCGTAGATCCTTTAGCGGGGGCAGAAGCCGTAATTAGCCATTTGCTAGTGCGAACCTTTCAAATTCCTTGCGCCCATTCTCCCGCCCTTTTGAGCGAACCTCCACAACCTGATTTATCTCCCCGTTCCGCCGCCGAAGAATTGGGTTATACCTTTTTACCCTGCGTCCTTGTCGGATTAAGTCGTGCCCCACAATTTATAATAGAGAAAAGACTGATTACATCAGAGAAAGAAGATATTTGGGCAGATGAAGTAGATGCTGCGATCGCACCTGCAACCGCTTGTGGTAGCAGTGCCTTACTGAGTTTAAGCCAAAAACAATGCCAAATAATTACAGTAGAAGAAAATAAAACTCTGATAAAAGTTCCTCCCCAACCCTTGGGGATAAAATCTATACAGGTAAACTCATATTTAGAAGCAGTGGGTGTATTGGTAGCACACAAAGCAGGCATCAATCCCTCCGCTCTGAGTCCCAAATTATTACCTTTGCAGTCAGTAATTAAAAGTTAGGAGTTATGAGTTAGAAGTTAGGAGTTAGGAGTTAGGAGTTAGAAGTTAGAAGTTAGGAGTTAGAAGTTAGGAGTTAGGAGTTAGAAGTTAGAAGTTAGAAGTTAGAATTCATACTATAGCGCTTCTGTGTTGAGTCCAATACAGACCTAACCCCCAGCACCTTAACAGCAAGGGAAGGGGAGTAAGATTCAAAGCCTCTCTCCTACCTAAAAGGAGAGAGGAATAGAAGTGAGGTCAGAGTGTATTGCAGCTACAAATCATTCTCCCCCAGTCCCCAGTCCCCAGTCCCCTAAAAATCGTGGTTGAACAACAAAAGCAAGAGCCAGAAATTCCATACTTGACGCGCATCCAAATACTTGGGGCGATGGGAGTGACTGCAATCATTTTATTGATAGTCGCCAAACTTTCGTTATACTTTGGCAACTTTTCCCTATTTTCTTGGAACTTGAACCAAAAAGATTTGCTGCTAGGTGTAGGGTTGGGGTTCGTCATCACCGCGTTAAGTGGCTTAACTTATCGCCTTTGGACTGCATATCGTCAAAGTGCAGATTATTACCTAGAAGTGGTACTAAAGCCTTTAGCTTTACCAGACTTAATTTGGCTGGGGTTATTACCAGGGTTGAGTGAAGAATTATTATTTAGGGGTGTGATGCTGCCAGCTTTAGGCGCTGATTATACAGCCGTAATTGTATCTAGTCTTTGCTTTGGCATCTTGCATCTTAGTGGTTCCCAACAATGGCCTTATGTGATTTGGGCAACGATTGTTGGGATGATATTGGCGTATAGCGCCCTGCTTACTGGCAACTTATTAGTACCGATTGTTGCTCATATTATTACGAATTGGATTTCTAGCTATTCCTGGAAAATATGGCAATTGTCGGCGATTAAAAAATAAACTTTGAGCTTGATCTTCCGTAGGATCACAGCGATGCTCATTGGTGTCACAATGTGCAATTTAGAGGTTATCATTGGAATGTTTTTGTGCGTGGAAGAGTTGCTGACAGAAGAACTTTTACAATTTCTGCCCAGCGTAAATCGATCGCACTTCACCGTTACGCCGAATGACTGCTTCGCCATTGCTGACTTCTACTAAAGTCCAACCGCTTGAACCGATACTTTCACCCATATTGATGCGGCGAGTCACGCCATCAATTTTAAACAAAGCGGCAGACTTGCTGCCCAACTCTAGCAATCCCTCTAAGGTATTACTAGGAGCATCGGCGATCGCAGTTGGCGGATATACTTGTTCTTGGGTAATAGTTGGTTCTGACTCTGGGGCGAGTGCATCACGTAATGGAACTACTGGTAATGCAGGCAGAGGCTTGGGTGTTTGCCGCACGGTAATAGGTGCATTTTTCCCTGCCACAGGCTTGAATTCAGATCGTACAGCCGCAGCGAACATGTTAACGCTTACAGGCTTGGCAGCTTGTCTCACTGTCTTCAGGGCAGTTTTCACAACATTAGGTTGAGATCCCTGTAACACACTCGCAACTTGTGGTAAAAGTGTGGGAGTCCCAGGAATGGCTGGCAGGGCGTACCGCATTGGCGACGGCGCTTGATAAACGGGAACGTAGATCCGCTCAACAACGCTTCCAGAAGGGTTAGGGGCTGGTGGTATATTGTTAGCTAGAAGTGGAAGTCCTAGTAGATTACCAGCTCTTTGCCCATTACCAAGGGCTATTTGGTTAGTATTTCCCTGACTGGAGAATCCTGGAGTGAAAGATTTTTGATTGGGTGTTGCTCCTTGCTTATCTATAACTGCCAGTGCTTGGAGCATATAGTCAACTAACTCTGCCTCAATTTCTGTTTTTACGGGCAACTGTGAGTGCGGCTTGGGCAGTAGAAGCGCTGATTCGGGCAATTTGGTATTTAAAAGATATACAACTCCAGACTGTACCAAGTAGATAATACCAGCGATCGCCACGCCTAAAGTTGTTCCCACAATCAGCAGTTTGCCCAAAGCCGGACTAGTTTTCTGACGCTTTCTAATAACTGGTTTAACGGTAGCGGCATTAAATACAACGGTACTCAATTGCTTATGGTTATTGTCAGCATCTGACTGTACTCGCTGATTCAGCGTGTCTGAGAAAATAATCTGAGGCACGTATTCTGAAGGCGACTGGCGTTGATATTTGGGTGAAACCCCAGCAACAGAGTGGCTTGAATTGTTCTGACTACTTTGCCTAACAGTTTGAGAAGGCAGATTACCACTAACATCGAGAATGTAGTCGATATCGGCAAAGAGTTCATCCATTAGGCCATCAGCATAGTTTTCTATCGACCAAGGCTCGTTGGCGATTAAGTCTTCTGATGGTTCTGGTACTATGAGACGGGTGCTGGCTTCTTGTAACATAGACGTTCTATCTTTGTTGCTAGGACGGGGAAACGCCGCCCCTACTGCCTGGAAATTACGATTATTAATTAAACATCCAATCCCCCATCCGATTAAGACGAGTTGATTGAGCGTTAGTATTAAACTCAACTTTCATCTGGGGATTGTTGATGATGGCAGTACTAAGAGTTATGTCATCTATCATACCAATCTCCTTCCCTACTACTATACTCAGTCTTTATCAAGTTTGTGTTAGGCTAACGCTGGAAACTCTTGCTGGCTCTTGGCTCTACGCAATTCTAGATATAATAATAAAGCATTAATATCTGCTGGGTTTACACCACCTATACGTGCAGCTTGACCAAGAGTGAGTGGTTTTACGTGAGTCAGTTTTTCCCGTGCTTCTTTAGAAAGAGTCTCAATTGTTGTGTAATCCAAATCCCCAGGTAACTGGCGGTGCCCTTGGCGGGCAATTTGGTCAATCTGATTTTGTTGCCTAGCGAGATAGCCAGAATACTTGATGTCAATTTCTGCGCCTTCTTTCTCGGCGCGGTTGAGATTGGGGTTTCCTAGTCCAAACCTGTCGAGATCAATGTAATGGAATCCGGGACGGCGCAGCAAGTCGTTGAGGGTAATTGAACCTTTAATTGTTTGTTGGGTATTAGATGCGATCGCTATTCCAATTTCATCATGTTCTTTGACTCGTGTAACTTGCAATCTTTGTTTTTCTGTGATAATGTTGGTTTGCTTTTCGGTAAAAATATCCCAACGGCGATCGTCAATTAAACCAATTTCGCGTCCCAAAGGTGTCAGGCGTTGGTCGGCATTGTCAGAACGCAGTAATAAGCGGTACTCAGACCGACTGGTGAGCATCCGGTAAGGTTCCCGCAGGTCTTTTGTACACAGGTCATCAACTAGCGTGCCAATGTAACTTTGCTCGCGGGCAAACACAATCATTTCTTGAGAACTAACAAATCGAGCCGCGTTAATTCCTGCTACTAGCCCTTGGGCTGCTGCTTCTTCATAACCTGTAGTGCCGTTAATTTGCCCAGCACAAAATAGTCCCGCAACTTTCTTGGTCATCAATGTGGGGTAGCACTGAGTTGCAGGTAAATAGTCATATTCCACAGCATAAGCTGGACGCAGCATCACACACTTTTCCAAACCGGGGAGAGTCTGCAACATTCGCAGTTGCAAATTTTCTGGCAACCCTGTAGAAAACCCTTGGATATAAAGTTCGGGTATGTCTCGCCCTTCTGGTTCAATAAAAATTTGGTGGCTTTCCTTATCAGCAAAGCGCACAATCTTATCTTCAATACTGGGACAATAACGCGGTCCTTTAGCTTCCACCCAACCGCCATAAACTGGCGAAAGGTGCAAATTATCTTGAATTAGGCGATGAGTTTCGGCAGTTGTGCGGGTGATGTAACAAGGCATCTGTTCCCGTTCTACCCACACATCGGGGTCAAAACTGAACCAGCGCACATCTTCATCCCCTGGCTGGATTAGCATTTTACTATAATCCACCGATCGCTTGTCTACCCGTGCTGGAGTTCCAGTTTTAAGTCTTCCGACTTCAAATCCCAGGCGATTTAAGGTTTGTGTCAACCCCTCAGCCGCAAATTCTCCAGCACGTCCGGCTGGCATTGATTTGTTACCAACCCAAATTTTGCCTCCCAAGAAAGTGCCAGTTGTCAAGATGACTGCTTTACATTGGAACCCCACACCAAAATAAGTTTCAACGCCGATGACTTCACCATTAGCACCCAGCACCAAATCTGTCACCATACTTTCGCGGATTGTCAAGTTTTCTTGGTTCTCAACAATATTTTTCATCACTGCTGCATATTCGCGCTTGTCGCTTTGGGCGCGTAATGCCCAAACAGCAGGTCCCCGTGAAGAGTTGAGGATACGTTTTTGCAGGTAGGTTCGGTCTGCTACTTTACCAATTTCTCCGCCGAGTGCATCTACCTCATGAGTCAATTGAGATTTAGCCGGGCCACCCACTGCCGGATTACAAGGTTGCCAAGCGATTCTATCCAAATTGAGCGTCAATAGCAGGGTACGACAACCGAGGCGGGCAGAGGCGAGAGCTGCTTCGCAACCGGAGTGACCTGCACCGACGACTATGACATCAAAAGCGTCTTGAAATTCAACGGAATTGTGCATGGTCATACCTACAGGATCGGCAAGCTTAGAGTTCTTTTCAATTTTAACTGTTCCAGTGGTTTCATGGATGTATCTTTCTGATAAACAAGTTATCAAGTTTACTAGTACTCAATTAGAGACAAGTTTCTCTTTTTAAACTTGAGTATTAAGTAAAAATATCATCTTCTTTAAGAATTGTAAGCAGGTTCCAGTTTATTGATTACAGCTATTGTTCATCTAGTTAGACATCAACACAAAATAATTTATCTCATCAATAAAAGATATTTACCAGAAGCCGATTAATTTTATTTTTGAATCAACTAAGCAATTACTTAAAAATGAGACTCACCATCAACCATAAAACTAATATTAATAGAATTATCAAAAAGGCAACTTTCATCAGTTTGTTTTTCTTGATGATTTTTGTCTTAGTAGCTAGTAATGAGATTAGCCATAACCAATTGAGTAGAACTACCCAACCCTTAAATCTATGCTTGACTACTGATTCACTACCTTGTAAAGCTGCCTATCAAAAGATAATATCAAAACCATTTATTCCCGACCAAAAGTTAAATAATCAACAGCGGTTTCTATCTGCGATCGCTATCAAATTACCCACAATCCCCCAGCCTGCTACTTATGAATATACTTTGCTGCGAATGTATGGCGCAGTATTCGTAAATCCAGATGTAGGGATTAAACTGCCCCAAAAAGATATCTTGGCTAATGAACAAGAAACCCAAGAGTTTCAAAGGACTTTAACAATGGGTCATGTTGATAAAACTAACGACTGTTATTTACAAAAATCGGCAGCTGATGCTTTAAACAAAGCGCGAATTAAACAAGAAATTCCGTTAAAATCTGGTTATGGTTCTGGTGATTGTACTCGCACTTTCAACACTAATTTAAGATTTTGGAACAAATATGCTAACAATCAAGTTTTAGCAAAAGTTCAACAAGGTAAAGAAACAAAAATTCTCGGTTTAGTTGCACCTCCTGGAACTTCACAACATCTCTGGGGATTAGCAATTGATTTACGCATATCTAATCAAGAACAGAGAAAATCTCTGAATGAAAATGGTTGGTTTCAAACCGTGGAAAACGATGTACCACATTGGACTTATGTGGGTTTAACTGAAGAGAATTTGCCTCTGTTTGGTTTTAAGAAACAAGCTATTCGAGGCATTACTTATTGGATTACGCCACTTTAGGAGTTAGATTGATTGGAAAATCCATAAGCTCTGACACAGTTGATTTTATTAAAATTATTAAGTGACAGGTTCATAAAAAACTCAAACAGCGATCGCACCCTCGATCCCAGTATCCTACCTAACTCATCTGTCCCCTTACCCATTCCCTGATTGCTTGTCGGAAAACCCGTCTTCCTGCCATGCGGTATCTTTCAATTAGTGATGGAATCTCTTGAATGTTCAGATTAGGAAACACTACACTTATTTCTCTTTGCAGATATCTTTCACCTTGTAACTGGTAAATTTTAATTTCCCCAGAGTCATAACACCAGATTTCCGGCACACCTAACCGCGCATAAATAGGAAAGCGATCTAAAGATTTACTAGTAACATCAATCTCTAAAGCCAGATCAGGAGGGGGATCTTGATTTAAATCGAACTTGAGCTTACCTCGAATTAGTGCTTCATTTTGGAAATAAAAACAATTGTCAGGTTCTATACCTGCCTTTTTTAGCTCTCGTTTCCAAGTACTTGAGCCATAACACTCATAATCCATTTCTAAAACTTCAGCCGTATCTTTGATGATGTCACCAATTATTTCTTTGTAATATTCATGTTCTGGTAATGGTGTCATAATCTCTAATGTGCCATCATCATAAGCCACCTTAGCCGCACGGGTTTCACCTAAATCTATCAATAAATTTTCAAATTGTTGCCAACTGATATTGTAGAGAACTACTCGATCAGCGCGATGTTCAGTTAGCAGCATAACTCCTCGCAGAATCACTAAGTAATAAACAGTAGTCAGTAATCAGTGAAAATCTGATATAAATCGTCAAACTTACAACTGATAGACATTTATCCTAATCTATTTGGGAGCATCCCAATTTTGCTTAAATCTTTTCCCTCATCCCAGACCGCTATTTTACAACTGTTTTTAAAGGTTGTTTAAAAAGTTTTTTTATACGCCTAGAAAAGTCGGATTCCTTGATTGTTTAAAAAAAGGGTGTTTAAAAATAGCGATTGATTTAAATTTGATTTGCTATTATGGTAAGCCAACATCAGATGAATTACCATACATATATCGAAGTCAAGCTAAATCTGGTACTCATTCATTTTACGCTTATGCAACTTTATATATACGGTAGCTGTTACCGTTAAAGAAGCGACGGTACAAGGCTTACCGTCGCCGAATGATTGAAAACTGAGGAGATAGCTTACACAGCTGTTAGCGATCGCTCTGATTCCTACACTTTAACAAAGGGTTCTTGATCAGAATAAGTTTTAATATTGTCCTAAAGTGACCATTGAAGAGATTGTCCGCCAAAATCGTTCAGCTATTGCCTGAATTTATCACCATGCCGAAAACTTCGGCGCAGACCCCACGCATGCATGTAGCTGGTCACTCAGCCGGTGGTCATTTAACTGCTATGCTCATGGCTACAGACTGGGTAAACGACTATGGACTACCAGATGACATTATTAAAGGTGGTTGTGCTATTAAATGTAAAAAATATTGAAATTAGTTCGTAGTGAGGGCTACCCTACGGGAACGCTTCGCGAACAGCCCTTATTTGAGAACTAAAGTCCTCTCTACGAGACGCTGCGCGAACACTACAAACCTTGAATTATTCACGCCGCTCTACTTATTTCAAAAATCAAATACTAGGTAATTTACCGAACATGATTAGGACTTACGCAAGAGTTATGGAATAACGAACCGCAGAGGCACGGAGAAGCCAGTGCGCCCTTGCGGTGACCCGACTTGTACCCCTTCGGGGATCTTGCTACGCGTAGCGTCTCCCCCTGAGAGAAGCAACTGGCGCGACACAGAGAAATGAGAGTTTGAGAAATATTTTGCGTAAGTCCTAATGATATTACTTCACTTCACTGGGTTCAAATTTAGTTACCTTGCCTTTCTTAATGGCAACAATCACATCATAGTGAGAACAGTAAGCGAATGTGACATCATTGGCTTTGTTATAAAGGTTAACTACGTGACCTGCACCACCTACCTGGATACCGATTGGTTCCAAGTCACCAAAAAAGAAACGACGCAGTTGATCGCCACTACCAATCTGACCTTTACTCTTAGTGAGCAAGTCTAGTTTCTGTGTTACAGACATTTCTTCGGCTGCTGATGCCTGCACTAATAAGGGATTGATCACCTTTAATGGTGCGTCCCAAACTGTGAAAAAACCAACCAAGGCTACACTTGTAAGTAGGGGTGCAAGTTTCATTTGTTACTTCTCTTTTTTGTTTTATCCTGAACATCCAAAGCATCTCAGGTAGGAGTGAGAGATGATTGAAACTAAGCCACTATTTTCATGAATTTATCCCTTGAGAAAATTTAGTTAATTCTCAGCAATTTCTCAGGCAGTCATGGTTTCTCAAAGTCACAGCATATTTTAAGTATTTTCTCAACAAAACCTCATCCTGAACTGCGCGATCGCAACTTAATATAGTGAACAATGCTTTCATTGCAGTGATGCTATTGTGACTAGACTCAGAAGACCACATCGCCTAATCCATAGAATTTCGGGACAAACATACCTCTGGCTAGCAATGCTAATTTTTGCAGCATCTGGTGCAGTTACTAGGAAGTTAACAGAAATTGGCGCTCAACACTTGATTGGCGATGCCTACGGCGGCAACCTACACAATCCGATTTCTTTGTGTAATGTTTTATTCGTGGGAAATCTTTGCGCCTTGATACTTCTGATCCTAATCTATGGGCGACAGTGGAACAAAGCTACTCTGAAGCAACTTTCAAGGAAGGATTGGGTCAGTCTGACGGCAGTAGCTATTTTATCAGGAGCGTTGGCACCTGGTTTATTTTTCCAAGCACTGGCAGTCACAGGACTAAACAATGTCATCTTGATTGGACGCTTGGAACCGCCTCTAACTCTGGCTTTATCAGTCTGGTTATTGAGAGAACGGGTAAATATTTGGCAATTTATCGGAGCGATCGCAGCCTTCATCGGCGTTATCCTCACTATTATCCTTCAACCTCCAGGAGAAGGCATGATGAACGTGGGAGGTTTTGGTTTAGGCATAGGGGAACTTTTGGCAGTAGCAGGATCATTGGCTACATCTGCTTCTACGATTATTGGCAAGAAACACCTTTCCCAGGTTCCTTTGGGAATCTATAGCATCTTTCGGACTGCACTAGGAACCGTCATCTTTTTCTTCATTGCTTTAGTCCTCTATGGCAAGGATCATTTCGCTGGTGTCTTCTCACCGTTTTTGTGGCAGTGGATGTTTTTGTATGGTGGGTTAATTGTGGTGGTAGGCCAGTCTTTTTGGATCAAAGGTTTGAAAACTTCTACTGTATCTATGGCTTCCTTAGTTAGCTCATTTAGCCCAATTGTGGGTATCTTAGCGGCCTATTTAATTTTGAGTGAAGCCCCTACCCAAGCTCAATATATTGGCGGTAGCTTGATTTTAGTAGGCATATTCTTGAGCCAAGTTGGTATTTGGCATCAGACTTCTAACAGAGTTGCTTCTGGCAAGGTGAGTTCTATTCCAGCACAGCAACAGGTAGAAACTGGTATGGGATTCAAAGGGATGTGAGGGGGCATAACCCATTAGTAATTACTAATTACTGGGATGGGGTAATTGCTGATTTGTCTTTACAAGATTAATAAACTCCTGCAAAGTTTGACGATACTTTTCTTCAGCTACCTGGAATAAATCATTATGATTTGCCTTTTCTACCCACAAATAAAGTTTTGGGGATATTGCCGCATTAAATAACTTTTCTCCATGAGCAAAAGGAATGATATCATCTGCTTTTCCATGAATCACCAATATCGGACATTTGACTTTTTTGATGTTGTCTAGATTGGGAAATTTATCAAAGGGTAAAATCCGAAAAGGTATTATTACTTGAAAAGCGGAAATAAACGAACTTTCAATAATTAAACCAGCTATTGGTTTCCGCATTGCTAAATTTACGGCAGAACCACCACCAACCGAACGCCCCAAAACGATAATTTTGTCAGGTGGTATTTTTAAATTTTGGGTCAAATAATTGTAAGCGCTATTGATATCTTCATAAGCATGAGTTTCTGTAGGCTTTCCTTGACTCGTACCATAACCACGATAATCATAAGCAAAGACACTAAAACCCCATGTGTGTAATTTTTCTAAGATCGGTTTTATATCTCCTAAATCTTCGGAATTACCATGAGAATAAAGAATAGTATATTTAGCTTGATTGTTTAATAAGTAGATGGCTGAGATATTCGGATTCTCCCCACTTTTTAATTTCAGAATTGTTGCATCATCTTGATAGCTAGAAGGTTGAGATAGAAAAATCATGCTATCTGCCCGAAAATATACAAATGTAGCAAAAAATATATAGATAAAGATAAAAGATTTAAGTAGTCGTTGCCAAGTAAAATCACCAACTAGTAGTTTGATAATTTGCTGTTGATCCATTAGATTTTATTTTGAGGTTGAAGCTTTATTTCAATGTTTCCCGATTTATGATGTTTACTAACACAAGTTCTATATAAGTCTGTACTTTATTCACGTAGAGGCAATTTAAGAATTGCACCTACGGGGGATTGAAGCCCTAGAGTGCTGACTAGAAAATCCCTTAGTATGTCAAAATGAAAATACCCGATACATCACGGTGAGCGATCGCTCCCAAAGCTAGATTAAAGGATTGACCTGAGCAATGGCAGACCCAACCAATCACAATCAAGCGGGAGAAGTAGCTCCCAGCACTGTTGACAAGCAAGCTCCCAGTGTCGCTGAAGAACACGCTCCTAGTACAGACTCACCCGAATCCACAGACATTCCAACTGCCAACGCACCAGATCCGAAAGCCGCTAAACCAGCTGCTGCATCACCCAAGCGAGAAAAACCCGCCGCCCCCGTAGACGAAAAACCCGACGCAGCAGCTAAAACCGCCAAAAAGGAAAAAGCCCCTGCTGTTGAAGATAAGCCATTTGTAGAGTTCATTGAGCAAGATTACTTGCCAGCTTTACAAAAAGCGATCGCTCAAAAAGGTGTGCAAGATTTACAGGTGTCTTTTGCCAAGCAGAAGGTGTCAATCACCGGCTTTGAATCCGCCGAAGAATGCTGGCAAATTATCGGCACTTGGTCAGAAATCGGTCGGCGTCAGTTCAACCTGTATTTCCCCGAAGAAGATATTCAAGGGAAAAAGGAATTTTCCTGCAATGAAGGCAAAAAACCTAGCACTCTTGAGTCATTCTTAATCGATGAGCGCAAAACTACACTCGATTTGTTGGTATATGGCTTAGTTCAGCGTTTGGATGGTCAAAAGTGGCTAGGTAGAAATTAGTTGTTGGGCATGGGGCATTGGGGAGCCAGTGCGTTGGGCGGCTTTGCCGACTTGAAGCAACTGGCGTCATTGGGCATGGAGCATGGAGCATGGAGCATGGAGCATGGGACATTGGTTATTAATTTATCTCCCTAATCTTCCTCATCTTCTCAATCCCCAATCCCCAGTCTCCAATCCCCAATACTTCGGCTTCTCTACGAGACGCTACGCGAACGCTCAGTACAAGTCCCCAATCCCCAATCCCCTTCTATTGTTGCAACTCTTAACGTTTCACTTACTAGTTTGTAACCCACACCTTGGTAGACTGAACTTTATAGAAACACTCGGTAAGCGTAGAGCTACGTCCCTTTTAGGTCTGAGATATACGCGACTCGTGGGACTTTAGGAAGAGTCACTCGTGATATAAATGAATATTGTCGGCTGTTGTCGGCTGTTGCGCCTTGCCAGAGCTTTACCCTTGGCTTTTTGGTGTACTCAAGATAATAAAGACGAAAGAGCAATCAAGACATGGTAGATTCCCTTAAAAAACCAGGCTTTGAAGAAATCCGGCCAGGGATTAAAGTCCCGGCAAAAGAAACCCTGTTAACACCTCGGTTTTATACTACCGATTTTGATGAAATGGCACGGATGGATATCTCCGTCAACGAAGACGAGTTAAGAGCCATTCTCGAAGAGTTTCGCACTGACTACAATCGCCATCACTTTGTTCGAGATGCCGAGTTTGAACAATCTTGGGATCATATTGACGGGGAAACTCGCCAGTTGTTCGTTGAATTTCTAGAACGTTCTTGTACGGCAGAGTTTTCGGGCTTTTTGCTTTATAAAGAACTTGGGCGTCGCTTAAAAGGCAAAAGCCCCGTCTTGGCAGAGTGTTTTAACCTGATGTCACGTGATGAAGCGCGTCACGCTGGCTTTTTGAACAAAGCGATGTCGGACTTTAATCTGTCCCTAGATTTAGGGTTTTTGACTAAGAGCCGCGATTATACCTTCTTTAAGCCAAAATTCATCTTCTACGCCACTTATCTTTCTGAAAAGATTGGTTATTGGCGTTATATCACCATCTTTCGCCATTTAGAAGCACATCCCGAAGACCGGATTTATCCAATCTTCCGGTTCTTTGAAAATTGGTGTCAAGATGAAAACCGTCACGGCGATTTCTTTGATGCAATCATGAAATCTCAGCCCCAAATGCTGAATGATTGGAGAGCAAAGCTATGGAGTCGGTTCTTCCTGTTGTCGGTATTTGCGACTATGTATCTTAATGACATCCAACGGAAGGACTTTTATGCCACCCTGGGACTGGATGCGCGAGAATACGACATCCATGTAATTAAGAAGACTAACGAAAATGCGGGTAGGGTGTTCCCACTCATGCTGGATGTAGAGAATCCAGATTTTTATCAGCGCTTGGATACTTGTATCAGCAATAATGAAAAGCTGAGTGCGATCGCTAACTCCAACACTCCCAAATTCTTGCAATTATTCCAAAAACTGCCGCTTTACATCTCTAATGGCTGGCAGTTATTGCGGCTGTACCTGATGAAGCCCATTGATACTGTTTCTGCTCAAGGCGCAGTTCGTTAAGTTATAACAGGTTTGCGAAAGCTTTAGTGGTTCTGCTGATTGCAGAGCCACTTTTTTTTGTCCCGCACATCTGGAGATGAATGGGTACTTCTTTGAGGTTTACCCATCCCACAAGAACATTTGGGATGTTTTTTGATGAAGTCAGAAATCTGACTTTTCACGGCATCTGGAAAACCTCACTTCTATTTCTCTCTCCTAAAAGGAGAGAGACTTTGAATTTTCCCCCTTCCCGACGCGGGAAGGGGGTTAGGGGGTTAGGTTTTTGGTGGACTTTTCCACATAAGGTGAAAAGTCAGGTAAGAAATAAATTCTAGACTTGTCTAGTTTTTTTATGGCAGAAAAACACTAGTTATGATGACTCATTACTGATTTTTGTAAAAAAGCTTGTATATTAGCACAGTAAACAACCGATCAAATCCTGACAGAGGAATAAAAGATGCTGGAATTATTGGGTTCAGGTTTGGTGTCGCTTTGGCTGGAAATGGCCGGAGTACAAATCAAGCCTCTAGATGCCTTAGATGCTTTGACTTGGCAAAGTAGTCCTGGCTTAGTTCTTGCCCCTGATCCCAATCCAACTGGGGCGACGACGGTGCAAGAATATCTGAAAAAGCTCATAACATCAAAAGTGGTGCCCCAAAATCTGGCTGAGAGTCAGGGGATTTGGATGCAGTCGGGGCCGATGCTGATGGCAAATCACCAAGGTACGACACCTCTGCCAGCTGCCTCTTTAACCAAAATTGCCACTTCACTAGTTGCTTTGAAAACTTGGGGTCCAGACCACCAATTTGATACTTTGGTGAGTATCACTGGGCCAGTGGTAAATGGGGTTGTGCAGGGCGATTTGGTCATTGCTGGCGGTGGCGATCCGATGTTTGTTTGGGAAGAAGCGATCGCTCTTGGTAATACTCTCAATCAAATGGGCATCAAGCAGGTTAAGGGAAATTTGATTATTACTGGCAGTTTTGCCATGAATTTCCAACGTCAGCCGATGCTGGCGGGTATGATGCTCAAGCAAACACTAAATCGTGCGACTTGGGGCCGTCCCGCCATGTACACGTACTCAATCATGCCCAAGGGAACGCCCAAGCCTCAAGTTGTGATTGCGGGTACGGTGAAATTTGAGCCACAACCAAACCCTCAACAAACTTTGTTACTACGTCACCGCTCATTGCCCTTAAAGCAACTGCTCAAGGAAATGAATGTTTACAGTAACAACGATATGGCAGAGATGCTAGCAGAGTCAGTGGGAGGAGCGGCTGTAGTACAATCAACTGCTGCTAGCCTTGCGAGAGTACCACAAGTAGAAATTCAGTTAATCAATGGTTCTGGACTAGGCCCCGAAAATCGTATTTCCCCCAGGGCTGTTTGTGCCATGCTGATGGCTATTCAAATTGAAGCATCTGCCCATCAACTGAATCTAGCTGATTTGTTTGCCATGTCTGGATTTGATCATCGGGGAACAGTACACTCCAGACACCTTCCCCTGGCTACTGTGATCAAAACTGGCACTCTCCGAGATGTGAGCGCTTTGGCGGGAGTGATGCCCACACGCGATCGCGGTTTGGTTTGGTTTGCCATTATCAACCGTGGGACAAATGTCTGGGGTTTCCGAACTGGACAAGAGGAACTCTTACAAAGTGTTGTCAAACAATTACAGCTACCTCTAGGCGTTCCTGCTGCCATCACTCCCCACTCAGCGATTAACTCTTTACCCCAGCTAGGTGCAACCAGTCGCAATGAAATCTTGTTCAAAAGTTAGTTCATCTTGGTAAAAATAACTGTATATAGATTTTTCACGACTAAGCAACAATTAGGCTTATAGGTTAGGTTGTGATTATGCAATTTCCCCAAATATCTCGGTCTCTACGTCAATTTACTACTTATCTGTTAGCGATCGCGCTAGGAGTTCTGCTAATTTTTAGCACATTCCAGGTGTTACCCTCCCAAGCCGAACCAGCACCTTCTGTAACTGCTGGGGATACTTCAAAACTAATTGCCCAACGGCAATCACCAGCAAATGCTGCCATCGGTAGCAGTAGCTTTGTCACAGCAGCAGTAAATCGCGTTGGTTCCGCAGTTGTTCGCATTGATACTGAGCGGACAATTACTCGTCGCGTTGATCCATTTTTGGAAGACCCTTTCTTCCGCCGATTTTTTGGTGACGGTTTCTCTCAACAGATGCCTCCTGAGCAGCAGTTACGCGGTTTAGGCTCAGGTTTTATTCTTGACAAGAGTGGGTTAGTTCTGACTAATGCTCATGTGGTCGATAAGGCTGATAAAGTAACAGTCAGACTCAAAGATGGCCGCACCTTTGAAGGGAAAGTTCAAGGTATTGATGAAGTTACAGATTTGGCAGTGGTCAAAATTAACGCCGGTAACGATTTGCCAGTAGCGCCCTTGGGTTCTTCTAGTAATCTACAGGTAGGAGACTGGGCGATCGCAGTTGGTAATCCTTTAGGATTTGATAACACCGTTACCTTGGGAATTGTCAGTACTCTCAAACGTTCCAGCGCCCAAGTCGGCATTAGTGACAAACGTTTAGATTTTATCCAAACAGATGCCGCCATTAACCCTGGTAATTCTGGCGGGCCACTATTAAATGGTCAAGGTGAAGTGATTGGGATTAACACAGCCATTCGCCCTGACGCGATGGGTATTGGCTTTGCGATTCCCATCGATAAAGCCAAAGCGATCGCCGCCCAACTGCAACGTGATGGCAAAGTTGCCCACCCCTATTTGGGCGTGCAAATGCTAACTTTGACACCCGAACTTGCTAAGGAAAATAACACCGATCCCAACTCTGCTATTCAAATACCAGAAGTTAATGGTGTTTTTGTAATCAGAGTTGTTCCCAATTCTCCAGCTGCATCTGCGGGTGTCCGGCGCGGGGATGTAATTCTTCAAATTGATGGTAAAGCAATTACCAGTGCTGAACAATTGCAGAACTTTGTGGAAGACAGTCGCCTTGGTCAAATATTACAAGTGAAAGTGCAACGGGGTAATCAGACACAGCAGCTTTCAATCCGCACAGCTGAGTTGCAAAATGCTTCTTAGGGACTGACAAGAAATAAATTATCCATTTTGTGGGGTGGGCAACATCAGCGCTCTAAATCTGGGACGGGTGGGTACACCCATCCCACAAAAAATTTGGGATGTTTTTTGATTTGTAAGTCCCTTAATTGGCAATATAACCCAATAAAGTTCAGTTAAGTCCAAAAATATTGGTAGAGACGCGTTAGCGTAGCGGGACGAAGTACAATTTCACGTCTCTACAGGTCTAAAATCAGTACCAAAAATTCTTCACCCAAGGGTATTTCAATATAGCCAATTTTAATTGTAGTCAGTGCTTGTGCGTAGCTTGCCGGCGTAGGCATCGCTCTAGCACTGATTTAAAAGTGCCAAAGAGTCAAATCACTTACCAACAGCTAATATTAGACCTTCATGGGCTAGTATGGCTTGAGGAAAAGCAGATTTAACATCGACTTGAACCTGGTCAAGAAAATCATCATGGTCATCTGGGTGATGATGAGAAATGGCTAACCGTTGAACGCCAGCATTCAGAGCCGCATTCACCGCAGCTTGCCAGAGCAAATCAGCAGAGTCATGGTTGTGAGAGGTGGGCGGAGTGTAAGTGGCATTGGCAATCAGCAAGTCAGCACCTTTAATAAACTGCAAAATCCGCTCTCGCTCAACTTGATCAGCATTCTGGTGCAAATCCGTGACGTAGGCAACACTATAATCTTGCCAAGTAACTCGGTAGCCAACTGATCGCTGAGTTTGATTGATTAATGCAGTTCTAATGATGACATCATCTAGCTTCACGTCACTTTCTGGAGTCAGATTATAAAACTGTAATTCCGACTGCATTACCTGTAAAGGGTAAGGAAAGTGTGGCTGAAGCATTTGATCGTACAAACATTGTTTGATTGAGGCTCCATTAGAGGCAGCTGTACCGTAAATGTGAAAGCAATTTTCTCCAATAAATGCGGGAGCAAAAAAGGGAAACCCTTGAATTCGGTTTGATTGGCAGTTGGTAAAAAATAAATGGGCTTCTAGTGGCTGTTGCAGTTCTTGCCAAGTTTTACCCAGTATGCGTAAGCCAGTACCGCCATCAAAAATCAAGCGTTTCCCAGCTACGTGCATTTCTACACAAGCGGTATTACCACCATAACGATTGGTGTTGCTAGTTGGAGTGGGGATCAAACCTCTTACACCCCAGAATTGAACGAGAAATTCACCTGCTGGACTGCTTGGCATGTTAGCTGAATTTTCAGGTATGTAGCTCTGGGAATCCGACAACTCAAAATTTGGCATTTATCCTTGAAATTAGACCTTACCGAGCAGGTCATCGTAGCGCCGCACTTCCAACAACCTGTTTTTTTCGTCCACAATGACTACCGTAGGAGAGTAATTTTTTAACTCTTCTGGAGTGAACTGCCCGTAAGTCATTATAATCAAGCGATCGCCAATAATGCCTAAACGTGCTGCACCCCCATTTAACTCAATTACTCCTGAATGGGCTGGAGCCGGGATCGCATAAGTAATAAAGCGCTGACCGTTGGCACTATTAACTACTTGCACCTGCTCATAAGGTAAGATCCCAGCTTTTTCCAAAAGGATTTGATCAATGCTGATACTACCCACGTAATTGATATTCGCCCCTGTGAGGGTGCAGTTATGAATTTTGGCCAAAAGGATAGTACGCTGCATTCTGGTTTGCGGTTGGGGGCAGTTTTTGCGATCCGTAACAATAGTAAGGAATGAGGAGTTAGGAGTGAGGAGTTAGAAGTGAGGAATAAAAATTTATAACTCTTAACTCTTAACTTTTAACTCTTAACTCCTAACTCCTAACTCCTAACTCTTCTATTATCCTCTATAAGCTTTGACGGATTTTTCTACTAAAGCTGCAACCTTGTCTACATCTTGCCAACCGAGAATTTCAGTCACCTTTTTTTCCAAATTTTTATAACTACGGAAAAATTCGGCAATTTCATCCAAACGATGTGGTGCTACATCTTTCAGGGATTTTACCTGAGTGTAGCGCGGATCTTTGTCAGGAACACAAAGGATTTTTTCATCGCGATCGCCACCGTCAATCATCTCCAAGAAGCCAATCGGTCGTGCGGCAATAACACAACCGGGAAAGGTTGGCTCGTCAATTATGACCATACCATCTAGGGGATCGCCATCTTCAGCCAAAGTATTGGGTACAAAGCCGTAGTCATAAGGGTATTGCACCGACGAATAAAGTACTCGGTCTAGAGCAAAAGCTTCTAGTTCCTTGTCGTATTCGTATTTATTTTTACTTCCGCCAGTAATTTCAATCAGAACGTTGATTAAACCAGGTTTCGGTTGGGCAGGAATACGAGATAAATCCACAAAAAACTCCTCCGGTAACAGTGAATCATGGGGCATTCAGTCAGTTTCGCTCCCCGTGTAGAATTTTAGGGCAATATGGATCTCTTCCCAAGGTATTTATTCCAGGCAGGGCATTGGACACTTGTACTGAGTTTCGACACTTCGGCTACGCTCAGTGCATCGCTACGCTCAACTACCGCGACTTGTGCCGAGCATCTCGACTTCGCTCGATGGAGCCGAAGCCGAGGTAAGTCGAAGTATTGGGAAATAGGAGGCAGGAGGCAGGAGGCAGAAATAAATTCTTTAATTTTGAATTTTGAATTTTGAATTGATTTCTCCCTCATCTCCCCCTTGAATTAGCTAATAAATGGAAAAAGCGTTGCGAGGAAACTTCGCAACGCTTTTTACAAGAGGGTATTGTGCATATCCTCTGCCCTTGATTGTTGTTGGAGGGATTTTTGCCCCGACTCTGCCAAGACAATTGAAACCTGGAGTCAGACAATACAGATTCAGCATATTTCTGATGAACTACATCCGAATCTACAGAGATTGTCTCACATCAATTTTCTCTTTTTTGCAGATATCCTGCTGAGGAAATGCTACTAGCAAGCTTGATCAATCGTCACTTTTTTGTAGGTTTTGGATCAGAGGTTTCTGGTTATTTTCAACATTAGTTGAAGAATAGTGAGCGATGACAAATACGGGTAGGGTTAGAGTCAACAGAGCGATCGCAGTTCCCACAATGTCTGCCAAACGTTGGGAATATGTGTCGGCAGAATTGGCAGACTGGCTATTTGAATTCATACAAAATTGAAGTTCTTCGTAACACTGTGTAGGTTGATTCTCTCATTGAGAGTCTTGATGCTATGGTAGCTATTTTTAAACTGTAAAATGTGTAGCATTTTACAATCTAAACCAGTTTTACAACTGTCATAATAGCGATTTTATACATGGAATTCTTAATACCAAGTTACAAGTCAACAAATCATGTTTTATTGTGTGATTAATATTTTCAGATGTTTTCCTGTATGGTGTAACGATTCGCATACGCAAAGCCAACTTTAACAGCATTATAGGTTACATTTTTCGCTGCTTAAAGATTAATTAGCAAAATGTATGTGTCCGATACTTCATGATTATAACATCCAGCAACGCCTTTGATAAGGTTATTTTACTGGAATTGCTAATTTGTGATACAGGACACCAAACAGCAATTGCACTGAATATCTATCAGTGCTTTTAATTGTTATACAGTAGTTATACGTAAAAATATTTGATGCCAGAGAAGAAATCGGTAGTTATGACTTTTACAACTAGTCATAACTACCGAATATATACAGATACATCAACTGGGTTGTATAGCATAGATTCAGTGATACTACTAAGCAAATATTTCCGAATTTAAATTTTTAAATCTATTTTAGATCACAGCAATTTTGTCAATATATATATAGGTAGAGTAAAAAATATTTTAGCGCGTAAATAATTAAAGATTTGTAGTCTAAGGGACTTCCAAGAAATAAATTATCCAAAAAAACGTAGACGCTGCATCGGCTTGCCGCAGGCTACCACAGAGACACAGAGAGAAGTTGCGTGCGCGGGTTCCTCGCGTTGAGCAAACTTCGGGAGAACACAGAGGAATAAGGAGGAGAGATTTTTTTCGCGAGTTTTTTGAGTATTTTTTTATTTGTCAGTCCCTAATCCTTTGGGGATATTGCTACGTGAACACTAAAAACTAATCTCAATATTTTTTACATTACTCAAAGTACCTTGGTTTATTCTCGCCTACTTACTTAGAGACGCTTCAAAATTCGTAATTCATAATGTGATTTATACCCTAGTTAAAACAAAATTATCTTTGGACATAGGGGTTACAACCCCTATGTTGAATTACCATGAATCAGAAGAGAATAAATGAATATTAGGATGTTGGTTGTAGAGTTGATTGCAATTTGAGTAAGCGATCGCTCGCTGTTTGTAATGTCTCAGGTTTTTTGCTGAAGCAAAATCTGATCAATGAATGTCCTTTTTCTGGTTCGCTGAAAAAGCTGGAAGCAGGAACTACAGCAACACCAATATTTTGAATCAGATGGTAAGTGAATTCAACATCTGTTTTGTACCCAAATTTGGAAATATCTGCAAGTACGTAATAGGCTCCTTTGGGAACAAAATAGGGAATGCCAACTTGATCTAGAATCTGTAGAATCCTGTCTCGCTTCTGGTGATAAAGTTTGGCTAGTTCTTGATAATAGGATGGTGGCAGTTGCATGGCGACAACTCCGGCTCGTTGTAATGGTGCAGGTGCGCCAACTGTAAGAAAATCATGGACTTTGCGAATTGCTGCTGTCAATTCTGGCTTTGCCAAAATATAGCCGACTCGCCATCCAGTGACGCTATAAGTTTTCGATAGACCGTTAATAGTAATGGTTCGTTCTTCCATACCGGGAAGAGTTGCTAGGGCAATATGTTCCGTACCATCATAGAGAATATGTTCATAGATTTCATCAGTGAACGCTAACACATCCCACTTTTGACAAAGTTCAGCAATTAGGGTGAGTTCTTCACGAGTAAAGACTTTACCTGTAGGGTTGTGGGGTGTGTTGATAATAATAGCTTTGGTATGGGCATTGAAAGCTTGACGTAGCTGTGCTTCGTCAAATGTCCAATCAGGGGGATGCAGTGTCACATAGCGGGGTATAGCACCAGCTAAAATCGCATCGGGTCCGTAGTTTTCGTAATACGGCTCAAATACAATTACTTCGTCACCAGGATCGACTGTCGCCAGCATCACAGCTGCCATTGCTTCTGTAGAACCGCAGGTAACGGTGATTTGGGTTTCGGGATCAATATCTAAGCCGAGATACCAGCGAACTTTGTTGGCGATCGCCTGACGAAATAAGCGATCGCCCCAAGTAATGGCATACTGGTTCACATCTGCCTCTATTGCCTCAGAAGCCGCCTGTTTCAACTCCAAGGGACAGGGAAAATCAGGGAATCCCTGCGCCAGATTTACTGCATCGTGTTGCAGTGCCACCCTGGTCATTTCTCGAATCACCGACTCTCTAAACTGTTCTGCCTTCGCTGATATTTTTTGGCGCTGTATCTCACTCACCCCTATACCTCCGTTGATCTCTATTGCGGTTATGCGGGAATTACTCTAAACCTGATAAATCCATAAAATTGATAGATTTATCGTAGTATACTCAAATTCCAGAGCCTGAGGGAGATGAGGGAGTAGGGGAAGCAAGCAGGGGAGAAGAACCAATGCCCAATGCCCAATACAACTCTTGGAGAGGCTGCGCCAACGACTTCTCTACGAGACGCTACGCGAACGCGGTAGTTGAGCGTAGCGATGCACTGAGCGTAGTCGAAGTGTCGAAACTCAGTACAAGTGCCCAATGCCCAATTCCCAATACTTCGACTTACCTCGGCTTCGGCTCCATCGAGCGAAGTCGAGATGCTCGGCACAAGTCGCGGTAGTTGAGCGTATTCGAAACTCAGTACAAGTGCCCAATGCCCTTATTATCTATATACTAAATTATTGAGATTAATAGTCAATTATTGAACGTACCGATCCAGAATCATCATGAAATCTTTGCACCGTCCCGATCTGTATAGCTGGTCTAACTTCAATCCGGCAAGAAATATTGATTTCAATGGGATTGCCTGGATTCGCCCAGATGGAAACATCTTGATTGACCCAGTAGCCCTATCAAACCATGACTGGAATCATCTGAAATCCCTCGGTGGTGTGGTTTGGATTGTGCTAACGAATTCTGAGCATGTCAGGGCAAGTAAAGAAATTGCCGATCAAACTTATGCTAAGATAGCTGGACCTCTGGCAGAAAAAGACGCTTTTCCTATACCTTGCGATCGCTGGCTGTCTAATGGTGAAGAATTTGTCCCAGGATTGGAGGTGATTGAACTCAATGGTTCTAAAACTCCCGGTGAATTGGCTCTGTTACTGGAGGAGACAACTTTAATTACAGGGGATTTAGTCCGGGCACGTAAAGCAGGTAGCTTAACAATTTTACCAGATGACAAACTGCTGAATCGAGAGGAGGCTGTTGCTTCTGTCCGCAGGTTGGCTCAACTTAGTCGGGTAGAAGCAGTGTTAGTGGGGGATGGTTGGCCTGTCTTCCGTGATGGACGCGATCGCTTACAAGAACTTGTAGCGACCCTATAATTGGTTAGGGTAGCACAGTTAACTATGCTACCCTCAAGGCGATTGTGCTTCAAATAGATCAAAAAGGTTGTCAGAAGAAAATCAAACAACACAGTATCATGGTAGTTAGTAGCATTTATGTCTGATACTTTCTTGTCTTAAAAGAATATCAGGTAAGCCACCTCCTGATTACCTGACGGCAGAATGTTGAAGCTTTCAATGATTAACCTATTTGGAGAACACTGATGTCTAAAGAAAGAAAAAGTAATAAAGAAGTTAAAAAACCTAAAAAAGATCCTAAAGACAAAAAGCAGAAACAAGAACCAAGCAAATAGGATAATTTAGGTTAGTACCTGCCATATCTACGTCAGCCTACGCCTACGCAGCTGATCAAGCAGGAACAAACTTCAGCGAAACCCCGTTCATGCAGTAGCGCTTGCCAGTGGGTGCAGGTCCATCATCAAAAACATGACCCAAATGACCACCACAGCGACTACAATGCACTTCAGTTCGGGTCATAAACAACGATTTATCTACAGTTAGAGCGATCGCACCTTCAATTGGGTTAAAAAAGCTGGGCCAGCCAGTACCACTGTTAAATTTGGTATCAGATGTAAACAGTGGTAGTTCGCACGCGGCACAAAAATAAGTGCCTTGGTCGTATTTCTTATCCAATGGGCTGGTATAAGGGCGTTCTGTCCCATGTTTACGCAATACACTAAACTGTTCTGGCGTTAAAATCGTGCGCCATTCTGACTCTGGTTTCGTAACTTCAAATCCACTCTTAGAAGTTGTCATCGCTTGTGACTCCCAATTGATATACCTTGATAAAAATGCTGTGCCGACGATTACGGCACTAGCCTGCAAAAAATACCGTTTGTCCATATATCTATTATTTTCTATTTTCCGGTTAACTGGCCAATCAATTCCAGTACGGAATTCCCTACATCAATAACTATAATTAGCGATGTCTGACGACAAGCCGCTTTGCGTCTACGCCCTGAGTTAGCCCTGATAAACTCATTAAAATAAGCTTTGAAACAACAAAATACTGCACGGGAATCAGACCAAATTACCTGATGAGTGGATTTTCTTAAAACTCTTTGCTTCCTTAAGTAGAATATGTGATACTGTAAAAACTATAAATAAAGCACGGTAATTTTATCGAATTACCGTAGTTTAAAAGGACAAGATTCATGCAGCTACTATGGTTCATCCCAACCCACGGCGACGGACGCTATCTTGCAACTGCTACAGGTGGACGGGCAGTAAGCTTTCCTTATCTGCGGCAGATAGCCCAAGCGGTGGATGACCTTGGTTATACAGGGGCATTGCTACCTACAGGTCGCTCTTGCGAAGATGCTTGGATTGTAGCATCAACGCTGGTATCACTAACGCGACGGATGCGTTTTTTGGTGGCGATTCGTCCCGGCTTGGTATCACCTGGGGTAGCAGCGCGGATGGCGGCGACTTTTGATCGCGTCTCTGAAGGACGCTTGCTGATTAATGTCGTGACAGGTGGCGATCCTGTGGAATTAGCGGGGGATGGCTTGCATTTAGATCACGATCAGCGCTATGAATTAACAGATGAATTTTTGACAGTATGGCGAGCGATCGCTAGTGGTGAACAAGCTAATTTCCAGGGCGACTATTTCAACATTCAGGATGGGAAACTATTGTTTCCAGCTGTTCAGAAGCCGCATCCGCCCTTGTGGTTTGGCGGTTCCTCTCCTGTTGCTCAAAAAATTGCTGCTAAACATGTAGATGTTTATCTAACTTGGGGCGAACCACCGGCGCAAGTAGCCGAGAAGATTGCATCAGTTCGCAGACTTGCAGAAGTAGAAGGCCGGACTTTGCGGTTTGGGATTCGGCTACATGTGATTGTGCGGGAAACCACAAGTGAAGCTTGGGATGCGGCGAATCAATTGATTAAATATGTAGATGACGAAGCGATCGCTAAAGCCCAAAAAGCTTACGCGCGGATGGATTCAGTTGGACAACAACGGATGACTCAATTACACCACGGGAATCGTGAGGCATTAGAAATCAGCCCGAACCTATGGGCGGGAGTCGGTTTAGTGCGGGGTGGTGCGGGAACGGCCTTAGTCGGCGATCCCCAAACCGTAGCAGCCAGAATATTGGAATACGCTTCTTTGGGTGTTGAGTCTTTTATCTTCTCTGGCTATCCCCACTTAGAGGAAGCTTATCGAGTTGCAGAACTGCTATTTCCCCATCTGCCATTAGAGAATCTGCCGACAGTGGAAAAGCAACATGTCTTAAGTCCATTTGGCGAGATCGTGGCAAATGAAGATTTCCCTAAGCAAAAGCCTCAAGAAAGAGCAACGTCCGTATCCTAGTAAATAAGAACTAGAAGATTACCAACCATGCTGCACCAACAAATTGACCAAAAAATCTCAGAAGAAGAAGCGTGGGCATTGCGTCGTCAGTTGGGAATACCTAACAACAAACGCTTGTGGGTGCTAGCGTGCATGGATGAACGTTTACCTGTGGAGAAAGCATTAGGAATTGGTGAAGGAGATGCTCATATTTTCCGTAATGCTGGAGGGTTAGTTACAGATGATGCGATTCGGTCAGCGATGTTAACTACGCAGTTTTTTGGCACAAAAGAAATCATCGTGATTAATCATACCGAATGTGGCATGATGACAGCATCAGGAGACTTTCTCAGTGAGGTATTGCGAAATCAAGGTATTGACGTGGATCAAGTTACTATCGATCCTGCGTTGCCAGAATTGAAGCTACCAAAAGGTGTTTTTTCCAAATGGATCAAAACGTTTACCGATGTAGATGAAATCTGCACACAGCAGGTGGAGTTACTGCGTAATTCTCCTTTAATTCCCCAGGATGTAGTTATTCATGGCTACATTTGGGAAGTTGAGAGTATGAGTTTGCGCCGTCCCTACAAACGTCTGAGTGAAAAGGTCAACACAGCATCAGCTATGAAGACCAAAACTGCAAAACATACTGAACCAATTTTAGAAATTGGGAGTTTAATTGAATGACAAATATTTTAGCGATCGCTGGTAGTCCAACCCATCCATCTAGAACTTACGGTCTTGTCGAATATACTGCCAAGCTTTTACAACAAGAAGGCCTGCATGTAGACATTATTTCAGTTCGAGATTTGCCTGCTGAAGATTTAGTTTTTGGACGTTACGACAGCCCTGCTTTAGAACAGCCAAAAGCTTTATTAGCAAAGGCAGATGGTGTGATTATTGCCACCCCAATTTACAAAGCTGCTTATACAGGAGTGCTAAAAACATTTCTAGATTTGCTGCCACAAAAATCATTAACAGGTAAACCCGTATTACCAATTGCTTTGGGTGGAACCATCGCTCATTTATTGGCAATTGAATACGCCCTAAAACCTGTATTATCTGAATTAGGAGCGCGGCATATCCTAGCTACAGTTTATGCGGTAGACAAACAAGTTCAACGACAAGCTGATAATAGTGTCTTGTTAGATGAGGAAATTGAGCAAAGACTCAAAGACGTTCTCAAGGAATTTGTGAAAGCCGCAGCTTATGATGCCGCAGCGCCTCAAGAATTGGTTCATGCCAATTAAATAATCAAGTTTATACCTCCGTTTGCTTGTAGCAGAGGGGTAATTTTTACCCATCTGTTACTTTTTTTTAAAAGTTAATCAGAGAAATATAAAACAATATAAATTTATTCTCAATAACTACATTTAAATAGTGATATTCAAATGAATATACTAGGTTTAGACATCTCTCCAAACATCTCTAATTTATTCAACTAACATTGCTGAAATTTATTACTTTTTCCCATAGAAGATATTGTAAATATCCAAGCTGTCTCCTAACTCTACGTGTAGTAGATGAGTAAATTTCACTTATCTACTACTTTTTTCCTAAGCTTTAAAAGCTTTCAAATATTATAGGTCAATACGGTTTAGTTAAGGATTTTTGGTATTGATTTTAGACCTGTAGAGACGCGAAATTTCGCGTCTCTACCAAGGATTTCGGACTTAACTGAACGATATTGTATTATAGGTTGGATAAGGCTAATACCTTACCCAAGCGAAGCGCGATCGCTCTTACAGCACTTTGCAAATAAATGAAGTACACATCTTAATCTGATAAATCTTGTGGGGTGGGCATCCTGCCCGCCCTTGTGTACCTCATTCAGATCAAATGTGCTGTAATACAAGAGCGTTACAACTTTATTCAGCTTTGATAAAGCTCAAAGTTCTATTAGAATTTTTGTCGCTACAGCAGATTGCGCTCTAATCAAATATATGTAGAGACGTAGCACTGCTACGTCTCTACAAGGGTTCTGGGTAACGCATATTTAGTTTCTGGAGATGTCTACTTCAGTCGGGGTTTAAATCCCCGTCTGAAATGTCTTTAATTTTGAATTTTGAATTGTTAATTGGCGCTGATTACAAGCTGGCTTGCGCCCTAGGCATCGCTTTTTATATTGAAGCCACCGTATATTAATGGCAATGTGCTTTTTTGGTCAGGTTAGCCAGTAAATTAGAAGTAGGGCGTAAAAAAATAAACTCAATGAAAGCAATGTCTAATGACAGACCGCAAGCCGTCTGCGCTTCTGATTTTGCATCTATCGTCGGCGAAGAAAATGCTGTTTGTCTTTGGGAAAATATCGAACTCAGTCAGCAAAAACGTATTCAACAGGCTATAGCTTCTGGAAATTTACCCAGTTGTATTGTCTATCCTCGCACTCAACAACAGCTAGCCGCAGTCATCGCCACAGCTCATAAAAACAACTGGCGCGTCCTCCCCTGTGGTAGTGGCAGTAAACTTAGCTGGGGTGGTTTAGCTAAGGGTGTTGATGTTGTAGTTAGTACAGAACGCATGAACCAACTGATTGAACACGCTGTTGGTGATTTGACTGTGACAGTAGAAGCTGGGATGAAATTCTCAGATTTGCAAGCACTTTTGGCAAAGTCGCGGCAATTTCTCGCCCTTGACCCCGCAGCACCAGAGTTGGCAACTATTGGCGGTATTGTTGCCACCGGTGATACAGGTTCTCTGCGGCAACGTTATGGTAGTGTGCGCGACCAGTTACTAGGTATTACTTTTGTCCGTGCTGATGGACAAATTGCCAAGGCTGGGGGAAGGGTAGTCAAAAATGTCGCCGGATATGACTTGATGAAGTTGCTTACTGGTTCTTATGGCACATTAGGCTTTATTAGTCAACTAACTTTTCGCCTATATCCGCTACCAGAAGCATCGGGGACGGTGGTACTAACCGGTAGTGCAGAGGCTGTATCTCAAGCAGCTAATATCCTGCGAGGTTCGGCGTTAACACCAGTCCAAGCTGATTTGCTATCAAATAAATTGGTATCTAGCTTAGGTTTGGGTGAAGGACTAGGATTAATTGCCCGCTTCCAAAGTATTAGTGAGAGTGTTAAGGAACAGTCAAATCGAGTTTTGGAAGTAGGGCAAAAGTTGGGCTTAGATGGGGCAATTTTTGCCGATGGTGATGAAGCTAATCTATGGCAGAGATTGCAAGAACGAATACATACTACTGCTACAGAATCAGTAATTACCTGCAAAATAGGAGTGTTACCCACTGCTGCCGTGGAGATTTTGACTCAGGTGGAGTTAGGTTTGATTCATATTAGTAGTGGTTTAGGTTTGTTACAATTAGAGAGTAAAAATCAAGTTTTGAGAGTGCGCGATGCCTGCGGCGGGCTGCGCCTAGGCACTCAAGCTCATAGAGGTTTTTTAACAATTTTGTCAGCACCAAGGGCTGTTAAAGAACAAATAGATGTTTGGGGTTATACGGGTAATGCTTTACCGTTGATGCGCTGTATTAAGGAACAGTTTGATAGTAAGAATATTTTAAGTCCTGGGCGGTTTGTGGGTGGGATTTAGGTTTAAGAAAACGAACCGCAGAGACGCTGAGAACGCTGAGATAGAGAGGGGAAGGGAGAAATATGCAAGTTTCAGAAAATTCTGTTAATAATACGGCTAGTTTAAAGAATTTGAAGGGGTTTGATATTAATCATCCACCTGATCCTAAGTTGATTGATAGTTGTGTACATTGTGGTTTTTGTCTCTCGACTTGTCCGAGTTATCGGGTGCTGGGTAAGGAGATGGATTCTCCTAGAGGACGTATCTATTTAATGGATGCAATTAATGAGGGTGAGATTGCTCTAAATACGGCAACTGTAGAACATTTTGATTCTTGTTTGGGGTGTCTTGCTTGTGTAAGTACTTGTCCTTCTGGGGTGCAGTATGACAAATTAATTTCTGCAACTCGTCACCAAATTGAACGGAATTATCCCCGGAGTTTACCAGATAGATTTATTCGTCAACTGATATTTTCTCTGTTTCCCTATCCTAATCTTTTACGGGTTTTATTAGTTCCGTTGTTGGTTTATCAAAAGTTGGGGTTTGCTAAATTATTTCGAGCTACGGGTTTACTGAATAAAATATCGCCCCGTTTGGCAGCAATGGAATCTATTCTGCCAGAAATTACTCTCAAATCTTTTGAAGATAATTTTCCTACTGTGATTCCCGCTAAAGGTGAGAAGCGTTACCGAGTCGGGGTAATTTTAGGTTGTGTGCAACGGCTGTTTTTCTCCTCTGTGAATGAAGCAACCGTGCGGGTTTTAACAGCAAATGGTTGTGAAGTTGTGATTCCCAAATCTCAAGGTTGCTGTGCGGCGCTTCCCGAACACCAAGGACAAACAGAACAGGCGAAAGCTTTAGCAAGGCAGATGATTGATAGTTTTGCCAAAACGGATGTAGATTTCGTAATTATTAATGCTGCTGGTTGCGGTCATACTTTGAAAGAATACGGTCACATTTTAGAAAGTGACCCAGAATATCGGCAAAAGGCAAAGGATTTTGCAGCTAAAGTAAAAGATGCTCAAGAATTTTTAGCAACTGTTGGTTTAACAGCAAAACTTTCACCACTGACTGATAAACCCTTGAATTTAGTTTATCAAGATGCTTGTCATTTATTACATGGACAAAAGATTAGTGTGCAACCGCGTCAGATATTGCGACAAATTCCAGGGGTGAAGTTGAGAGAACCAATAGATGCGGCTTTATGTTGTGGCAGTGCTGGAGTTTATAATATGCTGCAACCGGAAGTTTCTGAAGAATTGGGTCGGCAAAAAGTGCAGAATTTGTTGAATACTGGTGCTGAATTAATTGCTTCTGCTAATCCGGGGTGTACTTTGCAGATTACGAAGTATTTACAGTTGCAAGGTAAGAAGATTTCAGTTATTCACCCGATGGAGTTGTTGGATTATTCGATTCGTGGTGAGAAGTTGAAATTATAGATGTTTCTTGTGGGGTGGACATCCTGTCCGTCCTTGTTTGTAGGCGGGTGAGACACCCACCCCACAAGAAAAGTGAGATATTTTTTGCTTGGAAGTTCTTAAATCAGTCAATCTCAAAAAGTTTTTTCCGAAATAGCGGCTTTATCGTCTGTATAATCACTGAAATGGGCAAGAGCGTCACGCTAATGTCGGGTGATTTATGATGAAACTAGATTTAGTTAGATTTTTTCAAGCTTGCAACCCCAGTAAAACTCTGATTGTGAGCAAACCGGAAGATAGACAGTATTATATTGATTTCTCTAAAGTGCGTGGTGCAAGGATTATTGAGGAACTTGGGCGAACTATCACCCGCCTTGCACCTGAAGAACCTACCTGTCAATTATTTACCGGACATATCGGTTGTGGCAAATCCACTGAATTACTGCGGCTAAAGGCAGAGTTAGAGCAGCAGGGATTTCATGTGGTTTATTTTGAGTCTAGCCAAAGCTTGGATATGGCTGATATTGATGTTACAGATATATTATTAGCAGTTGCTCGTGAAGTTAGCCAAAGTCTTGAAGCAATAAAAATTAATCTCCAGCCAGGATACTTTCAAACTCTGTTTAATGAACTTGGTGAATTTTTGCAAACGCCGATAGAACTTGGGGGAGAGTTATCTGTAGGTATTGCCAAAATTACTGCCAAAACTAAAGATAGTCCTAAACTTCGCTCTCAGTTACGGCAATATTTAGAACCCCGCACCAATGGCATTTTAGAATCAATTAACAAAGAATTGCTCAAGCCTGCTAGAGAAAAACTCAAGCAGCAGGGTAAAAAAGGACTGGTGGTAATTGTAGATAATCTCGACAGAGTGGATAATTCTCAGAAACCTTCCGGTCTTTACCAGCCAGAATATCTCTTTGTGGAACGGGGTGAACAGTTAAACCAGCTAAATTGTCATGTTGTTTATACCATTCCGTTAGTGTTGATTTTTTCCAACGCTTTAGGAAGGTTAACAAATCGCTTTGGCGTAGACCCCAAGGTTTTGCCGATGGTTCCTGTGCAATTACAAGATGGTTCGCAATTTTCACAGGGAATTACACTGCTGCAACAGATGGTCATGGCGAGGGCTTTTCCTGGTGTCAGTTGGGAACAAAGTCGGAATTTAATTACTGAGGTTTTTGATAGTCCTGATACTTTAGAAAGGCTGTGCTTAGTTAGCGGCGGTCATTTGCGTAATTTGCTGATGTTATTGTTTCGCTGTCTTCAGCAAGAAGACCCACCTTTGTCGCAAGAGTGTGTAAATAGGGTGATTAAACAACGCCGCAACGAGCTAACTTTGGCAATTGCGCCCGATGAATGGGAATTACTGCGTGAGGTAGCGCAAGAGAAAAACTTGAGAGGTCATGAAAGATACGAACTTTTGCTCCGCAGTATGTTTGTATTTGAATACCGCGATGAGGATGGTTCGTGGTTTGATATCAATCCGATTTTGGCAGAAGCCAAGGAATTTAGGTTATAAATCGGCTGTAGAGGGGTAGAGTTGTACGCTCTTAGCTATCAGGTATTTTGTAAAATGGCACAAAGTTGGCGGTGTCAGCAATTACGGGAACCGTATCAATAAATGCGGGAGCTATATCAATAAATGTGGGAGCAATATCAATAAATGTGGGAGCAATATCAACAAATGCGGGAGCAATATCAATAAATGTGGGAGCAATATCAATAAATGCGGGAGCAATATCAATAAATGTGGGAGCAATATCAATAAATGTGGGAGCAATATCAATAAATGTGGGAGCAATATCAATAAATGTGGGAGCTATATCAACAAATGCGGGAGCTATATCAACAAATGCGGGAGCTATATCAACAAATGCGGGAGCTATATCAACAAATGCGGGAGCCGTGTTATAGCGGTTCTCGTTTACGTGAGGTACACCCGTAGGGGCACGGCACTGCCGTGCCCCTACACCTTGTGATGTAATGTTGTACCGCATCTGAATGGAAACCGCTATAGTCGTCATCTTCACAACTACAGCTTTTTACAACTAGCAGAAATCCGTCCGTCGTCCTTTCTGCCTCCTGCCTCAAAACTCGTCGCTTTGTACTTCATGCAAAAAAAAACTGCTGTATGTTATGAGTAATCAGCAAGAACCGGAAAATTTTGCCTTTGACAATGAGGGTTCATTACAAACTTTAGTTAGAGCAATTACCTTTTCTCAGGGGCAGTTTTCGCTAATTTTCTTGCGCTGTAATTATGTTGCTTTACGTCAGCGCATGGTAGAACGGCTGCACCAAATCTCTCCTGTGAAAATATGCGAAATTACCTTACCTGCATCAGTCAAAACGCTTTACACAAATATACGCGAACAGCTGGGAGATGAACAGCCACCTGCATTGATGATTTTTGGTTTAGAGTCGGTTAAAGATATTGATACAGTTTTGACTTCAGCTAACCAAGTACGGGAGGAGTTTAGAAAGAACTTCCCGTTTCCGATATTGTTGTGGGTTAATGATTCAGTTCTGCAAAAATTCATTCGATTAGCAACTGATTTAGAGAATTGGGCAACTATCATTGAGTTTGAAAACCCTACTGATGAGTTAGTCAATTTCCTTCAGCAAAAAAGTGATGAAATCTTTGCAGGTGATGTAACGCCCAATCCCCAAATGTGCCGGGAACTAGAAACCGCCCGTCAAGATTTGCAAAATCGAGGAGAAGTATTAGAAGCAGCACTTCAAGCAAGTTTAGAGTTTGTGCTTGGTTTAAATGATTATTTACATGACCGGATAGATGCTGCTTTAGGACATTATCAACAAAGCTTGGGGTTTTGGCAACAAAGTAATTATTTAGAACGACAAGGTATATTACTGGTTAATATTGCTTCAGTTTATAATCGCCAAGCTGAAAAAAATCAGACAGAAAATCAACGCTATTGGCAAGAGTCTAAAATTTGCTTTCAGCAAGCTATTGAAATTTTTGAACAAGCACAACGTTCAGATTTAGTTGCAAAACATATTACTAAACTGGGTGAAGTGCTGCGACGTTTACAAGCATGGCCAGAGTTGCAAAGCCTTGTGGAAAAATCTCTGCCGCTACATGAAAATTATGGTACGCCGTTGCAATTGGCTAAAGATTATGGTTTTTTGGCAGAGGTAGCCTTAGAGCAGTCACACTGGGAAGAAGCTAATCAACTTGCAGGACAAGCATTGCAAATATTAGCTGATATCCCTAATCTTCAATCAAATGAAGTTGGATTGTGTAGGTTTATTTTAGCAAAATCTCAACAGGCTTTAGATCAAAATCGAGTAGCAATTAATAGTTTAAAAGCTGCAAAACTTGAAAGTAATCATCAGTATAATCCCCAATTATATATATCTATCTTAGACAGATTACGCTCGCTCTACTTTGAACAAGGTGAATATCTAGATGCTTTTAATATTAAACAAGAACAATTACAAATTGAACAACAGTATGGCTTCCGCGCTTTTGTTGGTGCATCTTATCTCAACCCACAGCGACAGGCAATTAATTCTGCACAGTTGCAGGTAGAAAATTTTGAAACTATTGCTCAAGAAATTGCCGCTTCTGGTCGGGGACAAGATGTTAAACGTTTGCGAGAAAGAATTGGCGGGACTGAGCATAAATTGACTGTAATTCATGGTCAGTCAGGAGTGGGTAAAAGCTCGATTTTGCAGGGTGGATTAATCCCGGCGTTGCAACAGGAAGCAATTGGTGAGCGAGATGCTTTACCTATTTTGTTACGAGTTTATACCGATTGGCTAGGAATGTTGGGGCAGAGTTTCGCTAAGGCTTTTGAGAAAGTTAGAGGCAATCAATTATTTGCTAATCTTGATTCTTCAGCAGCTATTTTAGAACAATTACGGAAAAATGCTGATAGAAATTTGTTGACGGTTTTAATGTTTGACCAGTTTGAGGAGTTTTTCTTTGTTTATACAGACCAAGGTCAACGACGAGCATTTTATGAGTTTTTGCAAGTTTGTCTAGATATTCCTTTTCTGAAGATTATTTTATCCTTACGAGAAGATTATTTACATTATTTATTAGAGTTAGACCGTCTGTTTGATTTAAGTGTAATTAATAATAATATTCTCGATAAAAATATTCGCTATTACTTGGGTAACTTTTCGCCAGCCGATGCGATGGCTGTGGTGCAGAGTTTAACAGAACGCTCTCACTTTTACTTAGAACCTGCATTAATTGATAAATTAGTGCAAGATTTAGCAGGCGAATTGGGGGAGGTTCGCCCGATTGAGTTACAAATTGTGGGGACGCAACTGCAAACTGAGAAAATTACAACTTTAGATAAGTATCTTCAGTTTGGCACTAAAGAAAAGCTGGTTGAGCGATTTTTAGAAGAAGTAATTACAGACTGTGGTGCTGAAAATGAACGTGTTGCACAACTGGTTTTATATTTACTCACAGATGAAAATGGTACTCGTCCCCTAAAGACTCGCGCTGAGTTAGTAGCAGATTTGGCAGCAGAAGCCGATAAACTAGATTTGGTGTTAGAGATTTTTGTGGCTTCAAGGTTAGTGTTGTTTTTACCAGAATCGCCGGCTGACCGTTATCAATTGGTGCATGATTACCTCGTGTCGTTCATTCGCCAACAACAGGGTAATGAAATATTAGCAGAACTAACTAGAGAGCGAGAACAACGCCTGCAAGTAGAAGAGAAGCTGAAAGATGCAAAGCAGATATTAGTTAATGCTCAAAAAGAAGCCAAGCGACAAATTCGCCAAGGGCGGATGGGGTTGATGGTGAGTTCTGGTTTAGCGGTATGTCTATTATTATTGGCAGGTATATCATCAAGATATGCATTGAGTCAAATTCAAGTGGCTAAAGATGCTGATAATAAAAAGCAAGATGCAGAGCATAAGTTTCAAGAAGCGCAGAAGAATCAGCAAACCGCACAAACAGAATCAAAATTAGCAAAACAGAAAACTCAACAGGCAAACCAGACAGCCTCAAAATTAAAAGAGAATAATGCCCAAGCCCAGGAAAAAATTAAAACGGCAAACGAAGAAAGAGAAACTGCTGAAGTAGAATTACAAAAAGCAGTGACAAAACAACAGCAAGCACAATCTGGAGCTAAACAAGCCCAAACCACTCTCAACCAAATACAAGCAAGACTTGTAAAAGCAGCAGGTCAAGAAGCACGTCAAAAAGCAGAAGCACGTCAACAACTAGAAGCAGCACGTCAACAACTAGAAGCAGCACGTCGACAAATAGAAGAAGCAGGTCAAGAAGGACGTCAAAAAGCAGAAGAAGCACGTCAAGAAGGACGTCAAGATGCAGCACGTCAAGAAGCACAACATACTATATGGGCGGGAAGTGATGCAACTATTCAAAGGTTATCAAGACCGAGGCAGTGTCAATAGTGTGAGTTTCAGCCCGGACGGCAAAACCATCGCCACGGCATCATTTGACAAGACAGCGCTGTTGTGGCCTGTGGATAATTTAGACCGATTGTTGGTGCGGGGTTGCAATTGGCTGCATGATTATTTGCAGAATAACCCGAATTTGAGTGAGAGCGATAGGCGTCTCTGTGATGATATCAAGTAGACATCTCCGGAAATCAATTAAGACCCCTCTCCAAACCTCTCCCCGAAGCGGAGAGAGGCTTAATTTCCGTCATATCTGTATGTAAATTTAAGGTAACTAAATCTTTTCCGGCGATGTTTAGTAGATGGTTGGCAGTGATTAGATATTTCAAATTATGCGCGATCGCTGTTGATTGATCAATGAAGCTTTGCAAAGGTACGTCTCAAAACCTCACCCCCAACCCCTCTCCCAATACGGTTCGGTTAAGGCAAGAGACGCGATAAATCGCCGTCTCTACAATAATCAATCCGCAATTATGCAACGCCAGAAAATCTAGTTCCCTCACGCCACTTGCGACAACGGGGGGAACCCCCGCAACGCAGTGGCTCCCCAATACATACGGGGAGGGTTAGGGTGGGGTAGAACTGACGCGGGCGATCGCACTTTCTTCTCTAAGAGGATGTTTGAAAAGTGTTTTGCGGTGAGTTTAGGTACTTTTAGATCCCCCCTAACCCCCCTTAAAAAGGGGGGAACCGGAATCAAAGTCCCCCAATTTATCGGGGGATTTAGGGGGATCTAAAACTTTTGATACCAACAAGAGGACTTTTCAAACATCCTCTAACCCCCTTCTCTTCTGTTAGGACGATGAAGTAAATTATTTGCCATGCCATCATCAGCTATGAAACAAAACGTCAGCCGAGGTTTTCATGGCATTAGAAGGAGTAATTTTAGATGTTGATGGAACACTGGTTTTAAGTAATGATACTCATGCACAAGCCTGGGTAGAGGCATTTGCAGCTTATGGCTTGGAAGTGCCATTTGAAAAAGTCAGACCACTCATCGGCATGGGTGGAGATCAACTTATTCCTAAAGTAGTGCCAGAATTAAATGGTGAAGAAGGAACTGGCAAAGCGATCGCCGAACGACGCAAAGAACTTATATTGAACAAATATAAACCGCAAATTACTACTGCCAATGGTAGCAGGGAGTTAGTGTTAAAGATGCAAAAATCGGGATTGCATCTAGTTGTTGCTAGTTCAGCAAGTTCTCAAGAACTGGACATATTACTCAAAATTGCCCAAGTAGATGATTTGCTATCGGAAGTAACTACATCCGATGATGCCGAAGCATCTAAACCTGCTCCTGACATTGTACAAGCCGCCTTGAACAAAGGACAAATGACACCTGATAAAGTAGTGATGCTAGGGGATTCGCCCTACGATATTGAGTCTGCCGGCAAAGCAGGGGTAGGTGTAATTGCTTTGCGCTGCGGTGGCTTTAGCGATGAACAACTGTCGGGAGCGATCGCAATTTACAACGATCCAGAAGATTTGCTACAGCACTATGACTCTTCTATTCTGGGTGCAAATGCTTAAATACTAAAAGGGTATTAAAAGGGTAAGCGATCGCACCTCTACCACAGCTATACACACTTTAGATGTGAACCATTAAATTGCCGTGCAAGACAAAGCAAAAAATTATACATAGCCTGATTAACATTACCTTGCTAGCTCGGACAATTGACTAATTGATCGAGTCATTGAAAAAGGTGATTTTCCGAAAGAGACGGTATGCGATTCTCCAGAGGAGAGGCTACGCCAACGCAGTCAATTCATCAACGAAGCTGTGCAATATTATTTACTCAAAAAGCCTTAATTCAATCTCAGAGAACAGTTAAAAGAAGGAGACATCCAAGGGGCGGAACTTGATTTGGAGTTGGTGAAGTTTTGAGGTGATGTCTGGCGACAAGCCGCAACTCTTGGAGTCGCTGCGCGAATGCGTCTACGCACTTTCCCCAATTTAATGTCTGCCCCGGATGCCAGCCACCGACGCATCGAACGGCGGCATACGTTTATTGTGATTCTTCCCTTCTAGCTCAGTTCTTAGTGTAATTATTGATTACTTTGGCTAAGTCTGGCACTGCTTCTTCTACGTGCTTTTTGGCTGAACCGCGAAGTTTTTCATAGGTTCCTCGGACAATTTGGCGCTTTGTATTCTTGACTCTCCCATCGGTGACACCCAATAGGGCATCTGCTGTATCAGAGCGATTTGCATTCAGGTATTCAATTGGATCGCCTTTCTCTACGCCTTGACTCCAAATCGGATCAAGTGCTGTGAGGCATTGCGGTAAAATCTGCTCAACAACATAGGGAATGTATCCTGGCTTAACCCCCTTCAGAGCAGCGAAGGCAGTTTTCAAAGCGATGCCGCTCATGCCTGATTTGGATGCAAGCTGTCCTTCGATCATATTGCAACAGTCCTCTATGACCATCGCCTTTTTGGTCGGGTTCAAAAGTCCGTCGCTAAGTCCCATTTCACTCTTCCTTATCTAAGTACTTAATTTCTATTCGACTAATTTTTTTAGTAAGCAGGAAATTACACAAAATGGTATCAGAGTTGAGTCAATTGGTGTAAATTTAAGTTTGCTGGATAAGCAAGTTTGTAGTAACAACTTTAAGTCCTTATTTTCTAAGCACTAAAGTGCTTACTACAAACCGCCAAAACTAGGCACTTTGCTAGAGAGGCTTAAGGCAAAAATTAGGTTATCCCATCTTGCTGAGACCTGAGTTGTGTCTCTGGCTGACTTGAGCCAGCAGGCAGAATTTCATGTCTAGATCCCGAAGTTCCATTGGGAGAATCTGGAGGTTTTGAGCCACCCGATCGCTTCCGAGAAAATAGAGCCTCAGCCAGAGTCTTAACCAAAATATACAGAATTGGCACCAAGAACAAACTCAAGAACGTTGAAAGCATCAGCCCCCCAAAGAGCGCTGTTCCTAAAGACCAACGGCTACTGGCTCCAGCCCCTTGAGAGATCACCAAGGGCAAAAATCCTAATAGGGCTGCAAAGGAAGTCATTAAGATCGGTCGCAGACGTTCTTGCCCCGCTTTCACCGCCGCTCGTGTGTAGCTCATGCCTTGCTCATGCTGCTGATTGGCAAATTCCACGACTAAAATCGCGTTCTTTGCAGCTAGACCAATCAAAGTCACCAAACCTACCTGGCAATAAATATCATCCACCACTTTGGGGAAGAGGCTACCTGCCATGAAAATATTGGAACGTAGCCAAATCGCCGTCATCGCTCCCAAGACTGCCAGGGGAACTGTCAGCAAAATAATGATCGGGTCAACGTAGCTCTCATACTGAGCCGCTAGCACCAGAAAGACAATAACGAAGGCGAAGGCAAAAATCAAGCCCGTAGATCCCCCAGATGTCTTTTCTTGGAGATAAGTCCCTGTCCACTCGTAACCAAACCCTTGAGGTAAGACCTCTGCTGCTAGTTTCTCCATCGCTTGAATCGCCTGTCCAGAACTAGCACCGGGAGCCGGAGCGCCCTGGACTTTGATTGATCTGTACAAGTTATAATGGGAGATGGTTTTCGGCCCGACAAAGGGAGTAACTTTCACCAGATTACTCAAGGGAATCATCGCCCCAGTTGCAGAGCGAACATACAGCTTGCCAATATCATCTGGATTAGAGCGGAAAACCCCATCTGCTTGGACATATACTCGATACTGTCGCTGTCCCTGCACAAAGTCATTCACATATTGCGACCCCAAGTAACTTTGCAATGCCCCAAAGATATCGTTGAGTTCAACACCGAGAGCTTTGGCTTGGTTGCGGTTCACTTGGATGTCAAACTGAGGCGTGTCTGCGGTGAACTGAGTGAAGACTCGTTGTAAAGCAGGGTTTTTATTGGCCGCCCCAATGAATTTTTGAGCAGTATCAAGCAGGGTTTGAATCGGCGCACTTCCGGTTTTATCTTGAATGATAAACTCAAAACCACCTGTACTACTTAATCCTCTCACTGGCGGAGCATTGACAGCGATCGCTCTAGCATCTGTAATTGCAGAGAGCTTTTTGTTCATCCTCTGAAGTATTCCATAAACAGACTGAGATTCTTCAGTTCTCACTTTCCAGGGTTTGAGGTTAGCAAAGGCAATGCCTAAATTGGAAGCATTGCCATCGAAACCAAAGCCACTGATCATAAAACTAGCTTGAACTTCGGGAAGCGATGTTACTTCCTTAGCAACCCGCTCCATCACAGATTCGGTGTATTTCAAAGAAACCCCATCAGGCCCTTGGACAACTACAAAGAAGTAACCCTGATCTTCCTCTGGAATAAATCCAGTTGGCACTGCTTTGTACATCAAAACCGTTGCTACTAAACCAGTAATAAAAACCCCAATTACAATCGGCTTGACATGGGTAAGGTAGCTAACAAAGCCGACATAGCGGCGCGTAAACCAGCTAAATCCCCGATTAAATTGCGTAAAAAACCACCCCAAAGGGCCTCGTGGAGTCTGAGCCGGGCGCATGAGGATGGCTGCCATACTCGGAGAGAAAGTTAAAGCATTGAAGGTGGAAATGGCAATAGAGCAAGCAACGGTTAACCCAAATTGTTTGTAGACAATCCCAGTTGTGCCCGGAATGAATGTAACTGGAATGAATACCGCCATGAGTACAAGGGAAGTGGCAATGACTGCCCCAGTTAACTCTTTCATGGCTTCCATTGCCGCCTCCAAGGGTCTCAAGCCCTGCTCCAGTTTGACTGCAACTGCCTCCACCACAATAATCGCATCATCCACAACCAGACCGATGGCCAGAACGAAACCAAATAAGGTCAGTGTATTAATCTGAAATCCTAAAACCAACAGAGCCGCACAAGTCCCAACCAGGGAAACGGGGATCGCCACAGTGGGAATGATCGTGGTACGCCAGTCTTGTAAAAAGACAAAAATTACCAAGACCACCAGGATAATCGCTTCAACCAGAGTCTGTAGAACTTCTTCTAAAGAAATTTCTACAAATGGAGTGGTATCAAATGCCACCTGTCCTTTGAGTCCAGGTGGAAAACTCTTCTCTAGTATTTTGATTTGGTCTTCAACAGCATGGGCAACGTCCAGGGCATTACTACCCGGAAGTTGATATATCCCCAAACCCACGGCTGGCTTGGGAGCATTCCCTGGAATGGTGAATTTGGCATCAGCCAGATAGCTCTCGGCTCCCAGTTCAACTCGACCGATATCTCTGACCTTAACTAGGGTACTATTGGTGGTGGTATTAGTGGTGCTATTAGTGGTGCTATTAGTGCCACCTTGACTCACCTTCAGCACCATATCCTCAAATTCAGACGCATCTTTAAATCGACTGGTTGCCCGTAAAGCAAATTCAAAGCTTTGATTATCTGGTGCTGGTTCCTTACCAATTGCCCCTGCACCCACCTGAATATTTTGTTCTTGCAGGGCTGCTGTCACATCTTGAGGAGTTAGTTGATGTTGGGCAAGCTTGTTGGGATCAAGCCAAAGACGCATGGCATATTTGCGCTCCCCAAAAATCGTAGCTTTTCCTACACCAGGAAGCCGTTTCACCTGATCGAGAATAAACAGATCAACATAATTACTGATAAAAATGTTGTCATACTCATTATTATCTGAGTAAAACCCATAGACCAGAAGCAGACTGCTCGATGCCGTTTCAACGGTGACACCTGTTCGTTGAACAGTATCTGGTAATTGAGGTTCAGCAAGTCCTTCTTTATTTTGAACGTTTACTTGAGCAATATCGCTATTGACATCAGTTGGGAAGGAGACGGTTATGTTGCTGGAACCATCATTACCCGTATTAGAAGATATATAGGATACATCTTTAACACCATTAATTTGTCGCTCAATAATATTGGTGACAGTACTTTCTGTTGTTTGAGCATCCGCACCAGTATTGTTAGAGCTAACGGTGATTTGCACCGGCGCGAGGTCTGGTAGCTGAGAAATGGGCAGGATCGGAATACAGATACTTCCCAGCAGCAAAATGATGAACGTGCAGACCGTCGTCAGTACTGGACGTCTGATGAAGGTATTGACAAACATAAATTAGGGAATAAAGGAAAAGTTTAAGACTGGTTAGTGAGGTAGTAGCTTTTTATTAATTTGACACTCTCAGGTCTAAAGACACTGAGATTCTACAGACAGAGTTAGACTAATTTAGTCTAACTCTCGTTACGACTGCCAAAGATCGCCTACT
>NZ_JBALEA010000034.1:0-24159 GCF_036917135.1 Nostoc sp. | reverse complement strand
GCGTAAGCGTCATCGAGACATTGACGCTTACACCCAACAAATTTGGGCTTTATCTTCTTAAGTTGACACCAATGAGCATTGCTGTGCCCCTACGAATGGTCTATATTCAAAATAATTGAGAAGCGTTATAGACGAAATCAGATAATGGGTATGCTTGACTAGATTGGGTAACTGTAAATGTTTTTGTCCATCTACTTAACAGTCTGATTTGAAAACTCTCTTCAATTTTGAATTATTCTTGATGGTTTTAGGAAGCTTTTTCGAGCTTCTTCTGAGTGAATTTGGATAGCTTGTAACGTTTGAGTACTGAAGGTGCGCCAAGAGTGCCGAGGATGAGTAAGCTCAGGATAGAAGTGGGTTCAGGAACGGTGATTATGGTTGCAGAAAAACTAATGGGTAGCTCACTATCTCCCAATCCCAAATTTTCAAAACCTGGTATAATCGGTGGTGCAGAAAAAGTCTCTAAATAAGTTGGTGTCGGCAAATAACTAGCAAAAAATGGACTAGAATAGCTCCCTCCCGAAGTGGAATATCCAAAACCGTCAGTTGTTAACTGCTGAGTATTAAGACTAATTAAATTATCAATATTAAAAGGTTCGTTTCCTGGTATTGGAGTCCCGGCGGGTTGCAGACCAGTAATTATTTCACCATTTCGTGTACCAGTAATTCCAGAAATCAGGTAAAAACCTAAATCGTTAGGGGTATCATTAGTGGTAAGAGTACCGTTCGCCGCTATGCCAGTGCCAGAATAATTCCAGTTCCAACTTAAAGCAGAGGCGGTTTGCATTGTCCCGAAAAATAATCCAGATGCGGTGGCGAGGATTGTGGCAGATAATAAAGCTAAATTTTTCATAGTAATCGATGAGTGCGATCGCGTATCTTCTAGAATGTCAATGCTTAATCCTACAATATAGATATTATCCCTCTTCTAAGCCTTTGGAGTGTTGCGATCGCCTGATTGGAGAGTGATCATCGCGTCTTACTTTCATTGTTGGTTATAATACACGTCTTGTCTATCTTGTCAATGCGTAAGTCCTAAAGTCTTAAATTTAACTCCAATGCTATTGGTTGATTTTTCGTTATATACTTATATAAATTTCTTGCAGAATTACTTAGTGCATAAGTAGATTTGAAAAGCAACTATATACTGTTACTGCTGGTTCGCTCATTTTTTGCTTGTCAGATATCAAGATAGAAAAATGCGAAATCTCCCTTGGGGTAAATGTAGTTATAGATATATACTCATGATGATTTGTGCATTGCACAATTGTGATGTTGCCAATGACAAAGTTAGTTGCCCTAAAGCTAGATGGCGATTTACAGCAGGGTGTACGAGTAACGCTTTCAATTGCTAATGAAGGTGTTAGCCCGCATAAAGAAGTTACAGGTAATCTACCACCAATTGCTCCCTTGCAGACAACAATTGACCAGTGGCGATCGCACTACCGTAGTTTGGGGAGTTATACTCGCGGTATCAAAGCCATAAAAGTTACTTACGAAGGTTCTATTACTCAGAAATACGAAGATTGCAAAAATTCAGCTAAGGAGTTACAAAAACGACTGAATAAGTGGCTGCTTTCGGAGTCTTTTCGACCCATCCGGGAGAGTTGGTTAAAGGAATTACCAGAAAAAGAATTGGTGCGGGTGCTAATTCGCACATCTAGTCAAGAGTTGCGACAAATACCTTGGCATCTTTGGGATTTGGTGGAAGAATATCCCAATGCTGAACTAGCTTTGAGTGCAACCGATTATCATAAACCTCTAATCACGAAAACGCCTACCAAAAGAGATAAAGTCAAAATTCTGGCGATTTTGGGCAATAGTATTGGTATTGATGTCGAAACAGACCGAAGATTACTCAACAGTTTACCTGATGCCGATGTAACTTTTCTGGTGCAGCCCCAACGTCACGAAATCAACGATTCCTTGTGGGAGAAATCTTGGGATATTCTGTTTTTTGCAGGTCATAGCCAGACTGTGGGAGATAGTGGTCGAATATACATTAATGAGAATCAGGAAAGCTTAACTACTGATGACCTCAAATATGGCTTGAAAAAAGCCACTAGCAACGGGTTAGCTGTGGCGATTTTCAATTCCTGTGATGGTTTGGGATTAGCATCTGAGTTAGAAGCGCTACACATTCCCCAAATTATTGTCATGAGGGAACAAGTGCCAGATGAAGTGGCACAGGTATTTTTAAAGCATTTTTTGGTGGATTTTGCCAATGGTGGCAAGTCTTTATATCAAGCAGTCAAAGAAGCAAGGTTAAAGTTGCATGGTCTTGAAGATAAATATCCCTGTGCCTCTTGGTTGCCAGTAATTTGTCAAAATGCGGGTACAGCCCCACCAAGTTGGTTAGACTTAGGTCGTCGTCCCACCCAAATTATTCCCTATCGCGGTTTGTTTGCCTTTCGGGAGGAAGATGCACAGTTCTTTTTTGGACGAGAAACTTTCACCCAGATGTTGGTGGATGCGGTGCAAAAACCACCTCATCAACCCTTGGTTGCGGTTATTGGTTCTAGTGGTAGTGGTAAATCTAGCGTGGTGTTTGCAGGTTTGGTGAAGCGTCTGCGCTCTGCTGGTAACTGGCAGATTGTTGACTTTAGACCTGGTTCCAGACCCTTGTTTAATCTGGCAACTGCCCTTGTTGACCACAGAGAAACCTATTGTAGTACAGCCTACCATCACACCAAGAATGTACTTAGTCGCACTGAACGTTTGCGGGAGATTAGAAATCTTGCCAGTGACCTGGAGCAATGCGAGAATGGGTTGCGGGATGTGGTAGATGATATCGTTTCTCTTGATTCCAGCCAGCGTTTGTTGCTAGTTGCCGATCAATTTGAAGAACTTTACACTATGAGCAGAGATGCACAAAAGCGCAAAGCTTTCTTAGATAGATTACTAGAAGCAATCTATTGCTGTGCTAATTTTACTTTTGTCATCACTCTCAGGGCAGATTTTTTAGGACAAGCATTGTCTTATCGTCCCTTTGCTGATGCCTTGCAGTATGCAGACTTAAAACTTGCTCCGATGACGGACGAAGAACTGCAAGCGGTGGTAGAAAAGCCTGCGGCGTTGCTGGGGGTAACAATAGAGCAGAGATTGACTGAGCGGATTGTTTCTGCGGTGAGTGCAGAACCAGGGGATTTACCTTTATTGGAGTTTGCCCTCACTCAACTGTGGGCAAAACAACTTTCGGCCCAATTGACCCATGCTGCTTACGATGAAATTGGGGGGGTGGAAGCAGCATTAGCTGGTTATGCAGATGAAGCATATAACAAACTGAACTTCGAGGAAAAAGAAAGGGCGCAGCGAATTTTCATCCAACTGGTGCATCCAGGAGAAGGAACGGAAGATACCCGTCGTGTAGCTACCCGCGCTGAAGTGGGTGAGGAAAATTGGAATTTGGTGACTTGTTTAGCTGATGCTCGCTTAGTAGTTACGGGACGGGATGAGAAAACTGGCTCGGAAACTGTAGAAATTGTCCATGAGGCACTGATCCGGAGTTGGCTACACTTGAATCTGTGGATGCAACTAGACCGGGACTTTCGCCACTGGCAAGAGCAGTTGCGGACAGCAATGCGTACTTGGGAGAGTAGCAGTTTTGATGAAGGGGCGCTGTTGCGAGGAAAGCCACTGGCGATCGCAGAAGATTGGTATAACAAACGCTCAGTAGAACTGAGTGGAGAGGAAAGATGTTTTATTCAGTTTAGTTTGGAGTTGCGCGATCGCACAATCAAAATCCAAAAGCGTAGACGAAAATTAACCATTTGGGGACTCTCTACTGGTTTACTGTTCGCCTTTAGTTTAGCAGGAGTCGCTGGATGGCAATCCCAGAAGGCACGTATCAGCGAAATTAACTCATTTCGCTCCAGTGCTGAAACATTCTTAACCTCAAATCAGGATTTTGATGCATTAATCACCAGTATTAGGGGAGCAAATCGCATCCAACAAACCTTTGGTGTTGATACTCATACTCGCAGTCAACTTGTGGAGACACTACTACAGGCAGTTAATTTTACTAGAGAATACAACCGCTTAGAAAATCACATTCAGGAGGGGAGATATAGCGTCAATGATGTAGTTTTTAGTCCAGATGGCAACATCATTGCTACTGCCGGTTCGGACAAAACTGTGAAACTTTGGAGCCGAGATGGTAAAGAACTTAAAACCCTTCACGGACATAAGAATGGAGTTATTTGTGTCAGCTTTAGTCCTGACGGTAACATCATTGCTAGTGGCAGTTGGGACAAAACTGTGAAACTTTGGAGCCGAGATGCTAAAGAACTTAAAACCCTTCACGGACATCAAGAAGGCATTAACAGCATCAGCTTTAGTCCAGATGGCAACATCATTGCTACTGCCAGTTCAGACAAAACTGTGAAACTTTGGAGCCGAGATGGTAAAGAACTTAAAACCCTTCACGGACATAAGAATGGAGTTTTTGGTGTTAGCTTTAGTCCAGATGGTAACATCATTGCAACTGCTAGTGGGGATGGAACTGTCAAGCTCTGGAGCAAAGAAGGCAAAGAATTAAAAACACTTTACAGGCAAAAGGAAGGGGTTAATTCCGTTATTTTTAGTCCAGATGGTAAAATTATTGCAACTGCGGGCTGGGACAAAACTATTAAACTTTGGAGTAAAGAGGGGAAAGAAATACGTACTTTCTCCGCCCACGATGACACAATTAAGAAACTTAGCTTTAGTCCTAATGGCAAGATTATTGCCTCTGCCAGCAACGACAAAACAGCCAAGCTATGGAGTCTTAATGGTCAACAACTTGATGTCCTTCGCGGACATGACGCAGTAGTTTTCAGTGTAGCTTTTAGCCCTGACAGCAACCAAATTGCCACTGCTAGTTCGGATAAAACCGTCAAGCTCTGGAATCTCAATAGTAAAGAATTACACATTTTACGCGGACATCAGCAACTAATTTATAGCGTAGTTTTTAGTCCAGATGGAAATACCATCGCAACTGGCAGTTGGGACAACACTGTTAAGCTTTGGAGTCGAGACGGTAAAGAATTACATACTTTACGCGGCCATACTAAACGAGTTAATAATGTCAGTTTCAGCCCAGATGGTAATACTATTGCTACTGCTAGTGAGGACAAAACTGTTAAACTGTGGAGTCGAGACGGTAATTTGCTCAAAACACTAGCTAGGGATCAGGGCACGATTTGGAATGTCAGTTTTAGCCCAGATGGTAATACTATTGCCACTGCTAGCGCGGACAAAACTGTTAAACTGTGGAGTCTAGATGGTAATTTGCTTAAAACACTATCTGGGCATGAAGATGTAGTCAACAGCGTCAAGTTCAGTCCAGACGGTATGACGATCGCAACTGGCAGTTGGGACAACACAGTTAGACTTTGGAGCCGAGATGGGAAAGAACTTAAAATTCTAGGTGGACATACAAGTGGGGTTAACAGCGTAGCTTTTAGTCCAGATAGTAGCATTATTGCTTCTGCCAGTTCGGACAACACAGTTAAACTTTGGAATCACGATGGCAAAGAACTCAAAACCCTCTATGGCCATAGCGATATAGTTAATAGCGTAGTTTTTAGCCCTGACGGTAATATCATTGCCACTGCCAGTAGTGACAAAACCGTTAAACTCTGGAACCGAGATGGTACTTTGTTAAGAAACTTGCGCGGGCACAATGATGCCGTTTGGAGTGTTAATTTTAGTCCTGATGGTAAGACCCTGGTAACTGGCAGTGGAGATAAGACCATAATAGTGTGGAATTCCTATTTGGAAGATTTAAAACCACTATTGGTTCGTGCTTGTACTCAAGTACATGATTATTTACAAAATAATCCCAACGTTAACCCAGAAGATAGAGGTTTGTGTCATGGGATTTAAGTTGAGTAGCTAGTTTTCAAAAGGTGTGAAACTGGGTACAAGAAAGTTCCCGATGAAGTACACATCTTAATCTGATAAATCTTGTGGGGTGGGCATCCTGCCCGCCCTTGTGTACCTCATTCGGATCAAATATGCTGTAATGCGGCTTGGGGGTTGGTAAAACGTGGTTGCCACAGGACAAACTTTGTTTTCTTGCGTATTAATAGTTGAGCTAATAAGCTAAAAATCTTTTAATTTGCATCCTCCAAAAAATAAATCTCTTGTGGGGTGGGCAACATGAGCGCCCTAGTTGTGCAATCTTATTTGCGCGACAGCTTACCATTAGTATCTCCCTGATTTTGACGACATTGGATGTGGAAACATACTTTGCACTGAGTTCGGTAAACTCGAAAATTTTGTCATTGTTTTAAATTTTTATACTACCGACTAAATTACAGACATTCCCTTCCCAATACTTTATGAGTGAAGGCATCTCTGCTCAATACCTAAAGTACCTAATGGGTAATTTTTTTATGCATTTCTGTCATTAGGAAAGTACCCTGATGGGTAATACCATTTTATCTAAATGTGTGCTGAACATAATACCCCAAAAGACTTCTGATCTTTTGTAAAGTTTTGTTAAAGCTTTGCGGTATTTCAGATAAAGAGGTTTCTTTTTAACCGAGTAATGTGTAGAGCAACCTCGAATTTCTCTCATCATCAAATTTGTAATGTCAAGGGAATTCAGCATGAACACACATAATTTAGATTTACTTTTACCGATACGACAAAAGCTGGATACTATCGAAATCCATAATTCCAAATTGGCGCGATTATTGTGCCGAGTAATCCCAGCTTCTTGCCCATTTGAAAGTGACATCAAACTTTTCAGTGCCCTAGTTATTCATATACCACCCTTGTGTAAGCTCAATCCTCTTTACGAGCAGTTAATTGGTTTACGTTTCCGTGCTATTTGCTACCTTACTCAGCTAAACTCAAACACTTGATGGAATGAAAACTGTCTGAAAAAAGCTAGGCTGAATCAATGACATGGTATCAGTAATCCATAATCTGACATTGCCAAACAAAAAACTCAGGTAGCAAAGTTAACTTAAGTTTAGTCAGCAGGCAATAAAAATTACCGCGATGCCCTTGGCAACCACTTCGTGGTATTGCTCCGTCATGATCAAGGGATTCAAAAAATAAATATCAGGAGAAAGTATGAGTAATATTTTATTAATTGATGAACATCCTGAAACCAAAAACCTCTTAATGAAATGTTTAGAGGCAGCAGGATTTGAGGTAATTATCACAGAAAACGGTCTTGTTAATGTTCAGTTAGCACATCAGAAACTTTCTACTACCACCGAAGGTAAAAAATCAAATACTCAGAAGTCCATATTTCCATCGATTCCCCGACTGTGTGAGGTTTTCGAGTTCATTGAATTGAATTATAATCAAAGCATTAGACTAAAAGAAGTAGCTCAAGCAGTTGGTTATTCTTCAGCTTACTTAACTGACTTAGTGCGAAGACTTACCGGAAAAACGGTGAATAATTGGATTATCGAGCGTCGGATAGCAGAAGCAAGCACCTTGCTTTTAGAAACTAATGACTCCGTTGATGAGATTGCGTTAAAAGTAGGCTATCAAAATATCAATCATTTCTACTGTCAGTTTCGCGATTACTATCAAAATACTCCCCGTGCTTGGAGAGAGACACAGCGTTCTCACGCATTGTTATAATGATACCCTAAATTATTACCTCCCTATTAGCCGCTAATTAATCAACTTTGATTGATTCTCGCCTACTTACTTATTATCGCGCATCAGATACTAGATTATGCTATTTAAAATCTAGTATTTTTTTATTTGAATAATTATGGTAGTCCTAAATTTTCAATGCCGATTAAAAATATTAAATTTTTGATTTACAAGGTTTATATTTTGAGGAGAATCTAAAAATACTTAATACTTAAGTAAAACCTTACCTAAAAATAGTTAATTATCAATCCAATTAGAAAACAATAGTATTGGTATTAAGAAAGAGCGAAAGGGTTAGCAAACAAGCTAAACCTTGCATTTCCTAAAAAACTCTATTTATCAAAGGAAAAAACATGACTATTATTACCCCGCGTAGTGATCGTAAACTGGTCTAGATTTAGGTTTTTGTGAAATTATGCGTAACTTTCAAGTTTGCGACTGTAGATGCAATAGGACGTTTAAAAAATAGGTAAAAGCAAGGGCTTTTTCCACGCCACCAAAAAAATGTATGCCAAATGTATTAATTAAGCCTTCGGGCGAATTAATTGAACTACCTCGGAACTCAGTCCTAACTCTTTTAGAAGAAGTCAAAGAAACTATTATTCCCTTTGGCTGTCGCGCTGGAGCATGTGGTGCATGTCTTATTGAAGTACTCGAAGGCATACAAAACCTTACTGAAGCCAATTGTATCGAACGCGAATTCTTGACTACTTTAGGTTATCCCGAAGAGTGCTATCGACTTGCCTGTGAATGTCGCTTACAAGGTGATATCACGATTCAACCTGTTGGCAGCTAGACTATTTCATCCATCTCTTGTTTTGTTTACTTCATCATACGTTAATCACTAATAGGGAATCAGCCATGAACAGTTTACCAAATACCGAATTCAATCCTAAAATACATTTTTCAGAAATAACGAAATCTGGGAGTTGTTCTGATACTATCAATCCCTTTGTCGGACAATATATTGATGTAAATAGTTACAACATTTCTTATGCAATAAACTTTGAAAGCGAACCAGTCAATGAGTGGTCTTATCACTTTGACCAAGAATATACAAGTACCGATATTTAGTGAACCTAGAACAGTCACTACTCTTTTATATTGGCTTGTCTAGTAATGTCTCACGGAAATTTATTAGTACTGAATACGCCCGAACTGAAATCTGGGGATATTATTCAGTATCTCAATCTTGTAGTTTTCACTAATTTGTTTCATTTTCACCAAAATCAACAACAACAGGATACAAAATATGAACCGTTGTCAGAATACCGGCTTAATTCGTAAAAAACCTTTCTTAAATCCCATCGCATCTGCTAATCTGCGTCAGGAAATTGATAATTTAATTGATTTGCAAATTGATAAATGGGAACAAACAGTACCTTTTGCCACCCACTTTGAAGGTGAACTAATAAATCAGCGTTATTATCAACGTCACCTGATTGAAACTGTTTGGCGTATTCGCCTTTTACGGGTAGTTGAATCCAAAGCTATAGCGGAAATCGCCAAACAAAGCCCAGAAGCAGCACAGATTTGGGCAAACTATGAAATGGAAGAAATGCTGCATGATGAACTGTTTATCCAAGACTTAGAAAAATCTGGTGTATCCCGCGAAGAGTTATTGAATACTGAACCCTACTTGTCTACCAAACTATTAGTTGGTTTCTTCTCTTATCTATTAGATCACGAAGGACCCCTTGGCGTTTTAGCTTATTCCTATCTTGTAGAATATGTCAACGTCAAAATGGAACCGAAGAAAATTGATGCCATGAAAAAATCCATTGGTGTCACTCAAATTGGTGGTCAAATTGCCCATTCTTATACTGATACTAATGATGACCATCCTGGTGAAGTGTGGAATGCTATTCGTTACATCATCAAGAACGAGCAAGATATCGCTAACCTGAAGAAATATCTGCAAGAACAACAGAAAATACTCGCTATGTACTTCCATGAAATTTATGCAGATATCGTTGAGTCTGCTCAAAATAAACTAGTAGCAGCATCAGGAAAGTATGAATAAAACAGGTGTTTTATTACTAAGTCACTGTGGTTATTCCTTCATGGAAGATTTGATTAGTAATGCTGCTACACACAGCTTAGAGAGTTTTGTACTCTCTTCCCTTCCTCTCCCAGCTAATAGCCACCGGATTCAGGAATTGCAAGAAAAAAGTGCATGGTTTGGAGTGAGCGAAAACCATGCCCTCACCTGGGAAAATGTAGAACAGGTAATGCAAGAATTAGCAGCACAGGGTTACTGTATAGTTTGCTGTTTGAGCGTTTGGGAGGGCTATCGCACCCTGATGGCAAAAGCCAATCAAATCTTGGGTGTAGCTGATATGGAACCCGCTCAGGTCGAGTTACTGTTGAATAAATATGAATTACGGCAGCAGTTAAATCAAGCAGGTCTGAGCCAAGTTGATTCTGTATTACTTAACGAACAGACATGGGTAGATTTGCAAGCCAAAGGCAAACCAGCTTTTGTCAAACCAGTCACAGGTATTGCTTCCTACGCCACCTTTCGTTTAACCACAGACAAAAGTTGGCAAGATATCGAAAAGATTCAAAGTGAGATAGCAACCGACTTGACATACAGCTCCATATTTTCTGCCAATCGTGGTTTTATGGCAGAAGATTACATTCCCGGACAAGAGTTTAGCTTTGAGATTATCGCTGTTGATGGGCAACCGTTCGTCGTTGCTATTCATGAAAAGATAGAGATAGACGAATCTGGTAGTGCCGTTTTAGAAAATGCCTGTGTTGCACCACCCATTAACTTGGATGAGGTACAGCTAAAAAAAGCTAGAGCTTGGATTGAACCAATTTTCCAGCATTTGCAGTTGCAATGGGGTTGCTATCATCTCGAAGCAAGGTGTTACAACGACCATTGGGAAATAATTGAAATCAATCCGCGAGTGGGAGGTGCATTAATCTCACCTAGTGTCAGTATATTGACACTGGGGATAAGCATGACCCAACTATGGCTGAATAATCTGCTGTATCAGACAGCTGAGGAGCAGTTACAGCAAATAAAACAACTGGCAAAGTTTGACCTGGGTACAGGAACTTATCAACAAAGTCCGATGAGCAGTTATTTTCGGGTTTATTTTGCCCAAACTGGTCGGATTCGCACAATTCAACAGAACATCTGCTGTCTAGAACCGGATCTTGTGCAGGTGTCTTTAAAGACAGGTACAGAGATCGTGGAAACGGCGCGAGAAGTGTTTCTTGGACAAGTTCTCTGGGCTATCCCCCAAGACAAAAAAAATGAACTGCTGCCAAAATTAATCACTGAATCTCGAAATACTATTCAAGTTGATTACGAGTAATCAGCTAATGAGCTTTTAAGTTGCATACTTTTTCCTGAAAGCTGTCAAAAGTCAAGTCAAAAGTTACTTTGGTCTGTTGACTCTTGACAGCTTACCAAAATTAGCAATTTACAGTTCGAGATGACCGGGAGAAATATCCCAATTCAAAATTAAAAATCACCGAAGCTTTGAGCCGAGGCTCAGACTTATCTCGAAATTAAAAATTAAGATGCATCAGATTTTGTCTGGGTTTCCAGTTTTAAACCTGTTGCACTCTTTTAGACAATTGGTATTACTGCATAAACAATATAATGACCATGACACAAAATTCCGATTCTTTTTTGCTAATTATTGATTACAACCTCAGCCGCATTAATGATGTGGCCTCTATGCGGAAGTATGCCTATGAGCGTTATGGTGTGAAAACCCTGCTGCTCCGCGCCAACCCAGATCGACATGATTATCGGATTGCTGACGTTGTATTAGCACTAGATCCCTGTAGCTCAGACTTTGTTAGCGGTGGACTCAAGGCACTAGAACCCTTTCGCCAACAGTTGCGAGGTGGTTTGGTATTCTCCGACAATGCAGTACAAAGTGGTGCCCAATTATTAGAACAATTGAACTTGCCTGTAGATAACGCCACTTTAGCATCTGGGGCTTTTTCCAAAATTCTTTATCGTCAGATTGAAGCTGAACATCGGTCAATATTAGAACCTCAAGGCATGTTCATCCCTGCCCATGCCACTATCCATAATGCTGACGAGTTATTGGATTTTGTGCGGCGTTACCCTGGAGGTGTAGTATTAAAACCAGCTTGTGAAGGTAATAACCGAGGAGTGGTGTTCTTAAATGCCAACGCAGATTTGCGGCAAGCTTTACAAGAAGTTGAGCCTTATTTCTCTGGTGGCATTATCTGCGAACAGGTAATTCCTTTACAACAGGAATATTCCTTTGACGGGCTAGGACACTTGCACTTTCTTACAGAAAAATGCAGTGCTAGTGGTCGTTACCCAGTAGAAACAGGTCAGATTTTACCAGCCAGATTGAGCCAGATTCAAGAGCATTTACTAACTCGTGTTGGTAAGTTAGCGAACGTTTTAGTCGGTCAGTGTAATGGGCCTTTCCATAACGAAATCAAGATTGACACAGATGCTACACAAGCTGCTGTTGTCGAACCTAACCGCCGTCCTGCGGGTATGAAAATTTGGTCGCTTGCTGAACGAGTGTACGGTTTGAATTTTTATCATCTTTGGGTTGATAGAGTATTAGGTCAGCCCTTGCCAAAGCAATTACCTGCCCCACAAGGAATTGCAGCTACCATTATGCTTGGCTCTGCCCATGATGGTTATCTAGACCTAGCACCAGTTAAAGATGAACCAGAACGCTTGTTTAACAGAGCTTTAAAGCTATACAACAAAGCTGAAATTAACCAGGAACTAGAGTGGTTTGGTTTTACCCTGCTGCCAATTCAAGGAAACTGGGTGAGAGCTATTCCCAAAGATAATGGTGATTTTATCGCAATGGTTTGTGTATATAGTCCCAATGCCGAGCTAGATATTTTCGGTTTGAAGACTGCCATTAGTGATTGTTGGCAACAGGTTATAGCTTCTTATATCTATCAAAATAAACCCACGATGGTTTTGGCTCGTTAAACCAAATTTTGCATTGGGCATGGGGTATTGAAAAAAATATTTCCATGCTCTACTTGTGGACTATTAGCTATAAGTATATCCCTGGAAAATTATACTTTTTAGGCTTTGGTGATTACCTATTTTTGTTGTTAGTAAATTTGAGGAAGACTAATGAAAATTTTGATTTTACACCGCATTCCCTATCACAAAATTGATTACCATCGTGGCATCGACCATAATCTTCATGAAGTCACATATATAGGTACTGAAACAGCGCTGACTAATATTCCTGAATTTTTAAACTGTAAAAAGTTGATCAGACCAGGGGTTGGTAAAACTGCGGATGAAGTGATTGAACTAATTGAACAACAACAGTTGGAGTTTGAGCGAATCATATCATTATCTGAGTACGAACTACTGGATGCTGCCAAAATCCGAGAACGTTTTGGCATTTCAGGCTCTACTCTGGCGCAGGTAGAAAAAGTACGCAACAAAGTCATCATGAAAACCATTGTTGCGGTTGCTGGAATTCGCGTACCGGAGTTTTTACCTCTATCACAGATAGAACAACTCCCCAAGTGGCAAGATCAAGTAGTTGTCAAACCAATTGATGGTGCATCTAGTGAAAACGTGAAGGTATTTGCTTCTATTCACTCATTGCTTTTGGCTTTACAGATGCAGAATACCGGAATTGATTTGCTGGATGGGGAAAACCCTAATTTGGCACAGTTTGAAGTGGAAGAATTTATCCAAGGGTCTATCGTTCATTTCGATGGTTTAGTGCAGGATGGCGAAGTGAAAGTTGTACTCGCCAGTCAATATGTAGGTGATTGTCTGGGATATGCTAATGGTCAGCCTTTGGGATCTGTGCAAATTGATATTAGTGATGAAAATAAAGTATGGATCAGTCGAGTTTTGAGTGCTGTTGAACTTAACAATGGCAGCTTCCATTTAGAGGCAATTGCTAATAAAAACAGTTTAGTGTTTTTGGAAGTTGCTAACCGAGTGGGCGGTGCTGATGTGGTTGATACTTTTAATTTGGCTACCAACATTCATTTGCCTTCAGCAGAACTAAAAATATGGCTGGGCGAGGAGTTAGAATTTCCAGAAACGACTAATATAGGCAAGAAATTCGGTTGGTATGTTTTTCCTGGTCACCATTATCAAGCAGATTACTGCCACATCTCTCGACATGAAAAGTTTCGTAATCATCCCTATGTAGTGCGCTGGAATCAACTGTCTACAGAGCAAAAGTTGCCCCAGCACATTACTTACCAAGCAATTGAAATCCCGCTAGCTGGTGTGATCGGTAGTGACAGCAGCGAGTCGTTACAGAGTTTTCTACAAGAACTGTTTGCTCAAGTCAGTATTGAACCAATCAAGAGTTCAGTGTAACCGTTGGAAATGAATGCAAGACTCAGATACCAGTTTTTGTAAGAGCCTTAATTGATGAATAATTACGACAGGCAGGCAAGTTGTGAATAATTTCAAAGTTATTCAGTTTTTAGGATCACGTTTTTGTTCCGCTTTGGGTGACCAGTTTTTATTGTTCGCGGTTCCATTGATTATTTATAAAAGCACTCAGAATGTTTCACTAGTTGGGTTGGCTTTTTTTCTTGAATGGACTCCGCGAGTACTTTCTCTCCCCATTGCTGGATCTGTTAGCGATCGCTTGGGTGGCAAAAAAGTTTATTTACTCGCCGACTTTGTGCGGATGGCGGTTTGTTTGTTGGGCTTCTTGTTGATCAAGCTATTTCCCGGTAACATATTCGTCATTGTCAGTCTGGTGATGAGTATTTGTGCGTTTTTTTATGCACAAGCCTTTATTGCAATGGAATCCACGGTTCCCAAATTGGTAAGTAAGGCAGATTTACCCAAAGCACAAAGTATCCTTCAGGGGATTGACCAAACTTCTAGCATTTTTGGCCCCGCCCTAGCTGCAATGTTGGCACTGTATTTAAAAAATCAAGATTTTTTATTGATTGCCGCAGGCCTATTCGGTTTAGGTTTTCTAGGGGTTACATTGTTAGGTTCAGCCTTAAATGTACACATTGCTAATTCAAGTAAAAAGCAGATTTGGCGTGATATTGTCCAAGGGGCTAAGGTACTACGAGATTATCCTAACCTGCTGACCTTAACGGCACTCAGCATTCTAGTTAACCTAATTATTGGCATAGCGCTAGCAACTGGTGCGCCATTAATCACTGGTACTTTTAATAAGCCTGACAGTTACTTTGGCGTGTTAAATACCACTGCGGGTCTGCTAGGGGTAGTCTCCTTTTTGTTAGTGCCTAAATTAACCAAGCACTTTAGCGTGTTCAGCCTGGGTATTACTGCCTACATTGCCGTCTTGTGCGGAGGCATGTTAATGGGTCTTGCTAATAATTTTTACCTGTTTGTGCTGGGTTATGCATTAGCCTCCGGTTCTACTGGTTTGTTTAATGTATACATCCGTACTGAGCGCGTCCAATGGATTCCTAGCCAACACTTAGGTAAGACTGTAGGGTTAATTGTGCTGTTAAACCAGTTAAGCCTACCAGCAGCAGGTCTATTAGTAGCCCTAGGTTCTGGGCGCGTGGGAACCAAATCGTTATTTATTTTGAGTAGCCTAGTAGCCGCAACCTATATTGCTTGGATATATAAGCGTTTAAAAACTCAATCGAAAACTAATACGTAATATTTATTTACGAATCCACGATTATAAATCAATTACCCAAGGTGTCATTATGTTTAATCCATTGGAATTTCATTGGGCATTACCCCTTGAAGCAGCAAAGAAAAACGAAGCACAGGCAGATCATTCTGGTGGAATTGATCTTGAGGCTCTTCTGGAGTTTGTCAGTTGCGCTGACAAACTCCAGATCGAGTCCTTATTAACACCGTTTGGTTTTCATATGCCTGATCCTGTAGCGCTTTTAGGAAGGCTATCAGCGCATACCGAGCGAGTAGGATTCATGCTGGCTTACCGATCGGGGCTGATGTCGCCGACGCTTTTTGTGCAGCAAGTTAATACGCTCTCGCATCTTTTTAATGGTCGGATTAGTCTCAATATAATCTGTGGATTTTCTCCAGTTGAGCAAGCCTATTACGGAGACTTCCTTTCACATGATGAGCGGTTCGAGCGAGCAGGCGAGTATCTCGAAATTTGCTCAACCCTTTGGAATACGACAAATCCACTGAGTTATGCAGGTAAGCATTATCAACTTAAAGACGCTCAGTTAAACACCAAGTTTACTTCGCTTCGTTCGGGAGTCCGTCAGCCTAAGATTTATTTGAGCGGTAATTCAAAGATTGCCAATCATACAGCATCTCAGCATGCACAGTGTTGGCTGAGGTACGGCGATACGCCTGAAAAAATTGCCGCAAGTCACAGTTCAAGCGCTCAAACCGACCATCAACCAAGGATTCCTATAGGACTTCGGATGTCGGTCATCACGCGTCAAACACGTGAGGAGTCCATTGAAGCAGCTTTTCGGGTCGTAGAAAATCCCGATCTTAAGTGGAAGGAATTTATTCAAACTGTGGTCGATAAGTCAGATTCGGTTGCTATTAAGTCCACTTATGAATTAGCACAAAAAACAAACTCAGAGTGGCTTGGACCCAATCTCTGGAGTGGGGCAGTGCCTTACCGTGGAGGGCCAGCATTGGCACTGGTAGGAAGTTTCGACGAAGTTGCAAAGGAGATCATGCGTTATAAATTTGCAGGTGTTAGCGAATTTATATTGTCGGGTTGGCCAACGCTTGCCGAGATGCAAGGCTTTTGTAAAAACGTCCTGCCTCGCGTACGTGCTATGGAGCAGCTTGAATCTTCAATTTATAGTTCAGGAGTTGGCAACTGGCAAGGAGTGAGCTTGGGTTAGAGGAGTATTGTGGTTAACTTACATTCTCTGTCAATCCCATCACTGCCCTGCTCTGGCGCAGGCCAAGGCAAGACATTTATGGAACAAGACCACTCATCAAGTACAGTTTATCTACTGCTAGTAAAACTAAGCTTTGACGATAGAGTTGAAATTGCTAAATTTATTCACTTCTGACAGCAAGGATTTTTATGATGAGACCAACTTTACATCATCTGAGTCTTTCGGAGATTTACAAAGCTCACAAGAGAATTAAGCAATATATTCGGAATACACCGCTAGACTACTCTTTTCAATTGTCAAAAGAATTGAGAACGTCTATTTATCTAAAGTTAGAAAACTCACAGGTTACAGGTAGTTTTAAACCGAGAGGTTCATTGAATAAGTTACTCAATCAAAAACCTCAACGAGGGGTAATTGCTTCTACTGCGGGCAATCACGGCATTGGTGTTTCATACGCAGCGTACCAACTGGGAATAAAGGCAGACATCTATCTGCCAACATGGGCTGACAAAAACAAGATTGCTAAACTTGAACAATATGGTGCACATTTACGATTCTTTGAAACTGTAGAATTAGCAAGAGAAGCTGCTCGCAAGTTAGCTAAAGAACAAGATTTAATGTTTATATCAGCTTATAATGATGTTGATATGATTACAGGAGGTGGGACGATTGGGCTTGAGATATTCGATGAGTGCCCTGATGTTGATTTAGTAGTTGTAGGAGTAGGAGGAGGTGGTTTTGCTTCAGGTATTTGTTGCGCGTTGAAGCAACTAAACCCGCATATTCAAATTATAGGTGTGCAGGCGGAAAAAAGTGCGATGATGACCCATTGGTTGAAACACAAAAAAGTTGTAAATGTGCCATTAGAAACAACAATTGCAGAGGGTTTAGCCGTAAATATGGAACATGATACGATTACCTTTCCCATCCTCACAAAGCACTTAGATCAGATGATTCTTGTTAGTGAAGATGAAATTAAAGATGCATTGAAATGGGCTTTGACAGAGCATCAGATGGTTTTTGAGCCATCGGGGGCAGCAACCATAGCTGGATTACGAAAACTGAGTTTAGAAAGCTTTAAAAATGTTGTTGGTATTATTACTGGACAGAATATTTCAATGTCTCGTTTACTAAATATTCTTGGGTTATCAGAAAAAATAGGTTAGGTAGATGCCTTTCTCATTGCTTTATAGACGCAATAATGTTCTTTTACCACAAAATATACTATTTTGGAGATGTCTAATGGGAGTCAGAGTTTGAGACTTTGTGTTCACTGTTCTTCTACTTGATGGCTGATTAAGAAAATCCGGCGTTGCAAGACCACTATTACCGGGATAATCTTTTATTTGCCGACGACTCTTTTATTTGAATTTGAGTGAATAGCTTTGTTAAAATCTCTCAGCAAGTCTTCTTCCGCATCCCGCTCTTGCTTAAGTTCTCGAATCGTTTCTTGACTAGAACCAATGAGCAAGCCAGCAACTGCACCAACGAGCGCGTATTTTTGCTCCAAATGTTGATACATTTGACTCGTGTAGGGGCAAGGAAATAAATTGGCAATAATAAAACCAATTCCTCCACCCACAACTGTTGTCACAAAGCCAGAGAAAGCGATCAGTTTAGCATTCATTTGCTTTACTCCAATGCTTATAACTTTACTAAATTCTCAAAAGATTCTCTATAACCTTATTTTCTCACCGACTCCCAAAGTAGTAACTTAATCTTTACCTCTTGTAATAGAAGGTAGAGTGAGGGAATCAGGACGGTCTTCACTCTTCATACTCCTTTTTTGGCTAAGGTATTGTTAGCTATTAAGTAATAAATATTACTCAATAGCTAAGACTCGGAACGATCTTTGCACTTAGATGTTTGCTTGTACTTGCTCGATGCAAGCTTTCAACCGTTCAGCTAAAACTTGGACATGGGGTTGAGTCATCATCGTCACATGGCTTCCGGGGACAAACTGGACATCCACTGGTTCGCTAGAAAACGCGCTCCACCCCCAGGCCAAATCCTCTAAAAGCTCAGATGGTAAGGCAGTAGGCTCTTCTGGAGCAGATTCGCTGGCGCGAAAGAGAGTAATTGCGATCGCATTGATGTGTTGTGGTACATACTCAGCGTTACCATCAGCTTTGAAAGCTTGCAATAACTTCTTCAAATACCTGGTATCAGCATCGGGAGGCAAAATGTCAACCATTTTAAAGTAATCTAGAACATATTTAAATTGCTCCTCTGGAGCTAAAGAGAAGAGGGGATCAGCATCCATATCCAAATCCTTTGCGAAGGCAATTTGTAAGAGTTTGGCAGTCTCAATCAGCCATTTAACATCATCCCATTCTTCTGGCTTTGCCTGAGCGATCGGTGCTGTGGTATCAAGAATGGCAACTAGAGCCACCACCTGTCCCTGACTCAGTAACTGCTGCGCCATTTCATAAACGACTTTACCGCCAAAAGAATGTCCCGCCAAAAAATAGGGGCCTTGTGGCTGCACAGCTTGTATTGCTTGAATGTAGTGGGCGGCTATATCCTCAACTTGGCTGATTGCCGCTAATTCTACATCCCGATCCTGGGCTTGAAAAGTGTAGAACGGCTGGTCTGAGCCAAGACAACGCGCTAAATTATATAAGTAGAACGGAAAGCCACCAGCGCCTGGAAGACAGAAGAAAGCTGGTTTGGAACCCATTGGCTGAATTGCGACTAAGGGAGACCAACCAGAAGCATCCGTATCTTTTTGCACCATAGTCGCCAACTCTTCAATTGTTGGATGTTGGAAAAGCGTGACTAAGGGGATATCTTTACCAAGCTGTTGTTTAATTTGAGTTATTAAGTAAGGAGCTAAGAGCGAATGACCGCCGAGGTCAAAAAAGTTATCTTTTACCCCCACATTGTCAACCTTCAGAATTTTTGACCAGATTTGCACCAATTGTAGTTCTACAGTATTCCGGGGTGAAACAAATGTGTCAGAACCACTGCGCCCAGAAGGTTCGGGTAAGGCACGACGGTCTATTTTGCCATTGAGAGTCAGGGGTAAGGACTCCAGGATGACGAAAGTCGAAGGCACCATGTAGTCTGGCAGCTTGGCTTTCAGGAATTGACGCAGAACGCTGACTGTGGGCGTACTTCGACTTCGCTCACTACAAGTCTGCTCTTTTTGCGGTACGATGTAGGCGACTAGGCGCTGATCTGAGGGATTGTCAACGCGGGCGATCACACAAGATGCTTGCACATCTTCATGTTGGCTGAGTACGGCTTCGATTTCTCCCAATTCGATGCGGAAACCCCGAATTTTTACTTGGTTGTCGATACGACCCAGATATTCAATGTTGCCATCTGCTAGATAACGGGCTAAATCTCCTGTCTTATATAATTTGGAATTTGGAATTTGGAGTTTGGAATTTTCAAAAAGGTTGGGGATAAACCGTTCTGCTGTCAGTTCGGGAAGATTGAGATAGCCACGGGTTACCCCAGCACCACCAACATACATTTCGCCAGGAACGCCAATCGGCACTAGCTGTAAATGTTCATCTAGCACATACACCTGTAAGTCCCGAATCGGGCGACCAATTACACTTGCAGTGCTATTCAAATCACCTTTGTTTAATGGACGATAAGTGACGTGTACAGTGGTTTCTGTAATTCCGTACATATTAACTAACTGAGGCGATTGGTCACCGTGGCGCTCAAACCAAGGCTGCAAACTATTAATTTCTAGGGTTTCTCCACCGAAAATAACTAGGCGGAGGTTTAAGTCGCCAACAGTTGCTATTGACTGTTCTGCTGCAATTAACTGGCGAAATGCTGAAGGTGTCTGATTGAGAATTGTGACTTTCTCTTCACACAATAACTCATAAAATGATTCTGGCGATCGCGTCACTAAGTAAGGTACTACTACCAGTCGTCCACCGTACAGCAATGCACCCCAAATTTCCCACACTGAGAAGTCGAAGGCGTAAGAGTGGAATAGTGTCCACACGTCTATTGAGTTGAAGTCATACCAAGGTTCTGTGGCTGCAAATAGACGAGTTACATGATTGTGGTTGACTAAAACGCCTTTGGGCTTGCCTGTGGAACCAGAAGTGTAGATAACATAAGCTAGGTTACTGGATATTGCTCCATTTTCAGGGCTTGACTCGGACTTTTGAGCAATTTTTTCCCAGTCGCTGTCTAAGCAAACAAGTTCAAGTTGTGCAATATGTTCGGGTAATTTCTCAACTAGATGCTGTTGGGTAAGCAGCACTTTGACTTGAGCATCTTCAAGCATGAAGCTCAAACGCTCAGTCGGATACTCTGGGTCAAGTGGCACATAAGCCCCACCCGCTTTGAGAATGCCAAGTAATCCTACGAGCATTTCTAAAGAACGCTCCACACATATCCCCACCAACACATCTGCTCCCACTCCCAAAGTCTGCAAGTAATGCGCCAATTGGTTAGCACGAGAATTCAACTCGCGGTATGTCAGTTGCTGATTCTCAAACACAACTGCGACAGCATCGGGTGTACGTTCTACCTGCTCTTCAAATAACTGATGGATACACAAATCTTGGGGATAGTCTACTTGAGTATCATTCCATTCAACTAATAACTGCCGTTGCTCCCATGCTGTTAAAAGAGGCAACTGCCCTAGGTGCTGCTGAGGATTCGCCACAATTGCTGAGAGCATTGTCACAAAATGACCCAGCATTCGGCTAATCGTCCCATACTCAAATCGACTAGCATCGTAGCTCACCTTCAGCAAAAATTGCTCACCAGAGGCAGCTAAAACCGTCAGAGGATAATTTGTTTGTTCAATCGCCCGAACATTCGAGAGCGAAAAACTGCCATTGGATTGCACAACAGCAGTATCCACCGGATAATTCTCAAAGACGACAATGCTCTCAAACAAAGACGTACCCCTCTTGACATCACTCAAAGCCTGAATCTGTGCCAATGAGCTATAGGAAAATTGCTCAGACTCTACCTGTTGCGCCTGTAAATCTTTCAACAAACTCAGCAGTTCAGTCTTTTCAGAGATTTGCACCCGCACTGGCAGAGTATTGATAAATAATCCTACCATCGACTCCACACCAACAAGCCCAGGAGGACGACCAGAGACAGTTGCACCAAAAACCACATCTGGCTCTCCACTATAGCGACATAGCAACAATCCCCAAGTCGCCTGCACCAGATTACTTATAGTCAATTGATGTTGTCGTGCAAAAGACCCGATTGCAGTTGTTTCTGACACCGTTAACTGAATTTCTTGTTCACCATAACTAGAATGCTGCTCTTGCTTTGACAATGGTTTATCCACAGTCATTGGAGTGGGTGCAGTAAAACCTTGAAGTTTTTGTCGCCAAAATTCCTTAGCTAAATCTTGATCCTGTTGCTGTAACCAAGCAATATAGTTGCGGTAGCCCAGAGTTGCTATATTGTTAGGTAAACTAACACCCTGAGAAATTGCTTGATAAAACTCCAACAGGTCTTTGAAAACCAAAGGTAACGACCAGCCATCAAGTAATAAATGATGATGACACCAAACAAACTGATAACTATGAGAATCCAATTGGATTAGATATAGGCGTATTAGTGGCGCCAGCGAGAGTTGGAAACCCTGTTGTCGCTCCGCAGAAAGAAAAGTCTCTAATTGCTCTTGCTGCTCAACTTTCGAGAACTCTCCCCAGTCGATGGTCATAACTCTCACCAACACCTCTCGATACACAACTTGTAGAGGCTGGCTCAAAGACTCCCAAACAAAAGCCGTGCGGAAGATGGAATGCTTTTCTACCACCTGCTGCCAAGCTTGTGAAAAGGCTTCTACATCTAGGTTTCCCGTTAAAGTGCAAGTTATCTGCTCAAAATATACCCCGGAATCTGGAGCATACAAACTTTCAAACAGCATCCCCTCTTGCATCGTCGATAAGGGATAAATATCCTGAATATTTTGCCAGTTAGTTTTACCCACTTCCCCTTGCAATGGTAGTCTTGCCAAGACTCCATCTAGTTCTAGCTGGTTAAGTTTGACTAACGGGAAATCTGTTGGTGTATAACCTCCGTTTTCCGGCTCTAAACAATGAGCAATGATTTCTCGTAAAGTTTCAACAAATTCTTGGGCAATATTCTCAATGGTTTCGTGCTGATGGATATTAGTGCTGTATGCCCAATCTATTTGTAGCCGTTCGTTTGCAATGATGGCATTAATGTCTAGTAGACTTGAGCGCTGACCTTGTAAACTCTGGCTAATTCCGCTAGACTCACTAGCCGGTTGCATCAGAGAAGATGTATTTAGAACTTGAGTAAATTGACCCAGATAATTGAAGCTAATCTCGGAAGCGGGAATTGTCTCTAGTGTTCCGCTAATTTCTGCATCGCTATTCAGATAGCGCAATAAGCCGTAGCCAATGCCTTTGTTCGGAATTGCCCGTAATTGCTCCTTGACAGATTTTAAGGCATTGCCAATATTGTCTTTGTCTATTGCTTCAAGTTTTAAAAGCACTGGAAAAATCGTTGTAAACCAACCGATAGTGCGTGATAAGTCTACACTATCGATAATATCTTCCCGCCCATGACCTTCTAAGTTGAACAACACAGACTTAGAGTTAGTCCATCTGCTCAAAACCAGCACTAAGGCTGTCAACAAAACATCGTTAATCTGTGTTTTGTAAGCTTTTGGGACATCTTGCAGAAGGGACAGGGTTTCTGCTGAGTTTAATGATACTGATATTGTATTAGCAGATGCAGCAGTGTTAACTCCTTCTGCATAGTCTACTGGGATAGGAGAAACCAAGGAGTGAGATTGACTCAACCAATAAGCCAGTTCTGATTTATTGACTTCTGATTGGGCATAAGCTGTTAGTTGTTGCGCCCAATCTTTGAAAGATGTGGTTTTGGCAGGGAGTTGAATGGACTGACCTCGACTTAGTTGCTCGTAACCTGTTTGCAAATCTTCTAATAATATCCGCCAGGAAACACCGTCTACTACTAGATGGTGAATGACAATGAGTAATCGCGCTTTTTTGTCGTTCCCCAAAAAGAATAAGGCTACCTGCACCAGATTTTCCGACAGATTTAAACTCGCCTGTAAGGAGTTGGCGGTGGTTTCAATTGTCTTTTGAAGCTGACTTTCTCTGATTGTCGAGAGGTCGAAATATAAAATAGTATTGCTATCGGTTGGAGCGGTATGAGTCTGCTGCCAAGTAGAGTCTGTTTGGCTAAATCTTAGGCGGAGAGCATCGTGATGTTTGAGCAATTTCTGCCAAACTTGCTCTAATATTTCTAGGTTAATGTTAGATGGAACTGTGAGTAGCAATGATTGATTGAAGTGGTGTTTTTCTGGTGTGTCTTGTTCAAAAAACCATTGTTGAATTGGTGTTAAGGGTAATGTCCCGGCGACTAATCCTTGTTCGATTAAGAGTGCTTTTGTTGTGCCTGCGACTGTGGCTAATTGGGCGATTGTTTGATTGCCAAATAGTTGTTTGAGGGTCAGTTCTATTCCTAATAGCTTTGCTTTGGCGATGATTTGAATGCTGAGGATGGAGTCTCCTCCTAGTTCAAAGAAGTTATCATGTATGCCTATTGGCTCTACTCTCAGGATTTGTGTCCAAATTTGGGCTAGTTTTTCTTCAATGGGGGTGCGGGGTGGCACTATATCGATTTCTATTCCGGTGCGTGATTCTGGGGCGGGTAAGGCGCGACGGTCGATTTTGCCGTTGGGGGTAAGGGGTAGGGATTCTAGGATGACTATTGCACTTGGTACCATGTACTCTGGTAACTTTTCCTTGA
>NZ_JBALEA010000033.1:0-101515 GCF_036917135.1 Nostoc sp. | reverse complement strand
TTGACATCACCAAGCTGACGCGGATATTGGTCAAAGCTAGTCCATCCGCCATCAGAGACAGTAAAACCATTGTCCAGACCGACAAACCACTGACCAAAACTCATTACAATGCTCCTTTAATGACTGATCTTGCGCGTACTACATAGCATGTACCTATTTATTGTCCAGTTTGAGTTCCGGGAACTACGCAAATCATTTGCAAATCTTTACACGGTTGACATTTCCATGACAGATTCTAACTACCAAGGGATGCAAAAGCAAATTAACCAATAGCGATCGCACTGAAGTATATTAAGGATTAGGATTAGGTACTTTTCTCGTTACCTGTTACCGATTTTTCTAAGTTTTCAAAATAAATATTATTAATCAAATTATTTTAATATTAAAATCATCTATCTCTATAAACGGCATTAATTACAATATCTTTGATACTCAGATAAAGAATTAATAGCAACAATAAAAATTGCTCAAATTGAAGAACTGGATCTAAACGCCAACCTTGATACATCAAGATTGCTCCACTTAACAACATTATAATTGGCGTAAATATAAGTTGGATAATATAAAGTGCTAAAGCCCAACCTCTAAGTCTGGTTCCACGTTGGGATAGCCAAGCTACTGTTAAAATTAAATAAATAATTGCCCAAAGCAAATAAATAATTCCAATTAAACCAGCTATATTTACTCCAAAATTCACTTGAGCGAAAGTAAGCATTTATTAAAAATCCTGCTTAATTACAAGCCAAAATTTTAAATCTATTACTCAGTAGATTCCCTAAAAGTCTTCCTTTATGAAAATTATTGGGTTAAGCAATAGCGAAACCCAACCGATGATTTTTCCTCATCTCTGGTTATAACCTCTATCTTTTTTTGCCAGAAGGTGAATTGCGCTGGGTGAGATTATCAATTTGCAGTTGTTGGCGTCCATTGGTGACAATTCGCAACATCTCTTTGAGATCCTGCTCAATATTTCCCAAAAGTCCATCGGCATATTGATCGGCACCATCTTCAATTTCTTGAGCCTGAGCGATCGCAGTTTGTCGCATCAACTCTAACTCTTGCTGACAAGCATACCGCTTGCGGTCAATCTCCGCGAGGGTTTCTTGCATTATTCCCTCACACTCTTGTTGCACTTGTCGCCGCAGTTGTTCAGCTTCCTGTTCCGCTTGGTGAATAATATCGCTTTCAGCTAAAATTTGCGCTCTTTTTGCTTGTGCAGCCTCAACAACCTGTTGCCCATACTCTTCCGCTTCCAGCAAAATCTCGTCCTTTTGGTTGAGAACTGCTGCTGCTTCTTGAAAAAGTGATGGTAAAGCCACCCGGATGTAATCAAGCTGATCTAGTAGCTTTTCTTCATCAATGAGTGTGCGTCCCGTCAACGGAATTCTGAGACTAGAGAGAACTATTTCCTCTAGGCGGTTGAGTTCCTGCTGAATATCTATACTTCCCTCTCCACCGAGAGACTCTTGAGGTGGGGGGTTGCTTCCGTTGAGATCAACATTGGAGATTTCTGATTGTAGCATTGGTATATATCCAGGGCAATGTGTGGGGGAACGAGATGATCGATAGAGCCACCAAACCTTGCAATCTCTTTTACCACACTACTACTTAAAAAACTATACTCATTTGAGGTTGCAAGAAAAACTGTTTCTATTTGGGTAGAAAGAGTTTTATTGGTGTGAGCCATTTGCAGTTCCACTTCAAAATCTGACACAGCCCGTAAACCCCGGATCAAAACTTGTGCTTGTCGCATTTGAGCATAGTTGACGGTAAGACCATCAAAGCTGTCTACTTCTACATTAGGTAGATGTTGTGTAGAATGACTGATCTGATCTAGCCGTTGCTCCACACTAAAAAGTGGAATTTTGTTAGGGTTCCGCAGTACAGCGACAATCACCCGCTCAAACAGCCGACTACCGCGCCCAATGAGGTCAAGGTGTCCCAAGGTGATGGGGTCGAAGCTACCAGGATAAATAGCAATCACAATTTTAAATATATCAAAGTTATTTACGTGATTATATCGAAACAGTTTTACGTAACCTACTCAAATTTACCATCTTGCGCTCTGGGTAAAGATGCTAAATTCAATTGTTTTAGTGGCACAAGTTATGCTCAACTAGGCATTAGGAACTAGACTCCTAAATATGGGCTGGATTTTTACCTAGGTCCCCACAATGTGGTGGAGGATTCAAGTGTAGTTCCAGTATCCGAGACACAAAAAACTCCGTACTTAGTAAAGTGCGCGGGTAATTAACGAACTTTTCTAGGTAATTTTTGATGGCACTGGATTTTTCCGCCTTGCCTTTGGCGTTTCAGTTTACTTCTCCAGGACCGATTCTGGTGAAATTAGATTTAGATATACTAGGTATCCATTTAAGTATCCGTTGGTATGGCTTGTTGATTGCCACAGCAGTTTTAATTGGCGTTATCCTTTCCCAGGAATTGGCAAAGCGCCGTAATGTTAATCCTGAGTTGCTAGGCGATTTGTTCTTTTGGTTGTTGATTGGGGCAATTCCTGGCGCAAGGCTATATTACGTTTTGTTTGAGTGGTCAAAATATGCCCCAACTCCAGGAAAAATCTTTGCGATCTGGGAAGGAGGTATTGCCATTCACGGAGCGATTCTTGGTGGCGTTTCGGCTGCCTTAATCTTTGCCAAAATCAAGCAGGTTTCTTTCTGGCAACTAGCAGATTTAGTTACGCCTTCGCTGATTTTAGGGCAGGCGATCGGACGTTGGGGTAATTTCTTTAATTCTGAAGCTTTTGGCGATCCCACTGATTTACCCTGGAAGCTCTATATTCCACCAGATCGCCGTCCTCTAGACTATGCTAGTTTCGATTACTTTCATCCCACCTTCCTCTACGAATCTCTGTGGGATTTAATGGTGTTTGCGCTACTAATAACGTTGTTTTTCCGGTCTTTATCCGGTAAGCCCCGTTTGAAGGTAGGCACACTGTTTCTAGTTTACTGGCCAGCCTATAGCTTAGGGCGCTTGTGGATTGAAGGCTTTCGCACCGATAGCTTGATGCTGGGACCATTACGGATGGCACAAGTAGTCAGTATTCTAGGAATTTTATTGGGATTAGTTGGATTAGCTTGGCTTTACTTACTTAAACGCCCCTTACCCGATGTAGTTCCTACTCTTAAAGGAAATGGCGAGAGTGGGAGATGAGGAAAATAACCATGCCCAATTCCCAATTCCCAATTCCCAAAAATAAAAAATGCCCCAGAGTATTCTCTAGGGCTTAACCAGGGTGCATCTACCATTACTCTCTACTAGAGAAAGAGGGTAGATCCGGAAAGATACTGAAGAATCTGCCAAAAAATTTTTGAGGGATTGCCGTGTGTTCTTTTAAAGGTGAATATACAGAAAACCTAAGCTATAAAAAAACACTATATGCTATGGAACCATCTGTGTATATTGTGGGAGCAGGCCCTGGAGATCCTGATTTATTAACGGTGAAGGCACAGAAATTACTGACTGCGGCTGATGTGATTTTATTTGCTGATTCTTTAATACCCGAACAGATTTTAGAACTTTGCCGAGAAGATGCAGAGATAATTAGAACTGCAAATCAGACTTTAGAAGAGATTTTGCCAATTATGATCGATCGGGTGCGATCGCAATCCAAATCTCTCGTCCGTCTCCATTCTGGCGATCCTAGCCTCTACAGTGCCATCCACGAGCAAATGCACCTCCTAGCAGAGGCAAATATTCCTTTTGAAGTCATACCCGGTATCAGCGCTTTTCAAGCTGCTGCTGCCAAACTGAAAGTAGAATTAACTGTCCCTGGTTTAGTCCAGACGATTATTTTGACGCGCATTAGCGGACGTACAGAAGTCCCCGCTACTGAAGAATTAGCCACTCTTGCGGCACATCAGGCTAGCCTCTGCCTGTATTTAAGTGCGCGTCATGTCGAAAATTCCCAAGCCAAACTACTTGAACATTACCCAGCCGAAACCCCCATTGCCATTTGCTTTCGCATCGGCTGGCCCGATGAAAAAATTAGGGTTGTCCCCCTGAATCAAATGGCAGACTGTACTCATCAAGAAAAACTAATTCGCACTACACTTTATATCATCAGTCCAGCACTCTCACCAGCAACAGGGCGATCGCGTTTATATCATCCCGAACATAGTCATCTATTTCGCTCGTCTCATAATTAAAATTCCTATGCCAACTCCAAAACACTTGACAAGTAGAAAAAAAATAGTGATAATAGCAAAGTTGACAAACAAGGGACTGTAGTTCAATTGGTTAGAGCACCGCCCTGTCACGGCGGAAGTTGCGGGTTCGAGCCCCGTCAGTCCCGTTCTAACATTTATGAGTAGTGAATCACTGAACTGAACTTCGGTGATTTTCGATTTTGAATTACCCACAGGGATTGACTCAGAATTCAGGGTTTGAATATAAGCTACATTTATCATGCTTTGCAAAAGAGAGAATTAACTGTGACTGTCAGAGTCAGAATTGCGCCGAGTCCAACCGGAAATTTACATATTGGTACAGCTAGAACGGCTGTATTTAATTGGTTATTTGCCCGTCACCACGGCGGGAAATTTATACTGCGAATAGAAGACACAGATTTAGAGCGATCGCGTCCCGAATACACCGACAATATTTTTGAAGGACTGCGCTGGCTAGGGCTGAACTGGGATGAAGGGCCATTTTTCCAATCCCAACGCTTGGATCTTTATAAAGAAGCAGTACAAAAACTGCTAGATCAAGGATTAGCCTATCGCTGCTATACCACTTCCGAAGAACTAGAGGCACTCAGAGAAGCCCAAAAAGCTAGAGGTGAAGCACCTCGCTATGACAACCGTCACCGCAACCTCACCCCAGAACAACGCGCCGCATTTGAAGCAGAAGGTCGTTCCTCTGTGATTCGTTTCAAAATCGAAGATGGGCGGGAAATTGTCTGGAATGACCTAGTAAGGGGAAAGATGTCTTGGCGAGGTAGCGATTTAGGTGGTGATATGGTCATCGCCCGCGCCTCAGAAGAGGGTAGTGGTCAACCTTTATACAACTTTGTCGTTGTAGTCGATGACATCGATATGCAAATCACCCATGTCATCCGGGGAGAAGACCACATCGCCAACACCGCCAAGCAAATTTTACTGTATGAAGCAATCGGTGCAAAAATCCCAGAGTTTTCCCACACGCCCTTGATTTTGAATGTGGAAGGACGCAAACTTTCTAAGCGAGATGGTGTTACTTCCATTTCTGACTTTCAGCAAATGGGCTTTACTGCTGAAGGCTTGGTGAATTACATGACATTGCTGGGTTGGTCGCCACCAGACTCGACGCAAGAAATATTTACCTTAGATACAGCAGCGAAAGAATTTGGCTTTGAGCGTGTAAATAAAGCAGGTGCAAAGTTTGACTGGGACAAGCTAGATTGGTTGAACAGTCAGTATATCCACAATACGCCAGTAGATAAACTTACGGATTTACTCATACCCTACTGGCAAGGGGCTGGGTATAAATTTGATGGTGGAAGAGATCGCCCCTGGTTAGAGCAACTAGTAACTTTAATTAGCCAAAGTTTGACTCGCCTGGTAGATGCAGTAGCTCAAAGCCAAGTGTTTTTTAGCGACACAGTTGAATTTAGCGAGGAAGGTAGTACGCAACTGAAGCAAGAAGGTTCTGTTGCTGTTCTTGAAGCGATTGTCACAGCTTTAGAAAATCAGCCGCAACTGTCGGAAGCCGCGGCCCAGGAGATTATTAAACAAGTGGTGAAAGAACAAAAAGTCAAAAAAGGCTTAGTAATGCGATCGCTCAGAGCAGCCTTAACTGGAGATGTTCATGGCCCCGATCTAATCCAATCTTGGTTACTACTAAATCAAATTGGTTTAGATCAGCCCCGCTTGAATCGGGCAATAACAGAAGCTCATTAGCGATTACTTCCAGATTTTAGAAATATTTTAGATTTTAGGGGCGCACGAACGTGCGCCCCTATCCATAAGGTAGAGCAACTATGGGAACAAGAAATCATTGACTAATTACTAATGAATTATCCCCAATTTCAAATCTAAAATAAGCTGACAAGTATTTAAATTGCCTACAATCAGTAGCCAGAAAGCCTACTGTGATTCAATTTCTAAATTGTGAATTTTGAATTTCTTAGTAGTCAATTATCCTGATGTTGGGAACTTGGTGTGTAAAATTCATGTCTTCAAAAACACTTAGAAGCGAATGTAATTACAATGCCGACAAAAGCGCTCAATAGAGGGATGAGATTATCGTTCATGATAGTTACGGTCTTCATCATATCGACAGTTAATGCTGTGACTGATGCTCAGGAAGCGCCAACGATATTTGGAGATGTCACCATTGGCTCTCAGTTTTCGCCAGACCCCATGACAGTTCGCGGGATGAGTGGTGGTTCAATATCTGGGAATGAAGTAGCTGCGAGGAGTGAAACAGCTACTGGTCCTTGTACGGGATTTGTTGATGAAACACCAGACCACACATTATCCCTAACAAGTAAATTTGACTACCTGAAGCTGCAAGTGCAGAGTCCTGAAGACACCACCATGATTATCAAAGGACCCGGCGGTACTTGGTGTAATGACGATTTTGATGGTAAAAATGCTGGCATTGTTGGTGAATGGCTACCTGGAAGTTACCAAATTTGGGTTGGCTCCTACCAAAAAGGTAAGTATCTCCCTTACACTCTAAAAATTACAGAAGTTAAGTAGGGAATTGGGTACTGGGGATTGGGTACTGGGGATTGGAAGCTAATGATTAGGTATTGGGGATTAAGTAGAGCGGCGTGAATAATTCAAGGTTTGTAGTGTTCGCGTAGCGTCTCGGAGAGAGCGACTCCAGCCCTCATAAGAGGACTAAAGTCCTCACTACGAACTAATCTCAATATTTTTTAAATTACTTAATCTAGTTTGATTTCTTCTCACCGACTTACTTAGATTAAATAATTAGGGTTCAACTAATTTTTCCAGTCCCCAGCGATGCACTGAGCTTGTCGTTGGCGCAGCCTCTCGTAGAGAAGTGTCCCCAGTCCCCAGAATGAAGATTGAGAGCGGCTTGAACGACACGAGAACCATTCTGAAGAAATTCTCGGTGTCTTTGCATCCCGTTGCGCTCCCTTTTATCGTGCGATATTGTATTAAAATTAAGTTAACTTTGATTAAGATTCTTGTTGGCATTGCCATAATAGGCCGATCGCTCTATAGCAGTGCATATAAGAGGTCAAATTAAACAAAATGGATTTATAAACATCCGTTTAACAGCTTAAAGTCACATAGTGATGAACATTCTGTTGCTAGGGCTGATGAGTTGTATATGCATCTAGAGGCAAATTAAGATGAAATTCTCTTGGAAAGTCGTAGTACTCTGGACATTGCCAGCTTTGGTAATTGGCTTTTTCTTTTGGCAAGGGGCTTTTGCAGGCGCTCCTGCCGACATGAGTAAGAATACAGCGAATACCCGCATGACTTATGGCCGCTTTCTAGAATACTTAGACGGCGATCGCGTCACCAGCGTAGATTTGTACGAAGGTGGTAGGACTGCAATTATCGAAGCCCGCGATCCAGACATTGAAAATCGTGTCCAAAGGTGGCGGGTAGATTTGCCTATTAACGCTCCTGAGTTAATTAGCAAGCTGAAAGAAAAAGCCATTAGTTTTGATGCTCACCCCATGCGGAATGATGGCGCAATTTGGGGATTATTGGGCAATCTCGTGTTTCCAGTTTTATTGATTACCGGACTGTTCTTTTTGTTCCGCCGTTCTAGCAACCTCCCCGGTGGGCCAGGTCAAGCGATGAACTTCGGCAAATCTAAAGCGCGTTTCCAAATGGAGGCCAAAACCGGGGTCAAATTTGACGACGTAGCCGGGATCGAAGAAGCTAAGGAAGAATTGCAAGAAGTTGTCACCTTCCTGAAACAGCCAGAAAAATTTACGGCTGTAGGCGCACGGATTCCCAAGGGAGTGTTGTTAGTTGGACCTCCTGGAACTGGTAAAACCTTACTAGCAAAAGCGATCGCTGGCGAAGCAGGTGTACCATTCTTCAGTATTTCCGGTTCGGAATTTGTGGAAATGTTCGTTGGTGTGGGTGCATCCCGCGTCCGTGATTTGTTCAAGAAAGCCAAAGACAACGCCCCCTGTATTATCTTCATCGATGAAATCGACGCTGTAGGCAGACAACGGGGCGCTGGTATCGGTGGCGGTAACGACGAGAGAGAGCAAACCCTCAACCAATTGCTCACGGAAATGGACGGGTTTGAGGGTAACACAGGCATCATTATTATTGCTGCTACCAACCGTCCTGACGTATTAGACTCGGCATTGTTGCGTCCCGGTCGCTTTGACCGCCAAGTAACAGTTGATGCACCCGATATCAAAGGGCGTTTGGAAATCTTGCAAGTCCATGCACGGAACAAGAAACTAGACCCTAGTGTATCTTTAGATGCGATCGCTCGTCGCACTCCTGGATTCACTGGTGCTGACTTAGCCAACTTACTCAACGAAGCGGCAATTCTCACCGCCAGAAGACGCAAAGAAGCGGTCACCCTCCGCGAAATTGATGATGCAGTTGATCGCGTAGTCGCTGGGATGGAAGGTACTCCTTTGGTGGACAGCAAGAGTAAGCGCTTAATTGCCTACCACGAAATTGGACACGCCTTGGTTGGGACTTTGTTAAAAGACCATGACCCAGTACAGAAAGTCACACTCATCCCAAGAGGACAAGCACAGGGTTTAACTTGGTTTACACCCAACGAAGAACAGGGGTTAATTTCTCGTTCTCAACTCAAAGCCAGAATTACTGGTGCTTTGGGTGGTCGGGCTGCTGAAGAGGTGATTTTTGGGGCTGCGGAAGTCACAACTGGTGCAGGTGGAGACTTGCAGCAGTTGTCAGGAATGGCGCGGCAAATGGTGACTCGTTTCGGGATGTCCGACTTAGGACCACTGTCGTTAGAAAGCCAGCAGGGAGAAGTATTCTTGGGTCGTGACTGGACAACCCGATCTGAGTATTCCGAATCCATCGCTTCTCGCATTGATGGACAAGTGCGAACGATCGTGGAAGAATGCTATGAAAATGCTAAGAAGATTATCCGTGAGCATCGGACTGTGAGCGATCGCTTAGTCGATCTGCTCATTGAAAAGGAAACCATTGATGGCGAAGAATTTCGCCAGATTGTGGCTGAGTACGCTGAAGTGCCTGAGAAGCAACAGTACGTACCTCAACTGTAATACTTGACTCAAGTCTAGCTACCATCTGGAAATAAGTAAAATAACAAAAAATAAAATGAGGATGCCGTATACCATCCTCATTTTTTTGCCTAAAATTTTGGTTTTTTCAGAGCCAGTTGATAAAGTCTAGATGATCGAGGAATGCAGTCAGCGATTCGACTCCTGCTGCCTCCTTCAATTCTAGGACTTACGCCAGAAACCTCTTAAACTCCTATTCCTCGGTGTACTCTGCGTCGCGCCAGTTGCTTCTCCCAAGGGGAGACGCTACGCGAACAAGTCGGGGAACCCGCCCAACGTACTGGCTTCTCTGTGGTTAGATTTTCCGTTACCTGTGCCTAAGTCCTGAATTCTTGGAAGTCCCAAAGATCATAAAGACACCACATTTCTTTCTAGAGAACTCCAAGAAATAAATTATCCAATCTTGTGGGGTGCCCAGTCCATAGGGCGGGCGAGACGACCACCCCACAGGATTTATTTAATTGGATATTTTTTATTTGTCAGTCCCCTACGAGATACCAAAGGCGATCGCGCAGTGTGTCTGAAAATACATTTTTTCTTACCCATAAATAAATTTAGTTGCTGTATATCATGAGTCTGTTTCGGTTAGATGCCCAATACCCCAATCCAGATGCATCTTATGGAAGTTCCTCAAATATCAATATCCATAGGAGACTAAAGAAGGAAGAATATTAAAGATATCTCATGGGTATTGAAGCAGCGAAGGCTGTAACTAGTTAAGGAGGATTTATGCGTGCAGTACTGATGGCAGGGGGTTCGGGAACGCGGCTTCGCCCATTAACTTGCGATCTGCCCAAACCGATGGTGCCAATTCTAAATCGACCAATTGCCGAACATATTATTAATCTCCTCAAACGACATCAAATTACAGAAGTGATTGCAACATTGCATTATTTACCTGACGTCTTGCGAGATTATTTTCAAGATGGCGGCGATTTTGGCGTTCAGATGACTTATGCCGTCGAAGAAGATCAGCCTTTAGGTACAGCAGGCTGTGTGAAAAACATTGCCGAACTTCTTGATGAAACTTTTTTAGTTATTAGCGGTGATAGCATAACAGATTTCGACCTGACGGCAGCGATCGCATTTCACAAACAAAAAAAGTCAAAAGCAACTTTGATTTTAACCAGGGTTCCCAACCCCATTGAGTTTGGGGTGGTGATTACCGATGAGGAAGGACGGATTCGGCGATTTTTAGAAAAACCCTCTAGTAGTGAAATTTTTTCCGATACCGTCAACACTGGCACTTATATTCTTGAACCAGAAGTTTTGGAATATCTGCCAGTAAACACTGAATGCGACTTTTCCAAAGACTTATTCCCCTTACTACTAGCAAAAGATACAGCCCTGTATGGTTACATTGATCAAGGTTACTGGTGTGATGTTGGTCACTTAGATGCCTACCGCGAGGCTCAGTATGACGCATTAGATCGGAAGGTACAACTGGATTTTCCCTACAAAGAAGTTTCCCATGAGTTGTGGGTAGGCCAAAATACTTATATCGATCAGACGGCTGTGATCGAAACTCCAGCAGTGATTGGTGATAATTGCCGCATCGGGGCAAGAGTCCAAATTGAGGCCGGAACTGTAATTGGAGATAATGTTACTATTGGCGCTGATGCTAATCTCAAACGTCCTATAGTGTGGAATGGGGCAATAATTGGCGAGGAAGCACATCTTTCTGCCTGTGTAATTTCCCGTGGCACTCGTGTAGACCGCCGCGCCCATGTATTAGAAGCTGCTGTTGTGGGTTCGCTTTCCACGGTGGGAGAAGAAGCCCAAATTAGCCCCGGCGTGCGTGTTTGGCCTAGTAAAAAGATTGAATCAGGCGCAGTTTTAAACATTAACTTGATTTGGGGCAATATTGCCCAACGGAATTTATTTGGGCAACGTGGTGTGCAAGGATTAGCGAATATCGATATCACCCCAGAATTCGCCGTGAAATTGGGATCTGCTTACGGTTCTACCTTAAAACCTGGTTCTAAGGTCACGGTTTCCCGTGACCAGCGTAATATTTCGCGGATGGTGACGCGATCGCTCATTGCTGGTTTAATGTCAGTAGCTATTGATATTCAAAATCTTGATGCCACAGCTATCCCCATTGCCCGCACAGTTATACCTACAATGTCGGTAGTTGGTGGTATCCATGTGCGGGTACACCCCGATCGCCCCGACTACATTTTGATTGAATTCATGGATGCCAAGGGCATTAATATCTCCAAAGCCCTGGAAAAGAAAATTGAAGGGGCTTACTTTAAGGAGGATATGCGGCGGGCGCTAATTCATGAAATTGGCGATGTATCTTATCCTAGCCAAGTCATGGAGCGCTACTGCACTGCTTTTGAGAAACTTTTGCATGTTCATACACTCCGCAACAGTCGCGCAAAAGTGGTGATTGACTATGTTTATGCCGTATCGGGGGCAGTTTTACCCCAAATGTTAGATAAATTTGGGGCTGATGCAGTCGTACTGAATGCCAGTGTCAATAAAACGGCGATGTCTGTAGCTGACCGCGAAGGACTGCTGACTCAGTTAGGTCATGTAGTGGAGGCATTGAAAGCTAACTTTGGTGTGCAAGTATCCGCTAACGGGGAACAGCTAATTTTAGTTGATGAATCAGGCTACCCAATTCGTGGGGAAACTTTAACAGCACTGATGGTAGATATGATTCTGACAGCTAACCCCAGAGGAACTGTAGTAGTACCAGTTCATGCTTCTAGTGCTATTGAACAAGTCGCCCGTCGCCATGATGGGAGAGTGATTCGCACCAAAGCTAACCCGACAGCTTTAATGGAGGCTTGTCAGAAAAACCCGAATGTGGTATTGGGAGGTAGTGGAGATACTGGTTTTATTTTCCCGCAACTGCATCCGGGATTTGATTCTATGTTCTGCATTGCGAAGATCATTGAAATGTTAACTATACAGGAGCGATCGCTTGCTTCTGCGCGAGCGGAATTGCCCCGCGTAATTCACAAAACTTATACAATACGCTGCCCGTGGACAGCTAAGGGGGCTTTGATGCGTTACTTGGTGGAAACTCACCCCGCCCAAAACCTAGAGTTAATCGATGGAGTGAAAATTTGTCAACCCTACGATGACAGTTGGCTATTAGTTTTACCAGATGCTAGCGAACCACTGGTGCATTTGTATGCAAATAGCAACGATCGCGAATGGGTAGATGAGACTGTAAGAAACTACCGCACCCGTGTACAGGCGTTTGTGGAAAGACAACAAGAATATCAACCCGCAGAACTGTAATTCGTAATTCGTAATTCGTAATTAAAGAATTCAATTGCGAATTACGTTACAGCACTTACGGCAGCTATGAGGTACATCCTCAAAGCTGAAAGCTATGCTAAAAGAGGGGCAAGGAGAAAACTGTATTGCATAATAGCGGGAAGCGCTGTAACGATTTTGCATACTCCTGCACATTGGTCACTGAGGCTTCTCGAAGTGCGTCTTGTAGAGAGCGCCATTACCAATTACTAATTATCATGAGAGGGATTACAAATTATTATCTAGGACATTCTGGTAAATTTCTCTCAGCGTAATTGCAATCAAAATAAATTAAAGCTTCCCTAGTAGAGGTGAATGCTCTAGTTGTGGAGTATGCGTCACTGTTTTGACTTGCTTCAGATGACCAAACTTTCAAATAGTAATGACTATTATCATCGCTAGACCATAATTCATAACGGTAATTACCTCCTGACCCCTGACTATTTAAATAGTCAGCTAGTGCTGTATTTGATGCAGATACAAAGCTAAATACAGTCAAAACAGGAATTACAGCTACTTTCAATATTTGGATTAATTTCATAAATGCACACAAAAGTTACTCTCCTAGCTTGTTTTACGAGTGTAGCTTTTGGAACCAGTAATTACTGAGAATATTTTGTGAGGCAATCGTCAGGCACTTAGTTTGAGTGCATGGAGGGTCAATACTGCGTAGGTTTTGAGTTGATCCCCCCAACCCCCCTTAAAAAGCGGGGCTAAGAACGCCTTATTTTCCTGCTTTTTAAGGGGGAGAAGGGGGATCTCCAATGACTACAGCAGATTTCAGGTAAATGAAGTATATATATAAAACCCAAAACCTTGTAGAGACGTAGCAGTGCTACGTCTCTACGTGTATTCGATTAGAGCGCAATCTGCTGTATGCACCTTAACCGAGCAGTATTGGATGGAGGGTGAGTTAGAAATCCTTTTATTTACCGAAATACTTTACAAAAGTTTACTTTTTATAAATGAAAATAATTTTCAATAAGTCTGATAGTATATCTTCAGGCTTATTGATATAGATATTCATTAAGTCATTGATATATCTCAGCTATTTGCAAACTTTTCAGGAGGTAATGTCAGCTAAGTCTTGGAGTGAGTTTAATGCTGGATGGACAGTGGGTAGCTGTGGAGGAGCTTTGTTTGCCTTCCTGCTGTTAACCAATAGCAGTTTGTTTTTCTGAGTTGCACAAACTTGGCAAATAGGTATCCTTGCGTAAATTATTGCGATCGGTGCTTTGCACCATCGCGCAGCCTCCCGCAGGGCAAGAGAATCGCAAATCATATATCAGGTGAAAATATGTCGAAAAAAATTGGTCTGTTCTACGGTACTCAAACTGGCAACACTGAATCTGATGCTGAAAAAATTCGGGATGAGTTTGGTGGCGATATTGTAACATTACATCCCATTTACGAAGCAGATACTACCACTTTTGCTGAGTATGAATTGCTGATTATTGGCTCTCCAACTTGGGATATTGGTAAACTTCAAAGCGATTGGGAAAGCTTTTTCCCCGATTTGGATCAAATAAATTTTAAAGGTAAACTGATTGCCTATTTTGGTGATGGAGACCAATATGGCTATGCCGATAACTTCCAGGATGCAATGGGAATTCTGGAAGAAAAAATTTCCCAGAAGGGCGGTAAAACTGTTGGCTATTGGCCAACTGAGGGATATGACTTTGAGCAATCTAGGGCTTTGAAAAATGGGAAGTTTGTCGGATTAGCACTTGATGAAGGTAGTCAATCTGATCTCACAGATGAGCGAATTAAAACTTGGGTTGCTCAGTTGAAGACAGAATTTGGTTTGTAGAAAGCCTTGGGGCCGGGAGATCCCCGACTTCTTATAGAAGTCGGGGATCTGACAACTAGTGAAATTGATAATTTAGAAGTTACAGGTATTTATGTCTGATTCCTTTGATGTTTTGTGGTTAAGTGCCAGTCCTGCTTTACAGCGTTTTGATAAACCATTACTTGATTACTTATCTGGGTATATAAACGTCGCCCAGTGGGAATACCAGCAAACTAAAGATGAAGCCAGTTCCATAGATAAAGCTGTGGAGTTGCTATATGACTTTTTAGAATGGTGCGATCGCCCCCTGCATTTAGCGGGACATGGAATGGGTGGTGCGATCGCCTTAACCTTTGCCCGTCGATTTCCCCACCGAGTGCGATCGCTGACTCTGCTAGCTGTAGCAGCTCAACCTGCAAACAATTGGCAAGCTCACTATTACTTTCAGCGACAACTTTTTAGCATCAGCCGCGAACTAGTTTTGGCAAGCACCGTTCGCAGTCTATTTGGAAATCAACCGCCTCATACCACTAAGAAGTTAGTCGCTGCCTTGGATAAAGATTTAGAACAATCTCCATCGTCACACTCTTTATTTAAGTTGGTTTATTTACCCAAGGGCGGAGTTTCTATGCCAATGATGGTATGTGGTAGCAAGACTGATCCCATAGTTAACCCACTTACATTGCATGACTGGTTGAATTGGCTCAAGCCAGAAGATAAGCTCTGGGAATACGCACAAGGATATCATTTCTTTCACTACTTCTATCCTCAACAGGTTGGCGAAGAGATTTTGAGTTTTTGGCAACGCCATCATCCGCATCTACTGGAAGCATCTGCACTATCTTTTAGCAGTTCTACAAATTAGTAACTTTGAGAGTGCGATCGCCTTTGGTGTTGACGCAGCGATCGCTACTTTACAGATGGTGATAAGCAAGATTTCTCAATGAAACCTAGAAAGAGAAGGTTGTTCGGACTGTACCAATATAGATTGTGTCATTATTACTATTGTGTTCTGGGTTTGTAACCATAATTAGTCCCGGTGTGACTGCAATAGCGTCATTGATGGCATAGCGGTAAAACAACTCTAATTCCAGCGAGCTATTGGGATCTACGCGAGTTGCAACATCATTACTAGTCACCTTTGGCGGTAGTCCAATCACAAACCCCCCTAAGTTTCCTTGTCCACCTAAATCGGGAAATGCTGCTGTCACCGACCAGTTCACAATGTCCGCATTGGCTCCCTGATTGTCACCTCCTTCGGCATGGGCGTATGTAAAGCCTGCCGATGCTGCCAAGGTGAATTGACGACTAACATCATAAGCCATATTTACACCATAGGAGTTAGCTGAAGTAGGACTGCCATTAAAGGGGTCGCTGGCATTGATACTGCCTGTACCAGTATCGAGCGCATTGTTCGGCTCATCATTGTCAGCACTGTAAGAATGTGTATAGGTGAGTGCAAAAGTCAAATGATCGATTGGACGTAAAGTAAGTTCAGCCAAACCCACATAAGTCCCGCCGAAAAGTCCCGAATTTGGATTATTGCTATTGCCACCAGCAGCGTAGGCGGCGCTAAGTCTTACTGCCTTGCTAAACTCATAAGTGAGAGAACCACCAGCAACATCTTCCCCCCCGATAGCAAAGATGGGATTGAACTGCCCAAAGAGTGAGATGGAACCATTAACATGATCCCCCAGAGGGGAAACAGCATCCACATCGTCATCCAGCATTTCATGTAGTTCATCATTTGCACCAATATGGATGGCAAGCTTATCTCCCACCTTAAATTGATACGATAATTTAGCTAAAGTCAGTTGATTAGGGCTGTCATAATCATCTAGTGTCAACCGTCCCATATTTGTGCCTGTGGCAACACTCAAATTAGGCGTATTGCTAGCTTGTAACCGAGTTCTCAACAGGTCTTTACCAGTAAAACTGGTATCAAGAGTCAGCCACAGGAAATCACTGGCAATCAGATTACGACTCACCGGTACGCCACTAGCATCAGCCTTTTTGTTACCCCCAATAGCCGTCAAGGAAAAGAGGGCGTTACCATAGAGCTTCGTCGTTGTAGAAAATTGTTGCTTTTCTACAGTGGCATCGCGTACTTCCAGATCATCCACCCGACCTCCTAGGGTCGCCAGTTCTGGCGCAAAACTCTCCTGTAACTTTTGCAACAGCGCTAAGTCGTCTTTTTTCACTAGACTGTCTGTTGTAGAAGCCAGCAATTCATTCACCCGGCTTAAACAAGCATTGACACCAGCTGCAAATTCATAACGGCTGAGGGCACGATTACCACGATATGTTGAGTCAGAATATCCGGTGATACATCCATAGCGTTCTACTAAAGATTGCAATGCCTGAAAAGCCCAATCAGTAGGTTTAACATCTGAAAGTTGGGATACCGAAGTCACCTGTCCTTGGTCAGTATTTTCGGCAGTATCGTTTACCAATGGTTTATCCTGTTTTGCTGGTAGCACTGACGCTGATGTTTGAGCAAAAGCAGGATGTGAAAAATGCAGCAGTAATCCAAAGGTTAACTGGAAAATAATTGCAATATTTTTGAACTTGTGACCCATAATCTTACTTCTTATTGTTGATGGCAAATTCAGTAACTTTCACCTCAAACATTGTTGGAAAAATTACTTAGCTTCCGGCAACGATAATCTTGTAGGTTAGGGTGAAAGGTATAAATCGACCATTGTATCCAGTATTCTTTTTAGGGTATCCACTCAGTTTCAATTCGTATTCTCCCACTGTAGGGAAAGTAATTTCAGCACCGGGAATCCCTTGATAGCGATCGCCATTGACAGCTTTTAAGATTGGACTGATCAGAGGCGAAGCATTTTTCTCATGAGGAACCGCATACACTGCAAGCTGACAATTACATTGCGATAGGGGAATGATCCGCCCACTTCTGTGAGTTAAAGCAAACCAAGCAAGGGAAGGCTTTCCAGCCTGGGGATTGTCATTGGGTTCAATATGAAAGGTAGCTCCAACATCTCCTGACATCTGTACTGTATGAGCAAGTACGGGCGTAGCTATCAATGTCGAAAGGAGGAAGATGAAGGGCTTTGAAAAATATTTGAGGGAAGGCATTAATTATCACACTCTACACGTGTTTTTTTATGTCTACATTTTTTGCTGAAACTGAATTTGTGTCAAAAGACAAGCTGTCGAAGTTGAGGAGCGCTGGATGGTGTATTTTAACAAACCTGGGAAGTTTAGAATTACCGTAGACGTAGCCTTTATTCTCGCTTCCAGACCTTTTTAAATTTGTCATGCAAGGATTTTCAATCCAAAACCTAAAATTTAAAATCTCAAATTCAGTGAGTTTGTGTTTCTCTATTGATTGATTTTAGGGAAATATCGCTAACTCAGTTTCCGGGTCAAAAAAGTGAATTTTCTCTGGAGTTAGCGATAACCAAAGTTGCTCACCAACTTGTACAAATCGGTCTGGTGGTATTCGCACTTGTAGGAATTTGGCTGTAGTAGCAGGTTGAGATCCCGGTTCGGCAATCTTAACGGCGAGAAAGGAATCGTTGCCGAGATTCTCTACCAAATCTACTTGTACTGGTAGGTTTTTGGTGGCAGGCATACTCAAGTTCAAGTGTTCTGGGCGAATGCCTAAAATTAGAGTTTTCCGATCATATTTTTGTAAAGCTTTTCCCCAAACTTCTGGAAGGGTGAAACGCAACTGGGAATGAGTAATCAACAAAGGGGCATGAAATTCCACAGGAATAAAATTCATCGGTGGGGAACCAATGAATTCTGCTACAAAAAGGTTGGCAGGACGGTTGTAAAGTTCTAGGGGAGAAGCGACTTGCTGAATTTTACCCTCAGACATAATTGCAATGCGATCGCCCATTGTCATCGCTTCTGTTTGATCGTGGGTGACGTAAATCGTCGTTGTCCCCAGTTGGCGCTGCAATTTGACAATTTGGGCGCGGGTTGCCGCCCGCAGTTTGGCATCTAAGTTAGAAAGCGGTTCATCCATTAAAAATACTTGGGGATCACGGGCGATCGCTCTTCCCAGTGCAACTCGTTGTCTTTGTCCCCCAGATAGCTGTTTGGGTAAGCGATTCAGCAATGTTTCGATTTGCAACAGTTGAGCAACACTACGCACCTGCTCATCTACAGCTCGTTCTTTGTCAGAAATATACCGCAGTCCTTTAGGTAAATTTCTTGTCGCCCCCACGAAGAGATTTTCAGCCCATGTCCGAAGATATGGGGATGAGGGGGATGAGGGAGATGAGGAAGTAATTTCTCCCCTGGCTTCCCTAAGACGGCGGCGTAAGCCAAAGGCGATGTTGTCGTACACCGTCATGTGAGGATAGAGGGCATAATTTTGAAACACCATTGCGATGTCGCGTTCTTTGGGTGGTAAGTCATTAATCAAGCGATCGCCTACCCAAATATTGCCTCCAGTCATCACTTCTAATCCGGCGATTAACCGTAGTAGGGTGCTTTTACCACAACCAGAAGGACCTACCAACACCATAAACTCGCCATCTGCGATCGTCAAGTTAATGCGTCGCAAAACATTGACGCTTCCCCCACGCTCTTGCGCTGCATCAGTTTTATCCCCAGACATCAGGGGAGATTGGGTTTGTGAAGTAGCACTTTCCCCTTGACGTGAGGAAAAACTTTTATAAACGTTTTCTAAAACAACTTGGGACACAACTAATTTGGGGATTGGGCACTTGTACTGAGTTTCGACTACGCTCAACTACCGCGTTCGCGTAGCGTCTCGTAGAGAAGTTGTTGGCGCAGCCTCTCGTAGAGAAGTATGGGGCATTGGACAAATGACTAATGACCAATGACCAATGACAGTTTAGCGCCAATCATAATACACGTTGTATGTAAATACGAAAAGTTAAAAAAACAGCTTGCACCATAAAAAGCAAACTATTCTAAATTTTAGGGCTATCAAGAGGTGTTGTTATGACTACCGATGTACCTAAAAATCTTTCCCAAGACCCAAGCATTAACCCTATCCATGACATTGTAGACGTACAAACCACAGATTGTTGCATTGTGGGTGGGGGACCGGCAGGAGCAGTATTGGCGCTGTTGTTAGCGCGTCAAGGCATTTCTGTGATGCTGCTGGAAGCACACAAAGACTTCGATCGCGACTTTCGCGGCGATACGATTCATCCATCGGTGATGGAAATTATGGAAGAATTGGGACTTAGCGATCGCTTGCTGCAACTCCCCCATGCCAAAATGCGCCAAATTAGTATTCAAACTCCTGAAGATACTGTCACATTCGCAGATTTCAGTCATCTAAAAACCCATTACCCCTACATTACAATGCTTCCCCAGGTGAAATTCCTGGAGTTCATCACCCAAGAAGCACAAAAATATCCTAGTTTCCATCTGGTGATGGGTGCGAATGTACAGGAATTAATTAGCGAAAATGACGTAATTCAAGGTGTCCGCTATCGGGGAGGCGGAGGTTGGCATGAAATCCGGGCAATAGTGACAGTGGGTGCAGACGGTCGCCACTCACGTCTGCGCCACCTGGGTGAGTTTGAATCCATCGAAACTTCACCGCCAATGGATGTCCTCTGGTTTCGCCTACCGCGTCAGCCAGAAGACCCTGAAGGGGGAATGGGGCGCTTTGGTCAAGGTCGCATCATTGCCATGCTTGACCGTGGTGATGAGTGGCAACTTGCATATATCATCCCTAAAGGAGGCTATCAACAACTGCGGGCTGCGGGTTTAGAGGAATTAAAAACATCTTTTGTCGAAGTAGTGCCAGAATTCCAGCAACGCATCCAAAATTTAGATGATTGGTCACAAATAGCTTTTCTCTCAGTGGAGTCCAGCCGCGTTAAACGCTGGTATCGTCCGGGACTGCTACTCATCGGTGATGCTGCCCATATAATGTCCCCCGTCGGTGGAGTTGGGATTAACTACGCAATTCAAGATGCTGTAGTTGCGGCGAATGCACTCAGCAAACCGCTCAAGAACCAACAAGTACAACTTAGCGATTTAGCAAAAGTACAGCGTCAACGCGAGTTGCCCACACGCATTATTCAGGCATTTCAAACTTTTGTCCAAAAGCGGTTACTTGCACCGATTCTCACCTCAAATCGCACCTTTGTACCACCTGCGTTTTTGCGCTTACCTATCTTGCGTGACCTTCCAGCAAGGTTGATCGCCTTGGGTGTTTTCCCTGTTCACGTCAAGACTTAATTTTTGCCAAGAATTTTTGATATTTCATCACCTAGTGGTACAATAATACTACTCAAATGCAGAATTCAATGCTCATCCTAGTCAGGCGAAAGTGGCGAACGGTATATTTAATGCTGTTCAAAGCGGTCGCTTGGCTTTTATGCTAGAAATAACTAAAAACTAAAAATGGATGTAGAACATTTGTTCAAATATTATTAAAAAATGCAAACAATTAAACCTATCTAGATATTAATTGGCACTACATAGAAAACCCCCCTCTTTTTGAATCAGTACTTTTTGCAGTTAGGAGTAATTTTAATGAACAGTTGCGTTTTGATGGCGGAAATTATTAATGAACCGCAACTCCGCTATACGGCGGATAATTTGGGAGTCACGGAAATGCTGGTGCAGTTTCCCAATTCCCAGAAACCAGAAGAGCCGCCAGCCACACTGAAAGTTGTTGGCTGGGGCAATTTAGCGACAGAAATTCAGCAAAACTACCACCAAGGCGATCGCGTCATCTTGGTAGGGCGTTTAAGTATGAATACTGTTCCGATGCAAGAAGGTTTTAAAGAAAAACGCGCTGAATTGACGGTGCAACAAATTCAATCTGTTGGAGGTAGTTTTAATACTGATCCATTGCCCTCAGCAACCGTAACTCCATCATTCACTGAAACGGCTCCACGACAACCATCTTCAACATCTCGTCCTCCACAGAAAGATATCCCCAATTACGAGTCACAAAGGCCAGCGCCTACCCCGGTTACAAATCCTGTTGGCGTTACTCCCCAAGTAACCAGTTACGAACCCGTACCCCAACCTACAAATTATGAGCGAACCACTTATCCAGCAGTGAAAGCGGAAGAACCAGATCCAGATGATATTCCCTTCTAAAGTTGGTAGTGGAGCCTCTGTTAAATTGGCTCAAATACTTAGCAAGAAACATTACGATTAGATAGTTTATACAAATAGCCATCCTTTCGGATGTGCTATTTTTTTGTCTACCCTTTTCAAGGTCTTGTGTAATGGCTTGATTTGTAGTTTGCTCAAAGTATGCCTTGGCAGGCAATTATATTTGGCAATATTTTGCTTTTTGCTGAATCAGATTATTTGTAGAAGTCTGGTTGGAACTATATATTTAGACTAGGGTTGAAAAACGGAGAGGGAGGGATTCGAACCCTCGTTAAGTTTCCCTAAACAGACTTTCCAGGTCTGCGCCTTAAACCGCTCGGCCACCTCTCCAGGTGCCACAAGCTACGATTCTACTATAGAATCCTAGAAAATGCAAAGATAAAGAAAGATATTTTAGATTGAATCTGAAAGTCCTAATTCCAAAACCCAAATCCAGATGTCCCGTACATACACAATTAAAGTTCGCGATCGCGCCACTGGCAAAACATACACCCTAGAAGTCCCAGAAGACCGCTACATCCTGCACACTGGTGAAAAACAAGGCGTAGAACTACCGTTTTCCTGCCGCAACGGGGCTTGTACCGCTTGTGCTGTGAGAGTGTTGTCAGGAGAAATTTACCAACCAGAGGCGATCGGCTTGTCGCCAGATTTACGTCGGCAAGGTTATGCCTTGTTGTGTGTGAGTTACCCTCGTTCTGACTTGGAAGTGGAAACACAAGACGAAGATGAAGTCTACGAACTCCAGTTTGGACGCTATTTTGCTAGGGGGAGAATTAAAGCGGGTTTACCCTTAGATGAGGAATAAATTTAAAATCACCGAATTTCTGATGCCTGTACATTTTGGTGACTGGTTGCGAAAAATAGCGATTTTGGCTTGCTTATTGCTCTTGGTGAGTTGCCAAGGTAAAAACCAGCTGCCAACCAATGAGGCTGAGGTGAAAGTAGCGCGGGTAGTTAGTGGGCAAAGTTTGGAAGTGTTAGGTATGGCTGAACAACCAAATTTGATTTCCCAAGTGCGGTTAGTAGGTATTGATGCACCAGATTTGCGACAGCGCCCTTGGGGGGAAGCAGCAAAAGAACAGTTAGAAAATCTAATTGGTGGTGCAGAACAATTGGTAACGCTGGAGTTTGATTTAGAAGCAAAAGACAAAATCGGGCGAACCCTAGCTTATGTGTGGAAAAATAAGGTGTTGTTAAATGAAGAACTAGTCAAACAAGGGAATGCAATGTTTGTGGGGCGATCGCCTAACCACAAATATGACCAGCGTTTAGAACGTGCCCAACAATGGGCTAGACTCATGGGGCAAGGAATCTGGAACCCAGAAAAATCTATGCGCCTCACTCCCGCCGAGTTTCGCCGCCAAAATCTTTGAGAGTGAGGGATGAGGGAGTAGAGGAGGCAGGGGGAGCAGGGGGAGAAGAATTAATGCCCCATACCCCATGCCCAATACAACTCTTGGAGAGGCTGCGCCAACGACTTCTCTACGAGACGCTACGCGAACGCGGTAGTTGAGCGTAGCGATGCACTGAGCGTAGTCGAAGTGTCGAAACTCAGTACAAGTGCCCAATACCCAATACTTCGACTTCGCGGTAGTTGAGCGTAGTCGAAACTCAGTACAAGTGCCCAATACCCAATAACTAATGACTAATCTACAAATTTTTCTAGATATTGCCACAGAAGCGGCCTTAGCTGCTGGTGCCATTTTGCAAGGTTACTTAGGGAAATTAGAAGACGCAATTATTGAAAAAGGACGCCCTGGGGATTTAGTCACTGCTGCTGATAAAGCCTCAGAAGAGGTGATTTTAGACATTTTGCGTCGCCACTTTCCTCAGCACTCGATCCTTGCTGAAGAATCAGGAAAATTAGGTAATCAAGAGAATGAATATCTCTGGGCAATAGATCCTCTAGATGGCACAACCAACTACGCTCATCAATACCCATTTTTTGCTGTTTCCATTGGACTGTTAATTAATGGCGTTCCGCAAGTTGGTGTAATTTATGACCCCTTTCATAATGAGCTATTCCGGGCTGCTGCTGGCTTAGGAGCAACGCGTAACCGTCAGCCCATAAAGGTTTCAGTCACATCTCAACTGAGTAAAAGCCTACTAGTGACAGGATTTGCCTACGATCGCCGCGAAACTTCTGATAACAACTATGCAGAATTTAGCCACCTCACCCATCTTACTCAAGGAGTCAGACGTAGCGGTTCCGCATCGCTAGATTTGGCTTATGTTGCCTGTGGACGTGTTGATGGTTACTGGGAACGAGGGCTTTCTCCTTGGGATATTGCCGCCGGGATAATTTTGGTACAAGAAGCTGGGGGCAAAATCACCGCCTACGATGGCACTGCCGTCAAAATTGAATCAGGTAGAATTCTTGCCACAAATGGTTATATTCACGACTCCCTTAGTAACGAACTTTTACAAACTCCGCCACTGTCAGCTTGGGTGTAGCAGGTGGCGGCTTTCCCCCTAACTTTGGGTAAACTAAGAGGAATCTAACTGCTCCTTTGGTGCAAAACCTCTATATGTCTTTTAAAATAGATCGCGGACTATTTAAATATGATTTCATAGATCATCACGCCGTATTGTGCGTTCCAGTTGATGCGAATGTGAAAGAGATTCGTAAACGCTATCTCCAAATTGCCCGTCGCTTACACCCGGATAGTAGTTTTACTGAAAGTGATGCCCAAAAACAGCTAGGAAACGAATTCTTATCAAAGCTGGTTAACCCAGCTTACGAAAAACTTGTTGGCGATCGCACTCGCACGGAATATATTCTAATTTTGTCACAAATTGGCAAGCGTTTGGTACAAGAGTCTACCTCGGTAACTCTCAACACCGACTTGGCTAGACAGTTAGTTGAGGCGGCTAATGTCGATCATTTCTATAAAAGTGCGATCGCGAAACTCGCCCAAACCCAATATGATTCTTTAGAGCATGTACTGCAAGTCATTGCCCAAGTTAGTGAGTTGAATTTAGTCTATTTAATGCGGAATGCGGGTAAATCATCCGCAGCGTCACCCCCATCTGCTCAACCCAAAGTCCAATCAGGTATACCTCAGCCAAATACACCAAAAAGTACAGCACCAGCGCCAGCCCCAGCAAAAGAAGGCTTGGTTGTAGAACAGTATGTTCGTCGCGCTCAATCTTTGATTGAGAAAAACCAATTTGCCCCAGCCAAGGTAGAGTTGCAAGAGGCACTAAAGCTAGAACCGAAAAATAGTCGCTGTCATAGCTTAATTGCAATGGTGTATTTGAAGCAAAATCAGCTAAAAATGGCAAAAATCCACTTCGACAATGCTCTAAAATTAGACCCTAATGATGAAACGGCATTGCAATGGAAACCGAAAATAGATAAGGCTTTAGGACAACAAACTAGCGATCATAAGGTGACATCATCCCCCAATAATGGAGATAAGCAACCAGAGAAATCTGGTAGTGGTTTGTTCGGTGGTTTGTTTGGTGGGAAGAAAAAATAATGGTGTATCAACCAGCTGCGGGAGCCAGGGATTTATTACCCCTGGATGTGGAGAAAAAACGCTGGATTGAAGATCGGTTACAGCAAGTGTTTCACCGTTGGGGATATCACAGGATTATCACCTCGACTTTAGAGCGCATGGATACCCTGATGGCGGGAGAAGCAATTCAGCGTCAGATGGTGATTCAACTACAACAAAATGGCGAAGATGATGAATTAGGGCTACGTCCAGAATTAACAGCATCTATTGCTCGTACTGTTGTGACTCGGATGGCCGGTGGTACTTATCCGCAACGGTTGTATTACAACGCCAATGTGTTTCGCCGCACTTGGGAAAGTAGACACAATCGCCAACAGGAGTTTTATCAAGCTGGGGTAGAGTTATTAGGTGCTGGCGGATTGCTGGCAAATGCGGAAGTCCTGCTATTAGTAGCAGATTGTCTGGCAGCATTGGGTTTGCAAGGATGGCATTTAATTTTAGGTGAGGCGGGAATTACGCGATCGCTCCTGAGTGCCTTTCCTGCTAATTTACAAGATCAAGTTCGCAGTGCGATCGCTCATCTCGATCGGATTACCATAGATACTTTACCCCTGAGTGACAAACTACGCGATCGCGCCCGAATCATCATGGATTTGCGCGGGACAAGTGCAGATGTGTTGCAAAAAGTTAGTAGCTTGGATCTAGATAAAGAACAGCGAGAGGCAGTAAATAACCTCAAATCCCTAGTAGAATTACTAGAATCAGAGAAACAATTTCCTTTAACCCTCGACCTTAGCCTGATCCAGACTATAGACTACTACACCGGTATTGTCTTTGAGGTTGTCAACCATACCGAATCCCAAGCCAGAGTTTTAGGGCGCGGTGGTCGCTATGACCAGCTTTTGGGGCTATATCATCCTCAAGGTGAAAACATCCCCGGAATTGGTTTTGGACTCAATATCGAAGATTTATACCAGGTTCTGCTGTGTACTCAGCAATTACCACAGGCGACTCCAGCGAGTGACTGGTTAGTAGCTCCAGAAAGTGCCAATGCTAACGCCTTTGCCTTTGCCTACGCGCAAAAACTCAGAGATTCTACTGATTTGGTGCGGGTAGAAATTGATTTAGGGGGAAGGGATGCAGAAGCTATCCGACAATATGCACGCGATCGCAGCATAGCCCAAATTGCTTGGATCAAAGCTGATGGCTCCGCAAAAATTGAACCATTGCGTTAGTGGGGATTGGGGACACTTCTCTACGAGAGGCTGCGCCAACGACAAGCTCAGTGCATCGCTGGGGATTGGGGACTAGGAATTGGGATTGGGCATTGGGCATTGGTTATTAATTCATCCCCCTTATCTCCCTCGTTTCCCCCACTCCCCACTACCTTGCTAGGCTAGAAAGAGCCGATACAGAAAAGGGGGAATCCAGAACATGCCGCACACAATTGTTACAGAAGTCTGTCAAGGCATCGCTGACTGCGTAGATGCCTGTCCAGTAGCTTGTATTCATGATGGGCCAGGAAAAAATACCAAGGGGACTGATTGGTACTGGATTGACTTTGCCACCTGCATCGACTGTGGCATCTGTCTCCAAGTTTGCCCAGTAGAAGGGGCAATTCTTCCAGAAGAACGACCGGAGTTGCAAAAAAGCCCACAATAGTCCATAGTCAACAGTCAATAAGTCAATAGTTATGTTTGACTTGACTGTTGACTTATTGACTGTTGACCAATGACCAATGACCAATGACAAATGGCAAATGACTATTTACTAGATATCCAAAATGTCCACGCCGGATACATCAAAGATGTAGATATCCTGCAAGGTGTGAATTTCCGGGTTGCACCAGGGGAATTGGTGACAGTGATTGGCCCTAATGGTGCGGGTAAATCTACTTTGGCCAAAGCAATTTTTGGGCTTTTGATCCCCCACACAGGCACAATTACCTTCAAAGGTGAAAATATCGTCGGGCTAAAGTCTAATGAAATCGTCCAACGAGGAATGTGCTACGTACCGCAAATCGCCAATGTTTTCCCCTCTCTCAGTGTTGAAGAGAATTTGGAGATGGGCGCTTTTGTGCTTAACGTTCCTTTGAAACCAATTAAAGATAAAATATTTACTATGTTCCCCAGACTAAGCGATCGCCGTCGTCAACGCGCTGGTACTCTCTCTGGAGGAGAACGCCAAATGCTAGCGATGGGCAAAGCTTTGATGTTGGAACCTAGTTTGCTAATTTTAGATGAACCATCTGCTGCTTTATCCCCAATCTTGGTGACACAAGTATTTGAGCAGATTAAACAAATTAATCAGGCGGGTACTGCGATCGTATTAGTAGAACAAAATGCCCGTAAAGCTTTAGAGATGGCTAATCGTGGATATGTATTAGAATCGGGACGTGATGCGATCTCCGGTCCTGGTGAAGAATTGTTGAATGACCCGAAAGTGGGTGAGCTATATCTGGGAGCAGGTAAGAGACATTAATCTTTATTTAATCACTCTTGCCTCATTCAACATAACACCAGTTTAAGAAGGGAGCTTCATCAGACGATAGCGATGCTTAGGTTGGGCTGCGCCGACGCTATCTATAACTAATACAAAAACCATAACATTACCTGCCACTGCCGCGACCGTCGTTTTCGATGCTCAAAGAATTCTCCCCAATAATCCATTTCTAATCACATCTACAGCTAGTCAAGAGGGAAAACAGGACATTCATTCAGGAAAAAGTGACCAAAACGTAAATTACCCGGATCTGCTAAAATCCCCCATTAAAAGCATTTTTAGTCTACTTTGTCAATGCGTAAGTTATGACGAATTACGAATTAGTAATTATGTTGAGTGCTTTTGGCAATTTGGCATCCCAAATATTTCTGTTGCAGTTTTAATTGATATATCAGCAGGGTTACAGGGACATTGAGAAAATTCTACAAGGGATTTATTCCCGTCTCGAAATCCCACCCAATGGCCAGTTGTTGACGTATACGCTCTCCGAACCACCTTCATGTGGGTGCAGCGCAAACGTCACCGCTTCACTACAACTGGCTAGAATTCAAACAGAAAACACATAGTACGAATGCACTTACCAGATTTAAGTCGGGTGATGACAGTGCTTGAGTTAGCTCAAGCGTAATCAAAATTTGTAAAAAAATATATCAGACTGAAAAATTTAAATTAACTTGCTGTACTGTTTGTAACAGTATATTAACATTATACAGTAGCTTAACCAGGCAAATGGTATGTGCTGTGATCACGAAGGTGTCATAAGTATCTTCTTTGGATATAACTTATGAAAATCTTGTTAGTAGAGGATGACGTGTTACTGAGTACAGCACTTTTCAAGTTGTTGAGTGCAAATCATTATACTATCGACATAGCAAGCAATGGACAAGCTGGATTAGAACTAGCGATATCGGCGGAATATGAGTTGATTTTGCTGGACTGGCTAATTCCAAAACTGGATGGCATAAGCTTATGTCGGCAACTGCGATCGCAAGGCTATGGTAAATCTATTTTGTTGCTAACAGGGAAAAATTCTAATGCAGATATAGTCGCAGGGTTAGATGCCGGAGCAGATGATTATGTCATTAAGCTAGAACAGCAATTTGAGCAACAGCGCTTAGTGATGGAGATGAGCCAGCGTATCCGGCGATCGCTCAATTTTCAAGATATCTTACAAACCACCGTCGATGAAGTGCGGCAGTTTCTGGAGTGCGATCGCGTCACTATCTTCCAATTTTATCCAGGTTGGGGTGGAACGATTGTTGTGAAGAATTTAGAAGTCAAAATTCAGGATTCAGAATCAAGACACTCTCTGAGAGATGCTGGGCAACACAGACTTAGGGAACTCCAAGAAATAAATTATCCAATCTTGTGGGGTGGGCGTCTCGCCCGCCCAAGTCATAGGGCACTCATGTTGCCCACCCCACAAGAGTTAGTTGGATATTTTTTTTGTCAGTCCCTTACAGCGTTTTGCAACTAGATAAGGTACACCCTTCGCCAACCCTTAGTTGACACTGGTAAATGCGATCGCACAATCTTAAGGAATAGGGATGAGGGAGTGAGAGAAAAAAAACCAATACTTCGGCTTACCTCGGCTCCCTTCGACTGCGCTCAGGGCGAGTCGCTCGGCACAAGTCGCGGTTCGTGAGCGTAGTCGTTCGCCTAGCGTCTCGTAGAGAAGGGCAGTACAAGTGCCCCATAGCCAATGACAAATGACCAAATTCTGTGACAATGATTAACAACCAGCCAGAATATTGTATCTAAACAACTCATGAGCCAGAGTTCTGAAAATAGCCCTTTACCAGGCAAACCAGTTCAATCATATTTCCAGTGGTTATACGCTTTCTGGAAATTCTCTCGCCCGCACACGATTATTGGTACAAGTCTGAGTGTTTTGGGTTTATATTTAATTGCCATTGCCATTAGTAATCCTACTGATTCCCTATTCCCGTTCGGCTACGCTCACGGCAAGCCTACTCCTCACTCCCATTCGACTACGCTCACGGCAAGCCTACTCCCTGTGTTGGGCGCCTGGATTGCTTGTTTGTGCGGCAATGTCTACATTGTGGGGCTGAATCAATTAGAAGATGTGGAAATTGACAAGATTAATAAGCCTCATTTACCCTTAGCATCGGGTGAGTTTTCCCAGCAAACAGGGCAATTAATTGTTGCTTTGACTGGGATTTTGGCGCTAGTTGTGGCGTGGCTAACTGGGCCGTTCTTATTGGGGATGGTGGCCATTAGTTTGGCCATTGGTACAGCTTATTCTTTACCGCCAATTCGCTTAAAACAGTTTCCTGTTTGGGCGGCGCTGTGTATTTTTTCGGTGCGGGGTACGATTGTTAATTTAGGATTGTATCTGCATTACAGCTGGGCATTGCAACAAAGCCAAACAATTGTGCCTGTGGTGTGGGTGCTGACGTTATTTATTTTGGTGTTTACCTTTGCGATCGCTATCTTTAAAGATATCCCCGATATGGAAGGCGATCGCCTCTACAATATTACTACTTTCACAATCCAACTAGGCCCGAAAGCTGTGTTCAATCTGGCTCTTTGGGTAATAACTGTCTGCTATCTAGGAATAATTCTAGTTGGGGTGCTACGCGTCGCCTCAATTAACCCCATATTCCTGATAGTGACTCATTTGGGGCTGTTGGTTTGGCTATGGTTGCGGAGTTTGAAGGTAGACTTACAAGATAAAAGTGCGATCGCTCAATTCTACCAATTTATCTGGAAACTATTTTTTACGGAATATCTGATTTTTCCTATCGCCTGCCTTTTGGCTTAGACAATGCTAGAAACCTTTCCCACTAGTTCTATTATCGCTGCTGTTGTAGTTGTGATCAGTCTGTCAACCCTTGGCTATTTCGGCTGGAAAACTTTGATTACCTCAGACTTGTTTCAAAAAGGAATCAATCTGGCTCAAGCAAAAGATTACCAAGGTGCAGAAGCAGCCTTTCGCAAAGTCATTTCTCTCAACTCTACTAATGATGTGGTGCGCTTATTTTTGGGAGATGTTTTAAACCAGCAAGGACAAGTAGAAGAAGCAACAGAATTATTCCGGGAAGTAATTCGCCGCAGTCCGAAAAATCCTGATGCTTACTTGCGTCTGGCGAATATTCTCATGCAGCAAGAGCGAGAAGAAGAAGCTAAAACTAACCTACTACAAGCTAAAGATTTATTACAAAAACAGCGCCAACCTGAAAAAGCTAAAAAAATCGCTCAACTGTTAGATAAAATGAGTGCTAAGTCTAGTAAATCTTCAATTGAGTAAGAATTGCGTAGATAAAATCTTCCTGTTCAGTCTCCTAATTTTTTTTACCATTCCCATCATTATGGTGAGAATGGTTTTTATTTTGGAATTTACCAATGTCTGCCGTAATTATGTCCGCAGTTTTCACAAGTTTGACCACTTCCTTCATAGCCCTTACGGACTGACAAATAAAAAAAAACATCCCAAATTTTCTTGTGGGATGGGTGTCCCCACCCGTCCCAATACTGGTAGGTTAAGGAATTTCTTGGTTAAGGTAAGCAGGGGTAGCAGGGGGAAAAATGGAGGCAGTGTCTTCCCTGCTTATCTGAGGAATATTGCCACCCGTCCCAGATTTAGGGCGCTCATGTTGCCCACCCCACAAGATGGATCATTTATTTCTTGTCAGTCCCTTACAATAGACATCTCCAGAACCCTTGTAGAGACTAGGACTAGCCCTTTAAGGTGGGTAGAAATTTTGCTCAAAGAATCCCTCTTGACTCTGTGTTCTCTGCGCCTAATAAGGTTAGATAAATTACTTTTAAACCGCAGAGTCACAGAGAAGAGCGACAAGCTCCATAGCCGGCAATCAATTGATTTAGAGGAGAAAATTCGGGGGATTTTAAAAGCTTGTATTTTGGCAAAACATCTATGAGAGTAACAACTTTCTTGGTTTGCCAAGATATATTATAGTCTCCCTAAACAGTGCAGGAGTTAGACACACTGTATCAATAGTATTTTAGCACTAAAATACTATTAAGCGAGGACAGCGATTTAATCGTAGATTTTATAGATTCCCAAAAATCAAGTGTTTATGTTAGACATAATATCAGAAGTGTGGACTAAATTTTTGACATCAGAATCATTTATTCCACATGGGCACTGCTATCTATGGCAAACTAATTTAGTTTGGTTACACATATTATCTGATGCATTTATTGCACTAGCTTATTACTCGATTCCAGCTACACTATTTTACTTTGTCCGTAAGCGGCAGGATTTGCCCTTTGATTGGATCTTTCTCCTATTTAGTGGATTTATCGTAGCTTGCGGCACCACTCATTTAATGGAGATTTGGACACTTTGGCATCCAACCTATTGGGTGTCAGGATTTCTCAAAGCAGTAACTGCAACAATATCTGTAATTACAGCATTAGAACTTGTACCTTTAGTTCCACAAGCCCTGGCACTTCCTAGCCCGGCTCAACTAGAACAAGCAAATCAAGAGCTTCAAACACAAATAGCCGAGCGTTTACGGATAGAAGAGGAACTGCGAAAATACCAGAATCATCTGGAAGAAATGGTTGCTGTTCGTACCAATGAAATTACCAACACTAACGAGCAATTACAACAAGAAATCCTGGAACGCCAACGCATCTTAGAAGTTCTCCGACAAAGTGAAGAACGCTACCGTTACTTAGCTGAGGCAATTCCTCAACTTGTATGGACAACTAATGCTAACGGTGAATGTGATTATTTTAATCAAAATTGGTGCGATTATACTGGGCTAACATTAGAGCAGTCCTTGGGTTCTGGTTGGTTAGCGGCATTGCATCCAGATGATCTTCAAAGTGCTGATGAGGTGTGGTCTGATGCTGTAAAAAATAAGACTATATATAACAATGAATATCGCTTCAAACGGGCTTTGGATGGCTCCTATCGTTGGCAGCTAGCGCGAGGTTTACCGCTCAAAGATGAGCAAGGTTTTGTAGTGAAGTGGTTTGGAACGTGTACAGATATCCACGAACAAAAACAAATACTTGAAGAGCGAGCGCAACTGTTGGAATTAGAACAAATAGCACGAGCAAAAGCAGAAACAGCCAATCGAATTAAAGATGAATTTTTAGCCGTCCTCTCTCACGAACTACGCACTCCACTAAACGCAATTCTCGGCTGGTCAAAGTTGTTGCAAAACCGCAGGTTAGACCAAACAAAGACATTTGAAGCACTAGCCACAATCGAGCGGAATGCCTCATTACAGGTTCAACTCATTGAGGACTTGCTGGATATCTCCAGAATTTTACAGGGCAAACTGACGCTGAATATTACGAAGATTAACTTAGAGTCTATGGTCTTGTCGGCACTACAGACAATGCATTTAGCGGCAGAAACAAAGTTGATTAAGGTGAATACAGCATTTGCACCCCTTACGGGACAACTGATGGGCGACTCGACTCGTTTGCAGCAAGTCGTTTGGAATCTTCTTTCTAACGCGATCAAATTTACACCCAAGGGAGGAAAAGTAGAAGTGCGACTAGAGCAAGCTGATGGCTATGCTCAAATCATAGTTAGCGATACAGGTAAGGGAATTAGTGCTGAGTTTTTACCTTATGTGTTTGATTATTTCCGCCAAGCAGATAGCACATCTACTAGAAGTTTTGGTGGATTAGGACTGGGATTGGCAATTGTCCGTAATATTATTGAAATCCATGGCGGCATCGTCAAGGCAGAGAGTCAGGGTGATGGGAAAGGGGCAATATTTACTGTTAGCTTACCGCTTCTACCAGATGAAAGCCCAAAGCTGAAGGATGAAGAAAACTATCCGACATTCTTAACTACTAACTCCTTACCCCTCATTGGCATTCGAGTTTTAGTTGTGGATGATGATGCTGATTCACGAGATTTTGTTGCTTTTGTATTAGAGCAAGATGGGGCTTCTGTCATCGCGGTATCTTCTGCTTATGAAGCATTACAAACTTTAGCAGAGGTAAAGCCAGATGTGTTGGTTAGTGATATTAGTATGCCAGATATGAATGGCTATATGTTAATAAATCAAGTCAGAACTTGGACACCAGAACAAGGTGGACAAATTCTGGCAATTGCCTTGACTGCCTTTGCTAGAAGCGATGACCAGCAAGAAGCACTAAAAGCTGGGTTTCAGATGCATTTAGCCAAGCCTGTTAACCCAGAAGAATTAATTGCAATCATTGCACAACTTATGGAAGTAAAAGTGTCAGTAATTACCTAAAAAACGACTTTTTACCGAAGAATAATTTAGAATTCAGGAGCCAGAATTCAGAATAGATTCTGTGCGACTAGATGGGGAAATTAACCTGCGATCACAGGTTAATTTGGCTCGTAAAATTGGAATCTGGAATTTGGCACTTTGCAATAATTTTCAAGGTTGACTTTTCACTCTTAAAGACATGAGGTAGGATGCACGCTGAAATTATCTCTCTCTGAATCATAGGATCAATCATTCTGTGGAGTTCTCTTAGGAAACCCACGCTAGGCGCGATCGCTGTCCCTCTTGTTCAGGGCAATGGGATTCCCACTGAGCGAATAGCAAGTTTAACAGCCCCTTTGACTACATCACTCACTGTCGCATCGCCTAAAGATTGCCCCCACTTCACGAGTTTCGCTTTCATTGTCGGGTTATCTTGAGCCTGAGTTGCCAGTTCCGTTGCAACTTGCTTTTGGGCAACATCAACATTTACGCCTTGATGTTGCAACTGTTCGATCAAAGTTTGTATCTGAGTTGCTGCTTGAGCCAAATCCTGACTCATATTCACAATATAATCACGCTGAACATAAGTTCCACTGATGGATTCATTGTAATTGCCATCACCATTAAGATTAATTACACGATCACCGCTCATATTAGCTCCCATTTCAAGTGCTTTAAAGATAACTTCTGCCAGAGACAGTTGATTGTCATGTTTGTCCGACCCAGGGTCTTGTAGATGGTTTTGCTCAACTTGCTCCAATTCAGTTTTGTATGTCTGATAAAACTTGTTTTCAACTGCGCTTGTGTCAGCATGATTGGGAACTTGGATCTTAACCAGAGCATCCTCTCCCATCATCTCGAACCCCTGTAATTGATAATGGTTTCCGTGCATCAGCTGTCGAAACGCAGCAGTTAAAGCTTGTCGGTTATCCTCGCTGCGAATGAGCAATTGCAGGATTGAATTATCCTTTCTGAAAAACTTCTCGAAGTCCCCATATCTAAAATTGTTCGGGCTAGGAGGGAAGCGTCGCCGACCCGCCATAGGATCAGGAAGCTCCTCCAGAAATATATAGTCGCATATCACCTTGCTGAGAATTGTCGTTTCATCAATAGTCCAATCCTCTAAGCAAGCGCCAGTTAAACGGGTGTTACTTAAGTTTGCACCATCTAGTTTAGCTTGCTGTAGGTTTGCATGCTCCAAGTTAGAACCCCTCAGACTTGCCCGATTAAGATTTGTTCCAATAAAGCTAGATTTAAATAAATTGGCTTCCTCTAAGTTGATACCTTCAAGGTTTAGACCATTAAATTCTTTGTCTTTTACATTTCGTCCCAGAACCAATTGTCTAACTTTTAGGTACTTAAGATAGCTATTTCCAACACGAGCATGTTCTAAGGAGTTAACTCCTCGCCAACGGGTTCTTGTAATTATTGCTTTTTTGAAATTTGCACCTTTAAGAGTAGCTGAAGTAAAAGTAGCGTCAGTCAAATCAGCCTCATTAAAAAGAGTTCCTCCATGAGTGGCTATTCTAATGTACAGCCTCCAAAGCCAATTAAACTGAGTATTTTCAGTAATCGCCGAGCGAGAGAACCAACAACCAAAAATCGCTCCAATTATTGATGCGAGAAATGCTGAAATCCATGCACCATTTGTAATATTGGGGTTATTGGGGTTCTTCGCGTGACTGCCCAAATTATAAACAATATGTCCTAATTCGGGAGGCAGCGAGTCCTCATAAATCGCAAATATTGTCGCCTTTGTTATAACTATTAAGATTAGAACCAATAATAATGCAGTCATAAAAAAACTACTCAAATCTTCTTCTTCATTTGTTGCTATTATTAATGCAACAATAAGTACGATAACAATTGCAACAACTCCTGATATTACAGAAGTCAACACCCAATCACGAAGAAAATTGAGTAAAAATGTACGTGTAATCATAATAATAATAACTGATGAAAATGCTATAAATATTGAAAATAGAAAAGATGGTTTTTGACGAGAATTACGGAAAAAATATAGTAAAAATGTAATACTTATAGTCGTTGTAAACGCTGAAATCAAACATAAAAATATATGGATGCCGTATAAAATAAATGACCAAGAGCGAGTCAACCCTGCTTGCGCTCCGGTAAAATTCGCCTGATTAAGTAGAGCATCTGTAAAGTTTGTTCCTTCCATTTTCGCATTGCTAAAATCTACTTTAGGGAGTGAAGGATCAACACTGGCTGAGGCATGGGTAAAGTTTGCCTCACAAAGATTTGCGCCATGAAAATTCGCCCCTTGGATTTCGGCATTGTTAAAATCGACATTGCGGAGATTTGCTCCTCGAAGGTCTGCTCCTCGAAGGTCTGCTCCACTAAAGTTTTCTCTTCTTAAATCCTGTCCACGATAGTTCTGATTTCTTAAGTCTCGACGACCAGAAGGGTTATACATAGCAAGTAAGTATTATGTAGGGCTGATGTATATTTGATTTTAGAGATAGCACAAAAATCTGTTAGAGTCTAGATATTCAGTAAAATCTATATTACATATAGGATTCATATTTGATTTTTGAACGAATACGTAGGGTGTGTTGTCGCCAAGCGCCGCACTAAAGTCCAGAATACGGTGCGTTACACTTCGTGGTAACACACCCTACATATACTTAGATTTTTTCAGAAATCAAATCGGATTCCTATATAAACCAAGCAGGTAAGGTAATAAAAATGCTGAAAAACAAGAATCTACTGGTAGCAGCTATTATCTGCTTGTGTTTGAATAATGGGAATACTGCCTTTGGTAAAGATGTTGGCGTTGTTTTAGCAAAAATTCCAGACTCAAATCAAGCAGCACTTACTGAGAACAAAAATGCAGCTGCTAACTTTGAGCAAGGAAATAATCTCTATAAACAAGGAGATTTAAAAGGAGCAGAGGCGGCTTTTCGGAAGGCAATTGAACTAGAACCCAACTTTGTACAAGCTTATATTGGCTTGGGAAATACTCTTGACGCTCAAGGTAAACCAGAAGAAGCGATCGCACTATACAATCAAGCCATCACCTTTTATCCTAAGTATGCAGACGCTCACTATTACTTAGGGAACGCCTTGTATGCTCAAGGAAAACCAACAGAAGCAGTGGCAGAATATACAGCAGCCATTGTCTTAGATCCGAAAAATTCAGCAGGTTATAACGCCTTGGGAAATGCTCTCTACGCTCAAGGCAAATTAGAAGAAGCGATCGCACATTACAAAAAAGCCATAAGTTTTGATCCTAAGTATGCAGATGCTCACTATAATTTAGCAAGTGCTTTATACGCTCAACAGAACCTAGCAGAGGCAGTTGCCGAATATACCGAAGCGATTCGCCTCGATCCCAAACACGCACAAGCTTACACGGGTTTGGCAAATGCAATGGACGATCAAGGTAAGCCACAAGAAGCGATCGCACATTACAAAAAAGCCATTAGCCTTGTACCCAACTATGCTTATGCTTACTATAATTTGGGCATCACCTTGGGAAGGGAACAACAGCTAGAAGAAGCGGTTTTTAATCTTAAAAAAGCCAGAGAGTTATTTCAAGCTGAGGAAAACAAGGAGATGGTTGAGCAAGTTGATCAAGTAATCCAAAAAATTAATACCCGAACGAATTGAATAAAGGGGATTGGGGATTGGGGATTGGGAAAGAAGAACTATTGATAAATGACAAATGATCGTGACTCAAGAAATAGGCAAAGTCTACCTCGTAGGTGCTGGGCCTGGAGATGCGGCATACCTGACAGTAAAAGCTTACAATCTCTTAGCTGCTGCTCAGGTGTTAGTCTACGATGCTTTAGTAGATGCTCAATTATTGCAGTGTGTACCAGATAATTGCCTGAAGTTGGATGTTGGCAAACGGGGCGGTAAACCTAGTACAAGCCAAGCAGAAATTAACAAGTTACTGGTAAACCACTGTCTACAAGGAAAACAAGTTGTCCGACTTAAATCAGGCGATCCGTTGATTTTTGGGCGTTGTACTTCCGAAATTGAAGCTTTGAAAGCATCCGGTTGTGATTTTGAACTAGTACCAGGAATTTCCTCAGCTCTTGCAGCACCTTTGTTAGCAGGAATTCCCCTCACAGATCCGGTGTTGAGTCGCTGCTTTGCAGTGTTTACCGCTCACGAACCAGAGGTTTTGGACTGGGAGGCACTGTCACGCTTAGAGACACTGGTAATTTTGATGGGGGGTCAACATCTACCAGAGATTGTACATCAGCTGGTGCGATATGGGCGATCGCACTTAACACCTATTGCCATCATCCGTTGGGCAGGAACTCCCGATCAACAAATTTGGATCGCGCAACTGGGGAATATTGTGGAACAAACCACCGAATTATCCCTTTCTCCGGCGGTAATTGTGATTGGTGAAGTTGTTGGGCTACGGAAGTACCTACAACCTGAGAAAATAGATGATCAGAATTCGACTACAGCCAAAACTCTTAGCCCCCCTGCTATGTTAAGCAACTTCCCCCAATCTCCCCTTGCCCTTACTGGTAAAACAATCTTGGTGACACGTTCCGTTGGACAGTCGAGCCAATTTAGCGATCGCCTCATGGCATTAGGTGCAACAGTCATCGAAATGCCTACCTTAGAAATCGGCCCGCCCTCCAGTTGGGAAGATTTAGATAATGCGATCGCTCATTTATCTGAATTTGACTGGTTAATTCTTACTTCTACCAATGGCATAGACTACTTTTTTGAAAGGCTAATTGCTCAAGGTAAAGATACCCGTGCCTTAGCTGGCGTTAAAATTGCCGTTGTTGGCGAGAAAACAGCCCATAGTCTCAAGCAACACTCTCTGCAAGCAGATTTTATTCCCCCCAACTTTGTTGCCGATTCTTTAGTAGAAAATTTCCCAGAGAAACTGGATGGTAAAAAGGTTTTATTTCCCAGAGTGGAAAGCGGCGGCAGAGAAGTTTTAGTTAAAGAATTAACTGTTAAGGGAGCAAAGGTGATAGAAGTTGCTGCATATCAATCGTGTTGTCCTAATAGTATCCCACCTGCGGCAGAGTTAGCTCTCCAAAACGGCAAGGTAGATGTGATTACCTTTGCCAGTTCTAAAACTGTACAATTTTTCTGTCAACTTACTAACCATATATTTTCCAGCAATTATAATGCTAATGCGAGTCAATTCTTAGAAGGAGTTTGTATTGCCTCTATCGGGCCTCAAACCTCTAAAACTTGTCATGTTTTATTCGGACGAGTGGATGTAGAAGCTGAAGAATATACTTTAGATGGTTTAACCAAAGCATTGATAATATGGGCGAAAAATTCTTAAATGAGGGGGATCAGGGAGATGAGGAAGCAGCTTGAGAAAGAATACCCCATACCCAATGACTAAACGTATAATCGGCTTAACCGGAGGTATTGCCACTGGTAAAACTACTGTCACCAATTATTTAGCCAGCACTTATAATCTGCCGATTTTGGATGCAGATATATATGCTAGAGAGGCAGTATCTTTAGGTTCGCCTATTCTGGGTGCGATCGCCGGGCGTTATGGCGAACAAATTTTACTACCAGATGGCAGCCTCAACCGCCAAAAGCTAGGCGAAATTATCTTTAATCATCAAGATGAACGCAACTGGATAGACGATTTGATTCATCCTGATGTGCGCGATCGCTTCTTCAAAGCAATTGCCCAGTCCTCCTTACAAACACTGGTGTTAGTAGTGCCTTTATTATTTGAAGCTGGGATGACTGATTTAGTTACAGAAATTTGGGTAGTGCGTTGTTCCCAAGAGCAACAACTACAAAGATTGATCCAACGAAACCATTTAAATAAAGAACAGGCACAAGCCAGAATTAACAGCCAATTATCTATCGAAGAAAAAGTGGCTCATGCAGATGTTGTTTTAGATAACTCCTCCACCCTAGAAGTACTGCTCAAACAGGTGGATATAGCCCTACAAACTAGCAGTAGCCGAGACTAGAGTCTATTGATCTTAAAAAATCCATCTGGGGGACATTATTATCAAAATATAAAATTTTGATAAATTAATATCATCTGTTATAGCAAAAAACACTCATGTCTGACAAAATATTATCTAGTGATTCGGTGATTTTACAGTTGAATATATGGTTAATATTATTGTAAATTTAATTTGCCAGTAAAAAATAGCTGATCTCAACTCGGATATTTTATTAGACACTCAACATTTCTGGCAATCAAGTAATCAATAGTATTAGCAACAGGTAATTTCACCTGATATATATAGAATCATTAATGATATCAATGATTTGTTTTACATAAAATACTATTTCGGATATAATAAGTATTAATATCTCAAAATTAAGTTTGCGAATAACTGATCTTTTAATTATCAGTTCTATTTTGAAATTTTTATTAAATGCCTTCTCTTCAATCAGAACAGGTATGAACTTAAGTTTTACTTTTTTAAACAAATTAACTCTGATTATCTCTCCAATAAAGGAATTAAAACATAAAAAGAAAATACACGATTACAGCCAACAAGTTTCGGGAAGTGACTACGTATTTGAGCGCATCAATGAAGGAATGATTGGGTACATGACTGGTGTAGGAAAAGGCATCAAACCCTGCGATCGCATTATTTTACGACAAGGTTGTGAATCTTATCAATATCAAGTTGAAGAAATTGATTACTACTCCGATCCATCTGATATGTGGATAGCTTTACTTAAGCAAGTACCGATTGAATAATATGAAAATCAGTTGCTTCAATTAAATATCTGAAGACTCTTCTTCTACTAGAGAATAATAGAAAGAATGGATCTATTTTAAGTTTATCAAAAAATGAGCTATTAAAGTATTCCTCTCGTAAGATAACAAGTAAAGTTACTTTCAACCCACAATTTGGCTTTCTTTTACCATCACTGCGATCGCTTAATATTCCCAGTGAAGTTTGTTGCGATCGCCTTAATACACCTGTTACCTTAGCGACGGTAAGCTAGTTAGAACTCAATTTGGGTTAAGCATTTCTTCCTTCTCTGGCTTTGCGTCCTTGGTGTCCTTCTCTAACGAGACGCTGCTCGATGGCGGTTTGTTAAAAAATTGACAGTATTTTATAAGTCTGGGGTTACACAGACAAAGCCTGCGGTAGCAAGCTATATTTTAGTTCCTAAATGTGATAAGTGTTAAGGCGCTCCCATTTTAATAACAGTAAGTGAATGTTCTAGTTAAAGAGGTATAAAATAAGTGGCAAAAGACAGTCAGATAAAAATTGAAGAGATTAACGATAGATCACCACATTTACCAGCCGTTATAAAACTATGGGGTATGAATAGGACAACCCTTGGCTTTTTCCCTAAAGGTGCTTTTGCAGACCATGCAAAGAATCGCCAGATACTTGTAGCTCTTGATCCTCAAGCAGGATGCATTGGCTATTTGTTATATCGACATTCCTATGATCGGATCACAATCGTTCATCTTTGCGTTGATGGGGAGCATCAAAACAAGAAAGTGGCAAGGTTACTTGTCAATCACCTCAAACAAATAACTCAAGAAAAATATACAGGTATTGGCTTAAACTGCCGTCGTGATTATGACTTAGCAGGTATGTGGTCAAAATTAGGTTTCGTTCCTCAATATGAGAAAGAAGGAAAGAGTAAAGATAAGAAGTTGCTAACTTTTTGGTGGTTTGATCACGGGCATCAAAACCTATTTTCTAATACTCACATTCAAAAACTTGAGTCAAAGCTATGCGTTGTTATCGATGCCAATATCTTTTTTAATTTATATAGAGATGAATATAGCAGTAATGAAGAATCTAGATTACTATTGGCTGATTGGTTAGAGCCAGAGTTAGAATTATGCATTACCGATGAAATATTTAACTATATAAGTCTTGTTAATGATGATAAGGAAAGAGAATCACAAAGACAACTAGCAAAACGTTTTGTCAGCTTACCCTCTCTAAGTAAAAATTTAGATGAAATATGCCAAAATCTCAAAAAGTTTATATATCCAAAAAATATAATTTTTTCTGAACTTGATGTACGTCATTTAGCCAGAGCTATAGCCTCAGACTCTCACGTATTCGTAACCAATAAAAAAGAACTGTTAGATATTACAGATGAAATTTATGATAGATTTAGGCTCTCTATTCTTACTCCTAATGAACTGCTTACTCAATTAGACGAGCTTCGCAATAAGCCTGATTATCAGCCTGTACGTTTGGCTGGTACTCTCCTAAAGCAAGTACCAGTTCAAAGGGGACAAGAAGATTTGTTGACCAATTATTTTACTTGTATAAATCAAGGTGAAACAAAAACTGCATTTCAACAGCAGTTACGTCGATTTCTCACTGAAGTAGACAAATTTGATTGTTATATAGTTGTCGAAGGAGAAAATAAACCACTTGCTTTATTTGTGTATGGTAAATATAAAAAAAATGAGCTAGAAGTTCCACTTCTCCGAGTTGGGAATAATCACTTATCAGCTACACTGGTACGGCACTTGATTTTTCAATCAGTATTACATTCTGCTAATGAACATCGGCAATTTACTAGAATTACTGACTTAACTTTAGACGAAACTGTTATTACAGCTATTCAGGAAGATAATTTTATCCGAGTTAATAACGGATGGTTAAAGATAAACTTAGCAGTTGCTGAAACTGCATCTCAGTTATCAATGCGCCTCGCTACTTTAGCCTCTAATTTAGGGCAAGAATATAATTTTTGCATTCAAATTGCTGATAGTCTCAATACAAACAACTTAACTACAGATGTTCAAGCATCAGCAAATATTGAACGATTCCTTTTTCCAGGAAAGATTATTGATGCTGAAATACCCAATTTTATCATTCCCATTCAACCCAGATGGGCACAAGATTTATTTGATTCAAATTTGGCTAGTCAAACTCTATTTGGATCAAAAATAGAACTTGCTTTTAACCGTGAAGCCGTCTACTATCGATCAGTTAGGAACTCAAGAGGCTTAAAAGCTCCATGTAGGATTATTTGGTATGTGAGCCAGGGTGATTATAATTTTTACTGTGGAATAAGCTCTGTTCGAGCCTGCTCGTTTCTAGATGAGATTATCATCGATCAACCTAAAAATCTTTATCAACGTTTTCAAAGGCTAGGAGTTTATAAGTTGGCTGATATTATGAATGTAAATCAAGATAAAGATGGCAATATTATGGCAATTAGATTCAGCAATACTGAGTTATTTAAATTTCCTATAAATTTCAAGCAAGTTCAAAAAATTATTAATAAAAAAGAATCATTCCAGTCGATTTGTAAAATTAGCAACGATTCGTTTAAAAAGTTATATAATTTAGGATATGCCAATAAGATATAGATAAAGTTTCATGCCTAACAACATACTTTTATTGTCAATCAAACCTAAATACGCAGAAAAAATATTTTCTGGAAAGAAACAAGTAGAACTCCGTCGTGTTCGCTCTCGATTAAATATGGATGACTTGGTTCTAGTCTATGTCTCATCTCCCAAAAAAGCTTTAGTAGGTTCATTTGAAGTAAAGTATATTACTCAAATAGAAATTAAAAAATTCCCGAAAGACTTAAATGAGTTTTGGAATCAGGTCAAAAATATAGCGGGAATTAGTTCTAAAGAATTTCAAAGTTATTATGATGGTGCTTCAGTAATAGTTGGTATTTTTGTAAAAAATATAAAAACTTTACCAGATCCTATTGAGTTAACACAGCTAAGAGAGAAAATACCAGAATTTCGCCCTCCGCAAAGTTATCGTTACTTAAAGGAAAGTGAGTTCAAGATGTTTGAGTCTATGATGCAAGGTATAACAATAAATTCTTCGTGTAAATAAATAGATTTTGATTATAAATAAATTATTTATCAAATCATCTAAAGTTAATTAATGATCATGCTAGCTGACCATAAATCTGAATTTGTGAGTTTATTTCAGGAATTCATAATCTCATATCCCTACACACCATCTGGCATAAGTCATACAAACTCATATACTCAACAGCGTCAGCAGAGATGTCGTGATTTTGAAGCGATTGCAGTAGCAGTAGACTCTGGAGAAAACGTAACAGAATCATTGTTGCTACCTCTATTGCTACCTTACGATAACAATACCAAAAATGCTCAAAGGGGAGCTTGGATTCATGTTGCTTCGTCTGTGACAAAAGATATAAAAGAATTGTTTGAGGGAGCAAAGTGGGCAAAACCCGAAAATTGGCAGCAAATTTATCTTGCGATTTGGAATTTTGTTCGTTGCTGCAATGATAATCCAGAGCAATTATCAGCAGCTTGTAAAGAATTTTCACAGATGCCCTATTCTAAGGATTTCCAAACGGAAATACTCACGCCTGTCCTTAACAGCCTTCGACCAGATGAATTCCTTTTGCTCAACAATGAATTGCTGCGAGTAATCAACTATTTTGCTAATACAGACTATAAAGCAAGGCTGATAGATTATCCAGCAGCCAACAGTACAGGACACCAACTGATTAAAGAATTTGCTAAAGTGATGCGCCAACCAGGTGTACCAGCTTTGCGAGATAATGACCTGTTTGATATGTTCTCTCACTGGCTGGTAGAGGTGAAGAAATATGACTTCAGCAATTACAACCTCAAAAATACCACTTATTTGAGTAAAGAAATTAAGTTTCCAGAATATACTTTGTCTCAACTTACTGAAGAAATAGGTCTTAATGAAACAATACTAGAAAGCTGGATACGCACGATTAATCGTAAAGGTCAAGCAATTTTATATGGTTCACCTGGAACAGGAAAAACTTATCTTGCTGAAAAACTTGCCAAATATTTAATTGCAGACGGTGAAGGATTTTCAGAACTGGTTCAATTTCATCCAGCGTACTCTTATGAAGACTTTATTCAAGGTATTCGTCCCCAAAGCCAAAATGGAATATTAGCATATCCACTGGTTCCAGGAAGATTTTTGGAATTTTGTAAAAAAGCTGAGTATCGTAAAGATATTTGTGTTCTAATTATCGATGAAATAAATCGTGCAAATTTAGCTCAAGTTTTTGGTGAATTAATGTACTTGCTTGAGTATCGAGATAGAGAAATTCCATTAGCTGGCGGTAACAGGTTTCGCATCCCAAAAAATGTCCGCATTATTGGCACGATGAATACAGCAGATAGGTCTATTGCCAATATAGATCATGCGCTACGTCGCCGGTTTGCATTTATTGAACTTCGCCCAAATTATGATATCCTGCGACGTTATCACCTAAAAATAGGTTTTCCAGTAGAGGGATTAATTAAGATTTTACAGCAATTAAATCAGGCGATCGCAGATAAAAATTACGAAATTGGTATTTCATTCTTTTTAACAGACAACCTACGTGAAGATATAGAAGATATATGGCGTATGGAAATTGAGCCATATTTAGAAGAGTACTTTTTTAACAAACTAGAAAAAGTAGATGAGTTTCGCTGGGATGAAATAAAAAATCAACTATGGATCTAAACTCAGCAAAACCAAGAATTATTGAACTTACAGAATACGAAAATAAATCATTTCAGCGTGATGAAATACCCGATTCAGCCGGGGTTGAGTTATACGAGAAATACAAAACACAAGTAGATATAGAATTTCCTACCTATAAAACGAGAGAACATTGGAAACTGAAAGCTAAAGGATGGGTAGGTTACATTCCTGTAACTCCTGAATTGCATCTCAAAATAAATCCGAAAGTCCCTATCAAAAACCTCTTCGGAATGCTGGAATATGCCTACAATTTAAAAGGGTTTCGCTTTCTCGAAGGGATGATCGATTGTGAATCTCTAGAGGAATTTTATAATAATCTGGCTCAGATATTATCCCATCAAGTTTTAGAGCGATGCCGCAAAGGATTATATCGTACTTATTTGCCTAAAACACAGCAGTCTTCTTATGTGCGGGGAAGGCTAGATATGCGACAGGTCATTCAAAAGCCGTGGAATGTTAAACTTAAATGCGATTACGAAGAACATACGGCTGATATTAAAGAAAATCAAATCCTGGTATGGACACTTTATATCATTGGTCGTAGCAGTTTATGTTCAGAAAGAGTATCACCAACTGTACGAAAAGCTTATCACGCTCTACAAGGATTAGTAACGCTACAACCTTGTACCGCAGAAGATTGTATTACCAGACAGTACAATCGCCTCAATCCAGACTATGAACTATTACATCATTTATGTCGATTCTTTTTAGAAAATAGTAGTCCCAGTCATGAAAAGGGAAATTACAAAACCCTACCCTTTCTCGTCGAGATGGCACATCTATATGAGCTTTTTGTTGCAGAATGGCTTCAGAAAAACACCCCAGAAGGCTATTTTTTCAAACAGCAACATCCGATAGAAATTAGTCAGAATAGGCACTTCAGTATAGATATATTACTGTGTGATGCTGCTAGTGGTAAAACAATAGCAGTTTTAGATACAAAGTATAAAGCCCCAGAACAGCGAGGAAATACAGATATTCATCAAATGATCAGCTATGCCAACACAACAAAATGCAAGCAAGCCTTTTTGATATACCCCAAAGAATTGACACAGCCACTAGATATTAAAAGCGATCAAATCCGAGTCCACAGCCTCACTTTTTCCCTAGATGATAATCTCGATCGCGCAGGTCAAAACTTCTTAAAAAACCTTTTTATTTTCTTCTAATCTCCTCATAATTCATACCCCTAATTAGTAAAGGGGATAGATGACATTCGCTTGTGGCGAAGCACCCATCCCCGAATAGCTGCCCAGATGATCAACCTGGAATCTATAGTCCGGTATCTAATCATCCAAGTATCGTCCGAGATATATTGATTGTCACTGGGATAGATACTGATTTAGAAGATATCTACCAAAAGATGCGCTGTTGATTAATCCCTTCTTCCATCCCCCATAGCCAACAGCGCCGTCCCATAAGCAGCTTCTGTGTATACTGACGCTACTACAGGAACCTGCAAATGACGCGCCCTAATTTCTGTCCAAGTATGATTCGCCGCACCACCGCCAGCAGTATAAACACGACTCAACTTGTCTGCGCCCTTATGTTGTAATAATTCATAGCCTCGCGCTTCTATGCGGGCAATACTTTCTAACAATCCATGCAGAAATTCCACGGGGTTGTCTGGGCGTGGTTCCAATCGTGGGGGTAAATTGGGATCATTAACGGGAAAGCGATCGCCTACCTTCAACAACGGATAATAATCTAACTCGCTGGCTTTTGATCCATCAATCTCCCGGCTAAAGCTTTCTAACTCAGCCTTTGTGAAAAATTGCTTAAGTACTGCACCCCCAGTATTAGAAGCACCACCAGTCAGCCACAAATCACCCAGGCGATGGCTGTAAATCCCATATCTGGCATCTTCTACACGGGTACGACTTAACAACTTTAGTACCAACGTGGAACCAAGAGAAGTCACCGCTTCACCAGGTAATTTTGCCCCACTAGCGAGAAAAGCAGCAATACTATCAGTTGTACCAGCACATACCAGACAATCACCGCCCAAACCGAACTTATCCGCAATTTCAGGACGCAATTCGGCAATCGGAGTACCAGGAGTTAAAACTTTGGGTAGCTGAATCGGTATTTGCAGCAATTCTAGCCATTCTGGGTATTTTAACTCTTCCACGTCATAACCCAGCTTTAAAGCATTATGGTAATCGCTAATACCCAACTGTCCATGTAGGAGAAACGCCAGCCAATCTGCTTGATGCAGGAAATATTTAGCTTCACTAAAAGAGGATAATTGCCTCATCCACAAAAGTTTGGCGAGGCTGGAAGTGGCACTTAACACGGTATGATTGGCGGGAGCGATACTTCTCAAATGCTCTAGGACAGATGATCCCCGCCCATCGTTATACAGCAATGGTGCATCTGTTGGGTTGCCAGCAGCATCGACCAGTAAGACGGTGGAAGAAGTGCCATTAATGGCGATCGCTTTAATTTTTCGCCGCAACTTTTCAGGTATTTGTTCCACCAGCACAAACAAAGCCTCCTGCCAAATTTTGGGCGTAACGGCGGCTAGTGAGTCTTGGAAGGGATATCGTACCTCAGCTTGAATGTCAGAAGCTTCCTCGTCAATTACCACGCCGCGTGCGCCAGATGTGCCGAAGTCGATACCTAAATACAAATTCATAATTTTTATAAATTTTTTTAATGGAGAATAAATAAAGACTACTGACTAATAATTGCTTTTGTTGCATCTTGTAACAAGATATTCCCCAATTCTGGCAAAACAAGGAAAAGTAGTAAACGAACTGTTCAAAATCTATTCTGGTTAGGAGGTTTTCAGCCATGCCTATCTTAGATACTCTGTACATCGCTCAGATATCTTCCATCTCGGATACTCAAGTCTACATCGCTCTAGTTGTGGCGCTGATCCCAGGAGTTCTCGCTTGGCGGTTAGCCACAGAACTTTACAAATAACGCTCCGATGTGACACAGTTAAAAAGCTAATAATCCTGGCAGTACGGGGTGCAATTTCCAGAACTTGTGGTTTTATGCCATAAGTACCTAGAAACCTTGCACTTACGTAAGCCAGGTTATTTTTTAACTGGTACAACACTTGTAGCTATTTCAAAAAAATGAAGTAATATGACAGCTAAATCAAGCAGTAATTAGCACCAGAGGGCTTTTACAGTGCTTCCCTTCACTACGCGAGGTTATCTTTTAGCATCATGAACGCGATTAAACCATCCAGACCACCGTCACAACCTATACAAAAAAGCCGGGTCACTCCTCGACCAAAGCGGCATCTTCGTCAACGTTCTTACCAGGTGATGGCACTAGAAAGCACTGCCAAAATTGCGGTTAATCTTGTCATTACAGCCGTTTCCGCATCTGCTTTGGCGCAACTTTTGCCTTATCATTGGTTGCAGCAAGCAAAGTTGCAAGAAGTTAGTACTGAAGTCAAGCTGATGGAAGGGCATGTCAATGATTTGCAGACGGAATTTAGCCGTAACTTCGATCCGCAACAAGCTAAAATTATTAGACAACAACAAGGATATCGATTTGATCCGAGTCAGCGTCGGGTAGTGTTGATGAATCCAGATCGCCGAGAAGATGAACAAACAGACTCATCACCCTAAAATAAATGGCGAATTTGGGATTATTTAGGCTTGTTATGATTCTGGCTAAGTATAAACTGGGTGTTAATTTATATTATTGCTAATAAGTAATGGTTAATAGCTAATTTTTGAACAGCTATGTAGTTATCATCTATTAGTCATTAGCGATACAGCGTCACTAAACTCTAATTCAAAATTTAATCAATTATTTTGAATTTTGAATCCTCCAGAAGGACTAATCTACCAATTAGGACGCTGATTCAGACAGCAACTCATTGAGCCAATTTTCGAGTTGTAAACGCAAGCGATAACCAGTAATATCCTTACTGTTGTCAAGAGAGGGCAGTTGAGTGAGGGCGCGACGATAATCTGCGATCGCACAATTCCAGTCGCCCCAAAGATGGTAAGTTCTGCCGCGTTCACCCCAGATATGACCTTCTAGTTGACCGAAAAGCAGTGCTACCTCAAAATTCTCAATTGCCTCCTCATATTGCCCCAAATCACGCCAGGTAATGCCTCGGTTAATCCACGCCCGGATGTGGCAAGGATTTAAATTAATTGCTTGATCGTAGTCGGTAAGTGCTGTTGCTAAATCTCCACAAGCCGCGTAGTAATTTGCCCGATTATTGTAAGCGCTAGCCAAATTTGGATTTAGGTTGAGGGCGGTGTTGTAGTCGTAAAAAGCTTTTTGCCTTTCGCCACCTTGAAAATAAATTAGCCCCCGATTGTTGTAATCAACGGCATTCTGGGGGTGGCGGCAGATTAGTTGGGTTAAAAGTGCGATCGCTTCAGTATAATCTCCTTGTTGAGCTAACTTTAAAGCAAAAGAGCGTAAGTAGTTATTCCCTAAAGTAGATTCGCTGCGATCGTTTGTTCTCTGATCTTGAAGTTTATTTGTAGTATTTAGAACATACTTATATTGCTTACTTTGCTGGTCATCGTCAGCTAAAAATGAGTGAATATTCATCTTTTCCTGCCTGAAATCCCTGTTTTATAAAATAAAAGTCTAGTTTTTTACCGATAGTGGTTTTACCACTGTGTCTATTCTTGAGGTACTCATGGTTACTTGAAAGCCATCTCAAGACTGAATTTAAACTACTCACAGCAGTAGAAATCTACGCCCTAAATAAACAATTGCTCCTTAAACCTAATCATGGATACTTGATCTCGAAGGTGAATTCCAGAAATAGCAGATGTCAATCTCAAAGACTAGTTAAGTAGCGAGAGCGACAAATTGGTAGAATGCCAACAAGCCGTTCGTTAAAGAGGGGATGAGGGATTGGGGACACTTGTCTACGAGAGGCTGCGCCAACGACAAGCTCAGTGCATCGCTGGGGACTGGGGACTGCGGAAAATTCACTTTCCACTCTTCCTCCATGCCCAATACTTCGGCTTCTCTACGAGACGCTACGCGTAGCTTGCTTCCCCGTTCGCGTAGCGTCCCGTAGGGAAGGGGTACGCTCAGTACAAGTGCCCAATACCCGATACAACTCTTGGAGAGGCTGCGCCAACGGCTTCTCTACGAGACGCTACGCGAACGCGGTAGTTGAATCTCGACTTCGCTCGATTACCGCGTAGTCGAAACTCAGTACAAGTGCCCAATGCCCCATTCCCTAGATTAAATTTTTAAGTTCTGAGAAATTTCCCAATGACAACCGCAACTTCTTATCCCAATGCCCCTGATTTAGCAACCGATGATTACATTGTCATCGGCTTGGCAACCTGCTTCGTCAAAGAAGATGGAGAAGTTTATCAAATCGAAGTTATAGAACCAATTCCCTCTGCGGCTTTAGAAGCGCTGTTAAAGGGCATCCCTACCTCCTATAAGCTGGCTCATGCCACAACTTTGGGATCTTTGCTGGATGGCGATTCCCAACTGCTGCCAGATGGCTTTCCAGAGTCGGCTCAGTTTGGAGAGGAATTTGTGCCACGGTCATTTGCAGCAGCTCGTACCTACAAGCGTCGTGAATCTGCAAAATCTTTAATTCCCTTGGGTACAAACTACGGTGATTTTAAGTATTCCATTGAACGCAAGCGGGTGTTAAACGCCGCTAGAGTTGTTACCAAAGAAGACAATGTTAAACAGCATTCTCACACTCACAAAGTTCTTTAAGTAATTATGCTAAAACTTTACGGCGGCGCTCGTAGTCGAGCCTCAATTGTTCATTGGTATTTAGAGGAACTAGGAGTTTCCTACGAATTTGTCAAACTGGATATGCAGGCGGGTGAACACCTCAAGCCTGAATATTTGGCAATTAACCCATTTGGTAAAGTTCCAGCAATTGTTGATGGGGATTTTCAGCTTTGGGAATCTGGGGCAATTTTGCTGTATCTTGCTGATAAGTACGCTAAAACTCCACTTTCACTAGAGGAACGCGCTGTATTTTCCCAATGGGTATTGTTTGCCAATGCTACCCTCGCTACAGGGGTTTTTGTAGAAACAAATCGGGAACGAGAAATGCCCCGCTTGTTGACTCCGTTAAATGAAATTTTCAGTAAGCAACCTTTTTTACTGGGTAATGAGTTCACTGTTGTTGATGTGGCAGTGGGATCTATTCTGACTTACATTCCCATTATGCTAAAGCTAGACCTTAGTTCCTACCCAGAGGTGTTGAACTATATGAAGCAGTTATCTGAGCGTCCGGCATTTCAAAAAACTATTGGCGGAGGAGCTTAAAATAATTCGTAATTTGTAATTCGTAATTCGTAGTTCGTAGTTAAATTTTGAACTACGAATTACGAATCTTTTAACGATAATTTGTAAATTGTAAAGCAACTGGGTAGTCTTCTTGTTTCAGACGTTGCATGACTACTTGTAAGTCATCTTTAGATTTGGCAGAAACCCGCACAGCATCACCTTGAATTGAGGCTTGTACCTTTTTGAATTCGTCCCGAATCAATTTGGAAATTTGCTTGGCAATTTCCTGACTGATGCCTTTTTTGAGTTTGATTTCTTGACGCACCCGATTACCACTGGCTGATTCAACCTTGCCAAAATCAAATATTTTTTGGGATAGGTTACGCTTGGCAGCTTTTTCCCGGAGGATGTCGTGTATAGAATCTAGGGTAAACTCACTGTCAGTGCTAACGTTAATGCTTTCTTCGACTAACTCGACAGTAGTTTGAGTGTCTTTGAGGTCGTAACGACCTTTGATGTCTCGGATTACTTGATCGACAGCGTTAACTAACTCTTGTCGGTCAAAGTCGCTCACAATGTCAAAGGAAAAAGTAGAAGCCATAAAATATTTTGGATTTTAGATTTTAGATTTTAGATTGGGTATGGGGCATTGCATTGGGGCATTGGGCACTTGTACTGAGTTTCCACTACGCGGTAATCGAGCGAAGTCGAGATTCAACTACCGCAAAGCCGTTGGCGCAGCCTCTCCAAGAGTTGTATTGGGCATTATTATTTTCCTCTCTTTTGTCTCCCTCATTTCTTTCCCCAGTCCCTAGTCCCTAGTCCCCAGCGATGCACTGAGCTTGTCGTTGGCGCAGCCTCTCGTAGAGAAGTGTCCCCACTCCCCAATTAACTACTAGTTTGGATAATGCTCAAGAAAAAGAGAGTGCCAGAGCTAAAGATGCCAATGGCAAACATGAGCGATCGCAAAAGGGGTATATTCAAAATATAAAAAATTGAGTATAGCAAACGGGCTACCACAAAGGCGATCGCAGCTACTTGGGCTGTAAAAGAATTTACACCAGTTATGTATGCCATCAATGCGGCGGCGGCAAATATCATAAAGGCTTCAAAGGTGTTCTGATGCGCCCAAGTAGCCCGTTGTGCATAAGGTGGCAATTTATCTAACAGGGCGCGAGGAGTAGAAAGCATTTCAGGGCCAATACGCACACGGGCATAAGCTACCACCAAAAATGGCACATAAATTAGAACGACAGCAGCAGCGATGGAGTACAAAAAAATTATCATTACTTAATTAATCATTAGTTATTAGTCATCGGTCATCAGTCATCAGTCATCAGTCATTAGTCAAATACCAAAGACAAATGACAAAAGACAAATGACAAATGACTAATCAAAGTAGAAAAGCGTCACCACTTTTCTTTGTTCTTCTGCATCCTGACAAGTTTGTAACAGGGTGCGACTGTCGTGAAACGCAAAGCAAATTAGTTGCTGACAACGCGAGACGATCTCTTTGTTGCACAGGTAACTAGCTTCAGCAAGGGACAGAGTATCATTACTGGGATTTTCGACTAGATGCATTACCTGTTCTAGTTGCTGGCGTGATTCCAAAGGCTGGCGTTCCAGGCTTTGGGGTAGAATCACCGTCAACAAATTGGCATCAGCCCGGGTTGCTCCCTTGATGGCCGCGGAATTTGTACCTGTAGCACCAGAAGTAATGATTCGATTACCCGATAAAACTAGGGCATAAGTCATCATTTCAATCAGATTCTGATGCGTAATCGGTACATGACGAGAACCCAGTAAGGCGATTCTTTTAGAACCTGTTTGCTGGATTGTCGCCAGTTCTTGCGCTAATGTATCGAGGTTAATAAGGTCTGTTGATTGGCTCAAAGATGGAGAAAATCAGATTAAACGACCCAGATATTCTACCAAACAGCGTGTAGATACGAGGAAAACTTAAGTTAGACATTGCGACTAATTTTCGATTCTTTGGTTCAGTAACTCCATTACTTGGTAACACCAGGCTAGCCAATGTGTTTCATAACTAATGCCATTTAAGAGAGTCAAGTACTGAAATTTGCCTGTTTCTGGCAGTTCTTGCGGATTCTGAAAGTAAAGCTGTTCTAAGTTATGGTATGTAGACAATTTTTTTTGATGGGCTTTTTGGTGATGTTCTAGCTCTGCCAAGATAATTTGCTTAGGGACAATCGGACCGGCAAAAATTTTAACGAGTAAATCATCTTTAATTGGTGTGGGTTCACAAGGTTGAGCAATCCACTCTTTGAGGTGCTGTTCTCCCAAGTTTGTAACGCTGTAGAGCCTTTTATCTGGCCGTTCGGCTTGAAGAATCAACTCGGAACTGATCCATCCTTGATCTTCTAGCTTCGACAACTCCCGATAAATCTGCTGGTGACTTGCTGACCAGAAAAAGCCTACAGAGCCATCGAATCGTTTGGCTAAATCATACCCACTACAGGGTGCCTCAACCAGAGCCGCTAATATTGCGTGCGCTAATTTGCTACCCTCTGTTTTTGTCGGATTTCTACTTTGATCGGCTTTGTGAAGAAGTGTATTGCTGAATGGCAGTTGTTCGTTGAGCTTTGGCTTGAGTGCATAAATCAACTTGGCCTCAAGAGTTTTCAGAATGGAAGGATCTACGCATTGTAGCCAAGCTAACTTGACATTTCCCAAATCAATAATTTCTTTAAATCTATGATGTGATATCCAACGACGTGCAAGATCCCCAGTCCTGCCTATGTAGAGGATTTCCCCAGAATCAGAAATCGCAAAATAGATGGCTGGACAGTCAGGGAGATCAGCTTTTTTCTCCAATGGAAGGGAGGGTAGTTTTAGGGGATCAATTGCCGTTAAATCCATTTTCTCCTAGTTCCAGTGACTTCCATAGCCATCACTAGATTATGATGTATCTTGTTTGATTACACGAGTTATTACATCCATGAATCTAAGACAATGCGGCTGCGGGAGTTAAACCTAGTTTAGATAACAAGCGGTCAATGTCAAAATGCTCGGACATCAACTGGCGAATATACTGAACCTTAATCGGCTCGTGGACACGGACTTGACCAAAAGTGCGGTCAACAATTCCGACAGTAGTCAGGGTGTCTAAGTCAACAGACAAAATAGGGATTTCTAGCTCTTCAGCGCGACTGAGAATGAACGGTGGCGGTGGTAGTTGCCCGGTGAGAATTAAACATTGGGTAGAAGTTTCTAAAGCCGCTTGCTGAATTTCCACCCGATCGCCCCCTGTCACCACTGCCATATTTCGGCGTTTGCGGAAATATTTCACAGCTGAATTGACATTCATCGCTCCAATTGCCAGACTTTCCACCAACAAATCCATGCGATCGTTACGACAGAGAACATCAGCCTTTAACTGCTTGACTAGTTCGCCAACACTCACACTCCGAAGCAAATCGCTGCTTGGCAGCATTGCTAGCACCGGAATACCCTGCTGTTCCAAAAATGGGTGCAAGATAGTGTCAACCGCTTCTAGTTGGGTGACAGGGATATCATTGATCACAACTCCAATCAAGCGATCGCCTACACGCCGTTTTGCAGCCAATAGAGCCTCAACCGAAAGCAACGATTTATAGCGGCCTACTAACAGCACAGCAGCATCCAAGACTTCAGCCATTTGCAGCAAAGACAAGTCAAACAAATTGCCTTCCGACAAATCACCAGGACCCTCTAGTAATACCAAATCTCCTTGAGACTTATGTAAGTATTGCTGTATTAGGGACTGCTGATAATCGGTTTTGTCTTCCCCCTGCAAGCGCTTTTGCACATTTGGTTCATCCAAAGCCAGCATTGTAGGTGCAATGCGGTTTTCCGGCAAATTGAGGCTAAGAGCGATGAACTGGACATCTTCCTCGATTACGGTTCCGCTAGAGGAATTGAAACACGTACCGAGCGGTTTACCGTAGGTAATATCCAGACCTTTTTGCTGTAGCTGATGAGACAAACCCAGAACAGTTGCAGATTTACCGCTATAATTTTCCGTTGAGCCAATCAGCAAATATTTAGGGGATTTTGGCACACATGCACTCCTAATTTCAAAATTCAGAAGAACCCAGCTAGGTGTTTTCTAATTCTAGTTCCTTCTGGCAAAAGCCTCTCGCTCTCACAAATTAAGGTTTCCCAGAATTACCTTCTGAATAAGCAGGGGTAAGACAGGACAGAGGTTTTCTTTCCTTGTGTCGGCTCTGCTAGCCTGTACGTCTACTCTTCAAGCCTTGTCATTACCAACAACCAAACTAAGGGACTTGCAACTAAAAAAATATCCTATCGCTGTGTAAGCAGGGGGGCAGGGATCTCTTAGCAGGGGGACAAAGAAAATATTATCTGAGTAAGTAAGTGGGCGCAATAAAACCAAACTGCGTGAAGAAAAGTAAACAAGGCTCAAACTCTTTTTCCCCCAGCTAAGTGCCCCCTGCTCCCTGCTTTATCCCAACGATAATTATTTACGCCGACCTACTTAAATTGGATAATTTATTTTCTGGAAGTCCCTAAAAGCTTCATTGCTATGAGCCTAAGACTTAAGTTTCAGGCTTATAGCCTCAGTCCGTTCAAACGGACTCAATTAAGTGAGTTTGAGTTTGCTTGAATTGACTTTTGCTACGCAGCTATCTGTATCAATACTGCGTAGGTTAAGAATATTCGTAGGTTGGGTTGAGGCAATAGACATATCCGCGAATGAGTATCAAATCCTTGTAAAGCAAGCGTAAAAACCTAACTTTCGGATAAGTCTAATGCGTTACCCAACAAATATCTTCGCAAGAATCTGATTAACAGTTACCAGGATTCCAAGCACACGCTGTGTTCAATATAGAGGTGAATCGGCTGTCGAGAATCGAGCTGCCTTGGTAAAGAGGCCCGACAGCAGTGGGTCCGTATGAGGTAAGACCAACAATTTCGTTGAGACTTGTATCTGACCCATTAACTTGTCCATCAGCAGCAACACCAAAATTCTCCACCCAAGGTCCTCCACTAGACCCCTCTGACATATCGGAACCATATATAGCTGTGTTATTGCCTCCACTACCATAACTTCCTGCTGTAATCTGATGCATTTTTTCACCGCTGTCTAGATTACCTGGATATCCCAGCATAGTAACGTGATTCGGCAAAAGATCGAGAGTTTTAGTTCCGAAGTAGCCAACTACACTACCTATTGTCGTGCTAACTCCGTTAAATGACTGGTCTGAGAGTTCGATAATTGCATAGTCGGCAGCATTGGGTTCTGAACCACTACCTGTAATCCAAGTGTTTGTTGTAATAACATGGCTCCAAGACCACTGCCCATATGGGGCAGTACCATCTCTATAAGCAGGAATAAATACGAAGTTACTGTAGAAACCATTGTTCCCTCCACTTCCACTGTGAACGCAGTGACCTGCCGTTAGGATAAGTCTTGGTTTGATGACAGCCGCAGAACACAGAAAATCACCTTCGGAGTTGGAAAAGAAAAGTTTCCCTGATGCTACATACGGATAGGATAAATCTGCTGATAGAGGAACTAGCTCAGAACTGGTAAAACTGGCACTTTTTGTACCCTCATTGTCGGGCTGAATGCTGTTACTTTGGAATTTCCGCTTATTAGGTGTAAATAGCGGCTGTTGATTAATAGGTACTTTGACTCTTGGTGCTGCCCCAGAGCTTGCTTGTGACTTACCTATATGACCTATATCTTGAATTGTTACTCCTGTGACAACGCCCTGAGAGGATCTAGGCAAAGGTAAAGGTTTAGCTTTTCTCATTCTCTCAGGAGTCCAGAAAGTTTGCGTGGTATTAATGCTCTGAGCATTACTTTGGACTTCAGGCTCATTAGGTGTAAATAGGGGCTGTTGATTTATAGGTACTTTGACTGTTGGTGCTGCCCCAGAGCTTGCTTGTTCTGAATTTTCTGCAAACACAGATGTTTGCAAGATGGCTAGAGAAGCAGCCAAAAAAGAGACTTTTAACACAGCAATAGACTTTTGCCTCATAGTAGATTTGCCCTTACTCGCAGGTTAGTTGATATATCTGTAATTCAGGTACTGTAGGGGTTTTTATGCAAACTGTTGATTAAGTTTTTTTAAATTCACACTAGATTTGGTTAATTTTATTGTTATAGCAACCGCCAAGATGGTTAGGACAAACAGTATAATCAGTCAGAATGGAAGATGTTCTTCGTACAGCATCCTAACCAACCTGGCGGCTGCTATAGTTAATAATGTTCTTTTTGAATTCCCATACAAAACTTTCAATTGGGACTTGAATTAAACTCTTATTAGGTTCAAATATTCCTCAGTATTTCTCAATATATATGTACACAATCTTTTATGACAGTAGATACTAAGAGAATATAGAGGATTTATGTAAATAGCAATTTTAACACATTCCTTTGGATGGCATTTATTTTATTTATAGATAATAATTAAGCGTTATTAAATTATTGTTGGGTTAGGTAACAAAAAGTAATTGACTAAAAGTGTAAGTTTGCTCAGGTTTTAAAATTCTATATTTGCTCATGCTTTTTATCGTGAATAAACTGCATCAAAGATATTACGAATTACTAATTACGTTAGCGTAGCGGGGCGTAGCCCATTACGAATTGGTATTATTATCTCAATAATTTGCTAAACTCCAACTTTGGAGATAGCAAATAAAAACAATTTGAGCCGGGAATTTAGAGGGGGTCGCAGAGTGGCTGATGATGAACGCATAGTCAATACACAACAGATTGATCCAAAAGACTTTTTATGGAGATTATGGCCTGTTGTGCCACTCTACCCTTATGGCAGACGGCAGACAATCCGCAAAGAAGTTGTCAAGGGCACAATCTGGAATTTTGACCAGATTCAGGGCATTTTCTACGTTGTTGTGCCGATTCGTATGACTGTGGTTAAGCTGGAAACTGGGGGTCTTCTCGTCTACGCACCTGTTGCACCAACCCCAGAGTGCATCCGGCTTGTAAATGAGTTGGTGGCAAAACAGGGTAATGTTAAGTACATCATTTTGCCAACTATCTCTGGTATAGAACACAAAGTTTTTGTCGGTCCCTTCGCCAGATACTTTCCGACAGCACAGGTGTTTGTGGCTCCCCATCAGTGGAGTTTTCCGCTAAATCTCCCCCTCAGTTGGCTTGGTTTACCGCCAAAACGAACTCAAGTACTACCAGATGATAGTAGCAAAACACCCTTTGCTGATGAGTTTGATTATGCAATGCTCGGCCCCATCGCTCTTGGGACTGGTCGGTTTGCGGAAGTTGCTTTTTTCCACAAGCGATCGCATACTCTTTTAGTAACAGACTCAGTACTTTCGATCTCAGAAGATCCACCTGCGATCGTTCTTTTAGATCCATATCCCTTATTATTCCATGCCAAGGATCATGCTGCTGATATTGTTGCAGACATTGAGGTAAATCGCCGTAAAGGTTGGCAGCGCATCTGTTTATTTGCTTTGTACTTTCAACCAAGGGCACTAGATATACTGCAATGGCGTCAGGTGTTGGAAGATGCCATGAAAGCACCAGAACGCTCAAAGAAAGCTTATTTTGGATTGTACCCCTTTAAATGGCAGTCAGATTGGCAGCGATCGTTTGATGCTCTACGAGGGAATGGGCGTTTGTTTGTCGCACCAATTTTACAAACGTTGATTCTCAACCGCGCACCGCAAGAAACCATTGACTGGGCTGATAAAGTTGCAAGTTGGGACTTTCGGTGGATTATTCCCTGCCACTTTGATTCACCGATTCAAGCCGAACCGCAGCAGTTTCGCCAAGCTTTCTCTTTTTTGTCAAAGCAGCCTGCTGTGAGTGGAGGTTTATTAAGTAGTAGCAGCTACCTTTTGCCAGAGGAGGATTTTAAAGCACTTAGGCAAATCGATGCCGGTTTAAATAAGTTTGGCATTGTGCCAGCTGCAAAGGAGAAGGTGTAGGAGAATTTTTGATATAGCAGGGGACTGGGGACACTTCTCTACGAGAGGCTGCGCCAACGACAAGCTCAGTGCATCGCTGGGGACTGGGTTGAAAGTCTGTTTGTATATAGGTTTTATCATCAGTTAATGTCCTAACCTCCTTGTCCGTTGCTATAACTGCTGTGCTTCAGAAATTGCTATAGCAATCCTGAATTATTCATGAGAAAAAAGATCCCCGACAACTTTTACGAAGTCGGAGATCTGCGGGTTGCGATTCTCAGAAATCAAATATGATTGCTATATGAGTGCAAAACTAGCTGTTATTTAGTTCCATTAATGAAATATTTTCGTGGGAATAAAGCCATTTTTCAAAATTACTTTTACAGCGCGGCCATTCTTTATCTGTCATTGCAAACCAATCGGTATCTCTGTTTTTTCCCCGCACAAACATGTGTTGTCGAAAACGACCTTCATAAATGAATCCCATCCTTGTTGCAGTAGTTCGACTCGCATGATTGAGGGAATTACATTTCCACTCAACTCGACGATAAGAATGGCGATCAAAAAGATGTTGAAGTAGCAAAAACTGTGATTCTGTATTGATTTTACTTTTGTGGACTGCGGGAGTAAACCATACATGACCGATTTCAGCACGACCATGATTTGGTGCGATCGCTAGTAATGCCACACTACCCACCTGAGTATTTGTTAAGTTATCAAAGACTGTCCAAGTCAGAGGGTCGGATTGACTTACGATATTTTCTTCCATCCAGTCTTTCATTGTGGAAGGGCTATCAAATGGCCCGTAAAATAGATAATTCCATATAGCTTCTTTTTCAGAAGTGCCGTGTGAAGCTGCATACAAAGCATCCACATCTCTTTCTAAAATCAACGGCTTGAGTGTTACAAATTGACCCTTGAGTTGAATAAATTCCGGTGGCTGCCAAGTTCGGTTTTCCATGATTTTATTGTTTCCCACACACAGATAATCTCATATCACAGTGACAATACCTTGGCGTAACAGTGAATTAGAATTATGTCTCAAAATCTCGATCAACTCGTAATTTCTCCAGAAGATTACGAAAGCCTTGTATCAAACATCCTTACTAATCGGATGTATCAAGAGCTTACCTCTTTATATGGTGGTACGGCAGATGGAAAATTTCCCCCTCTTGACTTCAGCCAACCCAAATCTGTGTTTGTCATTGCTTGGATTCAAAGTCAGCCCATCGCTTGCGGTGCAGTTGTTCCACTTGCTGAGGAAATCGGCGAAATTAAACGGGTGTTTGTGGAATCGGCTTGGCGTGGACGAGGTGTGGCCAAGATAGTTCTGGCTGACTTAGAAAGACGCGCTCAGATTTTTGGTTATCGCAGTTTACGTGTGGAAACAGGCATTTATCAACCGCCGGCGATTCGGTTATATAAATCTGCGGGTTATCAACCCATAGCAGCCTATGGATGCTATGTGGGAAATCCAGTGAGTGTTTGCTTTGAGAAACAGATTTTTGAGTCTTAACGTTTGATTCCCTTAAACCGTTGTTGCGCCGACTGAAATGCTTCTTGCATCACTAACTGAATTTTTTGGGGATCGGGTTTCTTACCTCCCATTAAATCACCAAAGTAAACGCAAGCTGCTTCTCCTAGTGCCCAAGTATAGGCGGCTGCCCAAGAAGCAGCGATCGCACTCCCAAAACCTGGGATAAATTTAATTAACTCCCGTGCTATAGCTTGGGCTAAAAAACCACCTGCGATCGCACTTACAACGCCTCCCGCCTGAGATGGAGTAACTGTTTGCCCATATAATTTACCCAACAGACCCACCATTGATACTTGCAAGGCAGTGAGTACGGGCATTGTCGCAAATGGCAGAGGTACAGCCGCCAGGGTAGCAGACATAATCGCAAATGGCAAAATATAACGGCGTGCAGCATCTCGGTAAAGGTTGCCAATTTGCTTCCCAGCTTCTTCTCGATCCAATAGCTGATAAATCGCCTGTGCTTCGGCTTGTGGAAGCAGTTCTGCTAAGGAATCTCGCAGTGCTTCTAAGCCATAAAATACCGGAGTGTAGCCATCTTCTTCTAAGGTAAAGTCAATGAGTACAGAGCGGTCAGTTATTCCCGTGAAGGCTTGTTGGATTGCGGCAAATGCGCGGTTGACTTCCTCATAACCTGGCGGATAGGTGGGATGATCGACGGTATCAGCAGGATAAACTTCATGCAAGCACGTAACTACCAGCAGACAGGGAATGTCTGGATACTGCTGGCGCAACTGTTGAGCAATTTGTCGTAGAGTGTCAGTTGCAAAATCATTGATTTTAACAGTCAAAAGCAGGATTCTGGCGGAACGAGTTTCTTGTTGTAAATCGCCAACTAATTCCTGAATAATTGTTTGAGTATCTTGTTTAACATCACCCAGCCCGACAGTATCAGTAAAAATCAGTAACGGCAGGTCATTGGAAGGATAGGCATAGCGCTGGGTGTGTTGCGTGTGGGGGCGAAATCCCTGACCGACAATTTCGGCAGAAACTCCCGTCAATCCCCTGACAATTGAGCTTTTTCCGGCTTGGGGTTTACCAATCAACAGCGCTTCTGTGGTTGGCAGTTCCGCTTGAATTTTCTCTAAAATCTCTGTAACCTGAGTTTCGCTGACGCTAAACCATTCCACAACAGTCTGTGCCACCTGTTCTACGGGTAGGAGTTGCGTTAGAGTTGTTGTTGCTTTGTTCCAGACATCGCCAATGCGATTTTTCCAGGAATTATCGACCGACTTGGTAGTTGTTTCATCGGTCGGTTCACTCAATTGCTGAGAATCATCTTGCTCAGTCATTCCCATGAAAACGGTTAAGAGAATTCAATACATCCTGTCTATATTTATCCTACTGTCAAACTTGGTTTTCCTGAAGTTACAATCTAAGGAATTGGGAGCAGTAGACAATTTATGACTCAAGCCATACCCAAACTAGTAACCTTTGAAGATTTTGCAGCTTGGCGTTCCGAAGGCGGAAGGTACGAATTACATAATGGCGTGATTGTTGAAATGGCGCAACCATTGGGAGACCATGAAGACGTTGTTGGTTTTATCGCCAGAAAACTAACAATAGAATTTGACCGATTAAATTTACCTTATATAATCCCTAAAACTGCACTGGTAAAACCAACTAATTCGGAATCTGGTTACTCTCCAGATGTGCTATTACTCAATCGCGCTAATTTAGTGAATGAGCTGCTATGGAAAAAAGAATCAACTGTTAGCCTTGCAGCATCAATTCCCTTAGTAGTTGAGGTAGTTAGTAGCAACTGGGATGATGACTACTACACAAAACAGGGTAAGTATGAGAGTATTGGAATTCCTGAATACTGGGTTGTAGATTACCTCGGTCTAGGCGCTAAAAAATTCACTGGGAACCCCAAACAGCCAACTATATCGATTTATCAACTAATCGATGGTGAATACCAAGTTACTCAATTTAGAGGCGATGACCGCATTGTGTCACCTACTTTCCCCCAATTAAACCTGATTGCTCAACAGATTTTTCAAGCTGGTAGTCCCCAGGTGTAGCGACGATCGCACACAATTTTTGCAAGTTAATGGTTCTGAAAACCCTTGCTGCGTCTAAATATAACCAATTTTTAAGCATAATTTAGATCATTTAGGCTTAATCAAATTAGCGATCGCCTGCACCAATACATCTGGATCTACTGGTTTAGAAATATGCATTTGAAAACCGGCTGCTAGTGCTTGCTGTTGATTCATTTCACCTGCATAGGCTGTGAGAGCGATCGCTGGTACGCTTCCTCCTTGTTGGGGCGATCGCGATCGCACTTCCCGCATCAGCATATAACCGTCTGTCTTTGGCATTCCAATATCACTAATTAAAACATCTGGTACTGACTCAGACAGTGCTTGTAGCGCTTCCTGTGCTGATGCTACGGCGGTTACTTCTACACCATAGTCTTGCAAAATGAAGGTAATTAAATCTCTAATATCTGGTTCATCGTCTACCACCAAAACTTGAGTGTCCGAAAGCATCGAGGATTCAAGCGCACGAGGTAAAGACTGATTCTCCTCACGCCGAACCTGTTCACTTCTAACCAAAAGCGGTAGCTCAACAGTGAAGGTTGCACCCGATCCTTCTCCAAGACTTTCGGCTTGAACATTTCCCCCATGCATTTCGACAACCCGACGCACGATCGCTAATCCTAAACCTAATCCCCCAAATGTCCTTGTAGTTGTGCCATCAGCTTGGCGAAAGTAATCGAAGACATAAGGTAAAAAGTCTAGCGGAATTCCCTTACCTGTATCGTTGATCTGAATTTGCACCTGATTACCACCTTCCATGAGTCGAATTTCTACTCGTCCTCCTGTTGGTGTAAATTTTACCGCATTAGAAAGCAGGTTCCACACAACTTGCTGGAGCCGATTTGGGTCGCCCATAACTTGTCCCAAACTAGGATCAAATATGGTCTGAATTTGAATTGACTTGGCTTCTGCTGCTAGTTGTACGGTTTCTAGTGCTGCTTCAACTACCATTACCAAGTTCACTGGACAGACATTCAAGTTTAATTTTCCTTGGAGGATGCGAGACACATCCAACAAATCTTCAATTAGCTGGGTTTGTAACTTGGCGTTGCGTTCAATGGTTTCTAAGGCGTGGTTAGTAGTTTTTTCATCAAACTTGCGAGTCCGCAGCATTTTCGACCATCCCAAGACAGGGTTGAGTGGGGTTCGCAGTTCATGGGAGAGAACCGCCAGAAACTCATCTTTAATTTTATTGGCGATTTCGGCTTGTTTGCGTGCTGTCCTTTCGCAATCTAGTAGGCGATCGCATTCTTTCTCAGCCAATTTGCGATCGGTAATATCCAGTACAAAAGCAACACCTTTGTCTTGGGAGCCATTCAGCAAGGCTACCCCCAATACAATTGGTACTCGCTTTCCGTTGCGGTGGATGTACTCTTTCTCGTATATTTTGGAAATTCCTTTGGTTTGAACCTCTAAAATTGCACGCTCGTCTAAATCTTGATACTCAACCGGAGTAAGTTCTCTCCAATTAATTCTACCTAAAATGGCAAACTCATCACGAGTGTAGCCAGTTATTTGAAGAAAGGCATCATTGGCATCAATAACTAACCCATCCACATTCCAAAAAGCAACGCCAATTAGGTTCGATTCAAACAAACGCCGAAATCTGGCTTCACTTTCGCGTAATGATTTTTCTGCCCGTTTGTGTTCGGTAATATCACGACAAACAGTGATTACGCCTTCAATAGTTTGGTCAATATTGCGTAATGGGGAGAGAATGTATTCATAATAATGCAGCCCATCGGCAGTAATATATTTACACTCATCCTTAATCGGCTGCCCAGTTTTCATCACAGCTTTTCGTTGATGATCTACTTGTTCTATTAAGTCTGCTGGTAAATCTAATTCTGGCAAAGTTTTTCCGACAATATCTTGGGGTTTTAAACCTAGTATAGTCGCTCCATCACGACTCACGTATTGATAACAACCTTGGTGATTAAAGATGTATATGTGATCGACTGAAGCGGTGAGAATAGCATTTAAAATGTTTGCCTGTTCTTGGACTTGGGTTGTGAGATCACGAGTACTTTCTTCTGCCTGCTTGCACACAGTAGTTTCCATACAAACGCCGATCATTCGCACCCCTTGCCCGTGTTCGTCATAGATAAATTTTCCCTTGGCAGAAATCCAATGTACACTTTGGTCTGACCGAACTATCCGAAATTCATCATTGTAGTCAGTTTTTTCTGTCAAAGCGTGAGCGATCGCTTCCATGACAGATTGCTTATCTTCAGGATAAACGCACTTATGAAACGTCTCATAAGGGCCGTCTAAACTACTTGGGACTAGACCAAAAAGTGCTTCATAATTTCCAGACCAGATGACTTTATTGGTAACAACATTCCAATCCCACAAGCCCATCTGGGAAACATCTAGAGCTAGTCTCAGCCGTTCTTCACTCTCTCTGAAGACTACTTCTACTTGCTCTCGCTCGGCAATTTCTTGTTGGAGTTGCTTGAAAATTACTGCCGCATCTATTGGGAGATTGATAGCTGCCGATGTATCGTTTTGGATATGAGAATTTTCTACTTCTACTGACAGCTTTCCTTTTAGTTCTGTTAATTCTTCCTCAAGCGCTGCTTGTCTTTGCTGATAAGATATCTCTGATTGCTCAAACTCAGCGACACGCTGCCGTAGAAGTGTTAATTCATCAGTGAGTTGAAAGTTAATTTTATCAACACTTGACATCTTGTACACCGCTCATAACTTAAGAACATTAACTTCAAGAGTACGCATCCCCCAGTTTAATTAGTATAAATTTTTCATCTAAAAAATTAATCCATCAAAAGGCACATACAGCAGATTTCAGGTAAATGAAGTACATATATAAAACCCAAAACCTTGTAGAGACGTAGCAGTGCTACGTCTCTACGTGTATTCGATTAGAGGACAATCTGCTGTAAATAATTCAAAATATGATCACAGTAATTATTCTGGCTATTAATTATATTAGTTATCTCTTCAATTGCATGAAAGCTGCACCAATCAATAATCCCACAACCTGTCCCCAGAAGACAACACCCGATTGATTGACGCCAACAGGAGGAATATTTAAGCTGCCGATACCATAAAATAACTGTTGCACAAACCACCAAAATATATAGAAAAAGGCTGGGAGTTGGATGGGGATATACACGATTATTAGCGGCAAAATGGTGTCAATTTTAGCTTGAGGAAATTTGAGAATGTATGCTCCTAAAATAGCTGCGATCGCACCATTGCCCCCAATCAATGGTACTGTCAAACTTGGTTCTAGCACAATTTGTACTAACCCTGCGATCGCGCCAGTAGCCAGATAAAATCCGAGATAGCGTCCATGCCCGAGAATATTTTCGACAGTCTTCCCAAAAACCCACAAAAATAGCAGATTTCCTAATACTTGACTAAAACTGCCGTGCAGAAATATCGCAAAAAATAGTGAAAAAACTCGCCAAACTACAATTATCCAAGCAGCAGAGTTGTTGAAGAAGAGAGCATTTGTAACTGCTCCACTAATTTGGGCTGGAATCACACCCCAACTATTGATAAAATCACCTAGTTGGCCACTAAATTCTAGTTTAAGTTCCCATAAAAATATAGCTAGGTTAATGCCAATTAGCCAGTAATTAATAATTGGCTTACTCCAACAACGAATATTATCACTAATAGGAATCATATAGATTAGTCATTAGTCATTGGGCACTTGTACTGAGCGACTTGCCTTGAGCGAAGTCGAAAGGAGTCGAAGTATTGGGCATGGGGCACTTGTACTGAGTTTCGACACTTCGGCTACGCTCAGTGCATCGCTACGCTCAACTACCGCGTTCGCGTAGCGTCTCGTAGAGAAGTCGTTGGCGCAGCCTCTCCAAGAGTTGTATTGGGCATTGGGTACTTGTACTGAGTTTCGACACTTCGGCTACGCTCAGTGCATCGCTACGCTCAAGTACCGCGTTCGCGTAGCGTCTCGTAGAGAAGCCGTTGGCGCAGCCTCTCCAAGAGTTGTATTGGGCATTGCTTATTCTCCTCTTGCCTCCTCATCTCCCTCATCCCCCTCATCTCACCACTTCTTAACCTGTGGCAAGATTGAAATCAGATCGCATCGCACTTAACTAGGCAAACGAGATGCTAGGAAACACACTTGTAGGAAGATACCAAATTATTAGTAACTTGGGAGGTGGGGGTTTTGGTGAAACTTTTGTGGCTTGTGATACCCAATTGCCTGGTTCACCTTTATGTGTCGTTAAGAAACTCAAACTCCAGGCAACTGATCCGGTAACTTTGGAGACAGCTAGGCGTTTATTTGATACGGAAGCGCAAGTTCTCTATAAATTAGGAACTCACGATCGCATTCCCCAACTTTTAGCTTATTTTGAGGAAAATGCCGAATTCTATCTCGTACAGGAATTGATCGAAGGTCATGACCTGAGTCAAGAATTAACATCAGGTAAAACCTTAAGTCAAGAGCAAGTAATTGCACTTTTACAAGAACTTTTGACAATTTTAGAATTTGTCCATCAACAGAATGTAATTCATCGTGATGTCAATCCACGAAATATTCTGAGACGACAACCAGATGGCAAATTAATTTTAATTGATTTTGGTGCAGTTAAACAAATTGCGACTCAAGTTATTACTCCCCAAGGTCAAACTATCGCAACAGTAGCTATCGGGACGCCTGGATATATTCCTGGTGAACAAGCTCATGGTACACCAAAATTAAGCAGTGATATCTATGCTGCGGGAATAATTGCGATTCAAGCTCTCACTGGATTATCAGCAGAGGAAATAGTAAAAGATGCTGATACTAATGAAATTATCTGGCATAATCAAGCCACGGTCACGCCAGAATTCGCTCAATTCTTAGATAAAATGGTATGCTACGATTTTCGGCAACGCTATCCTTCGGCAACCGTAGCATTACAAGCGCTGAAAGAATTAACACAACCACCCGCCCAAACCATAGCGTTAACTCCAATTTCTCCACAAAAAAATATAAATAAACCTCAACCTAAAAAAGGTGTATTGGGTAAAGTTTTACTATCGATATTTTTGATTAGTCTTAGCGGAGTAGCATCAATATTTATTTGGAATCACATTAATTCCAAGAATGCCATAGAATTATCTAAACAAGGAAATACTTTTTTTGATTTGCAACGCTATCAAGACGCGCTAGAGGTATATGAAAAAGCCGTTGATATTCGACCAGATTATGCTCAAGGCTGGAATGGTCAAGGCAAAACCCTAAATAAGTTAAAAAAATACAAGGAATCTCTAGCGGCTTATGATAAAGCAATTCAAATTCAGCCAGATTATTTAGATGCTTGGATTGGAAGAGGTTTTGTATTGGGAAATTTACAGCAATATCAAGAAGCGATCGCGTCTTTTGACAAAGCCTTACAATTAAATAATAACAACTCAGAAGTCTGGAATGCTAAGGGTGAAGCTTTCAGTAATTTAAATCAATACGACCAAGCGATTAAATCTTATGAAAAGGCCATTGAACTCAAACCAGACAATTACGAAGCTTGGTACAAAAAAGGATTAGCCCTACAAAATTCTAAGCGATATGAAGAAGCGATCGCAGCATTTGAAAAAGTCGTTGATTTAAAACCAGATTACGAGCAAGCTTGGTATAATTTGGGGAATAATCGAGTTAATATGCAACGATACCAAGATGCATTCACAGCCTATGATAAAGCGGTGCAATACAAAGCTAATTATTATCAAGCTTGGTTATCAAGGGGTAATATTCTCATGAATTTAAGACGTTATCCAGACGCAATTGAATCTTTTAATCAAGTAATAAAATACAATCCCAGAAACTATCAAGCGTGGTATAACTTGGGTTGGTCGCTACATCAAAACCAACGCTATGAAGAAGCAATAAAAATTTATTATAAAGCAGCAACAATTAAGCAAAATGATTATCAACTCTGGTATAATCTAGGAAATTCACAATACATATTGCAGAAATACGAAGATGCGATCGCGTCTTATAATAAGGCAGTTCGTTATAAGCCAGACCATGCCGAAAGCTGGTATAGCAGAGGCAATGCCCTATTAAATTTGAAGCGCTATCAGGACGCGATCGCATCTTACGATCAAGCAATAAAATACAAGTCTAATTACCAACAAGCAATAGATGGCCGCAATCAAGCCCAAATTCAACTGCAAGGCGCAAAACCACAGCCTGTAATTGTACCAACTCTCCCATTTCCTAATCGCACTAATCCACCGCAGACGATGCCCTAATACATTAAAAGACTGAAAATAAAAAAATACTCAACTAATTAATTCTTGTGGGATGGACGACACGAGCGCCCGTAGCCAAAGGCACTAATGTTAAGCTGTTCCACATTTAAATTGCATAAGCTGGGCGGGCAGGATGCCCACCTCACAAGAGCTATATTTTACCCTGAGCGACTCGTGCCGAGCGGAGCCGAGGTAAGCCGAAGGGTTAACTCGATTATGCAAGTTAGATGTTTTTTAGCTTACCCGCCTCACAAGATTGGATAATTTATTTGTTGGAAGCCCCTAATAATTCGTAATTAGGAATTATTAATAACACTTGTTATAGCCAATAATTGGAATTATAGTTAATTTTCAAGAACACTTTGAGATAAAAACTTATAATTCATGGCATTACTATAAATTTCTGGTTTATTTTACCAAAAGCTGTGAGCATCGGTAATTTTTTGGGCAATCTAAAGATAACCTAGAACACCAATTCAGTAATCCTGAAAGAACCTCTCCTCCAACCTCTTGATCTTGGCGTCAGCCTGCCGTTAGGCAAGCCCAGAGGGGAGTTTGGCTCCCCCTTCCCTACTGAATCGATGTTCTAGAATTTCTTCTTACCGAACTATGTGATTAAGGAGCTAACCCTTGATACAACAAAACTCCAGCCTATCGACATCTGACAAAGAAAATCATCACTCACGAAATTTACTGATTCGATTTATTCTTGGTGGCACTACTCTTGTAGTCAGTATTTCTGCTTATTTCAGCTATCAAGCCACTAGAAATATGATGCTCAAAGATTTGAGACAGAGCGCTTTTTTAGAGGTACAGAGAGGGAGTGCTGAAATTGAAGAGTGGTTACATGTTCGGCAAGTGGAGGTACAAACCCTGGCGAATACTTCAACTGTACGTTCCTTAAACTGGTCTGTGGCAGAACCCTATTTAAAGGCAGAAGTTAAGCGGATCAATGAATTTTTCTTGTTCCAAATAGCTAACCCAGATGGTTCATATTCCAATACAAAAGTTGGTCGAGCAAATAAAAATATTCAGGATCGAGACTATTTTCAAAAAGCAATTGCGGGAAAGAGCAACATTTCCGATCCCTTCATTAGCCGTTCTACAGGAATTCCTTTAATTGCGATCTCCACCCCGATTTGGTCAAATTCTGCAAGCAGTAATTCACCGATCGGGGCTTTCCAGGGGAATGTGAGAGTCGATCACATTGCAGAGGTTGTCAACTCCCTGCACTACGGCACAAACAGCTATGCTTTCGCCCTCAATTCCCAAGGACAAGCGATCGTCCATCCTAACTCAACGTTAATGTCAACCGTAGAAAAACCTGCACCCAGCCTGGTGAAAATAGGCGATCGCAATTTAAATGCGATCGCCCAGAGGATGGTAAACAAGCAACAGGGAATTGAGTTAATGGAAATTGACGGCACTAAAAAGTATGTAGCTTATCTGCCGTTGCAAGGCGCTAATTGGTCTGTAGCTTTGGTAATTCCCCGCCAAAATATCGAATCTCGATTGCAATTCCTCGATTTAATCGCCTTAATTGTTGGTGGATTGACAGTCACTATGATTACGGTTTTATGGCAGGTGCAAGCATTTGAACAACGTGAACTTAAAAAATCTAAAGCTGCGGCTGATACAGCCAACCATGCTAAAAGCGAATTTTTAGCAAACATGAGTCATGAACTACGAACGCCCTTGAATGGCATTCTTGGTTGTGCCCAAATTTTGCTGCGTTCCCCAGCTTTACCTAATAAAGAGCAATACCACGTCAATATTATTGAACAATGCGGCTCTCATTTGCTGACTTTAATTAATGACATTTTGGATCTCTCCAAAATTGAAGCGAAAAAGCTAGAACTGCATCCTGATGATGTGCATTTCCCCTCCTTTCTCCAAGGAATTGTCGAAATCTGCCAGATTCGGGCAAAACAAAAGGGCATTTTGTTTGTCTATAAACCTGCGCTCAACTTGCCTACAGGGATTCATGTCGATGTGAAAAGATTGCGTCAGGTACTATTGAATCTGCTGGGAAATGCCATCAAATTTACAGATAAAGGTCAGGTTACTTTCAATATTGAAGTAATCGATCAACCTCCCAGCGATCGCCAGAAATATCGTCTTCGCTGTACCGTAGAAGACACGGGAATTGGTATAACTCCCGCAGAATTGAGCAAAATTTTCTTGCCATTTGAACAAGTAGGTGAGAAAAAGCGCCAAGCTGAAGGCACTGGGCTGGGTTTAGCTATTACTCAGCAGTTAGTACAGATGATGGGTAGCGATATTCACGTTCAGAGTCAGATCGGTCAGGGAAGTAGCTTTTCGTTTGAGTTGGAGATTCCCGAAGCGGCTGACTGGGTACAATCAGCGATGTCTACGACGGGCTACGCCTACGCATCATCAGAGGAACAAATCATTGGCTTTGAGGGTAGCCCCTACACCATCCTGATGGTTGACGATCGCTGGGAAAATCGCACAGTGATTACAAACTTACTACAACCACTGGGTTTTAATGTAGTTGAAGCCAACAACGGTAAAGAAGGTTTAGAAATAGCGATCGCCCTCAAGCCAGACTTAATCATCACAGATTTGCTGATGCCAGAAATGGATGGGTTTGAATTAATTAAACATCTGCGTCACACCCCAGAAATTAAAGATGTATTGATTATCGTCTCTTCCGCCAGTGTCTTTGAAGCCGACAAACATCGCAGTTTACAAGCTGGAGGTAACGCCTTCTTAAGCAAACCTATAAATGTAGATGAATTGTTGCATCAACTAGAAAAATATTTAAATTTGGTATGGATTTATAAGCAATCTCAGCCTGATAGAGAAAAAGCTCAAGAAGCAAGCGAACCTGCTCAATTAACCCCTCCTTCCCCCCAAATCTTGCAGGAACTAGTCACCTTAGCTAGTAAAGGTAACTTCAATGCCATTCTCAAGTGGGCTGATCAACTGGAAGAAACAGACACAACCTTCGCACCATTTGCTAACGAACTACGGCAACTAGCAAGGCAATTTGATGAAGATTTAATCCTCAATTTCTTGACTCAATATGCGGTGGAAACAGTATGAAAACGACTATTGAAGACCAAAATAATTCGATCAATCACATTCCTTCCAGGGGAATTGTTTTAGTCGTTGACGATAACCCTGCCAATTTACAAGTTTTATCCAGCTTTCTGGATCAGTCTAACTTTGAAGTTTGGGCAGCGCGTAGCGGTGAAAAAGCCCTTCAACGATTAGAAAATGATCATTTACCTGATTTAATCTTGCTCGATGTAATGATGCCGGGTATAGATGGTTTTGAAACCTGTAAACAGCTAAAAAGCAATCCTCGTGTTCAAGATATTCCAGTCATTTTTATGACAGCCCTTTCAGAAACTGCTGATAAAGTCAAAGGTTTGCAATTGGGAGCTGTAGACTACATTACCAAACCTTTTCAGCATGAAGAAGTCTTAGTGCGGATCGAAAATCACCTCAAGCTGAGAAATTTGACGAAAGCCTTAATCGCTAAAAATGCCGAATTACAACAGACTCAAACTCAACTTATTCAAGCAGAAAAGGTAGCAGCTTTAGGTCAAATCACAGCAGGAATTGCTCATGAAGTTAATAATCCCATTAATTTTATAGCTGGCAACTTAAATTTTGTTGAAAAGTATGTACAGGAGGTAGTTAGTTTACTGCATCTCTATCAAAAACATCTGCCCGAACCACCAGAGGAAGTTAAAACCGCGATTCAAAAAAGCGATCTCAACTTTTTGTTAGATGATTTATCTAAAATTATTCAATCCATGCAAGTTGGAACAGATCGCGTTACGGAAATTGTGTCATATTTGAACAACTTCTCGCGCCACAGAGAAGCTGGTAAGAAACTAGCTAACTTGCATCAAGGGTTAGAAAGTACATTACTTATTCTCGGACATCGCTTGAAACGAAATGCTCATCGCCCCACCATCCAATTAGTTAAAGAATATGGAGATTTGCCACTTATTGAGTGTTTTCCTGGCGAAATTAATCAGGTGTTTATGAATTTAATTTCTAATGCCATCGATGCAGTTGAAGAAAAATATAAAAATGAAGACTTTGATGCAATTTGTCAACATCCTGGTGTGATTAAAATTAAAACTGAGGCAATTGGAGAGCTAGTTATTTTAAGAGTTGCTGATAATGGCTCAGGTATAAAAAACACAGGATCAACAAAAATATTTGATGCTTTTTACACAACAAAACCTGTTGGTAAAGGAACAGGGCTTGGTCTATCTATTGCTTACCAAATTGTGGTTAATAATCATCATGGCAAGCTCACATACCATTCCAAGGCAGGTGAAGGGATAGAGTTTATCATTGAACTACCCATCCGATAAATCAGAATTTGCAAACTAATTGAAGAAGGGACTGGGGACTAGTCTACGCATTGAAAAATTGCTGTAACTACCGAATATTAACCTCTTGCAGGTAATTTACTCCCTGAAAAGATTCAAGCTTAGTAACTGATTTTTTAGGAATGAATGAATTTATTCTTTTTGCATAAGCTATCTTTTGATAGTCAGTCAGCACACGTTGTTTTTGAGTATACTCATTTAATTTGACTTGAGCTTGAGCATAAACTAGAGTATCTTGGGGAATATTTTTAAGCAATTTTACAGCCCGATCGAAATCACTAATAGATGCTTGTTTGTAAGCTTTCTGTAAAAAGTAAGCTGCTCTAATCTGCCGCTTGCGATTGTATTCAGCTAACTTGTCTTGAACTAAAGCACCCGCATGACTTTCTTGAGGAATTTGACGCAGATATTGTAATGCAGCCGAAAAATCTTTTTCAGAGGCTCTTTCGTAAGCTTTTGCTAATAAATCTTGCGTTTGTGCTTCAATATTGACGTATGCTTTCTGAACTAGTTTATTTGTTTTAGATTGCCAATATGAAATATTTGGAACTTTAGCAGCAGCATGAAGAACATCTGACCATCTGCTCTCATTAAAAGCTGTTTGTGCTATTTCATATTGCTGTGCAGCCACTTGCCATTGCCCTTGCCATTCTTCAATTGTCGCTTGGGCTTCTGGATAAATATTACTGTGGGAGGGAATTGATTTAGCGAGTGCGATCGCTTCTTGCAAATCCCCGGCTTGATATTCTTTGGTGGCTTTAGATAAAGTATCTGTTTCTGAGTATGCAGGCGAAGTATTAACTAAAGAATATATACCAAATCCCATCAATAAAGAATTAGCGGCCAGTCCTACTTTAATTCCTGTTAATAACGGGGATAATTTACCAGATGTAGGATTTTGATAATTCTCACCTTCAATGGCCGCTTCTGGGAAAAATTCCGAATCTTCCTCTAATATTTGTGATGGCTGAGTTTCCCAGATTATTTGTTTGAGTACCCGCAGCACCTCACCCACAGACTGAAAGCGATCTTGGTAATTGTAGCGGATCATTTGGCTGAGAACAGCAGCTAGATAATCGTTAACTGGCGTGTTTTGAGAACGCCAAAAAATTTCATTAGTATTAGGATCAACTTTTAATTGTAATGGTTCTAGCCCTGTTAAAGCCTGGATAGCAATCATACCCAAAGCATAAATATCACTGTTGGGCTGTGTTTGTCCAATAAATTGCTCTGGCGGTATGTAACCTAATGAAGTGACAGGAATTCTATCAATGCACAATTCTGCACATATCCCAAAATCGATAGACTGGATTGAGCCATAGTCAATCATAACTAACTTGCGTAGGGCTTTGCCCTTGCCGGAGGCATCGCTACTACGTCTGATCAAGTTTTCCGGTTTGATATCGCAATGGATTACGCCTTGAGAGTGAACAAATTCTAAAATACCTAAGACATCTATCAGAAATTCTACAACTTCTCTTTCAGTCCACAGACACCCGCACTGTTGATCAATGGGCAATTCCGCAGTCAGCGTATGTCCTTCAATATACTCTTGCACTAAATAAAATCGCTCGTCTTCTTCAAAACAGGCGATAAATTCAGGAATTTGCTCATGGCTTCCTAGAAGTTTGAGGGTTTGGGCTTCAGTCACAAACAGTAACCTCAACATGTCCAAGTAGCCGGATTCGGAACTGCTAACTTTGATCTGTTTAACAACACATTTGGGATTCTCTGGATAATCTACGTCTACAGCAATGTATGTTTGTCCAAATGCCCCTGCACCAAGGCTTTGAACGATTTGGTAACGCCCTTGTAGTAATTTACCGATTATGTGGTATGTCATGACCTGGTTACTCAGTAAGTCCTTTTATTTAGTTTTTCTGACATTCCCTGCTGTTTCCGGAATGCTTTAGAAATAAATAACCAAAGTTTTGATACCTGGAATACAAGTTGAATTTGTTAAGTATTATTACGTAATAAAAGATAATATTTTATTAAAATTCTTAATCTGTCTCAGAAGTTGTTTTAAAAGTGGTTGGCTGTGATTTTAGGCACTTAATGATCCCCCATTTTTAAGCAGGGAACCTGAATCAAAGTCCCTCCTCTAAGAGACTGAAAAAGAAAAAAACATCCCAAATTTTCTTGTGGGATGGGTGTCCGCACCCATCCCATATACAGGGCGAGCAGGATGCCCACCCCACAAGATGGATAATTTATCTATTGACTTCTTCATCGTGTTCAACTACTTCAGATTTATCTTGTAATGGCTTCACTACCCGTGCGATCGCTTCCTGAATAAAAGCTTTAATAAATTCATCTCTGCGATTAATTTGAAACTGTCGCTGTACAACTTCCGTCATTCCCCCATCACCCCAATCTTGATCGTGACGAAAATATTCAATAAAACTTTTACCAGCAATTCGCGTTAAATAAGCTGCTGTCACTCCTTGAATTGCTCTACCAATAATAAAGGTGGCAACATTGAGTTGCAACGCTGTAGATAATAATTGAATTGCTCCCTTAACAATGCCCAAACTCGCAATAGTTTTCGCTAAAGAAAGGGCTAACTCTCGTCCCCGTTCCATATTCAATTCACAGCCGTAGACTCTGCCAATTTCTACAACCATTTGAGCATTAACAGCAGCTGTTGCCAATAAGTCTACAACTGGTATCGGCGTAACTGATACTACACCAGCACCAATCCATTGAAACCGTTCGACGATTTTATCAGCTTGACGGCGACGCTGGCCATCAATGAGTTTTCGCGCCTCGTCTCCCAATCGCAGAGATTGCAAAAGAATATTATCCGCCACCAAATCTTCACCTTCGGCGCGTAAAACAGCAGCTGTGCGCCGCAACAAAGGCACAATATCCGGTTCTGGCTGGAAGGTTTCGCCAGTTTCTAGTTGTGCAGATTGGGGATTAGCTGCGATCGCTACCACATCATTAGTAGCAATAAATCCCCGTACCCGTTGACGCAATCTGGCGAGGATGGCTTCTTTATCTTCATCTGTATATAAATCAGTTTTGTTGAGAACTAGGAGCGATCGCTTCCCAATTTCTGCCAACCCCCGTAGTGGCTCATATTCTGAGCGTCGTAAATCATTATCCACGACAAATAACAGTAAATCTGCTTCCGTCGCCAATTCTCGCGCCATTTGTTCCCGTTCCGTTCCCGCCACCCCTGCTTCTAAAATTCCCGGCGTATCCGTAATTAAAATCTTGCGTTCTAATCCCTTCAACCGCAGACAATAGGTTTCTCCAACCTGGGTTGTACCCATTGGTGCATCCACCTGGCCAACCATGCGTCCCATAATCGCATTTACCAGGGAAGTTTTGCCAGCACTCCCGGTACCAAATACTACTACTTGAATTTCACCCCGTGCTAGGTTGGCTTCAATCTCTCGTGATTTACTTAATAAAGCCTGACGTGCTACTTCATCTTGAATTTGCCCTACCTGTTGCCGCACAGCCTGTAGAGTTGTAGAAGCAGCATCAGATTTAGCAGCAGGAATTTGTGCCGCAGTTGCTCGTTTCGGGTTGCGACGCGATCGCTTTTCCCCAGATCGAATCACTAATACGTAATAAACGAAAGCTGCAACCAAGGCTCCAATGAGGACAATCAGCAGCAACAGCAGCAAATTGCCTAGCAACGGCGAATAGGACAATTGCCAGTAGAGCCGTGATAGGGAATCAATTAGCCATAGGGCTAGCCCCAAAATGACGATCAGACCAACAATCAGCGTTACTATGCGTGACAGAGGCATGGCTGGGAAAGATTAGTAAGTATTCAGTAGGCAGATGCTTCTAATCTTAATAGTTCCAGCATTTTTTACCAGAGTAGTAAGAAGGAGCTTTTGTGAAACCAACAACGCTCACTCCATTTTTTGTGTCTTTAAAAAATTGCAACAATGTTAGGGCTTACACAAAACTACACGCGTTCTGGGGCAATTCATGAATTGCCCCTACTATTGTTAGCGTCAATCCTGAATGTCAGAATGCAATTGTGTACATCCATAATCTATTAGACAAAATTTAATATGCATACTATTACGAAAAAGTCAACGAAAAAAGCCTGGGCGAGTGCGATCGCAGAACCGGCAAAAGAATTTCCCCTTACTCAATTGTCAATTCTTTCTGGCAAAATCCCAGATGGCTTACGTGGCACACTTTACCGCAATGGTGCGGGAAGGCTAGAACGCAGTGGCCATAGTGTGGGGCACTGGTTTGATGGAGATGGGGCAATTCTCGCCGTCCATTTCACCGATGCAGGAGTTAGCGGAGTTTATCGCTATGTGCAAACAACAGAATATCAAGCTGAAACTCAAGCGGATAGGTTTCTTTATGGTGTCTATGGGATGCATCCACCAGGGCCAATCTGGAAGCGGTGGGGCCAACAGGTAAAGAATGCAGCTAATACTTCAGTGTTGGCTTTACCTGATAAACTGTTGGCTTTATGGGAAGCAAGCAATCCATACAGCCTTGATTTGCAAACTTTAGAAACCAAGGGATTGGATGATTTAGGTGCTTTGGATAACGGATTACCTTATTCTGCTCATTACAAGCGCGATTCCCAAACAGGCGAGATTTTTAACTTTGGAATCAGTATCGGAAGTTCTGTACAACTGAATCTCTACAAAAGCGATGCGACGGGCAAAATTATCCAAAAAACTGCTTTTAAGCTAGATCGCTATTCTATAGTGCATGATTTTGTTTTAACTCAAAGGTATCTGGTGTTTTTTATGCCACCGATGCGGCTGAAAATGCTGTCACTTTTGCTAGGTGTGACTACCTTTAGTGAATCTCTGTTCTGGGAACCTCAGCTAGGAACCCAGGTGTTAATTTTTGATCGGGAAAACTTATCCTTAGTTAGTCGTGGCGAAACCGATGCTTGGTTTAATTGGCATTTTGGCAATGGCTATGAAGATCAAGACGGCTCGGTAATTTTGGACATGGTACGATATTCAGATTTTCACCAAACTAATGAGTATCTCCGAGAATTCCCAAGTGGTGAGACGCCCACAGTAACTAAAGGAACATTGTGGCAAGTCCGCCTCAATCCCCAAACTGGCAAAGTGACAGCAATACAGGAAGTTATCAACCGCAAGTGTGAGTTTCCTGTAGTGCAGCGATGGCAAGTTGGGCAACCTTGGCGCTATACTTATCTTTCAATAATGCCCCAAAGAGGGGATACAGACAAAGAATCCTTTGGTGCGATCGCTCGCTTCGACTACAAAACCGAAACCCTCACCGAAGCAGACTTAGGAACAAACCGCTATCCTTCAGAACCCATCCACGCCCAAGATGCCCATAACCCTGAGCAAGGCTGGATTTTAACCGTTGTATACGATGGTAATTCTCATAGTAGTGAAGTTTGGGTATTTGATAGCGATCGCTTGGATGCAGAACCCGTTTGCAAACTAGGATTACCTAGCGTCATTCCCCACAGTTTCCACGGCACTTGGAACCCAGCTTGACAATTCCCAATTCACCTCATAAAAGTCCACGAAAAACCTAATCCCTTTGCCGACGCTTGAAGCTACGGTGTACACACAAATCTATAGCTAGTGTTGATCGCTAGCTATAGCAGAAATGGGTGACGGAGGGTAAGAGCGATCGCAACGATGATTTTATAAAAATCTCTTCAATTCTTCTATTAGCATCTGGTCATCTTTCCACATAGAGACCTTTCCATCTCGATAGATTTTGGCGATGAAGGGGGCAGGATGCTTGCGAATAAATCTTTGGATCGATCCGATCGCTTTTAAAAAAATCTCTGCCATCTCTTCCCCTGTGAGGTTTTGAGAGGCAAACGTAAACAACTTGATTTGAGCGCTTGCAACAGCAATTCTTTCTAAACAGTTATTAATGATTGCGCTATCTTTGGTCAGAACAACCCAGTCTCTTCTGCCAACTTCTGGTAACCAAGCTACATCTTGAGCATTATCGTCAAAGTGGTCATGATGAACTTCAATAGTAAGTCCTGCACTCTTAAGTGTTGATATAATGACTCTGCAACATAGGCATCGATCTATAAAAAAAGTGATGGACTGGGGTTGTCTCATGCAACAGCGAACTTCTCACAACGAATAGCTTCTTCTATCATGAGCCGATCGCAGTCATAATCATAAGCGAGATCGTCAATTGAGTCACCTGCTTGATAGCGTTCTGCTAACACGCGGGTAGCAATTCCTGTGCCAGCAATAACAAGGCGACCAAAAGCGATTCGGGAGTCCATGACGACGAATCGAGGGTTATCTTCCTCGTGAGAGCGAGTAAAGGGATAAAGTTTAATTGCAAGCCCAGTGTCATCGGGTTCAATTCGCTGAAGATGGGCATTCAAAGCGTCTTTCATTTCCGCTTGCCCACGTTTAGAGGCATTAACAAGAGAACCATATCGCTCGATGAAGAGATCAACACCATCAGTACGAAAGCGTTCACCTGCCAAGGGGTGGGATACTTGAAACTGCTCCTCAATGAAATCAAGGGCATCTCGCACCTTGCCTAGGTCAATTTCGTGATGTTTGCGAATTGCTCTTAATACGTGAACTTCAATTAGGTTGGTAAATGAGAGAAGTCGCGGTTTGAGGTTACGAATTGGGATAAGGGGTTTAAAGAAGTTGGAACCTTTTGTGATCGGATAGTGCCGCCCAACTGTCCAAGAGCGAATTGTGCCTGCTGGAATGTGTAAGTAACGAGCGGCATCACTAATGGAGTAGGTCGGAATGTCTCTAGGGTCAATTCCTCCGTAAAGCTCGGTCATAAGCGTGCCTACCAGAGATGTCTATTTTTATTATCGCAAATGATGGACTTTACTGATTATGCGATCGCCAACTTAAAATATTTAGATGAATCGGTTTTTGTGTATGGGGTGAACCAGGTTATACCTAAGAAAGGATTGTTTGAACTTTGCCGATCCTGTTAGAATGCATCGATGTCAAAAAAGCAACATTTCTTAAACAAAAAACCCGGTTGGTCTTTGGATGAGCGAGATCCAAAGTTCATAGAATCTCTGATGCCCGTGTTGAGCTTTTTCTATCACTACTATTTCCGAGTTAAAACTAGTGGCTGGGATAATATTCCACCCCAAGAAAAAGTCCTATTTGTCGGTTCGCACAATGGGGGACTCGCTGCGCCCGATATGGGAATGGTAATGTATGACTGGTTTCGACGATTTGGTGTTGAGCAACCCATTTATGGTTTGATGCATCCCAAAGCTTGGCAAGTTAGCCCACCACTAGCGCAGCTGGCCGCCAAGGCTGGAGCAATCATCGCTCATCCGAAAATGGCTTACACTGCCTTGCACTCTGGAGCTAGTGTACTAGTTTATCCAGGTGGAGCCGAAGATGTCTTTCGACCGCATTATTTACGTAACAAAATCTACTTTGCGGGGCGACGAGGATTTATCAAGTTAGCGTTACGGGAAAATGTGCCCATTGTGCCTGTAATTTCCTGGGGCGCTCACGATACGCTGATTGTGATCGCTGACTGCTATAAAATTGTGCAGCAACTCCACGAGTGGGGGATGCCTTGGCTATTGGGGATTGATCCAGAAGTTTTTCCGATTTATCTCGGACTACCTTGGGGATTAGCAATTGGTCCGTTGCCCAATATTCCATTACCTGTGTCTATGTACACGCGGGTTTGTCAGCCAATTGTATTTGAACGCTACGGCCCTGAAGCAGCCAGCGATCGCTACTATGTCAATGAATGTTATGAATTAGTTGTTAGTCAGATGCAGCAAGAGTTAGATGACTTAGTGAAGCTAACTGCTAATGCCAATTCTCTTTGAGTAGTGATGAGTTAGAAGTTTTGAATCTTTAACTCCTAACTCCTAACTCCTAACTATTTTGCTAGCCGCCGCTAACTGGTGGAATTAACACTACTTCATCGCCATCTTGTAGTAGAGTATCTGGTTCAACAAATATGAGATTAATCCCAAAACGGGTGACATCACGCCATTGGGAGAGTTCAGGGTGTTCAACTATGAGGCGATCGCATACTGCTTTAACTGGCATACTATTAGGAAATTCTAGCACCAGTTCCGAAACCCTAAAGGCTTCTTGATAAGCAGCGAACAATTTCACGGTAACGGTGATTGCAGATTTAGACATACAACATACTTTGGCATTACCAGCAAGTGGTTTAATACTTGACCAGCAACCTTAACTCTTGGGGTTGATTATACATTATTAACTACATGATTTCATCTCATGTCCAAATAATTTAGTTAATGATTTTCACAGTCACTTTTGACTATTCAGCATTGAGGATTTTTGGTACTTTGAAAAATTCGCCTTCCTGTTCAGGCGCATTGTCGAGAATGCTTTGTCGGTCAGGATAGGGTTGCAATTCATCTTCTCGTGTGATATTGCTAACATCAATTGCCCGTGTTGTTGGGGGCACATTAGTGACATCAAGCTCATTTAGTTGTTCGATATAGTCCAGAATACTTCCCAACTGCGTAGTGAATTGTTCCTCTTCTTCTGGAGTCAATTCTAAACGAGCAAGATTAGCTACTCTGTGAACTTGTTCTTGGTCAATCATATTTTTTTACTTAGGAGTGAGAATTTAGGATCTTTAGGGGCAATTCACGAATTGCCCCTACGTGAAAGTGAGGGTTTCGGCTATTGTTTGCGTAAGTCCGGTTCTAGAAGAATACGTCAATTTGCGATCGCCCAGTGGTTTTCAGCCAGTTTTGGGCTTCGATGTAGTTATTGGGAGCCATGCGAATAGCTCGAATCCAATAATCTGCGGCTTGGTCAAAAAGTGCTTCGCCAGCCTCGTTATCTCCAGCTTCTTTTTCCTTTTCGCCTTGGTAGTGGTAAATCACGGCGATGTTATTCAAGGCTTGGGGTAGGCGTGGGTTGAACTCAATTGCCTGGTGATACAATTCTAAAGCCTTGTTGTGGTCGCCATTGCTGGCATAGATTAGCCCCATATTGTAGAAAATATAGCCGCGATCGTTAGTATCTTCCTCTAGTGTTAGAGCTTCTTCATAGTATTCCAATGCTTCAGCATATTCCCCTTCTGCTTGGGCTGACATCCCATCTCGATAATAAACAAACGCTTCTTTAGCTTTTTTGTTGGTTGGCAGGATCTTCAGAATGATATCCGCCATCACTGTAAAGGATTTGTCAACAAAATTATCGTTTTTTTGCGTTCTTGGCATATTTGTCTCTGGGTATTGGGGATTGGGGATTGGGGACTGGGGACTGGGGGCAATAAATAATCAATAGTTTTGCTCCCTCATCTCCCCAATCCTCTAGTTCACTCAATAGCTAATTTAACTGATTTACGGGGGCATTCTTCTCACTGAGGGGTATGATACATTGCGGACTCTTATGCCGAGAGTTGTTTACCAAGGTGCTAACTGGATAGGCAATCATTGCTGACGCTGGATAGGGACTCAATAGCTGCTGTAAGGTTTGGGGCGTTTGCACTTGGCAATCAAGCCATAAATCGTAATCTTGTGGTTTTAAAATCACTGGCATCCGCTCGTGGATAGGTTGGAGTAATTCGTTAGCTGCCGTTGTCAAAATTGTACAAGAGATTATTTCTTCATTAGCAGGCGAGCGCCATCTCTCCCACAAACCTGCAAAGCCAAAAGGTTCCCCATCTTGGAGACGAAAATAAAATGGCTGCTTTTTACCTTGTTGCCGTTGCCACTCATAAAAACCATCAGCTAGCACTAAACAGCGTCGATGCTTAAAAGCCGAACGAAAAGCGGGTTTTTCGGCAACAGTTTCTGCCCTAGCGTTAATCAGCTTTGCCCCCATTGCCGCATCTTTTGCCCATGACGGAATTAACCCCCAATGTAACCGCTTCAATTCACGCTTTTCGCTTTCGGGATTTTGTAACACTGTAGCCACCATTTGCGTAGGTGCAATGTTATATTCTGCTGCTAAATCCGCAACTGGTTCAACATTAAAAACTTGAGCTAAACTTGCTGCCGACTGTTTTAGAGTAAATCTTCCACACATACTTTTATCCTCAACCAATTACTAAATTAAACAAATAAATAATCCTTTTTTTTATTTTCTCAGATGATTTTCTGTAGTGTTCCGAAGCTAAATATATAAAAAAATATCCGGTTTTAGGAAAATATTTTGGTAAGATATTGTATTTTGAAGCTTCACTTATCAATATATTCCTAACTGGATTTTAACATGGAACTACTGCGCCTGTACGATTTTTTACCTTCTGGCAATGGTTATAAGATACGTCTTTTATTGACACAACTAGGTATGCCTTTTGAGATGATAGAGCTTAACATCTTGAAAGGGGAGACTCGAACACCAGAATTTCTAAGTAAAAATCCCAACGGGAAGATACCTGTTCTGGAAATCGAGCCAGGGAAATACTTAGCAGAATCAAATGCCATATTGGTGTATCTGAGTGAAGGTACAGAGTTTTTACCTTATGACCGCTTTTTACGAGCGCAGGTGCTGCAATGGTTGTGTTTTGAACAATATAGCCATGAGCCTTTTATTGCTACATCAAGATTTTGGATTTCTATTTTAGGTAAAACTCAAGAATGTAGTGAAGCTATTAAGCAAAAACGTGAACCAGGCTATACAGCACTTAACTTGATGGAACAACACTTAACTTCTCACACTTTTTTTGTTGGAGAACACTACACAATTGCTGATATCGGCTTGTTCGCTTACACTCATGTAGCTGATGAAGGTGGGTTTGATTTGTCACAATTTCCTGCTATCCAAGCTTGGATAGAAAGAGTCAAAACTCAACCAAGGTATATCAGTATTACACAAGTCTAAAAATTAGATTTTGTGAGTTTCTGTCTTTAGTTTATTGACTTTCATAGAGGATGTATTAAGGAGGATCTAGCCTCAGATTTAGGAAGAGGCACAGTCTTATTACAAGGTGTTATATGTATAAACTAGATATCTCTATCAATTTCTATCAGCTTTTGCCGAGAGGACAAACCTGACTTAATTCTGATATAAGATTTGGGTACATCAAATTTATCTGCTAGTAGTTTAATTAACTCTTCGTTAGCCTTACCATCAACTGGGGGCGATTTTAAATACACAGTCAAACTGCCATCAGTTTGTTCTTCAATTTTTTGCTGTTTTGAATTAGGTTTAACTTTGACTTTTTTTTGCATAACCTATTTTGTGTAATTGTCGCAGCCACAACCAGCCTAAAACACAACCCAATGCATAATGAGGAAAATCCCACCAAACAAAGGTAGTACCAAGTAACAATTTACCTATGAAGGTGGCGCGAATCTCCTCTAATAGTGGCGGATGCCAAAGTTGCAAGAATTCTATTATACAGGTGATGACAAAAACCCATATAGGAATTTGGATTAGCGCCGTCCGACTTCTGAAAAAGCCAAATGCGAACAGACACCAAAATATTTCGTAAAGTACATCTGCTCCGTAGTCATTAAACCACTGATTAGCAGGGCCATTATAATACTTAAACAAAAAGCCCATCGGTACAACGATGAGCGCAGAAAGAATAATAAATATTGTTTGGTTACGGTTTCGGTACATTTTCTGAAAGCTTAGAGACTAAGCAAAATTTTAGCCTCTGATACTCGTTTCTCAATAATTCGTAATATTGAATGTTAATTACGAATTATTTGCTTATGGATATCTTCTGCTACCTGCACCCACAACACCAATTTTGTGGCGATAGGAGAGTTCGGCACCAAACCAGCCGGAAAGACTAACCAGCGTACCGACAATGAGTGATAGTAATAGTCCCCAAGGTACTATTCGTGATTCAGCGTCGCCTAAACGTAGGAGAAAATTAACTAGCGTTAAAACTAATAGAGAAACGTTAAGTATCAAATGCGCCCAACCTGCGGTGCGCTTGCGAACTCGTTCAATTTTCAAAAAGTCAGTGAGTCCGATGGCTGCTGCAAGGAGTCCCCCAGCTAATCCGAGGCCGATTAACCATAGGGAAGCCCTAGCCCAAAAGAAATCATGAGTTAACCAGTAGCCAATATCACTTCCCAAGGCGGCGGCTAAAAAGGCTATGGGAAAGATCACACTCAAGGGGTGTAGGGGATGTCCTGCGATCGCAACTGTGCTTGGTACGCCGGTATCACGATACTCACTGTCATTGCTTTCAATAACTGGTGGAATATTTGGGAAAGGTGTTGAACTTGTTTGGCTTGTTTCTGTAGTTTCCATTATTAGTATCCTGAATTTATTAGAGTCCTATTTTTAATCGGAAGGAATTTGTTCAACATAAGCTTCAGCTTGTAGGGTTAGTTTACCTACTTCTACTTTTAGCTGTTTAACTTGTAAACTAATTCCTTCTAAATCAAAGTTACTCAAATTTAAAATTTCGCTAGTTTGATCTATCAAAGATTTTGTCAACTCTGGCGATATTTCCTCACTTTCGCCATACTCGACATTTTGCAAAGCAACAGTTTTTCCATTGGCACTGATCCAGGGCACGGCGGAAAAAGCAACTTGCTGATTTTCACCTGTTTCTACTACTTTGAGGTTGGCATTTAGTGCGACCTTTCCATCGCCAGGTAGTCGAAAGTTTACATTTTGAGGCTCAATAGTCCTCAGTTCACCGTTAATGTGGATTTTTTGACTTTGCAGTTGCGCTCGCACATATTCTGAGTTGAAGGCGCGATTGATATCAGCTTCGGTTAACACAACCTGTGCATTAGCTTCAGTAGGTTTAGTAAGTTCAATTTTGCCAAAAGCCACACTCAGAGGATTAATGGCGACATTAGTCATTTGCATTTCCAATTCCTCCATGCGGAGGTCTTTCTGCATAACTAAACCTTCACCTTCAATTGTAACTGCATCCACCTCTCCCTGAACCAGTTTTAGCGGATCGGTTTTGATGTTTACATCTAAATTATCTACTTCATCTAATTGGCTAGATAATCCTATCTCTGCCGCTTTATTTAGAGCTTGCTCTCCTAATCCAGGACTGTCTGGCATTATTAAATTAACCCCTGCTTTCAATAGCATATCCTTAACTTAATTTAAGTTAATAAATTAGGATCAAATTTTTATCTATCTGGCGATGGATAGAGGTTTAAATATTGTCTATCTAAAAGTAGAATTACATTATTTATAAATCATCTAGATTTTTGTTTTTTTATCCCAATACAGTTCAGTTAAGGCTAAAACTTTTTGCCAAAGTCAATTTTTTAACGAACCGCATTCGCGCAGCGTCTCGTAAGAGTTGGACGCAAAAAGAAGAAAGAAATGCTTAACCCAAGCGTATTGTTTCTTATCCATCTTTTAAAGACGTAGATACAGAATATAGGACTATGATTTGATTTCTGAAAAAATCAAAGTTCGCCGCTATTTAAAAATCGTATTTTGATTTAGCGTATCGTTAGATCAAATTGGTATAAAGTGCCTAGGCGTATCTAGCCATAGGCATAACTTTTAGAATAATTTTTTCAAAGGCAACCTAAACCCAGGTAGAATATGTTCACCGCTTAATATTGCCGTAGCTGGATATTGAGTAATTTAACTCTTCTGGCGATAAACTAAAGATTGCTGATTTTTGCTATGCTTTCAGAACGCTTTACCGCAGCCCTCACCTACGCTACCCAACTGCACGCCAACCAAGTTCGTAAAGGTTCGGGTGTTCCCTACGTTGCCCATTTATTAGGTGTCGCCAGTATTGCTTTAGAATACGGTGCAAATGAAGATGAAGCGATCGCAGCCCTCTTACATGATGCCATCGAAGACCAAGGTGGCGCAACCACACGGGAAGAAATCCGCCGCCGCTTTGGTGACAATGTAACGGCAATTGTAGATGGTTGTACCGACGCTGATACAATTCCCAAACCCCCTTGGCGACAGCGCAAGGAGGCATACATTGCTCATATTTCTACTGCTTCCCCATCAGTTCTGCTGGTGTCATCGGCAGATAAACTTTACAACGCCCAGTCTATTCTCAAAGATTATCGCGTTTTGGGGGACTCACTCTGGGAACGTTTTCACGGGCGTAAAGAAGGTACTCTTTGGTATTATCGGGCGCTTGTGGATGCCTTCAGAAAAACTAGAACCACTGTAATCATTGAAGAATTAGAACGAGTAGTTGCACAAATTGAGGTATTAGCATCTCAATAAAAATTTTATTTCCCCAGAAGTAGATAAAAGATTCATATTGAACTAGACAAATAGCCTTTTTACAGACACGATATAGTCATGTCTCTCACGAAAAAACTTTCGCTTTTAGGTTCTCTCTCTAGATAAAAAATCTTTCTCTCGGTAGATAGGTGTACTGACATTATTCTGGCTGCTATGTTACCAATATGACGATAGTAAGAAAAAACACCCTAAATACAACCCCAAGTCCTTCAATAAGTCCTCCAGAAAACTTGGCTGAAAAGTATAGGGAAGCAGAGCGGATGCGTGATGTTCTGCTTTTACTGCAAAACTTAATTAACAGTGAAGAAGCCACTGTGAAACTAATTCTGGATTGTCTTTATGATGTTGGTTCAGTCAATCTGATCAATCAAAAGCTTCCCTTGAAGCCCCTAAACAGGTTGATGAAATTAATTGCCAGAATGTCCAAACCAGTTTTTAGAACCTTAGCTTTTAATTGGTTTAAGAAAAACTGTCCCAAACTGATTACTGATTGGCTACAGACGAAAGTCTCTTTTGAAAATCCCCCAAATACACCAGAGCAAGTAGCGATCGAAGTTGTACAACTGGAACCATACACTATACCACAAAGAGAAAACCTGAGCCAAGAGATTAAAAATCTGCGATCGCAAGTCAGATGGCTAGCAGCGATTTCAGTAATAGCGATCGCTATTTTAGGAGTAACAGCCACTCGCTTAAACTAAATTCCATGAATTATGAATTATGAATTATGAATTAATATGCTTTTGCCCAAACCAGCCTTGGAGGATATTGAAATACATCTGCTTTTAGAAGGGGTGTATCAGTACTACGGTTATGATTTTCGCAATTATGCTCCTTCCTCACTCAAGCGGCGCATTCAGAGTTTCATGGACTTAGAGGGGTTAGCAAATGTTTCTGCATTGCAAGAGCAGTTACTCCATAACCGTGCCTATTTGGAACGATTTTTGCTGGCTCTGACGGTGAATGTAACATCAATGTTTCGTGATCCTAGCTTTTATAATACCTTCAGAAATCAAGTTATTCCCTTCTTGCAAACCTATCCCTTTATTCGCATCTGGCACGCTGGATGCTCAACTGGGGAAGAAGTCTACTCAATGGCGATTTTACTACAAGAAGAAGGACTTTACCACCGTTGCCGCATTTATGCCACTGATACAAATGAGAAGGTATTACAAAATGCTAAAAGTGGTATTTTCTCATTGAAATTGATGCAAGAATATACTCAGCTCTATCTGAAAGCGGGCGGGAAGAAGTCTTTTTCAGAATATTATACAGCAGCTTATGATAATGCTATATTTCGAGCATCCCTAAGAGAAAATATTGTGTTCGCACAGCATAATTTAGCAACTGACGGTTCTTTTAATGAGTTTAATGTCATCCTTTGTCGTAACGTCCTAATCTATTTCAATCAGATACTTCAAAAGCGGGTACACGAACTGTTTTATAATAGCCTTTGCACCTTTGGTATATTGGGTTTAGGAAGACAAGAATCTATCCGGTTCACCTCTTATGAGCAGTCCTATGAGGAGATAATCAAAGGGGAGAAAATATATAAGAAAATTGCGGGTGGCTGAAGATAGTTTTCTGAATGGGAACTGAATCAGAAATTATGAATTATCGTACAATAACCAATGCCAATGCCCCGAAAAATTAGGCATAAAACTGCGCCAATTGTCAAAAGACAGTCTGTCAAACATTTTTTATTGTGTTTAGAAGATAAATTTAGCGATCGCTTAAGGTAAATTACACATTAAAGTCTTAAAGGAGATTGTCGATGCAACTTCTCGAATGTCCTCCTGTTGCAGTCATTGCTGGAGAAAATGCGGTTCACGTTTCTCAACTGCCTTCTACGTGGCAAGACATTGCTAGAGGAACCGCGAGTATCGGACTTTCCCATCCCCAGAGCTATGTTGAGATGGCGCAGTTGTTCCTATACAAATTAGAATATGGTGATGTTGACTTATTTAGCGATCGCCCCCAACTAGCTCACTTGATCCCATCATTTTCCCAGCTATTTGCACAACTGGCATGGGAAACCCTAGAGTTTTTTGGGCAAGATTTTCTCAAACACAGCTATCCGAACTTTGCAGAAATTCTCCGTGATGTCGAGTCAAAGGGGACAGAGTATGCTAACGAAGTAAAAGTAGCTCGCATTGGCATAGATTTGTTTAACGAGTTTGGTTATGAACTACCTGCCAGCTTTTATCATGTACATTTAGCACCAATTTACCGCGATCATGTTTTTGAAGAACGTGCCTTACGATTTGATCAGCGCGATATCGAACACAAACGCGCTTGGGATGCCATACTCCATGCAGGTAAAGTGTTTGCTATTCAAATGAAGGTGCAAAGTATTGCCTCTAAATATGGCTTTACTTATCAGCATGGCTGCGGTTGCAACTCTCACCTATCTTCCGTTGATGTATCTCGTGGAGCATTTGAATATGAATTGAGTCCCGAAAAGCGTCAGCGCTGGATTCGCAGTTTCTTATGGACTGCTTGGTATGAGTATGCGTTTTTTGCGATCGTACCAAATACGAGTTATTTGGTTTAAGGGACTGACAAGAAATAAATTATCCATTTTGTGGGGTGGGCAACATCAGCGCTCTAAATCTGGGACGGGTGGGGACACCCATCCCACAAAAAATTTGGGATGTTTTTTTATTTGTCAGTCCATTAGGACAACAGTTTCAAGAAACTGGTTCAAAAACCATTTGAGGAATCAACACTTGATCTTGTAATTGTCCAATACCTAAAAAGCGAGTCTCTTCTTCATAAACTCGCACTATTCCAGTCACATCAGAATTTAGAGAAACTCGCTGACCTTGACACCATTTTGGAGCAGATATTGCTGGTAAACTAACAGACAACAAATGTTGTAAAGCTGCATCAGGGGCTAGAGGTTGAAAAGTCCCGTCTTGCAGTTTAGCTTCTAAGTCGGTGAAAGTGAGACTATCTGTTAAATCAAAACCACTGCTTGCAGTGCGGATCAAAGCTGCAAGAGTGCCACCAGTTTCTAAGATTGCACCTAAGTCACGAGCGATCGCTCTAATATATGTACCAGATCCACAGGCGATCGCCACATCCAATTCGGGGAAATCTCCTTCTCTCCAGTCCAAAATTTCTGTGTGAAAAATTTCCACTGTCCGCACTGGAACTTCCACTATTTCACCTTTACGTGCTAAATCGTAGAGGCGTTTACCATCCACTTGAATGGCACTATAACTCGGTGGTATTTGCTGAATTTTCCCTTGAAATTGTGCCAGTGCAGTTTTCACCTCTGCCAAACTCAATCCAGGACAAGGTTGAGAATTAATAATTTCACCTTCTAAATCATCCGTTGTAGTTCGCACACCCAGGCGGATAGTAGCCTTGTAAGCTTTGCTTTCTGGCAGATATTGCAATAATCTAGTGGCTTTACCAAGTGCGATCGGTAAAACCCCTGTAGCGGCTGGATCTAAGGTTCCCGCGTGTCCTACACGTTTGAGGCGCAACAATTTTCGCACCCGCGCTACGCAGTCGTGGGAAGTCCAGCCAAATGGTTTGTTTAAGTTGAGAAAACCTTGAAATAACACAAAATCAACACTTACAGCTTCTAAACTCTATTAAATACTTATTTAACGCTCAAAGCATTAATATTTAGCAATCTAGTAGTCCACCAGATCAACAATGCACATTAGAGGTTGTTTGAAAAGTAGTTAGCTGTGATTTTAGGCACTTGGAGATCCCCCCTAACCTGCCTTAAAAAGGGGGGGAACCGGAATCAAAGTCCCCCTTTTTAAGGCAGGTTAGGGGGATCTCCAAGGGTTAGGCATATACAAAAAACTTTTCAAACAACCTCTTAAACCAAGTTTATACTCGTGAAAAACCGTTGCAATCATTTGGGATTTAAATACGAAAACCCCCCTTTTTTAGGGAGGTTATGAGTAACTACAAAGTTTAAAACGTGCTATTATTCATCATTAACGTATAAGTCATGATGTAAAAAGGTCATAGCAAGGTAACATCTTGGTTAACAGAAAAGTTACTGTTGGTGACGTTATCTAAAGTCGCAATCTGTTGATTGTTGAAGAACAAGGTATAGGTGCTGTAGTTGAAATTGAACTGCTGTAAAGTAACTCCTGTTCCAAAACTCGAAGCGCTAATCAAAATTTTGTCCCCTTCTAGCCTATTAAAGTCTTTAATACGGTCGGTTTGTTTATCTGAACCGTAAAAGATGAAGTCATCTGCATCCAGCCCTCCTACAAGAACATCATTACCAGCACTACCAGTAAGAGTATCCTTGCCATCGCCGCCATCTAAGGTATCGTCACCAACATAACCACTAAGATTATCGTCACCATACTCGCCATAAACGACATCGTTACCCCTACCACCGTCTAACGTATCGTTGAAGAATCCACCATAGAGAGTGTCGTCACCATCATAGCCGAAAAGTACATTATTACCACCCCGACCATCTAAAATATTATTAGCCTTATCTCCGTATAGGGTGTCGTTGCCACTAGAGCCGATGAGATTTTCAATCGAAATTAACTTTTCTGTAAAGCCTGAGAAGGTAGCTTGTGAATTAATCAGATCGCCTAGAATCCCCCCATTTACATAATAATTCGACGATACAAAATCGGCGGTATCATTGCCATCACCACCGTAAAGAGTATCATTACCGCTTCCACCAGAGAGTAAGTCATTACCAGCGCCACCATTTAAAACATTATTAGCACTATCTCCTAATAGGGTGTCGTTGCCACTAGAGCCGATGAGATTTTGAATCGCAAATAACTGGTGTGTAAAGCTTGAGAAAGTAACTTGTCTAGTTGACAAATCGCCTTTAATCCCACCAGCACCAGTCCAAAAACTATAGTCGGCAGTATCATTGCCATCATATCCACCGTATGCACCATATAGAGTATCATTACCGCTCCCACCAGAGAGTGTGTCATTACCAGCGCCACCTACGAGTTCGTCATTGCCAGCACCACCATTTAAAACATTATTCGCGCTATCTCCTAATAGGAAGTCGTCACCACTAGAGCCGATAAGATTTTCAATCGAAATTAATTTGTCTGTAAAGCTTAAGTAAGTAACTTGTCCAGTTGACAAATTGCCACTAATCCCATCATTCGAGAAACTAAAGTCGGCGGTATCATTGCCCCCACCACCATCAAGAGTATCATTCCCGTTTCTACCAGAGAGTAAGTCATTACCAGCGCCACCATTTAAAACATTGTCAGCACTATTTCCTAATAAAGTGTCATTGCCACTAGAGCCGATGAGATTTTCAATCGAAATTAACTTGTGTGTGGAGCTTGAGAAAGTAATTTGTCCAGTTGACAAATCGCATTTAATCCCACTAGTCACAAAACTAAAGTCGGCGGTATCATTGCCCGAACCACCATCAAGGGTATCATTACCGCTTCCACCAGAGAGAAAGTCATTGCCAACACCGCCGAAGAGTAAGTCATTGCCAGCACCGCCATTTAGGGTATCGTTATCCTGGCTACCGTCGTATGTTTGGCTCTGTGTACCGTCGTCTTCGCCGTAGAGAGTATCGGTGCCATCTCCACCGTCAAGGGAATCATTACCTTGCTGACCGAAAAGAAGGTCGTTGCCAGTACCGCCATCGAGGGTGTCACTATCCTTATAACCATTCAGATAGTCGTTACCGTCTCCACCGTAGAGCTTATCGTTACCCTCGCCACCATAAAGGGTATCGATGCCAACATCACCGTAAAGAGTATCGTTGCCAACATCACCATAAAGGGTATCGATGCCAGCACCACCAGAGAGATAGTCATTGCCAACACCGCCGAAGAGTAAGTCATTGCCAGCACCGCCATTTAGGGTATCGTTATTCTGGCTACCGTCGTATGTTTGGCTCTGTGTACCGTCGTCTTCGCCGTAGAGAGTATCGTTGCCATCTCCACCGTCAAGGGAATCATTACCTTGCTGACCGAAAAGAAGGTCGTCGCCAGCGCCACCATCGAGGGTGTCACTATCCTTATAACCATTCAGATAGTCGTTGCCGTCCCCACCGTAGAGCTTATCGTTACCCTCGCCACCATAAAGGGTATCGTTGCCACCACCACCATAAAGGGTATCGTTACCAACTCCGCCATCTAGGAGATCAGTATCACTGTAGTTGAACTCGTAGCTCTTTGTAGTATTAGACCAGCCGTAGATGATATCATTACCAGCCGAACCATAGATAGTATCGTTGCCATAGCCACCTTCAAGGGTATCGTTACCTATACCACCATCTATAAAATCATTTCCCCCCTTGTAGGTTTCTTTACTGTCACCATCACCGTTGATATAATCGTCTCCTGCCCACCCATAAAGCATGTCATCTTGGTTCTGTCCCCATATAACGTCATTGCCATCACCACCAAAGATAGTATCCTTACCATCACCACCAGCGAGCCGATCATTGCCGCTACCTCCATCAATTAAATCATCATTGAGGTGACCATGTAGCGAATCATCACCTCCATTGCCAAAGAGAACATCTTTGTTGTCATTACCATCACATGTGTCATTACCATTTCCACCATTAAACTGAATTGGATCGCTTTGACCGAAGCCGAATTGATCCTTAAAGTAATTAACGGCAGCATTCATTAAATTTGAACCTGCCTCAACAAGATAATTACCCACACTTGAGATTGTAGCGAGACCATCCTTGACTAAATCTGTTATGTACCCTGGTAATGAGCCAACCACACCCCAGGCAGCATTTGTCACCAAAGAGCCAATATCAGTAAAATCTTTCAGGGATACGGAAACAAGACTAATATGTTGACTAAGTACATCAAAATCAATACTGGCATTGATATTGTTAACATCAGTACCAACATTTACACTAACGGATAAGCCAATATTCCCAAAGTCTCCTGCACTTACACCTAAAAAATTGCCTTTAAGACTGAAACCATTAGCGTTGAGGCTCAATGAACCATTGGCTAGCTCTCTTCCAGCGATGTTAATCTTCGCACTACCAGAAGCACCACTCTTGTTTACAACAACATTATTGAATTCAACAGACAATAAAGAGCTAATGCCCAGTTGTGCATGATTAATGTTGAAACCATTTTTATCGAGGGTGAAATCACCATCCGCGAGAGTTTGATTAAATAGCTTTATCTCGCCAGAACCACTGGCTTTCAAGTTAGCAAGATCGAACTCCAGACTAGGAACACTAATACTAAGGACATTAGGTATACCCAGTAAAACCTTCTCAATAGTTACCTTAGTAGGAGTAATAGTGAATTTTGCTTGAGCAATCTTCTGACCAAAAACTTCTATACGACCATCACCTTTAAGATACCGCTCACTTAAAGTGAACTTCAGGTCTAAATTTAATTCATTGTCATCTACCCCACTAATCTTCAAGAAAGTTAAATCAATTTCAGGAATTTTTAATGATCCGTGAGTATTAATCAGATATTTATCACTGCTGAAAGTCAGAAACGCTGGTTTATTCCAGGCTGTTAGTTTAGCATTAATCGCAAATCCTTCCTCTAAGAATTCATCGGCAATTTTTATAGGGAAGGGAATAAACTGCACTAAGGGATCGGGTGTGCCATCTCCATTACTATCAATGGATTCGATACTTAATTTAATAAACTTACCCAAAAAGTTTAAAGCATCTCGAACCAAATCAGTGTTGCTAGTTTTTTCTATCAAAGTAATAGAGGGAATCAGAGCGTGCACAAATAAATCCACTAAATCCACATACCTAACTGCGTTAATGGTGGTTAAAGTTAAAGCCACTTTCTTAGGGTCGTGAATATCGAAATAAAATGCTGTCTTGATGTTTATATCGTGGTATTTTAAATCCCCTTTGAAGGAAAAGTTATCAAAGAAAGGAGGCAAATAACTCCCACCAACCCGAAGAGCTATTTGGCTAACTTTTGTATCTTTCAGTCCAAAGGGATCACTCCAAACTTGATCCGATTTGAGATTAAAAGACACTGACAAAGATGTTGGATTTAAGAATAATCCGGCAGAAAATAATAACTCTGGTTCACTGTCTTGGGTAGGATCATAGTTTGTCATTTTCATATCACTGCTAATCCTAAAAGTTGGATCTATTAAGTTGCTGGTGATATCAAATCCCAAACTAAGATTATTGAGATTGGCAGTAAAATTACCAAACTTCATGGAGTAAGATCCACCGAACTTAGAAATAGCAGTAAAACTGATTAATCCAGGAAGGAAGCCAATATTAGCCTTTATAAGACCAATGCCTAAGACCTCGTGAATAAAATTCCCAATCTGAGTATCAACATTACCAAAATCAAGATCGCCGATAAAGTTCAATCCTTTGATTAATTTAATATTACCAAACAATAGATCATTGAGGTAATATGTTCCAGTGCTAAGAATAAGTTCGGGGTTTTGTATATTAAAGGAATTGAGAATAGGAATGTCAGCAACCCAATCACCAAGTTCTCTTAGTTGATAGTGAAAGGTAATCTTGGTTTTATCTAAGGTAAATTGTACTTCCTCTTGATTTAGTAATCCATTCAGATTCAGTTCCGTTTGGTTCTGATTATTCTTTTTTAAAAGATTCAATCTTAATCGAGACAGTGTGATATTAGAATCAGCAAAAATTTCCTTCGTAATCTTATCAATGACTGTATCGATAAAAGGAACCGCACCATCAAGACTGAAAAAATTGACCAAATCTAAATTAAACTCGTTTATAAAACTTAGTGATATCCCTTGCTCAGATAATAACAAATCACCAATACCGAGAGAAAAGAGTTTAGTTTGGGTATCTCCTACCAATTCGGTTAATAGACGCAGGGAATAATCGAAATGAATGTTGGGAATTAAAACTTGATATGTGCGCTTATTATCTGTTACACCTACTATTAGGCTGGGACTATTGAAACTGAAAGATTTTGTAGCACTTCCTAATCCTAGTGTATTAATTAAGTTTTTAAATTCTAGTTCTCCTGAGTATTCTAGTTTTACTCGGTCACCTTGCTGCGTGGCTTTTATCTTGCTTGTATCTGTTTTAGCAAGGTCATTAAATATTTTGACAAATGCTGGTATGTTTGGATCTTCTAAACCCATGTATACCAATGCGACATTAATAGTACGAGTGACAGTATTACTGTTCTTCGTACCATCATTAACCGTAAAGCTAACAGTACGATAATTGATATTAGGGTTGTTGCTGGTATTACTGTAGGCTATCTGTGTGAGCGCGGTTTTATAGTTAGCAAGAGTAGCACTACCAGTGAGGGTAATTGTTCCTGTAGCAGGATCGAAAACACCTGGTTTAATCTCTTTAGGTAATGTGCCAAGAACTGAGAGAATGTCTTGATCTTTTTGATAGTTACCAGTAATGGAGATAGTTGCACTGGTGATATTAGTATTATCAACATCGCTAATCTCTAAACCAGTAGAACTAATCTTGGTTTCTATTTTATTTTTTGTATAAGCAAGGCTACCGGATGCGGCTGCACTTAATACAGGTGCGTCGTTAACAGCCCTAACATTAATAGTACGAGTGACAGCCTTACTGTTAGTCTTACCATCATTAACCATAAAGCTGATAGTGCGATCCTTGATATTAGGGTCTTCGCTGGTATTACTGTAGGCTATCTGTGCGAGTGCGGTGGTATAGTTGGCAAAACTAGCACTACCAGTGAGAGTAATTGTTCCTGTAGTAGCGTTGAATGCACCTGCTGTAATCTCTGTAGGTAATGTGCCAAGAACTGAGAGAATATCTTGACCTTTTTGATAGTTAGCAGTAATGGAAATAGTTGCACTGCTGATATTAGTATTATCAACATCAGTAATCCCTAAACCAGCAGGACTAATTAAGATAGCTGCGGCGTTTTCTGTGTAAGCAAGACTATCTGATGCGGCTGCAACTAATACAGGTGCATCGTTAACAGCCGTAACATTAATAGCACGAGTGACAGCATTACTGTTAGTAGTACCATCATTAACCGTAAAACTGACAGTACGAGCATCGATATTAGGGTTTTCGCTGGTATTACTGTAGGCTATCTGTGCGAGTGCGGTGGTATAGTTGACAAAACTAGCACTACCAGTGAGAGTAATTGTTCCTGTAGTAGCATTGAATGCACCTGCTGTAATCCCTGGAGGTAATGTGCCAAGAATTGAGAGAATATCTTGACCGTTTTGATAGTTACCAGTAATGGAAATAGTTGCACTGGTGATATTAGTATTATCAACATCGGTAATCCCTAAACCAGTAGAACTAATCTTAGTAGCTGCGGCATTTTCTATATAAGCAAGGCTACCGGATGCAGTTGCACCTAGTACAGGTGCGTCGTTAACAGCCGTAACACTAATAGTACGAGTGCTAGTATTACTGTTAGTCTTACCATCATTAACCGTAAAGCTAACAGTACGAGCGAGGATATTAGGGCTTTCGCTGGTATTACTGTAGGCTATCTGTGCGAGTGCGGTGGTATAGTTGGCAAAACTAGCACTACCAGTGAGAGTAATTGTTCCTGTAGTAGCGTTGAATGCACCTGCTGTAATCTCTGTAGGTAATGTGCCAAGAACTGAGAGAATATCTTGACCTTTTTGATAGTTAGCAGTAATGGAAATAGTTGCACTGCTGATATTAGTATTATCAACATCAGTAATCCCTAAACCAGCAGGACTAATTAAGATAGCTGCGGCGTTTTCTGTGTAAGCAAGACTATCTGATGCGGCTGCAACTAATACAGGTGCATCGTTAACAGCCGTAACATTAATAGCACGAGTGACAGCATTACTGTTAGTAGTACCATCATTAACCGTAAAACTGACAGTACGAGCATCGATATTAGGGTTTTCGCTGGTATTACTGTAGGCTATCTGTGCGAGTGCGGTGGTATAGTTGACAAAACTAGCACTACCAGTGAGAGTAATTGTTCCTGTAGTAGCATTGAATGCACCTGCTGTAATCCCTGGAGGTAATGTGCCAAGAATTGAGAGAATATCTTGACCGTTTTGATAGTTACCAGTAATGGAAATAGTTGCACTGGTGATATTAGTATTATCAACATCGGTAATCCCTAAACCAGTAGAACTAATCTTAGTAGCTGCGGCATTTTCTATATAAGCAAGGCTACCGGATGCAGTTGCACCTAGTACAGGTGCGTCGTTAACAGCCGTAACACTAATAGTACGAGTGCTAGTATTACTGTTAGTCTTACCATCATTAACCGTAAAGCTAACAGTACGAGCGAGGATATTAGGGCTTTCGCTGGTATTACTGTAGGCTATCTGTGCGAGTGCAGTTGTATAGTTGTCAAAACTAGCACTACCAGTGAGAGTAACTGTTCCTGTAGTAGCGTTGAATGCACCTGCTGTAATCCCTGTAGGTAATGTGCCAAGAACCGAGAGAATGTCTTGACCTTTTTGATAGTTACCAGTAATGGAAATAGTTGCACTGGTGATATTAGTATTATCAACATCGGTAATCCCTAAACCAGCAGGACTAATTAAGGTAGCTGCGGCATTTTCTGTGTAAGCAAGACTATCTGATGCGGCTGCACCTAATACAGGTGCATCGTTAACAGCCGTAACATTAATAGTACGAGTGACAGCATTACTGTTAGTCGTACCATCATTAACCGTAAAGCTAACAGTACGAGCATTGATATTAGGGTTGTCGCTGGTATTACTGTAGACTATCTGTGCAAGTGCGGTGGTATAGTTGGCAAAACTAGCACTACCAGTGAGAGTAATTGTTCCTGTAGTAGTATCGAACTCACCTATTGTAATCTCTGTAGGTAATGTCCCAAGAACTGAGAGAATATCTTCACCGTTTTGATAGTTACCAGTAATGGAAATAATTGCACTGGTGATATTAGTATTATCAAAATCGGTAATCCCTAAACCAGTAGAACTAATCTTGGTAGCTGCGGCATTTTCTATGTAAGCAAGGCTACCAGATGCAGCTGCACCTAATACGGGTGCGTCGTTAACAGCCGCTAGGCTAAAGGGGACACTTGTAGCTGTAGTGCCACCTTTGCCATCAATGACGTTGTAGTTAAGAGTTACGAACCCGTTGTAGTTAGCATTGGGCTTAAAGGTGTAAATTCCGTTACCATTGTCAACTACACTACCATTGGTAGCACTGATCTTAGATACGGAAAGAGTATCACCCTCAACATCGGTGAAGCCTTCTAATAGGCTAGTGGCAGTGATGGTGTAAGCGGTATCTTCTGTACCATTACTGAGAGTGACTGCTGTTCCTGTTAATGTTGGTGCATCATTGACCGCCGCTAGGTTAAAAGTGCGGGTTGCGGCTGTAATGCCACCTTCGCCATCGGTGACGTTGTAATTGAGACTAACTTCACCGTTGTAGTTGGCATTGGGTTTAAAGGTGTAAGTTCCGTTATCATTGTCAGCCACACTGCCATTGCTAGCACTGAGGTTAGATACGGAAAGGGTATTACCCTCAACATCAGTGAAGCCTTGTAATAGCTTAGTGGCACTGATGGTGTAAGCGGTATCTTCTGTACCATTACTGAGGATTGCCGGTTTCCCTGTTAATGTGGGTGCGTCATTGATAGCCGCTAGGCTAAAAGTACTAGTTGCGGCTGTAATACCACCATTACCATCAATGACGTTATACTTAAGAGTTACCAACCCATTGTAGTTAGCATTGGCATTAAAGGCGTAAGTTCCGTTACCATTGTCAGCCACACTGCCATTGCTAGCACTGAGGTTAGCGATAGAAAGTGTATCACCGTCAACATCGGTGAAACCTTGTAATAGGCTAGTGGCACTGATAGTGTAAACAGTATCTTCTGTACCATTGCTGAGGGTGGGTGCTGTTCCTGTTAATGTGGGTGGATCATTTACCGCCGTAACGTTAATAGTACGAGTGACAGTATTGCTGTTAGTAGTACCATCATTAACCGTAAAGCTGACAGTACGAGCATCGATATTAGGGTTTTCGCTGGTATTACTGTAGGCTATCCGTGCAAGTGCGGTTGTATAGTTGGCGCGAGTAGCACTACCAGTGAGAGTAATTGTTCCTGTAGTAGTATCGAACGCACCTACTGTAATTCCTGTAGGTAATGTGCCAATAACTGAGAGAATGTCTTCACCGTTTTGATAGTTACCAGTAATGGAAATAGTTGCACTAGTAACATTCGGATTATCAACATCGGTAATTTGTAAACCAGTAGAACTAATCTTGGTAGCTGCGGCATTTTCTCTGTAAGCAAGGCTACCAGATGCGGCTGCACCTAATACAGGCGCCTCATTTACTTGTACTTCTGTTACGCTAAAGGTGCTAGTTGCAGCTGTAGTACCACCATTGCCATCAGTGACGTTGTAGTTAAGATTTACCAACCCATCGTAGTTGGCATTGGGGTTAAAGGTGTAAGTTCCGTTAGCATTGTCAGTCAAACTACCATTGCTAGCAGTGAGGTTAGATACGGAAAGTGTATCACCGTCAACATCGGTGAAGCCTTCTAAAAGGCTGATGGCACTGATGGTGTAAGGTTTGTCTTTTCTACCATTACTGAGGCTGGTGGGTGTTTCTGTGAGAGTGGGTGCATCATTTATAGCCGCTAGGCTAAAAGTGCCAGTTGCGGTTGTACTACCACCATTGCCATCGGTGACGTTGTAGTTAAGAGTTACCAACCCGTTGTAGTTGGCATTAGGGTTAAAGGTGTAAGTTCCATTGCCATTGTTAATTACAGTGCCATTGCTAGCAGTGAGGTTAGCGATGGAAGGGCTATCACCGTCAACATCTGTGAACCCTTGTAAGAGGCTGGTGGCAGTAATGGTGTAAGCGGTATCTTCTGTACCATTAGTCAGGGTGGCTGCTGTTCCTGTTAATGCGGGTGCGTCGTTGACAGCCGTTAAGCTAAAGGTACTAGTTGCAGGGGTAGTGCCACCTTTGCCATCGGTGACGTTGTAGTTCAGAGTTGCCAACCCGTTGTAGTTGGCATTGGGGTTAAAAGTATAAGTTCCGTTGCCATTGTTGACGACAGTGCCATTGTTAGCAGTTAATCCAGAAACGGAAAGGGTATCACCGTCAACATCTGTGAACCCTTGTAAAAGGCTGGTGGCAGTGATGCTGTAAGCGGTATCTTCT
>NZ_JBALEA010000032.1:0-53025 GCF_036917135.1 Nostoc sp. | reverse complement strand
ATTATCACCCGCAAATCTATAGAGAATGCCATCTCTGTGATTATGGCGGTGGGTGGTTCGACCAATGCAGTGTTGCATTTTTTAGCGATCGCCCGCGCTGCTGATGTAGAGTTAACCCTGGATGACTTTGAAACAATCCGCGCCCGTGTTCCCGTTTTGTGTGATTTAAAACCAAGTGGTAAATATGTCGCTACAGATTTGCACAAAGCTGGTGGCATTCCCCAAGTAATGAAGATGTTACTTGTCCATGACTTATTACACGGTGATAGCCTCACCATTAGCGGCCAAACAATTGCAGAGATATTAGCAGACATCCCAGAAGAACCATCCGCCAACCAAGATGTGATTCGGACTTGGAATAACCCCATGTATGCTCAAGGACATTTAGCTATTCTCAGAGGTAATTTGGCAACAGAAGGGGCTGTAGCCAAAATTACCGGGGTGAAAAAACCAGTAATTACCGGACCTGCACGGGTATTTGAATCGGAAGAAGCCTCTTTAGATGCGATTTTGGTGGGTAAGATTCAAGCTGGTGATATTCTAGTTATCCGCTACGAAGGGCCCAAGGGTGGCCCTGGAATGCGAGAAATGTTGGCTCCCACTTCGGCAATTATCGGCGCTGGTTTGGGTGATGCTGTGGGATTAATTACCGATGGGCGCTTTTCTGGCGGTACTTACGGTATGGTGGTTGGTCATGTGGCACCAGAAGCGGCAGTTGGTGGTGCGATCGCTCTTGTCGAAGAAGGCGATAGTATTACTATTGATGCACCGGCGCGTTTATTGCAGTTGAATATATCGGAAGAAGAATTAGCCCGTCGTCGTACTAATTGGCAACCTCCGGCTCCGCGTTACACTAAAGGCGTGTTGGCGAAATATGCCAAATTAGTCTCTTCTAGCAGTATTGGTGCTGTAACAGATTTAGATTTGTTTTAATTAACCTCACATAATTTCAACTGCCTACACTATACCGAACTGTACAGTGTAGGCTTCTCAATTTATTCAAAGTATGGATATAGAATATAATGCCCCAGAAGTTCTGCGTATGGGGTGAAATGACTATGGCAATACAGTTCAGAATGAGCAACAAAACACTTGTAGAGACGGCGATTTATCGCGTCTCGTAAAACCAAAAATTGTTGCCAGTAGCCCTGAACCCAAGCGTATTGATGACTGTGGGAATTATAACTAACTATCCGAACACGATATTAGATTCGGAGCGATCGCCCCTGCTTCTACTAGTTTTTACTTAAATTTTATGAATTTTTGTAAAAATCTTGAAGAAGTTTCAGGAAATTTACATAGCAGATATGATGTCAATAGAGAAATCACAGAAATTATAGTTGACAGTCAACTACTTAAAACCGAAAAGGGTACAAAATGAATAATGTCAAACTAACGATCGCTCTTTCTAATCCAGACTTAGATGCAGAAGAGCAAGAACGGGAAACGCGGAATCTGCTACGAGATATCAGAGATTTAGATGTAGAAAGTGCTGAACTTGTAGCAGTCACACAAACTCCTCCAGGATCAAAGGCGTTTGGGGTTTTTCTGCTGGGAGTATTGCAAGCAGAGGTGAGCCTTGCCAATTTTAAGAAATTGTTGGGATTTTTGGGCGATCGCTTGGGTAACAAAAGCATTGAATTGGAAGTAGAGGCTAACGGTAAAAAACTCAAGGTGAAAGCTAGCAGTCGGGAAGAGTTAACAGCAGCACTGGAAGCCGCCCAAAGGTTTGTAGCCGTAGGCTGAGAAATCCCATAATAAAAGAGAGGATAACAAGATGGCAAAGGTAGCACTGCTAATCGGAGTCAGCGAGTACGAGCCTGGTCTTAACCCATTACCAGCGTCGGTAAAGGATATGCAAGCGATCGCTAAAGTTTTACAACATCCAGAAATGGGCGGGTTTGCTGAAGCAGACATCCAAAAAATGGAGAATCCCGATCCTCAGAAAATGCAGGAAGCGATCGAGACTCTGTTTAGCGATCGCCGTAAGGATGATCTAGCAATAGTTTACTTCTCCGGTCACGGCATTAAAGATGAGAGCGGCAAACTTTACCTTGCTACTCGCTTAACCCGTAAAAACCCTCAAGGACAACTCATCAAATCAACTGCTGTTCCTGCCAGTTTCATTCATAACATCATGAGTGAAAGCCGCTCTAAGCGACTAGTGATAATTCTCGATTGCTGCTTTAGTGGGGCATTTGCCGAAGGTTGGTCAGCCAAAGATGATGGTTCTGTCAATATCCAGGCTGAACTTGGGTGTGAAGGGCGGGTTGTCCTTACATCTTCCACTTCTACTCAGTATTCTTTCCAGCAAGAAGGAGCAAATCTTTCTACTTACACTCGTTACCTCGTCGAGGGTATTGAAACAGGAGCAGCAGATTTAGATAACGATGGTGTAGTTTCAGTTGATGAGTTGCATGAGTACGCCAAAAAGAAAGTTAAAGAAGCGGCTCCCGCCATGCAACCAGAAATCTACGCAGTCAAAGAAGGATTCAAAATCTTTTTGACTAAAGCACCAGTTAGCGATCCAAAACTGAGGTATCGCAAAGAAGTTGAACGGGTTGCCAGTCGGGGCGAAATTTCTCTTACTGGTCGTAGAATATTAGATGAGCTACGCTATAGTTTGCCATTGCCTCCTGAAGAGACTGCCATAATTGAGACAGAAGTTTTAAAACCTTATCAAGAGCGCAAAAAAAAGTTGCAGCAATATGAGCAAGCATTGGTTGATGCGATTAGGCATGAACAGATTTTAAGTGATTATACACGCAATGACTTGCAACGTTATAAGGAAATTTTGGGACTTAGAAATGAAGATATAGCGCCAATTGAACAGAAAATTCTTTTCGGAAAAGAATCTACTCTTAGCAATCAAAATGCAGCTTCAACTCAGTCCGTTCACTTTGAAGCCAACAATATTGAGGCAAATGATGAAAAAATCTCTTTGCTCAAGACCAACATGACTCCAAAATCCACTCCTAAAAAACCTTTAACCAATGAACTTAGTTCTCAACAGAGAGTAGACACAACTCGAAGAACTGCATCACAGCCTCAGTCACTATTTGAAAACATTGGCCAGGCTAAAAACAAATTGCTCGCAGGTCTAAACAATATAACGGTGGAACATCCACCTTTTTCATCGTCTCTTTCTAGAGTGCCTGTTATTCTGATAAGTATTGTTACTGTAATAATATCCATCGGAGGCTTAACAACTTTTATTACAGTCTCTAGGAATTCACAGCCTATTAAATTTCCGGGAAAATGCCATGACGTTAATATTCAAATTCCCGATGATAAAACGTCTACTAAGCTAGAAGCTATTTGTAATAAATTTGATGGTGAATCTCACTTAACCTCAATCGATTTGAAGGCAATCGAAAACCATAATGGAAAACTGATAGAAAATCCCAATATGGAGGTGAGTAGTTTTCAGCAAAGTTGCAATAATATTAAACTTGAGGGAAGCATACTATCTGCTGATTGCACGAAATTTGATCAAACAAAGGCTCATTCTTCAATAGAATTGAATGGAATATTTAATGAGAATGGAAATTTAATATATCATGATCAACTGAAGTAATTACATTACATAACGCTTCAAATTTAACTCTTGTCTCTCTGATTAAACTTACTTTACATATAGTGCTTTTCCCCCATCTACCTACTTAATAACTTTTTAAGTTTATAGTTTTTACATTCAAGGTTTAGCCTAGACTATGACTCTCGAAATGCAGTAGAAGCTTAATAACCTCTGCACTTTACTAATCTATCATGGTATATTATCTTGCTATCTAACTTTAGTTTAAATCGCTTGGCTACCTCGGCTCCTGTAGTAGCTTTGACACTTGGTATAGCGTTTGTTGCCCAGCCTGCTCAAAAAGCTTCTGCCCAAGTCACATCTAGTACCTATCAAAAAAGTTGTTCTAATATTAAAGTTAAAGACGGAGATTTGTTATCAGCAACTTGTGTAACAATAAATGGCAGACTCAACAATACATCTATTCGCATTCCCGGAATTGAGAATATTGATGGATTATTGACGTTTAATAATCCCAACCATTCTAGTAGCTATCAAAAAAGTTGTTCTAATATTAAAGTTAAAGACGGTGATTTGTTATCAGCAACTTGTGTAACAATAAATGGCAGACTCAACAATACATCTATTCGCATTCCGGGAATTGAAAATATTAATGGATTATTGACGTTTAATAATCCCAACAATTCTAGTAGCTATCAAAAAAGTTGTTCTAACATTAAAGTTGAAGACGGAGATTTGTTATCAGCAACTTGTATAACAATAAATGGCAGACTCAACAATACATCTATTCGCATTCCGGGAATTGAAAATATTGATGGATTATTGACGTTTAATAATCCCAACAATTCTAGTAGCTATCAAAAAAGTTGTTTTAATATTAAAGTTGAAGACGGAGATTTGTTATCAGCAACTTGTATAACAATAAATGGCAGGCTCAACAATACATCTATTCGCATTCCGGGAATTGAAAATATTGATGGATTATTGACGTTTAATAATCCCAACAATTCTAGTAGCTGGATGCCTTAGCCAGGCCATGACATCAAATTAGTTAAAATTAAACCAAATAAGTTTGTGCCGATTCAACTTTAATTTTGCAGCTTTACTTAATAGCGATCGCACTTGTTCATTCTAATATTTCCAAATAGCGATCGCACTGACTCATTCTGATATTGCCAAATAGCGATCGCACCCAGTCTTTCACTTACAGCAACTCGATAAATTCATCACGACCTTCTTCTTTTAACACTTCAATATATAACTCAATAGCTTCCTTGGTATTGGCAATAGCTTCTGTTTTCGTCTTCCCTTGGCTGATACAAGCAGGTAAGCTAGGACATTCAGCTATCCAATAATCATCTTCTCCTGGATAGATAATAACTTGTCTCTTCATCTATTACTCCTACAACTCAAAACTGTAGTCCAAACAAATCAAAAAAGCCAAAATCTCTCACAACAAATCTGGATTTTCCCCCAGTTCTCTCAATCTAGCCGCTAAACGAGCCACCTGTGCAGCAGCCGCTTCTTCTCGTACAGCAGCCGCTTGTGCTTGTGCAACAGCAATTTCCGCGTGTGTGACTACGGCTTGTGCTTGTGCAACAGCAGCTTCATCTGGTAACAAAACCAAATTCCCAGCTACATCATAAAACCGCAACCATACCGCTGTTTCTCTGTCTATTGTTCCTTCATAGGTTCCCAACCATAAACTTAACTTTTGACACCATAGCCAACCACGCTCATTCGGTGTCAAAGATTGATATTGCTGATTATGATCTAAATGCCACCCTTGCAAAGAAGTCGAGTCAAAGGGGTCATAGACAAAATAATCTGAAGTATGAAAAGTTTGTTCGTAAAGGTCTTTCTTAACAGTCTGATCTATTTTGGCTGTAGATGGTGACATTAATTCTACAATCACATGAGGATAACGACCGTTTTCTTCCCACACTACCCAACCTTGACGAGAATTAGTCCCGTTCACATTCAAGACAGCAAAGAAATCGGGGCCACGGAAATCCTGGTTACGTACTTGGGCGCTGCTATAATAAATAAACATATTGCCACCAGTAAAAAAATCATTCCGGTCAATCCAAGCTTGTTGCAATGACCGAATCAGGACATTCATAGCAATACGGTGGCGATTTGATTCCAAGGGTTCTCCGTCATCAAAAATTAAATCTGTGGGCGGTGTGGGGTGTTCCCAGTCTAGAATGGCTTTTGGGTTGTTTTCGGTAGTCATGAGCGATCGCCTTTCTCAGAAAGCCTTAGATTTTTATCATAAATTATTCTTAACCCAATCTCGAAAATTACGCATAGCTTGACTTCTCCCAATTGTTAAACACTGCTGAACATATTCATTGACTAATTCAACAATTGGGATATCAGGAAAATTAGGACTAGATTCAGATTTTATATATTTTCCTTCTCTTAGCAAAGAAATTTCTAAACCTTGTTGTGTATGTCGCCAAAGTTCAGGAACTCTCAAAATTTCATAATTCTCAAATCTAGTCCGAGAAGTAATATCAATTTCGATTGCTAAATCTGGTGGTGGGTCTATATTTAAATCTATGCGATTTTTACCAATTACAGCAGCTTGATTTTGAATATAAAAACTGGTATCTGGTTCTACTGCTTGCTGCGATCGCTCATTTTTTAGTGTTGTGGAACCGAAAGGCTCAAAATCAATTTGGAGTTTGTCTAACAAGATTTTGACTAAATCACCAATAAGCTCTTTATCTTTTTCGTGTTCTGCTAAGGGAACCATAATTTCTAACCAGCCATGACTATAAGAAATACGTGCTGCACGCCTTTCTCCCATTTCTGCCAAAATATTTTCTAACTGCTGCCAACTAATATCTTTGAGCAACGTTTGTTGACCAGGTTTAACAATAATTTGTTGCAGTTTTAAAAGCATATCACCTCAGAGAGTTGATGTAGTAACGGTTGTGTTGAGCAGATTTTATTTACAACTCAACTTTCTTAAAGCATATCGCCTCTGAGCATGAGTGTAGATATTATGTAAAAAGGTCAGTGTAATAGAACATACAGAGAATGCAAATGCAACTCACCATTCGTAAAGCTTCTTGCGAGGACATTCCGGCTTTAGAAGCTCTGATTCTGAACTCGGTGAAAAATCTTCAAGCTGCCTATTACAGTCGTGAACAAATGGATGGCGCTCTTGGCACTGTTTTTGGTGTTGATAGCCAACTCATCAAAGATGGCACATATTTCATTGCTGAGGTTGAGTCTAACATTGTCGGTTGCGGTGGCTGGAGTCAACGCAAAACTCTTTTCGGAGGCGACAAAGCTCAGAATAAACAAGATGACTTACTTGATCCACTTCATGAGCCAGCGCGAATTCGGGCTTTCTTTGTGCATCCTGCCTGGGCGCGTCGTGGAATTGGAAGTAAAATCATGGCAGCTTGTGAAGCAGCAGCTATCGGCGCAGGTTTTTCGAGACTTGAATTAGTGGCTACACTTGCTGGTGAGCCACTTTATCAAGCACACGGATTTGATAATATTGAACATTTTGAAATATCTCTTTCTAATGGAGCTTGCCTCCCAGTTATTCGGATGTCAAAGCAGATATAAAATTCCTATTTTATTTTTCAAATAAAGCTGTTTATATATTTTAATTCCAATGTTATCAGGAATTTTTAATTTGTACTTTTTAAAGGAATACGGATAGTAAACTCTGTTCCGCATCCTGGGGTAGAATCAACTTCAATAGTTCCTTTATGTTTGTCTACAACAATTTGATAGGCGATCGCCATTCCTAATCCAATTCCTTTACCCACAGGTTTTGTAGTGAACATGTGGTCAAATACCCGATGTTTCACATCCTCGGACATCCCAATCCCATTATCGTAAATTTGAACGATGGCGTAATCACTTGATTTGTCAATTTGCGTTTGCAGCTTAATTTGATTAGGATGACTTTTAAGTTCCTCAGAACTGCGTTTGGGGCTGGCTTCTTCCAATGCGTCTATGGCATTCACCAGAACATTCATAAACACCTGATTTAGTTGCCCTGCGTAGCATTCTACTAGGGGTAAATCACCGTATTGCTTCAGGATCTGAATTTCTGGTTGATTAGGCGTAGCTGTCAGACGATGGTTGAGAATCATTAGAGTGTTGTCTAATCCTTCATTAATATCTACAGATTTCATGTCTGCTTCATCGAGGCGGGAGAAATTACGCAGCGACAGCACAATTTCACGAATGCGTTTGGTTCCCACCTGCATTGATCTCATTAGCTTGGGTAAATCTTCTGCCAGAAACTCAATATCAAGGTCTTGGGCGCGATCGCTAATTTCTGGTGTAGGATTTGGGTAGGTTTGTTCATAAAGCTTTAGTAAATCGAGGATACCTTGGCTGTATTCACTTGCATGGTTGAGGTTGGCATGGATAAAATTGGCCGGATTATTGATTTCGTGTGCCACCCCAGCAACTAGTTGTCCCAGACTAGACATTTTTTCGGTGTGGATGAGTTGAGCTTGGGTATTTTGCAATTCTTTCAAGGTTTTGCTGAGTTCCTGCGCCTGCTGACTAGAAACAAAGGCGCGATCGCGAATCTGTTCATATAGTTGCACCTGTCGCCATGTACTGATCAACCCAACCACTAGCAATCCTCCCAGAACCGTAGCTAAAAGGTTTAACGCCTGCAATGGCGATTCAATATTTTCTTGTGGCACAACTAAAGCTACCGACCAATTTGCTTCATGAAGCGGGGTGTAAGCAACATAATTCCACTGACCATCTAGTTGAGCTAATTCAATATTAGTGTGTTGAGCTACCATTTTTTGAGTAATTTTCGCCAACTGGGGATTAGGCGAATTGAGGAAACTCTCGGCGGCTTTTTCAGGTGTGCCAATCAGTCGGATGTCGGGATGGGCAATGGGAACTCCTTGAGAATTGATGGCAAAGGCATAGCTACCGTTACCTTGATGTAAATTACCGATCACCTCAACTACCCGATTAATCGGAATCCCACCCATCAATACACCTGCTGGTTCTGTACCTGTTTCGGCAGGAATCGGCGAACTAATCTGAATCTGTAACTGATTGCTTGTACGTCCAATAATGGGATCGGCGGCTACTGTTTGACCTGCCATACTGCGCTGAAAAAATTCTCGATCTTTGACCCTTGTCCGACCTTCTTGAGTATTAATTAATGCACCATCGGGTGTAATTAGCGCCATGAGCAAAAATGTTTGCATCCGCTTCACCTCAGATTGCAAGTAAGGTTCCGTCATAGACCAATCCATTGATCGCACTACAGCAGAATTTGCCAGAGTTTTAATTTCTGTCTTCCGAATGGCTAACCAGTTATCAATATCATTTTGACCTTGTTGTGTTTTTAATAGCGCTTGCTGTTTAAGACTATCGAGCAACAACCCTTTGACAATTTTGTAACTAATAATAGCGGTGACGCTAATACTAAGGGACAAAATCACCAAGATTGATAGTAATATGAAATTACGCGATCGGCATTTCAATGAGTAGTGATTTTTGTCCATTGAATGATCCCGTCGGGGCTTGATTTTCAACCAGCCTTTGCGTAATTTAAGCATTATAAAGTTATTTGCTAGAAGTTAAAATTTAAAAAGCAAAAATGAAGAGTGCTGAGTCAGGTAGAAAGTACTCATAACTCTTTATTGTTGTTGAGTAGAGATTTGAATGACAAACTCTGTACCCTGTCCAAGTTCTGAAGTGCAGGAGAGAGAACCACCATGTGCTTCCACTATAATTTGACGAGCGATCGCTAATCCCAATCCAGTGCCTTTTCCTACAGGTTTGGTGGTGAATAAATGGTCAAATACTTTTTGTTTAACCTCTGGTGACATTCCTACGCCATTATCAGCAATCTTAATCAAAACGTACTGACCTGAGTCTGCCAAACGAGTTTCAATGGTGATGCAATTGGGGTTAGCGAGAATGGCTTCCAAACTATGCTCTGAATTGTATTGTTCAAGTGCATCAATGGCATTTGCTAACAAGTTCATAAACACCTGATTAAGTTGTCCAGCAAAGCATTCCACTAGGGGAAGTTTGCCATAATTTTTGACCACCTCAATTGCCGGACGGTTTTCGTTAGCTTTTAAACGGTGTCTGAGAATCAGAATAGTGCTGTCAATGCCTTCGTGAATATCAAAGGGAACTTTATAATCCTTATCTGCTCTGGAGAAGGTTCGCAGACTAGTACTAATGCTGCGGATACGTTGAACACCCAATTTCATCGAGTCTAGCAATTTAGGTAAATCTTCACGTAAATAATTCAGGTCGATGGCATTAATTTCGTCTTGAATATCTAAGCCAGGATTAGGAAACTTCTCTTGATAAAGGTTAATTAGTCCAAACAAATCCTTGACATAATCTTTGGCTGGTTCAATGTTGCCGGCAATGAAGCCAATAGGATTGTTGATTTCATGGGCAACACCTGCTACCAGATTACCAAGGGCAGACATTTTTTCACCCTGCACTAATTGCAATTGCATGGTTTGGAGTTCTTGCAAAGCTTGTTCTAATTGTTGCTTTTGTTCTTGCAGCAATTGTTGTGCTTCCTGGCGTTCGGTGATGTCTTCAGATGTGCCAAGAATGCCAAAAATGGTTCCTTCTCGATCTCGTAGGGGAATTTTATTTGTATTCGACCATGTTTGTTTCCCGTCTACTTTCTGGATGGTTTCAATAATGCTAAGTTCAGCTTGTCCAGACTCGAGAATGCGGCGATCGCGCCCTACATAATAATCTGATTTTTCCCGAATCCAGGGAAGGTCATAGTCTGTTTTACCAATAACATTTTCTGGCGCTCCTACACCCGAAATTTCCGCAAAGTTCTGGTTACATCCTAAATAAACACTATTGCAGTCTTTCCAGAAAACAGATTGGGGAATATTGTCAATAATTAACCGCAAGCATTGTTCAGTCTGTCCCAGATTTTCGAGAGTATCTTGTGCTTGCTGATAAAGTCGGGCGTTTTCTAGGGAGATTGCAGCTTGAGTGCATAATAGATTGAGAATTTCAACGCGATCGCTCGTAAACACCCCTGTAGTAATATTATTTTCTAAATACAAAATCCCCAACAGTTTGCCTTGATACAAAATCGGCGTACACAGCAAGCTTTTGGGTTGCTGACGGATAATGTAGGGATCAGCTATTAGCGCCAGATGCACTGTTGCATTAATGATAACCGTAGGCTGTAGGCTGCGTTTGACGGTGTAAATTAGACTATGGGGAACGTCTGCGCTATCTTCCACAAAAATGGACTGTAACACCGTTGATTGTTGCCCAACTTCAGCAGTGGCCTCAATGACCAATCTATCTTCTTTAAGGAGTAGTAAGGCACACTTATCTGCACCTGCATTTTCAATCACCACTTGCAACAGCTTCGTAAGTAATTTATCTAGTTCGATTTCACTAGAAAGAGTCTGAGAGGCTTTGAGAACTGTTGCCAAATCTAGCATTACGGATGCACTACTACTAGAAGTTACTGATTTATTAATGCTTGAGTGCAAGGTACTAATGCTGTCAATCTTGGCGATCGTCTCATTGGGCGTAAGTAGCGATACTCTTTCAGAGTCGCTTCGTGAACGCATCTGTTGGAGAATGGGAGCTAGCAATTGTGGATAACGTTGTTCTAAATCATCGACTTTGGCTTTAGCACCCCAGCGAGTGTAACAATAATAAGCATTAATCAAATACTCTTGGGCAATGCGTTCTTTGCCCCATTCTAAATAAAACTTGGCTGCAAGTTCGTTGGCGAGAGCTTCTTCGTTGAGATATTCGTTTTCTTTAGCTTTAGCAATGGCGCGATCGTAATACTCAATTGCCTCTAGTTTTGCCCCCAAGACTCGACATTTTTCTGCAACTACTAAAGCATGTCGGTGAGCCTGATTACTGGGTGCATGATCTGCCCAGTTCCTGAGTTTTTCTTGATGATTTTTTACCCGCTCTATAATGCCTGTTTGCTCTGTCTCACTGGCAGTTGCATAAACCGCTAATCGAACTAATGCATCATAGAAATAGAAGATTGGAATGTGCATCAGTCCTCTCCCAGCACCTAAATACTGTTCCGCTAGGCTGGCGTTTTCTAATGCCTGTTCATAGCGTTGAAACAGGTAGGAGAGGAGCATTTTATTGATATAAATCTGAAATAGTGCTGTCACATCATTGGTTTTGAGGTGAAGCTGAATCATTTCATCCTCATTATAGTGTTCGCTATGCAAGCGATCGGGTTCATCCCTAGTCTCCAGCAGATTGAGTACAGCTTGATAGTAGATACTTTGCTTGTGGAGATAGGTATCCTGGCGCAATTGCTGCATCACCTGGCGATGAGCTTCCATTGTTTGTCTGAGAGAAAATAGTTCCTGACTGCTGAAATAGGCAGTGATGCTATAACTAAGAAGACTTAGGGCGACATATTGAATATCTCCGATTTCTAATCCTCTAGAATAGGCTTTCAGATACCCTTCCAAAGTATCTTTTGCAGGTTCTTGCCAATGTCTGAGAAAGTTGTTAAAGGCAAAAATGGTTTTAGCGGTTAACTCAGGAGCATGGATATGTTGCAGTAGCTTCATCCCCAGTTGTCCAAACCGATAGCCCGCCTGAATATCTCCCAACACAACCAGCAATGTCAACCCGTACATCACATAGCCATGAGTCGATTCTGGTGCATTCCCATACTGCACAGATAAATCGACGTGAGCAAGGATGATCAGAGGTAATAAGTCTGGGGCAGCTTGAAAGGCAGCAGAAAGAACGCTGGATAGAATGACCATTGCCGCTTTTTTGTCCGGTGCGGTCATTTGGGGTAATTCCAGGAAAGATTCCATTGACCTATCGTTGAGTAAGATTTGGGTATGCTTAAGTGCCTCTTCGATGTCTGCTGGGGTGGGTTGCTCTGGCAGATGCACTCCCAGATGCTTTAGGACTTCTCGTGCTAGTCGCAAGGCTTCTAGCTGCTGATTTTGGGCAATGCAAGCCTGGATTTTAATATTGTAGATATTTACCCGATCCAGCCAGGATTGGGCATGATTCAGTACCATCTCAGCTAACTGTTCCATCTGTTCAAAATGGGTGCAGAGGTAAGCTGATTCTGTTGCTCCTTCATACAAGATCAGGGCGAGATTGTATTGGCTGTGCCAGCAATTAGCCGTTAGCATAGCAATACCGATGTTGAAATAGTCCAAAGCTGCTGCGTAAGCTGTTGCACCCTTGGCTTTATGCCCAGCCGCCAAGTTTAACTGCACGATTTCCTGTTGTTCCTGCTCGTCATTAATTAAAGCAGCCCCTTGATTGAGGTGGTTGACGATCGCAAAAATTTTCTCATCTCGTTCATTTGCTGTCGTGGCTTGTTGCAGCAAACGCCCAATGTGCAGGTGAGTAACTTGCTTTTGGTTGTCAGGAATTAATGAATAGGCAGCTTGCTGAATGCGATCGTGAAGAAATTTGTAGCTGATGTTTATTTGTCCATAATCATTGTGGCTATTTACCAATGAATGCTGTTGATAAAACTTGTAAACATCACTGGTAGGAATGATCAATCCTTCTTGGAGTGCTTTCCATAACTCATCTGCCGTTGTGGCCTCAGACTGTTCATAGACGATCGCTAATGTGGCTAAATCAAAAGAGTTTCCCACACAAGCCGCTAATTTCAAAACTTCTTGAGTCGGTGTTGGCAATTTTTCAAGTTGAATTGCCATGAACTCTACTACATCATTGGTCAGAGCGAGCGATCGCACCTGAGCAATATCACATTCCCAATAACCACCCTGAAAATTAAATGTAATTAGTTGATCTTGATGTAGCGCTTTGAGAAACTGGGTGCTGAAAAAAGGATTGCCTTTGGTTTTGCTCAATACTAACTCTGTTAATGGTGCAGCTAACACTAGGGAACAACTCAATGTATCTGCAACCAAATGATTGATAGAAATCTGCTCAAGGGGAGCTAAGGTAATTGTACTGACTGTAGCACCTAACTTCTGAATCTCTGACAAAGTTAGCATTAGGGGATGTACTGGGTTGACTTCGTTATCTCGATAAGCGCCAATTAATAGTAGATAGCCGATGTCAGCTTCTCTCATTAACAAATGCATTAAATTTAAGGAAGCAGAATCGGCCCATTGCAGATCATCAATAAAGATCACCAATGGATGTTCTAATGCAGCGAAGACTTGAGTGAATTTCAAAAACAGCAAATTGAAGCGATTTTGTGCTGCACTCCCAGAGAGTTTCGGCGCAGGAGGCTGTTTACCAATCATACTTTCCAGTTCGGGAATCACCTCAATCATCACTTGTCCGTTCTCACCTAAAGCGGAGAGAATTTTGCACTTCCATTGCTCAAATTGAGCGTCAGTTTCACTTAACAGTTGCCCAATTAAGTCTCGAAAAGCTTGCACAAAGGCAGAGAAAGGGATGTTGCGCCCGAACTGGTCAAATTTACCTTTAATGAAATAACCGCGTTGTCGCACAATTGGCTTGTGGACTTCGTTAACCACAGCAGTTTTGCCAATGCCAGAGAAGCCTGCTACCAAGATAATTTCAGTGCTTCCCTGATTGACTCTCTCAAAGGCATTTAGTAAGCTTTGAACTTCACCTTGGCGACCGTAGAGTTTTTCTGGGATGATGAAGCGATCGCAAATATCCCTCTGTGCAATTGGGAAACTCTCAATTCTACCCGTGTTCTTCAGTTTCTCTAAGCATTGTTCTAAATCAAATTTCAGCCCTAACGCACTCTGATAGCGATCTTCAGCATTTTTCGCCATCAATTTCATCACAATGTCACAAAGAACCTGCGGAATTTCCTCTTCATTTTTGAATTTTGAATTTTGAATTTTGAATTGATCTGGTTGCTTGGCAATATGACAGTGAACCAACTCCATCGGATCATTAGACTGAAAGGGTAGATGTCCGATAAGTAGTTCAAAGAAGGTAACGCCGAGGGAATAGTAATCACTGCGATAGTCAATTCCGCGATTCATCCGCCCGGTTTGTTCCGGGGAAAGGTAGGCGAGAGTACCTTCTAAAACATTAGGACTGTAAATTTCTTGGGTTTCTCTAGGTAAAAGAGAAGCAATGCTAAAGTCAATCAACTTGACTTGCTTGGTTTCTGGGTTAATCAGGATGTTGGCAGGCTTAATGTCTTTGTGGATAACCCGATGGCGATAGAGTCCCTCAAGAATATCGCTCAGAGCGATCGCAACATCCAAGAACTCTGTCAAAGTATATTGGTTATATCCCATTTCCCTGTTCATCCAATCTCTGAGGGAAATGCCGCCAAAATCCTCCATCACCAAAGCATAGCTGTTGCGGTAAGGTTCCAGACTGTAGGGACGAACAATACCAGGTAGGTCAATATTTTTAACGATCGTGTATTGATTGCGGAATAGTAGCAGTTCGTTGAAGGTAGGATATTCCTGCTGGAGCAGCTTGATGACGACCGGAATTAGATCACCCTCTCGAATTGCACGGTAAACTAAGGTTCTAGAGCCTGCATAAAGTTGTTCGCTAATTCGATAGTTTAAAAGCTTGTCCATCGGCTCAACTGCTGTATTCATACTTCATCAACTCTTGTTAAATCAGCTATTTGTTTAAAGTAGTTTGCCCAAAAATCAACTTTTGCTAACTTAGTTTTCTTTTAGGCGATGCCGATAGCGAGTCCTGCGAGCGTCATAGTCCGTCGTAGACATCGCATTTAACTCTTCACCAGTAAAACTTCCACTATTTCCGGTAAAATCAAGTTCTGAGGACTGTGGATTTGGGAGAAATTTGGGGTGCCTACACTTGGCGTTAACATTGACCACATCGCCACCATCCGGCAAGCGCGGCAGACGGTGGAACCAGACCCCGTAGCGGCGGCGGTGCTGGCAGAATTAGGCGGTGCAGATGGAATTACGGTGCATCTGCGCGAAGATCGGCGACATATCCAAGATAGGGATGTACGGATATTGCGGCAAACAGTGCGATCGCATCTTAATTTAGAAATGGCCGCTACAGATGAAATGCTAGCGATCGCTCTCGATATCAAACCAGATTACGTGACCTTAGTCCCCGAAAAGCGCGAAGAAGTCACAACAGAAGGCGGACTAGATATTATCGGTAAAATTGCTAGAATAGGTGAGATAGTTGATAAATTGCAAAGCGCTAGCATTCCAGTTAGTTTATTTATCGACGCAGAGCCAGCACAAATCGAAGCATCTGTCAAGGTACAGGCGCGGTTTATTGAATTGCACACCGGACAATACGCTGAGGCTAAAGATGAGACAAATCGCCACCGAGAATTAGCCATATTAGCTAAAGGGTGTGAACAAGCGATTAAATCTGGATTACGAGTCAACGCAGGACATGGACTCACCTACTGGAACGTCTATCCCGTAGCTGCGCTTCCAGGTATGGAAGAACTGAATATTGGTCATACCATCATCAGTCGGGCAGCATTAGTAGGTATAGAAAGGGCAGTCCGCGAGATGAAACAAGCTATTAAGGGGAATGGGGAATAGGGCATTGGGCTATTCAATTTTAGATTTTGGATTTTAGATTGAAATTTAATCCAAAATTTAAAATCTAAAATTCTTACTCCCCACTCCCCCACAGAGGGTTGTCACTGCGAAATCTAGAAATTGGGATCAAATCTTCAGCAAAAACTTCTATGAGCGCAACACAATCTAACAACCTGCCGCTTTGGGTACAAGATCGGGATCAGGTGATAGCAGAAAGCACTGATGTCGAGTGGCGCTATCAGACACCGCCTGATTATTCCCGTTCCAAAGAAAATCTTGCCCAAGAAAGTATCTACAATCATCTTGAAGGGACACTGGAAGCGATCGTCCAAAACTTGGTGCGAACCTTAGAGATGGAGGTATCCTTTAAAGCTAACCCCCAAGAGTGGTTATCTATTGTCAATGACAAGTTTCGCGTCAGTACCAACGGCGGGATAGAGTACACCGCAGCAGATTTATCAGCCCAAGGTACTTACAACTTATTTATGGCTGATTCAGAACACTACAAGGCTTCAGAAGAGAGCTTTGAATCATCCGCAAAAGTCTTCCACACAACATTTCCCCAAGGTTTCCCTTGGGAAGTAGTGGAAGTTTTCTCAGGGCCACCAAATGTCACATTCAAGTGGCGGCATTGGGGACATTTTAACGGAGAATATAAAGGCCATGCACCCACTGGAGAGACAGTAGAAATTATCGGCATGAGTATTGCAAAAGTTACCGATGACTTGAAGGTTATTTCCTTAGAACACTACTTTGACAATAATCTGTTCTTGGAAAAGCTCACATCTGGTGGCAAACAGACAAATGCTGAAAACCAGAAAAGTGCTTGTCCGTTTAGTTCTTGGTTCAAGAAATCCCAGAAAAGTTAGTTTGTAAGGGCACAGAGTGCAGCACTGTGCCCTTAAATTATTCACATAGCAACTCAAGGATGAAAATGCAAACATACTATTACGTTTTGGCTAGTCAACGCTTTCTTCTCCAACAAGAACCGATAGAAGAAGTTCTCAAAGAGCGCACTCGTCACTACCACGAACAAGAAAAACAAATAGATTTTTGGTTGGTTGAACAACCAGCTTTCTTGGAAACACCGCAATTTAAAGAGCTAAAGGCGAAGTGTCCTCAACCAGCTGTGGCGATTATTTCTACTAATCCCCAATTTATTACTTGGTTAAAACTGCGTTTAGAGTACGTCATCACTGGCGAATTCCGCGCCCCTTCTGAGACAATACCAGATGCTTTGGCATCCCTTGCTACTGTTTCCTAATCTGGGCATCATTGGGCATTGGATTATTCTCCTTGCCCCCTTGTCCCCCTCTCAGATTCGGTGGTCTTTTTATGTCTGTTTTAATTACGCGGACACCCTTTTCAGATATATGTTCAACTTATGTGATGTTATTAAGCGTACAGCTAAAGAATAGCTTTATACAGTCAAAATTATAGGTTAATTGATACATTAATAATTACAAAAAATCACTAAGTAGAGACAAATGCTATATTATTTTGGGGGAACAAAATATTTTTTTATAAAATCTTCTAAGACACCTTCATTTACATAATCTAACTTTTGTGCATAGATTTCAGACTTTACCAAGTGTTTTAGGATTAGCGATATCTACGACGATCTTCGCTTACGCAGGGTTGATTTGTGGAATGAGTTCTGTTTTTGCCCAACAAGCTATTCCCCTTTGCAAACCACCAAATGCGGGTGAGTATCTTTTATTAGTAGTCAGTCCCACAGCAAATAATCAAAAGCAGTTGCGTAGTGCCTTACCACCTGAACTTAAGACCATCACCTGCAAATATCTCAACGAAACTGTGACGCGAGTCGGGGGCTTTAACAAAATTGATGATGCCAATCGTTGGGCCAGATATGTCAGCAATATTGTTGGCTTGTCTGCCATAATTACGACTCGACCAACAACAACGGCAGATGGGCAGCCACAGCCACGGTCACAGCCACAACCACAGCCACCGCAGCAGACAGTCAGCTATAATCCTCAAGCCTTAGGAGAGGGTTATGCAGTGCTGGTAGATTATTACAACCGTCCAGAACTAGCAAATAGTGTGCAGCAATTGGTGGGAGGTAATGTAGGTTTTGTTTCCTATGGACAACGCCCTTACTTGCTGGCAGTTTATACCACTAACCAAAGTGAAGCTTACAACACATTGCAGAAGCTAAACAATGGCGGTTTTGTTGCCAGCATAGTAGATAGTCGCAAAGTGATTTTGTTGCGCTCAACTGTGCGGTTGTAGTCATTAGTCATTAGTCATTAGTCATTAGTCATTGGTTAATAGACTGTAGACTATTGACTAATAAGCAGACCTAGCTAACCAATAGATGGTTATACCTAAAGCCGACCCAGCGATTACCTGAACTGGTGTATGTCCGAGTAATTCCTTCAGACGGTCTTGGCTAAAATCTGGTTTTTCATCAAATAATTCATCAATCATTTGATTGAGGATACGAGCTTGTTTACCAGCCGCTTGGCGAACTCCGGCTGCATCATACATGACGATGATGGCAAAAACGATCGCAACAGCAAAATCAGGAGATGCCCAACCTAGTGTTTGCCCTACACCAGCAGCTAGAGCCGTAACTAGAGCTGAATGGGCACTGGGCATACCTCCGGTTGTCACCAAAACACGCACATTCAGTTTGCGATTTTTGACGATCTCGATTACGAGCTTTAGTGCTTGAGCAATTAAACAAGCTACCAGAGCAACCAGCAGCACCCGGTTGTCTAAAATGTTGCCTATGTCCTGCATGGTATTTTGGTTAGGTTAGTAAATATTAGCAGCAGTTGTTGGTTGAGGAAACATTTAGATTCAACCCAAAATCCCAAATTAACCTAGTAAATCACGGCGAAAACAGGACAACTATTCAAAATCATCGAAAAGCTTAGTTGATAAGCTTTTTTAGTTTTGAATGAGTGAATTTTGAATTCCTCTGGGTGGTGTAATACAGAATAGCCTCAATAAACCACCCATTCCAAATCAATGAAACGCTTGCACTATATGAATTACAAATTACTCAAAGCGTTACTAGTTATTACGGCTGGCAATAAAAAGAGCGATCGCTTGGAGCTGTTTGGCTCTCTCCCCAAATGGTTCTAATTCCACACAAGCTGCTTTAACTAGCTCTTGGGCAATTGATCGCGATTCCTCAAGTCCCCAAAGGCTGGGATAGGTCACTTTATTGGCTCTTTGGTCTTTACCAGCTGTTTTACCTAATTGCTCTTGAGTAGAAGTGATATCCAGAATATCATCAATGATTTGGAATGCTAGCCCAATATTTTGAGAATAACGGGTTAGTCGCTGCACATCTTCAGGTGATGCCCCAGTTATGATCCCGCCACAAACTACGCAAGCTTCCAAAAGGGCGGCTGTTTTGTGTTTATGAATGAAATTTAATGTTTCTAGGGAAATATCAGATTTACCTTCCGACTCTAAATCAACAACTTGACCGCCGACCAAACCAGCTGCCCCTAGCGCTCGACCAAGACGGGCAATTACCTGCAATACTAGCTCTCTAGGAACGCTTTGGGGGGTTTCAATGGCAACAAACTCAAAAGCGAGAGCTAACAAGCCATCGCCAGCCAAAATCGCCACATCTTCGCCATAGACTTTATGATTCGTCAGCTTGCCACGACGGTAATCGTCATTATCCATCGCTGGCAGGTCGTCATGAATCAAGGACATTGTGTGGATCATTTCCACAGCACAAGCCGTTGGCATAGCCATCTCAATAGTTCCACCCATCATTTCACAGGTAGCAAGGCAAAGAATGGGACGTACACGCTTGCCTCCAGCTAATAACGAGTAGCGCATCGCCTCATAAATCTTTTCTGGATAAATGATGGGGATAGCCTGATCCAAAGCATGATCACAAAGCTTTTGTCGCTCTTTGAGATAGGCTGCTAAGTTAAACGTGGCTTCCTCTGGTGGTGTCTTTTGAACGTTATCAGTTGCTACCATTCTTAAATTCCTGACATTTTGGGATTTTTGTCTTACACGTCACAATTTTAAGGTGCTGTGGCGCTGAAAAAATGAAGAGTTGGGAGCTGGAGTTGGAGTTAGGAGTTAGGAATTAATAACTCTTAACTTTTAACTCATCAGTCTCTTTCTTCATCTTGCCGCCTTGGAATAGCTGGCAAATGTATTTTGCAACAATATGGCGACAGTCATCGGACCAACACCACCAGGAACTGGGGTGATAAATCCGGCGACGCTAGCGGTTGATTCAAAATCAACATCGCCAATTAAGCGACTGTTGCCACTAGCATCGGTGACGCGATTCATCCCTACATCTACCACAACAGCGCCCGCTTTCACCATGTCAGCAGAGATCAATCCGGGACGACCTACTGCTGCAATTAGAATATCAGCATTTTGGGTGATGCTTTTGAGGTCATGCGATCGCGAGTGAGCGATCGTGACTGTGGCATCAGCTTCTAAGAGCATCAGCGCCATCGGTTTACCAACCAAAATACTGCGTCCCACTACTACTGCCTGTTTTCCCTGCAAAGGAATCTCATATTCTTGTAAAAGCCGCATCACACCAGCCGGGGTGCAGCTACGTAAACCGATTTCTCCCCGTACTAGTCGCCCCAAGTTCACTGGGTGCAGTCCATCAGCATCTTTATCGGGATCAATTTGATGCAGCAAAGTTACAGCATCCAAGTGGTTAGGCAAGGGTAACTGCACAAGAATGCCATCCACCCGTTCATCTTGGTTGAGTGCAGCAATTACCTCTTCTAACTCCCCAAGGCTAGTTTCGGCGGGAAAATGTTTGCCAAAAGAAGCGATGCCAACTTTAGCGCAGGCTTTTTCTTTATTGCGTACATAAGCGGCTGACGCTGGGTTATCACCAACCATCAACACTGCTAAACCAGGCGATCGTCCGATTTTTGGTTCTAATTGTGTAATGGCAACAGAAAGTTCTTGCTGAATTTTTTTAGCTATTGCTTTACCATCAAGGAGTTTGGCAGTTCTTGTTTCCATGAAAATTCCCAGCTATATTCGCTTGTTGTCTAAAGTCAAAATGAAAATATTAATTATTTAATCTTGACTTTCGACTATTATTTTGTTGCTGTTTGATGTCGTAGGGTTTCTCTGACAGTAAATCCATAATGTTTATTTTCTCAGATCAACGGCATCATCTGAAGAATAAAGAATTGGGGAGTGGGGAGATGAGGGAGATGAGTATTGAACCATGCCTAATACAACTCTTGGAGAGGCTGCGCCAACGGCTTCGCGGTAGTTGAGCGTAGCGATGCACTGAGCGTAGCCGAAGTGTCGAAACTCAGTACAAGTGCCCAATGCCCAATTCCCAATTCCCAAAATAAATAAATTGGTGGCTTTCATGCAACAAACAAGAAATTTGTCCTTTTCCTTCTTGTACGGACACAGCATTATTACCTACCGCGTGGGGTTGATTTTTTTCTTGATGGTGGGACTTTGTAGTTGTAGTAGTTTGCCTCCGTCTGGCTTGAGTGGGGTTAACTTAAAAATTGGTACTAATGTCACACCAATTCGAGAAATTAAACCAAAACAAGACAATCAGGCTATAGTTTACATCCAAGGTCAGGTAGAAAAGCAAGCTCCCCTGATCAAACAGTGGGCTTATCAAATTAGTGACTCAACGGGCAAAATTTGGGTTGTTACCAATCAAAAGAATCTGGGTGAGGGTTCAGAAGTGGTGATTAAGGGTAAAGTTCGCTACCGAAGTATTCCCTTAGCTGGCAAAGAATTGGGGGAAGTTTATTTAGAAGAAGAGTAATCAGTAATTAAAAATAAACATAATGAACAATCAACAGGTGCATGTAGCGATCGCAATTCTCTACCAAAAAAACAAGTTTCTCATGCAACTGCGCGACAACATCCCCGGTATTCTCTACCCTGGTTACTGGGCGCTGTTTGGCGGTCACATCGAACCTGGTGAAACGCCGGATGTAGCGGTAAAGCGAGAAATTTTAGAAGAAATCGGCTACATTACACCACCCTTTGTTGAATTTGGCTGTTACCGCGACGAAAGAATTATCCGTCATGTCTTTCATGCACCACTCTTGGTGGAATTAAATCAACTAGTTCTGAACGAAGGTTGGGATATGGGGTTATTCACGGTAGAAGATATTCGCCAAGGTAACTGTTATTCACAAAATGCTGGCGAAGTCCGACCTTTAGGGGCGACGCATCAAAAAATTATGTTGGATTTTATTGAGAAAAATCTCACATAATTTGGGCATTGGGCATTGGGCATTGGGAAATAGGAGGCAGGAGGCAGAAATAAATTCTTTAATTTTGAATTTTGTTAGCGAGTCCGCGAGCGTCATTTTGAATTTTGAATTGATTTCTCCCCCACTCTCCGCACCCTAGAAGCCAAAATAAAGTTAGAACTCTTATGGGGTCATCACTAATGCAATCAGCAAATAAACTGCCGCGATGGTTAACTATAGGATTGGCATTTCCCATTGCCATTCTCAACGGCTGGCTATTGATCCAGGTTGTACAGTATTTTCAACCATTGGTTAGCATTATTGCTGCCGCCATCCTCCTGGCTTTTGTCTTGAACTATCCAATTCAGTTTCTTCAGGAACAAGGGGTGAAACGCAACTTAGCGATCGGGGGAGTGTTACTTTTGACTGTGGTGGTTTTAGGAGCTCTAGGCATCACCTTGGTTCCCCTGATTATCCAACAGCTAGTTGAGTTGGCTAATATTTTGCCCAGTTGGATTGATTCTGGTACTCAGCAGCTGCAAGCTTTCCAGGATTGGGCGTTAAGTCAACAAGAACTTCCCATTAATTTAAGTGGTTTATTTACTCAACTTCTGGAACGATTATCTAACCAACTTCAGTCCTTCACTGGTAGAATTCTTGGTTTTGCCGTCGATACCATTGGTATTGTCCTCAACGTGCTGCTGGCAGTAGTGCTGACTATCTACCTAATATTGAACGGCAAGCGTCTTTGGGACGGAATTTTTCAGTGGTTTCCCCCTAACATTGGGTCAAGAATGCGGGAATTACTACGAGAGGATTTCCACAATTACTTCATCGGTCAAGCAACATTGGGAGCTGTGTTAGGGGTGACAATTATATTGGCATTTTTGGCGCTGCAAGTTCCCTTGGCTCTACTTTTTGGCATTGGTATTGGCTTATTTTCACTCTTCCCCTTTGGTACGGGGGTAGGTATCGCCATAGTAAGTTTGTTGGTAGCGCTGCAAAATTTTTGGTTAGGAGTCGAAGTCTTAGGTGTAGCTGTTGCCATCGACCAAGTTAATTCTAATATTGTTGCACCGCGAATTCTGGGAAATTTGACTGGTTTAAATCCTGTCTGGGTGGTGATTTCTTTGCTGCTGGGGGCCAAGTTGGGAGGAGTGCTGGGTTTGTTAATTGCGATCCCTATTGCCAGTTTTATCAAGGATATAACAGATAGTTGGCGGGCTGGGGAGTTTAATAAAATAGATGATATCGAGTCAGAACCTGTTGCGATAACAACTGAGAGAGCAGGAAGTTATAGCTAAAATTCAATCATTCAGATTAAGTGAAAAACTGGTGAGCTTGTCTAGAAATTAATTGCAAAAACCCACTTGATGATACTAACAAATAAGAAGTTATTAAATACTTTTTAGGACTTACGCAAAACTACACGCGGTAGGGGCAATTCATGAATTGCCCCTACCGTAAAATAATGATTTCGGCTATTGTTTACGTAAGTCATTGACTCCGGTTCGCCCCTTTTTAAGGGGAGCCAGCGCGGTCTTGGGGTCTCCCCAAGTGGAGCGACTGGCGTAGGTTAGGGGGGATCAATAAGTGCCTAAAAATCACAGCCAACCACTTTTCAAACAACCTCTTAAGCTATTGACATCTCTAAAATCTGGATTTCATCAAGTTGATTAATCACCACATCCGCACCTCGGACATTATCTGACTTACCTACCCAAGTGATACCAATACAACCTGCGGCTTTAGCATCACGCGCCATTTGCATATCACCAACTGAATCACCCACCATCAATGTAGCGCCTGGTTCGACTCCCAAAGCTTGGCAAGCTTGCAAAAATAGCATGGGATCTGGTTTACTCGGACCATCATCTACTCCCATTTCCAACTGGATATAATCACTTAACTGGTGATTCGCTACAAAATTATGTACTTCTTCAGTTGTCGCGGCTGAGAGAATACCAAGTTTCAAACCCCCATCTTGTAGATATTTCAACAAGTCTAAGCTACCCACAAACAGTGGTGAAGGAGTTTTCCCAATGTATTTTTCCGCTTCATCTAAAGCTTGACGGGCTATTTTTAAGCACTCAAACCATCCTTTTCCAGTTTCGGCAATATATGCCGCAGCTGCAACTTCCGTTTCACGGCGGCTTGCTACTGATATTAAACCTGCGGGATCTAGAAGATTGCCATTGATGCCAAATGCCATTAACAGAGGTTCCCCAGTTCCAGGGATTTGGGCATCTATTAATCTTGCTGCTTTTTGTGCCAGCGATCGCAAATAGGTTTCTGAATCTTCTAGAGTACCGTTTTTGTCAAACAAAATTGCCTGGATATTATCAAAGGTGATATTTCTACATTTAATGGTTGCCACAATATTTAACTCTTAACTACTGCCAACTCTTCACTTTTAGCGATTATCCACATAAAAAAAGAGGGAAAAACCCTCTTTAGAAAATGATTTGATACTCTTACTTAAAAATAAGTAAAACTATAAAAAATCTATTATTCTTCAATAGCTGCTGGAATTTGTTCTTCAGTTTCCGTTGCTGCTGGAATCTCCTTTTCAATTTCCGCAACTACTGTAACTTCTTGAAGTTCTGCTGCTGGTAGAACTTCTTCTGCAAGTTCTGCTGCTGGTGGAATCTCTTCTTGAAGTTCTGCTGCTGGTGGAACTTCTTCTGCAAGTTCTGCTGCTGGTGGAATCTCTTCTTGAAGTTCTGCTGCTGGTGGAACTTCTTCGTCAAGTTCTACTGCTGGTGGAACTTCTTCTTCTGCTAAAGCTTCCGCAGGTGCAGCCGCCGCAGCAGTAGCACCTTGCTGCTTGGCTAGCAGTTGTTCACGATACTTAGCAGCCATTTCTTCCGCTTTATCGTAAACCAAATCCCGGTTCTTAATCATGTCGCCGGGTTCGGGTTCTAGCTGCTTGGTAGATAGGGAAATCCGACCCCTTTCTGCATCCAAGTCAATGATCATAACTTTCACTTCATCATTGACATTGAACACGCTATGGGGTGTATCAATATGTTCGTGAGAAATCTCGGAAATATGTAGTAGACCACTGACGCCGCCGATGTCGATGAAAGCACCGTAGGGCTTGATGCCACGAACGGTACCAATTACTACTTCGCCGACTTCTAGGCGGTTCATCTTGCGCTCAACCAGCGCCCGACGGTGAGATAGAACGAGGCGATTACGTTCTTCGTCTACTTCTAAGAATTTCAACGGCAAATCTTCGCCTACCAATTCTTCTTTAGGTTTGCGGGTACTGATGTGAGAACCTGGGATAAAACCACGTAATCCCTCAATCCTTACCAATGCTCCACCACGATTGGTTGCAAACACGCCAGAACGTACAGTAGCATCTTCTGCTTGCAGCTGTCGCACACGTTCCCAAGCCCGCATATATTCAATACGGCGAATGGAAAGGGTTAATTGTCCATCTTCGTTTTCATCGGTGAGGATGAAAAATTCCCGTGTTTCGTTTGACTGTAATACTTCTTCCGGGGCATCCACCCGGTTAATAGACATTTCTTGTATAGGTATATATGCTGCGGTTTTAGCACCAATGTCAATCAGAGCGCCGCGCGGCTCTATACTGAAAACTGTTCCTGGGACAACATCACCAGGGCTAAAATGATAATCGTATTTGTCAAGTAGAGCAGCGAAATCTTCGTGAGTGAATCCAATTTCTGTAGCGGTTAAATTCTGATTGACCATGCTTATTTGTTCCTGGTTCTAGTCTCCGTAAAGGTTGTGCGACAAGCGCGACGTATTATGCAAGCGCTTTTATGGCAGCTTACACAAAACATCCATTTTCATCCTAGCGCAGAAAAGCTAGTATTAACACATATCTACTCCCAAGATTGGAAATTATATCACAATGATTAGTGATTAGTCATTGGTTAGTAGTGAGAAGTAACATAAAGGACAAACATAATAATATCCGTTGCTACTAAGCATGGTAGCAACGGATATTAACGTTAAATCAGCTTAAAGGTCTGGAAATAGGATCTACTTATCTTTTGGTTTCTCAAAGCGGGGGGGTTCGCGAAATGCGATCGCAAAAAAGATAGTACCTATACACAGAGTAAAAATCAAGATGTACGCAACGCTTTCCATATTACGATTTCCTCTTTATCTAGCCAGTAGTTAAAATTCTGAATGCTGAGTCAGAGCCTTAACTCTGAACTCAGCACTCATAACTCAGAACTGAAATTAAAGGGCTTCCTTCCGGCGGGTTGACTTATCACCCACTTTCTGGAACAGACCCCACTCAACTTGTTCTTCAAGATCGGCATCAACACCAGCAAATACGTCTCGGTAAATTGTCCGAGCGCCATGCCAGAGATGACCAAAGAAGAACAGCAAAGCAAATACCGCGTGTCCAAAGGTAAACCAACCTCTAGGACTGGTGCGGAATACACCATCAGAGTTCAAGGTTTCTCGGTCAAATTCAAAGATTTCACCGCCTTGAGCTTTGCGGGCATACTTCTTCACATCAGCTGGTTCTGTGAAGGTTTTACCATTGAGATTGCCACCGTAGAAACTAACGTTGACACCAGATTGCTCGAAGCTATACTTAGATTCTGCCCGACGGAAGGGAATGTCAGCGCGGACAACTCCATCTGCATCAGTCAAAATCACTGGGAAGGTTTCAAAGAAGTTGGGGAGACGACGCACGGTCAATTCCCGTCCTTCAGAGTCTTTGAATACGGCGTGACCTTGCCAAGATTGGGCAATGCCATCACCTTTCACCATTGGACCTGTACGGAATAGACCGCCTTTAGCGGGGCTATTACCGACGTAATCGTAGAAAGCCAGCTTTTCGGGAATTTGCGACCAAGCTTGATCAAGGGTTGCACCTTGAGCAACAGTTGTTTGGACGCGGCGCTGAATTTCTTGACGGAAGTAACCTTGATCCCACTGATAGCGGGTGGGGCCAAACAATTCGATGGGAGTGGCGGCGTTACCGTACCACATGGTACCAGCAACGACGAAAGCAGCGAAGAAGACTGCTGCAATACTGCTAGAGAGTACTGTTTCAATGTTCCCCATCCGCAGGGCTTTGTAGAGCCGTTCGGGGGGTCTAACTGTCAGGTGGAATAAGCCTGCAATAATACCAACAACACCTGCGGCAATGTGGTGAGCCGCAATGCCACCAGGGTTATATGGGTTAAAACCATCGGGTCCCCATTCTGGTGCTACTGCCTGCGCTGCGCCAGTTATCCCGTAGGGGTCAGAAACCCATATCCCCGGCCCAAATAGTCCGGTGACGTGAAAAGCACCAAATCCAAAACAAAGTAGACCAGATAAGAACAGGTGAATGCCAAACATCTTTGGCAAGTCGAGAGCCGGTTCACCAGTGCGGGGATCTCTAAAGAGTTCCAAATCCCAATAAACCCAGTGCCATACGGCGGCTAGGAACAGCAGACCGGAAAGAACAATGTGAGCCGCAGCAACGCCTTCAAATGACCAGAAGCCAGGATCAGTTGATGGACCACCAGTAACGTTCCAACCACCCCAAGATTGAGTAACACCCAAACGTGACATGAAGGGCAGAACGAACATCCCTTGACGCCACATGGGGTTGAGAATCGGATCGCTAGGGTCAAAAACAGCCAGTTCGTAGAGTGCCATCGAACCAGCCCAGCCAGCTACTAAGGCTGTGTGCATTAGGTGTACAGAAATCAGCCGCCCTGGATCATTCAGAACGACTGTATGTACTCGGTACCAGGGTAGTCCCATTGACTACGCTCCTCCTCGATGAGTTAGTTTACAAAGCAATTTTCTTACTGAGGTTATGAGAGACGAAAATCGCCACTCATAAAACTCTCTCTTGTTTTTTGTTATTGCCAGAGCCAGAGCATTACCACAGCTTAGTCTTAATAAGTCAGACAGCGTGGGTGCTTTGGCAATGCTTACTCGCTTCGGGAGGTTTACCTTGTAGGGTAGCCATCTCCAAGCAAAAATGAGAATGTTTTAAAAAGTGTAACTATTGATGGAATTGTTTGCAAGCGTGTAAATTGATGCGATCGCGTAGCATCTGTAAGTTTTTTCGCTACCAACACCCCTCAGAGATTAAATTTGCTTATCTTTTCTTTACTATGAGTGGGGCATTGGGCACTTGTACTGAGCGAAGCCGAAGTATTGGGCATTGATTCAGAAAAAGCTCCAGGAAGAGGGAGCAGGGGAAAAATTTCTCTCCCATGCCCCATGCCCTATATTTACTGAACCACCAACTGGATATTTTGCAGTTGACACTTCGCCTCGGCTGTACCCAGGCGTTCGATTACCTGTTCGGCACTCATCAGACGTTTGAGTACTACTTGTCCGATGGTTTTACTAGCAATTACTGGTGTTGTTGGTTTCACTTCTACGGTTAAAACGGCTTCTTCAACTCGATAAAGCCAGAGCAATTCGTTTTCTTCAACTAAACAAATATTCATTCGCTGAATATCTGGTTGCCGTCGCCATGCAGTTATTTGCCAGAGTCCATCAGATGCCCAGACTCTCGCAACTGCCCATCCCTCAGATAGAAAGAAATATTTCACGGTCTTAGTCTCACTATTAGACTTTCAATCTGCTCTTAACGATATCGTATATTATTTGTTAATAATGTATAAACTAATGATATTTTAATACTCATTACTCATTTAATGATCCTCCTTATTTTAAAGCCGAGCAAGATAAATTTTATGCTCATTCATTTTCTAAAGACGATCATTTCAGGCTATGCCAAATATTAAACAGACATAAGCATAGAATCAAATTTCTTACAACTTACGATAATAGCGACACAATTAAAAAACTAGATGAATGGGCATTTGAAATACACGGCAAGGAATGGAATTATACAATTAATATAACCCATGATAAAAAATGGGAGAAGTAAACAAGATAACTTTAGAAGCGAACGATACAAGGGAAAAGAAATTTTTATATTAAACTACTCTTCTGTTGACTCTACTTCTCAAAATTATGAACAGTTAATTTTAAAAGTTTGAATTATTCTATAGAAATAAGCAATGTAGATTCTGAGGTAAACATCTAAATTTTTAGAAGTAATTCTATAGTTAGCATTAAAGTATTTTTACTTAATCATCCTGAACACACATAATCCATCTATTCGAACAAAGCCCTCTATAAAAATATGTAGATTAGTAATCAATTGTAAAAATTACTATAAAACTAGCGAATATATAGTATGATCACTGACTTCTAATTACATAAAATTTAACTGTATGACCTGGTTTTCCTTGTCCGTGAAACGGTGGGGTCGGATTACACAATTCCTATCTTTGTTCTGTCTATGTTTATTTTTAGTTGTTAGTTGCGCTCCTCGTCCGCAGCCAGTTACGCCGCCATCCGGTTCTGTAAATACCCCTACAGGTGATGGGCGGATTACTATCGGTACAACAGCGAAACCAAGAACTCTTGATCCAGCTGATGCTTATGAGTTAGCATCTTTAGGGTTGGTGTTTAATATGAGCGATCGCCTCTACACCTACGAATCAGGAAGCACTGAAATTAAGCCCCAGCTAGCTACAGCATTACCCAAAGTTAGTCCAGATGGCTTAACTTATACCATTCCCTTACATCAGGGAGTAATTTTTCACGATGGGACTCCCTTTAATGCCCAAGCAATGGCCTTTACCATCCAGCGCTTTATTCAAAATAAAGGAAAACCCTCATTCTTACTAGCTGATATAGTAGATTCCATAAAACCTACAAGCGAGTATGAGTTAACCATCAAGCTGAAAAAGTCCTTTGCAGCGTTTCCCTCAATGCTGGCGTTTCCTGGGCTGTGTGCAGTTTCACCCAAAGCTTACGAACTCGGTGCTGGTAAATTCAAGCCGAATATTTTTGTGGGGACTGGCCCTTACAAATTAGCGCAGTATGGTACTGATTCCATCCGATTTGATGTGTTTGATAAATATTGGGGAGAGAAACCAGTTAATAAGGGTGTTAACCTCCAAATTCAAACTAGTCCGGTTAATTTGTTTAATGCTTTCCGTACAGGTGCGGTGGATGTAGCTTATCTGTCGCTACAGCCAGATCAAAATCGCAGTTTAGAAGAAGGTGGCAAAAAAGGGGATTGGCAAGCGATCGCAGCTCAAGGTAGTGTAGTCAGTTATCTGGCATTGAACCGGAATCAAAAGCCTTTAGATAAATTAGAGGTAAGACAAGCGATCGCATCCATAATTGACCGTCCACTTTTAAATGAGCGAGTGTTACTTGGTCAAGCAGATCCGCTTTATAGCATGATTCCGACCACATTTAAAGTTTCTGTGCCATTATTCAAAGATAAATATGGCGATGCTAACTTTGATCAAGCTAAAAAATTGTTAACTACTGCTGGTTTCTCCAAAGAAAATCCCGCAAAAGTGCAAGTTTGGTATCCTTCTAGTTCGCCTACTCGGAGTTTGGCAGCACAGACACTCAAATCTCTTGTCGATGTCAAAATGGATGGAATACTTCAATTTGAAGTCACCCAAGCGGAAGGGCCAGCGTTCTTTAAAGACATTGCCAAGGGTTTGTATCCAGCAGCTTTAGTTGATTGGTATCCAGACTTTTTAGATCCAGATAATTACGTTCAGCCATTTTTGTCTTGTGACAAAGGTTCAGTTGCTAAAGGATGCGAAGATGGAGGTAGTCAAACTCAGGGTTCGTTCTACTATAACGAAGCCATCAATAAACTGATTGATCAGGAACGCAAAGAACAAAACCTCGAAGCGCGTCAGAAAATTTTTGCAGAAATTCAAACGCAAGTGACTACTGATGTACCTTACGTTCCCTTATGGCAAGATAAAGACTATGTATTTGCCCAAAAAGGTGTTAGTACGGTACAACTGAACACTATCCAAATTCTGGTTTACCAGACAATTAAAAAGTAGTTAAAAAGTCAAAGGAACAAGAAATTACTCTTTAACCTCTTACCTCTGTGTTCTCTGCGCCTCTGTGGTTTATTTAATTACTTTTTAACCGCAGAGACACAGAGAACGCAGAGAGAATAAAGAGATTTTACAAGTACCTTTGAAAGGGTTATGTCCAATATTTTTTATTTTGACTCTTGGCTCTTAAGTAAATATCTTTCGTATCCTGTCAATAGACAAGATACTTTCAAAATTGAGTTTTAAACTTTGAATTGCTTATGTCTCGTTCTAAAGCTTTACAATATTACATTGTTTCTCGGTTGCTTCTCGCACCACTTCAGCTATTAACAATCATCACTATTGTATTTCTCTTACTAAGAGCAACACCAGGAGATCCCGCAGATGCAATTCTTGGTGGACGTGCGCCAGAAGCGGCTAAAGAAGAATTGCGAAAACAACTCGGTTTAAACCTTCCTCTGTGGCTACAGTACCTAAATTATTTGGGAAGCATACTGCGCTTTGACTTGGGAACCTCTTTAATGAGTACCGGACAGAATGTTGGGGACATAATTGGGCAATATTTCCCGGCGACGGTAGAGTTAGCAGTATGTAGTATGGCCGTTGCGCTCATCGTCGGAATTGCGGTTGGGACTCTTTCGGCTTCCCGTCCTGGAACGTATTTTGATATCGGTGGGCGCTTATTTGGGATTATCACCTATGCACTCCCCATGTTTTGGGCGGGAATGCTTTTGCAGTTGATTTTCTCAGTCCAATTGGGTTGGTTTCCTAATTCAAACCGCTTTCCGCCCAATCTTGCGGCACCCACTACTGTCACTGGATTGTATACAATTGATAGCTTACTCGCTGGAAACTTCATCCAGTTTTTTACATCTTTGCATCATCTGGCTCTACCGAGTCTCACGCTAGGAATTTTGCTGAGTGGGATTTTTGAGCGAATTGTGCGAGTGAATTTAAAGCAAACCTTGCAAGCCGATTATGTAGAAGCCGCTAGAGCCAGAGGTATTGGTGAAAATAAGATTTTAGCCTCCCACGCTTTAAAGAATGCGCTAATCCCAGTAATTACAGTGTTGGGATTAACATTTGCATCTCTATTAGGTGGGGCAATTTTGACAGAGGTGACATTTTCTTGGCCTGGGTTAGCTAATCGACTGTATCAAGCGATCGCCGATCGTGATTATCCCACAGTCCAGGGAGTGCTAGTCTTTTTTGGTGCGATCGTTGTGAGTGCCAGCATTTTAATTGATATTTTAAATGCTTATGTAGATCCACGAATTCGATATTAAGCTGTTGGACATTTTGTTAAATTTCTTGAGAAATACCACTGGCTAAAATCCCAAGAATTTTATTCACATCTTTGAGATAATATTCGCTTAAATCAATGGTCAATGTTTGTTCTTCTAGTTTCAGAAATTGCCAAATACTGCCCGTTGTGACTGCGCCGTAAATTGTTTTAATCTCAGTTGCAGCTTGCTCATTAAAGATTTGGGCTGCTACCATTTCTGCTGCACACTGACCCAAACCCCCATAAATATTTTCTTTTTTAGCTTCTACAACTGTAATTACTGGTGCTGTCAAAATGAGGATTTCTGGAGATTTAGTAATAATAAAATCGCAAGTACCGTTTAATCCTTTGCTATTATCGACAGTAAAATCTACTCCAGAAAATAAACTAACTTGTTCGTGTAATTGTCGGCGTAAATCAACTAAAATGGGAGCAATAATTAACTCAGAACGAGCTTTTTCACTATTACTCCCTAAAGCAATATCCAGGTTATAATTGAGTGTTTCTACAAGTAAATTACTCGCTGTTAATTCAGAAACACCAGCGAAGATATTGCGTTTTTCTAATGTGTTTAAACTAAAGTCTTGTTTTGCTTTAGCTAAACTAAACTCGCTGTAAGCCATAAAACTATTACTCTCTTTCGCTTTTAAATAGAAGACTGAAATTACGGTCCAACATCCAAGTTAAAGTAGAAACTACTGTCAACAATTCTGTTGCTGCCAACATATTTGATAATGAGTATGCTAACTCGGTGCTGTCCTGGTTTAAGCTTCCAAGTTTGTTGAAAATTACCAATATTATGACAAGCAGCATTAATCGGGAAGTTACTAGGAGTGAAAAGTCCATTTTTATAACTCTCAACTCCATTTGGAAACAGATAAACTTTTACTTCTACTCGATTGACTGGATCTTTAGATGGTATGCAATAGGTTAGGTTTGATAATCTTAGAGTATCTCCAGCTTTTAGAGGTATGCGATCGCTATTTTTTACTTGCTGAGGTTCGTTGCTATTAAACTGCACTGAAAGATTATCAACGCATACTTTAGCCACAGTAACTTTATCACACGTTGTAGAAGTGGCGGTGACAGAGGGTGACTCTAGAGAAGGTTTGTTCGCAAGCCCCATTATGACAGGCACTCCGGCAGCTACTATGGTGGCGGTGGCAGCGAGAAGAGCAAGTGCAAGCTGTTGTCTAAAAGTTGTCATTTCTCAAACTCCTCAAGTTTTGTTCTGTAACACCATCATCACTTGAGACACAGACTCTATAGGTAGGCGTTAGTAGGAAGTTTGAGTGATTAAATTGTTGTAAGGGAAAGTAGGCAAATGTAGGTTTGTAGGGTAAAGTATTACACTACTGGCTGATTTTTACTTCGCTCTGCCAATTCAATTACGCCTAATGGACTCAAAACAAGCGTTAGCATTCATTAATGTGCTGTTTGCTAAAAAGACTAATCAAGTCTTAAATGAATTGGAAGAACAGCTTTTTTTAGGAATCTGGGACGGTCAGATTTATTCAGATATTGCTACTCAGACTTTTCTCTCTGAGCAATATTTGAGAGATGCAGGTGCAAATTTATGCAAAAAGATTACAAAATATTTAGGGATAAAAGTTAATAAGAGAAATTTTAAAAATCAAATTAAATATCATTATCAACAGCATTCAGAAACAACTTTACCTTCCCAACAAGCAATTGTAGAACCAATTAATCTATCACAAGGAGATGAATCACAGTCAGATAATCTATCGCAGCAAAATCATAATCCCTTCATTCCATTTAATGGCAGAGTCGAAGAAAAGGATCTATTCTTTGACCGAGAGTGCGAAATCCGGCGAGTTTTTGAGGTACTAAATAGCGGTAGTAGTGTCGTTTTAATTGGGGAGGAGGGAATCGGTAAATCCTCGCTGTTATGGATGATTTGCCAAGAAGCAGAAACTCGTCTAAACGTTGAACGTCAGCCAGTTTTCTTAGACCTGAATTTACTTCATAATGAAAGTCAATTTTATAGTGAATTGTGCCACGAAATTGGTATACCTGACAGTAAAGACTATCAGTTAACCCGCAATTTGCGAAGTTGTAAAATACTACTGGCTATAGATAATGTAGGAAAGCTTACAGGCGAAGGTTTTACTCGCAACATAAGGGATTATTTGCGCGGTTTAGCCGAAGGAAGTAATGCTCCGTTGAAGCTGATTTTAGCTGCCACCGAATCTCTGAATAACCTTTTTAAGGATAGTCAGGAGCAAGGCAACACTTCTCCGTTAGCAGGTATTTGCCAAGAGGAACACATTTATCCTTGGGATGAAGCTACTATGCGTGCTTTTATTACCAATCGTCTAGCTAAAACTTCTGTGAGTTTTACAGAAGAAGAAATCATCCAACTCATCCAAGAAAGTGGCGGACATCCTCGCAAACTGATGCAATTATGTTATCGAAGTTATTCGCGGTATATGGAGGTTAAATAATGGCCTCTGTACCCCGCCTAGACTTAGCACCCAAGTTAAAGCGTCCTCTCTCGTTGTGGAATCCCTGGGATTATCTGCGCCTTTTGTACTGGGTGTTTTTCTTTCCCCAAGCTTTACGGTGGTATGTAGACACCTTCGGGGGTGAGTATATTCCCGAAGGGGAAATGAATTGGCGAAAAAGGTGGAAGTTATTGGGTCAAAATCCTATCCAACGTCAGTTACTTTTACTTTTCCAAGGATTAATTTTAACAGTAATTACACCTGTAGCTATAGGTCTAATTTTTCATACTGCAAACTTTCCTGTTAAATGGTTCTACGTGGCAGGGGGCGTGTTAGGAGGCGTGGCAGGGGGAGCGGCAGGGGGCTTGACAGGCTTGACAGGGGGCGCGGCAGGGGGCGTGGCGCTAGGGGTGGCAGGAGTCGTGGTAGGAGGTGTGGTAGGAGGCGTGACAGGAGTCGTGACAGGAGTCGTGACAGGAGTCGTGGCGCTAGATATAACCGGAGGTCTAATCCGAGGCGTACCCCTAGTAGAGCTAGGCGTGGTGTTTGGGGTGGCGCTTGGGGTGGCATTTGGGGTAGCGCTTGGGGTGGCGCTTGGGGTAGCAGGAGGTGTGGCGTTTGGGGTGGCAGGAGTCGTAGCATTTGAGGTGGCGTTTGGTGTGGCGGTTGGTGTTGCATTTGGTGTTGCATTTGGGATGGCGCTTGGGATACCGGGAGGCGTGCCACAAGGCAAAGCGCTTGACGACGTAGCAGTTGGCGTGGTGGTTAAGGCATTGGGCATCGTGGCTTGGGCATTAGGCGTAGTGGTTGCGGCATTCGGGGTGGCATTTGCAGTGGCGGGAGTAGTGGCAACACTGCGTCCAGAAATCTGGCTTATTGGCTCACCTTTAAACTTGCGAATCATCCAAAACGGTAGTTGGCAACTCCCCCGCATTACTCCACTTTGCCTTCCTAATCTTGTTTGGCGTCTGGAAAATTGGTTGCAAAATGATTGGGAAACAGGTTTACATAACACTAATCAGCTACTTGCATATACCCTGCAATTTATTCCCGTTCTTGAAGCAGTTAGTAGAGTGCTTAATACAACTCCATCAGAGCAAATTATTTGGCGTGTTTCTCTGCTAGCGGCAGATCCCTTTGATTGGAAATTAGTAGGTTTTGCTTCAGTTTCTTTGAGGGAACAAATTAAATCAGAATTTGTTAAATTTGTTAAAGGAGTTGTATTCTTTGGTTATTTTAATGAAACATACTCTCCTTTTACAGTTGACACGAGCTTAGATACTCCTAGCCGTGCTGCTGCTGCTGGTTTCTGGCATTTGCATAAAAAAGAACCTGCTAAAGCAATAGAGGCTTTTGTTGTCGTGCGTTCCATACTCTATGGTGAGGAAATGTATATTCTTGCTCAAACTCTAGCAGCGTTTCATAAAGCTCAAAAACCAGCCTCTATTGCTGCTATCCAAGTTCCTCCATTTCCACAGGAACCGCTTTTACGTCTAGTTACCTGGAAAGTCCTCACTAATCTGCGTCAAGTTGTTGAAGATGTTCAGTTTGTTGTTTGCAGTGTCTCACGTTCAGTCAGGTCTTTAGCTCTCAATCGAGCATTAGGCGAACTGACAAAAATCTTAAATCAAGCTGACACCTTGCCGCAAGCAGAGCAAGGATTAATTATAGATATTGCTAAAACTTGGAAAGAAAGCCTTTTAGAAATCGCTGGTGAAGTGGGAGAAATTTCCATCACCAAGCCTGTGGTTAGTCCCTATCTTGTAGGTGACCCCGTTCAAGGTCATCTCTTTGTTGGGCGAGAAGATATCATCAGACAGTTAGAAGAACTCTGGGTAATGGGTAATCAACTCCAGTCTATAGTTCTCTATGGTCACAGGCGCATAGGCAAGACTTCTATTCTACTTAACGCTGCTAACTGTCTAGGCTCACAAATACAGCTAGCATACGTCAACTTGCTACGTTTGGGAGATAGTCCCCAAGGTGTCGGTGAGGTGCTAATGGCAATTTGTGATGAAATTTCTCAAACTGTCAAACTTCCACCACCAGCTGACGCTGATTTGCTTAATCTTCCCTACCGGACTTTTGAGCGTTATTTAAAACAGGTGGAAGCAAACCTAGACGGTGGGTTAATCATTGCCTTAGACGAGTTCGAGAAAATTGAAGATTTAATTGAAGCCGGAAAAATCCCTATCGACTTTATGGGTTTTCTGCGCGGTTTGGTGCAAATGAGTTCTAAAATCGCCTTTGCCTTTGCCGGTTTGCACACCTTGGAGGAGATGACAGCAGATTATTTTCAACCCTTCTTTGCCAGCGTCATCCCCATTCATGTCGGCTTTCAAGAACGTGCAGCTACTCGCCAAATTCTGGCTAACCCAGGTAATGAAGACTTCCCCCTTGACTACATCCCGGAAGCTTTAGATGAAATTTATGCTTTGACACACGGTCAACCATATTTAGTGCAACTCGTGGGTTTTCAGCTAGTGCGCCGCTACAATGACTTTGTTTTTGAGCAAGGGCGATCGCGTGACCCAGTTTTCACAGTAGAAGACGTGGAAGCAGTTATCAATGACCCTGAGTTTTTCAAACGGGGACGCTATTACTTTGATGGGGTTTGGGGTCAGGCGGCGCGGGGTGCTGAGGGTCAACAAGCAATTGTACAAGTGCTTGCACCTCACCCAGAAGGGCTAAGTCTGGATGCCTTAGCTCATTCTACAGGTATGAACGATGCCGCTTTACAGGAAGCACTGAATACTCTGAAGCGTCATGATGTCGTTGAGGAAACTCAAGGAAGCTGGCGGATTATGGTGGAACTGTTTCGCCGTTGGGTTTTGCAGCAGTAGAGTCGAGCGATCGCATTTGTTATTTCGGCGATCGCATTTGCTATTTCGGCGTTGGCATTTGTTATTTCGGCGTTGGCATTTGTTATTTCGGAGTACGCATTTGCTATTTTGGCGATCGCATTTGTTATTTCGGAGTACGCATTTGTTATTTCGGAGTACGCATTTGTTATTTCGGAGTACGCATTTGCTATTTCAGGGTTCGCATTTGCTATTTCAGCATTCGCATTTGCTATTTCAGCGATCGCATTTGCTATTTCGGCGATCGCATTTGTTATTTCAGCGATCGCATTTCCTATTTCGGCGCATTTACTATTATTGAGGGCTTATCTTCTCAAACTACGGGGGTCAAGTGCATCTCTCAGCCCATCACCGAGTAAGTTGAATGCCAGCACTGTGAGGATAATCAGCACAGCCGGCGGCCAGATTAACCAAGGTTGCAGTACTATAATTGAAGCATTGCTAGCCAGAGAAAGCATATTTCCCCAAGAAGGGTCTGGTTGTTGAATTCCCAAACCGATTAGACTCAGTATCGCTTCTGAACCAATAAAGCTGGGAATTACAAGAGTCGCAGAGATAACTACATAACTAGCCGTTTGCGGTAAAACGTGGCGGACGATGATATAAATTGGGTTCCCACCCATTGCACGCGCTGCTTGGACAAATTCTCGCTCTTTAAGTGATAGTACTTGTCCCCGAATTACCCGTGCTAAACCAGCCCAGCTAATCACCGAAGTAATCACCACAATCAGCAAAAAGCGCTGGGTACTACTTAAGCCAGCTGGTAAGACTGCACCCAATGTTACCAAAAGATAAATACTAGGGAAAGTCATTAGCACTTCTACCAAGCGCATGATGACGCTATCAATCACACCGCCGAAATAGCCAGAAATTCCCCCAACCAGCAAACCAAGGGGATAGGTAATGATAATACCAAAAATCCCGATAAACATACTGATGCGGCCGCCATGCAGGAGGCGACTAAATTGGTCGCGCCCTTGGTCATCAGTGCCCAAGATGTTGAATTTTGTCCCACTTGTTGTGCCAAATAGATGCCAATTTAAGGGAATACCTGAAAAGATTGTGACTTCATCCCACTTTGGGGGTAATGGCAAACTCATCTGTAACAATCGGTATTCTGGCCCGGAGACAAATAGACGCACGGGTGAGGGCTTTGTCAAGTCTACAATGAGTTTGCGATCGCCTGTTTCTAAATTCGTATCTCCCTGAGTCGTGGGATAAATATGGGGTCCGGTAAACTGCCCTGACTGAGAAACCCAGTGTATCTTAGTTGGTGGCAGCAGTGAACCATTAGGCTGTGAAGCATAGGGGTCATAAGGAGCTACGAAATCAGCTGCAATTACTCCTATATAGAAAATTAACAGCAAAATTGCCCCAAATCGTGCCAAAGGATTTTTCTGAAGTCGTCGCCACCAATCCATAGGAGTTAGGAGTTAGGAGTTATAAGTTATGAATTAAGCTTTTATCTTAATTCATAATTCATGATTAATAATTCTCAACTTTCCACTCCTGTAGAGACGCGATTAATCGCGTCTCTACTCCTAACTCGCAACTCCTAACTTCTCCAAATACCTCTGCTGTTCTTCCTGTTGTTTTTCATGTTCCACAACAAATACATTTGAGTAGAGATTAGCGAGAATTTGTTTTCCCTGTTGTGTCAGTGATAGGTAATGCAGTCCCTCTTGGATATAGGGATAGACACCATTCCAGTAAAACTTAGCGTAGTTATTACGTAAATCGGCAGGGGTTTGATAGCCCAAAACTTTATTTACACCAGTTTCTTCAAACTCGTAAAATAAAGAAGTAATTTTCTTCAGATAACGTGGGTCACTTAGTTGACCAATCAAGTCAGCAGCTCGGACTAATCCTGCAAAGCATTTTGTATCTTGATGATCTTCTGCCGCCGGTACGGGAAATCGAGTCAATTCAATATTGCTCTTAATTGCCTCAGCATCTATTAATTTGTGACCTCCAAAACGTTCATCAATAAACAGCTTGGCTCTATCAACATGATATGGTGTCAGACTGGCATCAGAAGCGCCAGGAGCCACAGAAATCATTCTGCCATTTTTACCTGTGGCATATAAACCTGCTGTTTCTCGGTCTTGTCGGCAAACTCCTTTAACGTAGCCAATATCATGACTCACTAAGGAAATGATACAATGCAACCAGTCTTCGCTGGAAACACCGCCTTCCCTGATGTGTTTACCACGTAAAATCTCTTGCCCCACCAGGGTTACAAGGACAGTGTGTTCAACATTGTGATAAAGAGCGTCGCTATTGGCAATGTTTTCCAAAGCCATATTACCAGCCCAGGCAATAATGTCCTGATAATCATTTTTGAAGCAGCCGTAGGTGCGACGGTAGCCGTCTCGAATTTCATTTACAAAGGCATCAATTAAAATTTCCGTGGCATTGAACATATCTGTTTACTCTGGTAAATACCAATTATTTATTGATTTCATTGATTGATTTCAAAATTCCATAATTAGAGCCGCCCTTGCTGGAATTTAGGGCAATGGAGTTTGCTCAGTTGTAACTCACTTGTAGCTGTGAACGCTAGCTTGACCTACATAGTAGTACATGGCTTCTTGGCAACAGAAAGGCTTTAGATGAATTATGAGTTGCGTAGAAAAAAGAATTCCCTAGTTGAGAAAAATACATGAATGGTTCAGATTTTAATTAGATAAATCTAGATTAGCTTTATCAGTATTTCATATCTAAGCCTTGGTTGACGGTGATCTAAATACGTAAGGTATGTGACCTAGAGTAGCTAGATGAGATGAGATTATTTTCTATATCATAATTTTTCTAAGCATTTTTAACTAGTAATTCCTCTTAGAAAGAATGTTCTATTATATACTATTGCCAATAAAATATTTAGACCATAGAATGCGTCATAGTTGATATAAAGTAAATAAATCTCAATTTTTCTTAAGAAAAGACCAAGATTGCTATGGATAGACAGAAAGTGGAGGTGAGACTGTGAGCGATGAAAGTGTTTCAGAAGTTGAGGTGGAAAGACTTGTAACCTCTGAAGATGCTAGCTTTTTGGGCAAATCAGATCCCAAGCCAGCTAGGGTATGGTTGAAGCCATTATTCTTGGGTGCTGGTTTAGGAATTGCGATCGCCTTGGCTGCTATGGGTATATTAAGTCGTCTTCCATCCCGTCAACAAAGTGCGGTAGCAGATAAAAAAGTTAACCCAGCGATGACAGTTACCATTGCCACTGTAGAAACCGCCCGTGTTGTCCGTACCCTTAAAACTACTGGGACTGTAGCAGCGCGTGATTTAATTCCAGTGTTACCGCAGACAAACGGCTTACAAATCAAAAGTATCCCCGAAAATGTGAAAGAAGGAGCTTTTGTCAAAAAAGGTCAAGTTTTGGCGGTGTTGGATAATTCCATACTGCAAACCCAAATTAACCAAGCAAAAGCAGATGTGGAATCTAAACAAGCAGATGTGGAATCTAAACAAGCAGATTTGACGTCCAAGCAGGCAGATTTGGTATCAAGTAAAGCAATAGTCCAGCAAAAACAAGCCGATTTAGCTCAAGCTAAGGCGAGGCTAGAGGAAGCAGCTAAAAATTATCAGCGCTATCAACAACTCGCTGACTCTGGAACCATTAGTAAGCAAGAACTCGATACTCGTTCCTACGCTGTGAAAACTGCCAGAGAAGTTGTGAACCTGGGGCAAGAAAATGTGCGTAGTGCCGAGGCTAATATCGGCAGCGCTCAAGCCAATATTGGTAATGCCCAAGCTATCATCAACAAAGCCAAAGCCGATGTCCGTAGCAGTGGTGCTAAGGTGCAACAACTACAAACTCAGTTGGGACAAACTGTGGTGCGATCGCCGGTTTCGGGAGCGATCGCAGAGAAACTGGCTAGAGTAGGTGATATCACTGGTATACCGCCACAAACCCAGACGGGAACTGTGATTGGTGGCACACAAAAGCTATTTTCGATTATTCAAGATGAAAAGCTAGAACTTCAGGCGAAGGTGCCCGAAACTCAACTAAATCAGGTGAAAATTGGCGCATCTGTGCAAATTACTTCTGGTGTCGATCAGGGTGTGCGATCGCAGGGACGAGTCAGGGATATACAACCACAAATAAACGATCAAAGACGTGAAGCAACAGTAAAAATTGACTTGCCACCAACAACTTTACTTCAACCAGGAATGTTTGCTAGTGCTGCAATTACTACTAACTCAGGGATGAGGATGGTGGTGCCGCAAAAAGCAGTGCAGTCTCAAGCGGACGCAAGTGTAATTGTATTCATCCTATCGGGTGAAAATACAGTCCGCAGCCAGAAAGTAGAATTAGGAGATCCTGCCAATGGCGACAAAGTAGAAATCAAGAGTGGGTTGCAATTAGGCGATCGCGTCGCAGTTGATGGTGCCGGCTATCTCAAAGATGGCGACAAAGTTCGAGTTGCAAATTGAAGGGAGTGGGGAGATCAGGGAGATGAATTAATAACCAATGACAAATGACAAATCTAAAATCTAAAATCTAAAATCTAAAATTCCCCAATGTCTTTTAATATCTCAGCCTGGTCGATTAAAAAACCTGTTCCCACAATAGTTTTATTTTTAATTTTAACTGTGGTGGGTTGGTTTTCCTTTATGTCCTTGGGGATTGATACTAATCCAAATATTGATGTGCCAACAGTTTCGATCAAAGTCACCCAACCCGGTGCAAGCCCAGCAGAATTAGAATCCCAAGTGACGAAAAAAATTGAAGATGCCGTCGCGGGGTTGGGCAATATCGATTATATGATTTCCAGCGTCAGCGATGGGAGTTCTAAGACCACAATAAATTTTGTTTTGGGTACAAATACCGATCGCGCCACCAATGATGTTCGGAATGCGATCGCTCAAATTCGCCAAGACTTACCCCAAGAGATCAACGATCCAATTGTGAAGCGCGTAGAATTTGCCGGCGGTCCAGTGATTACTTACGCAGTTAAATCAGATCAGCGTTCCGTAGAAGAATTAAGCAACCTCGTAGATCAAACTATTAGCCGCGCCTTATTGGGAGTTCCTGGTGTCGCCCAAGTTCAGCGTGTGGGTGGGGTTGACCGAGAAATTCGCATTAACCTTAACCCCGATCGCTTACAATCTCTAGCGATCACCGCCAGCCAGGTAAACGGCCAAATCCGCGCTTTGAATATTAACTTACCTGGCGGACGTGCCGAAGTTGGTGGTAGCGAACAAAGTATCCGCACTTTAGGAAGTGCCACCAGTGTAGATATTTTGAAAACCTACGAAATCGTCTTACCACAAGGTGGTTCCGTACCCTTATCCAGTTTGGGAACCGTAGAAGATAAATTTGGCGACGTGCGCCAAGCCGCCCGTTTGAATAATCAACCCGTGGTAGCTTTCCAGGTGTTACGTAGTACTGGCAGCGTTCTAGTGACAGTGGAACAAGGAGTGAAAGCAGCAGTCAAAGAACTGGAAAAAACACTTCCCTCAGATATCAAGCTAGATTTAATTTTTACTAGAGCCGATATTATCCGCCAATCTTACCAAACCACCATTGATGAATTAATTCAAGCTTCGCTGCTGGCGGTCATCGTTATCTTAGTATTTTTGCGGGACTGGCGAGCAACATTAATTACGGCTGTTACCTTGCCCCTATCAATAATTCCCACCTTCGCAGTGCAGCAGGCACTTGGTTACACCCTCAACAACATGACTTTGTTGGCATTAGCGCTGGCGGTGGGCAACTTGGTAGATGATGCCGTTGTGGAAATAGAAAATATGGAACGCCATATCGCTATGGGCAAGTCAGTTTGGGAAGCTGCTTTTGAATCTTCCGACGAAGTAGGATTAGCGGTAATTGCAAGTTCAGCAACGATTATTGCGGTGTTTCTGCCTGTTGCCTTTATGGGTGGCATTCCGGGGCAATTTTTCCAACCATAACCGTTACGATCGCGCCCGTCAAGTTGCCGTAGAAGGGAACTTACAAGGGATTTCTTTGGGAGAAGCAGTCGAGAGAATCAACAAACTACCTGTGATGCAAAACTTACCGCCAGGAGTAGTACAGCAACCATCAGGGAGTGCCAAAATTATGCAAGACATTTTCGGTCGCTTTGGTGGTGCATTAGGGCTGGCATTAATGTGTATCTATGCGATTCTAGTGCTGCTGTATAACAACTTCCTCCATCCATTATCGATTATGGCAGCCTTACCCTTTTGTTTAGGCGGTGCATTGGTAGCGTTGATGCTTGCCCAAAAACCCTTAGGACTTTATGCCTTGATTGGTATCGTATTGCTGTTAGGGATTGTCACCAAAAACTCGATTTTGTTAGTTGACTATACAATCATCAACATCCAGTCAGGTAAAACCCAGCGTCAGGCACTGGTAGAATCGGGTGTTTCACGTCTGCGCCCGATTTTGATGACATCTTTGGCAACGATCGCCGGTATTCTGCCCCTAGCATTAGGAATTGGCGCGGGTTCTGAAGTTCGCCAACCAATGGGAATAGCCATTATGGGCGGTTTTACAACTTCTACCCTGTTGACACTGGTGGTAGTGCCAGTAATATTTAGCTACATTGACAACTTCCAGAATTGGATTAAGGATAGATTGCGCTATGGCTTTGGTAAAAAACCATCGCGTTCATAATGCCCTTTAGGAGTTATGAGTTAGGAGTTTTGCCCCAATATCCAAATTTGTGCGATCGCATTTACCAATGGGAATCATCACAAACAGATTCACCACAAATAACTAATGGCTTACCAAAACATTACCGCCTCCCTTTCCCCAGCAGATATGCAAGAAATCAAAGCAGCCTTTGCGACTTGGTTGCTAAAAAACCTTTGTAATTTTGCGTGAGATTATTATCTCTTTAAATGGGAATAATATAAAAGTTAAGCTAATCGTCTATATTGATCTTTCCAGACTTATTCTCTTGTAGTAAGAGGCTCTGGCATTGGTTTTATCCAACCTAAATGCTATGAAAGCTTATTGGTCAAAAATCATATAGAAATTTTACTTAATTTCTGGGTGCAAACATGATAATTAAAACACTTGCTACTGCTAAACATACTCCGATGAAGTCGTAGCGATCTGGAGTTACCCCGTCTACCTTCCAACCCCAAAGCATTGCCATTGCGATAAACACGCCGCCGTAAGCCGCATACACTCTGCCAAAATTTGCCGGTTGGAGAGTTGCAATAATCCCATAGAAAGCTAAAGCAATTCCCCCCAATATGCCCCACCAGAAAGGCTTACCTTCGCGCAACCACAACCAGATCAAGTAGCCACCCCCAATTTCAAATAAACCAGCCCACAAAAAATACAGCAAGGACTTAATCATTTGACCAATTATTGAATAAATGGAACTCAGTGAAATTACGCTAACGCTTTTAACTAAACTATTGTCATTAATTAAAGTAAGTTTGTTGACCAAATTGGGTATTAGGGATTGGGGACTTGTACTGAGCGACTTGTGCCGAGCAAAGCCGAGGTAAGCCGAAGTATTGGGGACTGGATACTGGGGACTGGGTACTAGGTACTAAGGAATGGGAAGAAACAAGATAAGGTCTTCTTTTTTAATAATTCCCCCCAATCCCTAATCCCTAATCCCCAATCCCTAATACTTCGGCTTCGCTCAGTACAAGTCCCCAATACTTCGGCTTCGCTCAGTACAAGTCCCCAATACTTCGGCTTCGCTCAGTACAAGTCCCTAATACCCAATCCCCAGAATTAGATAAGGCTCACGGATGAAAGCACCATTACCTAATAACGAAGCACAGAGAATTGAAACGCTTTTGGAGTATAAGATTCTCGATACGCCATCTGAAGCCGTCTTTGATGACCTCACCCGTTTAGCCTCGTATATTTGTCAGACTCCTATTGCCTTAATTAGCTTAATTGATGCAAATCGCCAGTGGTTCAAGTCAAAAGTCGGTTTGGATACCCCAGAAACACATCGAGATTTGGCATTCTGTGCCCATGCTATTCTCCAGCCTGATGTTTTTGTTGTGCCTGACGCAATAAATGATGAACGGTTCGTCGCCAACCCACTGGTAACATCTGATCCAAATATTCGGTTTTATGCTGGTGTACCTCTGACTAACCCTGAAGGATACGCACTCGGAACCCTCTGTGTGATTGACTACGTACCACGAGAACTTACTCCAGAACAACTGGAGGCGTTGCGAACTTTGGGTCGTCAAGTTATGAAGCAACTGGAATTGCGCCGAAATTTAGCAAGTTTGGTACTTGTTACGAAGAAAGGCAAATGGGCGCAGAAGGTACACAAGCAATTTCTCAAAAAGATTGCAGCAGGTTTTAGTTTAGCGTCAGCAATTTTAATTCTGATTGGCGTGGTTGCCTATCAAAATACAAGAGTATCTACTAATAATCAGAGTGTAGTTAAAAATTCTTATAAAAAAATCAACAGTCTAAACGAACTACTGTCCCAGATCAAAGATGCCGAAACTGGACAAAGTAGTTATATCCTGACTGGAGAAAAAAGTTATCTAAAACCTTATCAATCAGCACTTGGGAACGTTAATCAAGAAATTGCCAAGCTGAAGAATTTAACGGCAGATCAACCGAAGGAAGGACAGCAAATTGCAACGGTTGAATCTTTGATAACGGCTAAACTTAGGCAACAACAACAGACTATCGACTTTCGCCAGAACAAGGGATTAGAGGCGGCGTTGCAAGTACTACTGAGAAATAATCAAGAAAATCTCATGGATGATATCGGCAAGATGATCAATGAGGTCAAAAATGAGGAAAGGGGGCGGCTTCAACAACAGTCACAAGCAAAAAAAGCTAGGATTCGCAACACAATTTTGACACTGGCGATCGCTATCACCCTAAGTTTGATGGTTCTGGCTGTAATCTACTACTTGATCTATCGTGAGGTGACTGAGCGGAAAAAAACACAAGAAACCTTAAATCAAGAACGCAATTTTATCTCAGCAATCCTTGATACAGTCGGGATGTTGGTAATAGTCCTGGATTCTCAAGGCCAAATTGTTCGTTTCAATCAAGCTTGTGAGCAAATAACAGGTTACTCCTTCGATGAGGTGAGGGGTAGGTATTTCTGGAATTTATTCCTGTTTCCTGAAGAGTTGGAGTCAGTCAAAGCAGTTTTTGAGCAACTGCTAACGGGTAGAGGCTTTCTGGAGTACGAAAACTATTGGGTAATGAAGGATGGCAGTCAGCGACTGATTAGCTGGTCGAATACCTTCTTAAAAGACTATGAAGGATCAGTGGAATACATTGTTAGCACTGGCATTGACATCACTGCTCGCAAACGATCTGAACGGCTTCTGACTGCACAATATGCTGCAACCCGCGTCTTAGCAGAGTCCGCCACCACCAGCGAAGCTACTCGCCAAATCCTTCAAGGGATCTGTGAGAGTTTGGGATGGGATTTAGGTGAAATTTGGATGGTCGATCAGCAAGCAAATGTGCTGCGTTTTCTCGATATGTGGCATCAAGCATCCCTTGATTTGCAAGAATTTGAAGCACTGAATCGGCAAACCACCTTTCCACCAGGAATTGGATTACCTGGCGGTGTTTGGGCGAGTTCTGAACCTGTTTGGATCGCTGATGTCGTTAAAGAACTTAGTTTCTCTCGCTTTAAAATCAGCGATCAAGTAGAACTACACGGAGCCTTCGGTTTTCCGATCCGCATCAGTCACAAAATCCTCGGTGTCATTACCTGCTTCAACCGTGAAATCCAGCCGCCTGACCAAGATTTGCTAAAAACAATGAATTTCATCGGTGAGCAAGTGGGGCAATTTATCCAGCGTAAACAGGCTGAAGAAGAAATACAACGCCAAAACTTGCGATCGCAACTCTTTACCGAAATCACCCTCAAGATTCGCCAGTCTTTGGAAATCGAAGAAATTCTCAAAATCACTGTTGAGGAGGTGCAAAAGATTCTCCAGACTGACCGAGTTTTGATCTATCAGCTTTTGCCAGATGAGTCGGCAACCACCGTTACTGAAGCAGTAGTTTCTGGCTTACCAGCAATCAAAGAACAAAACATCACCACCCTCTACTTACAAGCGGAATATTTACAACAATACTATTTACAGCAGTACCGTCAAGGACAGATTTTCGGGCTGGCTAATTTGCATCTGCCAGAAATTGAACAAAGCCATCTGGAGTTAATGCAACAGTTTGGGGTGAAAGTCAATTTGGTTGTGCCCATTCTTGTCAAAGAAGAAGTTCGCGGTTTGCTGATAGTTCATCAGTGTGACGATTCTCACCACTGGACTAGCTTTGAAACTCATCTCTTGCGGCAAATAGCCGACCAAGTAGGTATTGCCTTAGCCCAAGCCCAACTATTAGCAGCAGAAACTCGTCAGCGACGAGAACTTGAAATTGCCCGTCGCCAAGCCGAATTAGCTTCTCAGACGAAAAGTGCATTTTTGGCAAATATCAGTCATGAAATTCGCACTCCGATGAATGCTGTGTTGGGAATGACCAGTCTGGTGTTAGATACTTCCTTAGATGCAGAACAGCGAGATTTTATTGAAACAATTCGTAGTAGTGGAGATGCCCTTTTAACTTTAATCAACGAGATTTTGGATCTTTCCAAACTTGAGGCTGGAGAGATGGCTCTCGAAACTCTAGATTTTGACCTATCCACTTGTGTAGAAGAAGTGGTGGAATTATTGGCTCCCTCTGCCCATAACAAGGGATTAGAAATTGCAGCACTAATTGATCACAATGTCCCTACCCAGCTTAAAGGGGATACTGGTAGACTGCGGCAAATTCTCATGAACTTAATCAGCAACGCCATCAAGTTCACCAGCGTCGGCGAAGTATTAGTGCAAGCCGAATTGCGTTCGTCTTCCTCCACTACAGCCACCATCCATTTTGCCATCACAGATACGGGTGTTGGCATTAGCCCTGAAGACCAGCGCAAAATCTTTACACCATTTACCCAAGTGGATGCTTCTACCACTCGTAAATATGGTGGTACCGGTTTGGGATTAGCCATCTGTAAACAACTTGTAACCTTGATGGGAGGAGTGATTGGGGTAGAAAGTCAGGTAGAAAAAGGATCTAATTTTTGGTTTGAGGTGCTTTTTACGAAGCAAGTTGAGCCGATTTTGGCAAAATCCGATGGCTTCTCTGCGACACCCGACACCAACGCCAAGAGCGATCGCGGACTTTTGCGCGATCGCCGCTTATTAGTAGTGGATAACAACGCGACTAATTACAAAATTATCTCCCATCAAGCTACTCATTGGGGAATGCAGGTAGATCAAGCTGGCAGTATTGCTGCGGCGCTCAAAGTGATTCAGCAAGCTGGTGAGCAGGGTAAATCGTATCATGTCGCCTTGGTTGATATGCAAATACCCCAAAGTTATGGCATGACAATCAAAGAACAAATTCAAGCCAATTCTGCAATTGCTGAGATCCCTTTGATTATGCTCGCCTCTACTAATCAACGGGATGAAGTGCAACAGGCGCTCAAAATCGGATTCGCTGCTTGTTTGGTCAAACCCATTAAGCCATCACGACTCCTCGATACCATCATGACTATTTTAGAAACTCAGCCAGAATCAGAACAAGGGGCAAGAAGCAAGAGGCTACAGGCTACTGAAGAAATCGAGAGTACAGAAACTTCAGGCATTCTTACTTCCTCTTCCCCTAACCCTTCTAATAAATCCAAGTTAAGAATTCTGTTAGCTGAAGATAATTTGGTGAATCAGAAAGTAGCCTTAAAGCAACTCCAGAGTTTGGGTTACAAAGCCGATGTCGTTGCTAATGGAAAAGAAGTTTTGCAGCTATTAGAAAAAATTCCTTACGATTTGATTCTAATGGATTGCCAAATGCCAATTCTCGACGGTTTAGAAACCACAAAAGAAATTCATCGTTGGCAAGAGGGTGCTTTTGCTCTGCGTCGTCGTCCTGTGGTGATTGCAATGACGGCTAATGTGATGAAAGAAGACGAACAAATGTGTCTCAATGCCGGAATGGACGACTATCTGAGTAAGCCAGTGTTTAAAGAAAAATTGGCTGCGACTCTAGAACATTGGACAGGTGTGATCGCTTCACAACAAGAGGCAACTGTGTATAAACAGACAGTTTACAACGACCTAGCAATCGATTGGGAACACTTGCATCGGATATCGGGAAATGATGAAGAATTTGAATTAAATCTATTGCAAGTATGCGTGGAAGATATTAAACCCCGTTTAGAAATAATTAAAGCCGCGATCGCATCTCAAGACTTTGGGCAAATAGCGCGAGAAGCTCATCACCTTAAAGGTGCTAGCGCCAATATTGGAGCCACAGCTATGTACCTAGCAGCTGACAAACTAGAACAATTAGCTTTCCATCAAGAGCGTAGAGGGATGAATAACTCAGTTTCCGAATTAGAAGAATTTGTCAACCGCATTCAAGATTTTTTAATCAAAAACAAAGTCCTAAATCACACCTTATTTCATGTTCAGTAAATTACCTTTGATTCCCGAAGAACCGCAAAGAGCTTGGTAAATAAAAAAGCCCTCAACTAAAAGCTGAAGGCTTTGATTTAATTAAGGTGCATCTACTATTTATTAATCCGCTTTATTCATTGCTATATCCGGGTAAATTAGACTTCTGATAAAATTTATTTTTTCCCAACTAAAAAATAATAGCAGCGATAAAAAAAGCCCCCAACTAAAAGCTGAGGGCTGTTATTTAATTAAGGTGCATCTACTATTTATATATCCGCCTTAGTTATTGTTGCATCAGGAAAAATTAAAAAAAGAATGGATGGCTGTGGGATTGATTTTTTATACAGCAGATTTCACGTAAATGAAGTACATATATAAAACCCAAAACCTTGTAGAGACGTAGCAGTGCGACGTCTCTACGTGTATTAGATTAGAGCGCAATCTGCTGTAAGTAAGTCGGCATATTAACAATTCAAAATTCAAAATTAAAGACATTTCAGACTTGTGGAGTGCGGTTTTGGGGTCTCCCCCGCCGTAGGATGCGCGTTCGCAAAGCGTCTCGAAGAGAAGCGCTGTAGAGGAGCAACTCCGGGGGATTTAAACCCCGATGGTTCCTGAGCGTAGCCGTTGGCGCAGCCTCTCGTAGAGAAGGACTGAAATGGCTGCTACATATAGATTGCAGGTTGTTAAACCCTTTAATTTACGATAAAAGCAACCTGTGTAAAGAAAAGTAAACAAGGCTCAAACCCTTTTTCCCCCAGTTCCCTACTTATCCCAAGGATAATTATTTACGCCGATCTACTTATCCAACCTTAGTACTATTAGAGCCTGCGGTATTTAAGTAGGTAATCATTGACCAACTTCACAGTAATTTTACAAATGTCCCGAATTTCCTTTGGATAGACAAAGTTTCTGTTAATATCTCTAATGGATATCCGCAATAGTACGAATTTAGTTTATTAGTTGGGTATATGACTATGAACGTTAGATGCACCCAACTCGATGAAGCGATCGCAATTTCTATTAGCCCTTGGTAGTCTTAGTATTGTCGGGGGAAGCTTTTTTGTGAGAAAAAATTTTAGCAATACTAGCAAACCTAAAATAATAACTGATACATCACGCTACAAAGAAATTCGTAACCAACTATGGTCTGATAATGACCAAGTAAAACATTTTCCTAATGAGATTCCCAGTGATGCCAAAGATGTTCGCATTGCTTACTCTCCCGAATTTTTACCAGGAAGTAGTTTTTTTCAAATTAGGCTGAAAGAGCCACCAACCAAGATAGAAAAATTACTTTCACAATACAGAAGTAGTGCAAAACACAAATATAGCGGTGGCAACACAAACGACCACATAAATCAACCTAACGGTGTACCGACAACTTTCTTCTACACCAGTGACTCTCATACAGAATCTTTTCCAGCTACTTATGAAATATTGGTATTAAATGCAGAGGACAAAGGTAGACCTGGCTTCAAGTGGAATCATGGAGATAGCTACGGCGTGGCTATTAATAGTTCAGCCTCAGAAATTATCTATTGGTCTGAAAAATGGTAATTAGCAATTCAAAAGTAATTTTAATCGCCATGATAAAATCAGTTTTTTGAGATTGAGAAGACGGTAAATCTGTATTTCAAGTTCTACCACAGCTTGCCTTGTGAAGTTTTGAGTACAGAAAGCTGACCCTGATTTCAATACTAAGTACTGCTTTTACCCTTTTGGGTATATCACTTTGGGTAGTTAAAACTTATAGCCACCATAGTTAAGATTTTAATGGTGCTTAAAAACTATCTGAATATGTATAATGCCAACTGCTTTAATTACTGGCGCATCTAGTGGTATTGGTAAAGCCTTTGCTCACGAACTAGCTGCACGCAAGACAAATCTTGTACTCGTTGCTCGTTCTGAAGAAAAACTCAGCGCATTAGCTAAACAACTACAAGAGCAACACAAAATTCAAGTAGATGTTATAGTCAAAGACCTCACAGAACCTAATGCAGCTGCTGGTGTATTTGATGCCACTAAAGCAAAGGGATTAACCATAGATTTATTAATCAACAATGCTGGTTTTGGTTACTATGGCGACTTTGCTGAAGGGGATGGAGAAAGACAAATTAAAATTGTACAATTAAATATTTTAGCATTGGTAGATTTAACCCATAAATTTCTACCCTTGATGCGGCAACGTCGTTCTGGAAGTATTATTAACGTATCCTCTATTACCGCATTTCAACCGATACCATACCTTTCTGTTTATGCTGCCAGTAAAGCTTTTATTCTCAGTTTCAGTGAAGCACTATGGGCAGAAAATCGTCAATATGGTGTCCGTATTTTAGTCACTTGTCCAGGACCAATAGAAACAAACTTTTTTGCAGAGGCTAATTTTCCTCCAGCCCTGGCAAGCAATACAGATAAAGTCTATTCTTCCGAAAAAGTGGTTTGGGAATCTTTAGAGGCTTTAGAAAAAGGCTATCCAACTGTTATTAGTTCTGATACTAACACTCAAATTAGAAGCAAATTATCTCGGCTCGTACCGCGTAAACTTCTGCTGAATATGTTAGCAAAACACTTTAAAGCCTAAGTAGATGTTTAAAAGTTAGGAGAGACGCGATTAATCGCGTCTGTACAAAAGTTGGGAGTTGGGGATTTGGAGTTAAAGAAAACGGGGAATTTAAAAATCCTAACTTTTCACTCCTCGCTTATTACCAAAAAAATGGGTTTAGAGCTACGTGCTTCACGCAATGCTTTAAAGTAATAAGTAATAAGTAATAAGTAATAAGTAATAAGTAATAAGTAATAAGTAATAAGTAATAAGTAATAAGTAATAAGTAATAAGTAATAAGT
>NZ_JBALEA010000031.1:0-216418 GCF_036917135.1 Nostoc sp. | reverse complement strand
AAAAAGCGATCGCTAGAGTCGAGTCTCAAGCCAAAAGTTTGACGGAGAGCGCCAAGGGTAAGGCTACTAGCATTTGTAATCACGGTTAAATTCTTGTAGTAATTACATGAAGTTTAAAAGTCTAGACATTTGATCTAGGCTCCAATACCTAATATACGATATATTAAGAGCAAAAGAGAGATCGCCTAAAAATCACGACTCACAGGAATAGCGATCGCTAATATCAACCAATTCTCATCCTTATTTCTGGCTTTCCAGAATTTCCTTCGCATTTAAAAGTCCTTGATATTGTTCTTCGCTGACCTTTGGATATTTGAGATTCAATTCCTTTAACTGCGTGTAAATGATACCTGCCACAACTAGACGAGTAAACCATTTGCGATCGGCGGGGATAATGTACCAAGGAGCATATTTTGTACTGGTGTGATTGAACATATCCTCATAGACAGTCATATAGTCATCCCAAAAGCTACGCTCTTTCGCATCATTCACAGAAAATTTCCAATTCTTTTCAGGGCGATTAATCCTTTCTAGAAAACGTTCTTTCTGCTCCTCCTTAGATACATTGAGAAAAAACTTGAGGATAATCGTCCCGTTATTAACCAGATGTTTCTCAAAGTTGTTGATTTCTTCAAAGCGGCGCTTCCAAATATTATTATCAATTACACTAACAGAGATCGGTCGCTGCTCTAGGATTTCTGGATGCACTCTTGTTACTAAAATTTCTTCGTAATAAGAACGATTAAAAATTCCAATTCTTCCTCTTTCGGGTAAAGCCTTAGAACATCGCCACAAATAGTCATGATTTAACTCTTCCGTAGATGGAGCTTTAAAGCTATGTACCTGACATCCTTGAGGATTAATGCCCGACATCACATGTTTAATAGTGCTATCTTTACCAGCCGCATCCATAGCCTGAAAGATGATTAGCACAGCATGGGTGTTTTCGGCATAGAGAACATCCTGATATTCAGCTAACGCCTCAATACCTTCCTTTAATTGACCTTTAGCTTTCGACTTTTTGAGGTGATCGGTTTTGTAAGCAGGGTCATAGTCTTTGGCAAGAGAAATTTTTCGTTCTGGTGGCACAATAAAAGGACGAATCAAATCGTCAAGCTTTTCGATGGGAAATGGGTTTAAGGATGAATCAGTGTGGTTATGTTTATCGGTCATACTTTTAACTCTAAAATATTAAATTAATATCTTGGGTAAGCTCATGGTTTATTCTTCTTTGACGGCGATCGCTTAGAGATATCAGCTTGGGTTACGTGGGAAAAAGGCTTATGAGAAAACCATTGATTCAACCGTCTTAAACCCCGTGTTACATAGACGGGTTTAGCATGATTAAACACGCCGTAGGCACGTTGTTTTACCCAGTCTGCAATCAAAAACCAGATCAACGCATAAATCCAGACAAAACCTGCCAAACCCCATCCGAGAGGGGTCATAAAGATGCCATACACTGCAATCAGGGTTGCGAGTATTTGAGTTCCCAGGACGGCTGCTAGCAAAATTCGGGCTGGTTTAATCGACCAGAATGACCCCTTAGTGCGCGTTACGAAGATGGTGAGATGTCCGGCAATGGAGAGTTTCAGGTAAATTAGCGTTTGCAGAATGCTGCGATCGAGGTGAAAGTACCGTTCTCCCAAATACAACATCCCAAAAGAACTGGCTAACCCAGTTACCCCCAAAACAGTTGCCAGTCCCAAGACGATGGGCATATTCCAGGTTTCGGGGCGATTGGCGGCACGGGTGTTATCGTAGGCAATGGAGATGATCGCACCATCATTCAACAATGCCAGTAGCACAATCATGATGGCGGTGACGGGATAGAAGTTGTAAACCACAATGGAAAGGGTCATGAACAACAAAACCCGGATGGTTTCGGTAATCCGGTAAATAGCGTAGTTGTTCATACGCTGAAATATCCGGCGGCTTTCTTGAATCGCCTCTACGATTACAGAAAGTCCAGGTGTGAGCAAAACAATATCGGCGGCGGCGCGGGCGGCATCAGTGGCTCCAGAAACCGCAATTCCGGCATCAGCTTTTTTGAGGGCAGGGGCATCATTAACACCATCGCCAGCCATGCCCACGAGATGCCCCCGTTGCTGCAAGACATCGACGATATCGTATTTGTGTTCCGGGAAGACTTGAGCAAATCCGGCGGCGGCTTCAATCGCATCGCTAACTTGTCCAGTTTCGTGAGGTGCGGCTGCTTCTAGCAAACTGGCATCGAGGATGTCTCCCTTTAGACCTAGTTGATGAGCAGTTTCACGAGCGATCGCCTGTTGATCTCCCGTTAACATTTTCAGGTCAATTCCCAGCTTTTTCACTGCCTGAATCATCAGTTGGGAGTCGCTGCGGGGTGGGTCAAATAGCGGTAGTACGCCCAAAAATTGCCAGTTCTCACCATCGTCAGTCCGGGCAACCCCCAGCGATCTAAATCCGCGTTTGGCAAACTCGGCGATCGCTTTATCCACTTGCGGCTGCACCTGAGCGACATTTTTTGAGAGCGCCAGAATCACTTGGGGCGCACCTTTAGTTACTTGGAAGCGATCGCCACCACTTTCAACGGTGGCTTCGGTACGTTTCCCCACGGGGTCAAAGGGCTGGAAGTGGACAATTTGGTAAGCATCTAGAGGTTGATTTGGCTTCAAACCAGCGAGAATTGCCAGGTCAATGGGGTCTTTGTCTTCATCACGAGAAGCAAGGGCGGCGTTGAGGATCAGCGATTCTGGAGCCGTATTGCCCACGCAGAAAGGATCTCCCAGAGTTAACTGGTTGAGAGTTAAAGTACCCGTTTTGTCGGAACAGAGAATGTCAATGCCAGCCATCTCTTCAATGGCCGCCAACCGACTGACGATCGCTTCCTTTTTCGCCAGTTTTTGCGCTCCTACTGCCATTGTCACTGACAGCACCGTTGGCATTGCTACCGGGATGGAGGCTACTGTCAAAACTAAGACAAACCGTAGGGTAGTCAGCCAGGGATCGCCCCGAAACAGCGCTACCATGAACACCACTACCACCAGCACCAAGGCAATCACGATCAAGTAATCGCCAATTTTTAATACTGCTCGTTGAAAATGGCTGACTGTCTGGGCAGACTCTACCAGGTGGGCAGTTTTGCCCATGTAAGTATTAACTCCAGTGGCATAGACAATGCCATCCAATTCTCCTTGCTTGAGGATAGAACTGGAGTACAGCACACTTCCCACTTGGCATTCTACGGGTAGTGATTCCCCCGTCAACGCCGATTGGTCAACCTGTGCCGGATCGCCTGATAAAAACCGCACATCTGCGGGGACAATATCGCCCAGACGCAACCGGATCAGGTCGCCAGGAACCAGTTCGCGGGCAGGGATCTGCGTCCAGGTGTTGTCTCGTTTCACCCGTGCTTGGAGTGCTAATTTTGCCTTGAGAGCAGCGATCGCATTACCCGCTTGAAACTCTTCCCAAAAACCCACTACTCCGTTGCCAATTAGGAGTAGCAAAATGATGCCAAAATTAACCCAGTCTCCAACTATTGCGGAAAGAATCACCGCCGCCTCAATCATCCAAGCGATCGGCCCCCAAAAGTGCGATAGGAATTGCATGATTGGGCTGATGGTCGTTTCGGGTAACTCGTTGTAGCCACCTTTTGATTGCCGTTGCAGTGACTCTTTTTTGCTCAATCCCTGATTGGAAGTAGTCAGTTGCTTTTGTAGTGCTTCTAACGATAGATGTGAAAGCGTTTCTTGATCGGTAGATACAGTCATGAGATCACGCCTTTATGAGCAAATCGGCTTTTAACAAAGTTTGGGGGTTCAAATCCCCAGACGCTCTCTACGAGACGCTACGCGTAGCTTGCTTCTCCGTAGGAGTACGCGGACTCGCTAACGCAAGACTTAATTACGAATTACGAATTACGTTAGCATAGCGGGGCGTAGCGGGGCGTAGCGGGGCGTAGCCCATTACGAATTATTTAATAGCGCAGGATAGCAGCGATCGCTTTATGTTCAGGTACATCTCCCTGTTCTACGGCGTAAACCGTTCCCCCATTGGTCAGCGTATGTAGTGCCGCTAGATCGAGTAAATCTTCGTCACCTGTTTCCTGTTGAGCATGAATCTGAATGGAATTCCTCACTGGATCGAATATTCCCCAAACAGTTTTATCAATAGGCACAAACAAGGTTTCAACACGCTGGAAATAAGCGGCAGTTACAACTTTTTCGATAGTATTAGCCGTTTTTTCGCTACCTTGTAGTTCCTCGTAATGGGAAATTGTTGATACTTTGGTAAGATCAAAATAGGGTTGTGCAATCTGCCAAGCCTGGGTATGCAGTTCTTCTAGAGTCAAAGTTTCTGGATTACCAGTGATACCATCGGGTAGCAAGTGGGAATATGTATTTGCCTCGTGATAAATCGGCAATAGATAATCAACTCCTGCCAAAATTAGCGGTGCTTGCTGGTTTTTGAAGAAAGACTCTAAACCATTGTTAACTTGGCGAAAGTAACTCAATAAATCATTTTTGTGATCTTCGTTTCCGGCTCCTTGTCCATGAAAAATCGCACTATTGCCTTTTGATGAGCCTGTATGTGCTTGGAGGCTTTTTTCGGGATCATCGTACTGCAAGGCTGCTGCAATGTTGGTCGGTACATCCGTTAACTCAACTTCATCCAGGTGATAACGGGTTCCTTGAAATAACCGAACTTGGTTTTGGCTCAAGGCTAGAACAGAAAACGTCCCATCCCCTGACATTAGTTGCAGTAGTGGTTTGATGTGGAAGCGATCGCCAACTACCGCTAATTCAGGGAAAGCGATCGGTAAACAGTAGTAGCGGAACTGATTGGGAGATAGAAAAATTGCCAGTCCATCGCTTTGATGTTGCCAGAAGTCATCATTTATATTTAGTTCGTGGATGGGTTGCAGCAACTCTTTGGCATCCTGTCCACGTAGTCCTAGCGCCAGCAATTTTTCTTCAGCTTGTCGAACCAAATTCTTTAATCGAATCGGATTTTGCTTGGTTTCGATTCCTAAACGCTCCATTGGCGCATAGATCGAGATACACGTCGAGTTTGATGCTGTGGTTAAAGTGGTTAATTCATCAATAGTTAATAAGTTCATGATGTACCTCTCAGTAAATTTTTTGCTCAAGCTTGTATCAGGTTTTAATCAATGGCTAGTAAGGGTTTGCCATTCCTGAATTGCAGCAGAGGGAACAGATAAGCTGACGGATTCACCGTCGATGGTTGGTAATGTCAATTGCAGGGGAATCTCCGCCTGTAACTGAGGTAGGGCAAGCTTAATGTCATATTCTCCAACGTTCGTTGGGGTTGGTGTGTCCTGAGAAATTTCGCTAGAAATATCCTTGGCGGTCAGAGTTTGCCCCAGGGATGTTGTCAAGGTAAGTGGTTGAGTGCGATCTAATTTTGCCCCACCATAAAAGCCGATTAATCGCAGGGAGACGATCGCACTACCTTCTGGATGGATGCGCTTAAAGGCGATCGCTTGCCAGGAGTTTCCGTCCTGATCTCGCAGGGTTTGCCGGGATTGGTAGAGCATTTGCCCTGGATATTCTTCGATTTGCGTCACAGATGCAAAAGCGGATAAGGGACTTCCGACAACCAGTAAAACGCAGATTAAAGCAGCCAGTATCCAGCGCATCAGGCGAATTTTAGACCTGTTAAAGCTGATAGAGTTGATCATAAGAGTCCTCATAAAGTTAAAGTCTCTAGCCATTCCAGAATAAATTTTGGGGTTTTAATCTTAATTGTTGTTGTGCATTACCTATAGGCGATCGCCCAACATCCCTAACACCAGGATTGTTCTCCCGGAGGATTGTGTAGTAACTCCCGAATATTGGCTTCGATGACTCTGTAGCCCACATTGCCGTTGAGTCTCTGTCGTCCTTCATTAAAAATCAGGGTGGGGCTGACTGTAACTGTATGCTCTTTGACTAATTCAAAATCCTTGGATAACTGGGCATAAGCCTCACCACTATCGATCTGAGCTTGGATACCAGCGATCGGCAGTCTTAACTCCTCCGCAATTTGAAATTGCACCTTGCGGTCAGAAACGTTTGCCAGTTGAGTAAAAAACGCCTCCCGAAATGCCCAGGTTGCTTTTTCAAATACCTGTTGAGATTGGTCTACCAAACCCTTCGCTTCTAGTAGTTGAATCGCATGGAGAAACAAATGACAGGATGTAGATGAATGTGGTGTAAAGTTAGCCCAAATATCAGGATGAACGGTGATGTGATCGAACTTTTTCGCAACCTCCTGAATATGATTACTGTATCCTTGCAATCCTCCCCGATCTCGCCATCCGTTCTCCAGTTTTTCATGAGCAGTACCAAAGACAGAGACGAAGTGGGGTTCAATCGCAATTTGGTCTTGAAAGGTTGTTTTCAACTCATCCAGACGGATATGAGCAATATAAGCCCAAATGCATAGAACATCGGAAAAGTAAAAGATACGAATGGGTTCCATTGTTATTCCAGTGTGGGGATTGGTTTCCGTGCAGATTGTTTCTCAATCTCTCCCGTCGAATTTTGCACAGTCATGATTTGGTGATCGCTTCTCCTGCGGCTTGCCAACCCGTAAAGCTAGGTGGAAATCCCTGGACATTCTCATAGCCCAATAGGTGCAGCGTCATTACCCCCATTGCCGATCGATAACCGGCGGAACAGTACAACACTACGGGGCGATCGCGTGGAATTTGATCTAGATTATCAGTCAAGGTTCGGAGCGAAATATTGATTGCATCAGGTATATGTCCAGACTTATACTCAGAGGGTTCTCGCACATCCACCAACACAGTTTGAGGGTTCTTTAATAGGTTTTTTAACCCTTCCACACTAGCGATCGTGTAATAGCCTGGTGGAATCGATGTGAGAAAGCGATCGATTGCTGATTCCAGATTCACGGTTTTTTGAGACATTGCTTGCATCTTTTCTTGAAAGATTGGTCTAGTTTCTACGAGAGTTGCTGCGAGAATCGGCTTTTGCCCAATGCCAACCAAAAGACAAAAACATAGTGCAAAACCCAGTAATATGGTCTGAATTGATTTCTTAAAGCTCATAAATTTCTCCTAAAGTCCCAGTAAAAATTTGAGCCGATTTGATCTATTTCCTTTCAGGTCTTGTGCATTCATCTCTAACTCGAATGGCACTAAGAAAAACCCAAAGGCTTGTGTAGTCTCGTTCCCAGCCTAGAGGCTTGTTCCAGTCAGAGCAGAGGCCGTATCTTTTCATAGTGCCATTCATCTCTGACTCCTCGGAAAATTTATTGACTATTAACTGAGCTAGATAGAGGTGGGTCAGTTCTGTGATTTTCTTGGTGGTGCAGCCGTCCGAGAGTGCTATCGATCAATCTGGTCAATTTATCAGCAGCCCCGTCAACGGCTTGGTCTACGGTCGCTGCCTGATGTGTTACCGCAAGGGGTTGGTATCCTTTGAGGCGGGCTTCTATCATGCAGCGCATATCGTCATCGCCGCCCTTCTTGTCGCTGTTCTCATCGCTCAGGTGAACATCAACGTGAGTGATGCGATCGCTGAATCGGCTCAGGCTCTCTTCCACTACACCACTAACCTGAGTGGCTAGTGCTTCGTGACCTTCGATGTTATGGCCGGTATGGATTTGGATTTGCACGATGTTCTCCTGTTGTAATTGTGATTGGCTTAATATTCAGATGGAATGACCTAATTATTTCCTGCCCCCCACTTCCAATTGCGGATTTCCGGTAAGTCTTCGCCGTGCTTGTCGATGTAATGCTTATGCTCGATCAACTTATCCTGCATCATCTGCTTGAGATAGGCTCCTTTACTACCCAAATGCAGCAGACGATCCACTACGTCTTGCACCAGATGAAAACGATCCAGGTCATTTTGCACCCTCATGTCAAAAGCCGTTGTGATCGTGCCTTCTTCCTTGTAGCCCCGGACGTGGAGATTGCGATTGGTACGGCGGTAGGTTAGCCGATGCACCAGCCAGGGGTATCCATGAAAGCCAAAGATGATGTGCTTGTCTTTGGTAAAGAGCGAATCGTAATCCGTTTCGCTCAGTCCGTGCGGGTGTTCGCTCTCGGACTGCAACTTCATCAGATCGACGACATTAATTACCCGAATTTTCAGATCCGGCAGATGTTCCCGCAGGATGGAAACGGCTGCCAAAATCTCTAACGTCGGCGTATCTCCACAGCAAGCCATCACCACATCCGGCTCGGTATCCTGGTCGTTGCTAGCCCATTGCCAGATGCCAATGCCTTCAGTGCAATGCACGATCGCCGCCTCCATACTCAACCATTGCGGAAGCGCGTGTTTGCCAGCAACCACCACATTCACGTAGTGTCGGCTGCGTAAGCAGTGATCGAAGACCGATAGTAGACAGTTCGCGTCGGGTGGCAGATACACACGCACGATATCGGCTTTCTTGTTGATTACGTGGTCGATGAAACCGGGGTCTTGGTGCGTGAAGCCGTTATGATCTTGCTGCCAGACGTGGGAGGCAAGCAGATAGTTCAGCGATGCGATCGGTCGTCGCCAGGGCAGTTCCGATGTTACCTTTAGCCACTTGGCGTGCTGGCTGAACATCGAATCAACGATGCGAATAAACGCCTCATAGCTGTTGAACAGCCCGTGCCGTCCAGTTAGCAAATAGCCTTCCAACCAACCTTGACACTGGTGTTCACTGAGCATCGAGTCTAGTACTTGTCCGGCTGGCGCGAGGAATTCATCATTTTTTTCTTCCCGTGCGTCCCACTGACGATTAGTGACTTCAAACACCGCGCCCAAAAGATTCGAGAGTGTCTCATCTGGGCCGAAGATGCGGAAATTGCGCTGATTCAGCTTGACTACATCACGCAGGAATTGGCCCAGTACGAGGGTATCTTGGCCGTCAACGGCACCAGGTGAAGGCACATACACCGCGTGGTCGCGGAAGTCTGGCATTTGCAGGTCGTGCAGCAGTATACCGCCGTTGGCGTGGGGGTTCGCACCCATGCGGCGATCGCCCTTCGGGGCTAGTTCAGCTAATTCTGGCAGGAGTCGGCCATCCTCATCGAACAGTTCTTCTGCTTTGTAGCTTTTCATCCAACTTTCCAACTGCTGGACATGGCCGGGATGCTCGGAGTTCACCAGTAGCGGCACCTGGTGCGATCGCGATGTGCCTTCGATTTGCAGACCATCGACGACTTTTGGCCCCGTCCAGCCCTTGGGCGATTTCAGGACGATCGCCGGCCAGCGCGGGCGAGTCATATCGTTCTTGTCCCGTGCATTGCTTTGGATTTGCCGAATATCTGCGATCGCCTTGTCCAGAGTGCTGGCCATAAGTTCGTGCATCCTTTCCGGCTCGTCGCCTTCCACAAAGTAAGGTGTCCAGCCGCAGCCTCGGAGAAATTGCTCTAACTCCTCATGCTCGATGCGAGCTAACACAGTTGGGTTGTTGATTTTGTAGCCATTCAGGTGCAGGATTGGCAGCACGGCACCGTCGGTAATTGGGTTGAGTAACTTGTTGGACTGCCATGCGGTCGCTAAGGGGCCTGTCTCCGCTTCCCCGTCGCCGATGACGCAAGCGACAATCAGATCGGGATTGTCGAAAGCAGCGCCGAAAGCATGACTGAGGGAGTACCCCAACTCACCCCCTTCGTGAATTGACCCCGGCGTTGTCGGCGCAACGTGGCTGGAAATCCCACCAGGAAATGAGAATTGCGTGAACAGCTTTTTCAACCCAGCTTCGTCCTGAGTGACGTTGGGATAAACTTCGCTCCAGGTACCTTCGAGGTAAACGTTACCCACAATTGCTGGGCCTCCGTGACCGGGGCCAGCGATGTAGAGCATATCTAGGTCATATTTCTTAATCACCCGATTCAAGTGTACATAGATGAAGTTCTGTCCCGGTGTCGTACCCCAGTGTCCAACCACCAGTGGTTTGACGTGGGAGAGTTTTAGAGGCTCCTTCAGCAATGGATTGTCGTAGAGATAAATTTGCCCAACTGACAGATAGTTGGCGGCACGCCAGTAGGCATCTATCTTGTGGAGTAATTCTGGAGAAAGGGTCTTTGTTTTTATGGTTGATTGCCCAATGTCTAAGGCTAATACGCTAGTCCGATCAATTGCTTTCACGGTTCTTCCCTCTTTATTTATCTTTATCAGGATTTGTATCTTTTATGACTAAAACAGAACAATTCGCACGATCGACTACATGATTGCTGACACTACCTACGAAAAACTCTGCGATCGCTTCCAGCGGGGCGTAGCCCATCGCTGAGTGGTCATGCCGACCCAGTACGATCAGATCGGCATTCCACTCTTGAGCAACACTAGAAATCGTTGCCCCTGGCTCACCAAAATGGTGTTGATATTCAGTTGAAATATTTCGAGCAGTTGCCTGATGACAGTATTCTTGTAACCAAGCTTTTGCCTGCTCAATCTCTAGCTGAAGTGTTTCCTCGCGGAGTGATGGAGAAAACCCAGTGTTGATCGGATAGAGTCCAAACGTCCCACCTGGCTGGAATCCTGGATCGATCGCAGTAAAGTCTACAAGGCAATGAAGGATCATCAATTGAGCTTGCTCTTGCTGCGCTAAATTGAGTGCCCGATCGAACACTATGGATGTTAAAGGAGAATGATTAATGGCAACCAGAATGCGTTTAAAGTTCATTGTTTCGAGCCTTCAGGTTCATCTCACTTAAAGTAATCTGCAACTATTGCAACCAAGTATGTGGCGATCGCATCTATCGGGCGGTTACGTCATCGCCAGAAGGCGGGGCGGAGCATCGTCGCAAAAAGTGAGGCTATCCTACCTGAACTTCCTGCTCAGTTTGAACCTTTGCTAAAGCCGCTTTGAGATTTGCTTCCTCGACATTCGAGAGCGAAGTTCGTAACACTTTGCCGTCAAAGGGTTTTAATTCTTCTAGAACTTTATCTGGAGTGACTTTGCGGGCAAGAATAAAGATAGCAGAGGTTCCAGGCTCCAGAGTCTTGCCCAATTCTCGGATAAAGTCGTCATCAATTCCAACATCAGTTAATGCACCTGAAAGCGCCCCACTGACGATGCCAACGGTGACACCCAACAACGGATGGAGAAACAGCAACCCAATCAGCAATCCCCAAAAACTTCCACCTGCGACTCCTGCTGTCACTAAATCCAGAGTTTGCTTAACTTTGAGTTTACCCTTGTGGTTTTTGACTGCGACGACGGCATCTTCCAAGTCAACTAAATGCTCTTTCTGCATTTTTGCCAGCTTGAGCAACACTTCGTCCGCTTTAAATTCATCATTAAACCCAATCACAATTAAGTCACTCATAGTATTATTTTCTAATGGTGTTCTACACGACTTGCAAGCCAAAATGGAATTCCAATTCCCACAAATTGAGCCACAATCATACAGATATTTGCTTGTACAACAAAAATATGAATTGGCTCAATCAATTGCCCTGTCCGATAGATAGCGGCTCCTTGCGGAACTGAAAGCGTTTTGAGGAGCAATGTTCCAACAATTGTTTCGATGCCGACTAACGTCATTAACATTGCTGCCAAGTTAACTACAACTCCTAGTTGTAAAACTTGAATTATTTCTTTGCGGCTAGGATGTAAAGCTGGTTCCGGGGCTGACAATTGTTGCCCAAGATGAACGTAACGAAAGAACCAGTAAATGCTTAAGCCTAAAGCCGCAATTCCCCCAATTGCGGACAGCAAACCAATCCCTGATTTGAGATTGAGGTTGAGAGTCGGATCGAGAATCGCGAACCCTAAAATCAGAAGAGAAACAATGGTTAAAACAAACTGTATCCAAAACCCACTCCACCCCAACGATTGCAGTAAACTAGCAGCTTGCTGCCTCTCTGAAGGATGAGATTGTGATTTTAGGTAGGTAGACATAAGGCATTGCTCTCTAAATCTTGGCTTTGAAAAATAGCAGGTGTGTCAAACTGTGAGGCACACTCGACAAACGCATACCACTAGTCCTGCTGTGTGCGGTGCGGCTCTGAGTCTCTACTGTAAAGTGCGTCGCTGTCCTGAATGCAGAGTCAGCATCCAAACTCCATCAAACAAGAGATTGATTCCAATGAAAGTGCCAATTAGCCAAACTGCGCCAAACGGAAAGTTAGACCAAACGAAAATACCGAAAATAATGCCGATGATTCCGCTCACCAGCATCAATCCCCAGTTAGGTGAAATCCGGCGCATTTGAAATGCAATGGACACTTGAATGATGCCTTGCAAAAAAATGGTAATGCCCAACACTAACGTCAAGGCCAGCACCCCTTTTAGCGGATTTACCACTACTAAAATTCCAGCCAAGAGATACAAAAGACCGAGAATCAGCTTCCCGACGACTTTACCTGCACCTCTCGATTGAAAGGCATAAACGATTTGAGTAATTCCGGCAAAGATAAATACCCAGCCAAATACTAAGGTTGAAGCAACGCTGGCAAAGAAGGGAAAGGCGATCGCAATGACGCCCAACAGGATCATGAGAATAGCGATGCCTACGGCTACCAAGGGTATCGCGGTTGTCCATCCAGAGCTAACAACTTGCTCATCAGTTTCAGGCTCAATAGTTCTCATGTTGATCTCCTTTTGAATCAAATCTTAAATGACCGCAGAGTTCTCGAAGAATTTCTTCACCGTTGCACTCGCTCATCACTTTCTGTTGATTAACTCTCGACCTCCGCAAAATTCCTGATTAGTTCCCTAGTTTTTCACTAGAACAGAAAACATCGAATACTTCCTCTATCTTGCTAGGTAAATAAGTTCAATTTCATCTACCGCTTTTGAATGGTTTATCAGAATTTGTATAATTTATACATCAACTAAAACATTAAATATGACTTGTTGATAATTGCTTGTGGCTTCAAACCCTTATTTTGATATTTCCAGACTTAATTCGATATTTGATATTTTCAAATGAGATAGAAATTAATTTAGATAGCATTTTTTTATTAGTAACCGATTTCTCACCGATATTTAACCGATATTTCAACTTCTAAAATGTAACATCTTGGAACGAAAGCATTTTGGTAAGTTTATTTCAGTTTTCAGGAAATTTTTATGTCCCCTTTCTCAATAAATATTTCCAATATTGTTATTACTAACAAAGAGTATCGCAAGCTTAGAGCTTATGCAGTAGATAATCAAATATCAATTCATGAAGCAATACGGTTATTAATTGATTCTCTTCCAGAATGCTCTCAAAATCATCAAAAATCAAGTAGAAGCCATTCGTTTATTTTTCCTAGAAGGTTTTTACACGTTTCTTTCGATGATAGGTAACTTAATAAATAAATTTTTCTCCAACTTACCTAACTGTGAATTTTTGTACCACATACCATAGTGAATTTTGATTATGAATACTCTTACTTCTTTAAATTTAGTTAAATCTCTAGAAAATTCTGTTTCAGAAACGCCAAATTCTCAACCCATTTATGCCCTAATTTCAGTTCATGGCGACCCGACAGCTGAAATTGGTAAAGAAGGGGCAGGTGGTCAAAATGTCTACGTGCGAGAATTGGGATTAGCATTAGCAAAACGCGGCTGTCAGGTTGATATGTTTACCCGACGCGAATACCCCGACCAAGAAGAAATTGTGGAATTAGCACCAGGGTGTCGCACTATTCGTTTAAATGCTGGCCCAGCAGAATTCATTACTAGAAACGATTTATTTGAATATTTACCAGAATTTGTAGATGCCTGGCTGAATTTTCAACAACGAACAGGGCGCAGCTATGCCTTGATTCACACTAACTATTGGCTTTCTGCTTGGGTAGGATTAGAACTTAAATCTCGATTGGGACTACCCCAAGTTCATACCTATTACTCTATAGGGGCAGTTAAATACCGTAATGTGGAGAATCCGCCGCAGATTGCTGCAATTCGTAATTGTGTGGAGAAGGCTATTTTAGAACAAGCAGATTATGTAATATCCACTAGCCCTCAAGAAGCGGAAGATTTACGTCAGTTCATTTCGCAACATGGTCGTATTAAAGTCATTCCTTGCGGAATTAATACTGAACACTTTGGTTCTATAAGTAAAGAAGTTGCTCGGCGACAGTTGGGAATTGCTCCAGATTCTCAGATAATCTTGTATGTAGGACGTTTTGACCCCCTCAAAGGAGTTGAAACCCTGGTAAGAGCTTGCGCCAATTTGCCTTCAGCATTTCAACTCTATCTAGTTGGTGGTAGCCGTGAAGATGGAGCAGACTTCAAAGAACAACAACGCATTCAAACTTTGGTGAACGACCTGGGATTGGAAGCAGTTACAGTTTTCGCTGGACGAATTTCTCAAGCGCTTTTACCTGCTTACTATGCCGCAGGGGATATCTGCGTTGTACCGAGTTACTACGAGCCTTTTGGTTTAGTGGCGATTGAAGCAATGGCAGCCGGAATACCCGTAATTGCTAGTAATGTGGGAGGATTGCAGCATACGGTAGTGCATGGTGAAACTGGATTTTTAGTTCCTCCTCGTGATTTTAAGGCATTGGCGATCGCTATTCACAGTTTATTACAAAACCCGACTCTCAAAGAGAGCTATGGCAATGCTGCACAAAATTGGATTCAGTCTCGTTTTAGCACTCAGGGAGTTGCCACCCAAGTTCAGGAACTCTATCAATCTTTAACACTTGATACATTTGTTCAAGAAATTATTCAAACTAAAAAGTTAACTCCAGATTTGGAAAGACAAATCCAAAGTTTGTTGAAGTCCAAAGTTTTGAAATCCAATGAAATTAAAGCTCTAGAAAAATTAATTGACTCTTTTTCTAATGGCATTGTGCAGTGGGCAACCAGTTAAATGATATCGTTGCCGGTTAAAGACAGATAATTAAGGGCGCAGTTGTTGCTGGGAGCAGGCTTGCCGTGACTTGTGCCGAGCGGAGTCGAACGGGAGCAGGGGGAAAGAGGTTTATCAAAACTGTACTGTTTTAGTGAAAACAAACAAATATGAAACTGCTTTTGGTGATTGAATTAGATAATACCTTGGTTGGTAACAATCGAGCTATTGCTGCTTTAAACCAAAGGCTAGAAGCTATACGCAATCAGATTTACTTAGTCTATGTTACTGGTCGTTCTTATGCTTCTAGCCGTCGAGTGATAACAAAAGCACGGCTTTTGAAACCCGATTATTTAATCACCAGTTTAGGTACTGAAATTTATCAACAGGGTGTGCTTTTAGAAAAAGATTGGGCAAATCAAATTTCAAGAGATTGGGATTGGGATGCAGTTTGGACAATTGCTAGTTACTTTCCGGCACTGATACCTCAACCCGACAGCGAACAAACCCCCTATAAATTAAGCTTTTGCCTAGATATGGATGCGCCGCTTGAGGTTATCCATGATTTGCAGGATTTGTTAACTTTTACTGGATTGCAAGCGGAGGTGATTTTCAGCAATGGGCGAGACGTTGATATCATACCCAAGAACAGTAACAAAGGTGAAGCAACTGCATATCTGCAAGAATTGCTGCAAGCACAATCAGATGCAACCGTTATCTGTGGAGGTTCTGGAAATGACATCAGTTTATTTCAACAGCCATCAGCTGGGATTATCGTTGGTAATGCCCAAACAGAACTTCTATGGTGGTATTACAAGACACATTACCCTTGGCACTTTTTAGCTCACTACCCTGGCGCTGCGGGTATTCTTGAAGGATTAATTTATTTTAATATTTTGCCATTTCCTAATAGTTGGAGGGTGATGGGCTACGCGCCACCATAGGCCGCAACCTATTCCAAATTAACTCTATCGCACTTTGGAAATCCAGGAGTAGCCTTAGCTAATATCTAAAGTTTAGGATAGGCAATCCGTTGGTGATGAAATTGCTGCCAAACCTGGACAAAAATATGAGCAATTTGAGACATCTCTGCCCGTGTTAACCCTGAATCTACCAACTGATTATCCTGCCAACGTGCTTTCAAGATTTTATTTACCATTGTCAGTGCTGCTTCTGGGGTTGCATCTTTGAGGGAGCGTAATGCCGCCTCACAAGCATCAGCCAATATAGCAATCCCCGTTTCTTTGGATTGGGGAATGGGACCGTCATAGCGGAAATCTGATTCGTGTAAAACTTTTTCAGGATTTTGTTGCTGTGCTTGTTGGTAGAAATACGCAATTAAAATGGTTCCTTGATGTTCGGGAATAAATGCCTGAATAGCGCTCGGTAGCTTGTGTTGACGAGCCATTACCAACCCTTCGCTCACATGCTTTTTGATAATTTCGGCACTTTTCCAGGGATCATTAATCACATCGTGTTTATTAATACCTCCCATTTGATTTTCAATAAATCCTAGAGGGTCATGCATTTTACCAATGTCATGATAGAGAACCCCAGCCCTAACCAGTTCCACATTACAATTTAATGCTCGTGCCGCAGCTTCTGCTAGAGTAGCGACAAACAGTGTGTGCTGGAAAGTTCCAGGAGCTTCATTAGCTAGGCGTTTTAATAAAGGTCGGTTGGGATTGGACAATTCAGCCAAACGAATAGGTGTGACTAGATCGAATAAAGCTTCTAGGTAGGGGCTTAAACCTAGTGCTAAGATGCTCCAAACTAACCCTGCTAAACCGTTGAGGACTGCTGCACCCAGCACAGCATACCAAAGGGGTGCGATCGCAGTGTTGACCAACAAATAAACTACTCCCTGCGTCAACCCAATTAAGATTCCCAAGGTAGCTAATTCCTCTCGCGTTCGCAGTGCTTCTCTACCAGGGAATCGCCATTGTCCCGCCATCAATCCGCCAAGAATTCCGCCAGCTGCACTAGGTACTAAATAATGCCAGCTAAGTTCCGTTCCCATTGAGAGCAATATCGTTAGTAACCCCATAACAGTACCTCCGATCGCAGTACCGTAGAAGCTACCAACAAGCAAACCAATAGCAGGTAAGCCTGTAAATGATTTGGTCAAGATTATTAGCAACGGCGCACTGAGAGTAAGGAGCAGTATCAAGAGATAATCGCTTCGTCGTAATTTGGCGTAAATCCTTCGTTCTACCAGTTTGAAAACAGCCACAGCCAATCCCACGATCCCACTAAAACGAATCAGATGCAGCCAATCGATTCCGCGTTGACTCAAGTGAAAGTGGTCTAATAGAACAAAATCAGCCTGGGTAATTTTTGCTCCAGCCTGAACGATAACTTCACCTTTTTGAATGCTGACAATCGCCGATTCTACTGCTTCGGCTGCTTGTTCTGCAATCAGCTTGGTTTGCTCAATATCTTTAATTAGATTAGGTGCGATCGCCGCTGATAGCAATCGCCTTGCTAAAGATTGTGCTGCTTCTGGCACAGAAACACTCACCTGCATCCCGATTGCATAGTTCAGGTTTGTTTTGGATAACCCTGGATAAATACCCTGTGCTAACATTCGGTCTAAAGTTTGACGCACTTGGATTTGAGTTTTTTGCCAATCTGTATCAGACAGGTTTAAGAAAGTGGCATCGTAAAGGGTTTCGGGTTGAGCATAGACGCTTTGCGTGTTGTCTTTAGACATCGCGCTCAGGGCTTTTAGGCTGATATTATAGCGCTGACGAGCTTGGGCGATCGCTTTTAATAGTTGAGCAAAAGCCTGGGAGGAGTTAGACTCTCGGTAAGTTCGCAGTTTTTTCACTGCTAGCTGCTGGGCAGAATTTAAACCAGTCAGATTGCTATTTTTATCCAAACCTCGTAATACTTGCTGCCATTGAGGTTCTGGTGCTTGTCGCAGGTAAGTTTGTGTAGCAGTGGACAACACTGAAGTCTTAACAAAGGGAAAATTGCCCAAATTTTCGCGGATTTGATTGCCTTTTGTGAATAATTGCTGGAGATTTTGGTGAATTTGCTCATTAATTACTGGGTCGTCAACCCAGACTGCTGAAGCACCGCTACGAGCCTCCCTGCGTCTTTCTTCTGTTGTTTTTACATCTTCAACATTGGCTGAACTTGGTGCGGTAAGCGTTTGGGGAGCTATCTTACCTACATCCAGTTTTGGTTGGTTATAAAAACGGTAGCCTAGTCCACTGGAGAGAGATAGTACGACAAACACAAACATCCCAGTAGAATAGAGACGGTTTTTTAGATGCGATCGCTTACTCTTAGGTCTAGTTTGCCTGTAATCCCTACGAAATAAACTCAAACACCACCCCCAAAAACTACACCACTATAGTGCTTGTTCATTATAATTGGGCAATTATCGATATCAGTGACCAATCTATTTTATCTACAACAAAACTTACTTTACATTCCTCCCCTATCTAACTCACTACCCTACTACCGCAGATATTCTTTAAGGATTGCTCTATTTTAATGTTTTGCCATTCCCTCACAGTTGGAGGGCGATGGGCTACGCCCCACCATAGGCGATGGTCTCCGACCGACCGGAGGTCATCGCAACCTATTCCAAATTAACAATGATGGCTTAATATCAACTTGCACCTGCTGCTGGCAATATTAACAGCAATAAGCCTAAAGTAATCCAAATCAGTGATATTTCTGGAATTAGGCACAATACATAGATTGTCTCATTGCGATTTGCCATATTCATAATTACTGCTAATTATTAAGCCTTGCTTTCCAAATTAATAATATTTAGTATTTATTTTATCAATCTATAGCTTCAAAATCTTTATTTAAACGCTTGTTCTAATTCTTCAGGTGTCAGAGATTTTATTAAACTTAACGGTAGTGGCTGCTGGCTAATTGTATTAACGTAATCTGTACTCAAATAAGGAAGGTAATTTGACTGTTCAGCAATGTATGTTTCAAAAAAAGGAACACTCAAAGCTTTAAGATAACGACGTGCCAAAGCAGGACTTGAACCGATTACTTGTGTAGGAACAGGTATAGTTGCATTTGGTGATTCTGCAATAGTAGAAAAATGTGTACCGCCATTGACAAGTACTAAATATTTATTTGGAGTTGTTAACCAAGTAAAAGGCTGAATTTGCTCTGGTAAAGCCGGAGCAACTGTATCAGAACTGCCAGATACAATCATCACCGGAATTTTGATTTGGCTGAGACTAGCTTTTCCAAAAATACTACTATCAACTGGATCGATCGCAATTACTGCTTTTACCCTTGCGTCAGATAAGTTATATTTAGCATTTGGTAAATTGAGTGCTAAACATTGAAGTAAAAGCGAAACATTTAATGTATCTTCCAAAGCTGGACAGTCAGCTTTCAGTTGCTCAAAATTAATCTTTGCACCCGCCAATGCTAATGCCGTATATCCACCAAATGATTGCCCTATTACACCAACTTGTTCTAAATTTAAACGTCCCTTAAATGTTGAATCAGACTGTGATAATATAGTAAGTTCATCTAGTAAAAATTTAATATCTAAAGGTCTATCAATTAGTTCTCTAGGATTGGTAACTCTATTTGCTGTACCTGCTAATAATGCTTGCAGTTGTCTTGCATCACTACCAGGATGTTCTGGAACAGCAACCACAAAACCATAAGATGCGAGATGTTCGGCTAAATATGCAAAACTCGTTCTATCAGAACCAAGTCCGTGGGAAATGACAATTATCGGACGAGGAGTTTGAGCAGTTGGGAGGTAAATATCAGCAGGAAATCTCCTCTGACGCGAGAGGTCATTAAGTGTAATTGTTTGCTTTGAGAAGCGAAAACTTCCGATTTTTCCCAAGTCCATTAATGGAACAGTCTTAAGTGTAGAAGCTGTAGTTAGTTTTTGTTGAGATTGTTGGTTAATAAATGCTACTGCATTTTGAGTTTGATTTACTAAATTCTGTAATGACTCGGCTATTGCCAAACTCTGGCTTAAGTTAATGGAAATTGCGCTTGCTGGAAACTTACGTAATACATTTAAAAGTGTAAAACTTTTTTGATCTGCGGCTGACAAAATAAGTGCTGCACGAATTGCATAGAACCCTGATAAGCGAGATTCTGTCTGAATAACTTTCCCCAATTTTTCTAATAATCGCTCACCAATGGGTGTATAAAGAAATTGCGAAATTTCTACTTGATTTAAAGGAATAGGAGTTAGTAAAACCTGACGCAGTTGAGTTAGTTGTTTTTTGTCTACATAATGACTATATCCAGCTAAATCATTGTCTACTTTGCCTGTTCTAGCATAGGTTTCGAGCGAACTAATTGGGATAGAGCTTTCTAAAAGACCATAATTAAATTTTAGTCGTTCTGCACCGAAAGCCGGATAAGCAGTTAGTGTAGGTAGCAATCCTATACTAAAAATTCTCAAAGCCAATTTTAGCCAAACAGTTTTTTTATTTATCAAATGAGTCATGGTATGTCAGTTAAAATAGTACATTATGCAACAGTAAAATTAGCGGATAATAAAAGTTGATAGAGATTAATATCCCTTTCAACTAAGCAAGCATGACCGCTATAAGGTAAATTTATTATCTGAGAATTAAGGAAAATATGACTTAAATATTGTGCTTCTGCTTCTGAAGGTAAAAGTCGGTCATTTCTACTACCAATTAGTAAGACAGGTTGAGTAATTTGAGATAATTTATTCTCGTCAACATCAAATTCTCTCATCAGGGATAATCGCTGATTAGCAGTTTCTTGTGGTGCGGAACTAGTCGATTTTGAAAGAGCAAGGCTTGCAGTAGGTGAAATTCGACTTAAATTAGCTAGAAAAGGTAAAGATAAAAACGAGGATATTTTATAAAAAAGTTGAGGTGTGTAAGGAAATAAAAGTGAACCTAAGTTTAACCAAGGTACTCGATGAAATGAAGAAGCAGAATTAATTAAAATAATCTTTGTAAATAACTGAGGAAACTTTTCTAATACTTTAAGTGCCAAACAACCACCGAATGATTCTCCACAAAGATAAACGTGCGATGTCTCACGACAAGACACTTTGTGTCTACGCGGTACTTTTTCTAGTTCTATCTTGGTTAAAGTTGCTACTTTCTCTGTCATTTCATCCCAACTTGTTAGAACATCAGGGGGAATGACAAAACAACGTACATCAAAAGCTGCTTCTAAACCTGCTGTTTGAATATACATCAATTCCTTGCCAGTCTCATCCATTCCAGGTAGAAATACAAAGAGTGGATAATTAGAGTTAGATAATTCTGGAGTTAAAAAATAAGGATGACTACGAATTTTAGATGGCATAAATAAACTAATTTACGAGAACAAGAGTGATAATTTCGATAAGTTAGTAAAAAAATTTAGCTACGACTCAATTAACTTAGAAGTCAAGCTGTTTTTATCTACATCTTTTTGGCTATTGACATCATCATTAGTTCCTTGCAAAGAATCTTGATCTATTTGATCTACTAAACGTAAATCAAGCAGACTGGCGACCCAAGCAGCCGTCAATCCTTGGAAAAAAACTGTCATCATTATTGTCAAAAATACTAAGGCTTTAATTGAATCACCGCCATTGATACCCTGTTTTGTAAGTGAAACTGCAAATAAAGAAGCCAAAGAAGCAGCTACAATTCCACGAGGAGCAACCCAAGATAAAAATAACTGCTGTTGCCAGTTAAAACCTTGATTCCAGGTGGATATTAAAATATTAATAGGACGCACTATTAGCATCAGCGCTAGAACTGTCAGAACACTACCCCAACCTAAAGCGAAAACACTGGCAATTGATAAGTCTGCTGCTAACAGAATGAACAAAACCGAATTAGCTAAAATGCTCAACTGTTCATTAAACTTACGCAATAAAGATTCTGAAGGTAGGTTACTAGCTCTTAAAACTATCCCCATAACTACAGCAACCACCAAACCAGATTCACTACGTAACACCTGTGCCAAACTAAATAAACCCCAGACACTAGCTAAAACGACTAGATTTTTTAACTCTTGGGATAAGAATTGATCCTGTTTGATAATTTGGGATAGTAACCAGCCTCCAGCTATACCAATAACTACGCCTATACCCAAACGCAAAACCAAACCCTTAATTAAAATGAGCGGCTCCACATTTCCACTCAAAACAAAGTGAAGCACAATCACAGCCAAAATTGCACCAATTGGATCGATAAAAACACCCTCCCCTTCTAAAAGTGTTGAGACTTTTTTTTCTACACCAATTTGTTTAAGGAGTGGATTAATTACTGTTGGGCCTGTCACAACTACTAAGGAGGCATAAAGAAAAGCAATTGACCAGGGAAATTCACTCAGCCAGTGTGCAGCTATTCCAGCACCAGTTAATGTCATCAGCACTCCCAAAGTGACAAGATTGCGAAGACTACTAGAAACCTCTTTTAACTCTCCTAACTGTAGATTTAAACCACCCTCGAATAAAATTAGCGCCACTGATAGGGAAACCACAACTTCTAAACCAATGCCCAGTAAAGATGGATTTAAAAAATCAAAACCATCTCGTCCCAGAAGAATCCCAAACAGAAGTAGCAAGACTATACTAGGAATGTGAAAATAACCAGCTAAAACTTGAGCAGCAATACCAGCCACAACTGTTGCACTGATCAGAATAGTAATTGGCAAGGATTCTTCCATAGAAAAATTAAGTTGCGCTGTACAACCTCCTATAACTGAATACTCCTAAATTATGAGGTTTATATTTCAGGAAAAAATGATAGCTATTTACGCTGTGCTGTACTAGCTTTTTAACAGGCTGATGCTGGTGTGAGTAGGCTATGGATTTTACTTCACTAAAGGAGTATAGTAACGCACTGCTAGCGCGATCGCTACTAACTCAATACGCTTGGGTTAAGGGCTACTGGCAACAATTTTGGGTTTTCGAGACGCGATAAATCGCCGTCTCTACAAAGATTTTGTTGCTTATTCTGAACTGTATTGGCTACTAACTCACTTATCTAAATCGACAAGATTGATCTATAGTCGGAGTCTCTTCAAATTGCACCATTATTAGAACAGCTGGTACATCGCCTACTGTTCCAGACAAGTGACCTTTATGACCTTGTGCGTCTGCTTTCGTACCCTGGTCTTCTCCAAAGGAAATTTCGCCTTCCCCCATCTCGACTCGCTGTCCGTCCATAGTCTCCACAAACCAGCGTCCCGACAAAGGGATGATCCACTGGGGTTTCGGGTTTTCATGCCAGTTACCAACCCATCCTACGGGTAGGACGGTAAAGGTGATTGTAGCACCGGACTGTTTCAAATTAGAAAGCCACTGCGGTGAGGTATCCGGGGCTATGCCTTTTTCGATGAAGTCTTCAATTTGACAACGGGATTGGTGACTTATACCGTCGTCGTCAGTCCAGACGTGCCAGTATTCAATTGTTGGTTTGGGTGATGAGTTATTCTGCATAATAATGGCTCTTTTTGATCCGAAATGTATGAAAGGCGATCGCTATTCAATAGCTTCGCCAATTTACGAGGCTTACGAATAGTGTTCACCTGAGTGAATATGATAGTTGCTTATTTAGTCGTTCGATTCAACATCTATTCTACCTTCAATTCCTACCGACTCTATCAGCTTTTCTTCAGGCATAAACTCATCAATCAACGTAATTATCACTGCTGCCGCAGGCACTGCAAGCAGCACACCAATAAATCCAAATAGCTTACCCATTACCAAAAATGTCACAATCACCATTACTGGATGGATATTAACTTGTTGACCCATCACCAAAGGCTGAACAACATGGGCATCTATTTGATTCATTACAAAAAAAAGTATCAATACAAATATTAGTTTTAGCGGTGAAATACTCAATGCTACTAATGCTGGTAAAAAAGCACCAATAATCGAACCAAAGTAAGGAATTATTTCAAATAAACCTGTAATAATCCCAAATGTTAGGGCTGACGGAATCCCCAAAATCAAAAGTCCAAACGTTACTCCAGCACCCAGAAATATCATCGCTATTCCTGTCCCAAAAATCCAGCCTCGCAATCTTATTTCACAAGCCTTAAGGATTCGTTTAAACCTCTGTTGATGTTGCCTTGGTACTAATCTTAAAATCCCTTTCACTAAGGAATTAGGATCGTAAGCCATGTAAAGCGCTAAAATTAATGTCGCTACCAACTCAATGGTTAAACTTAAAGCTTCACCTAAGAAAACTGGTACTCCCCTTAGCAACTGCTCGGTCAAATTCCGTAATTGTATTAGTGCTCGCGAAATGTCAGGAATAAAAGTGAATTTTTGGCGCAGTTGCTCAACATCTCCTGTCAACCTATTGAGATAAGTTGGTAATGTTTTGATTAATTTTTGAGATTCAAATGTCATATTAGGTAGGACTACAGTAGCTAATACCACCACAAATCCGATGATTAATCCAATCAGTAGCAAAACAGCAACATTCTGTGATTTGACTAACTTTTGTAAAAATCGTAGTAGAGTTCGCAAAATTAAAGCGATCAATGCTGCAATAACTAAAAGTTCTAATACTGGTAAAAGTTGATATAAAATGTAGAGTGCCGCAGCTACTATTACTGCCAATGGCGCACCACGAGTTAACTGCGACCATCCATTGTCTGTATCTCTGGAATTCGACATTACTATCACTTCTTATTATGTTTTAATTACGAATTACGAAATTGCAACCGTATAATTCCGTCCTTCCCATTTGCTGCTTTCAATCCAGAAAAAGGTAAAGTTTATTGGCTGTTCCTGATTATCAGAAATAGATATATCTACAAAATTTACTCCTAATTTTGTAGAATTTGCAGGTGTATCTTTTACGGTTTGCCAATTATCATCCGACCAATGCAAATGAAAAGATGCTAAAGCATGAATTCGCAATGTATAACCTTTTTTAACTTTCTCTATTTGTCGGTTAAACTTCCAAATTTCAAATGATTTACACTCTCGTCTTTCGCCTAGATATCGATTCGCCACCTCTGGAATCAAATCAAATACCTGACCATCATGAGTTGACCGCAACATCTTGATATACTCCGAATGCGCCCACATCAAAGGCATTGCCGAACCTGTTGGTTTTCCTAAATACAGATGGTTTTCAGGTATATCTGCTTCATCCCAAACCTGTTCGGGTAGTAAACAAGTATCTGATGCAAATCCTTCCATCGCCTTGATATATGTTTTGACATCGCCGCCAACAGCTAATTCATAATGTCCCCGTTCTCCTGTTAAGAGAGGCCAAGCGCGTCCCTTACCAAAACTGGTATAAGGACTGCTGTCTTCTTGTTGTCCGTAGCCGTCGTGGTTGTAACGATGCCAACAAGGCCCAGCAGATGTATCTACTTTTAAAACTGCATCAATTACTTTGACAGAATCAACAATAATCGGGTCATCAGGCTTGCGAATTCCATAGCGTACTAATTGCAAAAACCCACCATCAACAATTTCCTTCGCGGGAAATTCTGACGGTTCACCAGGTGGTTGACTGCTGATAACCAGAGTTCCTTGGTTAGGATTTTCGTTGGGTTGAGGATTATTAATATCTGTAGGAGTAATCCGAATGTAATGGCGTTTGATGCCAGAAACTAAAGTTCCTTCAGTAGTAACTGTCCAAGCTTCGATGTGAGATTCTAAAAAATCAGCGTATTCTTCGATAAAGTTTGCTGTTGCTTCATCGCCACGTTCACGAACAAATTGAGCAGCACAAATTAAGGCGGCAATATTAGATGCTAATGTTGATGGTGAATAACCACTATTTTCTTCCCAGCGTTCTTGTTGGGTAGCTGGGCCATGACGAATTAAATAACCCGCCGCCCGTAAAATCATCGGATAAATATCGAAGTTTAAACAAGTTTTCTGTTGGTGCAATAGCCATGCTAACAGAATGGGAAATGCCACCTCGTCAAGCTGGATGCCTGTCCAATAAGGTTTACCATCAACCCAGAAGTTTTGGGGAAAACCGCCATCTTCCTGCTGACTAGTGGCGAGATAAATTAGCGATCGCACTGCTGTATCAGTTTTGCCAGCAGCCACTAAACCTGATACACTGCTAACCATATCCCGCGTCCAGACAAGGTGATATCCTCCTTGGTCTTGGTCGTCTTTGGCTTCACCCCAAGGGATAGCTAGAGATGCAATTAATGCACCGGGATAGGTTTTATCTTCGTGTGCCAACAACAGACTAATGCTGTTGTGATACAACTTACCCTCATCATAAGAACTATTTTCTAATGAATGGATGCTGTCGCGCGATCGCTTCCACTGCTCGTTATATAGCTGCTTCTGCTTTTCAAAAGGAATATTGAGTGACTGAAATAGTGTGGAAATTGCGTTGTGCAGATTTGTCCCAAATGCCAATCCTAAAGTAAACTCTTTAGTGCTATCTAAATTTAGTTCTCCAGTCAGAGCCAGGTTGCCATCTACAGCACTGTCAAACTCCCAATCCATCTGAAAATTATCAGCTAAATCTGACCAACCATCACTTTCACCAACGTAGCCACAAGAAATCCGGGTAAAGGGAATTGTTGCACCCAGCGCTAACCATCTTCCTCCTTTCTCGGCTGTGAGAATTCGATGTCCAGCAACTTGTACAGCGTAACCATTATTCCCTCTACCTCCAACTTCCAGATGTGGCGCACACAAAGCGTATAGCTGGAGTTGGGAAATAAAATCGCTATCTCCTGTTAATTTTGTGCGTTGTAAAATACAGGATAAATGCGGGTCAGCAATTACTTCTTTGATTACAGCATAACGCCCTTGTGGATCGGAATTAGTAATGCGATATCCTAAACCATGAGTCCACATCGGTTCAACTTTTGATTCAAGATGGCGCTTCTCTTCGTGAAAAAAGCTTTTTCCATCAGAAATTAAATACTGCAAGTCCCGAACTTGGGGACTGTCTACTGTGGGATGGTAGACTTCAGTAACAACACCATTCCAAATAGTAAACCAAATGTTACTAGAGGTAGAGTAAGCTGTGCCGACTCCATCTTTATTCGCATGAGTCCATCGAGGATCGATACCCGGTGAGCCAAAAGCCTGTCCTTGACTAAGAATTTTTACCATAATTTGTTGTGCAGTTCAGTGCTGTAGTTGATATTTATTTGATTAAAAAATTATTGAGAACGTTGAGAAGTTCTTCGAGCAGTAGTTAAGGATTTAGCTTCAATAAAAATTTGTTTGATTTCAGGATGCTTTTGGCGAATACTTGCTTCTAAACTTTCTACAGTTAAAGCTATTTCTTCACCTGTAAGATTGTGAGAAAATTGAAGTTCTAAGTTGAGTAATACCTCTTGTGGAGCAAGTTGCATTGTTAGCACCCGGATAACTTCTTTCACTCCTGGTTCTGTTTTTGACAGAGAACGGATATTAGCTATAGTTTGAGGATCGGCACTTTCACCAACTAATAATCCTTTACTTTCTCTCGCTAGTACCACTGCTACTATAGCTAAGATAATGCCAATAATAATTGAGGCAATACCATCAAAATAAACATTATTAAATAAATGTCCTAAAAAGATACCTATTAAGGCAACGATTAAACCTAAAATTGCCGCAGTATCCTCAAATAATATGGTGAATACTGTGGGATCTTTACTGCTTTTGATAGCTTGCCAAAAATTTTGTTTACCCTTTGTCGGCAAAAACTCTTTTAAAGCTACAGTCCAAGAATAACCCTCCAATAATATTGCCATACCTAATACAATATAATTCCACATTGGGTCTTCTAAAGGACTGGGGTTAATTAAATGAGTAATTCCCTCATAAATTGACATCCCGCCACCAATGGCAAAGATGAGGATGGCAACGATAAAAGTCCAGAAATAAAGTTCTTGTCCGTAACCAAAGGGATGACTATCATCTGCTGGTTTTTGGCTTCTGCTAATTCCCAGCAAAAGTAATAGTTGGTCGCCAGTATCTACAACTGAATGAATACCTTCAGATATCATAGCCGAACTGCCAGTAATAGAGGCGGCGATAAATTTAGTAATAGCGATCGCTAAATTCGACCCCATCGCCGCAAAGATTGTTTTTTTAGATGAATCAATTGCCATGATTGTAAATATTAGCTTCTAAATAGGTAAGTTTCTCACAGATTTATTTCTCCTCCTTCTCATAGCATAATGCATCATATTATGGTGTTTGCTATGTTCTTGTTCGCTGCCGCTATTCATCATTTGCAGCATATTCAGACCGCCAGTTTTGAAGAACCGCGCAACTAGTAAAGCTGCTAGAGCCAAAAACAAAATATTCAATGTTGTAGTGTAGTTAAATTGGATAGATGCCTCAACTACTTTGGCGTTGTGTTCTTGTGGTATTAACCCCAAAACTTGGAACAGAACTTCAATGATTAATGCCGCACTTACCATCGCTGTGTAGAAAGCGATCGCTAGAAATATGCTAACTTTTAAACCGTAATATTTGCGGTAAATATTCAAAATTGGTAGTATAATCAGGTCGGCAAAAATAAATGCTACTACACCTCCAAAGCTAATACCTCCATTCCACAGCACAGCCGCTAGAGGAACATTCCCCACAGAACAAACAAAGGAAAATATCGCTACAATTGGCCCGACAATTGGCCCCCATAACTTCGACCATATAGGGTGATCTGTGAGAAAGAATGCTTGCCAAAAGTCGTTGGATACCCAAGCAGCCAAAGCACCTGCAATTACTAATCCCAGTGCAATATCTAACCACACAGAAACCCAGTCCATAACAAAGTAGTGGCTAATAGATGTAAACCCTTTATCAGAAAAAATTCTTTGCCAAATAGAACCTTCTGTTACTGACATATCCATATTGGCGTGTCCTTCCATTTTGCCAGAGAGTCCCCGGTTGGCTTGCTGTTTAGCTGATTTCACCATCTGGGGTTTTAGGAATACTTTAAACAGAAATACCAGTATGGCAATCATCAACAGCCCACCGACATACTCAGCTAGGGTAAATTGCCACCCCATTAATACTGCCAAGATAATGCCCAGTTCAATGACTAAATTAGTTGAGGCAAATTGAAATGCGATCGCTGCTGTAAAGTTACCACCTTTGCGAAAGATGGAACGGGTAAGGGCGACAGAAGCATAAGAACATGACGATGAAGCTGCACCCAAACCACAGGCTACTGCAATCGATTTTGGTGACGCATCTGGTAGTAGTCGGCTCATTTCCCCTTTAGAAATTACCGCTTGAACAATCCCTGATAGTGTAAAACCAAGAATGAGCGCCCAAAGAATTTCCCAGAACATAGAAAATGTCATGCTGAGTGCTAGGAAAATTCCATTTATGGGGTCGCTGAAAGGGTTTATAATGTTCATTTTTATCAATTATCAGAATAGTTTTATCCCAATTTCTAAGTAGTAGAAACTTCTAATTCACCATCGAGATGGGTAACTTCCCATTGGGTTTGTTCGCCATTGCGCCAAAATCGCAATCCCACCGTAGCGTCTCCTACGGACAAATTTGTAAGTTCCAAATCGGGTAAGCAATCTGGTAGATTCGGCTGTACTTTTAACTGTTGCTTGTAAGCATCAGCCTTGAGTCCTAAAATGGTACGAATGAGTAAAAAAATTGAACCAGCAGCCCAAGCTTGGGGTATGTTAGCGTCTGGGTATGGGACTGGAAAGTTATCATCTTGGCGTTCAATTCCCGCAAACAATTCTGGCATTCGTCCAGCTTGAAAATAACTAGCAGCAGCAAAGATACCCTCAGCAATGCAGTTAGCTTCTTGGTGATAGCCATACTTTTTTAATCCCGCCGCGATGATCGAGTTATCATGAGGCCATACACTACCCCGTTGATAACTAATTGGGTTATATGCCGGATTTTGAGATGAAAGAGTCCGCACACCCCAACCACACCACATATCGGGTTGAAAAAGTCGGTTAACAAGTTTTTTTGCTCGTTCCTGTGGGACAATACCAGACCAGAGGAGATGACCAGGATTTGAGGTAATTGATTGAATTTGCTGCTTTTTATCGTCTAATCCTAAACAATAAAAGCCAACTGAATCCATCCAGAATTGTTCATTAAATCGTTGATAAAGTTCTTCGGCTTTTTGACGCAGCTTTTTGGCTTGCTCTTTTTCGCCCCAGACTTCATAAATTAAAGCTGCCCTTAGCCACGCATCATAAACGTAGCCTTGAACTTCACATAAAGCGATTGGCGGCTCAACTAACTGCCCATCGGGGTAAACTATTGCGTCACCCGAATCTTTCCAACCTTGATTGCGTAATCCTTTTGATGAACGAGTTAAATACTCAACAAAGCCATCCCCGTCAAAGTCGCCGTATTTGTCAATCCAATTTAGGGCTTTTTCCAGTGGCGCTCGACATTCATCAAGCATACTGACATCGGCGTTCCAGTTATAGGCTTCAGATAAGGTAACAATCCAAAGGATGGTAGTATCTACTGTTCCGTAGTAGGGATGATATGGAAGTAGGTTTAATGTAGTTAACTCATCTCGGCGCATTTCGTGCAGCATTTTACCTGGTTGGGCATCGTGCCAATCATCCAACTCAGTTGCTTGGAGTTGAGCCAGTTTCAGTAAGGTGCCACGGGCAAATTCATGATAAACTGCGATCGCCTGCAAGCTAGCAATTATTGAGTCGCGTCCAAAAACAGCAACAAACCAGGGAATACCAGCAGCTGGCATCCAAAATTGATGTCCATTATCATCTACCTCAATTCGCAACGCTCCCATATCTGCGATCGCTTGCTGATAGTATTCGGCAATTTCAGCATTAGACGATCGCAACTTTGTCGCATTAGTCAGAAATTCATCTCTAACCTTTCCCGCTTTTGTATTGTGAGGCACAGCGCAGGTATTTTGAGGTTTGAAGACATTTCCATCGGCTAAGGCTGTAAAATTGACACAACTGTGCCATGTTTTGCCAGGAGCAATGACCACATCAAACATTAAACGACCATTGGCATAGCGTGGTTCAGAAGTAGTACAAACTGGCTCAATCACAATACCTCGGAAGAAAGAGCCGTTGCAATATTCAGTGGTGAGTACACCATTTTCCCATTTGGTTTGTGTCTCACCTCGCGTCAATATTTGCTGTGATTTGACATCAAAAATATCCGCAAAATCAGAACGCACAGCTAGCATTAATTGAAACTTAACAGTTTCATTCTGATAGTTAATTATATCAATATCTTCATGCATCCCTTCCACAATGTCGCGCCGAACGGTTACAAGCAAACTACCAGCAGGTAACGAGCCGTTGATAATAGAAAGTTGTGGGTTGGTAAATTGGTAAAGGGCATCATGATGGCTGATATTGTTAGAGGCTAACAGCGAAAGTCGGCAGCGATTCACAGAAATTTCGTAGTAAGAGATTAGCCGTGTATCCCGAACAAAAAAACCTTGAGGTAAATTTTCGTCGATGGAACCATCACTAGCCGTTACTAAAAAAGAGGAACCATCGTTGATGGTTATCAAACCAGAATTGACAGTAACTTTTGTAGGCATTCTCAATTAACTAATTCTGTGGTTTTAATTCCCGCGCTTCCAAAAAGCACCAATTTTTGTGGCTCTTTTTAAATCCCATTTACAAAACTTAATTACATTAGCGAGTCCGCAAACATCATTACGAATTACGAATTATCCTAACCGTTCTCTGTAAAACCCGGATACAAAGTCATTCCACCATCTACAAATAGTGTTGTACCGTTGACATAATCAGAGTCATCAGAAGCCAACCAAACTGCTGCTTTGGCAATATCTTCTACATTTCCCACACGTTTTGCTGGAATCAGTTTTAGTAAATTCGCCTCTGCTTGTGGAGTATCCCAAGCTGATTTGTTAATTGGGGTTTTGATTGCACCAGGAGCAATACTATTAACACGAATTTTGTGAGGTGCAAGTTCTTGGGCAATACTTTGCATCATCATATTAATACCACCCTTGCTAGTAGCATAATTAACATGAGTAGCCCAAGGAATTACCTGATGTACAGAACTCATACAAATAATCTTACCTGCCGCACATGAAATATCAGGCTTCACACCCCGACGCAAAAATTCCTTGGCAGCTTCTTTAGCACATAAGAATTGTCCTGTCAAGTTCACATCAATAACTTTATTCCATTGGTCAAGGGTCATATCTACAAACGGTGAATCTTTTTGAAGACCAGCATTGTTGATCAAAATGTCAATAGTGCCGAATTGCTGGATCGTCTGGCTGAACATTGCCTTTACTTGGTCTTCTTTGCTGACATCGGCTTGAATAGCGATCGCTTCTCCATTAGTAGCTTTGATATCATCAACAATTTTTTGGGCTTCTTCGGCTTCCGAATGATAATTGATAACTACTGCTGCACCTGATGCAGCTAAATAACGAGCTATAGCTTCACCAATTCCAGAACTAGCACCCGTCACAAGTGCTTTTTGACCTTTAAGTAGGTAAGGGGAATAACTCATAATACTTTTTCAGAATTTTTGCTATGTATTTTCATTTGCAAAGTTTGAGGATAGCTGATATTGAAAACTTATGATTGAATCCAAATTGAAGCAAGCTGTCCTACGTTTAAATTTTTATACCAATTACACATTTTGCTTATGTGTTTAATTTTTGACAGCTATTTTGATGATTCTGGCATTACTTTAGAGGTTTGCAAGAATGAACGCTTCTAGCCATTGGAATAATAAATATCTCTACCGAAAGAACTATAAAAATTTCATCACGATTTCATTATTGGATGAAATCTTTAAAGGATGAAGTCAGTTGCATGTCTTTCTTAAGCAGGAGATAGATTTTTTGAAGAATTCAGAAGTCAGAATTCAGGAGTCAGAATCAAGACACTCGCGGACTCGCTATCAGTCGAGGATTCAGACCCGCGACGGATTGAAGACCACCAAATCTACGATTTGGTGGTCTTCAATCCGGTTATTCAGACGCTCGTGGACTCGCTAACGCTGCGCTATCCGCCACTCGCACAGAATACCCAACGGAATTCTGTTCGATAATAATTTCAATTTTTTGATATGGATTTATTTATACAAGAGTTTGATTAATGGTAAGTAACCAGTTACTAAAGTTATTTATTAATATTATAAAGATGCATATTTTCAGGTGTATATAATTATTGATGATAAAATTCAATGGATTTCTGTAGTAATCACCGATCCTGATATCCCAAGGAAAAAGCGATGTCTGCCTTACCTCTCAATAGCCAGAATCTACCGTACCCTGATCCCTTGCACCCGATCATTGTCCACTTCGTAATCGCAATGGTGCTTTTTTCTTTCGTGTGCGATGTTCTAGGCTATTTTACCCGCAACGTGCGTTTGTTTGAGGTGAGTTTCTGGAATATGTTTGTTGCTGCGATCGCAATTTTTGTAGCGGTGATCTTTGGTCAGTTTGAAGCAGGATTAGCCCAAGCCCAGACAGCAGCCCAGTCAACACTGAATTATCATACCGTCTTAGGTTGGTCATTGGCGGCGATTGTTGCCGCGATCGCAGCTTGGCGTTTTGTGATTCGCAACCGCAGCCCCCGAAAAGTACCACCTGCTTACTTGGGGGCTGCAACCTTTTTAGTCTGTCTAGTGTTTTTGCAAGTGTATTTAGGTAGTAAACTGTTTTGGGTATATGGATTGCACGTCGAGCCTGTAGTTCAAGCCATGAAACAGGGAGTTTCACCATGAACCCACAACTGATAGATCAGTTGAGACTACGACTGGGTGCTAACGGATTACCCTACGAGATTCCTGTACATCCGCAGTTAGTGCATTTAACACTGGGTTTATTCATCATTGCCATCATTTTTGATATAGCAGGAGTGTTGTTTTCTTTAGAAAAACCAATTTTCAAATTTTTGGGATTGGCTACCATCCGTTCTAGCTTTTTTGATGTCGGCTGGTACAACCTCATAGCAGCAACAGCTATCACGTTTTTCACAGTTGCGGCTGGTTTTTTTGAGCTACTTTTGGCAAATCCACCAGTCGATCAAAAGAGTGCTTGGGGATTGAGTGCTGGTTGGACGATGCTTTTACATGGTTTGGGTGGCGTTTTGCTGTTGGGAATTATTGTAGCCATGACTGTATGGAGAGGTTTGCAACGCTATCGCTGGCGCAAAGATACTTCCAGACAGGTGCAGTGGAGTTACCTGTTAGCGGGGATTGCAATACTAGGTATCTTGTTCGTTCACGGAACTTTGGGGGCGCAATTGGGAGAGGAGTTTGGGGTTCATGTTACTGCTGCTAAGTTAGGTAGGCATAATTAAACATAAAATAAAATCCTAGTTCGTAGTGAGCGATTCATCGCTCAAAACAAGGATTATCATCAGGACTAAAGTCCCGACTACAAACTTTAATTTTTTTGTACCTAGTTACTTAATACCATTGCCAAATTAAACGAAAATTTATTGAATTTTATGTTTAGTGTTTTTGAATATGTATTAATAGCGTTTTATGTAGCATTACTGCTCGTAGTCAGTCGGTGGATTGGGCAACAGGCGTTTTCTTGGATGCCTCCCCAAGCCACAGCAGAAGCACAACGGGTAGATGATTTGTTTAGCTTCTTAGTCTCAATTGGAGCATTTATCTTGCTTGGGCTAGTTGGCGTTATGGTGTATGCGATCGCATTCCATCGCGCCCCCCCAGAAGACTACACCGAAGGACACGCTTCTAGAGGTGATGCGAAGCTAGAAATATTGTGGACAGCAACCCCAACATTGTTAGTAGTGTGGATTGCCTTTCAAAGCTTCAATATTTATCAGCAATTAAATATTTTGGGTTTAAACGAAATCGTGCATTTGCATACACCCCTAGAATCTGCACCAGCATACGCCGAAACTGTTAGCGATCGCCCCAAGCCTGCATCTGAAACTATTGATGTTTTCGTTAAGCAGTGGGATTGGTCTTTTCGTTATCCAAATAACGTTACTAGCAATCAACTGCATCTGCCGATCAATCGCAGCACTCGCTTAAATCTGCAAGCCCAGGATGTAATCCACGGTTTCTATGTCCCTGAGTTTCGCTTAAAGCAAGATATTATTCCAGGGCGCGACATTGATATTGTGCTAACGCCCATTCGCCCAGGCAAATATCGGCTGAAAGATTCTCAATTTAGCGGTACTTACTTTGCCCTAATGGAAACGGATGTATACGTTGAATCACTCGATCAATATAATCAGTGGCTCACACAAACTGCTAATAGCGAACCAACCCCTGTAAATCAGGTAGTTGCCGAAAATATTCAACCACCAAAAACATTGTTTAATAGCGGTTGGTACACCGTCACACCGGCTCAACCTGGCATTGCCAATAAAAGGAAGCAAAATAATGACACATGATTTTAGTCAAGAGATTACCGGGGATCAAGAATCGGAAAGTTCCCAGAACCAGCAGGGTAATACTTGGCGGCAATATTTCAGCTTCAACACCGATCATAAGGTGATTGGAATTCAGTACATGGTGATGACCTTCATTTTCTTCCTGATTGGCGGGCTGTTGGCAATGCTCATTCGGGCTGAATTGCTCACCCCAGAATCAAATTTGGTCGATCGCCCGCTTTATAATGGTTTGTTCACCATGCACGGGACAATCATGATTTTCCTGTGGATTATTCCCTTCAATGCCGGTCTTTCTAACTATTTAGTACCGCTAATGATTGGAGCGCGGGATATGTCTTTTCCCCTGCTCAACGCCATCTCATTTTGGATTCTACCACCCGCAGGTCTTTTACTACTATCTAGCTTCTTCTTACCAAACGGCACTGCCCAATCTGGTTGGTGGGCTTATCCACCAGTTAGTCTGCAAGTTATAGGTGGTCAGTTGATTAACGGCCAATTTATTTGGATAGTTAGCTTAGTACTAATCGGCATCTCTTCAATTATGGGGGCTGTCAACTTTGTCACAACCATCTTTTGGATGCGCGCCCCAGGGATGACGTTTTTTCGGATGCCCGTGTTTGTTTGGTCGGTTCTCAGCGCCCAGTTGTTGCAACTGATTAATTTACCTGCCTTGACAGCTGCATTGGTACTGCTGTTGTTTGATCTCTCCTTTGGTACACAATTTTTTAAACCGGATGGAAATGGCGACCCCATTATTTACCAACACCTATTTTGGTTCTACTCTCACCCAGCAGTTTATATCATGGCACTACCTGCCTTCGGTATTTTTGCTGAGGTTCTGCCTGCATTTTCTCGCAATCCCCTATTTGGTTATCGGTCAGTTGCTCTTGCTACTCTAGGTATTGCTGCGATCAGCATCTTCGTTTGGGTACATCACATGTTCACCAGTGCCACCCCTGGTTGGATGCGGATGACCTTCATGGCTACCTCAATGTTAGTTGCGATACCCACTGGTATTAAAGCCTTCGCTTGGACTGCCACCATCTGGAGGAGCAAACTACACCTAGAGACACCAATGCTGTTTGCAATGGGAGGTGCAGCCATGTTTATTTTTGGCGGTGTTACTGGTGTAATGCTTGCTGCCACGCCCTTTGATATCCACGTTAATAACACCTACTTTGTTGTGGGACACTTCCACTACATCGTTTTTAATACGATCACAATGGCAATCTTCGCGGCAATTTACTACTGGTTTCCTAAGATCACTGGAAGAATGTATGCTGAGGGTTGGGGCAAGTTACATTTTTGGCTGACCTTTATTCCTGCCAATATTACCTTCTTCTCTATGCACCCATTAGGTTTACAAGGGATGCTCCGCCGAGTTTCTTCCTACGATCCACAGTATCAAGGATGGAACGTCGTCGCTAGCTTGGCATCATTTTTACTAGGAGCATCCACGCTGCCTTTTATTGCTAACATAGTAGGTTCTTGGCTTTACGGGCCGCGGGCAGTTGACAATCCTTGGCACGCGACTGGCTTAGAATGGACAACCTCTTCACCACCTCCGCGAGATAATTTTGAAGAGATTCCAACTGTAACCAGACCTCCTTATGACTATGGAAATCCCAAGTACTCAATAATCGAAAACTCTGATAACAATGAGTAAGGAATTAGACCAATTTTAATTACGAATTACGTTAGCGAGTCTTCGATAGCGACGCAGGAGCGTCGCGTCATTACGAATTACGTAGCTTGCTTCTCGCCTTTGACGAGTATTACGAATTATGCGTCGCACTCATATAGATGAAAGTCCAATCCGTTTTGATTTGTGGCGGCGACGCTTGCCAAATTGGTTACAGCGCTTCCTTCCAAGTGGTGGCGGTAGTCATGAAGATCATCATGGTAAAGGAATGTTCGGATTTACCGTGTTCCTCCTATCAGAAAGCATCATATTTCTAAGTTTTATCTTTACTTATGTTGCTCTCCGACTGAGTACTAATAACTGGCTACCACCCGGTATTTCTGGGCCAGAATTATCTACATCTGTAGTTATTAATACAGTAGTATTACTTTCCAGCAGCTTTGTCATTCAGCCAGCAGAAAATGCCCTTAAGCGTAATCAACTCACTAAATTTCGTTCGCTATGGTTAGTAACGATCGCAATGGGAAGTTACTTCTTAGTTGGTCTGCTAATTGAGTGGAAAAGTCTCAATTTTAAGATTACTACAGGGTTAGTTGGTTCGACATTTTACTTACTAACAGGTTTCCACGGTCTACACGTTCTGGCTGGTGTTGTGCTTCAGATAATTATGCTGATTCGCTCATTCATTCCAGGCAATTATAATAAGACTCACTTCGGTACAAGTGCGACTACTCTTTTTTGGCACTTTGTTGATGTAGTTTGGGTCTTTATTTTCTCGCTTCTCTATCTTTGGCGAACATAAAAACATTCAGAAATCCAAGTATTTTAAGGAGTAATGTGATGAATCTATTCTTGCAAGAAATACCAGCCTCAGAACGCGCCCCAAAAACAATTCAAGAAACTCCAGCACCAGGTCAAGACCCACTAATTGCACGCGGATTACAAAAAGAGCAATATGCTGGGATTATTGGGCTAGCGATCGCTCTAATTGCTGCTGTCGGATTTTTTAGTCAGAGAGTTGAATATGCTATTGCGTTCGCTCTTATTCTCAGCGTTATTTTAATTGCTTTGTTTTTATTCGTATAGCAAAGCTTTCATTAATAAAACATTTTAATTTCACAAGATTTACGAAAAAAAGCAAATATACCAGGCGATTATAAATCGCGGCTACACAAACAAAGTCCGCGTAGGCGGACTCTTAGGAATTTCAAACCCGAAGATGTGTTTTTACAAAAGTGAGATGCTCCCGGCTTAGTTTTCCCTATTCCCTTTCATGAGAGATTTTATGAACAACCCAGTTTATCAAACTGTGATTATCGGCGGTGGTTTCACCGGGCTATTTACAGCCTTACATTTAGCTCACGAAAACTATCCTCGCTCTGTTATCTTGATTGATAAAGATGAGCGCTTTTGCTTTAAGCCATTACTTTATGAGTATTTCGATGGCGAAATGGATAGCTTTCAAGTAGTACCGCGCTTTTCAGAATTACTTAAAGGTAGTGGTGTCATCTTTGTGCAAGATACAGTGCAATCGATAGACTTGCATCAAAGGGAAGTCAAATTAGTATCGGGAAACTCCTACAATTACAGCAACTTAGTATTAGCTTTGGGTAGTGTTACTGGCTATCATCAAGTTGATGGTGCTAGAGAATACGCCTTTCCTTTTTGGACGCAAGAAGACGCGATCGCTCTTGACCGTCATTTACGTGACTGTTTGCAAAAGGCCGTCCAAACTGAAGATTCAGAACAACGCCGAAAACTATTAACAGTAGTCATAGTTGGTGGTGGTGCTTCTGGTGTAGAAATGGCAGCTACTCTAGCGGATTTTCTACCACATTGGTATAGCGCTTTGGGAGGAAATTCTGCTGAAATTCGCGTGGTATTACTCAATCATGGTAAAGAAATCCTTGATGGCGATATTAATAATCCATTGCGAGAAATTGCCGAACGCGAATTGAATAAACGCACTGTGCCAATAGAAATAATTGTGGAAGCCGAAGCCACTACTATTAGTCTCAACTCAATTCAATATAAGCATAATGAGCAGATTGAGACATTAGCAACACATACTACAATCTGGACAGCTGGCACTTCTATCAATCCACTGATTAAAGATTTACCAATTCCCAAAGAACATCGTGATCATCACGATCGCCCCCTAGTCACTCCAACCATGCAACTACTTGATTTTCCAGAAGTTTTTGCAGGCGGTGATTGTGCAGCAGTTCAAGATAATTCACTACCACCTACAGCCCAAGTTGCTTATCAACAAGGAGCAAATATTGCCCAGAATTTGAAAGCGATCGCTCTAGGAGAAGAACTCAAACCTGTTAAAGTTAATATCCGTGGAACCCTTTTAAAATTAGGGGTAAATAATTCTGCTGCTAATCTTTTTAATGTTTTTGAAGTTACAGGTGAACCCGGACATTTAATCCGCCAAGGCACTTATCTAACGCTATTGCCAACACCAATTCATGACTTCAAAGCCACCACTGAATGGGTGGATGAAGAGATTTTTCATCACCACCTCAGCCCTCAAGATGTAGGTAAAAAAGTCGTACAAGCTGTGGAAATAGTTAGTGCAGGAGTTGTGGGTATTCTAGCTGCGAGAAAATTACTAAAAATGTTAGGAGAAGAAGAGAAAAGTAAATAAGGATTGGGGAGTGCTAAAAAGCTTTTTCCCTTGACATAATCTCCTTTAAGAGAACGTTAATTATAAGTACAGAGGCTGTTGAATATGTCTAGTCAAACCGATGTACAAGTACAAAGAATTAGAGCTATTGGCTTAACAGTGACAAACTGCGTAGGCGCAGCCCGTCGTAGACATCGCTCTTTGGAATTCTATACACAAGCACTCTTGTTTTAACTCGTTTCTGACATTACTGTTGAAGGACAGGATTACAGCGACTTAGAAGGTGTGACTGGGGCAAAAATTCGCATTATCACTTTACGATTAGGTGATGAACTTATCGAGTTGAGGGAGTATCTTAATATTCAGGGTAAACCCATCCCCAGCGATTCACAAAGTAACGATCTGTGGTTTCAACATCTGGCGATTGTAGTGAGTGATATGGATCGTGCTTATGCTCACTTGCGTTCATTTTCCATTGAACCAATTTCAGTTACTCCCCAGACAATACCACATGAGAATAAAGCATCTGGTAGTGTCCGCGCCTTCAAGTTTAAAGACTCTGATGGTCATGATTTAGAGTTAATTTGGTTTCCGCCTGATAAAGGACAAGATAAATGGCATCAAAATAGCGATCGCTTGTTTTTGGGAATTGATCATAGCGCAATCGCAATTTCCAATACCGAGCAAAGTCTACACTTTTACCGCGACCTCCTGGGAATGCAAATGGATAGCCGCAGTGTCAACTGGCGTGCAACCCAATCTCGCTTGGATAATTTACCAGGAGCAGAAGTCAAGATTACAGCACTGCGACCTGTTCAAGGTGGTGTGGGAATTGAACTGTTAGACTATATTTTGCCTGGAAAAGGTCGCCCAATGCCGAGTGACTGGAAAAGTTATGATATCGCACACATGCAAATTGAGCTTGTTGTAAATAATCTTGAGCAGTTAGTGGATAAGCTACGGCGTAACGGGGTTCAGTTCGTATCACCTTTGTGATCTTTGACAAAAAAGAAGGTATTACAGATTTGTCAAAGGCTCTGGTTGTTCACGCCCGTACCCTGGAGATTTACGACCAAGTGGGTCTAGCTCAACAAGCTGTTGCAAAGGGCGAGGTCGTGCAGAAAGGCAACCTCATGCACGACGGTAAAATCAGCGCCCACCTTGATTTTTCCTACTTCGGCGGGCAACTCAGCCCTTTTCCTTTTATGCTCGTTTTTGAACAAAACAAAAACGAGCGTCTGCTTTACGAGCATCTTCAACACAACGGCAAAGAAGTTCAATGGCAGACCGAAATGGAAAGCTTAACGCAAGATGCAAACGGCGTGAAAGCAGTTCTAAAAAATGCAAACGGCGAAACACAAACCATTGAAGCCCAGTATCTAGTGGGTTGTGACGGTGCAAGCAGTCCAACGCGCCATTTCCTCGACCTCCATTTTGAAGGTTCGACTTACGCACGCCTGTTTTACGTCGCGGACGTGGATATGGAATTTCAATCAGACAAGGCAACGTTTTACGCCACTCTGGCAGAGAATTCCTTCGTGCTAATCGTTCCCATGCAAGGCGAGAAGCACTGGAGATTAATCGGCAACCTGCCCGAATATGATGAGCAAGGCGATAGCGAAGTAACCTACGATGAAGTCGAAAACAAGGTCAAGCAATTGGTGCAGCGACCATTGGAGATTACAAACGTGCGCTGGTTTTCCAGTTACAAAGTACATACTCGTCGCGCCGAGAAGTTTTCCAAAGGTAGATGTTTTCTGGCTGGCGATGCGGCGCATATTCACACACCTGCGGGGGGTCAGGGAATGAATACGGGTATCCAGGACGCTTATAACCTGGCATGGAAAATCGGGTTTGTTTTGAAAGGCTATGCCAAGGATTCAATTCTGGAAACTTACAATGAAGAACGTCTTGCCAACGCGAAACGGCTCTTGCAGACGACTGACCAGTTTTTTGATGTCGCGGCGGGCAACCAGTGGTATCTACAGTTTTTCCGTGACAACATTTTGCCAAGCCTTGCTAGTGTTGTAACACGATTTAGCGCAGCAAAAGAGTTTATCTTTCAGCTAGTTTCTGAAATCGGGATAAACTACCGCAACAGTTCTTTAAGTCTGCATCCAAGCGATTCTCGTGCCCAGAGGCTGCGCCAACGCTCCTTTGAGGTCAAAGCTGGAGACCGAATGCCCTATTTTCTGGCGGACGGCACTAACGTTTACGATCGCCTCAGCGCTCCGAAATTCCACTTACTTGTGTTCTCCAATGGGGAATACGACTATGAAGATTTGCAAGCGGAACTCGCAAACAAATACGGCGATTTTATCGATTTCAACGTTGTTCCGCTTTACCCACGCGTCGTGGAAATCTTCGGCACTAATCAGCCTTTCAAAGTTTTACTAAGACCAGATAACTACATCGGACTGATCTCTACAGAATTATCCTTGGACGATCTCAAAGTCTATATGAATGGGTTTATACTAGATGTCTCCGGTAATTAATTATACGTTACCCAGAACCCTTGGAGAGACCTAGCAATGCGTAGAATACAGTGTTAACGATAAAATAACTCAACTTCCAAAAATCAAAGCATCGATCGAATAAGCACCAGGGCCTAAAACCGCGATCGCAATTAACATAACGCAATACATAAACGCCTTTTCCCAACTTGGTGGTTCACCTTGTCCTAAAGCACCCTGATACTGTTCTTGAGGAATTAAGTATGGATCTTGGGCTACAAAAGGCTTACTTCCAGTGATGTGCAAATATATCGCAAAAATCATTAAGCAGAGAATGGGCAAAGTTGCTAAGAGTGTGAGGAATCCAATAATCAGAAAAATTCCGCCAGCTAACATCGATGCTGCTGATAAAAAGCAAAGAAAGACAGGCATTTTTAGAGACTCAGCCCACCGTCGAAGATGCATTATCTTGGGATAGCCGTGTAGTATAAACAACCAGCCAAGGCTAACTCTGAGAAGTAAAAGTGCCAATCCGGGAAATCCGTCAGGATACACAGGAGAAAGTGAACTTAATAAGTGTGGACTTAGCTGTAGGAAATTAAATGCAGCTAGGAAAAAAGCGAGTTCCTTCGGAATAGCTCCGCTTAACGCTATACCCAACCCAAATTGATAAATCATAGCTGTACACCACGAGTATTAAGGTCGATAACATATAACGAATGACCGGCTGTGATAAATAAGCATTTACGAAATGTCCCTGAAAGGGAATCGCCTTCCTTACTACCAAAAGTCAGGTTAGCGGATGTCTCCGGTACGAGAATTTTTCCTAAGCGAGTTCCGTCGGGGGCGTATATCTGCACACTGTCTTGATAACTAGTAAAAACATTGCCATGTTTGTCAACCCGCAGTCCATCGGGTTGTCCTGGTTCAATGACTGCAAATACACGCCCATTCTTTACAAAGCGATTGCCCACAACCTCATAGACACGAATATGATGAGGCCCTCCAGGAATATTAAACGCAGCTGTATCTGAAACATACAAAAGGCTTTCGTCTGGACTGAAAGCCAACCCATTCGGGCGTACCATATCTGTTACTACAGGAGAAATCTCACCTGTTGCCGGGTCAAAGCGATAGACGTAACTTCCGGGTTGTTCTTGTTCGCCGCCGTAACCTTGGTTTGGCTCGGTAATCCCATAAGGCGGATCGGTGAACCAAATTGTACCGTCGCTTTTGACTACCAAATCATTTGGACTGTTCAGGCGTTTGTTGTCGTAGCGATCGACTAAAACCTTCCATTTACCATCATGTTCGTGTCGAATAATAGCACGCAGACCAGAGGAACAGGCAACCAGACGACCCTCTAAGTCACGGTAATTACCGCTTTGGTAATCAGATGGATCTCGCAGGACACTTACACCATCGGTAGAACTCCACCGCAACAGGCGGTTGCCGTGAGCATCGCTCCACACAACACTGTCATCTTCATGGAAGTAAACAGGCCCCTCGCTATGGACTGCACCATTGGCTAGCTCCTGGAGTAAAGCACCGGGGCGTACAATAGCAAGGAGGCGATCGTCATAAATCTCAATGGCTTCAGGCATAGAAATCTCCTGTTATTTAACTTGGCTACTGACGATAAATAGCAGGTTTAAATTAATACTAAAATACTATAGATGTATATTTAATATCGTGTAACCAACTGAGTACGCCACGGCGGAAATAGAGCAACCATTTAAAACCCCTAAAAAATTGATTTCATAATACTTTTGACTTCCGGCTTGCAGTACTGAGTGTAAAGTTTCTAGCTGTTTTCATCAGTTACTAAATACAATATTAAAGTTAATTATTATAAAGCTAATTCTTACTTTATTGATTTCTATTAACATTGAACCATAGATATAGATTGCACCAAAAGACTATTTTTATTCAAAATAAAGTTATTCATTTTTAAAATTAAATATTTTTTAACACATCAAATTAATAGCTTCATCAAAAATGCCAAGCAAAATTTATTTCCTATTTTTGTAAAGAGATTACATAGCTAATTCATACAATAGAAATAAAAAATGAAATTAAAATGAAATACTAACCTGTCTTTAGGCATAAATAAATATTAATCCATTAGAGAGAAGCAATATTGTAATTAAAGCTTTAGTCTAAGCATAAGAATCTGTCTTTAGAGCTATTTAAATTTTGATAAAACTTATAAAGTAACTTAAGCTATTGCCAAATTAATTTGTGGCATCAAAGAAATTAAACCGTAATTAATCTGAAATTACTAATTATCAATTATGACTAGCATCACAGAACATTACGACATCATTATTATCGGTACAGGGGCCGGTGGAGGTACATTAGCCCACCGCCTTGCACCCACAGGTAAAAAAATTATAGTACTGGAAAGAGGCGACTTTTTGCCGAGAGAAAAAGCTAACTGGAATCCAGAGGAAGTCTATCAAAAACATCGCTACCATACTGATGAGCAATGGTATAACAAAGAAGGTAAAGCCTTTAATCCTCAGACAGGCTACTGGGTTGGTGGCAATACCAAACTCTACGGTGCAGCCCTAATTAGATTCCGGGAGCGAGATTTTGAAAGGGTAATTCATAAAGGAGGAATTTCTCCAGAATGGCCTTTGAAGTATCAAGACTTTGAGCCATACTACACCCAAGCAGAAAAGCTCTATGATGTGCATGGACAGGAAGGGGAAGACCCCACTGAACCACCTCGCAGCGAACCATATCCTTATCCGCCAGTCAGTCATGAGCCAGATATGCAGTCTCTTGCTGATGGCATCCGGGAACTGGGTTATTATCCATTTCACCTGCCATTAGGATTAAAGCTGAATGAAAGCGATCGCCTAAATAGTCCCTGTATTCGCTGCGATACTTTTGATGGATACCCCTGTCTGGTACAGGCAAAAGCCGATGCTGATATCAACGCCATTCGTCCCGCCCGCGAAAAGTATGCCAATGTTACTCTCTTAACTAATGCCAAAGTCTTGCGGCTGCATACCAGTGAGTCGGGGCGAGAAGTGACGAAGGTAGAAACTGAAATTGCCGGAGAGCAACATTGGTTCACAAGCGATATTGTGGTTGTCGCCTGTGGTTCTGTCAACTCAGCTGCTTTGCTGTTACGCTCTGCTAATGACAAACATCCCAACGGATTAGCAAATAGTTCCGATCAAGTGGGGCGGAATTTCATGAAGCAACTGGAAACGGCCATAGTTTCCATACATCTAGAAGTGAATCACGCCAACTTTCAAAAAACGATCGCTGTCAACGATTTTTACTGGGGAGAGCCAGATTTTCCTTATCCGATGGGCATGGTGCAGAATACAGGTAATGTACTTGCCGATATGATTCCCGGAGAAGCACCGCCACTGATGGCTCCATTTGTCAAGCTGATTCCTCATTTTGAGCGCCATTTGCTGGCCGAGCGATCGGTTGGTTGGTGGTTGCAGACAGAGGATTTACCAGATCCGAATAATCGGGTTCGGGTGGTGGGTGACAAGATTCATCTTGATTATACACTGAACAATACCGAAGCAAGCGATCGCTTAATTCACCGATGGACATCTGTACTCAAGTCAATCCCTCACTCTGCTAAACACGTTCTGCCATTTAGCCTTTATCCCCGCACTCACCTACCTGAACAAGCAGTTGCTCATCAATGTGGTAGTTGTCGATTTGGCACAGATCCCAAAACCTCAGTTCTTGACATCAATTGCCGTACTCATGATGTCGATAATCTCTACGTGGTAGATAGTAGTTTCTTTCCGTCAAATTCTGGTGCTAACCCAACACTTACAATTATGGCGAATGCATTGCGTGTTGGCGATCTGCTTGCAGCACGCTCCGCGTAGCAAAATCCCGTTCGCCCTTGGCATCTCGTAGGGAAGGGTACACTAACGCATAGCTTAACGACTGAAATGAACAGGTTATTGGTCAAGAGTAAATAGCAAAAAGGAGAAACATTATGACGAAGGATGAACGACAAATTACACCAATTGAGCAACCACAGATTCAATCTCAACAGGACGAGTCAGAACAGATAGATTCTGATTCCTTAGCGACAGGTCTAGGTGTTGTGGGAGGTGGCTTTGCAGGAGCCGCACTGGGTCGCTCAATTGGTGGTAAGATGGGTGCTGCAATTGGTGGGCTTGCAGGGGCAATTACTGGTGGGCTTGCAGCCAATAAGTTGGCAGAATATGTAGAGGAATTTACTGAAGAACTCGAACCGACAGTTGGATTGGGATTAGGAGCAAATCACAAACCAATTGAATTACCTAGTCACTATAGTTGGGAAGAACTACAAGCACTATCAAAACCTCAAGGTGAAAAAATGCAAGCTACATAAACAAAAAATTAATTACGAATTACGAATTAATCCAAAATAATCATGTCAATAAAGGCAACCCACAGTCACAATTGAGTCATATTCTTACGAATAAAATGTTTTTGTGACAACTATCAACAACATAGTTGTCACCTCATTTATAAAATAGCTCTACCAGTCCTAAATCATTCGTAAAAATCCCTATTTATTACCTCTCTTTGTCCTCTATATCTCTGTGGTTCGATTCAAAAAATATTTTCCAAAACTCATTTATGATTGCTATATAAAGTTTGCTTCCTACTATTGAGATAATAAATATTGATAACTTAACAAGCAGAAAAACTTTATTTTTGTATGAATCAAAAATTATGGAGGCATCAATATTTATTTCTTAAGTAGAATCAAAATTTCATAATGATTTCACTTTTTCGTGAAAGCGTAATTAAAGAAGGCTTTTAGCACTGGGTTGACTATGCGGCTGATATTAGTTGAGGATGAAGCAGATTTAGGCGCAGCAATAAAACAAGTCCTGAGCCATGAGGCGTATATAGTTGACTGGTTTCTAGATGGTACTCAGGCATGGCAATATTTAGAAACTGGTTGGACTGAGTACACACTTGCGATTTTTGATTGGATGCTGCCTGGAGTATCGGGGATAGAGTTGTGTAAATGGTTGCGAGATCGCCAATTAACTCTACCTGTATTGATGCTAACGGCTAAAGACCGAATGGAGGAAAAGATTATTGGTCTAGATAGCGGTGCAGATGATTATTTGGTTAAACCCTTTGATATGGCAGAACTGTTGGCAAGATTGCGGGCATTACAACGGCGCTCCTCTTACGTAGGAACAACGCTGACACCTCAAGTCCAACCCCGACGCTTACAAGTAGGTTGCCTGACTCTCAATTACAGCACTCATCAACTTACTCGTCAGTATTGTCACGGTGAAAATCAAGTATTCTCTTTAACTGTCAAGGAATTTCAATTGTTGGAATATTTCATGAGACATCCTAACCAAATTATCAGCCGCGACCAAATTATTAATCAGCTTTGGGAAATTGGTGCAGAACCAGTTAGCAATGTCGTAGCAGCACAAATTCGCTTATTGAGACGCAAATTAGGAGAAGAAGAGAACGAATCTTTAATTGAAACTGTTTATGGTGTGGGCTATCGTCTCAATATTCCAGCTGCGGAAATAGGCAGATGATTTCTGTTAACTCGACAGCGACCGAACAATTCGCAATTCGCAGTGACGCTCCTTCTCCTGACGGAGACGCTACGCGAACGTCGCTAACGCAATGGGCTAACGCCCCGCTCCGCTAACGCAATGGCGGACGTAATTGAATAATTGATTCATCCTTCAAGGTCATTGCCCCTAATTTTAATTATGTAAAAATCAAAACACTTAGTATCAAGATCCAAGCCCCTAACTAAAGTTAGGGGATAATAATTGCGAATTGGAAATTGCGAATTGGAAATGACACTTTCAGTAAGGTTATAGAAATATGGAACGCAACCCGATTTTCCACCAGACTAGGTTGCGCCTGGCAGCTTGGTATACCCTCGTCATGGGCGGTATTTTAGGGCTATCTAGTTTGGGGGTTTATAGTGTGGTTGCCCATGCCTACTATGAAACCATAGACCAGGGATTGCAATCAGTCGCAAATGCACTTCATAAAAGTATTGAACCGGCTTGGCAGCAACCCGGACAATTACAACGCCTTGCGAAAGAATTTTCTTTAGAATTATGTGTGGCTCAGACAAATTGCTTGCCTAAAACAACAGCCATTAAAAAATCAATCACAGAGGCGGCGAATCCAGTTAATTACTATATACGCTTATTGGATAGCTCAGGAAAACTTTTTGCTAGTGGAGGCATGGAATTTGACAAGTTACCGATTACCTCAGAATTACAGCATTGGCAAATCTTAACAGATTCCTCTGGTACTCGATACCGCGAAATCACTTTACCTTTGTATACTCAAAAACAGGTTTCGGGTTATCTACAAGTGGCGCGTAGTATCACTGATTTAGACCAACATCTGGCTTATTTAAGATTAGCTTTGGTGTTAGGATTACCAATTTCCATGATTTTCGTTGGTTTGTCTAGTTGGTGGTTGGCAGGAAGGGCAATGCAACCTGTATATCTTTCCTACCAACAAATGCAACAATTTACTGCTGATGCTGCCCATGAGTTTCGCACACCTTTAGCAGCAATGTACTCTACTATTGAAGCTGCTATTAAGTTACAGCAAGAACCAAAATCCAATGGTGGAATTTTAGATGTACTTAAACGCCAAAATCGGCGACTATCACAATTAGTCGGAGATTTGCTGTTATTAACGAGGATAGATCAAAAACAACTAACAGGAGAATATCAGTCTTGCTGTTTAAATGATTTAATTAGCGATTTAACTGAGGAATTAGCATTTTTGGCAGTAGAAACTAAAGTCAATCTCTCTAAACAGGTGCAAGTCTCAGAAAAACTGTATGTGATGGGAAATGAAGAACAGCTTTATCGCTTAATTTCCAACTTAATTGCCAATGCAATTCAAGCCACATCTAGCGGTGGAAAAGTCACGGTTTTTTTGGAAAAAAGTGAGCTTTACGCCATGATTAAAATTCAAGATACAGGAATTGGTATTGCTGTTGAACATCAACAGCGAATTTTCGATCGCTTCTACCGAGTAGATCGCGACCGCTCTCGCACCTCTGGCGGTTCGGGTTTGGGATTAGCGATCGCCATCGCCATCGCCAGAGCGCATAAAGGCAATATTCACGTTCAAAGTCAACCTGGGCTAGGTAGTACATTTACAGTTCGGCTTCCTCTTTCATCGTGATTTCTGGAAATAAATGTTGCTATCTAGTGCATTATTTATCTTGATAACGATATTCTATGCTAAAGCTTTTGTTTAAAATCCAGAATCTAAAACCATTTGATTTGGAGGAGTTTTGATAAATAATATTCGTAATCGCTTCAGAGGTTTTAAGCACAAAAGGGTTGAACCATCACAACTAAAACAGTTAGTACATGAATTGTTGTCAGAGTCTAGTCTCGACGCAACATATTTGGTTTTGATTATTGGCTCATGTGCGATCGCTACATTTGGTCTACTTGCCAATAGCACTGCTGTAATTATCGGCGCAATGATTATCGCACCTCTGATGTTGCCAATTCGAGGTTTAGCCTTTGGTGCATTAATTGGAAATATTAACCTATTTCGTAAAGGCGTAATAGCAGTATTCTTAGGCACATTACTAGCACTTTTAATTTCTTGCAGTATCGGTTGGATCGTTAATCTACCTAGTTTCGGCAGTGAAGTGCTATCTCGCTCCAAACCTAACCTGCTTGATTTGGGTATTGCAGTCGCAGCAGGTTGTATCAGTGGCTACGCTAAGGTTAATTCAAAAATCTCTGCTAGTGTGGCAGGGACGGCAATAGCTGTTGCCCTTATGCCCCCAATTTGCGTCATCGGTTTAGGTCTAGCAAAATTTAACTTGTCACTCAGCTTAGGAGCGACTTTGCTCTACCTAACGAACCTTTTGGGTATTAGCCTTGCTTGTATGCTGACATTTTTATTCACCGGTTATTCTCCTGTCGATCGCGCCCAAAAAGCGCTGCTATGGGCATTGGCGTTAACAGGTGCTTTATTAATACCTTTAACTGTGAGCTTTACCCGATTAGTTAGACAAGCAGAACTCGAAACCCATTTGAGAAAGGCACTGCTGAACCGAACTGTAACTTTTCAACGTTTGGAACTACTGAAAACTGATACTAATTGGCTGAGTAATCCGCCTCAAGTTCGCTTGAGTGTTAGCGCACAAGAACCTGTAACATCAAAGCAAGTAAGCCTTTTAGAAGCGTTTCTTGAAAAAGAAACTGGGCAACGTTTTTCCCTGATTTTTGAAGTTAGTCAGGTGAAAGAAGTCAGAGGAGAAAAATCAGATTCTCCTCACAAATAAAATATCTAAAATCCTATTATCTTGCCCTAAGATAAATGGTTCTTCCGTACCTGTTATGCCAAATTATTAGTTAAACATCAAAACTTGCTTGAAAAATATAGGTAAAAAACCCAAAACCCAACCAACCGCCTAAAATGTTATTAAATAATTCTTATTTTTTGTTTTAGCAAGAGTTTCATGTTTATTACGAAGGAGATTTAGCATAATATGTCAACTAAATTTTTCATCCTATTTATAGATAGGAAAAACTAACTAAAGGTGGAGTTAGATATCAGGATATTTTTATATCCTTATTAAGGTTGACTAATTAAGCAAGTAAGATCATGAATGCAGATATATCCGCACTCTGGGACAGAATCCAGGGAATGATTAACGGATTCATTGTCCTACTGCCGAATATCGTGCTGGCATTGATTGTCTTTGCAATCTTCTTCGTGGTGGCTAGAGCGATTAAGAGAGTAGTTAAACGATTAACTCGCGATCGCCACCAAGCTCGGAATCTAGGACTAGTACTGGGACGCTTGGCGCAAGGTACAATACTATTAATCGGGCTATTTGTGGCTTTGTCGATTGTAATACCGACATTTCGAGCCGGAGATTTGATACAACTACTGGGGATTAGCGGCGTAGCGATCGGCTTTGCCTTTCGTGACATCCTACAAAACTTCTTGGCTGGGATTCTGATCCTCTTGACAGAGCCGTTCCAAATCAATGACCAAATAGTTTTTCAAGGCTTTGAGGGAACTGTAGAAAATATTGAGACACGAGCGACAACAATTAGAACTTACGATGGTCGTCGCATTGTCATTCCTAACTCAGAATTGTTCACTAATTCGGTAACTGTAAACACTGCCTTTGACAGTCGCCGACTACAGTATGATGTCGGTATTGGTTACGGCGATGATATAGACCTAGCCAAGGAGTTAATGCTTGAAGCATTGCATAGTGTGCCGGAAATACTGAAAGACCCTGCACCTGATGTGCTGCTCATGGAACTTGCCGAAAGTACTGTTAATATCCGCATTCGTTGGTGGATTAACCCGCCACGACGTGCAGATGACCTCGCCTCACGGGACAAGGTACTTTCTACAATTAAGAAAACGTTAGTTCAAAACGGCATCGATTTACCCTTTCCCACACAGCAAATTTTATTCCATGACCAGACAGAAGAGATAGATGGCGATCGCTCTCGTCAGCGTGAAGGTTGGCCATCTGGTAAAGGCAAAGTACCAAAACCCCGTAACATTGGTGATTCACTCAGGTTACTTGCTCAAATGCAGACACAAAGAGATGATAATGGTAACGTAGATTCTCCACAAGCGTAGTCCTTGCACCGACTGCATTAAGTAGGATTAGTTGGGTACAAGTTTCTTTACACAACTTTGAGAGGTTCATCAATGAGTAATAATACTAATACCAATACCAATAAACTTGTAATTGTGGGTGTGGGTGTTGTAATCATTGTAGTAATTATAGTATCTTACCGCTTCTCCTGGTCAGGATTTGGGGAAAGTACTACTATAAATTCATCGACTATTACGGAAAAGCAAGCCGATAACAAGGGAGTTGAGAAGATAACTAAGAAGACAACTACCGATAAGCTTGAATCTGCAAAAACGCTTTGGGACTGGATAGGGTTATTAATCGCCCCTGTCATGTTAGCTTATTTGGGTTGGTTTTTTAAGGACTTACAGGACAAGGCTCAAGGTGCTGCTAAACTAGATGCTGATGCTAAAGCTGCTGCTAAACTAGATGCTGATGATAAAGCTGCTACTGCTCAAAAACATGAAGTAACTTTACAGGATTACTTGAAAATTTTGTCAGAGTTTACTGTCGATAAAAGATTAATGAAAATACTGAAAGCCGAAGCATCATATATTGATATTGATTCTGAAGCAGCAATATCTATCATTACAGCAAAAACATTATCCCTATTACGTTTGTTTAAATATGACATTGAGCGTAAAGCAAGTGTTTTATCCTTCCTTGGTGATAGCGGCCTTTTAGAACACTTGAAAAATTTAGACTTATCAGAGTTAAATTTTACAGGAGCCAATCTCAAGAAAGTCAATCTCAGGGGAATTATCCTGCCGGGAGTTATCTTCACTAGTGCAAACCTCACTAGTGCAGACCTTACGAAAGCCAACCTCAATAAAGCTGATTTCACTAGTGCAGACCTTACGAAAGCGGACTTCAAGGAAGCTAACCTCACGGAAGCGAAATTCGGTAAAGCTATCCTGAGCGAAACGGACTTCCGTGGAGCTCTATATGAGCATGGGGACTTTACGATAGCTAACCTCATTTCTTTTGGCTTCAAGGAAGAAGAGTTAACAAAATCTAATGTTAAATTTGGGAAGATTCAGAGCAGAGAGGAAGTTTGTCAGCGTAGTGATGCCCAAAAAATTACTTATGATTTTACCGTTAGGATAAAATCTGGTTCTAAACTTGGACAAATTTTTGTTGGTTTCTTCAGCTATGATCCCTCATCACATATTACAGAAAGAGAAGGAGAAGAATTAATCACAGTTTCCGAGATAAAATTCGATTATATGAGTATATATGACAAAGATAAACCTAATATTGTATTGGATAATAAAAAATTTAAGAGATTAGAGTGGGTTGGGGGTATACCTACTCAGAGATTTGGATTTAATGCTGGCTTTAACCGAGAACAATTCGGTCGGGATGAAGAAGCTTTTGTCAGAAACAAAGAAGATTATTTTGGCTATCTTGATAGAAACACTTATGTTGACGGTGTTGGAAGAATAGAATACAAACTGAGAGAGACAACATAAACGACATATTAGACAAGAGCTATAGGATGTAAATTTTGTGTGTTTTGGGGCAATTTTATAGAAATTGATCCTAAATATTCTATTTAACTGGAATCCCATTATGGTCTTAGATTCTACTACGGGTAAAGTTGTAATTGCAGAACAACTCAAGCAATTTCTACTAGTACTATCTGTCTCATTGGGTGTAGCAACACTACCGCAAATTTTTAGTTGGTTGCGCCGCATTCCTTATACACTCTTACTCGTCATAGTGGGATTAGGGTTAGCATTCGTGAATGTGCGATTGATTAATCTCTCTCCTGAATTGATTTTGATGATTTTCTTACCGCCACTGCTGTTTGAAGCTGCTTGGAATTTGAAATGGTCAGACTTAAAGCGGGATTTGTTCCCTATTTGTCTGTATGCAGTAGTTGGGGTGATAATTTCTATTGCCGGAGTAGCAATTGGTCTTCATCAATTCGCTGGACTTGAACTTAGCATTGCTCTATTAGTTGGAGCTAGTCTATCAGCAACCGATCCGGTTTCGGTAACGGCTCTATTTCGGGAACTAGGAGCAAGCAAACGTCTAAGAACGCTGATGGAAGGAGAAAGTTTATTTAATGATGGTATGGCCGTTGTGGCTTTTGGCTTATTAGTTGCTCTGCCGTTAGGTACTGCCAAACTTGATTTACAGTCTGCTTTATTAGAATTTTTTCAAGTAGTAGGCATTGGTATCAGCGTAGGAGGACTAATTGGGTTTGGTATTTCCTATCTAACCCAACGTTTCGACTTACCATTAGTAGAACAATCTCTTACCCTGGTTTCTGCCTACAGCACTTACCTAATTACAGAATATTTAGGTGGTTCTGGAGTGATTGGAGTTGTCACCACAGCTTTAATTTTAGGCAACTTTGGCTCACGCATTGGGATGAATCCGCGCACGCGGATCATTGTTACTGAATTTTGGGAATTTCTAGCTTTTTTTGTGAATTCGATTGTTTTTCTCTTAATTGGCGATCAAATTCGCTTTGCCGTCTTAGGAGATAACCTAAAAACTATTGCAGTGACGATCGCAGCTATGATTGTGGGACGGGCAGTATCTATTTATGCTTTAAGTAGTCTCAGCAACTGGTTAGCTAAATCCCAAATTCCTTTATCTGAACAAACTGTATTGACGTGGGGTGGGCTACGCGGCTCTGTCTCCATCGCCCTGGCCTTGAGTGTACCAGCCATACTCCCCCAAAGGGAAGAAATTATTGCCACAGTATTTGGAGTAGTTTTATTTACCCTGTTAGTACAAGGTTTAACCATCCAACCATTATTAGAGAAACTCCAACTTTTAGGTTCGCAACCGCTACGTCAAAAATACACCGAAGCAATTGCCCGTCAAGTTGCTCTCCAAAGGGTACTGGAATATTTAGAAACAGCACAAAAGCGTCCCGGCATTCTGCCAGAGTTTTATGACTACCAAAAGACGCTACTTTCAAGTGAAATTACCTGTTTGCAAGAAGAAATTGATAAGTTACTTGATGAATACCCAAATTTACAAGAATTTACAACCGAAGAACTGCGAGGGGAACTGCTGGCAATTGAAGCTGATACCTACGCTGAGTTTGTCCGCGCAGGTAAGTTAAATAAAGAACTCTCACCTTTTTTACAACCAACCCATGACAGAGCAGATGGGAAGGAATAAATATGCTAGCTAAAGTAAAAAAGTATGAAATTTTACTTAAATAAATGCAAATGCTTACAACAAATAGCAAGCAAAAGCCAGGGTGGTTATTGCTAAATTACCGTATCTTTTTTTACATTTAATTACCCGTAACCTAAAAATTTAAATTTTGCTGAGAAATCTCTAAGAACTTTCTAAGGAAAATATCAGTTTTTTAGATATCAATCCTTATATATTCATAATTCTTAGATGAATTATTTAAGCAATAATCAGTTTAAAGTTCAAGCTAAGATTTATAGCGCTTCTCGGTTGAGTCCAATACAGACCTAACCCCCAGCCCCTTCCCTACTAGCGTTGGGGAGCAAGATTCCATTCCTCTCTCCTTTTAGGAGAGAGGTCAGAGTGTATTGCATCCACGCGAGAACCGCTACATATTACTGATTGATACATTGAGGAATTGATATTATGAAATCAAGATATTTATTAATACTGGGCTTGTCTTCTCTTCTCATGGTTGGCTGCGTCCCCGAAGTATCAAAGAACCAGGCTAATGAAAGTCCTATAGCTGTGAATGCCTCTGTTCCCGTGTCTTCAACTCAGGTGAAAGCATTAGCAAACTCAGCACAATCTCCAGATTCAACTGCTATTAAGTCAGGCACGTTTGTTTCTGGAGAACATACAACTCAAGGGAAAGTTAGTATCACCACTAAAGATGGCAAATCATTTTTAGAGCTTGATGAGTCATTTAAGACTTCTGAATCAGGGCCAGATTTAGTAGTAATTTTGCATCGTTCAGATAACGTGATTAATTCAACTAAGCCACCATCATATCCCTTACAAAACGGAGATTATTTTATCCTAGCTCCGTTACAAAAATATAGTGGCGCTCAAACTTATGCTATTCCTAACAATATTCATTTAGCAGACTACAAATCCATCGCTATCTGGTGTCGCAAGTTTAATGCTACTTTTGGCGCTGCTAGTTTGAGTCAGTAAATATTAACCAACAATTCAACAATAAATTACCAGGAGAAAGTTGATGAAACTAGAAGGTAAAGTAGATCAAGAACAGTAGGGAGAAAAAACTATGTCAGATTCATCCTTATTTATTCCAGTTATCCTTGGTACTTCTCGTCAAGGTCGCCAGAGTGAACACGTTGCTAAATTTATCGTTGAGCAGGTTGCACTACGCGATCGCTTAGAAACCGAACTGATCGATATTAGAAATATAGCGATCGCTAATGATGATGCAGGTGAACCACTCAAAGACCCTCAATTTTCTGCAACAATGGAACGGGCAGATGGATTAATTATCGTTGCACCAGAGTATAACCACGGTTATCCAGGTTTACTCAAACACATACTTGACACCTGCCTTAAAGAATACATTCATAAAGCCGTTGGGCTGTGTGGCGTTTCCGCAGGCCCCTTTGGTGGTACAAGGGTAATCCAAAACCTTTTACCTGTGATGCGGGAGTTGGGGCTAATGACTATTTTCTACGACCTCAACTTTAGCAACGTTCAAAAACTATTTGATGATTCGGGTAATTTGATTGACAAACCAACCTACATTCGTCGTATGGAAAGGTTTATGGACGAATTGGTTTGGATGTCAACTGTCCTAAAATATGGGCGACAAGAAGTCAGCCTGGAGAAAAAGTGAAAGCTACCCCAGTTACTTAATTCATAGCGAATTAACTTTGGCAAAACTCTGCGTACCTTTGCGTTTACCTCTGTGTTCCTCTGCGTTTAAAAAGTTTTTCATAGAAGTGGGTGTGCCAGTTTCAGAGAGGATTTCATCACCTACTGTCACTCCCGCAGACATCGAAAAAGTTTTGGCTGCGGCTCCGAGGTATGGTATGGTCTTGAAATTATTCCTCCACCTGCTGAATTTTCGCAGATATAGTCACTAAAAGTATTAGACAGGAGACAACAATGCTAGAAAGTCTGGGAAGAATTAAGAATCTAATAGTCAGAAGTATAGCCGCAGCAGCTACAGTTGGTTCAGTAATCACCTTATCTGCTGCTGTTGTAATTGGAGTAACCAATGCCAAAGCTAAATCTGCCTATCAACTTGGTGTCTATTCCTCACTATTTGGAACAGCTAGTGGTGCAGTATTTGGCTTAGTTTATACAAGCAAAGCAATTGGAAATAAATCTACTCCAGACCTCAAAGCATCAGATAGTCATGTTTGGCAAGATTGGCGAAATTTTGTTGTTGTTCGTAAGGTGAAAGAGAGCGAAGAAATTACTTCTTTCTATTTACAACCTGAAGATAAAGGGGAAATCCCCAACTTTAAACCAGGTCAATTTTTAACCATCAAACTTGATATTCCTGGACACGATAAGCCTGTAATTCGTACTTACTCGCTTTCAGATTATCCTGAAAACTGTGAATACTATCGCCTCTCAATTAAGCGGGAACCTGCACCGAATGGATTAGATGTTATGCCCGGTATAGCATCTAATTTTATGCACGATCGCATTCAAGAAGGTTCAGTAATTCTAGCAAAACCACCAAACGGTAAATTTGTTTTAGATGTCCAGAAACCTATCCCCGCAGTCTTGATTAGCAATGGTGTGGGAATTACGCCGATGATTAGTATGGCGAAAGCTTGTACTCTCATCAATCCTACTCGTCCTATTTGGTTCGTACATGGTGCTAGAGACGGAAATTTTCATGCTTTTCGGGATGAAGTTAGGGAAATTGCAGGGCAAAATCCTAATCTGAATGTGCATTTTCGCTATAGTCGTCCCACACCTGAAGATGCAGGTGAATATCACAGTGTTGGTTATGTTGATGCTGCTCTGATTCAAGAGTTAGTACGACAAGAAGCTGAGTATTTTTTGTGTGGTTCTCCATCTTTTATGCAGTCCATAATGCAAGGGTTGAAGGAATCGGGAGTACCTGACAGTAGAGTATTCTTTGAATCTTTCGGTAAACCGATGAAAAGTGTATCTGAGAAACAAACTCAAACGGCAACTGGAGATGAGAAATTTGCAGAAATTGTCTTTGCTAAATCTGGCAAAACTTTGACATGGCAACCTAGTGATGGCACTATCCTAGAATTTGCCGAAGCTAATGATATTAATCCACCTTTTAGTTGTCGTGTAGGTGTTTGTGGTACTTGTATGTGTAAAATCAGCGAAGGTGCAGTTGCTTACCAAGAAGAACCAACTGCAACAACTGATCAGGGTTCGGTGTTGATTTGTATTTCTCAACCTGGAACGGCAAAATTGGTGTTGGATATTTAATAAATTCCTCTAATAATCCAGTAATATCAAGCTTATGATCTATCAGGCTTAATATCGGTACAAAATTTGATTAGAGGAGATATGAAATTGTGCAAGTTATCTCAGTCAATGTAGGACTTCCCCGTGAAGTACTTTGGAAGGGCAAAACAGTTACAACTGGGATTTTTAAAGAACCAGTTGAGGGACAAGTGATGATGCGATCGCTCAATTTAGATGGGGATAGACAAGCTGATTTGAGTGTCCACGGGGGGAAAGACAAGGCAGTTTATGCTTATCCATTCGAGCATTACGACTATTGGCGGCGCAAGTTACCTGACATGGATTTGCCCTGGGGAATGTTTGGTGAAAACCTTACCACAGTTGGGCTGTTAGAAGATGAGGTTAATATTGGCGATCGCTTCCAAATCGGTAGCGCAGAGGTAATGGTGACTCAACCTCGAATGCCTTGTTATAAACTCTTAATTAAGTTTGGAAGGGCTGATATAGTTAAACAGTTTTTAGATAGCCGCCTAACTGGGTTCTACTTTTCGGTGCTGCAAGAGGGTAAAGTAGGAAATGGTGATACTTTGTCGTTAATCAGTCGAGACTCAAATAATGTCACTGTTGCTGATATTACCCGACTTTATTCACGGGAAACACACGACTTAGAATTGTTACACCGCGCCGTACAAGTTGAGGCTTTACCTACAGGTTGGCAAGATTACTTTCAGCAGCAAATTGAAAAGTTTAAAAGATGAATTTCATTAATGTTAGAAAATAAAGCTGTAACCCGTTCTCTGTATAAATTATTTTATTTTTCAAGAGTTATGTAGGAGATTAATCTGTCACAGCGATCGCATCAAGCGGGCGCCTACTGCTCCTGAGCAGACAGCGCCTTACGGTAAACGATTTTGTCAGCGCCCGCTTGATAGAAGTCGCGTATCCGTGCTTCCTCTTCATAACCGCACTTGCGGTAGAAAGCTCGTGTGCGCTCGAAGTCCGGCGTACCCGAAGTTTCCACCAGCAGCACACGCCCGCCGCGTGCCATCAATGTTTGCTCAACGTAGCGTAGCAGGGTTGCACCACGTCCTTGTCCTTGGCGGTCGGGTCGGATAGCAATCAACTGTAGATTCCACGTCTCATCAGTCATCCGTTCCATCTCACAGTAAGCGACCCCCACCGCCCCGTTGTCGTCGTCGGTAATCCAAAAGCGTTCGGCTTTGCCGTCTCGTGGAGAATGGCTGTCGTTGATACCACCGAAGTAATCGGACAGCATTTCGCCAAGCTCCTCAAGTTGGTTCGGTTGGAACAGTCCGGTTGCATCGGCTAAGGCAATCAGCGCGGTTGTGTCATTGGGTATGGTCGGTCGAATCATCGCAAACTCCGTGTGTGTGTAAAACAGGTTAGCCTTTGAAGGAAATATTACAACAGTTGTTATGTTGCATTAAAACATAACAACTGTTGTGATAAGATGTCAAGATACTTGTTTCATGTTGCTGTAAATCGAGGAAAGCTATGAGTTATGACGATCGCCGTATTGAAGTCACGAAAGCGGCATGGCGGGTGATTGTCCGTGAAGGATTGGATCGTGCCAGTATGCGGGCGATCGCGCAAGAACTTGGCTCTTCGACTGGGGTTGTTACCCATTACTTTCGAGATAAAGAAGAACTCACCTTATTTGCGCTGGAACAGGTGTTTGAAAACGTCCTAGAGGACATGAAAACCTGTGCCGAGGGACAACAAGGAATTGACAGACTAGCACAGATGATTTTTGTGGCTCTACCTCTGGAGGACATTGACAAAGCTGATTGGAAGGTTTGGGTGGCATTTTTGGGCTATTCTATCGGGCGCGATCGCCTTGTTCAGGAACACCGAAAACGCTATGACCTTCTACGGCAGCTTATTTGTCAAGAGTTAGCTGACTTACAAAAAGCCAAGCTGATTCGAGCCGATCTTGATTTAACCCTCGAAGCCAATGCACTTATCGCCCTTGTGGATGGCATTGGCACTGGTGTTGTTATTTGTCCTGAGCAGTTCTCCGCAGATCAACAAAAATATCTTGTGCGGCGACATATCAATGCAATACTTGCATCATCTTGAACGCTGACGAGCAGATAGTATCGAATGATCATTTATTTTGATAATAAAAACTAATATAAATTTTTCCTGAGTTTATCCTAAATTTTTATTTATCAATTCACCTAGCAAATTTTAATCAAAATATCAGCCCCATCTTTGATAAAAACGTGATACTCAATATAGCAAATTAATTAAAATAAAGTGCAGATATGCAGAGGGTGAGATGATGACAACTCCAACCCAAGAAGAAATCAGATTAGCAGAAGCCCAAAATCACATAGCCCATTGGCGCAGATGGAGGCCATATTTAAGCGATCGCTCTAGAATTAGCCAAGACTAATCCTGTTTATGAAGATATTGCCACAAAATTCTTTGAGCATTTTCTCTACATAGCCGATGCGATGAATAAAATTGGCGAAATGGAAGCCAGTTTGTGGAATGAATCAGATGGATTTTACTACGATGTGCTACATTTACATGAACGGCAAATTACCTTTATTACCTGGGCGATGATTTCAAGGTGGAATGTCCTACCGGCTCTGGTAAGATGATGACGCTTTGGGAAGTTGCATCAGAATTATCTCAAAGGTTAACTAGAATTTTCTTGCAAAATGCCTCTGGTCAACGACCTGTTTATGGTGGAATACAAAAGTTTCAAAATGACCCACACTGGCAGAATTTAATTTTATTCCATGAGTATTTTCATGGTGATAACGGAGCCGGAATTCGAGCCAGTCATCAAACTGGATGGACAGGATTAGTTGCTCAACTTATTCAGCAATTTGGTGAATATGAAGCACAACATCAGGAACCAAAAATTCAGCAGGATAAAAAGGCGATCGCTATAGCATAAATCCCCTCAAATCACTGCTTTCATAACAGGAGATCGGGCTATAAGTTTGCATATCGAGCTTTTCTATACCTCAACGAAGAGGCAGGGAGCAGAGGGAAATGACCCCAACCGAGAGCCGTAAAGCAGAGCGGAACATGAGTCTGAGTGCCCCCACTTCTTACAAGTAGTTCTCGTACCCTACGGGATTGAGCGCAACAGGTGGGGTGGTCACTGAGCACAGCCTCTCCAAGAGTTGTGTCGAATCCCCTTTCTGTTCTGTCCCCCCTGCTCCCTTGCCTCTTTTTCAATCCAAAAATAAATTAAGGAGAGCAATAAATTGAGGATTCAACAAAAAGAAGATTCTCGCTTTCGCTGGATTAATTTACATTCGTCTCAGCTATCAATTCAGGAACACACAGATATTATTCAAGGACTAAGCAATCAACCTAAAACCTTACCATGCCGTTACTTATACGATGACCAAGGTTCAGAACTATTTGAGCAGATTTGTGAACTGCCAGAATACTATCCAACTCGCACCGAGCAAGCAATTTTAGAAACATCTGCCCTAGAAATCGCCCAAATGACAGGTTTATGTACCTTGATAGAACTAGGTAGTGGTAGTTCTCGCAAAACTCGCCTGTTGTTAGATGCATACAGTCAATTTCAACAAGAACTGCAATATTTCCCCATTGATGTTAGTGCCGGAATTCTTCAAACTACTGCTTTAGATTTGCTTCATCAGTACCCGAAATTAAAACTTTGCGGTTTAGCAGGAACTTACGAACAAGCGCTAGCACAGCTTCCACCTGCTGAATTTGAGAATCGAATGTTAATTTTTTTGGGGAGTACGCTAGGGAATTTAAATGAGCAAGAATGCAACGACTTTCTCACTCAAATTCAACGAGCATTAAAACCTGGAGAATTCTTTTTATTTGGGGTGGATTTGCAAAAGCCAATAGAAATTATCGAGGCAGCTTATAATGATTCCCAATCTATAACAGCAGCTTTTAATTTAAATATTTTGCACCATCTCAATCGACGCTTTCAAGGTAATTTTGAAGTCAACCAATTTGAACATTGGGCTTTCTACAACCCAGTAGCTCACCAAATTGAAATGCATCTACGAAGTCTCAAAAATCAAACCGCAGTCCTAGAAGCTTTGGATTATCAGGTTTCTCTCCAGTCTGGGGAAACAGTTCGTACCGAAATATCCCGCAAGTTTCATCTACCAACTTTAGTTTCTGTTTTAGAGAATCATGCACTCCAGCCATTACAAATCTGGTCAGATCCTCAAGGTTGGTTTGGGTTAATATTATGCCAACGTCAGATTACAACTCATGAATATCTATAAGCAGAAAAATACTTCTGCCCAAAGTTTTTATCGCCGAGTTGGGTTTGAAGATTGCTATCTAATGACAAAATAGCTGAATAAACTCGGTTCTTCGTCTATTAAATAAAGGAGTTCACAACCTTATGTCAATTCATAACTTTACTCTCTCCCGCCAGTTATTACGCAACTTGTCCATCATTTCGCTGACTGTTGTACTCCTATACGGTGCATCTCGTGTGATACTTTCTGCTCCCGCCACTGATATCTCGAATGCTGCACCGCAGGGAAAGCAAGTAGCGGTTTTCGCTGGTGGCTGCTACTGGGGAATGGAAGCGGTTTTTGAGCATCTCAAAGGTGTTTCTGATGTTGTTTCTGGCTTTTCTGGAGGCGATGCAAAAACCGCAGACTACGCAATTGTTAGTGCTGGATTAACTAATCATGCTGAATCTGTGAAAATCACCTACGATCCATCAAAAATATCATATAACCAGCTTCTAAAAGTCTACTTTTTGGTAGCCCATGACCCGACAGAGTTAAATCGACAAGGCCCAGACTCAGGTAAGCAATATCGTTCGGCGATCTTTTTTGCTAACGATGAGCAGAAACAGGCTGCACAAAAATATATCGCTCAACTCAACAAATCGCGAATCTTCGACAAGCCGATTGTGACAGAATTAGATCCTTTGAAAGGTTTTTATCAGGCTGCGGCATACCATCAGAATTATATAGTGCATCATCCGAGCGATCGCTATGTGGTAGTGAATGACTTGCCGAAGCTGGCTAAACTTCAAGCAAAGTTCCCTGATATGTATAGCAAGTAAGGGGATTTACAGCATTCGACTTTTAACATCCCCTCAATCCAGTGAAAGATTAGCCTATCTTGTAAGACGCTCGTCCATGCTTCTCCAGATATTGCTGATGATACTCTTCCGCTCTATAGAATTGCGATGCAGATACAATCTCCGTCACAATTGGATTTTTGTGATAACGAGAACTATTTTCAAGCTGCTCCTTGGAGGCTCTTGCTAATAATTCCTGCTCTGGAGTGTGGAAAAATATTACTGACCGATATTGATAACCAACATCTAGCTCCTGATGGTTTGATGCTGTGGGATTGTGCTTATTCCAAAACACATTTAGCAGTTCATTATAAGATACTATTGCTGGATTGTATTCCACTTCCATTACCTCAGCGTGTCCAGTTTTGCCTCTACAGACATCTTCGTAGGTTGGATTATCAAAGTGTCCGCCACTGTAACCAACTGCTGTAGAAGTTACTCCTTTTACTTGACGAAATGCTGCTTCAACTCCCCAGAAACAGCCTGCTCCAAATGTCGCTTTTTGTAGATTAGCGTTTTGCATATCTTTGACAACTATTTTGTGATAATTTTAAATGAAACTCATCAAATCAGACAGATACTTGAGAAGGAAATATTTTCTAAATCCTGCCTGATTTATTTTAATTATTAGAATTACAGATTATCCTGATACGAGTATGATATAAAGCTGAATATTATCTAAGAATTGGAAAAAATAGTGAAATCTAAAATTAATATACTGCTACCGCAGGGCAGAATTAAAAATGAATGCAGCATAAGCATTTCATGGTAACAGAGCTTGCCGTAAAGCCTGCGGCATAGCTACGCTTAAGGCGTAGCCTCTCCAAGAGTTGTATTGATTTGGAATGGGTGGTTTATTTACGCCGTACTGTACTAGCTTTTGCTAACTATAGGAATATTTCTTAGAATACTCACTATTTCAATTGGGTCTAACCGTTTAGTATAATCTGCATCAACAAAAGCATAAACGATTTTTCCGTCTCGATCGACTACAAATGTAGCTGGAATAGGTAGTTCAAAAGACTCATCTCCATTGTATCTAGGTAACACATGACCCTTTGACTCTAATATAGGTCTTAGATACTCCGGGATTTGAAACACAATTCCAAATTGACGAGCAATCATATTGCTGCGATCGCTCAATACTTCATAAGTTAGTTCATGTTTTTCTACAGTTGATATGGTATGACGAGTAGTTTGAGGTGAAATAGCAATTATTGATGCTCCTAATGTTTTAATTGCAGGTAATGCTTGTTGGAGTCCTGCTAGTTCCAAGTTACAGAAAGGACACCAAGAACCTCGAAAAAAGGAAATAACTACAGGCCCACTAACTAGTAGTTTTTGTAATTCTACTGCTTGGCTGAAAGCATTAGGTAGAATGAAATTAGGAATAATATCTCCTACCTTTAAAGCTTGTTCAATTATACCTGAAGATATCAGCTCATTTTTGAGAGACTCTGTAAAATTCATCGTAATTTTCCTGAAAGTTAACTTATACTTTTATGTACCTTTCTAGAGAAATACTGTTGCAGTGAATTTACTGAAATAAGAAAAGACGAATTTGCGGAAAACTTTCTCCAACACCTGTGGGGTAACTATTACCGTAAATACTTGATATCGGAAAAAACAGCAGGAAATACAGTGGGGACTAAAATTTGTCGCAATCAAGAAATTTGGGAAAGTCTGTACATTTCGGCCCAAAGTTATTTAAACCAGCATTTGGTGAAAATTGTCAATTCCGCCAAGCGTGAAGAATTAACGCTCACACAAGGCTAAAATCTCCACTAAATAATTACAGCAGATTTCAAGTCAGGTGAACTACACCAAGTGTTCTGCTGCGGGGACACCTGGTGCTTGAAAGCATGGAAGAAAGGCGCAGGCGAATTTATTCTCTACGAGACGCTGCGCGTTAAGCTTAGCTATGCCGCAGGCTTTACGCCGTCCCCATTCTTCAATTCCCATGCTTAAGTTAACGGTAGTTCAGCACCGGAGTCTTCCCCAAAAAGCCAATCGCCATCACTGTTTGAATTTACCTCGCCATCCACTTGAAGATTTAAGGAAGGCACCAACTGTTCAATTTGGCTTTCAAGCCGGGAGAGCGCCAACGTCAAAGAAGCAAGTTGCTCCCTATCCTTCTTAATTTCATTTGAAATCCCCACCCGCAATTGATTTAACCGCTCCTGGAGGGTATGCACTTCCGTTTTGCTTGCAGAAGGAATGCTCACTTTCTCTGACAGGGCGGCGATTTGAGCTTTCAAAGCTTCAATTTCAGCAGCAGTTACACTATCTGCACTATCGGGACTCTCTTCCACGAGTGCATTTCTAATACAATCCAGCACAAACTCTTTAAAAGTTAAGCGCAAATCCTCAGCACGCTGCTTGGCCCTCTTCACCAACTCCCGGTCTTCTTCAGACAGAAGTTTTATATTTATCTGCGGATATTCCACCAGTCCCTCGCGCTTTTGTTGTGGAAAAGTGATTTCTAATCAGTTCTTTAACCATTTGCTTCGAGTTCTAATATTTACTTACTCCCCCTACCTCTCTATCTCCCCCTACTATCATCGCATACGGGATATCCGCGTATATACGATATAGATGATTCTAGATGGGCAATTGGATCGTGTCTGGGAAACAACTATCATAAAGATACCGGGAATTATAGTTCTCGGCATCATAATTATCAGTGGGGGTTGGGGATTTATCTTATGGAAAATTTACCTGTATTAAGCGTGGAATCACTTGCAGTGGAGGTGGTGACTCTGCCGCTTGATGAAGCTCGTGTCGCGCTTGTGGATTATTATTTTCCCAACCGCCAGAGAATTAATTCGACGGAGCAGCTAATTGAGCTATGGGTACATTCTGTCACTATTAAAAGCGACCAAACGCGACGGGCATATCGGCAAATTGGTTATGAGCTTGCTGATTATATGCAGTCGCGGTTTGGGATATCTGATTTGAGGATGGTAACGTTATTCCATCTACACGCAAATCTTGCTTGGCTAAAGGATGAAAAGCCAGTACGGGGGCAGAAAAATACTTATGGAATTAGTAAAAATACGGCAGCTAAATACACGGCGGCGATTAAAAGTTTGTGGGAGTGGGGTACTAGAGCTTCTATTGGTTATTTTGCTATCGACTTGGGCAAGGACTTAAGTATCCAATGGGACGATAAGCTCGCAGAGCGCATTCTGTCGGAACGCGAGATTGCTAAGTTGGAAAAAGCGGCGATTGAAGTAGATTTGCAACACAACACTAATAAGATGCATTGGCTGCTGTTGACTCTCGTCTTTTACAGTGGGGTGAGGGCGGGAGAAATTGCGCGGCAAACTTCTGATTATGGTAAGCGCATAGTTACACCGGGGTTATTTTGGCGGCAGTTTCGGGAGGATGGAGATTGTCTGTTATTAACTGTGACGGGGAAACGAAATAAAACCAGAACCATTAGTCTCGATCCGGAGACGAGTGCGGTGCTACTGGATTACCGTGGCAATGCCAGCAATGATGAGCCGGTATTTCCTAGTCCCAGTCGTCGAGACAGAGGTAAACCTCTAAGCGATCGCGGATTGCGGTTAATGATGGCGGAAATTTCTGCTTTTGCGGGAATTAAGTTCAGCGCCCACTTTCTGCGCCACACTCATGCGACGCTGGCTAAGAAAAATGGAGCTTCTGATTTTGACTTGCAAGCAGATTTGGGCCATGCTTCGCCGGCGACGACTGCAAAGTACATTCACCATGTCGGGCGTGTTGGGACTTCTCACGCACTGCGTAAAAAAAGCAAACATCGGTAAAAAAGCAATCGCCACCGGTTCATGGCGGGTACGCCATCGCACTCATGCGCTCCAAAATGATAGTGTCAAGGTAGTTATCTTTTCGGGATGACGCGCTCACTCAGCCGCGTCCAGTCACGGTTTACCTAGATAGTACCTAGACATGAGCCAAACAGGGAAAAACAAGAAGCTGGCATCTTTTAACTGCGACCAAAAGATGTGGTCGCAGTTTATTGCCCGTTGTAAGTCGAAAGGGACGACGGCAACAGCCACGCTGACCCAATTTATCGAACTCTACCTAGATGATATAGATAACCTTGATGCAATTGGTGGCAATGATTTAGATAAACGCCTCGACTCTAAGATTAAGGCAAGTGTTGAGGAGTACTTGGTTGCTGGTAACAATAGTAACGTCAGTCTTACGAATGAAACGATATTAGCTATTTGCTCACGACTTGATAAGCTGGAGTCACAGTTTTCAAGTGAATCTAATAGCAACGAAACCGGAGCAATCCATAATCTCGCCGATTTATCAGAAAAAATTGAGGGGATAACAGCCCGAATGACACAGTTTACTGAGGCGATTATTAAAATTCAAAATCATCTCAATAACCAACCGAGGCGGGGCAATAAATCGTACAATAATTCATCCTTCAAAGTGCATACTCCCCGAATCCAACCATTAAGCGAAGAAGGTTTAGCTTCCAGACTTGGTGTAAGTCAAGAAACTGTACGCGAACAGCGAATTAAGCTGCACCCACCGCTTTTTGTGGCATGGTGCAAGGGCAAGGATAGATCGGGTATGGGGTGGGAATTTAACGAAAATACTGGATTATATCATCCGGTAAGTTAGTATTTTTATTAATTTTAAATACGCCTACACACTTGTTGATTTTTGGCATAACACCAGCTTAATTTCTCTCACGAGTGCTAGAATTTTTTTTGTTCAAAATAGCAGCTTTAAATATTAATATTATTGAAAGCGTAATAAATATTCTTTTTTACTTAGGAGATAGTTAGGCGATCGCCTTCTGCCTCACCACTTCTCAATCACTTTTAGTCCTGATTCTATTGTTGGTATAAAAGCTGTCTGTACTATACTCATCAAAGCTCTAAACACGTTTTTGTGCCACAAATACTACCTTAAGAGTACTTAATCGATTAGAATTACCTCATGTTGTTGCTCTCTCAAGTATTTTCATGAGTACCAGCCGCTATCCCCAGAATTGGAAAGAAATCGCCACCTCTATCAAAGAATCTTTTGATTGGCGCTGTACTAGATGCAATCGCGTTTGCCTGCGTCCTGGACAAAAGCCACCAGAGCTAACCTTATCCCAGCGCCGAGTCTATACACTTCAGGTACACCACTTTAATTTTGATCCTTCTGACAATCGCTTAGAAAATCTTGCCCCGTTATGTAGTGGTTGTCATCTTTACTACCATCGATTCCGACGAGGCAATATTTCTCCTGGTCAATTGTCATTGTTCAAATGAGTGATGCACAAACATTACAGAACCTTGATGAACGCACCCTGGCAGTACATGAAGTGCGATGGCGTACCCGCTCTTTTCGGTGGCGATCGCAAATCTCTGCTTTGGGGACTTTGCCCAACTTACACTGTTGCTTACAATATTATGGAAATCAGAATTTTAAAACTTATACTTAATATAAGTTGTATATTTAACAACAAGCTACTGTTGGCGGTTGTTAGTTAACTGTCAATTAACAACTATTGATATATACCAATGCTTTCGCCAGTATTTCAAACGTGTCTTCCCAGAGAAGAAATTTTAGCAGGGGAACTCTCCCCCGAATTATTCGCCGCCAAGCTACGACTGGTTGTGGAAGGGAAAGCGCCGCAAGTCTACCAAGACCCCACAGCCTTTTTCGCCAATACATTTGCTACCGATGGTTTGAAAACCCTAATTTCTGAAGTGTTTGGGCGGTTAGTCGGGGAAGCTGTCGGTTCTCCTATTATTCGACTGGAAACCAGCTTTGGTGGCGGTAAAACCCACGATGAAATTGCTTTGTGGCATATTGCTAAACATGGACGAGAGATTCCTGGACTAGACCGTTTTACTGATAACATTAATTTAATTCCAGACCGACCGATTCAAGCAGCTGCGATCGCTTGCCAAGACCTTGATCCAGTTAACGGTGTTTACCATGCGGACACTGGCGTTACCACTTATACCCTTTGGGGAGAAATTGCTTATCAAATTAATGGTGTAGCGGGTTATAGCTTGCTTAAAGGTTCTGACGAACAGCGAGTCAGTCCAGGCACAGTGGTTTTAGAAAGGATAATCCAAGGGCAACCCACAGTCATTATCATCGACGAAATTGCCTCATACCTGAGAAAAGCCAAGGCTACTCTAGTTGGTAACAGCAATTTAGCCGGACAGGTAGTTGCTTTTTTATTCGCCCTCATGGATTTAGCGGCATCTTGTAATAATTTAGTATTTGTTTACACCCTGGCTTCTTCCACTGACAGTTTTGGCGAAGAAACCACCGAAATCCGGGAAACCATTTCCGCTACCGCTAGGCAAGAGCGGATCATTAAACCCAGCACTGATATTGAAATTTACAATATAGTTAAACAGAGGATGTTCAGCAGTATTGAAGCTAACGCTGCCAATAATGCTTCAAAAGAATATTTACAAACTTATAAAGCTAGTCGGATTAATTTACCAGATGGTTGCAAAGATGCACGTTATGCCGACAGTATCGAGCAGAGTTATCCCTTCCACCCAGAATTATTTAATCTGCTGACTAAAAAGATTGCCTCAATTCCTAACTTCCAACGCACCAGAGGCGCTTTGCGGTTATTTGCTGGAGTTATACGTTATCTGTGGCAAAATGCTGACGGTTCACAGTTAACTGTTGACGGTTCACGGTTGACGGTTAACCGGAAAAATACAGTCAACAATCAACAGTCAGCAGTCAACAATCAACAGTCAGCAGTCAACAATCAACAGTCAGCAGTCAACAATCAACAGTCAACAGTCAACAGTCAACAGTCAAGAAATTGGATACCGCTAATTCATTCTCACCACATTCCTGTTGGTATTGAAGAAGAAATCACCAGCGATTTAACAGCCCGTTTAGAACGTCCTTTGATGCGGATTACGATCCAAGCAGATATTTACAACAAAGATGGTAGAGAGGCACACGCTCAGTTACAAGATGCAGAATGGATTGCTGCTGGTAAACCTCCCTTTTCAACTTGGGTAGCCCGGACTATTTTTTTGCATTCCATCACTCAAGGTATATCTGCGGGTATTCGTCGCGCCGAATTAAATTTGTCTTTGTTGACACCAGGGCTAGAAATTGGTTTTGTTGATACTGCCTTAGAAAGGTTGAGTGAAGTTGCTTGGTACTTGGAAAATGATCCGATGACAACTCTGGCTCGTTTCAAGGAAGAACCATCAATCAATAAAATTATTGCTGAAGAAAAAGCCCAAGTTGGAATTACCGAGGCGAAGGATGATTTACGAAGTCGCCGCGATGCCATTTTTGCTAATAGACTACTGACGTTAGTTATTGCACCGGAATCACCAGCAGATGTGGATGATGTGTCTGATAGCATCGCCCTGTGTTTAATTGACTTTAACGAGGCGACTATTTCTGTAACTACCGAAGGGCCACCGCCAATGGTGGAGAAAATTTTTAATGAAACAGGTGAGTCGGGTAAATTCCGTACTTTTAGAAATCGGTTGTTATTTTTAGTTGCCAACAGGCAAGAATTAGAACGAGCAATTGACAATGCTAGAGAGTTTCGGGCTATTCAAAATATTCTAAATTCTCCCAATCGCTTGCAAGATTTATCAGAAAATCAGCAAAAGCAACTCAAAGATAAAAAAGGTTCTCTTGATTTAGGGGTAAGAGTATCTTTAACAAATGCCTACCGCCATTTATTTTACCCTGCTAATGACCCAGTAAAAGCTCCCAAGGGTTTGATGCACTATACCCTTCCCGCCCAAGATTCTAGCGATGTTAAGGGTAAAAATAATCAACAAGATGTCATCTTAAAAGCACTGAAAGATTGTCAGAAAATTCGTGCTGATGACGCACCATCTTACGCCCCTGCTTATATTTTGCAGAAGGTATGGCTGTCTGGGTTAAACCATTGGACAACTAAAGCATTAAAAGAAGCTTTCGCTAAAGATTTGAGTTTAAATATATTCGTCGATGCCGAAATCTCAAAGCTGCGAGATACCATCCGCCAAGGTTTGCAGACTGGTAACTGGGATATGAAAGTAGGAGAAAAGCTGTTTATTAAAACTGATGACGGGAAGTTTACCCTACCCGACTCCATAGAATTTTCTGAACGGATGGAACTCTATCGCCGGGGAATTCTGGAACCACCGAAACCGCGAGAAATTGAACTGAATGCTCAAGTCTTGTCCAGTACAGAATCGGTAAAACCTGTACGGATACGGTGGAAAGCATCGGGCGCTTTGACGATTAAGCTGTATCAAGATGGGAATTTGGTTACAGGGGAGTTTCGCCCTAGTGATGAGTACGAAACAGCGATCGCTAAAACCACAACTTTCAAAATTGTAGCTGACTACGGCAATGGCGAAGTAGAGGAAAGGGAAACCCTAGCGAAGATATTGGCTTATGGTACTGGAACACCCAGCACACCAAGCGCAGGCGAGGATGGGAACGGTTCGTGGGATGATCTGTCTATATTTAAAGCCAAGCCGGAAGAATTTGATTTGGAGGGAACACTTGATCGGGTGTTTAATGAATTAGGCGATCGCATCCAAGATAATCAAGTTCAGGGTATCCAGTCGTTGGAAATCTCCGTTGGGCAAGTGATGGACTACCGCAAGTTGATGACGGCTTTCCCTATGTTGATCAAGCTACCCTTGCAAATAGACCAAACGGCAACTATTACTGTTAATGAACAGTTTATCAGGTTAGAGTATCAAGGGCCAGTTAAAGGATTTCAGAGTTTTCAGGGGGCTGTTAACACTTTGCTAAGTAGCCCGGATGTAAAAGCTGACGTTTCGCTGAAGCTAGTATTTGAATTTTCATCTCCAGTGCAACCAAACGGCGCAGAAATCAGTAATATCAAACAAGCCCTGAATCGTAATCCGGTTGACAGGCTGAATTTGACGGCTAAAGTAACGTACTGAGATGCAAGAGTTTCAATTGCGAGTGGTTCCTACAGATAATAATAACTTTGCCCTGGAGTTGTATCAATGTGCTTATAAAAAAGCCGGTGAAAAAAAGCGTCCTTCTGCCAAACGCATTGGGCGTTTAAAGGGCAATGCTTTAATTCAGGTGAAACAGGCAATTTATGATTCTTTGAAGGCGAATAATTATGACCCTAAAACCCTAAGTCACAATCGCCAAACTCCTTATGTTTTGAATGAGGAATCAGGGATAAATCTGGCATTATTGTTTCAGACTTTGCAACCGCTTTCTAAAATAGAACGCATTGCGAATATTGCCCAAGGGATTAGAGCTATGAGTTATGAAGAATCGCACTACTGGTTTGCCAAGATTAGCAATGGTAAACGTAATCAGGCTTTGAAAGCGATTCGTGTACTTTTGGGGGATTAGTTGACGGTTGACGGTGAACAGTTATAAATAAAGTTATAACTATAAATCAGGAGATAAAATATATGAAAATTGACGTGCGTGGTGCTGTTCTAGCTGCTAAAAAATATTTTGAAGATATCCAGGATATGATAGGTAATTCTATCAATGATATCTTGCTTGAAGAAGTAGAATTGTCAGAGAATAAAAGGTTTTGGTATGTAACTTTAGGTTTTAGTCGCCCTGTTGCTAAGACTGAAAGAACACTTATCCCTGAAGCTATTTCTTTAGCTACTAAATATGAACGTGAGTATAAAATATTTACCGTAGATGCCGAAACGGGGGAAGTAAAATCGATGAAAATTCGTGAGGTATGAAAGATTATATTAGCTCGTTGTTTAAAACTTACAAACAAAAAGGAATTTTAATTGACACAAATATTTTATTACTTTGGTTTGTTGGGACTGTAAATCGGGGGCGAATATCACAATTTAATCGGACTGAAAAGTTTTTACCGGAAGATTACGATTTGCTAGTGAGTATCTTGTCATATTTCTCAAAAATTGTTACAACTCCTAATGTGCTGACTGAAGTGAATAGTCTGGTTAACCAGATTGGTGAACCAGAACGTTCTCAATGTTACTCTGTATTTGCTCAAGCGATGACTGCATTAGATGAATTTTATATTGAAAGTGTCAATGCTGTTCAGCTAGATAATTTTACTAAATATGGGCTGACTGACTGTGGAATTGTGACTTTAGCAAAAAATAAATATTTAGTGCTTACAGATGATTTCAAGTTAGCTAATTATCTGCAAAAAGTAGGTATTGATACAATTAATTTTAATAATATTCGGACTTATGGTTGGTAATAAAAATGTCTGACTCAACTTCTAAACGCCCTACTGTATTTATTGAAAAAATGATGCCTGTGCAGGTATTAAATGAGCAAGTTAATTTTGAACACGGGGGAAATCCATTTAAAGGATTACATCGCTGGTATTCGCGTAAGCCATTATCTTTTAGTCGCGCCAGTGTGTTGGCTTCTTTATTACCAGCAGATATCACAATGCAAGAATTTGAATATTTGCTGGGGTTAGTACCGGGGAAGGAGGTAAAGCTATATAAAACACCGCCTAATTCTGTGCAAATTAAGAAGGTGCAGGATTATTGTGAAAAGGTTTGGGGAACTCGCACACCAACTGTTTTAGATGCCTTTGCAGGTGGTGGAAGTATACCTTTTGAGGCGGCGAGATATGGGTTAAATGTGCTGGCTTCTGATTTAAATCCTGTGGCGGTGGTGACGATGAAGGCGGCGATGGAATATCCGCTAAAGTTTGGCCCAGATTTGCAGCAGGATATTGATAAATGGGTGAAGTGGGTAGGGGATGAGACGGAGAAAAGGCTAGCTGAATTTTTCCCTTCTTTACCTGGGGAAACTGTGCAGAATTATTTATGGGCGCATACGGTTGTTTGTCCAAGTTGTGAATCTGTTGTACCGCTTAGTCCAAATTGGTGGTTATACAAACGCCCAGAAAAGCAGAATTTACATAAGTGGTGTGGTGTCAAGCCAATTCCTAATCTAGAAAATAAGCGGGTTGATTTTGAATTGGTTAAGGGTGGGAAGGGTCAGGGGACGACAATACAAACTGAGGTGGGAGATTTTGACCCAAATGATTATAGCACCATGAGCAGAGGTGTAGGCAAATGTCCTAATTGTGGAAGTGTAATTGAGGATGATGTTATTAAATCTCAAGCACAAGCTGAAGGGTTAGGACATCAACTATATGCAGTGGCTTATAAAAAAGGCAAAGGAAGTTTAGAGTTTAGGACATTGCAAGATATTGATATAGAAGGAGTTGAACTAGCAGTATCGACATTAGAAAAGAATCGTAGTAAACCAGATAACTTTATTCCTGATATTCTTATTCCTTATAGTAATAGAGTTTACGAAAGAGATTGTGTTGATAAATTAGGCTTGATTAATTGGGAAAGATTTTTCAACCCCCGTCAACTTTTAACCCTAATTACCTATGTAGAAATTATCAATGAAGCAAAAGTATTAATTCGATCTGAGTATGAATGGGAAAAAGCAGAAGCTATTTCAACTTATTTAGCTTTAGTTTTTGACAGGTGTGCTGATGCTAATTGTAGGTTAGCTCACTGGCAATCATCGAGAATATCTGCTCAAGGCGCATCTGCTCAACATTCACTTAACCTCATGTGGAATTATCCAGAAACTAGCGGTATTGATGAATTATGGTATAGATGTGTCGATGCTTGTGCATCAGACTACAAAAACTTATGCACATTAATTGGAACTAAACCAGGTTCAACAGGTATTCCAGGAATTGAACAACACGATCCAAAATCAATTCAAATTGATGCAGCGTCAGCTGATAATTTAATTCACATTGCTGATAACTCTGTAGATGCAGTTATCACAGATCCACCTTACTACGGTACAATCCAATACGCCGAACTATCAGACTTCTTCTACATCTGGCTCAAACGCACTCTTGGCGACATCTTCCCAGAATTATTTTACCTAGAACTCACCGACAAAGACCGCGAAGCTGTCGCCAACCCTTCGCGCTTCCGCAACATGGGAGTATCACCCGAAGAACTCGCCAACCAAGACTATGAAGCAAAAATGGCAATGGCGTTCGCCGAATACCACCGAGTCCTCCGCGACGACGGCGTAATGACAGTACAATTTAACCACAAAGACTCCGGCGCGTGGGATGTGTTAGCCAAATCCCTCATTGATGCTGGTTTCGAGATTACCGCATCTTGGGCAGTCAATACTGAAAACCCCCAAAACTTGCACCAAGCGCAGAAAAACGCAGTATCCAGCACCGTGCTTTTAGTATGCCGTAAACGCGATCCAAATGCCGAACAAGCTTGGTGGGATGATGTGCGAATTGACGTGCGAAATATCGTCTTTGAAAAAGCACCAGAACTCGAAAAATGCTTAACTGAAGATTCTCGTCCTGCTGCTGATAGAGTAGCAGATCCACAACGCCGCATTAAACCCCCTGGTATAAACTTGTGCTTAAGTGCTTTCGGTTCAGCTTTAAGTGTGTTTACCAAATATAGTTCCATCCTCGACAGCGCCGGGAATCAAGTTGAACCTAAAGCAGCATTTGAAGAAGTACGCCAAGCAGTAGTCGAATACCGACTACAAAAGCTATTAGAAGGTAAAGACTTCAACGGTATCGACCCCTTAACCCAATGGTACATCTTGGCATGGGATACCTTTGAAGCGCGAGAATTCCCCTTCGATGAAGCGAGACAACTGGCTTTAGCAGTGGGTGGTTTTGATGTTTCCGATTTAGTCAAAAAACACAAATTACTCGATTCTGCAAGTGGTTACTGTAAATTACTCACCCCGCAACAACGCTTGAAAAAACGCGCCTTCTCCGTCACCGATACTGAATTTTCTGCCAGATATTTAGTTGATGGACTCCACGCCATTATCGCCCTTTACCAAGAGGAAGAAAATACAGAACCAGTCCGTAGATTTATGAAAAATACAGGCTTAGTTAGCAACGATTTATTTATGCGGACATTTGAAGTAGCGTTGAAAGTCATTCCCCGCATCGGTGATGAAAAGAAACGCCTGACTGAAGAAAAAGCCTTATTAGATTTGTGGTTGGCTATGGATGAAATCAAAGCCAAAGTGTCTTATGTGCAACCTGAGATACCATTTAATGAAGGTGGACAATTGAACTTATTCTGATAATTCCGAACCCGCCCAAACAACAAATAATCGATTAGAGTTTCTTTAAGGAAACTAAACCATTGTCTTGAAAATCTATTTCTAGATGATATCCTGCCATCAGAGAAGTCCCAAGCAAAGGTTTATAACCAGCAGCTAAAACTGGAACTAATCTTTCTATACCGTCCCATACAATTGTTGCCAAATGTATAGACAATAAAGCTTGACTACCGTCGGCTAACCTTGCTTCGGTACTAGAATATAAGGGAAGGTTCATCGCACTGACTGCCTGTGATGGTAAAGTAAGATGGTCATTAAATCCAGTATCAATGACAAAATCCAAATTAAAATCTGGCTGCGAAGGTAAACGAAAAACCACTGGAATTATTGCCCTACCATCGATTACTTTTCCATAAATCATTCAGCAGTACGCTCCATTGCACCACCAAAACTTACAGCAACATCATAACCAATCCGTATAGTAAACAATCTAGCATTAGGGTTTTTCTGTTTTAACTTTAACGCTGTCTCTACACCAGTTGGATCAATCCCATATTCACCCGTTTCTGCATCAATCACAATCATCTTGCCGATATTGTCACTAGACTCGACATTTTGACGAATACCGTTTTCATAAAACTGTTTAGCTCTTAGGGCTACTTCTTCTACACTCCAGAAAATTGATTGCATCACAATTACACCTATTTTTACTTATTAAAGCATTGTAGTATTTAGTAGTATTTATTTGATAAAATTTGATGTAGGCGTTAGCCTGTAGTGACAGTATTCTGTCTTCGCTTAAAAGTTATGTATAAATACAATCCCCTACATTGCCTACCTTCATCGGCAGAATTACCAGATTCAGATGATACCCCTGTGGATAACGAACTGCAAATATTAATTCCTAACTTATTGTTAGCTATCTTAGCCGCTATTTGGCAAAACCGCGATGACTGGTTTTTCGGCATTAACATGGGAGTTTACTATACACCCAATAAAAGAGCCATAGTCCCGGATGGATTCCTGAGTTTGGGTGTTGAACGTTTTGTGGGAGAAAATGGACGTTCTAGTTATGTTTTGTGGGAAGAAGAGGGTATTCCACCAATTTTAGCTTTAGAAGTTGTTTCTCAAACTTACAATGGCGAATATGAACAGAAAAAAATTGATTATGCACAATTAGGCATTTTGTATTATGTTATTTATGCACCAACACGGTTACGTCGTAAGCGTCAACGTTTAGAAGTTTATCGCTTAATTAATGGTGAATACATTTTACAACCAGGGGATAAAATTTGGATGCCCGAAATTGGTTTAGGTATTGGACGGGAACAGGGTAATTATCAAGGACGAACAAGAGAATGGCTATTTTGGTATGACGAAAATGGGAACAGATACCAAACCCCAGAAGAACAATTGCAAAATTTATTAGCCAGATTACAACAGCAAGGAATTGACCCAAATACACTTTAATTTTGTTGACGGTTAACAGTTAACTATTATTTAGCAAATATAGGAGTAAATAGCAATGAGAATTAGAGGAGTTAAGCGTGGTAAAACTATAGAATTATTAGAACAAATCAACGAGATTCCTGATGGTAAAGAAATTATTATTGATTTAAAAATTAGTGCAGCTTCAATTGAACAAACAAAACAGTCTTTAACAGATTCAGAGAGATTAGCAAGACTCAACAAATTATTCGGTGCGTGGAAAGACCAACCTGAGTTAATAGAAATATTTGAATAAATAGAAGAGCATAATTATTGATTATTAAAAATTTGGTAAACCGCCAACAACAAAAGCTCCTAAATTTGCTCAATTCTGGTCTTTTAGCTAAAATTAGATGAGAGTTAAGTGAAAAATGTTGTAATTAATAGTAGAGATACTAATAAAATTAAAAGCTTATGACAGCAAGCAATATTAGGCAGCAAATTTTAGAGCATATTGAAACTTTACCCCCAGAACAGGTAAAAACTCTCCTGTTAACATGGCTAACTAGTTCATCAGGGGATTTAGAAGATTTTGAGCAGTTAGTGACAAATCAAGTTACTCAAACCACAGAAGAATCATTTGAGTACGGTGAGATAGACGCAGCATTAAATTTTCAACCTCTTACTGAAGCCCAAATGGTTCAGCAGAGCCAATCCGCTCTCGAAGCGTACCGTAGCACAGGTTCAGGAGTGGCGCATGACCGTGTGCGCGAATGGGCAGACAGTTTAGGAACTGAACAAGAACGCCCATGTCCCAGATAGTTTGGACACAAAGTGCAATTGACGACTTAAATCGTCATTACGATTTTATCAAACTTAATAATCCTGATGCAGCAGCACGGGCAGTACAAGCAATTGTCTCTTCAGGCGAGAGTTTACAGCAGAATCCTCGTCGAGGCACGATTGTAGATGAAATAGCAGGATTACGAAAACTTTTAGTTTCTTTTGGTAAATACGGTTTTATAATTCACTACGTTATTCTTGAGGATGATGTTGTTATTTTACGCATTTATCACGGGCGAGAGAATCGACCTCGTTAGTATTAATTTTTAAAGGATATAAACAACCGCATAATATGCCGAAAATTTTACGTGAATATCCTTGGAAAATTAGTTACACCAGCAACACCCATAACACCATCACTGATTTCTACATTCCTGCTTTAGAGTGTGCCATTCAATATGACCGGAAAGCAGGTTTTTTTAGCAGTGCTATCCTGAGTAAAGTTGCACGGGGTTTAGGTGCAATGCTGCACAACAAAGGGCGAATGCGGTTAATTATGGGTTGTCAGTTTAGCCCCCAAGATTTACAAGCAATTCAACAGGGATACGAACTGCGAGACGCATTGCTATCTCGTCTAGACGCAGACTTAAAACCACCAGAAAGTTTTGCCCAACTCAAACACTTAGAAATTCTCAGTTGGTTGATTCAAAACCAGTATCTCGATATTAAAATTGCTATTCCTCTCAAAGAAAATGGACTACCTGAAGATAGTACACAGCAACTAGATCCACAGCATATATTTCACGAAAAAGTTGGCATTTTTACTGATAGCAAGGGCGAGAAATTAGCATTTAACGGTTCCAATAACGAATCTATCGGTGGCTGGGAGAGAAATGTAGAATCCTTTCACGTTTATTGTTCTTGGGAGGGAGGAAGGGAACTAGATAGAGTTGAAGAAGAAGTAGCGAGATTTGAGCAACTTTGGTATGACGTATCGCCTAACGTGCGAGTTTTTGAAGTTCCAGAGGCGGTACAGAAAAAGCTGTTGCGTTACGCAAAATCTACTAAACCTGATTGGAATGCCCAGGATGAATTTGACTCTAGACCTCTAACAAAAATAGAATTAACTGAAACAGCAGCACAACCAGAACCGGAACTAAAACCAGACTCTTCAGCTATTTCTACAGAAGTAAGGGAAGAAGAACGGTTGGCATTTACTCAACTTGCCAATATTCATAAACATCCCGGTTGCTTGGACTTTTGTTTAAAATCAATTCCCATTCACCCCTGGCCACACCAAATTAAAATCCTGCGCCGCGTTGCTCAAAATTTTCCCCAAAGTTTTCTCATCGCTGATGAAGTTGGTTTAGGAAAGACTATTGAAACTGGTTTAATTCTGCGTTATCTACTGTTATCCAAAAAAGTGAAGCGGGTACTAATTTTAGCACCTGCTAGTGTCCAACCCCAATGGCAAGAAGAACTACGGGAAAAATTTAATCTGCATTTTTGGAGTTACACATCTACAGAATTTAAAGACCCCTACAAGCGGACTATCCCCGCAGCAGCTAATCCCTGGAATACCCAAGATTTAATCCTGGCTTCTTCTCATTTGGTGCGGAGAACTGACAGAATGCACCAGCTACTATCAGCAGAACCTTGGGATTTAGTAATCTTAGACGAAGCACACCATGCACGTCGCAAGAGTCCCCAAGACCGCAAGGAAACGCCTAATCGCTTGTTACAGTTAATGACACAGTTGAAGGAGAAGACAAAATCCCTGATTCTTCTCTCAGCAACTCCTATGCAAATTGATGCCATAGAAGTTTTCGACTTGTTAAATCTGCTGGGATTGCAGGGACATTGGAGTTATGGCGATAACTTCTGCTATTATTTCGCCTCGCTACAAGGTGCTGTCAAGCAGGAAGTAATTAATTTTTGGCAAGTCATGTCTAGTGATTACTTTGGGCGCGGCGGACAACCAAGTTCTAGATTAGAGCAGTTTTTGACCAAGAGCGATCGCATCCTTGCTTACAAAATGCAGGATACTTGGCAACGGGGCAAGAAAATCTCCAATCACAAACAACTATTGGCAGATGAAGACTTTATCGACACCTCACGCCAATACTTGACAGTGAATACTCCCTTAAAAGACTTGATGTTCCGCCACACCCGCGACACTCTCCGACAATACTATCAGAGGGGACTGTTAGAGCGGGATATTCCTACTAGAGTTGTGCAGGATAATGCTATTACGCTGGAACCCCAACGGGAAGTACCGCTTTATGTAGCTGTCAGCGACTATGTACGTCACTTTTACCGACTGGCACAAATAGATCAGCGTTCTTGTTTGGGTTTTTTGATGACCCTTTACCGCAAACGTTTGACCAGTTCATTTTATGCTATCAAGTCATCTCTGCAACGTCGTTTGGATTATTTGTTAACTCAACGGGGAAGCGTTTTAAGTGACGACGATTTAGTAGATGTGGATAATGAGGATGATGCAGTGATTGCTGGGTTGGAATCTTTCTTTGAACCAGTAGACCCCCAGGAAATTCAATATCTTGAAGAATTACTACGCCAATTTGAAAACACTGGGGAAGATAGCAAGCTTTCTCGCTTTATTCAGATTTTACGCCAAGAATTAACTGACCGAGAAAGTGCGATCGTTTTCACCCAGTACACTGACACGATGGACTATCTACGGGATACATTAAAGGAGTTGTACGGTAGCCAAGTAGCTTGTTATTCTGGTCGTGGTGGGGAACTGTACCAGAATGGGGAGTGGTGTTTAGTTCCCAAGGAAGAAATTAAACGCCGATTTCGCCAAGATGAAATCAAAATTCTCCTCTGTACTGAATCTGCTTCTGAGGGGTTGAATTTACAAAATTGCGGGGTGTTGATTAATTATGATATGCCTTGGAATCCCATGCGGGTCGAACAGCGCATTGGGAGAATTGACCGCATTGGACAAAGATACCCGACTGTGCGAATCCACAATTTTTATTATGATGGCACTGTAGAAGCGAAAGTTTATCGAAAATTGCGCGATCGCATAAACGCTTTTGCCACTGTTGTTGGTAATCTTCAGCCTATTCTAGCCCAAGTCCCTACCTTTATTGAACGGGCTGTTATGAGTGCTGATCCAGAAGAAGAGGATGTTTTAATGTCTGAATTCGATTCTGTGTTAGATAGCCCACCGCCTCGTTTAGCAATTGAAGAAATGGTAGCAATGGACTTGGACGCTGACTTAGCAGAAATTCAAAAACCAATCCCCTCTACTCCTTTTACGCCAGAAGCTATCGAGCAGTTATTCACCGACTCAGCAATTTTAAAAGCCAGTGGTGTGCAGTTTGAGAGAAGGAGCGAACGTACTTGGCAACTGAATTACAAAGGGCAGAATTACATGGTTACTTTTTACCCTAATATTTTTGATGAAATGCCTTCACTACGTTTAATGAATTTTGGCGACCCTTTGTTTGAAAAAATGCTAGAATCCATTAATTTTTGAGCCTACAGTTTTAACATTTATATTCCTGGCGTAGTGGGATATGGGGTGGAAATTTAACGAAAATACGGGATTATATCATCCCATAAGTTAGTATTTTTATGATTTTAAAATCTTCTCAAAACGAACCGTTCAAAGCTTCATTATCCCGTGGTATATTGACGTTTTGAGCCTTAAAAATGATTTGAAAAGCAATATCTCTCGCTGACTGCTTCAACACTTGCAGATAAGCAACAGCATCATCACGTCGGCGGAATCTTTTCACAACAATATTTTCTTGATTGGGAATATCACGGACAATACACCACGGTTTTAATTGCTCAGAATAAGTCATATTTTCCTTCTTAAAAATGCTGTAAAATAACCATGCTATGTAGTTTTAAATCGCCAAATTTTACCTTAAACGAGGAGGTATACTCAAAGACAGGTCAAATTGATATTGACAATTAGACTTATGTGTGTATTAGATTGATTTGACAGATATATAGCGTTCCGACTGGAATTTTAAAAGTGTACTGAGTCTGAAAACCTTGCAGGGCAAAGCTTTTGTTTTAAAAACCTTTCAGTAATCAAACCGGATTGCTATATGTAGAATAGAAATGTTATTGAGATCAAGGCGAATGAGTCAGACATAGCAATTGCCAAATTTGTTCGGGAACTTCTTCAAAATGTTCCAGCAAAAAGTCCATGAATGCCAAATGTCGTAAATCATTAGGCTGAGGATAGCGTCTAAATTTACCTTGCTTAAACCAACCTCTGACCGTAGAATCGGAACGACAGCATATTAAGGCAATTTGTTCATAACTCACATCCCATTTGGCATAAAATTCTTCTGGTTTCATACCAAATTCCCAGTGACTGTAGAGTGAAATTAGATGAATTTCTCTTGCCCCTAAAATCCGGGGATTAGACATTAATACACCTCAAATAGGTAAAATTTTGAACTTATTTCTTACATCATGTATTTGTCAGTCACGGAGTTTATAGACACACAAATAAAACCCAACTAAGCGGGTTTTAAACTCTGGATTCACTCTCAATCTGCGTAAGCAGATATAGTTAAAATAGTTCCGTTATTTATAATCGCTAGAATACCGATTCAGGAACAGCCATAAATAGTGGATAGGGTGCAATACGCTTGGGTTAAGCCTTTTTTCTCCCCCTGCTTCCCCTGCTCAAGAACAGCCCGCCCCAACAGATAAATGTCCTTAACTAAACGGTATTGGGATAGGGCGGGGATAGTGCTTCGAGTCAAAAATGAAACGCCCTCTAATCACATTTTTGCACGAGCTATACTGTGAGGAGGGCAATTGAGTTTTTGACAAATCTTCTCAGAATAGCTTGACTGCAAATCTAACTTCAGTCGTACTTGGCAAGTTGGGATAGTTCACCAGCTATTTGATGTTTTAATATCTATAACAACTGGAATAGGGCTGAGAAACTTTTGGGCAGCAGCAACCATACAATTGTGTAATATATGGCTAACTTGGTCAACTTCAGTCTCTGGACATTCCAGTACAATTTCATCATGTCTTACACAGATGAGTTTTGTTCTGAATTTAGCTAATGGATTTGAAAGTTTTACCATAGCTAATTTGTTGATGTCGGCATTTAAACCTTGTACTGGATGATTAAATAGCTCTGATAGTCGGGGCTTGTTTACCCATCTCCGTCGTCTATTTGCTAGTGTACGACTTTCCTTAATGCCTTGGATGTATTTACGTTTGATGTTTTCATGCCACTTAGCTATTCCAGGATAAGCTTCAAAGAATCGTTTTCTGAAAGCTTTTGCTTGCTCTAATGTCATTGCCACCCCATATTTTACTTGGGCGTAAATTTGGAGTTTGGCAGCGCCCATACCGAAAATCAATCCAAAGTTTATTGCTTTTGCTAGTCTGCGGTCTTCTTCAGTCACTTCATTGATATATTTTCCAGTTACTAGAGATGCTGTTAATCGATGTAAGTCAGCCCCCTGGCGATAGACTTGGCACATCTTTGTATCACCACTAAGCCGAGCCATAATTCGTAGTTCTATTTGGGAGTAATCGGCTTTGATAATTTTATAGCCGGGGGCAGCAATGAAGCAGCTACGAGCGGCTTCATCACGGGGAATATTTTGTAGAGGTGGTTTGCGGCAAGAAAATCTACCGGATTTTGCCCCTAATTGATAATAGTTAGGATGAATTCTCCCAGTTTTGGGGTGGATATGCTGGGGTAGTTTCTCGGTAAAAGTGCCGATAATTTTGGATAGACGGCGGTAATCTAGCAATGCTTGAATTATGGGATACTGTGCAGCTAAAGAAACTAATTTACTTTGATTAGTTGAGTTGATTTTGATACCAATAGCTTGGAGAGCAGCCAAAACTTGCTGAGGTGAATTCGGGTTTACTGCATCTGTCAGTTCTGGCAGCAATGACATCTGAGAGCTAGCAATACGGAGTTGCTTAAGTTGGTTTAAAGCATCTGTTTTTTCAGTTTCTAGTTTTGCACCCAGTATCTGCCATCGGGACAAGTCAAATAGCATCCCGTTAAGTTCCATTTGAGCTACAACAGGCATACACTGAAATTCCAGTCGGGCAATTTTGAGTAACTTTGCCTGCTTTAACTTGTTGAGGAGAATTGGGTAAAGGTCAAGTAATATGGCAGCATCTACGGCAGCATAGTGCAATTGAACCTTGGTAAGAGGTTTACACCAATCACTGATTTGTTGAGTTTTATCTAGTTGAAGGTGTAGTAGCTTTTTAACTATATTTTGTAAAGATGAGCTTGTTTTTAATCCTGCGGTTAGAACTTTATAAGCAAGTTGGGTATCAAAGAATTGACCAGAGGGTTGAAGTCCTGCGAGTGTGAGAAATTGCCAGTCGAATTTGGCATTATGTGCAATTTTGATAGCAGAGTTACAAAGCAGTTTTTTGAGTAGTGGGCGATCGCTTTTGGGAATAGCTGGTAAATCAATTAGCACTACCGGATGGTTTGGTGCAGCTATTTGAATCAGTCTAATAGAATCAGTTAGAGGGTCAAGTCCTGTTGTTTCACAATCTATGGCTAAAACTTCTGCCTGAAACAGAGGTTGGAGAGCAGAATTAAGAGTTGAAAGATTAGAAACAAGAGTATATTGTGGGGTAAAAATACTGGAATTATTTGTATTTATTAAGCCTGTATTCATAATGAATTAAATTTTAATTTATCACTTAGAAGCGATAGCTTGTATATCTATAGCAGTCCTAAATCATTTGTGAAAATTCTATATCTCTTTCTTCTTTCTTCCCTTTGTGTCCTTCTCTAACGAGACGCTCCGCGAAGGCGTTCTTGGCGGTTCGTTTCCTTATTTATATTTTTCACGACTCATTTAGGATTGCTATAGCAACTTCAAATTAGTTTTATACAAAGATTTGAAACCCTATTAAAGAGAGGTAATACTATCGATATTCCTCTCTTTCTATGATTAACTGACTTTACGCTTACCTGTTTTTGCAATGTTAGAATGCTGAATATTCTCTCCATCAGATGTAAAAGCAGTAGGAGCCAATTCTCTAATAATGGGTGCGACAATTTCTGGTGCCAGTTCTAAACGATGCTTAATCTGTGCTTGCAACCAGGCTAAAGGCACACTTTTAGTGTTGACTTTTTGTTTGATAATTAAGTCAGGATTGGATGTTGAAGCTTTTTTGATGGCAGTGGCAATTTTTCTGGCTGTCCGTAAATCAATTTTGTCTACATCAATGCTAACAAAGTTGTCTGGTTGAGGTTCTGGTTTTGATGTAATACGGTTAGTTGATTGGTTTTGATTTTCCAAGTTGAGAGATTTCTTAATATCAATAGATTCCATCTGTGATTGTTCAGATGTTGTGTTTTCGATGTTGAGTGTAAATTTCTGCCACAGATGGACTATTCCCACAACGAAATCAACGACCATTACAATGGTGTATAAGGCTGTAATTCCAATGATGAGATGATTTAAAACTTCTTGAATTTCTTGAGTATTCATGATGACTAACTTGAAAATTTATGTTCATAATTAAAGAAGCGATCGCTTCCATTTAACAGAAAAATCCTCAGATGAAAATTTGAATAGACTGAGGATTTATTGAAAATTTAGAACAAGCTAATTTGCACAGTTGAATTTGATGAAGGTTTAGGAGTTGGAGTGCTTTGGGTCGAGTCTAAGTTAGGCAAGGCATTGACATGACGCTTACCCCATCCCTCTTGTGCTGCGTGTTTAACTATGCTGCGTCGAATTGATCTGCTAAGATAGTCGAATTCATTTTTTACGAGTCGTGATGCGTAAAGCCCCCGTCTTTCTAACTGGGGGATATAAGCGAATGTGCCAAATTTATTTGGCTGGAATATTTACAAAGCGTAGGTACGGTTTATAATCTCAGAGGAGGTGATAAACAATTGTTTAATCTGACATACGAATTTAAGTTAAAGCCAACCCATGCACAGGCTCAGATATTTGAAGACTGGTTAGAAATTAATCGTCGTGTCTATAACTATGCTTTGGCTGAACGTAAGGATTGGTATTTGTCGCGTAGTTGTCGGATTAACGCTTGTTCGCTCAAACATGAATATATTATTCCTGCTGACACTTCTCGTCCAACCTATGCCAGCCAGTGCAAAGCGTTAACTGCTGCCAAAAAAGACTTTCCTGAACTCAAGAAAGTACAGTCTCAGGTTTTGCAGCAAACCCTAAAACGCCTTGAGGTGGCATTTGTGGCAATGTGGGAGAGAAACCACGGATTCCCCCGATTCAAAAAACTTGGAAGGATGCGGTCTTTTGTGTTCCCACAAATACAGTGTCAGAGGTTGAATCCGGGAATGGTTAATTTGCCTGTGATTGGTTGGGTTAAGTTTCGTCAATCACGAGCAATACCTGATGGTGGCGTAGTAAAACTTGCCCGTGTAGTGAAACGGGTTTCTGGATGGTACGTGATGCTAACTGTTCAATGGGATGTATCTGTACCGAAGCCTTTGCCACATGGGGAAGCGGTAGGGATAGATGTAGGACTAACAAGCTTTATTGCAACTTCTAATGGGCTACAAGTCTTGCGTCCAAAGTTTTTTGTAGATACCGAACGCAAGCTTAAATTGCTGCAACAGCGTGTCTCAAGAAAACAATTAGGCTCGAACAATTGGTACAAAGCTATTAAGAAAGTTGCTTCATTGCATGAGTACGTTGCCAACTGTCGTAAAGACTGGCATAGAAAACTGTCTCACCAAATCTGCAACAATGCTGGAATGGTATTTGTTGAAGATTTAAATTTAGTTAGCTTATCTCGCGGAATCTTGGGTAAGCACTGCCTAGATGCTGGGTTTGGGCAATTCTTCAACATACTACAGCAAACCTGTTTCAAGCGTGGTGTTTATTTCCAAAAAGTAGACAGTCGCAAAACCAGCCAGATTTGTCCGAGTTGTAGTGTTGAGACAGGCAAGAAAGAACTCTCAGAACGTACTCATGTTTGTTCAAATTGTGGCTATACCACAGATCGGGATGTAGCAGCCGCACAAGTAGTTCTTAAAAGAGGACTTGCAGCCGTTGGGCAAACGGTCAAGATGCTTGCTGAGGGTAAATTCATTGGAATCCCTTTGAAGCAAGAATCCCCGAATTAGAAATTCGGGGAGTGTCAACTGATTAAAATGAATGATGCGATTATTGCTGGCATTGCTCGTATCACCATCACCTAGAAATTCATAAAAATTCTTGCAACCCTTTGGTAATTTATCGTATTTGGTTAAAACTTCATTACCTACCCAAAGATAAAGGTCAGCGTAGTCCCTATGCAGAGGTGCTTCGTAAGTTGCAGGCATCATGTAGGTAAGAACTTCTGTGGCTGTGCTGGAAACACCAACCTGATTCTGTTCGTATTCAGTGAAGATAAGTTCCAATCGCTCCTGAATACAAGCAAACTTCAGCCATTGGGGAATCGTATCACTCCAAGGACTGCGATGAATTACCAATGGGCCTGCAAGGTAGCGAACATGGTGTAGGGAAAATTCAGCTATTTCTAAAAGACTTGCTAGTAATTCTTTTGGTGTATTTAAACTTGCCATAATTTGCAGCATTTTTCGGGTGTTATCTGGCAGTTTGGTACTATTCCCATTACTAATTTCTGCCATTATTTCTGGTGAAATTAAATTCATTTGCTCCATTTTTCATCTCGATATGAGCGCATCACCAAAAATAGCCAATTGGCTAAAAAATAAATGTCCAATAGGTGAAGGCTGATATTAGATAAATCTTTTTATGCTGGCATTGATACAGTTTTTTTAGGTAATGTCAATGAATAACGAACCCACAATTAACCAAAATCTTGATACTGACGACAGTAGTAATTATCAGTCTGGCAGTGGCTATCAATCTTTATGTTACGGTGTTGAGCAATCAAGTTCTGGAGATAGTAGTAATCCTTTGCAAGCAGACCAATTTAGGGATGGTTATCAAGAGAATATTTTTGAAATCAATCTTGGGGATACACCTTACACTGAATCGGCTGCTAATCCCAATCCTCAATTATCAGGATATGGCTCTGGCTCCGGTTACAAGTCTAATAAAAGTCAACAGTCAGCATCCCCAGAGCTAGAGTTATAAGTCATATTTCTACTGATAACTATACCCCACAAGTAACAAAAGAATGGTTTGCATTAAGTAAATTACTTTGCTTCTTGGGGTATAGTTGCTGTCATTTTTAAACCTGGAATTATGAAGATACCAAAAGCATGGATATCTCTTCTGATTGTCATTGCTTGTATTATTTATAGTATCGCTGTACAAGCCACAATCAACACATTTAGTGATGGCAATTTACCGACTCGAATTGTAGAAGTTGCAAATCCTCAGTCTCGACTACCTGCTACTAAAGTTTTGCTGCCAGACTGGAGCCGCATTTCTCTGGCCCAGCTACCAGGTATCAGTCAATCCGGTGCAATTGATGGCAGTCCCTACAGTCAAACACTGGGTTATGACCTGAGTCGCACTTGGAATGTGGGTATGACTCCTGACCAATATTTGAAGTTAGGAGATATCAGTGAAGCATTGCAGGCAGAGGAGTTTTCTTTACAGGCGATTCAAGCGATCGCTCTACGCACAGTACCAGAGGCGAACACAGACATTAACAGTATAGATTTAAACAAAATTGCCTTGAGTGAATTTCCCCTGATTGGGGAGCAGACATTGAGCCATTTAGCTCAGGTTGTTCCAGAATTGGCTAAGACACAAGTAAACAATATTACACCTGTTGCAACCTTACTAAAATCTCACTTAATTACTGCATCTAATTTAACACTAGCTCAGGTACTAACACAGTATGAAGTTGGGCAAATGAAGCTGGGAGAAATCGACTTGTCAGAGTTTTCTATCTCTTCAATTCCTAACTTAGATGCAGTACAGCTACAACAATTTACAGGTTGGATGAATAGCAATGTTTCGGATATTCCTGGTTTGGGACAAGTACCTTTAGGATTAATGCCTAATCCCATCACTGAAATTGGTAGCTTGGTAATGCGGATTGATGTAGTTTATGGCCCAGCAGAAAACCGCCGTAACAATACGATTTCTGGTTCAGACGTGCAAGGGTTTTCTGTGCCTTGTACTGAAAAAGACTGCGCTTATTTAGAACTGGATGATTTGGAGAATACAGGTCGTAGCGATCACCTACGGTGGGCGTTCCGCCATCGCAGTAAGTTAGAAGGTAAACAGTGGATTTCCGGTAAATACCAAGAAGTCGAGGGTGGGCGGGGTATCCTGAAAGCAGCGAATAACGGTCGGGAACCAACAGGAAGGCTACCGTTTGGTAAAGCTTTTAAGGTGGTGATAATGGAGCCGGATGAAACCACTGATACGGTAGATACGGCTTTGTTCTTTCGGTTTTGTGCTTGGCGAATGGGTTGTACACCTTATTTTATCGGGCCTGTTCCTTTTTTCAGCTACAAGGTTAACTCCCTGATATTTGTAGGCAATTTGAGTGAACAGAGGACAAATACTACGTCTTTACCAACTGGAGCGACAAGAGAGCCTAAAGCTAAGACTACCAACGGTACTGGAGTAATAGAGAAGATAAATCCATGCACCTTTAGTAGTGCTAGTCAATCGATAACAGATCAATCATTCTCCGGTATTGATTTGCGATCGCTCTCAAATGCAATTGCGGAAATTGAGAGCGCTGGTAGCGGGGATTACAAAGCCATTGGCATACATACCTGTGCGGATGGAGGTTTAAATTGTGGTCGCGCTCTCGGTCGCTACCAGTTCATGAGTTATAACCCCTATGCAGTGAAGTTAATTGCTGCCAAGCCTGGAGGTCAAGAGTTCTTGAGTCAAGTGGAGCAAGGGCATCAACCAACAGAGGCTGAACTATTTGAGTTTTTTCCTCCAGCTGACCAAGATAGGGCATTTATGGCTGATATGGCTAACAAAATTCAAGTAACACAAGAGCAAATCGATCCGGCTACAGGACAGCCATTTACGGGTGAACGCCTAATTGAACGAGTGGCTCAAAAGCATTTTGGTGGTGATTACAGCAAAGTTGATGGAAATGGCTCAGATGCCCTCGGTCGTCTCAGCCTCAAAGATTACGGTAAAACCGCTTTAGCTAGTTATCGCAACAGTAATAGCGATAATCGAACGCTGACCTGTTCTCCTAATGTAAATTCTAGCTACATCAGCACTGCTAAAAATACTGAAAATGGGAGGTAGAGTATGACAGATTTATCTAAAACCTCTATTACTTCACCCCATGAGATAAAAGAAATACTGGATACTGAGTTGCATTCAAAAATACACTTTGGGCAAACAGGGGAAGGAAAGAGAGTTTATTCTTCCTTCGCCTCCCCTATTCAGTCTCAACCACTGAAGGCAACTGCATATCAATTACCAGCACCTTCTATGAGGGTACGCTACTGGGTTCATTGGTTTCGCATTGGTTTGGGCATCTTTTTGTTGCTGTCAATTCTCATGAGCTTAGGGGGCTGTAGCTTAAATGCGGCAACCGTTACTTGGAACAAAGCTGCTAATGTTGTGCCTGCTTCAGTCATTGAACAGGTGATTGTAGAAAATACAGAGTTAAATTCCAAAGTATCTGCTAAAAATATACTGGCTTGGAGTGTGGAAGGAAAAGACGGTAGATTCGCAGTTTTCAACTTGAATACGCCTGATGTCTGCGGTGCTTTGGGATGTCTGTATACTGGTTACTGGCTCAGAAAGGACAAACCAATTACTCAGGTATTCTTGAGTTACTTGAATTCCAATCTGCCACCAGGTAAGCATTTGTTGTCAGTGGGAGACAACCGAGGTCAGGCATTACCGTGCATTAAGGTACTGCAAACCGAGCAAGAGCAGCTACGTCAATTGAATTTTTGTTTCAATGGCACTGGCTATCAACTTGCTGATAGTCAGCTTTTCACAAGTCGTAAAAATTCCTAAAGTTGATAACTCGAAATCTAGAAGAAAACTCTGCCATAGTCATCTTAGCTACGGCAGAGTTTTCTTCTAAAACCTCTAGGAAATTCCCATTAAATCGGTATCTAGGTCAATTGTGGATGAAGAGTGCTGTTAGCGGTAGCGGGGCGTTTAGCCCGTGCTGAGTTAAAAGGCCGCCCACAAGTGGATGCCGTGCGGGGCATATACCAAGTACATAAGTACTGAGTGACTTTTAATCTACTCAGAACTCATGACTCAGCACTGAGTAGTAGGTAGTTTACCAGCACAGACGCTATAGTTGCATTGGACTATTCCTCATCATCTAGTTCATCGTCTTCCTCCTCAAAATCATCGTCTAACTCAGCTTCCAAATCGTCGGTTTCATCGAGGAAGTCGTCATCGTCAATAAGTTGAATTTTGCGAGGTGGCTTGGTCGCTGGTTTAGATTTACGGACGCTTTGAGTTTTGTTCCTATTCTTATTTGGTGGCAATACTTCCACGTCTACAGATACCGATTCTCCTGGCAAAGCAGGTAGGGATTGAGGTTCATTAAAACCAGCGATCGCATCATGTTGTTGCCAAATGAGGGCTTTAGCTGTGGGCTGACCCAAATAAAATTGAGACAGATTTTCAACGGTGGGTTTGGTATAATCTACAGTCTTACAACAGTCGTGTTTATTCTTACCTTCGCCCTCTTTGACAGCTTTGAACTCGACTGACAGCACACCTAAGCTACGCCACCTATCGGTTTTGCCGCTAAATGGCACTTGGAAATAGTCAGCAAAGGTTTTCTCCAAAGAACGGTAAAATTCCTCACGCACTGACTTAAAACTCCAGAGAGCTACATTCTTAAAGCGGACAACGACAGGAGTAGTATGCAGGGGTTGATTATCCTCATCTAGAAACACCAGTGCATGTTCTGAACACACATCCATTGTTTTCTTGTCAAGGTTATGTTTGTATTCATCATAAAGCCCAACAAAAGAACCACCTAAGTCTTCAACATCTGATTTATAACGGATATACTCTGGTACAAAAGCTAAAACTAGTAACCGTGCTTGAGTAATTAAGAGTCCAGTAACATCTTCAGTTAGGGTGACAATAGTTAGGTCGTCCTCAATTGGCATATCAAGCCAGCCAGCCTTTTCTAGCTGATCTTCTGGAATCAGAAGTCCGGCGGGTTTGTCATTAACGACAATGCCGTAAGGCAGTAACGGTCGTCTAACTTGGTTATAACTGTCGCTAAGAAGTTCTGGGTCAATATCGTCAATATCAAGGTCTGACAATTGAGTGTTAGGAGCTTTAGATTTAGCTGCTTGAGCTTTGGTATTAGCTTTGGGATTAGAAGCAGCAGTTTTGGCAGTAGATTGATTGGAGCGATTAGAGTTGTTTGAAACCCTAGATTTAACCATTAGACTACATAAATATGATTGCCCAACGCATGAGGCGTTAGCCTCAAAACTTATTTACCAACCGTTGTTTATGAGGCAATTACTCTCCACCACAGATTGAAATTACGCCATAAAATAAAGTATCTTGAATGCTAATTTACAAACTAGCGAAAATATATATGAGGATGAAAGGAGGTTAATCATGAAATTATCACCACTATATATACAGTGGGAGCAAGAGGCTCAAAAGCAAGGGCAACGTATGGTTGTAGAAAATTTACTAACAGTTCGATTTGGTACGCTTGATGAACAATTAGCCACAATTATTCAGCCTATTCTAGAGTTACCTTCACGCATCGTATGCTTCTTTACTGTTGCAGTTATCGAATCTCTCCCGTGAGGATGTATTGGCCAGGTTTAACAGCAATCATTCATAAAGCTGTTATGTATCTGACACTCCTCTATAAATAGAGTTTCTAACACCTCTAAAAAAATGTCCAGAAGGTCAATACCCTAGCTTTCACTTGGTAGCTAAAATTTCTGCTAAATGCATACTTCACTGCTATGAACATTTCCCAGAAAAATCTACCACACAACCAGATCACTGCTAACTCGACATTAATTGAAGTGTCATCCTTCCAAGCACCTCTGGCTAGCATTGACTTTGGCAAGTTGTTTCAACAGTATAACAATCCCCAAGGTTGGATGATGGTAGGTGGAATACTGTTCGTTATACTGTTGTTGCAAATCAGTGGTACTGGTAAAGGAAAAATCACCACTGGTAAAGTCTCCGGTATCAGCGAGAAACTAGCAGCAACTAACCTAGCACTCAAGCAAATCAAGGAGCATAAACACAATAAAGTTACCCTGTGGTCTGGAACTCCTCGCTATTGGGTAAAAGGTAAATGGCGGGGGTTGCTGGCTAACATACAAACTATGCTTGGTGCTGCACCTACAGTTTGGTTTCCCAATGCCGAAAGGGGAACACTGGTAATAGGTGCGCCTGGGTCTGGTAAAACCTACTCAACCATAGACCGGATGTTAGAAAGTGCGATGCAGCAGGGTTTCCCGATTTTACTCTACGACAAGAAGGGCGACCAACTACGACTCCATGCACCCCTAGCAGCCCGTTATGGCTATAACGTGCGAGTATTTGCCCCCGGTGAACCCTTTAGCGGTGTGATCAATCCTTTGGATTATATGCGTGATGCACGGGATGGGGTAATGGCAGGAGAAATTGGGCAAGTGATTAACCGCAATGCTTCCAGTGGTGGTAAAAGTGATGAGTTCTTTGCTAAAGCCGGGGACTTGTTAGCTAAAGCACTTTTACAGTTAGTTAAGGGTTCACCTTACCCAGATATGGCGATGCTTTATGCTGTGCTGCGGTTGCCAAAACTGGTGCAACGTCTTGACCATGCGGTACAGTCCAAAAGGTTGGATGAATGGGTGGCGACTTCATTTATTCAATTTTTGAGTGCTAAGGATGCAGAGAAGACTATTTCGGGGATTTTGACCACAGCAGCAGGTACTTTCTCATCTTTCATCCAAGCTGATTTGCTGAGGGCATTTATAGGGAAATCGGATATTCCCACTAAGCTTGAAGGTAGAGAAATGGTGGTGTTCAAGCTAGATGATGAACGCCGCAGTGTGGTTGGGCCTCTGCTGGCGGCTGCAATGCACTTGATGATTGTCGGTAATTTAAGCCGTCCCCGCAAAGATCCGTTGATTATTTCTTTGGATGAATTACCATCAATTAAGCTGGACAGATTACCACAATGGATTAATGAATATCGTTCTAATGGTGCCTGCTTTATTCTGGGTATCCAAAGTTTAGAGCAACTTTACGATATTTATGGGGATAAAATGGGGAGTGCGATCGCTTCTGCTTGTAGTACCCATGTTCTGTTCAATCCTGGTAACTACAAAACGGCTGAGGATTACTCAAAGCGTTACGGTGAGAAGGAAGTACTGATTAAAAATCGTACCACAGGGCGATCGCTTGGCGGACAAATGAGCCGTTCAATTAGCTGGAGTGAGAATTTGCAAAAAATGCCTGTAATCAGTGCTGACGAAATTTTGAAATTTCCTCAAGGCAAGTGCGTAATTACTAGTCCTGGTTATAGTTCAGAGGGACAAGCTTCTATTCCCTATCCTTTAATTATTCCAGTGTCCAAAGCCGATGAAAAACGAGCGCATGATAGTGAGGCTCTTTGGGACACACAAGTTAAACCTGCTTTAGAAAGTCAGGTGATAATTCCTGATATTAAAACGTTAACACAAGCATTACATGAACGGATTGAGTCAGCCGCGCGAATGTTGCCATTACCAGAAGAAGATGTAGCACCTGCACAGGAGTCTAGTAGTAGCGAACCTGATGTTTTGGAAAATTTTACTAGGCGAGTTTATCAAACACCAGGATTGCAGTAAATTTTGACAATGCTGTTGTTAGCAAAGCTGACTTTTGACGGGATGGGGAAAAAGGAACTGGTTCGCGTATTTATTGATCGCAATCATGCGATCAGCCGCTGTAAGCGACGGACAATAATTTTACTGGTGGAGTAGCCAAAACTATCTAACTCAATCTTACTTATTGTGATAGAATTAAATTGAGAATATTCATTTCTTTCGATTGAAATATTTGATTTTCATTAAATAAGCTTTTTCTTAATTTATCCATCACAGCACTATTAAATACTACATAGGGAATATTTTGATAATTAGAGTCAATTGGCAAAATATTGTATGCTAAAGCCAGTGTATAAACATACTTAGCCAAAATATCTCTGAAAGATATATTAGATACTATTCTCTCATTTTCAAAATAATCTTCAAAAGCGTGGAATGAGATAAAGGTCTGTATAGGCAAGGCGTAATAACGCTCTGATGAGCGTGAAGTCTGACTTAGTTTTTGAGAACGTTCTAACTCACTAAAAAGTGTTCTTGCTAAGTCTATTAGGGAATAAGCAGCACTAGTAATTTGTTTTGGATACTTCCCAGATTTGACCAAAAGTCCAAGCTTCTTGATAAAGTCTTCATTCCGCTCAGGGTCAATAATTTTTTCTAAATCGATATAATTGGTTTCCTTTACCAACTTTTCTGATAACGGTACAATTAGCAAACTTCCTCTGACATATGTTTGCTCAATCGGTGGAAGATTAAGTAATTTATCAAGACTAGTCTCCATTTGGGATAAAACGTGAAAGCCTATTGAAAAATAGGATACTTCTTGATTTTCCGAGAATGATTCTTTTTGAGAATAAGGAATAATTTCGGTTTTTTGAACAGAAAGCAATTCATATAAAGTATGCTCGATATCTCGTAACAATCTATCTTCAGGTTGCTTTTTAAACTCCTTACGGATTCCTCTTAATAAAGTAGCCAATGAGCCAATAAAGGTTTCTCCCGCTTGGCTAATTGATTTACCACCAATAGGAATAATAACATATCGCTCTCTACCTATTTGTCCTGAACCCACAATTCTGGTCATAATAGAGGCTTTGAGAATAATCAGAATATTTAGTACATTCAAGCAAGCCTCTTGCAATGAAAGATTTGCAAGTTTTTCAGATTCATCAGCACTTAAACGGTTTCCGTCCTCATCAAGTTTTTTAGGGTAATATATTGCTTTATCAGATAAGTAAAAAGTCAAATTTTTATCGCCTTTATCTAGTTCACCTCCTCTTCCTCGGTAAATTACTTGTATTATTTCCATTAAGTTTTGCTCAATTTGGAAACCAGGAATTTGTACCAGAATATATTTAGTATTAGGGAAAGACAAGCCACGAGATGCTGAAGCAGTCATAAAGACTACTTTTATTTGTTCTTGATTTTGATATCTCTGAATCTCAGCTTCTTCCCTATCTGACAAACTAGCGTGTATTTCCAAATACTCTTGATATAGCTTAAAGCTCGGTCTTTCTTTGGAAATATTAGTAATTAATTGCTTAAGGCTATCCTTATTTTGAATATAAACTATAATTTGACCATCATTAGCTTTCAGTAGCTTCAAAATATCAATTTTTATTTTTTCAGCAACATTAGCATCTAACTTGAAATTGTCATCTGCAACTTTTTCTGAGTTTAATGATTGTATAAACACTTCATAATTAATGGTCAGCTTGTCAGCAGGATAGGAATTTGCATTAATTAGAGTTGCCGGCTTACTTAAAAATTCAAATTCTTCAATTGATAAACATTGACCCATAGAATCTGCAACTTGCCTAACAAATATTTTGTCCCCTTGAACCTGGTTGTTAGCAAGATGACTGTTAACTACGTCTTGTATTGTCAGTGATGCGTCAGCAGTAATCAGCTTTATATTAAAGCCATATTCAGGATTTAATAAATCATATTCTTCAATAAACTCTAAAATGCCATGCAAAAAAGCTACTCCTTCTTGGGAACCTGTAATTTCGTCAATCATAATGAAAATATTTTTCATGCGACTAGCGATTGCTTTCATCCTGTTTTTGATAATTCCAGGTGGCTTGCTTGAGGAATTATAAGCACTGCTAAATATTCTACTGAAATGCTTTAAAGTATTACCGTAGCAAGTTTCCTTAAGTGATTGAATTGACGCAGTAGCAACAATATTGTTAGGTAAATCATGATTAATAATACAGGTATGAATCGCTTCACATAAAGTTGCTAATACTCCAACTTGGTTACGTCTCTCCACTTGTATCAAGTTATCTGCATATCTAACTAATTCACTTGAAAGCTCAAATGGATTGTCTTTTAAAGTATTAGCATCTAAGAATTGAACCTGTCCTATTGAATTATTTCCGTGAAGTTTATTGCTATGGTATTCAACAGCATAGCGCCCTTTTGCATAATCAATTATTCTTTTGTTTGTATTAATACAAATCAAATTATCGTCAAATAATTTTAGGTCTGGTTTTTCTCTAAACTTCTCGATAATATCCCTGTTTACCTGAATACGAGGACTGATATATATCAGGAGCGAACCTTCATTTAGCTGTTTAATAATTTGCTTTGCAACTGCTGTAGTTTTACCAATTCCGGGATTTCCGGTCAAAAACAGAAATGCTATTCTAGAATCTGTAAGCGCCCGATGTATTAACTCTGCATGAGCATCTCTGAATTTTGTTTTTGTTAGTTGTAGGGATTGCTTTACTGACTCAGGTACAATACCAGCCGTATTAAAGAAGTTTTTTTCCGCTTCAAATACTTCAATATTTTGGATGTGGCTTATTGTATCCTTTTTGGCTTCAACTATATCTTTAACGAACCTTCTACCATCCTGAAAGTTTCTAGCCGCGTTGCTTTTAATAACTTCAAGTACTTTGCTGCGGCTCTCATTAATATCTTTGAAACTTTTATCTTTGTAGATTTTATAACAAGTTTTTAATATTTCCAGGCTATCTTGACCATCATCTTTTTCTTTAGTGAGGGTAATGCCATTAATCATCCTGTCACTATACCCAAAACAGTTAAACTTCACTGGGTCAGTGGAGGATATTTTACCTGATGATAGTAAAAATTTATAAAAGCTCCAGGCGTAACTACAGGCTTGGATAACCTTAACAGCTTCTTTATCTTTCGTCTTGAAAGCAGAGAAGTATTGCACCAATTCCTTGGAGTAAATCTCGTTAAACTTATTGTCCTTATCGCTACTATTACCAGTATCTATACCAAGTCCACAAAAGCTAGATTTGGAGCGCACATAGTTCAACTCGGTACGCAATGAATTTTGTAAAGTTTGGATATTATTTAAGTCAGTTACAGAATTAATAGCTGAAGTGGTAAAGGTGGATAGGTCTACAGTCAAGATTCGATATTTACCCAAATACCGAGTCAATAAGAGGGTATCAGCTTTCAGAAATTCACCAGTGTCTTTGTAGCGAATAATATCTACATTTTCAAATCCCTGGCTCTCCAAAATTTCTTTGTAGCAAACTATTTCATCTCTGTCTAAAATACCAAAGGAGTTGTCACCGTATAAGTCACACTGAAAATAAAGAATTTCTATTTTGCTTTTATTACGCCAGCCAGTTGCTTCTATATACTCTCTAATAAAGCTATAGCCAGAAGTCCAGCCTTTTTGAATAAACAACTTTACCCAGTCTCCTATAATCTCTTTATGAGATTTATCTATATAATTCTTGGTAATAGCTTGTTGTATTTTATGTAAATATAAACTACTTAACGGTTTTAGATAAACATCGTCATAGGAATGTTGAAACTTGGAGTGTTGAAAATAAGTTAGGATGCCGATATTAAAGCTTATTTCAAATACCCGACCTAAATTAATGCCTAAATCATCTGCCATAAAGCGCACTCCTGATGCTAGTCAAAAAGGCTAGGTTATTAAATTTCACGTTTCTATTTGAATAGGTGTAAGTAGAGATTGTACCGATACCTTCATCTCCAATTAGCTTACTGTAAGGATTCAGCTTAAATGCTATATTTCGGTTAACTTCATATCTAGAAAAATGAAATAAAGTAATGTACTGTACAATAGCTTGTTGCAAAGGTGAATTTTTATCCAGAAGACCTGCCATAATATCTCTGGTATCAGCAACATCATAAATATTTAATAAAGTGCTATAACAAACTACACTATTAAAAATTGTGCGCTGTTCGTCTACAGAACGTCCTGTAAAAAGGTTAAGAAATACTCTAGTTTGTTGGCTTTTATCTTTAGATAACTTTTCTAATTCTTCAGTATCAGGAATGTAAAAAGAATCAACTGTTCCGCGAGTAAAATTTAGGGCAGGATAAGTATCCATAAATATTGGATACAGCTTAATATCTGGTTTGCCTTGTTTAAGATACTGGACTACACTCTGAGACATAAAGAATAATGAATCTGGGTCGGATTCCAATTTAGTTATACCCAAGCTTCTACTATATGGAGCCTTGGCTATATATAAAAAATGTTGATACCCTTGCTGGTAAAGCTTGCTAATTTCATCTTTAATAATCTCTGGCTGCGTATATATTTTCGAGTGTGGTTGATTATCAGCAAACGTTTTGATAGTTTCAATTTTTACTGCTGTATCAGATACTTTATTAATGACAATGATTTCACCATAGATATTAGAAATTCTGGCTGTTTTGTCTTTCTCATCCCAAACAGCATCACTCAACCAGCTAGATACTACTATAATTGCTAGTTTATCCAGTTGAGGTTGATAACCTCCTTTAAACTCAAAAGTTTTGGGGACTAAACCGTACATTGATGACAAAGCATTTTTGACCCGAAAATCAAAATCTGCTGGTTTATATTCTTTTTTTTGCGTTTTATTATATTTATAATTTTTAAGATTAATTCCTTGAGTATCGGCCAGACAATCTCTGCGTAAAATATGTGCTAATGCCTTCGAGAAAGAATTGAGAAATATTTCATCTTCTGTCGTATCTTGAATATCTTTTAAATGCAATCTAACAATTGGGATAAACAGTTTTTCATTGACAGGCTGGCTCTTGAGACTGATTTGCTCTCGACAAATATTGATACACAAGTAAGTTAGTAAAGTAAATACTTGCCTATATATTCTTGCTGCTGGGGATTGACTATTGTTAAATATAATCTCTCTGGCTGGCTTAGGTCTCCAGTAAACAGCAATAAGTTTTTGTGATTCATAATATTTTTCATATAAGGCATGGTTTTCCCATTCCTTTGTTTCGGGATTGGAAGCAATAGGGTAAAATACGACTGGTAATACTTTAATTCCTGTAGTGTCATATTTCATTGAAAAATTTTGTTTATCGCTATCTGTGAAATAGCGGACATCATCAAAAGTAAAAGTGACAGCCAGCGAGGTAAGAGATTGCAAATTAACAGTAGGTTGCACAACCTCAATATACCCTAAAGCCTCTCTAGCTTTTGCTTTGGCTTGTGATTGGTTTTCTTGGTTTAGATCAATTTTAAAAAAATTACGAGACTTGAGAATTTTTGCAGCAGTTTTATTGAGAATAGCTGTGTTAATACATAGTTGAACTGGTTTAGAGAAAGGAGGTAATATTTCTTTCTTTTTAAGAAAAGTTTGTAACAGATTTTTTAAAGATGCTAGCTTCTGTCTAACTTGCCAGCCATCCTGATTCAATATTAAATTTCTGATGTTGCATAGTACACTTTTTACTTCATCATCAGAAGTAGCACCTGGTTTTAATTTGTTTAAAACATCTATCTCAAACTTAGGAATAGGGTTATAATCTTTATCAGCTACTTTGCCATCTTCATCGACGGCAAAAATAAAATAGTAGAGACAAGCAATAATTAAAACCTTTGTTTTAAAGTTTTTAGATTTAACTGGATCTTGCAATTGCTCTTGATGCCGCTGACTTCTAGGATCAAGTTCAGTCATATAGTAATCAAGTACAGATTTTTCATCATAAGCATTTACGGAACCATTCAGCTTTAGCCTCAACCCCAAATTAAATTCTTTAATGCCTTTTTCTTTATCTATGCTTTCGCCTATCACTCCTTCGTACTCAGGGATGACAGGCAACTTATCAAAAGCATCTGCTTGAGAAAAAGCTGTCCTAAGACTAGTCGCTGTCTCTAATAAATAACTAACTTCAAAATGTGTATTATCTAAATTTGGTTCGTTAATGTAATCTGATAACAACCTCAACCGATTAATTAAAGTCTCTAAACATTCAAAACCTTCGGTGTTAGAGTTGGGTATATTAGTTTTCGCACATTCTACTCTCAAATAATCCAGATAGTCTATTTTGATATCACGTAACAGTCTGGGTAGAGATTCCGTATCTACGATTCTTCTAAGTTCAGTTAGTTCAGACTTTTCTCGTTGTGATAGTTCTGTTAAAAGTTCCGTCACTTCTTGCCAATCGTCGGTATCAGGAGTAGCTATTTTATCTATATAAAGCCTAATGCTCTCTAACAACTTATTATCGAACTGCGATATGCCTTCAAATCTGACATTCAAATGATGAGCCTTGATGACTGACTCACCACCTTTACGCCTTTCTTCAGCCAAACTATTTTCAATAGTTAAGCGCTGAGATGTAAAGCTAGAAGGCTTATTAAAAGGATAGGTAAATGGTAAAGATGACTGATTATCATTAAAATCAGACAATGAGCTACAAATATTTTCTAAGCAAGCTTGGGTTTGATTTTGTCCACAAGCATCATCAAGTTGTTTTCTTAATTCATCTCTAATGGCTTGAATTTTAGAGTAAAACTCTGTCTCTGAAATAAAATTGACAGTTGCAGCTTTAACACCTACTTCTTTGTTTAAAGTATTTAGTGGTTGCTGGTTTGAATTAATAGCAATTTCATATGCAAGTTCATAAGCAGATATCCGTAGTTTATTTTTATCTGGAGATAACTTAAAAATTTTCTTTCTCTGAATTAATGGTATAATTTTGTCAAGCAGCGGAATGTAGTTTAATTGTGCTAAGGGATTGGAACTTTCCTCAAAAGTATGTTTTGATGTCATTATGCAAGTATATTTAAGATTAAGTGTTTTAACTCGCGCTTATCAGGTGAATTATAGTATAAATGTATTCAAATGAGCAATTGAGGGCAAAAATAGCGAGCTTGCCACCATCTGCCATGCAACTACCAAAAGTATTGCTATACAAGGCTTTCAGTAAAAAATATTAAATTATACACTATAAGTTTTTGCGCGATCGCACCCTAATGAGGTTGGGCTAGTTGAACAATGATACCAATGAGTGCATCAACATCAACTGGCTTTGTGATGTGGCTTTGAAATTTTGCCTGAAGTGCTTTAAGCTGGTGGAGTTCTGCGGCATAGGCTGTCTGTTGCCGTCGTGCCTTTGTAGCGCCAACGGCGGTAAACTACTCCCACATCTTTTGGTCACAGTTAAAAGATGCCAGCTTCTTGTTATTCCCTGCCAATCTGACTGCCAACCTGAGCGGTGTCAACTTGGAGAGTGCTATTGAGATGCTCCCCGATGCACTCCTGTAATTCACCTGTAACTCCTGAATTATTTTAGTCCAATATGATTTTGCCAAACTTCTGTCATAAACCTTTTAAATTCTTCCATAATTAGCGGTAAATCACTATCAATTTCTTGGGTTTGTTGCCCATTTGTGATTAGACGAAAGAGACGACGACCTCGACTATCAAAACCAATTTTATCTGCAACTGCCATAAAAATTGAGTAGTCTTCTGGTATTGGCAAATCCCCACCTTTGCGCTGAAGAATTAAAAAGCTGGTGATAATTCCCAACCCACATTCTACCTGAAAGTTTTCTGTAGGTAACTGAATGGAAGCAATTAGCAAAGCCATGTCTTCTAATAGCCATCGGCGAAAGTGTGCTTGGTTAGATGAAGAAAGAATTCCATTAGACACCAAGATACAGACGATTTCACCAGGTTGCAATTGATTTAAACACTGTTCTATAAATAAGCACTCTTGTTCTGCTTGGGTTTTCAACTTGGATGTAATCACGTAGCTTCCATCTCCGTGTTTTATCCATTTATAAGCCATCTCAAATCTGGTTAGTTCGGAATCGGAAGTGAGATTAATTTTGCAATAGGGAGGATTGGCAAGTGCTATAGTAGGCAAGGAAATTGGCAGAGGAAGATTAATGACACAATTTTGAAATAGTTGTTGCCACTCAGTAATTTTAATTTTCATCAAAATAAACTTCCTTGCAACATATTTTCTGCTTTAGTATTCTCATATTTGATACCATTAATCAGCAAACTATTATTTAGCTTAGGTTTAGGTGCTGATGCGGGAGTTTCATACTTTAAATTTGGTCGGATAAAAGAAATACCCTTGCCAGTCAGGGTATCTCCGATGACTAAATCTCCACCCAAACTAGGAATAGGCAATGCCAAGTAGGGAGCATAAAGCATAAAGTTTAAACTTGCTATTTTCATTAGTAATGAATCCCACTCCCAGCCTGTTAAACTGATGGCATAATTGGACATTTCCAATGCTAATCTTCCTGTACCCAGTGCTGGTTCATATATATGAAATGGTGCTATTGCAGCAGAACTGTCAACTGCTGCAATAGCCATTGTCCTGGCTGTCCAAGTAGGAGTAGGATAGAATTTAGCTCTCGATTGTCCGTAACGATTAGCAGCTAACAAATGACCGAAGTAATCGAAGGGACAAGAAATCAAAAGCTTCAGTTCCAGTTCTTGAATAAGACGATTACTCGCACCGTTACATCCCTCTGGCTCATGAGGCAATTTAGCAATGCTGGGATGCCCTAGAGCATAAAGTAACCAGTCAGTGAAATAGGGAATAAATCTGGAAGGACTGCCACATCCACCTTTATAAATAGATTGCAGACAGCTTGAGAGCATCTGTAAAACTTGAGGATGTCCTAAGTCTAAAAACTCAGTTTGTGGTATTTCTTTAGGTAGTTCTCCAGTTTCCATTGTCCATCGCCATTGCTCCCACCTACCTTGATATTCATCATCTAATTTCAGTAGTTTTGATAGTAGCCATCCATGCTCAAAAGTTGATTTGAGTACCATTGGTGTTATCTGTAACAAGCATTTGCCAATGGCAGAGGCATTAGCCTCTTAAATCTTGACTTCTGGAATAGCTTTTAAATTGACCATTGACGATAACTCAGGAATGACTATGTTTGATTGTGATTTGTTATCTGGAGATTGAGTCAGTAGTTTAATTAACCATTTTTCAGTCTGCATCTGATCCTTTTTATTCCAGCGTACATCTAATCTTTGGGCTGGTCTAACAGGATGTAATGCTAAAACTACGAGTTGTATTTGGTTAGGAGTGACTGAGTAATGTCTAGCCGTAGTCCACAACTTTACCCGGTCTTGCCAGCTTAATCGTGGATGGCGTATAGCCCATTCATAAAGCCTGGGAATACCTTGTTTAAATGCTATATTTGTTAATACTTGAATAAAGTGCTTGTTGTCATTAATTGCAAGAGGTGCAATTACTGGATTATCGACTAATAACTTTTTTCGAGATTTAAAAATTTCCGGTGCAAGTTCCTGTATTTGATCAACCCACTGAGCAATTTGAGGATAGGCATTTAATAAAGGTTCTACAGTCAGTCCTAAAAATAGTTGTCTCATCACCAAAGAGAAGTTATCTGCAACTATAGAGTCAAAGGCAGAGCGATTTGGATGAAATTTTTGACTGGGGAATAGGAGTTGTTGCTGTGTTTTAGTAATTTGTTGAATATCGGCAAGATTAATTACTGGCATGGTGGAGAGAATATAACATCTCTCCCATGCAGCGGTAAGCTGCAAATTAATTATACGTACAGCCAAGATACAAGAATTAGCTGTCATTTCCAATTCGCAATTCGCAATTAATAATACCCCACGCATGAATGCGGGGGCTTGAATATTGATACTACGTGTTTTGTTTCTTTTCATAATTGAAATTAGGGGCTTGTACCCTAAATGAATCAATTATCAATTACGTCCGCAATTGCGAATTGCGAACTGCGAATTGTTCGGTCAATATGATCAATCCTCTACTTCCGGCTCACCAATTGTCTTCTGTGCGCCATGACGAATATGGAGAATTCTCACCGTTGGAACAGGCTGATCTTCAAGAACCGTAAATAGAATACGATAGGTTTGCTTTCCTTGCCCGTAAAGAAGCTGACGAATTTCTTGACTAAAGAAGGCATCCTCTCGAGCGATTGGACAGCGCCGAGGCATTTCTTGCAGAGAGACGATTGCTTTAATCAGCCCTTGATACCAGAGTTGGGCGCGTTCATCTGTGGTAAACTGAGAAAAACTTAAGAATGCGGCATCCGCTTCGGCTTTCGCAATGCTAGAGAAATCAATGCGGTACGTCATGCTTCAAGAGACAATCCATATTTCTGATTTTGTTCAGCAATGAAGTCCTCTAAACTCGAAAATTGTCCTTGCTCAAAATCATCAAGCCCACGTTGGATTCCCTTTAAAGCCTCAAAAAAATCTTGATCGTCCAAACTCAGTCCTAAAGTCAGCACCGCTAGCGCCATTTGCGAAATATCTTGTCCAGTACTTTCAGCACGCTGTCGCAGCAGTGCCTCAACTTTCGGTGGCAGATCAAGTGTAATGGACATTGTGAGTTTTACCTCAGTGATACTGGTTTTATTATAGCGATGCCCTTCTCTACGAGACGCTGCGGCACCTCATAGATTGGGTAAAGCGGACTGCTCAAGTGTGGGAGTGCTTCAGCTACGCCCGTTATAGACATCGCGCTAATTCTAGATACCTGTAAAATTAAGCTGCAAGCGATGTCTACGACGATACTCATGTCAAACATCAGATGTAGCGACGATACTACGCCCCTGTGGAGGCAATGATCTCTGACCGACCGGAGGCGATCGCATCTAATAACAATAATCCCATTTGCTTCAATAAAGCAGTGTTACTATCAGGGCAACCATGTTGAATTAGACACTTGGCACAGCCAGTATCGCAGTTGCAATCTAGGGCGATCGCTCTCGCAGCACCAGCAAGTTTTGGCAGATGCTTAAACACAGCTTCAGCCGCACCATTACCACCATCACTGGTATCATAGAAATAGCCTGTGTAGTTGTTATTTTCCCCTAACTCCTTCACTACTGTAAAATTCACCTGTTTTGGGTCAACTCTAGCCACCAGCTGTAACGCTCTCATAATTTGATGCCCAAAGCTGTGGATAGCAATCAAGGGACTGGAATATTCCCACAACTGTTGATAGCCCGGTGGAATCGGTTCTCCACTGCGGGTTAAATTGGTTCTAGTTTCCAAGGCATTGTGCTGGAGGTATTCCCGCGCACTTGAGTTTATGGCTACTTTGACCATTGGTGCGGAAAATTGAGTACGGAAAGGCTGCTCAAACTTTTCTTCTGACAGGGTTTTCACAATTACAGCCTTACGTGTGAGTTTGCTACAAAGTGGACAACGACGTTCTTTAGGTAGCAGTTCTTTGTAGTTAAGACACCGCTTGTTCAAACAAGTCTGCTCATAGATTTGGGTCATTAAACTGTAACCACTGGTAATGTGTTTAACTTCACCAAAACTAAGTTCCAGGGTTAGGTATTCCTGACAGTCATCAACTTCACTGAGTTGAGAAAACAGCAATGGTAACTTCACCGGATCTGTTAGCATTGTTAGGCTACTGGTTTCTGATTCTGTAACTGCAACTGTAAACAGTGGGCTATCTGCTGTCTGTTTTAAAATTGCTTGTTTGCTGTTCAAGTCAAGGGAGATGCACTGATAAGTCAGCATTCGTCCATTGGCATCTTGTCGTTTGTAGATGGCTTGGGGATGGACTTCCCGGTGAGCAATATCTTCTGAGATTTCCTCTAGCTCTTCCCCAGTTTCTGCATCTACTAGCTTGATGGTAGTTAGGGATAAGCCACCCCGAAAGTTAACATCTTTATGGGGATAGCCTTTTGCCCACAGTCCATTACGACCTTTATTTAGATGCCCTTGGGCTAATAGGAGTTTTGCTACCTCGTAAGCTGCTGTGCCAAAGTAGTGCTTGATTTTATTAGTAGGAATACCAGTTTCTGCGGCTGCACACATCAAATGTTTAGCAGCAAAGATGGGATATTCGTCATTAAAGAAGACTTCCTCGGCTTCTGGCGATACTAGCATTTCTGGATGTTCTGCTACATAGCAGTCTATGGGGTTGAGAGCATTGGGAAGCAGCACTGTCAGTCCAGACTGAGAACGTCCGGCGCGGCCACTGCGTTGCTGGTATGCCATTTTGGAACCAGGCCAGCCACGCAAAATGCAACATTCTAACTCTGGTAGGTCAATTCCAGCTTCTAACGCTTCTGTGGCAATAATCCACTTGATTGTGCCAGACTGGAGTTGGTCAACTACTTCTGTGCGACGCTCAGAAGTTATGCCACTGTAGAAGGCGGCTACTTGGTTTGATTTGAGTAATTCTGTTAGTTCCCGCACACTGCGACGGGAGTTACAAAAAGCGATACCTGATTTACCTTGATTGAGCAAAAATTGAATTATCCGAGCGGTATCCCCAGTTAGATTGTAACTGGGCTGAGTGATTATTATTTGTCTAGATGGTGAAGCTGCTCCACTTTTGCGAATCCAAATTAGGGGTTTGGGGTTGAGTTTAGTTGGTTTTAAGCCGGAGATTTTCAGAGCCAGTTGTTTAGGATTACCACAAGTGGCACTCAGGAAGATAAATTGCAGTTTCTTGGAGTCACCACCGTAATGATCTACTGCTAGTTTAATGCGACGAATCAGCCAGGACATATTTGCGCCATAGCTACCTGAGAGGGTGTGAGCTTCGTCAATCAGTACATAGCGCAATCGCTGATAAAAGTTTGCCCAATGCGCTGATTTCCAGGCTTGCTTGAGTTGAAAGTGGATTAATTCTGGAGTGACACCTAAAATATGCGGTTCACTCTTGAGGATTTGTTCTCGTTTTTCTGATTTGACATCTCCAGTGATCATTGCCAGTATAGGTCTGGATTGTGTTGGTATGGTAGAGAGTAATTCAGAGATTTTGTGGAACTGGTCTAGTGCTAAGGCTCGTAGTCCATAAAATGCTAATGCTCGATGTTCTTCATTGATACAACCTTCCAGAATTGCGGGGTATGTGCTGAGAGTTTTGCCACTGGCTGTGGGAGAGGTGAGGATTAAACTTTTACCTTGTCTAATTGCTTGTAAGGCTTGAAGTTGGTGAGAGTAAAGTTGGGTGATTCCTAATGAGTGAAGTGCTTTAATTAATTTATTTGGTAGGTCATTAGGGATATTTTTCAGATTAGGTTCTTTGGCAGAGATAGTTTGCTGCCAGAGTAAATCTTCACCTAGAAATCCAGCAATATCTGTTGGTTCAGTAGGATGGTTATTTGAGTTGGAATTTTCTGTAATGTGTGTACGAGGTGGTGTCCAAAAGCTTTGTAGCAGGGCATTGTAGTTGGGCGTGGTCATAGTCGTAGTCTTCGCTCACTGCCCTAAAAAATCCCCCATTGGGGGAGTGCTACTGAAAAAATATGTATTTATTATAACCTTTGCTACGTATTGCCTCACCCTGGGCATAAGAATATTCAGCACACAGTGCGCTACATATAACTTACCTCTGGTCGGTTTCAAGGACTTTGAGATGATTAACATCTAAATGCCTAAATATTACCCTGAACTCCGATTGACATTTTATCCTACGCTTGGTAAGATTTTCTTACCAACGGTAATATAGTGTGCTGCACTATGACCCCAGAAAATGTAAAGGTCAAGCTCATAGAAGTGTTTAAAGAAATCCAGAGCGATAGCGGATATGAAGGACAGCCAATCACAGAAACAACTTGTCCTATCAATGATTTAGCATGGCTTGACAGTTACCTCTGGCCTGTTGCCATCACTATGTTGGCTACGGAACTTAACGTGAACATCCCTAATGACAAAAACATTTTTTTGTCAGAGGATTGCACGCGGCGACTCACCATCAACGAATCAGCTGATGTAGTTTGTGAAATCGTCAGTAAAGAGGAGAAACGGAGATGACTGAAGCAAAAGACAAGAAAGCAATAATTGCTTCTCGCATTCGCGAAGCACGTAAAATGGCAGGTTTGTCTCAGGCTCAGGTAGCTCAAACTCTTGGTCTACATCGACCCTCTATTTCTGAAATAGAGGCTGGCAAGAGAAATGCTTCCGCCGAAGAAATTACAAAGCTTGCAGAAATTTTTGATGTCAGTGTGTCATGGCTACTTGGTGAAGGTGCGAATAAGGTCGATGTCCATGACAATAAACTTCAGCTTGCTGCTAGAGAACTCCAAAAGCTTAAGCCAGAAGATTTAGACCGACTGTTAACATTACTTGCTTCAATGCGAACGGGGAGAGACAACCTGTGATTAGTAATATTAGTTACCTTGATACCAAGTGTAGGAAAAAATCTGTGGCTAATCAGAGGCAAGAATTGGCTCAACAGGCCATGCTTAAATCAATCGATATTCGGAAACAAGTTGGTCTAGACCTTAAAAGCCCGGCTTGTATCTATAACTTGTGCGACAAACTCAATGTCAAAGTTAAGTTTGTTGATATTAGTAGCATGGAAGGCATATATCTCAAAGGAGATGAACCACAAATATGGCTTTCTGCGCTGCGACCCCTTACTAGGCGTAACTTTACCTGCGCTCATGAACTCGGACACCACGTTTTTGGACATAGTTCAACGATTGATGAACTAACAGAGGATTCGGAGAAATCTAAGACTTTCCATCCTGACGAGTTTCTGGTTGACTCCTTTGCAGGTTTCCTACTTATGCCAACTTTGGGGGTGAGAAAAGCATTTGCTTCGCGTGGCTGGGATATTGCTTCAGCAACGCCACTTCAGATTTTCACGATTGCCTGTAGTTTTGGTGTTGGGTACGAGACTCTGATCAATCACATGACTTATACCCTAAAAATGATTAATCGCATCAAAGCTGCGTCACTTCAAAAATCTACACCCAAGTCTATCCGCCAAGATTTTCTTGGGCGTTCATCAGCAGAACCGTTGATAATTGCTGATGCACATTGGTCAATGCCTACACTTGATGCTGAAGTTGGAAGTCATCTTCTACTACCAAACACAGCAGAAGCAACGAATGACACTATCACTTTCCAAGAAAATCACTCACAGGGTCGTCTCTTCCGAGCTAATCGTCCTGGTATTGTGCGCGTTTACTGTCGTGACGCTGAGTGGGCAGCTTTTGTTCGGGTTTCGCGTTATCAGTTTGTAGGACTAAGCAAATATCGCCATCTTGAGGAGCCGGAAGATGAGTAATAGTGCGCCTCTCCCCATTAACGAAACAAACCTCTCTTGCGCTTGGAGTCGTATATTTCTACACATTATCGATAATCCTGGCAAAGAAATTTCGCCATTGGTGGTTAGTTTAACAGGTTTTAGCAGCGGTATTGTAAATGAAGACAAATCAGTTCGAGATGCTCTTGATAATTGCCTTGTAAAGAACAAAAAACAAAAAATTCACACAGTTGCAAATACGATTTTTCCTAGCTCTCTCTGGCGAATGGCTAAGTATGACCGAAAGAAATTCTTTGAGATTTATCTTAATGCTCTTCCCAGATACAAAGCTGCTGAACCGTCGAAAAACCGACGTGGTATTTACTTTGAAAGACTGATTGGTTTTGGTTCTGGGCCCCACAATGGCAACCAACTCGAACACATCATTTTTGAGTATAATTCACACCCAACAATCAGAAGAAGTATGTTTCAAGCTTCTATCTTTGATCCAGGGCGAGACCATATTCCTAATTGTAGGCAACTAGGCTTTCCTTGTTTACAACATGTTAGCTTTGTACCAAATAATCAAGATAAAACCCTTATTTTAAATGCTTTCTACGCAACCCAACAACTTTTTGATAAAGCATACGGCAACTACTTGGGACTATGCAGATTAGGCAATTTCATGGCTTACGAAATGGGACTGACATTTGACCGGATGAACTGCTTCGTAGGTGTAGCAAAATTAGAAAGAATTGGAACAAGATCGCCAACTTTAACTCCAGTTATAGAGGCGGCTCGGAATATTATGCAACAAACAACTTGCGAACATACAATAGATCAAACATAGCTTTTTTCCAGACAAGCTTAATAAAAGATATTTACGGGTGAGAGTACTTTACGGATTTAAGGAAACAGAAATGTTTCTTTAGAGAGACAAAATGGGAACAAAACGTCAGAAACAGTCTAGCGAAAACGCCAATCAAAACAAACAGTTAAGTCTTGGAATTGGCGATAGTGCAGAAAAACCTATCTCATCGCCAGTTATCATTTCACATATTCTACCCGCCAAGCCTACAGTTGTATTCAATACTTATTGGCAATTCGCTGCCGAACGACAAAAGATATTTTATAAGAAGCTAGAAAATGCACAAGTGCCTTGGACTGATGATCCAATTCTTTCCACATACAAATTTACCAATGCCTACCGCGCAAGCGACCGCACGAGCCAGTACTTGATACGAAATGTCATCTATCGGGACGATCTACCATCTTCAATCAATGAGGTATTCTTTAGAATTATCCTCTTCAAAATTTTCAACAAAATTGAAACTTGGCAGCTTCTAGAAAAAAATATTGGACATATTACTTATGCTGACTATTGCTTTGAACGCTACGATAAAATCCTCACAGAAACCATGCAGTCCGGTCAGACTATCTATTCTGCGGCATATATCATGCCATCGGGTGGCAAAACATTTGGATATACTACAAAGCACCGCAATAATCTCAAGTTGATTGAAAAGATGATGACTGATGATCTGCCACAGAAGCTAGCAGATTCACGGAATATGCACCAGGGTTTCGATTTATTACATAATTATCCAACTATTGGCGATTTTTTGGCATACCAGTTTATAACTGATGTTAACTATAGCGAGATTACTAGCTATAGCGAGATGGAGTTTGTAATTCCTGGTCCTGGTGCGCTTGATGGTATCCGCAAATGTTTTCTTGATCTGGGTGGTTTAAACGAACCAGAAATTATTAAATTCATGGCAGATATCCAAGAATCTGAGTTTGAGCGATTAGGACTAAATTATCATTCCCTTTGGGGACGGAGACTGCAATTAATCGACTGCCAAAATCTATTTTGTGAGGTAGATAAGTATTCTCGGATGAAACACCCTGAAATATCGGGAATATCAGGAAGAACACGTATAAAGCAAAAGTATTCAGTTAACGTACAACCAATTAGTTATTGGTATCCACCAAAATGGAAAATTAACCAAGCTATTGAAGAGGATATAAAAATTAAAGCTGCTTCCAAATCTAAATAGAAGGTATTACTAAACGAGGGGTGCAAATTTAAAAAATGTAAAATTATTTGCCCTCCTTGCAAAAGTTTCTAATCAACTCCGATAACTCTACAGAAGGCTTTGCTTCAGCAACTTTAGCATGGCCAAGTGAGCCTGCTTTCAGACTCTATTTTTTCATGCCCATAATCAGCAACACCAAATATAATCTCAAGATAAGGAGTGGATAATGGATTTTCGTAAGTATCAACAACAAGCCCTGAAAACTGATCAAGTTCCTACTAAAAGTGGAGATGGAATAATCATACCTCTGCTGGGTTTGGTTGGTGAAGCAGGTTCACTCCTCGCTGAATATAAAAAGCATCTCCGGGATAAAGATGCACATAAACTTTTTAAAGATTGTGTTGCAGAAGAGTTAGGGGATTTACTTTGGTACGTTGCTAACGTAGCCAGTAAATTTGATCTAGATTTGGCAGAAATTGCACAAATTAATCTGAATAAGTGTCGTGACCGTTGGGGAAGAAGAGATTCAGTACAAATAGATAGTCAAACTACAGCCTACATATTTGATAGTAACTTTTCCGAACACGAAAGTTTACCGCGACAGTTTGAGCTATATCTTACTGAAGTGAGCGAAGATAACTCAGTGAAAGTGAGAGCATTTATTAATGGTCAACAGATTGGAAATTACCTTACCGATAACTCCTACTTTAGTGATGGCTATCGCTTTCATGATATTTTTCATTTGTCTTATGCTGCTGTTTTGGGATGGTCGCCAGTCATTCGCAGTAACCTTAAACGCAAGCGTAAAAGTAATCCTCGTATTGACGAGGTTGAAGATGGTGGTCGGGCAATAGCTATTGATGAAGGTATATCAGCACTTGTATTCAGCTATGCCAAGGATCATGGGTTTTTGGAAGGCGTTGTAACGATAGATGACCAACTATTGAAAACTATAAAAAATATGACCTTGCATTTAGAAGTTCGAGAGTGTTCGCTAGGTGATTGGGAGAAGGCAATTGTTGATGGGTATAAAGTTTGGCGACAAGTAGAAAAAAATGGGGGCGGTAAGGTTATTATTGACATTGATACAAGTTCGATAAGTTATCAAGCAAAATAAAGTGGTAAACAGATCGTTTAATACTTCCTCCATCTGGTGTAAGTAAAAGTGGTGGTTCACATCAAGCGTTCACAGAAACCTGGCTGACTATTATGGTACTTACCATATGCCTTATTTCCTTTGCCTCCTGCCTTTTACCAACGTGAAATATTGACTTGGACTTACTTAAATAACTGATTTTGGATTTTAGACCGGAATCAAATATACAATCCAAAATCCAAAACTATCAGTCAACTTTATGTTGATTAAGTTAACTTAAATAACCTGCTAACACTAAGAATTATTAGCAGTAAATCCTTACTTGACGCTCGATGACTCGCTACCGCTCCGCTATCAGCACCTCTCTTAATAGACATCTCCAAATCCAGCACCATAGTCACTGCTTTAGCTAAAGCATTGATGCTTGTATTTGCTACCTCCTGACGCAAATAGTAAATGCGATTAGGATTGCTGATATTGCATAGTTGAGCTAATTCACTATCTTTCTTAATCCCAGAAACAATCGCAGACTTAACCCACAGCCAAGTTCTAAACTGTGTTAGGAGAGTAGCAACAATCACCATTAATGGTTCCGAGCGTGACAGTAAATCATCCAGCAGGTGCAAAACCTGATTGCTTTCTCCTTGGCGAATAGCAGATGCCAGTTGTAGGCTACTTTGAGTCTGACATGGCACTAACTCTTTTACTTCTGCAAGTTCAAGTTGTCTGCCATTACCATAAATATACAGTTTGCGTAACTCAGTAGCTGCACGAGTCATGTCGTTACCAATTGCTTCTGCTAGATATTCCACCGCATTCTTTGACAACACCAGCTTAATTTTTTTCGCCTGAGTACTGATCGCTTTTTCAATCAAATCAGTACGCCAAGGTGGTATCAATGAAAACTCAAACAACTTGGCATACTTGACAAAATGTTTGTAAATCTTCAGGCGCTTATCTACATTGGTGGCGACAAACACCAAAATTGTGAATTCAGGCACTTGAACAAGCTGCTGCAAAGTTGACAACTCAGTATCACCCCACTGCTTGAGGTGGCAATTTTCCACAATCACCAGTTTTTTACCTCCAGTGAGGGAACAAGTGCGAGCTACGCTGATGGCTCGGTCAAGGTGATCGGCTGGAAATCGGTGATAGCAAAGTGTGAGCCATTGGGAATCAATCTCTGCTTTGTATTGGTTTAGCTGTTCTTGAATAGCGTGTTGGTCGTCACCTGTCAGCAAGACAATCATGCTTTTACCCTCCCGTTACTGCTCTTGTTGGCAGTTTTAATTAACACAGTCATTGGTTGTTGACTTTGGGTAGCTCGTTGCAACATTTTAGCGATCGCTTCTTTACTACTCTCAAACTTATTCAGGTAAGCTGGTGTAACCTCTAAAATCGCCTTGTCACCTTGCAATTTAACGAGATGAGCATGAGCCAACAGCTTTTGATTGCTGGGTTTAGCTGTATCCATCACCTGCTGCCAAATTTGATCCAGGTTAGTAGTCTGGGCTGCAACTGCTGGTAATAATTTGTCATCTACAGGTTTAGCTGTCACCTTGTTTGTGGTGTATACTCCAACTGTCGGTAGCAACTTGCCGTTATGCACAGGTTTAGCAGTTAGCGTCTTGGTTGCACTGACAGGCAATAAACTGGGTATCAGGTTCAGTAAGCAAACTTCTAGCCACACAGCAGCATTTACTGTGTACCTAAGATAGTTTTCTGCTTTTTGTAACTCTGTTAGGGACAAATTCAGCGTCTCGAAATTCCAGTGATTTGCTAAAACCTTGAGTTGAGCATAGCTAACACAACCAGTTAGTAGGGATTGCTCTTTGGGTGCAGACTTGATAATCAGTAAATCTCGGTATGTTTGCAGTAAATTAGAGAGAATCAATTTGGGCGTTTTACCAGAGTCTACTAGAACTCTTGCTACTTGCAGCAAGTTAAAGGTGTTGTTGGTGGAAATTGCCTGTAAAATTGAGATTAATTCTGTTTCTGTCACACCACCAGCGATTTCCATGACATGATTAGCAGTGATATCTTCATCTAAAAGACTCACCTGACCCAGTAATTGCAGTGCATCCCGCAATCCACCATCGCTGAGTCTTGCGATCGCTGTTAGTGCCTCATCATCAATAGAAATAGATTCTGCATCTGCTACAATACCGAGGTGCTGTACAATTGCCTGAACAGACAAAGTACGGAAATTAAACACCTGACAACGGCTGACAATAGTAGGTAACACCTTGTGCAGTTCTGTTGTGCAGAGAATGAAAACAACATGAGGTGGTGGTTCTTCAATACACTTAAGTAAGGCATTGAAGGCGTTACCGGTTAGACAATGGCACTCATCGAGAATAAAAATTCGGTAACGTCCTGCAACAGGTGCTAAGGTACTGCGCTCAATTAAAGCACGGGCATCATCTACACCATTATTAGAAGCAGCATCAATTTCACTAACATCTAGGCTATTACTGGTTTCAATTGAACGGCAGGATTGACAAATACCACAAGGTTGGTCAGTTGGTTTTTTAGTGTTGAGGCAATTTAGGGATTTAGCAAATATCCGAGCAGTTGAGGTTTTACCTGTGCCTCTAGAACCTGTGAATAAATAAGCTGGTGCAATTTGCAGGTATTTGACAGCATTAGTCAGAGTAGTTTTGATGTAGGGCTGTCCAACTAATTCGGCTATTGTCTGGGGTCGATATTTTTGATGTAGGGCGACTGTAGACATAGGATTCATTAACCTTAATTTGTCGCCCTTACCCCTGTTAAGGGGGTGTAATTTTGAATCCAAAGTAGGCTGATTTGCTCAACCGTTACCAGCAGTATTTACCTATACCATAAATTGAGTATGCCTAATTATTTAAACGTTGAAACAGGTGTATAAGTTTATGGAATTTACAACCGAGCTATAGCCATTTTAGAATTCATATCCTTGGCTCATAAAACGCTAAATTTCTATTTTTTACCTGCTTCCTTAAGCAGTAGCGAATTCTGTTAAACCTCGTTTACTGGGATGATGGAAACCCAAAACAATATCGGCTTGGGGTATTCCGGCTGATAGCAAATCATCAACAACGCATAAATTAGTTGCATCTTCTTCCACCCAAACTTTGCCGTTTTTAATGCAGAGATAGATGATAATATATTGTATCTGCTTTTTGTCATCCCACCCAAATCGAAACCAAAGATATTGATCTCTTGTTTCATCAAAAGCCAAGCGATCGCTTACTTCAACTCCCGGATCTTTTACAACTTGAGTATTAGTAGTTTCGTAATACTCAGTTAATATCTTCTTAATACCATTGCGGTATTGCTCTAGCTTATCCATTGCCAAATTTCCTCCTTTAAGGATCATCTGTGATAGTCCAACCGTCTTTTATCAATGCGTTCTTGACTTCATTATGGTATATGTCTCTTGCTGGCATGGTGGAACTATAGAGTAATACTCTGATTGTAAAGTGTTTACCATATTGGGTAACAATTAGATTCTAAAACATACTTTTCTATCTTTCCTTCTTGCACCCTACTTTGCTTCCTTTTTTCTTGATAAAACTGGATAAATTTGGCATTTTGGCGGCAAATACTCGGATATCTACCGCCAAAATGTACAATTTCTATTTGTCAAAATCGAGGATTTTCGTTTATATTGTCAGTTTTGTCCAGAGTTCCTCAAATCCCCGTCTAAAATAAACACCACTCGTATCCAAAACACCCTACAAAACTTCAAGATTCCGATTAACATTTATTAAGCATTTAGAGTGTACAGTGGCAGTAAGAATTGACGCATTTCCATTTGCAGTTCTGGATTTGGTCTATCTCCATAAGGAACCAACATGGCAGGATGATCTGATTGTTGTAAGTGCATTTTGATAGCGGAACTGGGAATTGCCTTGGCTGCTTCTACTAAATACTTGAGGTTAAACTGAATATTCAATGACATTTCTGATGGTAGATGAGCAGCAATAACTTGATCGCCTTTGCCAAACTCCCGTTCAATTGATAGTCGTAGCTGCTGCAAAGCTCCATCAAACTGTAAGTAAATACCTTTCTCTTTTTTATCTGTTAACACAGCTAACCGTTCCAGTGCTTTGACTAAGAATGCTTTTTCTAGGATTACTTCTCGGTCAAAGCTAAATCTTGCCAATAGCTGTTCGCAGTCAGGGTAAGTTCCTTCAAGACATTGACATCTGAGGATAATATCTTGCCAAGCAAAACCCAAGCGATTACTTTGGGCATCATACAACAGATTAATGAATTCGACAGAATCATCCAAGTTACGCGCTAGTTCCTTGAGGACTCGACCAGGAATAGTAAATTGTATCTCTTCAGATTCTACTTGTTGGCGGGGTTTTCTACCAATTCCTTGAGTTGAAAGTTCGGTGGTTGCAACTCGATGCCCATCAGTACCAATAAACTTTAACTTTTCCTGTGTAAGTTGAATATGAACTCCGGTCAAGATATATTTATTTTCATCAGTGCTGACAGCATAAATTACACCTTTCAAACCATCTTTGAAAACTGTTGTTGGCAGAGGAATGGGAGTAGCATCAATTGTAGAACTAGGTGGAAATTCTTCAGCACTAATGCCTCTAACTTCATATTTTCCATCAGCATCAGATAAACTGAGAGAGCAGACTTTTGTTTGCTTATCTTCATCATTAAGTTGTAGAATCTGAGTCTGACTACTGAGGCTAATATTACCATTAGGGCAATGCTTAACTATCTCAAATAGCATTTCCACTGGCACAGTAATTTCACCCTTGAGCAACACCTGGGCTTCAAAACTTGCCTGAATTGTTAATGCTAAATCAGTAACAGTTAAATGTATCTGTTGTGTTTCAATATCTGCAATGATTAAAGCATTAGCAAGAATAGGATGGGTAGGTTTAGCTGGGGTAGCACAACTAACTAAAGAGAGTGCATCGTGAAATTTAGTTTGTGAGCAGATTACCTCCATTCCTGATTCTATAAGTGGTTGAGAGTTTAACTCTGATTTGGCAGAACGTTTATTAGTACGCTTATTTGAGATAGGCTCAGTTGAAGCATCAGCATCAGGAGATGTAGATTTTTTCTTTTTACCTGTAGATATTTCTGGGATATTTGCTGATACTTCATTTTCGCCTTTAGGAGTAGCTACACTTGTTTGTTTTGTCTGATTGGCAGGCTTTACCCTTTGTTTCGATGCTGTTTGAGTCATGATGATTTATTTCTGGTTGCGTCATTGTTAGAAAGGTGACTGCGATAGCAGAAAATAAAGGATGTGAAGTTTTGAATCAGATGCTTTTACTCTGTGAGACATACAGAACTTTACTGATATATCCCATTTCACGGCTCTCAGGTAAGCCTTTATTCTAATCTTAGCTTTCGGAGTATCAGGCTCCGCTCCTGAATTATTAAGTTCTACAAATGCCTCCAAAAGTTCTTTCCAATGCTTTTTAAACTAATAATTTTGCTGTTATTAGCAGATTCTTCTGTAGTGTTATCACCCAGCACAGAATCATTTTCCAACAAAGAGTTCAGCAGTGATAGTTGATGTTCAACATCTGCCACATCGCGATATATTCGAGATGGGTCTATTTTCATTCCTAAAGGTGTAGGAACGATTTTCAAATATTGGTTTAATGTCTCTAGATAATTTCTATTGGCAAATTGTCTTTGTACTACATAAGGGCGCAAAATCTCCAGTAATTGGATAGCTCTTTTGATTTCTAGAGAATCAGAAGTACTATCAATTTGAGGTTGGCTTTCTCGGTAGCCTTTCATTTTCTTCTCAGCCACGAGACTGTGGAATTTAGAAACTGCTTGTTGATAATTACCGAAAGAGTGAACTTTTTGCTGAGATTTGTAGCCGACCCTACCCCACTCAACAGTTAGATTACCTTGCTCAACTTTTGCACTCCAGAATTTGTTACTGTTCTGAGCCGCATTGACAAATATTAAGTAAACTTCCATATTTTTGACATAATTTAGAGTAAAGTATTGCCATGTCAAATGAATATCTCAACAACAGATGTTCATTTGACAAAAGCTTCAAATCATTACTAATTTGGAAATACCTAATTAGTACGGAACCTAGAAGTACGAAGACCTTTCTTAGACACCTGCACAGGACTGGAAGCTGGTCGCGCAATCTTTGACCAAGACTGCATCCGCTCAACAGCAGCAGCATCTTGAACAGCTAAAGGGGTGATGTTTTGCTGACAATTTTCTAAATCAGCCAGTGTGACCTGCTGAGGTCTTCCCTCATCAAAAGCCAGTAGTGCTGCTTCTGATGCCAGGGTTTCCAACTCAGCACCACTAAACTTGTCAGTAGCAGCAGCGATCGCCTCTAAATATTCCTGTGGAACTTCTATACCAAACCGTTCTAAGTGAATTTTGAGAATCTGGCAACGTTCCAACTCAGTAGGCAGGTCAACGAAGAAATTCTCATCAAACCGCCCTTTTCTCTTGAACTCAATAGGCAGCGCTGTTGGGTCATTACAGGTTGCCACCACAAACACCCCCGCCGTACACTCAGACATGAAAGTGAGGATATTTCCCAGAATCCTTTGTGATACTCCAGAGGTATCGCCATTAGCTGAAAGTGCTTTCTCAACCTCATCAATCCACAATATACAGGGTGCGATCGCTTCAGCAGTCTTGAGTGCGCGGCGGACATTGCCCTCAGATTCTCCCACCAGGCTACCAAGCATTGAAGCAATGTCTAATTGCAGCAGTGGAAGATTGAGTATGGTTGCAATGTTCTTTGCTACTATCGATTTACCCGTCCCTGGTGGCCCTGCCAGTAGTACACCTTTAGGTTGGGGTAGATTTAGCGATCGCGCTTCTTGGGAAAATAACCGGCGGCGGCGTTGCAACCAATCCCGCAACAGGTCTAGTCCACCAAACGGTATTGTTGCCGGTTTACCTAATTCAATACCCATTTGAGCCAGTAGGCGGGTCTTGTATTCCACAACCAAAGGGATGACAGTAGCATCAATTACTATACCTTTAGAAGTTAATCGCTCCTTAACAGTGAGCCGGAGAAAGTCGCTGATTTCCTCCAAGGTTAGCCCTAATGCTGCTCTTGCCAAGGTTTCTTTATCTTCAGTGGTGAGAGATACGGTAAAAGTTACCTCTTGCTCACTGGCAGATTCTTGCAAGTACAGCAAATATGATTCTAAGTGGTCTTGAATTTGCTCAATGCTGGGCAAAGGAACTTCACAGCAAGGAATTAGCCTCAGCAGGGATTCGTGCAGTTGAATGTTTTGACCTAAAAACACAATTCGCTTTTCAGTCGGTTTGAGGCGATGGTACAAGTTTTTGACTCTGGTGAGAACTTCCCAACTCAATTGCAGAGAGTTTTTACCCACAAAAGGGTGAACATCTCCCAGGATGAAAACCCCATTACCGCCGAAATTGTTGATGTACTCGAACACATATATTAAAGGGTCTATGTTATGAGGCTTTTTATACGTCTCGACTGATTTGAATACCAGTCCACCGTCGTCAGCAATCAGACATTGCTCCAAGCCGGAAACTCCCAAATTCCAGAAGTATACAGGACTGTTAAGTTTGTCCATCACTTCAGTAGTTAACCACTGAATGATAGTGGCTTCTTCGGGGGACAGAACATCTATTGCCACGATGGGTATTTGAGAGTCAATGGTGGTAATCAGGTTTGATAATTTCATTGTTGCGAATTTTGATCGGGTACGGGAGAAAGTTTTTCGTGAGTGGTAACAAGATGCACGACTACTTCGTAAACTTCGGCATCGCCGTTAAACACTTCAGCAACTCCAGAAGAATTTGGATGAGCAATGGCGGAAATTAGGGCATTGACTAAAGCGCACAGTCCCTCCGCATTTCCTTTGATAATTACTGGTTGCCGCGCTCCTTTTGAGGGGTAAATATGGAGCATCGGATAATCTTCAGCTAGTTCACTCATAGAAAAATTGTGCAGGGGGATTTTCTTCGTCCCCCCATCGAATATTTATTGGTGCAGTCGTTGTTGATGAGTAATGATGCTACGAAGCTGTTGTTGAGATTCTGGTTTGTAAGTGCGTAGTTCACCGCCGTAGGCATCGCTGTGTACCACACCCAAAGCTTCCTCAAAGGGTTGGGTTGCTTCTAGGCACGACAATCCCTCAAATCCCTCGGCTTCTATTTTCACTTCACCTGTAGCAGTGTCAAAATGTATCAAGATTGCCCGTTCCATAAATTATCTCCGAACTTGTTGGGTTTGCTGATGTGCTGAAAATGCCAGGCGCAGGGTATGTACCTGACCGTTGGTTTCTTCTGTGATGGTGCATTCTCCCAGATGTTCTTGTAACTGGGCTGCTTTAGCGCGAACCATCTTCTGTCCGTAGGCTTGTATTAGGGTGTGCGAAAAGAAGTCTTCTCCTAGTCGGGGTACAGTTTCATAGGCATCATGGATCAGTTGATACACCCCTGCCTCTTGATCCCACCTAAACCCGATATCTGCGCGGACACTTAAACTACGGCCAGGGACAACAATCTCAGCACTTTTCCCCTGGGAGTCGTCGTAATAACCTCTCAGCGATTGTGGTTTTTCATAAACTTGGACGGTAAGCTGCAAATCTTGTAGAGCTTGTACTAAACATTCACGGTTAGTTAGTTTTGTAGTGACAGTTGAAAAATGTGACATTTCCTACCTCTAAATACTGTGGACTGGTAAATTAATGCGAACAGTGGTGATAGACAAGGAAGCAAAAAGTTCCTTCCCCTCTCAGTTCCGTAGCAAGCTTGGGAAGTGTGGGCGTATTGTCTTCCTCTACACCCACACCTCGTTTTCGATCAAGGACGATACAGACACGCTCTTGATTGTTTTTTCTAGCGAAGTTTGAGAGACATCGCTGTAGCTTTGGTTAAGCCCATACCCTGATCACTTGCTAATCGTTGGAGATGGCGTTGTTCATCCAAAAGCTTGGAGCAAATTTCATCCATTTTTTCCTGTAAGTGAGAACGCCCTTGTGAATCCAGCTTTTTAGCATCCACAGAAGCGTTTTCGAGAACATTTTCTAGATGAGCCATCATTTGTCCAAGGCTGCTACCTGCTTCAAAACTGGCGTTAGCCAAAAGCATTTGGACTTTTTTGAAATGGCGTTCCATCTTCTTCTTGAAGTTGACTGGCTTGCGTCCTGGTTCCCAATTGCTCAAATCTTCGAGCAACTGGGCTGCTAGTTGTTCTCCTCCAGCGATCGCTGATTCCCTCAGTGTTTGTTCTAAATTTCTGTCATACTGTTCGATAAACCGAGTTATTTGCCCTAAGCATTCAGCTTGTTTCTCTGACAGTTGTTCACTGATGGCGGGAATAATGACAGGACGACCAATTACTACTTGTAAATAGTCCTCTAGTTCCTCTAAACAGGGAAAAGCTTTGGCTAAGTTCTGCTTAACTTCTTGTTGTTGTTCTACAGATAACTGCCAAGCATTGAGTGAGAGAAATTTGTCAATACGTTCTTGATAGTCTGTGTACCCCTTTTCATACTCTTCTTTCAGTTGAGTGCGTAAAACAGGTGCAATATTATCTCGAATTCCGATTAGTTGATTCCAGACCAAGGGCGCTAAGTCTATAGAACAAATCCAATCACCATTGTCATAATTCATCCATTCTTGGACTGAAGCAATTTCTTGCCTTAATTGGTTTGCTGCTTCGTCTAAAGCTTTGAAAACTTTGATGCCCTTTAAACCAACTTCTGAGGTTGTAACCTTCACTAAGTCAGATTCTTGTTCATCTTGAGAATATTTGAGAACATCTGTCCATTTTGGAGCATTACTCTTGGTTGTCTTCTTTAACTGAATCTTGAAACGTATGCGAGTTTTATTCAAATTAGAGAGATTATATCTTTCAACAACAGCGTCTTTTAGAAAGGTTTCGCTTGAATTGGTAATCACTGCTTGTACCACATTTACTAGGAATAATAATGTTTTTGGACTCAGTGAAATAAAGCGTAAGCTTTACCTTTTCGCCACTAAGTTGGGCTATAACTTTATTCACGTAAATCATTTAAATGGTTATTAAATATAGATAAATTTGATTGTAATTTAAAAAATAATTTGAGACTAAAAAGCTGTTGAAATCAGATTATTGCGGAAATATTGTAAAAAGAAGACAGTTTTTCTATAGTTAGTAAGCAGTTATAAAAGTGAGCAAACGTTTCATAAGACATTATCTATTTCGATTTCATAATCTAGCAATCATAAGCTAATCGTCATTTGTTTTTACAGATTTATTCGCTTATAGTAAGGGCTTAAGCCCTGCTTTCATCCAACTTAAATGCTCATTAGCTTATTTGATTTGTGAAAATCACAAGGCACAGAACCCCGATTTATCTAATAAATCGGGGTTCTCGTTGTTCACGAATGATTAATCGGAATTTTGTGTTGAGATTGCTATACACAATTATTACCGAATAACTAATATCCGTTGTCTAGCCCGTGAGCTAGAAACATAGTACAAACGATTAAACTCTCTAATCTTTGCCAGGACTGCCTTACTGTCATCTCCTCGTTCTGGATAAAGTCGCTTACTCAAATCTTTACCATCAATACCCGCTTCTAAGAAAGTGCTACCTTGGCTATTGTGAACAGTTAATGCAAAGCAGTTTCTAATGTTGGCAAACTGCTCTGAATGTTTGTAGTACTGCTTCCACAGAAAGGGATTACGCTTGGCACTTTTGAGTAAGCGTTTGGTTTCTTGGTCAAATTGTTTTTGCTCATCTTCCTGCAAAACATAGAACTGACGCACAATCCCCTCATCTGTCTCTACCTTCAACCTCCAAGTATCATAGTTGTTGTAACGATCCCCAAAGACATCTAAAACAGTAAACTCTGTAGATGTAGAAAGAATCGTAGTTTTACCATCAGGAGCCATCACTGGATCTCTGGTAATTAATCTCTCTCCAGGAATAAACCGATTGATATTTTCACCATATAAATGTGTGCGAATCTGCTGATTGTAAAAGTCAACTTGAGTATTAGTCCAGGACAAAATTCGGAAACAATCTGGGTTCTGAGCAAATTCTCTCTTCATCTTTTTGCAGGCATAATGCAGCAAAGTTTGACGTTTAACCATCAACGCCCCATTACTTTTATCAGGCAGATATTTGGCATAAGGCTCAAAAGGAAACTTACTCTTCGTAACTGCATAGCGAGAAGCAGTGACAAACTCTAACAAAGGGCTACCAGTTCCTTGACGCACAACTTGAGTCAAAACTGCTTTATCTGGCACTTGAAAACTAGGAGATTTTCCTTCATTAACTGGATTTAATTGTGCTGGATCGCCCATGAGAATAATTTTGATTTTTGTCCAGGTGGATGATTGGTTAGCAACATCCTCAATCCAGCGCCAGAGTTGTTTGCCAATCATGGAACATTCATCAATAAAGACAACATCAAATAGATTGATGTAAGAAGGCCCAGTTTGGTCAAGTACTTTCTCTTTACCTCTAGTTACCATACCCAGTCCTAACAACTGGTGAATGGTGAAGAATTCTACCCCTGTTACGCCATTTTCTGCCGCCATACGTTGCAGCACACCTACAGCTTTATTAGTGGGTGCAGTCAGTACAACTCGCTTACCCGCAGCGACAAGAACTTTAACTAGTTGGAATACAATAGTTGACTTGCCGGTTCCCGCATAGCCAACCAGCAGAAATAAAGCAGCCATCACAGTTGGCTGTATAAATGTCCACATTGCATCTAAAGCTTTTTGCTGCTGTTGGGTGAGTTGAAATGGAAAAGAACTTGTTGCAGCGAAAGTAGGAAGTGTTTGGATCATCATCGCTTCGCTAATTCCATTAATTGATCCACTCAATGCAGCGATAGCTGTTGGTTTTACTTCTCCGAAAAACAATACTCCTTTTGGTTTGAGGAATATATGTTTCTATATCCATTCGGCATCATCAGAAATCAATATATTGAAAGTTTTTTAACATTCAGATGATTTAGTTAAATCTGGAGTTGCACATATATATTTTTCTATGAAGGTAAACATCCTCAATCTTAAAATTATTGCTACTCGGAAATCCTACTTTAATTCTTGTGATTACAAATTTTCGCGCATGTCACCATACATTAGACCTCACTACGCATTAATACGTATTCAAATATACCAAATATTTATTACACTGAAAATAGTTTTTAGCATAGGCGTGACCCGCCGTAGACATCGCTCGTTTTTTATCCGGCCTCACTTTGGAGCGTTGCTCCCATCTCTATGTTATTCATCAAACAAAAATACCTGCCCTACAGGATTGCATTTTTCAGTGTGGGAGTAACCTTGCTAGTTAAGTTAGGACTAGAGCATCTAACTGGAATCACAAGTTCTTTCAGCTTGTGGCTGATTGCTATTTCTATAAATACTTGGTACGGTAGCATCACTTCAGGATTGGCATCAGTGTTTTTGGCTGCTTTAGCTAATCATTACTTTTTTACAAACCCATCTTCTACTCTCGATAGTCTAGAATTTGTATTATTTGTTATCGAGGGTCTATTAATCAGTGCGCTAACAGCTAACTTCCAGTCAAGCAAACAGCAGTCAGATACTGACAAAACAGAAGCCCAAATTAATCTAAAAGATTTATTACAGAGTCAGCGTTCACTTCGTCAACGTGAAGAACTATACCGAAAATTAACCCAAAATATACCCAATGGAGTAGTTTTTCTCTTTGATCGAGATATGCGCTTTATGGGTGTTGAAGGCACAGAACTGCAAATTTTTGGTTTACCAAAAGAAGAGTTCCAAGGTAAAACGCTGCACGAAACTGTTCTCCCTGAGACTTACGAAGTGATAGAACCAGTTTACCGTAGTACCTTACAGGGTACTCCAATGTGTATTGAAATCCCTTATAAAAATCAAGTTTATCTAATACAAACTTTTCCAGTCAAAGATGAAAATAGCAAAATTCTGACGGGCTTGGCAATCTTCCAAAACGTTACGAACCGCAAACAAGCAGAAGCAAAAATTATCAAGTTAAACCAAGCTTTAAATCGACGAGTTAAAGAACTACAAACTTTGTTAGAGGTGATTCCAACTGGCATTGGCATTGCAGAAGATCCAGAATGCCGAACTATTAAAGTTAATCCGGCTCTTGCCAAACTGCTGGGCATACCTGTTGACGCAAATGCCTCTCTCAGCGCTCCTAATGATGAACGTCCAACTAACTTTAAAGTTTACCAGTCAGGCAGAGAATTAGCTCCAGAAGAACTAGCTATGCAATATGCTACCACTCATGGTGTGGAAATACTGGATTCTGAGATTGAGGTGGTTCGTGATGATGGTGTGAGAATTAACCTGTCGCAGTATGCTGCCCCTTTATTTGATGAAGATGGAAAAGTGCGGGGGTGTGTAAGTGTATTTCTAGATATTACCCAGCGCAACCAGGCAGAAAGAAAATTGCAAGCTGCTAGAGATCAGTTGCAGACTGTACTGGAGGCTGTACCTGGAATTGTATCTTGGGTCAGTTCCGATTTATGCTATCTAGGTGTCAATAAGCACTTAGCTGATAGTTTTAATTTGCCTCCCGAAGCTTTTGTTGGCCAGGATATTGGTTTCTTAGCTAGTGGTAATGGGTTTCGTGAGTTCGTGCAAAATTTCTTTGCTGGAGATCAATCTGAAGCATTATATGAGTTGAAATCCATAAGCGCAGATCGTAGCTATTTAATTGTGGCTCAAAAATATGACCAGAACAGAGCCGCATTTTTAATCGGTATTGATATCACTGAACAAAAGCGTGTAGAGGAAGAACTGAGACAAAAGACTGAGGAACTGGCAGAAATAAATCGAGTCAAGGATGAATTCGTCGCTGTCTTGTCTCATGAGTTACGTACTCCCATGCATAATCTCCACGGCTGGGCGCAACTATTGCTAACTGAACATGAGATGGATGAAGCACTGAAAATTGAGGGACTGGAAACGATTGAGCGGAATGCCCGTCTACAAGTTCGCTTAATTGACGATTTGCTGGATCTGGCTAGGATGCAGAAGGGCGAGATGAATTTGGAAATCGAATCTGTTGATTTAGCAAGTGTAATTCGGTCAGCAGCAGATACTATTCGATTGTCAGCCGAAACAAAGGGCATTCAAATTCATTTACATCTTGATGCTGCTGTGTCCAACGTTTTAGGTGATGCCATTCGTTTACAACAGGTGGTTTGGAATTTGCTTTCAAATGCAATCAAGTTTAGTTCCAAGAATGAAAGTGTAGAGGTGAGGTTGGAACAAGTTGAGTCTCAGGCTCAGATTACTGTTATCGATCAAGGGAGGGGCATAGAAGCAGAGTTTATACCATTCGTCTTTGAACGGTTTAGTCAGCGTGACGCTTCAACTACTCGTTCTGCTGGTGGATTAGGATTAGGACTTGCGATCGCTCTGACAATTGTAGAACTCCACAATGGCAATATCACAGCAGCCAGTGCGGGATTCGGCAAGGGTTCGACGTTCACGGTGAGGCTACCTATCATGACAATGACAAAGCAGTTGAGTAATGACGAACTAGTAGTAGGAGAATTGCTGCATGGCAATCAGAAAATTACCCAATTGCAGAACTTGTGCATTCTGGTTGTGGATGACGATGCAGATGCTCGGATGTTAATGCAGACTGTTCTCCAAAGCGCCGGGGCAGATGTATTAGTGGCAGCATCAGTAAAAGAAGCATTGGCAGTTTTAGAACAGCGCTCGCCCGCTCTACTGATTAGTGATATCAGTATGCCAGATGAGGATGGCTTTACCTTGATTAGTCAGGTTCGCTCCCGCACTATAGAGCAAGGGGGACAAATTCCAGCGATCGCTCTCACCGCTTTTGCTGGAGCTGAAAATGAGCAACGTATTTTAAAAGCAGGGTTTCAACTTTTTATTGCCAAGCCAATTAAGCCAATGGAACTTGTGGACAAGATAATCAAGGTATTAAAAACTTGATCAACAGTATAGCAATCACCTGACGGCATTCGTGGTGAGTTAACTGAAACTCACGGTTATTGCAGCGAATGGTAATGTGATAACAGTATTCTGGTTTGATCTCACGGGGTTTTCTGGACATCTTTCAGTTAGCGAGTGAGGTATTCTTGCTTGAATACCCCACTGATTACCTTACTATTCCTGTCAAATATCGCCTGACTAGCATGGTAGTATTTGGCGGGGTAAGTCATGGTGTGTAAGATGGCAATAGAACTGTATCCATCATCCTTTCGCTGCGACTGTGGGCATCAATCGGATTTCTTTGAGAATACCGTCTCTGATATGAAAAACATGAGCATCCGTAAACGAGTCACTTTAGGAGACTCTGAAGATAACGAACACAGAATTGTTTTTTTCAAGAGTAAGGCAATAGAGATTATTTGTCCCCAACTCGGAACCTGCACAATAACCGACTCACAGTAACGGGCTTTAGAGATGAGTCACCACGCCTCACTGTCAGAACTCGATGCCCTCTTCGCCTCCCTCCACCATTGAGCCTTGAGATGATAATTGTAAGATGAGTGCCATGCTGACAGAATTTACCCTCGCCAGCTTCAAAAGCTACAGTACAAGCCGATTGCCCCTTGGGTCGCTGACAGTACTAATAGGTGCAAACGCCGCAGGTAAAAGTAATGCCCTTGAAGGTCTGCGCTTTCTGTCATGGCTAGCACAAGGACAAAAACTCTCCAGCATTCAATATGCGGTGAATAGTGCAGAGCGCGTTGTACGCGGTCGAGTAAATGACTTGTGCCATCGGGGAGAGTCAAATTTTACCATCGGTTGCCGTTTAGACTCAAGAGAGTGGAACCAACTCGATATAACCCTGAATGTGCGTGACGGAGAACTGCATATCAGTAGTGAGCGAATCGTTGGCTCCACAAGTCAAGTCCCGCTATATGACCTAGATCAGCCTTCTCAAGGAGTAGAGACTGATGTTGGTGTCGCATATAACAACTTTACAAAAGGGAAGAACAAACCACGAGTAACGTGCAGCGATCAGATGGCTATATTCGTGCAATTAGACACCCCTGCCCATTTTGATCCAAAGTACCCCATATCCCAAAAGATAATTCCTGAAACCGTCCGCGAATATCAACGAATTTTAAAGAACATCCTGTTTCTAGATCCCGTTCCCGCCAGAATGCGGGAGTACAGCTTCAAATCTGATAAGCGATTACAAGAAGATGGTACTAATCTTTCCAGCGTTCTGTATCGCTTGTGGGAGAACCAAGCCGAAAATCAACAGGCAATTCTCAACTTTATCCAGAGTCTACCAGAACAGGCTATAGATGGGCTAGATTTCCTTTTCGGCCCACGGGATGAAGTCATGGTGCAACTAGCAGAAACCTTTGGCAATACCCGTCGCTATTGTGAGGCCGCATTATTATCCGATGGTACTTTGCGGGTATTAGCGATCGCGGCGGCTATGCTATCAGCACCCGTTGGTAGTTTAGTGGTAATCGAGGAAATCGACAACGGCGTTCATCCCAACCGCGCCAAGCATCTACTCGCCAGCATCCGGGATATTGCCGAGCGGCGAAAATTGCGGGTGCTGCTTTCTACCCACAACCCAGCATTAATGGATGCCTTACCCGATGCTGCCCTCGGTGATGTAGTATTTTGTTTCCGCAATCCAGAGTCAGGAGATAGCCGCCTTATACGGCTTGGGGAGATGTACGATTTCCCCAGTCTGATATCTCAGGGGCCGCTCGGTCAACTGGTAACTGCTGGGGTAGTGGATCGGTTCGTCAAGTCGCCGCACACACCAGAAGATAGAAAACAACAAGCTATGGAATGGCTGTCTCGTTTGCAGGAGTACAGCAATGAGTAGTATCTGCCTAATAGATACCAGCATATTCCTCGAAATACTGAACGTTCCCAACTATAATCAGCATAGAGCATCAGTTCTCGAAGATTTTCAGACCTATGCTCAATCTGGCTGTACTTTTTTGTTGCCTATGGCGACGATACTTGAAACAGGCAACCATATTGCCCAGAACGGCGATGGCACAATGCGAAGGAAAACCGCCTTACGTTTTGTTAAAGAAGTTAAAGAGGCATTCACAGGCGTAGCTCCCTGGAGACCTACTACATTCCCAAACACGGCAGAGATATTGGAGTGGATTGACGACTTCCCCGATCTGGCTGGCAAAAACAAAGCTCCTAATAAGCAAGAAGGAACCAGTTTCGGTGATTTTAGCATCATTCAGGAATTTCATAAGTCCTGTAATCTCTTTCAAATGAGTGAAGTGTTTATCTGGTCGCTAGACAGCGATTTACAGAATTATCACCAAAGGGGAAAATGACAATACTTAGCATCAGCATTGAGATTAGGGCGAACGGATATTGTCATTAAGAAGCCTGTGTTCTCAACAAATTCTCAAATAATCGCATTAAGCAATGCTTACTGACTTATCACTCAGTTGGCTTTTTGACCGTCGCTATCTCCCTGCTTCAAAATTATTGCATTAATTAATTTTTCTATTTTCAAATTCTAAATTATCTGAATTTAGTAAAAAGAAATGTATTTTAACCAGTGCATAATGCATAACCTCTAGCGTTGCTGTCCTAGTCTGAGTAGGCGGTCATTTAAGGCGATTCTTCCTAATTCAGAAATAACCTCAACTGGAACACCAACAGATGTAGCTGCTTCTTTTATTGTGACTCTGCTATTTCGCAACAGAGATAAAACTTGCTGCATTTTAAGAACAACTGGATCGCTTTTGTTTGTGTAACCCCGATTAATAGCAATTCTCAGCCCGGTTTCAATATCATCTACTCTCGCTCTGCGATTTTTATCTATTAATAGTGTCTGCTGTCCAGCTATCACGCTACTTTCAGAAGCCGCTCCGCGTCTTGGCGCAGTGCCAGAGGTAATCGCATTTGCAATCTGAATACCAACATACTCAATGTTTGTACGCACTGGAACGATATCGAAGTTGTAGAGTCGCTTTTGTCCCGTTTTGTCTATAGTTTGGACAAGTAAGTTAGTAATGGCAGTGGTGGTAGCCCCTGGAAACTTTAACGGTTGGATTGCCCTCAGAAAGATGGTTGTAGCGCGTCCGCTTTTTAAATCTGTATCTGTGGTGTAGACCAGTCGTGAAGGGTCTGCTACCAAAATATAGGCGATCGCCTCGTCGGTTTGAGTGAAGCTAATAGGTGTAGCACGTCCTGGAGTAATTTGAACCTGAATTCTGTTGTTTGCAGCCATATCCCGTTCAATCAAGCGATATGCAGGAGTTTGTGCTTGTGCCTGTACAACAGGTATCGTGACCCCAAACAGTATTGTGGTGCTAGTAATAACAAGAGTGGCAAATAGTTTCATACCAATTTTTAATTTTGGACTAGAAGTTTTGACTTATAAACTGTTCTAGTAATCTCAAACATTAAGTTGTAAAACGTTCAGTTTGTATGTATTCAATAGCCAGGATGCTGTACATGAATCGATTCCAATTTGTTTTAATTTTAAATTGCTGGCTACTTATACCAAATTAGTATCATCGTTCAACTTTCAAAAAACTATTGACGACAACCGAGACTTCTGTACCTTCAGGTAAAAACTGGATATTGGGACGCTGTAGTAATTCCTGTACTGCTTGGTCAGAGCGTCTAGACAGACGTTCACTGACTGGACTAAAAAAGCCTTCTAGCGCCGCCGCCCAAATCTGAGGATTAGAGTTACTAGTAATAGTACTTTGGTTAAAAGTGCCACTAGAAACAACAGTGCTAGATTGAGTGCGGGGCTGATTCACTATGCTTCCCACCTTACCCAAACTACTGAGTAATCCAACTAATAAATCTTGTTGGGCAATATCCGTCCCCACATCATTCAGCTTTTTAGCAATTAAGGGTTGCTGTCCTCGACCGCGAATTAACAGAGCCTCAGCCGGAATGCTTTCCTGTTTGACCGTGCCTTGGGAGTCAGGGTAAATAAGCGCGATCGCACTAGCAGATACCAAGTTATTCTTTTGACCTACTGCCACTGTTTTAGTAATGAAAACAGTTCCAGCCGGGAGTGCCACTGTGCCATCTGTGGCTGTGAGAGGTTTGGTTAATTCGATAGCAAAGCGATCGCTCTTATTATTCCCTCCCTGATCCCAAATCATCGGCATGATAATTCTACCTGTGGCAGATGTACCCAGTGCTACCTCTTTAGTTTCATTGACATTGAGATTGGTTGTAGCTACAGGGGTGCGATTGAGGATACCTACCATTCCTGGAGTCAAGTTATCAGTTTTACTATCAGTGCTTTTGGAGCCAATTAAAACTGTTTGAATACCAGGGTCTTCGGGAGTGGAAATGGATGCCCTAGCTGTTGGTTTCAAGCCTGTTGGAGTTTGAGTGTTAAGAGCAACTTCTGACTGAGTTTCAGCTGCTTTAGAGTTACCGATTTGCGACTGTCCCAGGCTAGCTAGTTGGCTCCACTGCTGGAAAGGATCGACATTACTTTCAGGCTGTCGTCTTGGTGGTGAAGCTTGATAACTTACAGGATTTCGAGAAATATACCGCACTACTGGGGGCGCAGGTTGAGAAATTCTTACAGGAGTTATTGGTGTTGTGCGTGATGTAGGAGTTGTGCGCGGTGAAAAAGTCTGAGGAGGTTGAGATAGCGTTGGTTTGGATTTATTTTGTAGGGTTGGACTTGGGGATTTAGCCGCAACAGGTTCCACTTTGAGTTGTTGCTGTTGATCTTGAAAGGCTAATCTGCTTTTAAGTTCGGCAGATTCATCTAAAACTGGTTCGTCTTTTGGAGATGTAGTAGGGGTTTGAACTACTTGTTTGACAGGAGGTTTCGGTTGGAGAAATCCAAACCAGATCAGTGCTACAGAGCCAATAACGATTCCCACTAAGGCAACTACTGAACCTAGTCGAACACTAGGTTTTTCTGCTAACGGTCGCTCTACCGCTCCTTCTGCATCTTGTTTCAAGCGATATTCTTCGGAAATGAGGTGATTTGCAGTAGGGTTATAACCTGCCAACAACTGCTCCTCTTCAGGGCTGATATCATCATCAGCGACCAAAGTGGCTTGGGTAGAGCGATGATTGCCGTTAGTACTGTTGAATTCCGGCAAAGAATCACCAGAGTTTTCGTTTAGGTAGTCAAATTCATGATTTTGATTTGAATTGCTCATAATTCTACCTTTTTCCTTTAGCGTCGTTGCTGAGAATTGAACTCAACCATCTTGGTAATTTGCAGTCCAGACGATCGCACTTCATAAATTTTCTGTTCTACCAGGGGGGCATCTTTACCTAAAGGAGATCGGGGAATCTCCACTGCTTGGACGGTAAAGGTGCGGTTAAAAGGAATACGCTCATCTCTACCAGTAGTTCGGTCAACTAAGATACGGGTAGCAATCATGTCTATTTCCCATTCCCCAGGTCGTACTGCTCTTGGCTCTGACAGATAGGAAATAATAGTGGTACTACGCAGCTGACCTGAAAAGAAGTTAGTGGGAACTAATTCGGCAATCTTCGGTAGAGAAGCTTTGGCAAATTCCGGTTCTAGTAGCAGGGAAGCAAACCAAGTATTTGTGGGAATCCGCCCATTTCTACCAACTTGAATGCCTTGGTCTGGTTGATTAGTGCCAGTGAGTTTGTCATCCCAGTTAAATGTTAGAGTTGTCCAGTCACTAACTACCTTTTGAATTACAGCTGGATAGCGCCAGTTGCGGTCTTGCTCAGAAATGTAGATTGTCTCGCCATTTACCAACTGGGCAAAAGTCGTCTTGCGATCGGCGATTTTATTGACCCTGAAAGCGGTGAATAGAGTCAACAAAAATATCAGACCGTTAAATGCAGTTAGGCAGATAAAGCAAACAGCCAGGAGGTTTTTGGCTTCTGGAAGCAATGGAGCTTGAAGTCGTTTAATTTGCAGAGTCATACCAAATTGGCATAGGTAGTATTGTTTGAGAATCCACCGAACAGCCTTGTGTTAAAGGTTTTTAATTCGTCTTGGAAATTTCTGATGCCTGTCTTGAAAATAGGGACTAGGGACTAGGGATGAGGGTAGGTTAATTTTCATGCCCTCGTTGTATGATTCATCACATGACCGTCTAAATATTTCTGTCCGATTACTTATTACCCCCTGCGGAGTAGAGCAATACTGGTTGCAGTTCCAATGGCACTGCTAAAAATATCGATTAAGCCTTTGACATTGGCAGAAATGCCGTTATAGATTGCCATTCCCCCACCTCCAGCTATCAATACCGCCAACACTGGTGCAAAGATGCTCAGGAAACATAAAAATGCTACATCAGATGCTAATTCAGCACCCGACTTCACCAGCACGACGGCTGCTAAACCTACTAAAATGTTGTAACCAAGTTGAACACCAAACAAGGAAATAAACCCTGTCAGCCACGCCCAAATAGGACGACCTTGTAATGGCAGCAAAGATAAACCAACTGCGATCGGTGCAAATAATGCCGTCAGCAACAGAGCAGCTTCCAAAATATTTACAAAGCCCCATTGCAGGGCATAGAGGATAAAGCGAATAATGGGGATGGCAGTATCTCGAAACACACTACCTGGATCATTAGCAAACTGAACAGCAGTACCAATTTGACCAGGCAAAGTTCTATTCCAAAGAAAACTACCAAAATCTCGTAGTGGTTGGAGTGGAGATTTAGCTTGCTCTTCAGCTTTGGTAACAATTGCCTGTGCCTGGGCTTGCTTTGAGTTCCAGCATTCAACTAACTCTGTACCAACTTTTCCTTGACATTCGCTATAGAGGTTTTCTAGCTGTTGTCTAGCGATACTGCTAATTGCCACATTGGTAATAGCATCTCGAAATGTTAGTTCACCAACTTGAAGCTGAAGAACGCTTTGCACTTGGTTGTAAGCGAAGCCTCGGATAACAGTAATTGTCTTCGCCAGCATATTGCCGTTGGCCCCCAAGAAAATCATAATTACGATGGGCCAAACAAAGATTGATGCCAGTTCTGACCATGATTGCTTTTCAATGATTTCCTTCCCAGTGGTTAGCGCCACAAATAAGATGCTGGCGGCTCCCAAGGTGATGCCCAATTTAATCAACCCAATCCATAATGCCGAACCGAGCGGATCTAAAGTAACTAGCCAGACGGTATTCCACGACTCAACTGTGGCACGAGAAAGCTCTAAAGAACTGGAGATAATTTCTAAGGCATCGGATTCTCCGCCTGTTACTGGAAATGATTGAGCAATAATGTGGATCATGAGTGTCGAAAGCGTTAGCGATCGCAGCTAAAATTGACAGGACTTACGGATAAGGAATAAGTTCGCGGAGCGTCCCATAAAGCCTGCGGCATAGCTCCGCTTAGGGCACAGCCTCTCGTAGAGGAGGGAAGACACGAAGAAATGGAAGGTTTTGCGTAAGTTGTAATTGATTTACAATGTTTAATTCATTACTTAGAGCTAGTACATCACGCAATACGGTTCGGTTAAGGTTAAAATTCTTTGTGAAAGTCAAATTTTTTAACGAACCACAGAGGCGCAGAGGACACCGAGAGAAGAAAGAAATGCTTAACCCAAGCGTATTGGTACAGCACGGCATAAATAAACCAACCATAGCCCTACTCTTAAAACTTGCTAGGAAATAGCTAAAAAGGTTGATTAATCAGCTTTTTGACTTTTGACTTCACGGCGGTACTAGCTCTAAGATTCCAATTGGTAGCTACTGCTTGTCAGAACCAAGGGTAATGCCACCAGGCATGATCAATAACCCCGCCTGTTGAGTGGCAGCATTGCCTGCGGCAACACTTTTACGGCGATCGGCAGTATTGATGGCTGAAAGTTCCTTGGCTGTTTGAGCGGTTAAGGTGTTACTTAATGCCCTGTCAATGCGTGCTTGCTGGGCTTCAATAAGCATCCGCTCGTTGACGCGACTGCTAAGGGCAGTCTGTTGGGATAGGTTTTGCAAAATCTGTTGGGTGACATCTAAACTTTGGGATTCCTTACCCAAGCTGACGTTTTCTTGAGTATCTTGTTGAGTCGCTTGCTTAATTTGAGCCATCTGACTTTGGGCTGTTTGGCTCAAAGTAGCCTGATTAGCGATCTCTGTGGCAACTGTTCTAGTAGCGTATTTACCAAGGTCTTCACGGATACCATAAGAGCTTTGACCATTAGTTTTGTTCTCCAAAGTTTCAGACAGCACCGCACCAGGATCGTTGTTAGCAGAACCGTTCATAATTCCTGCCAAAACTTTGTTTAAATCTGGAATTTGAATTGCACCCAAGGCAGAATTGAGCAGATTGCCAAGAGGATTAAATAGGTCATTTTGAGCGAAATTTTTGACATCTCCCACAAAATCATTGATTTGAGATGCTGTGTCTGAGGTGAAAATACTACCAGTAGTTTTGTTACTAACAGCAGCAGCTACTGGATCTTGACCGTTGTCTTGAGTGCGAGCAAGGGCTGGACTGGCGATAGAACCAAGTGACAAAATTAGAATCGGTGCTATCAATCTGATAGAGGTAAGTTTAGATTTCATGATTCACCTTCCTTAATGCAGTTTCTAGATATATCAACTTGCAATCAGGCTACTTTCAGCCTGTTGGCCATCGTTATTCTCTGAGCGATCGCCTTCTTGTTGCAGAGATGCTCCGCTTTGATGCAGTCTGTCCGCAGGACTTAACCAATCGCGCAATACTGGGGTTTGATCTATCTCTTCACCAATATGCTTAAAGCCTCTGTTTTCCTTCAAAGCAGGAATGTAAGCATCTGTAAATGCTCTCAGTCCTAACAGGTTGCCTTTAGCGGTATCTGGATACTGAGCCATCACCCGTTCTCGTGCTTCCCGTTCATCCTGGTTATTGGCAACACTGGCCAGAATCATTTCTCCAGGGTAAAAGCGGGTACGCCAGAATCTACCACCTGTTTCTACTAGCCAGCAGGAATAAAGGTCGCTGGTACGGGGCAAAAATGCTTCAGTCGCATTTTGACCGATAATATTGACGGGATAGCCCAGATACTGTTGGAAAGAAGCAATACCGCTACTGGTAATACGTCCGGTAATCCGGTAGGTCATGTTCTGCATAATTTGAGCGCCTGTTGAACACTCGCAAATGGTATCCGGGTCTTGGGACATCAGCAGAACAGCAATGCCTTCTTTCCTTCCCGTGGCACAGGTTTCGCCTATAATCTGGGCAAAGCCATCTTTACGTAAAAGCACTGAAAGCTCATCGCCAATAAACAAACTCTTAGGATGGGATAGGGCATTACGGATACAGGCACTATGGGCGTTAATTGCCATCAAGTAAGCATCCTGTTCGTTACTCAATCCACTGAGGGCAAAGAATTTAATCGCCGGTAACGGGGAAAAAGTGCTGGGACGAGCGATCGCTTTCCCCAACCTAGATGCTAGTAAAGCACTAACCTGATTTTGGATTTGGTTAAGTGCCTGTCGGTCAATCTCTTCAAACGACCTCAGATTAAGGCGCTCTCTAGTGCAGAACTTGACGAAATCTGGTAGCGTGGGTATCTGCTGCCATTCTGGTGAAAGCCAGCACATCTCAAAGGCTCGGTTGTAACGAGTAATAATTTCTGGGTCTTTTAGAAATACGTCCAAAGCTTTGACTAGCAAGGCATCAACCCGTTGAGCTAGATGAGGATTTTCGACTTTACCCATTGCGATCGCTGTTAATGCTTTGCGAATAAAATCCTTCCACGATTCCATGCGCCGTTCCCGTTCTGACTTGTCGAAGCGTCGCAAATCTGGCGGTTCCAGTAGGTTACTGCTGCCACTGGAAATATCGTAATATGCTCCTTGCTCGCCCAAAAGTTCAATTGCCGTTTTGAAGGTGCTATTGCCACTGGCAGAGATATCCATACCAACAACGGGAATATTGTTCGCTAATGCCTCTAGAGCAAAGCGCCATCCCAAAACGCTCTTTCCTGAGCCGGAAGTACCTGTAATTAGAGCGCGTCCAATCTGTTGGTGAAATAAGTCAACATAAATAGGCTTGCCACCACGACTGGTAAGGAATTCTACACCCTGTTTATCGATGTCTTTGGGGACAGTTAGGGGCATGATTCCAGCTACAGTATGTGTATCTAAAGTTATTCTGCGTTCGCTGAGATTGCCTCCGTGTAGCAACCATTTGCAGGTAATCGGCAGGGTTTGCAGCCAAATTTCCCAAGCAATATTACGCTCTCGAATGACTTTGGCAGTCTCAAAACTGTTAGCTAACAAGTTACAAGCGTGGGTTAACTCTTGGGCACTGTGGCGGTAAACTAGAAATACAGGCGCACAGTGCAATGCTTTCGTCCCTTCATAAAGTCGTCGTTGGGCTTCAAAGGATTCCTCCTGTTTTATTTCCGCTCCAACGTCCCGTCCCTGTCCTTTGGTGATGGCTAAAGTGCGGGCTGTTTTGGATTGTTTTGCCTGACGCGCCAGGTTGTCTTGGATGAAGAAGTCATTGCTGCGGCTGATTTCAATCCAAGCTTCTGTATCGTGGACGTAGCTGGAAGCAAGGATTTTCCACACCCACTTTAGCTGGTCTTGGGCATTAGACCAACCAACGGGGGGATCTGCTACAACCATGACTCCACAAACCTTGCTTTTACCTGTGAGGTAAACTCGGTCATTATCTCCCCGATGTTCGGGACAAGCGGAACGTCCCTGCTGTCCTTCAATCAGTAATGTACAGATGTGTTTATCGGTGGTTAAGGTTTCTGTTAACTCCAGTCCCGTCTCAGTCTCCTTCAGTGTAATGACTTGGGGAATAGGAGGTGCTGCACCCTCATTAAATCGATTCCAAAGCCACTGCCACAAATCTGTAGCATTGCAAGGTGTTACTTCTAAGCCAATTTTGGTATTGAGCAGCAATTCCCACTGGATAAATCCCTGCTGAAACCCTTGCAGTAATAGCTTTTTGAAAAACTCCTCTTGGTAAATGCGTTTGTTCCCTGTAATCAGTTCAACTGCCCAAGAGCCGAATTTTCTACATTTTTCAATCAGTCCACCTACAAAATCCTTTTGCTGTGAACCAGCTTCATCATCGCTTGTCCAAGTACAGAAGGCGATTTGGCTCCAGATTTGGCGAGAACCTGCTTCCTTGAGTTGTTCCACCCGCAATTGCTCGTTGCGAAGCAGCACAGAAACTGGTTTCAACTGGCAATCGTCTGCTAAGGCAGTAAGTGGGGTTTGGCGTTTGTGGGGTACTCCCTTGGTAGAGCCTGTATGTAGGGGATATGACTCAGTATCATCACTATAACAGCCTGTACAAAAAGTAATTTTTTCACCGGGGGGTAGTTCTTTCAAACCCTCTTCGATAGAGTGGGCAAATTCGCTGACCTCATTTTCATGCAGTATGTCATGCAGTCCAGCGATGCGAAACCCAAACACGAGTTGATACTGAGAGTTGCCTTTATCCAATAACAGGGCAGCCACTTCACGATCATCTTTCTTAATTTCTGCAATACAGCAGATGTTTACCTCATTTTGGAAGGGCATGAGCTTACTTTTGCCTCCATATTGATTCGGTACAATCAGTGGCTTGAATCGGATTTGTACTTGCGAGTCTGCGTACCGCCGACGCACCCACCAGGGTCGATATTCGGGAATCGGTGAGATGTAAATGCTGTTACTATTGCACCACTCTGTTCCCGGTGGATTACGCCATCGATCTAAAAACTGATGGGGCTGTTTGCCTGTGAGAATCCACCAACTGATAATTAGCCAGAAGGAGGTGGCAAAGAACCAACCCATACCCAAACTGAGTAAACCATTGGTGAGAACATAGCAAACTACAATGATGGCAATCCAAGGAAGTAGCTGTTCAGCCGGAATTGGCCCAATGCTGGCTTGCTTGCCCAGAATCCGATTGACTTTGATGAATTCTCGATTGTCTTGTGCCATATTTATGTAATTCTCTGGTGCTGCATTCTGACGAATGTTTTCTGACTTCTGAATTCTTATTTAATGGGTATAAAATTCAAGTTGGGTTTACCTGATGGCTGATGTTGTTCCTGCACCATTACCGACAAATATGAAAGTGATGACATCAATGGCAATTACGATGGAGAACGCTAGACCAACTTGAGTAACAATCGGTCGCCAGTCGTTACCTTGCTGTGCTTGGTTGTAAGCAAATAAGGAAGCAGCAGCAACCAGCAGCAAGAATGCACCTCTGATGAGGTTGAATGTTAAACCAACAACGTTGGCATCCAAAGTGCTAGTGGAACCGCCTCCTGCTTGGGAACTTTGTTGAGCTAGATTATTGAAGAAGCTTTCCAACCCGCTTAAGAAAATAGCTTGGGCTGGAGTTGTAAAGGTATCGAGTAAAGCGGTAACAGTGATAATGGCGGCAACAATATGCCAAAAGCGAATTTTTCTACCTAAATACTTTTCTAGAATGGGTACTGTCCGAATTACGTACCCAATACTCAAGAAAACAATGGTGGCACATCCCAAAATAGTGACGAATATGGGTTTGGTAGCTAACAAATAAATTCCAATCGCAAGACATAGTAAAATGAAAAGTAAGTCTGTGCGGTTGATTTTCAGGTTTCTCAAGTTGGTTGAAAATTTCCGAGATGACAGCAGTTTTAACTGAGAAATGTGAGATTTTGTATTGTTCATTTTTCTCTTCTCGTTTGTAGAATTAAACTTGCATTTCTGGTTTGCTGGCTTTTCTTTGAGTTTGTTTCTGGCGTTGCCTTGCAGTATCTTTATCAGTCTGGGCTTGGGTAGAGCGAGTTGATTGTTGATTGTCCAGTAGCGTTTCTATCTCACGCAGGGGGATGCTACACTGCAAAATCTCCGGGGGCTGCCCTGGTACTAAAACGGCATCAAGCACTTGTTCATCGTTACGATTAGGGTTAAATCCTTGAAGTAACCGTGTACCGTTGGGCAGTTTTACTACTTCAAACTCGTACTTGACTTTGCCCTTTTCAGTCCAGGTGAATGTCGGTTCATCGTTGCTGTTAAATCGGTTAGGTAGTTGTTCTTGAAATTTTTGAATTAATGCTTGGGTACTGGCTTTGAGGGCATATTCTTCTTTCGACTGTGGCAGTTTGCAGATGCCCGTCTTTTCATCAGGGCTGAGATTGTCTTGTGCGATCGCCCACTTTCCCTGACTGCGAGTACCAGCAAAGAGTGTTTCACCTTGGGTATTCTCTAAAGCGATGGCTACCTGCTTGTCCTGTGGTTCTACCCATAAAGTTTTGTTACTGGAAATGGCGATACCTGCTTGGGGAGATTGGTCAAATAACTCACCAGCTACTTTGGCAAACCCCACTAAAGCATCGGCACAGGCAGCTTGTTGTTGCTGTGCTTGGCGTTTCGTCAGATGTTCTAAAATGTCAACGTCTGCTGGTGGCTGGTTAGCAGAGTTAGGTTGGACAATATCTGCATCAGTTTCTGATTCGACAACAGTAGAATTATTCTGTGGTGCTGCCATCTGTTTTTCCAATCGGCTAATTACCATTTCTAAACGGTCAAGTCGCTTGGAAAGAATTTTCAGGTAGGCTTCAATTTGGTCAAGCTGTTCGCTAACGTTAGCATCCTTATCTAATTCAAATGGTTGAGATTGGTATTTAGGGTCTAGTTTGGAACCAAGATTGTCTACTTTCGAGCCGATTTTGGTAGCAGCTACAGCCAGTGGATTATCTGTGACTGATTCTTCAGATACAGTTTGAAAATCTTGAGACTTTTGAGACTCCGGTGAGTCCGGCTTTGCTTCTTGCAAGCGACTGGCTATGTTATCTACGCGCTCATTCTGCTGTTGGAGTTCTTTGAGAATTCGTTCAAGCCGCTTGGAATCAGCCTCGGCTGCTAGCTGTTCCAAAACACCTTGTCCTACCGCAATTCCCAGAGATGCCAGTTGACCTGTTAAGCCTGCTAAATTCACCCCATTTACTTCTCGTCCATTGGTGGCAGCTGTGGCACTTAAACGCGAAGCTTCGTCTAGAGGCTCTCTGGATTTGGAGTTTTTGGCAGCAGTTTTATTGGTCTTAGCTCTGTCCTGAGTTTTAGGTTGTGTTTTAGGCTGAGACTTACTTTGGGTTTTAGTTGAAGTTTTGGCTTGAGTTTTAGTTTGGGTTGCGCTAACACGACTAACAGATGGCTCGTCTTCTTCACCTAAGTCATCTAGGTCATCAAGTTTGGTGTTGAAATCGTCATTTAATAGGTCGTCTAGTTCGTCGTTTGTATCATCTATTTCTTCATTTTCGTCATCTAAATCTAGCAGGTCATCTTCTAATTCATCATCGAGATCGTCTAGTTCTGTTTCAGCAAAACCGCAAATTTCTGCAATGTTAGAAGGGGTGAAGTAGTTTTCATCTTTGCTGGTAATTCCTTCGAGGTTTTTAATCAGGTACTTGCCACTGGTTCTGTGGTTGGGATCGCTGGTGAGGTAGAAGCGATAGCCTCTAATCTCGTCATCATCGCCACCTCCAACGCAGAGTTCTACTGTGATAGGGGCTTTACCCGATTCCTGGCTGTAGTTTTCTACATAGGCTTTAAAGTCTTCGTGGGATTGGATAGAATCATCCTGAATTGAGGATGCGATCGCTTTATCCAATGTGTTTTCAATATGGCGGAGTTTGCGGCGATCTGTCAGGTTTTCCCATGAGCGATTTTGAGAATTTTGTCTTTGCTTAGGTTTGGTCAGTGTTTTGGTAGCCATAGGTACTCAAAGCTGATTGCCTTAAGAGTTAACCTAACAAGACTTTATCTGGAAACAGCTAGACCAAATGGCGATTTATAAGTTGTCCAGTTGGCTAATGTTGACAGTTAGCAGTTTTATGAACAATTATCCTCAAGCTACTTTTCTCATATGACTGAGAATAAACAACGTTTTGAGAAAAAATAAATTATCAAGTGTTTCATGTTTTTGTATTGTTACAGTCTCACCCTGGAAATTTACTATGAGCGGTAGTGTATCTACTTTTTTAAACTGCAATTGTTCTGGTATACAATCTGTGGATACTGGGGTCATGTACAAAACTGCTGAAACTCTTTGTTAATCTAAATTTTCACAGTTTTTGACCCCTCTTTTTTTAGGCTTTGTGAGAAATTAGGGTTAAAGACTATCAAATTTGATTCCTATAAATTCTCCACCTTCTATAGTATCAACTTCTTGTATAGATTTTAACTTTCCACCACCCTGTAGTCCTGTTGCATCAATACCTATTACTTTACCGTTTTTGAGTGTGCCAAATTTTTGCTTTGCTACAGCTGTAATTACTTGAGCTGCTTCACTTGATAAACTTGGAAATTCTAAAGGCTTAATCTTCCAAAGATATTGAGCGGCTGCAATATCAATTGCAAATTTAAAAGGTCGCTTCGGGTTGCTAAGTTGTTGACGACCAACATCAATAGCTCTATCAAATTTTAAGCTTCCGTCTTGCTCCCGTTTCTTGGCTTCTGGCTGCTCCAAATCACTCAAAGTATTGGAGTGAGCAAAACCTGTACATTCGATGGCAATATAATCTCCATCATTAATTAGCCCCAATAGTTTCTCTCGTTTTTCTTCTCCTGCAAACAATTCATTATTATTAAATAAGTTCCGCTCTGCCTCAAAGGCTTTATTCCATTCATCATTCTGCCGCTTATAGTTAAGAGATACTGCTGCTAATGCGTGACCTTCAATTACAATCAGCAATGGTAATAAATCACACCCAAAGCATATACTACAGAAGAGAAGTGCTAAATCTAGGCACGTTCCTTCTCCTGGTTTTGAGAGAATTTCAGAAGGTTTTCGTATAAGTTGTGTTTCCTTCTCTGGTTGATATTTTTCATGAGCATAATGAATTTTAAGACTGAGGAGAGTTTCATAAATTGTCTTGATTAGTTCTTTGCGGTCTTCGGGAGTGTTAATTAAATCAAAACGATTGACAGGTAACTTAAGTAATAGTTCAAATGCTTTATCATTTACAAACTGTGCTAATGATTTTTCGTTTGCTTTAGACCATTTCCATTCATTCTGTGACATACAAGATTCCTTGATTTTTATATCATAAGATATGTTTGTAGACAAATCAATTTTATCAGCGCGTCAGATAAAGTTTATTCGCGTTGATACTTTGTTAACCATCTCTCTACAAAATTCATCTACTTAATTGCTCATTACAAGTGAGATTATTTCACTACTTCAAACAAGCTACTAACAGGAATAGGAGCCTGAACGCCAGTTTTTTCCGTTTGTACTTTTAGACGATACAAACCTTGATCTAAATCGCCAAGTGTTAGTACCCATTCTCCGTTTTGCTCCTGAAAATCTACATTCAAAGATTTACCGTCACCAGAAATCGGTTCTATTTTGGCTTTCAATTGCCCGTTATCTCTATCTGTGTTAAGTATTTTGGCGCGTACCTCGATAGCCTCATCTGCTAAGTAGAGGTCATCCAAAGTCAAACTAATAGCTGGTTGCTCTGCGGCTTTTGGACTTACTTCAACATCAAATGGATCGCGAATATTACCTAAACCTTGTACTTGCATTCCTTTTAAACGTTCGAGGAGTTGCCCTAAAATTTTGTTGTTGTTTTGGAGCGAACCATGTTGCTCAGAGATGTAAGTTTCCCTGTATTCACTAGATAATTCGATGGGTATCGCTGATAAATAGGGAACAGTTCCATCACCATCACCTAAGAGGGAATCAACCCCTGTAGGTAACTCTAAATTAATTGTTAATTTACCAGCAGTGAAATTTGCTGATTGGAAAGTAGTTTGTTTAGTACCTACTATAGGAATGATTTTGTAAGATTTAAGATAAGCTGCATCATTTTGATACCTATCTACAGCATCTTCAATTTCGCGGTGAAACTTGAGAGCATCTTCAGCGCGTTCTTTGATAATGTAGGGAAGTTCTACAGGTGCTTCGGCAATACGATGGTAATCGTTGCCTATTTTTAAAATTTTGTATATGGGCATCAATTGATAGACGGAAGGAAATGATCGCATTACCTCAGTTAAGTCTAAGAATTGTTGTTTATAACCGTTTGCTAAAAAGCTAACAGCATTAAGAGAACCTCGGTAGGGTGTACCGAAGGTAATAAGAGCTTTACAATCTCGCCATCCTTCCAACACTTCCAGGTAATACCGAGAAACGAGTCCACCCATGCTGTGTGCCATTAAAATGACTTTAGCATCCTTAATACCCGTGTATTCTCGCCACTGTTTTAAACGCAAATCCAGATATTTTTTGAGTATTTTCGCGTTTACACGATTATCACGTCGCCAGTCGTAGGGAAATTTAAAGAAATTTGCTGGTTTATCTTCGCGAATATCGCCAGGAATAACCTCAAAGTGATCAGTTATCAATCGTGCAGTCGTAGTGTAGCCATCAATTTTGACCAAACCTGGAACAAGGTGTGCATCGTCAACCAAACGAGTTGCTTTGATACCATCGTCCAAATACTCAGCGTTGGGGTCGTCTCCTGCCAATTTTAGCCACTGAAGTGAGTCCCCTAAAGTACGCAAAGCCTGCCACGCAGCCTGTCTCGATACTGCCCACACATCTTTGCCATCTTTCTGAAGCACACTACCTATAATCCCTGGTAGAATAACGACAATATCACGCATTTGTACTTTTGCCATTGGTTTTAGCTCGTTTCAAGCTTTTTATATTTGTTTGCTTATTAACTGGTTGTGTCGCAAAAAGGATATGAGGACAGGCAATCCTTCTCAATCTCTATTTTTTATTGGGCAACTCCAAAAAGTTGAGACACCAACTCTACCCATCGTAGTCACAGGTCACTAAGACTAATTCCCGTGTTCCCTCAATTTCTGAGGAGGGTAAGACAGCAACCTTGAAGGAACCCTTTAAAGACTCATCTGTGTCCTTTGGAAGCTCTAGATCTCGTAATTCCAAATTGAAATCAATTTATTGGCTTTTGTTATTTATACTTACTCCTTTTGAATTGAATAAATTTGTCTCGAAAACAGATATTGCTCTAGTGCATCTCTACACCGAAGTTCAGAATATAGCTATATTACTACTGCGATACACTACCTTCTATGCTTCTACTGGGCTGACATAAGTTATCGGTTATTTCACGGTCAAACCATGCTATTGGACTTTTCCCTGGAGTGCAATAAAATTGACGAATTAACTGTTTTTTTACAAAATTGTTTACATTTTGTAGACGCTGATTAATAGAATTCGGTTTACAATATAACAAAGGAAAACCATCATCAGAGTCAGCACAGATATTTACATAAAGAACCCATCGTGGAGCTAATATAGATTTCCGCTGAAAGTTTTCATACCCTTCTAAATAGCACCATCTCCCTTGATCATTCTCAACAATACGACAATATAGTATCTCAACCTGAGTATTCTTTGATAAAGTTAGAGTGGTGACAGAATTTGTGTTTGGATACCAGTAAGTAGCCAAACACGAATCTTCATTTTGTTGTCCACAGTCTCTCACTTGAGCTGGAAAGGCAAAGCTACTGTTAGCTACATTCAAAATAGAAAGTGTTATAATCGAGGACAGAAAACGAAGACTAGTTGAGTTTACTAGCATTCTTTTGAAACTCTTGAGTAACTCCAGCCTCTCATTACCTTTATTAAAGTTGGCTTCTTTGTCTGCCGTTTGCAAATGTTTATAAGTACGCTTTTCCATTTTTTGTTGCTCCTTTTTAGAACTTACGTTGAACTTTTATTCAAAGCTTTGGTGTAAACTGATAATTTTTGTACTAACACGCAGTATAATTTGCTCCCGAACAATTTTTTCAATACCTTCGAGGGTAATTCCGCTTTTGGGGATGTTATTGTAAAGAATGCTAGCCACTTCCTGAATGCAAGCTTCAAGTCGTTGGGCTTGTTCAGGGGGGATAGTTATGAAATCCCCGTTCTTTTGTAGTTCTCTATTATCCTGTATTCTTTTATTTAACAGTTCTTTGTCTTCTAATTTCAGTATTGGATTCCCAAAAATAGGAACTTCTCCGATGCTGTTACAAAGCAACTGGTCATAAATTTGACCCCAGTCTGGATATATCCACCCAAAAATGCGTGTTGTTTCTTTGAGAATCTCTAGCTTTTGCTCAACCTCCTCAGAAGCATATATCCATTTCGCCAAGTTATCTAAAAAGCGGCTCGGACTGTTTTTTAGTTCAAGAATGCTGAGAGCTTCCTTAAAGTAACCAAGCCCAGCCACAGTTTCTGTAAAATCACTTAGCATCTGTGTCTTCTGCTCTAGGTCATCTTCAACTGCGCGTATGACTTTTATTGCAGTAGTAATTTGCTTCACCATAACCATGAATATTGCTAATTCCCCTAGGTCTTTTAATTCAGATAGATTTGTAGAATTTCTTATAGCATCTGCAATTCTCCTCACTTCAGTAGAGTTCCTAGCCTGATTTATCTCTGCTGCCAAATTCTTATATTCTTCTACCTGACTTTCATTCGATGATAAATCTTTTACAATTTTACGAGTTTGTTTTATGTGTTCCCTACATTCATCCATCTGTTGTTTTACTTCTGCAAATTTCACAGGATCAGTGCAAATTAGAGTTGCTTTCTGAGGATAGTCAGCTTGCGATAAGACTACTGCCCATTTACTTAGTGCTTGTTCCCGTGCATCTTTCCTTGTATTAAATGCAAGTTTCTCAGCTTCAATAAAAACTTCACCAGCTTGTTCAGTTAACTTAGCCTGCACTAGAACTGCTGCCAACTTTCGCAAAACCTTTGCTTGCACCCACTCCTTCCCCACTCCCTTAATGGCGTCTATGGCTCGTCTAGTATCTTTGAAGACTGAATGCGCTTCCTCAGCAAATCCAGCCTGAACTAAGATTTCTGCAAACTTCAGCCTTAACTCTGCCTCCTCCCAACCTTCCTCAAAGGCGTTTGGAACTTTCATCGCTTTGCTGAAAACTGCACATGCTCTCTTGATATCTTTGGCTTGAGCTAATGCTTCTGCCAACTTGCGTAGCATATTTGCCCGCTTGTCCTTGTCCTCCTGTTGGCAGGAAAAATCTTCAACTTCGTCGAAAATCCCTTTAGCTTCCTGAGCAAACCCAACTTGCGCTTGTAAGATTGCCATAATTAGCAATATTTCTATCCGTTCCCAATCATTTTCTACACTTGCAATTTTCTTAGTTTCTCTCAAGACTCCATTAGCTTTCTCAGCTTCCCTAAAAAGGAGACTTGCCTTTTCATCATCTCCATCCTTCGCTAGGGCAGTTGTCAAATACAGCAATGCCTCTCTCTTAATTGAGGGTTCTTTTATTGCTGCTACAAGTTCCTCTGCTTTTCTAAAAAAGAGACTTGCCTTTTCATCATCTTTAGCCTTCACTAAGGCAGTTGCAAAATTCAGCAGTACCTCTATCTTTTCAATTGAGAGTTCTTTTATTGTCTCTACAAGCTTCTCAGCTTCCCTAAAAAGGGAACTTGCCTTCTTGTCATCTCCATTCTTCACTAAGTTAGTTGCTAAATACAAAAGAGCCTTTATCTTAATTGAGGGTTCTTTTATTGTCCCTACAAGCTCCTCAGCTTTTCTAAAAAAGAGACTTGCCTTCTCGTCATCTCCATTCTTCACTAGGACAGTTGCCAACTCTCGCAACAATTCTACTTTTTCAAAGGTATCATTCTTGATTTTGGGTAACAGTTCTTCAGCTTCGTCTAAGCGTTCAGCCTGAACTAAGGCTATTGTCAAATTCCGCAACAAATCTGTTAAGTGCGAAGCTTCCTCAATCTCGTTTTGTGCGACTTCCTTAGCTTTATCTAAAACCTCATCTAAAAAAGTGGGATTAAACTGACCTTTTTCTTGCAGCGCATTATGGATAATTAGTAAAGCGTCCAACTTCTGCTCAGCATCAGCACGTAAGTAAGCATGACTTAGTGTCTCTGTTTCTCGTCCTAACCATACTAATGTTTTTAAATCAGTATTTTCATAGCTACTGGCTCGCTGGTATACTACCAACCTTGCTGTGTAAAGCTTTACTAGTGTTAGCAGTTCGTTTGGTTCCAATGGATCAACAAACTTATCAATTGCTAATTCAAGGTCATCTACATAAGGTGTATCGCTGGAAAAAACCCTAAATTTAGTTTCCATCCATTGTTTTGATGCAGTTAACAGTGAATAGAATTCTTCTTCCCGCCCAGCAGCATCTAGGTGTTTTGGTAAGTGTAAAAGCCCATACTTGTCTACCTTTTTAAAATCTACCTCTTCCCAAGACTGTTCGGGTTTTTTGTAGTAGTTGACAATTAGGTTATTCTGCTTTTTGGCATCGCACCAAAAATCAGTGTTTACGTTTCTGTCTAGCAAATAATTCCATAATGATTTGTGAAAAATAGTGTAAGTCTTATTGCCTGCTTTATCTTTCTCCTCAGTCAAAAACTGGCGTGCTCTTCGCAAGTATTGCTTCACTTGCTCAAGCTCGATTGTTGTAAACTTTGCCAACTGTTCTTCTGTAACTGGCTCCTGTATTACCGACAAAATTCCGAAGATGGGCTGATATTTGTTTTCCCAATCTTCTTTGAATCGGTTGAGGAAGTTGTGGTAAATGTCATTAATCTCCTTGGGTAAATCAAACAAGTCATCCTTCAAGTCCAAGGATTGTTCTTTGTTTTCAATCGCGTTCAGTAGAACCTTGGTGTATAAGAAATTGCCTTTTGAAAGTTTTACGATCTCATCAATCAGCTTTTCGGGATTCTGAACTTTCTGCAACTCCACCTGGAGCTTTTCCTGATTCGCTCGAAACTTGACATATAGCTTGATATCATCCAGACGCTGCTTCAGAACCGATATTTTCTCTAGTTCTTGGTGCTGAAGTGGTATAAAGTCTCCCAATACTCGCTGATCTGAACGAGAAGTTAGGACAAAACGCACCCATTTGGGTAAGCTTTCTGAGCGGGACAATGCCCTCAACAGGGTGACTAGGTTTTCTTCTCCTGTGGTGGTTACAGCTTCGTCCAGTTCGTCAATCAGGATTACTAAAGTAGGCGGCTTTTGTTGCTGCTCGGCATACATCTCCTGCAACTTCGCCAAGGGTGCCCGGATCAGGATATCCAGTTCATTTTGCGGATCGCTTGGTTTTAGTTCTTTGATGTAGACTCCCACAATCTGGCTGTTAATCGCAGAGCCAACATTTTGAATACTACGTTCTACTTGCACTATGTAAGGTTTGATGGAATTTACTAGAGCTAGTCCATAATCTGGCACATTCTCTGCCAAGTGAGCAGCCAAAGACCTAAGGACGCGACTGGGTGTTACGGTTTCCACATCCCGCGATCGGCAAAAGTGATAGGCTTTAATGTCATCGCAAGTCTGGATTAGTTGAGCAGCAATGGCGCTTTTGCCTATCCCTGGCTCCCCTGTAAGGATAAGAAACTGTCCATCCTCACCTTGCAGCCACTCATTAATTTTCACGAAGACCCAGCTACGCCCTTGAAAATTTTCCTTCAACAATCGAATGTGCTCTTCAAAGGATATAGCAGCAAGATTAGTCGCTGGTAATGATGTCATAGGAGAGTTATGTATCACGGGTATTCTATTCTTTTGGACTTTGGACAAAAAAGAAAGAATTTATTCGCAGATGAATTGACTTTATTGGCGAATTCATGTAGCCTTTGTTTCTGACTTGATATACTACGACATTTCAAGGGTTTTGGGATGGCGACCGAAATTCGCGCTCCAGAGTCATGAATTAGGCGGGAATGTGCCAAAACGGGAAATTACGCTAACAAGTCACAGGCATAAAAAAGGATAGCCACTAGTCCCCCAACGCATAGTAATATCGACGACAAAGCGTCAGAAAGGGAAGTACTGACAGGCTATGCCTCAATAAAATAACAATAGACATCTTGCATAAATGCTTAAATTGTCATATTGAGCGGAGCGAAACATCTGGTGAGATTCTTCTCTCCACTGTGTTCCGCTCAGAATGACATTTCTGATTTTTTGACTTTTGCAAGCAAGACGTGTAATCTATAATAGCGCAATTTCCGGAATTTAGACAAAAACTTTATAACTTTTTTGTTTGGAATACGTCGTGACAGCATCATGGATTTGCTCGATGCTTTGGCTGGCAATACAGCACTTACGGCAGCTATGAGGTACATCCCCAAATCTGAAAGCTTTGATAGGAGAGGGCAAGGAGAAAAACTGTATTGCATAATAGCCGGAAGCGCTGTGAAGAAGCTAACAAGGGTTGCGGAGTTATCATTAAATCCAATGTTTGTGAAGAAGCTATAGCGCTCTTTATAAGGCAATTGAAGAATCATTTGAAACCAGTAGTCAAGTTTCAGGAGAACCGGGAGAGCCAGCAGGGTAAACGCATCTAATTTTATTTTACAAATAACCAATTGTATGAGTTCTGATTAACAAATGCGTTTTGTGATTTCTAAAACTGGGGTATAAGTATCATTGGAACAGAAAACCGCGATAAGAAGCATTTAATGAATTGGGGCTAGAAAATAAAGGAGGACATCCTAATATTTTTTCCTATCAAATACATAAATTTAAAGATAAACGTTGGGCGATAAAAATGGTTTTTTATCAAAGTATTATATTTTTGGCATTACCTTGCTCTCCAGCATATAAATTGATAATTTAGTAAAGAAAAGTACTTGTTGATTTGCGATTGATGCGTTTATTAAGGAGTTGAGGAAATGAGTAAAATATCACTTTGCCCAGAGGTGGGACTAAAACGGCAACGAATATATTGAGTTAGATATGCACTGTGAGACTTTAGTTTAACTCAATATTCTGACTGCTAATATGGTGTCCATTATGTGATAAATCATGTTTTCTGTGAAGTAATCGTTCCCTCTCTAAAATCATCGCTTCTAGCTCACTGGCACGTTCTTCTGAAAGTGGAAATATCTCCTCACCCGTCTGTAGATTACCTCGACAAATCGTCCGCTTACCCTCATTACGCACAATAAAATCACCACTGGGTTGCACATAAGCAGTCCAATGGCTACCAATTTTAAACTGCTCAATTTCATTACTTGCAGATTGATTGGCTTGTCGCTGTTCGTAGGTAGTAGCGATCGCCCCCACTAAATTATCAAACATTTCTTTACGCCAGAGTTCACGGTGAATGGCTCGGAATTGCCCAGCAGTATCTAACTTTGGTTCTGATTCCGGTAAGGGAACTTCTGGCAAATTGATTGACTCAGGATTAACCTTGAGGATAATACTAGAGCCATCTGGTTGCAAAGTAGCGGCAAATGTAGCACCAATCGGCAGTTTCGGACTGTCAGGAGCAAAAGTACCTAAATTCTTACCATCAATCTGTAATATTGGTGTACCGTTGTAACGATAAAACTCTGGATGAGATTCGGGTAACTCAAAAACTCCCACTTCCAAAGTAACGCTGCGCTTTTTCCATTGCTTACTAGCAAAGTTTTCATTGGCGAAGTGATTGTATTTGATACCCAACACTTTAATTTCATCAAATTGAAAATCTTGAAGCTGTTGACATACTTCCTCTGTAAACAGGTTATATGCCAAAGCACCAACACCTGAATCCTGACGTGATGTTGCCCAACTATGATCTGCCGGCGGGATAATTCTCAAATCCTTCGGAATATTAAGGTCATCTAAATCGTTAATGTTTTCGCCAAATTTAGCTGCTAATTTATCAACTACTTTGGGGGATAAGTCTTTCAAAGCAAATTCAATCAAAGGTAATTGAGGATGAATAGTGGCATCAAATTTAATTCCCTTTTGTTCTAAAGATTCTTTCCATTTAATAGCACCTGCACCGAAAGGAACACTCAAAACATAAATATCCTGTGGTAATGCAACGCTTGGCAGTTCATAATCGTGCTGAAATGAAAACGTAATTTCCATCTGTTCTGCCAGCTTTAAACAGTCTTTGCGATGCCGATCTAATTCTGGACGGGTGTGTTGTGTATGCCACAGTGCCGCCGCGCCTTCTCTGCGAGACGCTACGCATTGGCGGAACCTGTCCGCAGGATTTACAAACCTCTCTTCTGGACTAATGAATAATTCATCAATTTCCGCCCGATAGCTTTCGTAGAGCTTTCCTAGTTCCTCATTAAAGGCTTCCCTGTCATCTCCCACCCGTTCCTTAATTTCGTCTCTAGCTTCCTGAAACCTTGTTTTCAGTTCTTCTGCCCATTCCAAGGCATCTACAGATAGCGTCTCTTTGGGAAACAGGTAGCGAAACTCATGCCTATCTCTGCTGCGAATGCGTGTTGGTTCCCACACAGGATTGACTACAACTCTTGCAATGACGTTAATTGAGCCGGGAGCATCCGCAGGCATGGCAAAGGAACGATAAAGCCGTTCATCTTTCTTAAAGTCAAAAAAGTAACTGGGGTGAGACTCTGACCATTTTTTGGCATCGGCGAGCAAATTTTCCCCACCTATTTCTTTGATATCTTCCAATCTTTCTGCACTTTTGGGCGAATCTACCTCAACCTGAAGTGCCTGAAATAGACGGTTTAGTAGCTTCCTTTGTCGTCTGCCAAATCGCTCTACATTCTCCCCCTCTTGGGGCATCGATGACTGTACACGTCCAATATTTGTTGCTACCAGCCCTACTTTATTTTGACTGCTGGCAGCAGCAATCTCTGCTAAATTCTTGTATTTTAAGTTGCCTTCTTCGTCTGTAATTTCCGTATACGCCAGCTTAGGGCGTTGTTTAACTGGCTCAAATCGTCCCGGTTCACCTGCGCGGAGAGTTTCTTGAGCAATATTAGGCAGTTTACTGGCAGAACTGACCATTAATTGGTCGCCGTCAAAATCGGCTTGGTGGTATTCTTCAGCATCCTTGGGGTGAATCCAAACTACATTGCGAGTTTTCTTTAATTCTGGATCGTGGATGTTTTGGTAGAGGCGGATGTTGTCTGAGTTGACAATGGGGTAACGGGTGAGAATGACATCTCCTTCCGGTAGATGGGGTACACAGATTGTGCCACGAGTTAGGCGATCGCATGGCATTGCCATACCCGAATTATGGTTGTATCCTCCCTTAATCGCTAAGTCACGCCATTGATTGGCTATGTAATCGGTAGCAAACTTGCGGAATTTGGGAGTTTCAATCAATTGACCATATTTATCGCTGCGTAATAGGGAAATCCAGCGAGATTCCTGTGCTTGGTTGTTAGCATTACCCTCAATTTCGTTTAAAGCTTCTTCTGACTGCTCTTGCTGCGATCGCTGTTGTTTGTCATATTGTTGGATGATGTATTTTGCCAACACCAAGGGATTGCGCTGTAACTCGGCAAGTTCTCTAGCTTTTTCTTCGGTGGGTTTGCTCAAATCTTGTTTGACTGCTTCTTCTGAGTACCAAATGGTAAACTGCCAACTATTATCGTAGCTGGTAGCTTTGGCGTTACCTCGATTCCCGATTACCGCTTGGGGAAACTCATAGTCACCGCAGGGTATTAAGTTTTTGAGTTCCGACTTTTTAATGCCTTTAATTGAGGAACGATCCATAATAATGTCGTAGCCTTGGGCATCAGTCAAAGTCGCATCGGGTAGGAAAGTACCTTTGGATAAGAAGCTAGTTTTTGGGCACTGGGAATTATCTGGTTCAGCCCAATTACTCCTCCAAGCAAACCGAAATTGGAATGGACAATTCCCTTCTCCTCCCAATTGTTTGGCAAGTTGGGGCGAAATCTTGCCGTGACAGTCTCCTGTTTTATAATGAGCATACTGTGGATCTTCAAAGTCCACAATTTTGACTCGCAGCCCTGTAAAAGTTTCTGAGCCTTTGTAGCAATTACTAACTAGTAAAGAACCATAGCGACAGGCAGTATCCGGTTCTGTAGCGAATAAGCGTCTAATTTTTTTATGCAGTGAACCATCAGCAAAGTAATAACTATTGCCAGAACTGAAAGCTAACTTGCGTCGGATTCCATCCTGAAAGGTTCTTTGTCTTAAATGGTTGGCATCTGGATTTTTACTGTCAATTTTAACCAGTAGTAGAGATTGTAAATCTTCTGCTTCAAACATCTGTTCGAGCAGAGAATTTTTAATGATTTCTGGTTCAGATAAATATCTCCCCTTACCATTGTTATACGACCCATCAAAGATAGGTATGCTCAAACCAGAACCTTCTAAGACTCTAGTGGTTAAATCCATTACCAATCATCTATTAGATAGCTTATCTAGCAAGCATGAAACTCCAATATTCACCTTGGCACGAAATTACACTCGAGAAAATCATCCAAGTGGATAATTTACTGATTTCATGGCAGACGGTATTTTATACGGTATTAGCTCTGCTAGCAGACTTCCAAGAAAGTTAAATAGCTGAACAGCGCTTTTAATCGTATTATCATTTCCCCACTGTGTTACTTAAGCTACACAATTTTGAAGCTACCACTAGATTTTATGAATAAAAGAATTCAACGGCTAGAAGATGGTTTATTAGTAATGCTTTATGACGATGACCCAGATTCACCAGGAGATGAGTTGATCGTTCCTTCTGATGATATATCGCAAGATGAGCATTACCCCGAATATGCTCATCTCAAACCTGGTGAAAGCATAATAATTAAGGAAAATCCTATCAAACCTACATCAGGTTTTTATTATCCAAGTGGATATGAAGATTTAGATGAATTCCTCAATAGCGATCCTGGCGCAATTGATAGACTAAGTGATGAAAGTTCAACTACTCGTGGTTGGCGTCCACCTGAACCAGATGAATCTTGGTAAAACTTCCCTTAAGAGGCACGCATTAATAAGTTACCTTTTTGAATAGCTGAAAGCGTTTATAATCAGTTTTTTTGATAAATTAGGTAACTTATTTCGCTGCAAATCCTTAAGCTCGATTTACCAAATTTTTTATGCTGATAACATTTTTGAATAAGCTGTTGTCACAGGTAAATAAACAGTGAAGATACTGCCTTTCCCAACAGTCGATGAAACAGAGATATTCCCTTGATGGGCTTCAACAATTTGACGGGACAAATATAATCCTAAACCGTTCCCCCGACGTTGATGCTTACCCTGTCGAAAGCGATCAAATAAGAGTAATTGTTCTTCTGGATTCATGCCAATACCTGTATCCTCTACTTCAATCGTTACCCCTTGAACAGTGGAATTGAGGCGAACTTCTACTGACCCAGCATCACTGAAGCGAATGGCGTTACCAACTAAGTTAGTGAGAAGTCGGCGTAGTTCCAGGCGATCGCCTTTAACTCTAACTAAAGAAGCTTCAGTACCCTCTGTCAAGACAGCTTTGAGAGTTAAATGTTTAACATTAGCCAAAGGCATTAGTTCTTGCACTACTTGCTGACATAATTCCCACAGGTCAACCACAAAGAAATCCAAAGTTTTGCCTCCAGCTTCATACTGGTAAACTTCTAATAAGGTATCGACCATTGACAACAAAGTTTGATTACTCTGAGCCATTTGTTCTAAAGATTCACGCATTGCTGATAAGGTATTGCCAAAAACACCTCTTTGCAGCAACTTTAGAAATTGGTCAGCAGCTATCAACGGAGTTCGCAGATCGTGAGTGAGGCGGGTCACAAAATCTTCCCGTCGCTGACTAAGGAACAGTTGTTCGTCCATACTGTGTTTCAGTCTCAACAAAGCCCGCACCCTGGCCAGTAATTCCTTCTTATCTACCGGCTTGCAAATAAATTCATCTGCACCTGCATCTAAACCTTTGACGACACTTGATTTTTCAGAACCTGTCACCAGCAAAATTGGGATAAAAGGTAAGTTTGAGTTGTGCTTAATTTGTCGGGTAACTTCATAGCCATCCATATCCGGCATCACTACATCAAGCAGTACTAAATCGGGAGGAGATTCAGCAATTTTTACCAATGCTTCAGCACCACTGTCGGCTATGATCACGTTGTATCCCTTCAGCTTCAAAGTGACTTGCAGCAAGCGGAGGCTGTCAGCTGAGTCATCCACCAGCAGAATTCTTTGGTTTCTTTGTTCTGAAGTTATATTCCAAGATAAAGTGTTCATAAAACGCCTTTGATAAACCTAATTTCTTTTGAGCAGAAAAAAAAATAATAAAGCTAAATTTCGTTGTCAAAAGTGTATTTTAAAGCGCCATGCTAACCACTACGCAGCGATGAAGATTCATCAGATTTTTCTAAAAGTCAAGGCATTGGTCAATATAATTACTAATTCGTAATACTCGCCTCCAACGAGAAGCAAGCTACCTAATTGGTAATTAAGAAACTGGTTATAGTCTCCGATCTCTACAGGTCACAACCTTATGATTGAGGTCTAAATTCCCATGCATAACGTAATTACGAATTGTTAATCTGGCTATGTTATATGTAAGAGCCAAGGTTCTCGCTTAGAAATAAGCTACATCCTCCTCTAAGTGTGATGTGGACACAAGTCAGAATAAACTGTATTGGTTTCAGTTTAACTTCAGTGCTTTTATATTTTTTTATACTTTAGGAAGATTTTTTCAGAGAATTTTCAGATTAAACGATGTCCATTTTGAACATTGGAGCTTTTTCAACAGCTAGTTGAGATATGTAGCCCTTGATATATGAACTTTTCAACCAATACTGTAAAAACTACTGGTTTCAACCTGGATGAGGTTTAATAACATTGAAATGCCGCTTTGCATCTCAAGAGCCACATTTTGGCTGAATAGCTAAAATTTTTCGTCCAATGGAGTAATCCTTTCCTTGAAACCATATTCGACAGTTAAAAAAGATAGTTACCAAGCTGCTGAGGTAAATGATGGTAGATATTCGAGTAGCAATTATTGAAGACCATAGCTTAACGCGGATTGGGATGCGTAGTTCTCTCAATGAGCAAGAAGGTATTCAAGTCGTGGGTGATGAAGCTACAGCATCCAATGGGTTGAAACTGCTCCAAAGTACAAAACCAGACATAGCGATCGTTGATATTGGCTTGCCGGATAGAGACGGAATATGGCTGGTGCAGCAGTTTCGGGAATCTCTAGTGTCGGAAACAGCAGCACAGACTAAAGTCATGATGCTCACTTCCTTTGCCAAGGAGCAAATGGTACTGGCAGCGTTTGCAGCTGGGGCAGACTCTTATTGTGTGAAAACAATTAAGTTCGAGTTGTTGTTGGAAGCGCTGCATATCACCCATGAAGGTCAGTCTTGGATTGATCCAGCGATCGCTCGTATTGTTCTCAAGCATACTCGTCAAGGAGCAGCAGCAGCGGTAAAACCGAATGCTACTCAGACGGTAACGATCTCTGCAATTGACCCAGAGCAAGCAAGCATTCTACAAGCAGATCCACTGACAAATCGGGAATTGGAAGTCTTGGAGTTAATTGTCCAAGGCTATAGCAATAACGAGATTGCCCAGAAACTCTATCTCAGCTTGGGAAGTGTAAAAGTATATGTGCGTGGGGTTTTGAACAAGCTTTGTGCAAGCGATCGCACCCAAGCAGCTGTATTAGCTTTACGGGCTGGTTTGCTTAATTGAAGTCACTGTACAGAAGCAACTGTACAGTGCTTGGTTGTTAACTTAAGAGGGGAGCGATGTCTACGACGGTCTACGCCCAGGAGTGACCCAGGAGAATCGCCTGCATAATACTGACTTGCGTTGTATACAGGGATTTTCCGCTACCACTCTCTAAGTTGAAATAAGTAGCAAATCGTCGTAGTTTCCCCGTCGTCAATTGCAATAAATAATCAAATGCTTCCGCAGCAACTCGCTGGTTAATGCTCAAGGACTGGCTATTGAGCAAGGCCATTTGTTCACAGGACAAGTTGTTGTCTGCCAACTCTTCTGGTTGTGAAACCAGTAGATCGGGTTGCTGTATAGTTGGTGCAGGTAAGCGAAAGCAGCCTAAAGCCTCGAAATCATAGTCATTGGGGTTAGTAGACAGATGGGAACCTAATAGTACCTGACCACTACGCTTGGAGTTACCGCAATCCAAATGCCAAATGTGAGGCGCAGGGCGATGAGTGTTGTGCTGAAGTACTTGGGTAATTGACTCTCTGGCTTTGGCATTATCTACGCAAGCAGTGACAACAATCAGGGTATTGTAACTGGGAACAATCCATTTGGATTGGAAAGGTTGAGCGATCGCTGTAACTTCCATCTTCCAAGCCAGGGAGTAGCGCAGCGCCAACGTTTTAGCTTTGTTGAGTCCGATTTCTGCATCACAGAAGCACTGGCGTAAAACGTTAGCTGACTCAACATGATCCGGGTCAACAAAGTAGAGTTTCACTTGTTTACCTTGCTGAGAAAGAACTCTGCCTAACCGAACCAAAGAAGGAGCCAACCAAGAACCAGTACCGCCGCATCCAACTAGCCACAGTTCTATCTTCGAGTAGTTGACAGTCACGACAGGAGAAGCATTTGCCAAATCAAGATTTAGCTCCATAGTACGGTTGGTTAAGTTGATAAAGGTATTGGTGAGGGGACAAGCATTTGCTAAATTGAAATTCACCTCCATAGCTTCTCCATCACATTTACAGGCGGTACATCGGTACTGTAAAATTTGCAGCCAGATGAAAGTGAGACATCAACCATAAAAAAGTCTGGGTCAATGTCAAACACTGCTCTAGCAGGTACATCCCAACAGTGGCGAAACAGTCCAACCCGTAATTTAATCTCTGCTTTCAGGGTATTAACTCTACCTAGTACTCCATAGATGCGAAAGCCAGATTCGTCAGCATTATCAGTGGTAGAGAAAAAGGCAGGTAAGGAACCGTGAGAATGGATATCTACAGCCGCTTTCTGGTGGGAAGAGTCACTCCCAGAATGAGTTGGCTGGCAGCTAGTTGGAGTTTGAATTTGTTCTGGGACTTGTAAATCCCAGCCTGCATCAGTACAGTGGAGATGAAAGAGAATTTCATGAAATTGATTGCCAGCTTGATAACTCGACCGCCACATTTCCAGTAGTAGCGGTTTGGGAATTAAGGGAGTGACTTTGAGATAAGGTGTTAGGTGAGGTAGCCCTTTGATAGTTTGGGAACACAAGCAAATAGGCATTAATACCTCTATGCCAGGACGAATGGCTCTAGCAAAGATGCCATTTCCGGCATAAAGGTACTCTAGTCCACTGCTGGTGTGTGTTGGCAGAGATGAAGTTGTGACAATTTTGTAACCAATAATACCTTCAAGCAATGGGTTCATCAAGGATTTCCTGTACAAGCATAGCGACACTTTTTTGATTGCCGATAGGCACAAGGTCAGATACAGGATAGGTTGCGCGTCTACATCTTTTGTGCAGTTTTAGGAGTTGCTGGCGAACATCCTTGCGGTATTTTTGTGATTTACTTATTGTTAAATGGTTGGTGAAAATACTGGAAATAAACAAATTCCAAGCATGGTTAATTGATACACCATTAGCAGCAGGTGGTTCGTTCACTCCCCAGCAAACCTGTCCAGAACTGTAGACATTGGGTAGTGGCACATGAAAAGCTGGTGCTTGAGGAGTAAACTCCTGTTCTTGAATTGCCCAAACCCAATATTTTAATCCCTTGCCCACAAACACCATTGCAGGTAGTGGAACGGTTAAAGATCCAAGTTCATCGCAATTGATTGTATGAGTGGCTGGTGGGATAAATTTTACCAAATATGTGTCTGTACTGCCCGTACCCCAGCGCACAATTCCTGGTTCCATCCAACCAGTATCAATTGGTTCATTGCTAAAAGCAATTCTCAGGGCTGCCGGTGAGATACATTTGTAAATATGAGCATCGGCAATTTCTTTGTCTCGGTGATGAAAGATGTAAATGCCATCCAAAAACAGCAATTCTGCTTGAATTACTGGAGATTTTCGGGGAGGGTCTGCCAAAATTGCTCGTAGAATTTCGCTGGATAGAATTGCTGTGGATGTAACGTCGATTAATGTGGTTTCAATGCTTGTTTCCATAATTTTAGTAGGATTTGAGCATGAGGTTTTAAGTCTGCTTCTAGCCAATCAATTAAGTTGGCTGCACAGTTCAGCATTCGGTTTGCTTGCTGCCATTTTCTGGTCAGTAAATCAATAGATGCTTTTGACCAAGGTAAAGAGGTGCAGTCAGGTTGGTAGTAATAATCGTCTGCGTACTCATCCAACCAAAGGTTTTTAGTTTCATGATCTAGCAGCTTTAAAGTTAAAGGCAGAAACTTTAAAGGATTATCTAAGTGATGACACTGCCGTTTGAGTTTTTTGTAGTCAATTTTGTCTGGGTGGTCGATGTCACTGTACGCAATTTCGTGAATTGCAAATTCACTATCAAACCAATCGCTACCTTCTGGGTGTATTTCATCAAGCCAACGGCGACTGTCATGGCTAAAGGGTAAAAGTAGTTGCCAACCATCTTTGAGATGTTCAATTTCTCCATCCATTGTCCAGTCAATACCCATTGGGGTAATAGGAATGCTATGCAATCTTTGTTCGTAGGCTGTTTCTACAGTCCAGTGGGATAACGGAAATAGATGAGTGTAAATCAGTACAATGAATTCCAGTTCTCTAGGACTATGGCAATCTACATCTGTCGGTGGGTAAATAGTGGCTTGGCTGGCTTTCCATTCGGTAGGGAAGTAGTGCTGATACAGTGCTAGTAAGGAGTAAATGTTGAGTTGGGTTTCCAGATATTCAAGTGATTCTGTGGCATCTAAGGTAAATTGGCACTGATAAAGACTATAAATTGCCTCTGCCATACTGAGGGGTACGAGGTAAGACATATTTTAGTGCAACTCGTTATTCATGGGGGTCGGAATTGAAAAACAAAGAGACAGAGGTAGGGTATGGGGTCTACTTCAGTCGAAATGCAAACTGCTGTAATTTGGACAATAATTTACCCCTCAAGTCAATTTCCAACCCCTTTTGTCAGCACTCAAAAACCTTCAGGGATAACGCTAGATGTGGAAGTGTAGGCTATTAGGGATTTTAGGGTTTGGTTGAGTGACTCAGAAAATTCTGTCCCAGATGCGATCGCTTCTTCAATCTGGACTGATAGTTGTCCTGCATTTTGCCAGTCAATTCCAGTGATGATCTGACGTTGACGCATTTGGTAGCACATTTGGACTGCGGGGTTGATTTCTTCAGGAGCCACTATCAGGGAATCTAGAGAAGAAGCACCTTTCTTACCGGGTTTCTTGATGATGTGAATGGGTTCTCCTGGTTGACGCTCAATGTCTGCGTTTGCCAGTTCAGCGCAAAGAGGAGTAAAGGCATCCCGTAGTAATTGGTCGTCAATGGCGATCGCTTCTGGAATCCAGTGTTGTTGACCTTCGTAGATAACAAGTAATTTGTTACTATTTGTAGTAGTCATGGCATTTAAAAAAGTGAAATTTGCGTAGTATTACTTGCTGGTTTAGTAGTATCTGATCTAGCAGTTTCAGTGCGTACTGGAGTCTGGGTAGTGGGTTTATTGGTTTTGACAGTTTTAGTCTGGGCTATATTCCGGCGAATTTGGCGATTAGGAAAATCGGCTTTCAGTTCATCCAGTAATTGAACAATTGCAGGGGGTAAATCACCGAGTTCTTCTTGATTGAGCATGGTAACTACAGGGAAATCACCGTGACTACTGGCAGCAATCATTACAGGTCTATCTCCTGTTTGTTCTGTAGGTAGTAGGGTGATAACGATTTGAACTTTGCATTGCTCGAAAATAAATGGTTCTAGTTGATTTACCTTGTTGGTAGCAGATGTTTCTATGTCATCGTCGTCTAACTCATGAGAGTCGATTTCATCTTCGGCGTAGCTATTTTCATCACTTACTGGTTCTAAAAGTTGCAAGAAGTTAGGTTTACCTGCACGCAAGCGTTCCCTGTCAAATAGCAATCCTAAAGCTTGGAACTGTTCTTCAGCAGTGGTTTTTCCCTGTTGTTCTGAAATGTAAGATTTTAAGGTTTCAGAAGTAACAGTGAGATTGGCTTTGACAATGGCCTGTTCTGGTGTTAGCCATTTTGTAGTCATAGCTTTTTTAGCCTTGTTAACTGGTGTGCAAGCGGTTGTGGCGGTAGCCAGAAGTAGAAACTGTTTTTGAGAGTAGGGTACTGCTAGACTAAAACATATCCCCTTTGCTTTTCTCGACTGAGCCATGTCTACGGTAATTACCCAATCCCTGACTCTGGAGGAGTTTCTCAAGCTACCAGAAACAAAGCCTGCAAGCGTTTACATTAATGGTGAGATTATTCAAAAACCAATGCCAAAAGGGAAGCATAGGCGATTACAGTTAAGGTTGTGCAACAGTATCAACGATGTTGCCGAAAGCCTTCATGTTGCTTATGCCTTTCCAGAACTGCGCTGTAGTTTTGGTATCCGTTCAATAGTACCTGATGTAGCGGTTTTCAACTGGTCGCGTATTCCCTTTGCTGCTGATGGGGAAGCACCCAATGATTTTTTGCTTTCTCCAGACTGGACAATTGAAATTCTTTCTCCCGAACAAAGTTCAAATCGAGTTACAGGCAATATTCTCTATTGCTTAGATCATGGTTGCCAATTAGGTTGGTTAATAGACCCAGAAGATCGTTCCATTTTGGTCTTCCGTCCAAATCAGCAACCAGAACTTTTGCAGGGTGATGAGCGTTTGCCAGTGTTAGCCGGGATAGACTTGGAGTTAAGTGTAGCTCAGGTGTTTGGTTGGCTAAAAATGAGCAGTTAGAGAAACAGCTAAAACAAGTTCTCCACAAATTTTTGATGACGTAAAAACAGGAGTTTCAGCCATCGTGAATCAGGAGTATTCACCATTGGTTTAAGAGCGTAGATGCTTATAAGGCTTGTCGCCAAACATCGCTTGCTTCTGAGCTAGGGGTATCGCCTGAAATGCTAACTAATAGGTTGTTTTGCTCCCTCTCTGTATTTACCTGAAATGTCCGCTTGTCTTGACTTCTAAAAACTTTTTGGTTGACGTAGAAGTAGCAGCCAACAAAACAGTAAAATTTCTGCTGTTGGCTGATAAATTAGTTAAAGCTATTGCTAAGTTAAAAGCGAGTCTTTGAAGTCTTGAATTGCCGTTGCTGTCAAAGCATAAATAACTCGACGCTTACGCATGATGTGAGTACCATCTACAGGAATACCTTTCTTCCAAGCAGCAATGATAGCTTTCTTGTCTGCTGAGTAAACAGTCTTTTCTCTGCGGTATTTTGGAGACAATTGTTCTGCATCTATCAGCACCTCACAACTTGGCGGATTTTCTTGAATTGTGATGCGAAGTGAATTACCAATCATTTGCTCAGGTAGAATTCCTGCGGCAGTTTGTTCTAAAATAGTTTCATCTAATTTTTGTCGCCAGCGTTCTAGTCTTAACAGTGCTGATTGATGTACAGCTTTTAGATGTTCTAGTCGTTGCTTAATAGCCGCTATTTCAGCATCCAGTTGCAATGCTAATTCTGCTTGGATATCAACAACTTCTTCTTGAACTTCCTGAGTTTCCCAAATAGCGGTGATGATAGCAGCTTCCTCTTCAGGAGTCTGGCAATTGGTTAGTTGTTCCCAGAGATGAGCAGCAGTTTGGGAAAGTCCTGCTAAGGATTGTTGAGCGAGTGCTAAATTCATGACTACCACTCCTCACAAGCTTGGTAGTATTCATATTCAGCTTCAATCTGTTCTAAGATAGCTATAGTGCCTGAATCTAAATTAGTATTGAAAGATAAATTGGAAATGACCTTTTGTGGAGGTTGAAGATTTTGATTAGCAGCAATAGTTGAGTCAGCCGAAGTTAAAGTTATTGTCAGTGTTTGCATAAATGTTGCTTGCTTAATGCCAGAAACCGTGGCGCGATAGCGCGTCTGGAGAGTGACAATATTCACACAAGGATTTTGCCCTTTTACGGACGTTTAAGCGAACAAAATTGTTGATGACCACAATTAAGAAGCAAGTTTAGCGTTGATAAAACTGAAGATTTTTTCTAATTCTAATAACCCAGCTAATTCTGCTTGTTCATCTGGATTGAGTAAGTTTTCTTTATTTTTTTCTAATAGTTCCTCTAAACCTATTTGTAATTCTTCAGTAAAAGAAAAAGGACGAAACTGATCAGAAAGATTAAGTTTTATTCCATTTGGTAGCCAAGATGAAGGCTGTTTCATTAATTCTTTCATGGGTATCTCCATTAATGGTGAATAATATTATTATGCACTTGGTCAGTAGCTGAGATGAGTTTTCTTGATTACAATTAAGGTTGATACTTGCGAATAAAAACTGTTAAACACGAGCAGCCTGATAACTACTAATGTCTACTGGCTATTACCCGGTTATTCTTTATCCACCCCTAGCAAGGCGGTTTGCTAACGGTGATCGAGGAAAGGGGTATCTAAAAGCGTTGTTTCAAGGATGCGTTGCATCCCCAGATGGGAATGGTACAGCCAAGCAAGGTGTGAGCGAAAAGGAGTTTTTTCGCCATTTACTGTGTACGTTTCTAGAGAATCTTATCTGTCAAGCGGTGGAATTTGAAATTCCTGGTTCGTCTCGACGTTACTCAGCCGATTTTATCCTTTACCATCAATCTTCTGGGTTAGCTCTCGATATTGAGATTGATGAACCTTATACTGGAGATACAGGTAAACCTCACCACTGCATTGATGTTGATGACGATAAAATCCGTAACCGTTTTTTCTTAGAGCGCAATTGGGGTGTGGTGAGATTTGCAGAAGTTCAGGTGGTGCGTCATCCTTGGAGCTGTTGTAAGACGATCGCTCAAATCATCGCTAGATTAACTGGAGATGATAGCGTGTTCATATTATTACAAAGATTGGCTGATGTCCCTTTACAAAAACAGTGGACAAAGCGTGAGGCTAGGCTGATGGCTAAGAACAATTATCGTCAGTCTTATTTACCAAAAATGGTAAAGTAAAGTCAGAAATAATTAAAACAAAAGGTAATAAGTCAGAAAGTATCATAGGATAGTTGATTTATTATGTCTTTTAAATATAATCAAGAATAAATTTCCGTATTGCTGGAATCAGGGGATGGAGTTTGATATATTGAAATCTCAAACTCCTTATCCCCTTTGCTTCTCTACGCCTCTGCATGAGATAAATTATCCCGCGATTATGCACCGCCTAAATTTCTTGTATATTTGAACTTAATGAAGTTGTCTTATCTGCTAATCTTTTGTAATTAAAGATTATGTCATTACCTGAATTATTGGAATTACCTTGTAAACCAATCAATACTTCTATTGTGTTACTATTATATCCACAATAAGTGGGAGGTTGTTGACTAAGTTTTGAGAAAATCTCCTGTAATGTTTTCCATGCAGATTGAATCCGAATCATTTTCGTTACTGATTTACCAATATGGATAACTATTAGTAATTCATACTTGTCTTGATTATCAAATTTACACATTTTTTCCCATTCATTGGGTGTAATCCGAATCACATCATTATAATTAGGATTAATTGTTTTGATTTCTACAAATAATTCACTGTTTGCTTTAACACATCGAAAATCATAACCAGTTCCATCTGGCTGTTTGGAAACAGTATAACCAAGTCTTTGGTAAAACGACTCAGCTTGATCTTCACCAAATCTACCCCAATCTTCTGGTTCGTTTCCAAGACCTTGATCTTTTTGGTAGCTTGAAATGATACTACTTGTTTCTTGATTTTCTCCAGCAGGAGCGTTATCGTCCGAATCTTTTGGAATAATTGTTGTATTAGCTTCTATGTCCGGAGATGGATCAGGAATATCAAAACCGCCTTCTCTGAGATAACTAACTATTTCATCCAGAGGATCATCTAAGAAATCTAATAACTTTTCACTACTAATTTTTTTCTCATCTAATTCCAACGCTTTGATGAGGTATTCCCCAATTCTGGTATTTTTTCTGCTATTCCACCGACCAACATAAAAAATTCCATCACTACCATAAAAATTAGAAAATGGTTCTTCATAGCCTATATCTTTGATAGAATAATAAAGCGTACTAGGATTACTAATAGTAAGTTTATCTAAAGCAATAAGAATTTTTTTGCTTTGCTCATCAACTAATTGTGGAATAGTAGAGTTCACTAAGTAAACACTAATATAGTAAACTCTCGCGCGTATTAATCGCGGTAAAATTTCACAGACTTTATTTTCATCATAATAACCCTGAGCATTTTGGATTTTTTTAACATTAAAAGTAGACAATAAATATTCAAAAGCACTATAATTACTCAAACTTTCTGGAAACTTAACCAGTCGATGATTCCGCTTATAAGGTAAACCCAGTGCTGAATCTATGTAATACAATTTATTAATAGAATGGAGTTGATCATCACAAGCAAGCAGTTTACCTGTTTTACTCCATTGATTAATCAAAACTTTATCTTCATCGTTTATTGTTTGCACAATTTTAGATAATTGTTCATAAACTAATACTAATTTTTTAGTATCTCTCTCTTGTACAAAATTAGCATTTATATTGTCTAGTATTTGCAGACACGCTTTAATATCTAGTGTTCTCTTAATTCCCAAAAATAATTCTATTTTACTCGTAAGTTCTATTGCTGATATAGGTAAATCACAGTTAATTAAATTATCTTTCAGAGACGATGAGTAAACGTCTGAAGGTTTACGACATTGTTTATCTATACAAGGAATTGATGGATATTGGGTAACTAAAAATTTGAATAAAGAAGAAACTTTTCGTGTATTGTACGAACTAATCCAAATTTTGGAGTCAGCTTCTAAATTCATCCTATCCCAATTTTGCTTTAAATATAACCATAATTTATAAGCAAAGTTATAGGTTTGAATATAATCCTCAATATCACTAACTTCAAGTAAGTTCTCCAAATCATAATTATCAGCATAATCCACTTTAATAAATCTTAAATATGCTTTACTTAAATCATCAGCAAATATAAAAGACGAGCGTTGAATATATCTCAAGACTCTAATTTCTTCTGCAACTTGAATTTTCAGAAAAAACTGTTTCCATGCTTCTGCATTGTTTTCTGTAATATACTGAGGACTAATAATTTTATAAAAGCCTGTTTGAGCAAACAAACTTTCTAAATCTTGTTTAGGATGATAAGCGTTAGATAGATAGCATTGATTTGCTGGTACAAGTTGACCGTTTTTTACTAAAGTTGGTATTTCAGATAATTTTTCAAAATCATCTTGACTTAGCTCACGATAATAATTAAATATTTCTGTAGTAATTTGAAGAACATTACTATTATTAATTAGCTCTTTATTATCTTTTATTAAAGCAATTTTTTTCTTGACCAGTTCAATTCTATTAATTTCCTGCACACCAATATTAAGTAAAAATTGTCTCCACATCTCTGGCGATTCATTATTAATACAATATTCATGGCTTACAAGATTAGGTAATTTAAACTCTTGAAGAAAATCTGATGCTTCAAAAGCATTTGTATAAAAAACTGATAAATTGCAATCTGCAACTCGTTTTAAACCATCGTTAGTCAGCAGTAAAAAATTACTAAGTTTATGTTTCATTTCAGTGTTTATTGTCTGGTTATAAAGCACACTAAACATAAATCTACCAATTTGTATAGTATTAAGATTATTAATTTGATAATTATCAATCAGAGGAATAATAAAATTTTTAATAATTTCTAAGCCATCTGGTTTAACAATATTAATTTTTAGTAAGAATTGTCTCCAAGCGGTAATATCTTTCTCATATTCACAGTAATTAGATACAATAAATTTTAAATTATGTTTTTCATTTAAATTATTAGCTATGGATTCTAAAGGGTACTTTGGCTGATAGTAATCAGACAAATAACAACCAGAGGCTACAGCAGGATAATATTTATCTACTATTCTATAAAGGAGTTTGAGATTACTGAATTTTTGATATTCAATATCCGTAAATTGATGGCGGTATTGAAAAATAAAACGAATATGATTAACATGCTCATTGATTGTATTAGTTATAGGTTCATATTTATTTTTCCTAATTCTTTCTTGAATAACTTCTATAGGATTGAAATCTTTTACTCCCAGTGACAGTAAAGAGTCACGCAGATCGCTATGTTGCTGACTGTCTTGATCTAGCTTGGGGTAAACAAAAGCAAAATTATCAAAGCTTAATAATTTTTTACATTCTAGTAATGGTTGAAAATATACAGGTTGGTCATAACTAGATGCTATTAGGTTCCCATTTTCAGCCCAAATAATTGGTAATTTTATTTCTTTTATCTTAATTCCGTATTTCTTATTTTTTAAATGAATAATAATTGTAATATATTCTTCTAAAGAATCATAATAATATCTTTTTAGCAAGGTTACGAGCTTATTAAAATCGAATATTTCAACACCTAATGATTGTAATTTATGAGAATTTTTTAATGAACTGCTTACAAACTTCTTCTGAATATTTAATATAGACTTTATCTTTTCAAGATTAATAATTTCAGTAATACCTGTATCGTCAATGATAGCTTCACTTACTTTTAGTAGTTTGTCTGTTTCATCTGATGGGATAAACGCAATATTTTCTATTCCTTGAGCCAATCCATGATTAAAACTAGTTGACAATTTTTCTGTACTATTTAATTGATGAGGTATTAAGTCAGTAATGTAGTTTTTGTACTCTGGATAAGAATTACATATCCAAGCTAACACTTCAAAAAAGTAGTAGCCTATTTGTTGAAAGACAAAACCATTCCAGTCACTATCTTTACGTATACCTTCACGATTAGCTGTTGTCAGAAAATCTGCATTAACTAATAGCGGAAATTGATAATCTTTAACATTGGTAGGTAAATAAGTAAATAATACTGATTCTTGAGAAGGTAGGGAAAGTAATTTATTACTATCCAACTTAGCAGCAAAACTTAGTTTGGTTCTGATTGCTTCCTGTAATTTTTTAGGTACTGTTTGATCAGTTTGTATTCTATTCCTGACATCTTCAGGAACAATAAATTCAAAATCTTTACTTAACCACTGACTTTTGATACTGCCATTGTATACTATTTGACTGAGATTATAATTTCTATTTAATTGAAGACTAATTTTTAATCCTGAACTTAATCCTGATACGTCAATCAAATTTATATGACGCAAAAATAGCATAAATCTAGGCTCAGAAAAAAGCTCTCTGATCCTTTCTTTATATTCCTTGATTTTATCAATTCCTACATGAAGTGCTATTGCTACAGGATTTGTATAAAAATCGCTATATTTTCTAATTTCTAGTGGTAATTCATTGTTGTCTGTCCATATTGGTTTAATTTGCCACGGCAATTCTTCAGGATTTACATAATAGTTTTTATCATATCTAAATTGATAGTTACCAGAAAATACATAAACGCAATCTGCATCTGTAAAAACAGATTTAAAACCTATTCCTTTATAACCAGTTTTCGAGGAATCATTAGATTTAGTACTATCCCCAATACTAGAAATTGCTTCAACTTCTCTTTGACTAAAATGTTTCCCATCGTGAAGAATAAGTAAATGCTCTTGTAAGATAACAAAATGAGTTTTTACTATACCTGAATCTCCTGGAAAGTCATCTGCATTCTGTAAAATTTCAAATATAAAACGCTCTGTCTCTGTATATAAATCCCCAGCAATTTTTTTCAATGCTCTAGCCAAATCTAAAGCATCTTTGGGTGTACTACCCGTATTGTTAAACAGATATTCAAGCCATTTACGAGGATTATCAATTTCAATAATTTCCTGGATTATATCCGTTTGAATCAAAAACCGATTGTTTTTATTTTGGCGTTCTTTTAGGGATGATAAACAAAATCTAAATTCATAATAAGTTCCTTCCTCTAAATCATCCCGATGGACATATACACTAACTTTACCTAATCGCTGCGGGTATAATAAAAGTTTACCGTCTTTATTTTTAACATTATTAAAAAAACCAAAAGGTTTGCTCTTAACTCTTGTATATTGTCCCATCAGTATTGGTTCTGACAATCTCCAATCTTGGAGAAGTTGTTGCATAAGATTATCATCATCTTGACTAAAGGGTGTTGTGATCTGGTTGTTTGTCATAATCTATGCTATTGGGTGAGTTATAACGGTTCCCAACCTAGTGAGGCACGTTTTCAAAGCTACTAACCTCGGTAAACAAGATTTGGGTGTACCTCAGTTGCCTAGGAAACGCTATAGTCAGAACCGATATACTGAATATAGCAAGCTTTTTGAGATAGATTTATATCTTTAAATAACCGTAAATTAAACTATAATGCCTAGAAAGGTTTAGTTGCATCCTAAGCATTGCAAGTCTTTTAGACCATGAAACAGCCCTGTATGTAAAAAGCTATTGGGTCTTTGAATTTACTAAAGAGTATCTATTTAAAACTCGCTTTAACTCATTTCCGGTTTTTTAGTACCGTTTTTTTGCTTTGCGCCGTAATTTCCACTGACGTATGCTCATAGCGATAGAGCCAAAGTCCCGACTGGCAAAGGCTGTTGTTTTATTCGCACTGTGCCAAATTGTATCCGCCTCAGTTGGTTCAAGTGGAGGTTTACAGCGATCGCAATATCGGTCAAATAGTTGGCGTGGTTCGGGATGATAAGCGATTCGGTTTCTAGTGAGTAAATTAGATGTACCTAGTAGGTTACGAGCTAATTTGTAGCCAGAATTGTTTCTGTTTCCCTCAGATTCGCCATAAGTTAGTAAAGTGCGATCGCTCAAAGTTAAACAGATAGACAAAGGAACAGACACTCCGCTAGCGCGTAGTTGTTTAAGAGATGAGCAATTATCTCTGGTTGTAGCCTGTGTTACTGTCCCTCGTCGGCAATGCAAGGTTGGGCGAGGTGCAGTAATAGAATGTTGCAGTAACGCTGTTTGTGGGTCGATAACTTCTCCATTTTTCGCTTTTGTGAGAAGCTGCACCCACTTGCGCCAACGTTGCTCAGAAAGTTCGTAGGGAAATAAGGCTGTAGAATCAAATGCGGTTTCTAGTTCTTCCAGGTTGTACTGACAGTTTGACCAATGCTCTAGGGTAATGGGTATAGTTGCACTCAATATTCCATCCACCACCCGTCTGCGAAGCATACCTGGCAGTCTCATGGAACGAGCTAAGTTGCAAATAGCTGGATCTGCGTTTTGGATAATCGTCAGTTGGCGATTGAGATACAGCCATTCAGCAGGATTCAAGAAATGGCTGCATTTAAAGTAAACGTGCAGGGATTTCCCACCTGTATAAACTACGGCGGCGGGTTCCAAGTTGATTTCGTCCTTTAAGCGATCTACAGCTTGTCGCTGCTTACTCAATGCCAAATCATCAATTTCGTAGAATAAACATTGGCATTGACTAACGTGCTGATTGCTGATTCCCTTGTCTGGTTGGTTGGGGTAAAAGCTGACTGTAGCACCAAGAGATGACATTTTAAATGCCAATGCCCAACCATCAGCATAGCGTTTAGGTGTCAATCGCCAGCAAGTGTTGCCCTGTTTGTCTCGACCTCCATAAGTGCAACAGTAGAGTTGAAATCCTTGCTGGGTGATTTTACCGCAGAGAATGTAGTGGGAGTAGACAAATTGACCATTGCGACAGTAGTTATTCCAGTCTTTAGGTATCATTTCTGGGGGCAAGTCCCAAGAAATCCTGAGCCAAATTTTGGTTCCGGTGGTAAAGCCTATTTGTCTAAGAAATTTAATCGTTGTTTCTCTGGGATTTAAGGTCATGGCAGTTACGCCTAGAGAGTTTATCCCTCTCTAAGTGGCGTTAGCTGCGCTAGAACTAACTTTTCCACATTTTACTTACATAAATTTTCGCCTGAAACCTTTGATTGGCTTGGGTCACTCAGAAAAATTAGATTTGCTGCTGATGAGCAATAAGTTCCTCTAGTTGAGTTATTCTCGCTTGCAATGCCGCCACTTCTTGTTCAGAATAGCGAATAGGAATGTGCTGTGGACAGTTCCAATTCCAAGCTTCAATGTGAAACAGAATCACTCGTTCCACTTCTGCTTCATAGTTAGGAAGTTTCAGGCTTTCAATTAGTTCGCTATCATCTTCTACATACATAGCCCGCCCCCAAATTTTCAACCGTCGGCGATGGCGATAATCCATCAAAAACAAAAAAGCTTTATCATTTTCGTCAAGATTACCAACGGTAACATATTGAACATTGCCTTTGAAGTCAGCAAATCCTAAAGTCTTTTCATCTACAGCTTTCAAAAACCCAGGTTGTCCACCACGAAATTGAATGTAGGGATAACCATTAGAACCGACGGTTCCCAAATAAAAACCATCCATTTGGGCGATAAATTCCTCAATTTCTGGTGTGATGGTATCGTTAGAAGGCCCATTTTGCTCAAATCGAGCATAGGTCTGCCGTGAGCCACGTTGTTCTTGAGCAACTTTGACAGCAGGCGTGAAAGCAATTTGCGTAAATTTACGTGCCATATAACTCTTTATTTTTACATATCTAAAAACAGGGGAAGATAGAGAAAAGACAGAGGAGAAGAGAAGGGAAAAAATTCCTCTGACTCTCTACCTTCTCCATCTAAACTGGGTGTTATTTGCCTATACCAAGGCAGGTGCTGCAATTCCTTGCATTCCTATAAAACCGGGAAGGGTCTTAACTCGCTCAATCCATGCCAGAATATGAGGATAAGAGTCAAGAACAATTTTGCCATCTGGTGCTAAGGCAACATAGGGGAATACTGCTATATCTGCAATAGTTATCCGCTCGAACTCTAACCATTGGCGATCGCGCAAATGTTGGTTAAGTTGTGTAAGAATAAACTCTGCTTTTTGGTTAGCTCTGTCAATATCAATACTGGTGGCATTAAACAGATAGTACAAACGAGCCGATTCTGGCCCCTGACGCACTTCACCCGCAGTTGTAGATAGCCAACGTACAACCTGACTAAGTGAGACAGCATCCAGTGGCAACCATTGTTCACCACCATAAAAACGAGCCAAATAAACCAAAATTGCCTGTGCGTCTTTTATAATTGTGTCGCCATCCACTAATACGGGAACTTGACCGAAGGGATTAAGCGACTGAAATTCAGAGGCTTTGTGTTCCCCCTTCAGCAAATCGACCTTAATCCATTCATGTTCAATGCCCAATAGTGATAGCAAGAGCTTGACCTTATAGCTGTTACCAGAGAGTTCGTGACCATAAAGCTTAATCATTGGTTAATCCTCAATATTCTGTAAAAAGAAGCACTGTTAGGTTAAAAATTAGCGGTCTAACGGGAATAAGAACGACAGCAATCAGAGATAGTCACGGCAAGTTGATTTCTCCCGTTGTCAACTGACACCTCTTGCGATTCGAGATGCTGCATAGACATCCCTGCAAATTAAGGAATTGGTACAGTTATTTTGTACCAAGCGTTCGGTACAAAATAACTGTACCAATCGTTCGGTATAATGTCAAGAGATGAGATTTCAATTTCTGTAAATGGCAAAAGATACTTATATTCCCTGCTTGCTACAACTGTTTCGACAGTATGGTTACGATGGGGCGACTTTATCGAAAATTTCACAAGCGACAGGTTTGGGGAAAGCCAGTCTTTACCATCACTTCCCCGGTGGGAAGGATGAAATGGTGACGGCGGTGTTGGATTTTATGGAATGTTGGTTGGAGGAACACATTTTACAGATACTTCGCGGTGGAGGGGATGGGCTCACTCGGTTGACTAAGATGTGTGAGCAGATTAACGAGCTATATGAAGGCGGACAACAACCCTGTATGTGTGCCATATTGTTGATGGGGTCAGCACGAGATATCTTTCATACCAAGGTGCAAACACTATTACGAACCTGGATTGATGAAATAGCAACTGTTTTGAGGGTAGCCGGATTAGATGAGACGCTGGCTCATGAGCGTGGGGAAGATGCTGCTATTGCCATTCAAGGCGCTCTGATTGTGGCGCAGGGTTTGGATGATGTGGCTCCTTTTGTCCGTGTGATGAAACAATTGCCACAACAACTGTGCCAAGATTTGTAGGAGAGTACCTGCGGGTGCTGGCTGTTCCTTAGTCGATGGGATGGTGTTTCTTTTAATGATAACTGATATCAAAGTTCCCAACCTTGAAGCTCTGGGATTCGCCTTTGGTTGGGTTGCAAGTGATTGTTAGTTAGCATCCCATTCCAACCAGCTTCACCGGGAGAAACTTGTTTGGCTTGGGGTAGTTCAGCCAGTATCTCAGCTATCAAGTCCTCAACTTTCTCATTATCTTTAAAAGCGATGACTACTGCATCGATCGCTCGCAAAAATTCTAGAGGTATTTGCTGGCTATCGCCTACACTCCAATACAATGTAGGTTTGCGCTTTTCTTTGTCAACAGTTGATTCTAAGGCAATGACAGAGAGAACTTCAATCGGGTCACTTAGTAGCACTGCTCTTTCTAGTGTGGCATCTGTAGCAATCCAAAAACTACCATTTTTCGTAGCTTCAGAGTTCAGGGGAATAGCGCTGAAGTTACCTGTTGGTTCTAGCTGCTTGGCAAGAGTTGGAAGATCATCGAGTGTGCGTTCCACAAATATTGCTTGACCTGTTTGACTTGCATAGAGCCAACCCTTTTCATACAGTTCTGTGAGCAGAGAATTGGGTAAATTGTACTGCTGGCTTAACTTTAGGCGTATTTGCTCCCAGTTTGTTGGTTCTGGTATAGGCAAGGAGTTTGTTTGAGTAACTGCTGGTATAGGATTTTCAACAGTTTGCTCCATGAGTTTCTGGATACGTTTGTCATCCTGTTTTGGAGGTACTGCTGGTATAGGATTTTCAACAGCTTGTTCCATGAGTTTCTGGATGCGTTTGTCATCCCGCTTGGGACTGTAGTTTACACCTCGATGCTTTTGTAAACCAGGAAAGGTGTATGCTTTACCCAGATGCGTACCACTAAAAGCCACACCATCAAGTTGATAACTAATGCCTTTGACAATGCCTGTGCGAGTATAACCAACACGGACATTAATACCTTGTTGTTGCGTTTGCTCTATTAACTCTGGCATAGTGGGATGGTCGTGTGTTGCTTGGTCGAGCGATCGCTGAAGTTTGACCCTAACGCTTTCCTCTCCAGTTCTGGCAATGTGCCTACGTTCGCCAGTAGTTGGACTATGCTTATCTTTTTCCCAACTTGGTTGCACCGATTGTAAATTGTATTCGTGCTCCAACTTACGAATTACCGTTTCACTTCTGCGATCGTCCCAGCTATCAGAAACTGTAGTCCCATCTAATTGAATGCGACTGGCAGCAATATGTATGTGTTCATGAGTCCGGTCAGTATGCCGCACTACGACATATTGGTTCATATCAAAACCCATTGCTTGCAGATACTTATGGGCGATTTCATCCCAAGTATCATCATCTAAACTCTCTTTATGGGCCAAACTGAGAGAAGCGTGATAAACAGCCCTGCTCACCTTCGGGTTTAATCTTCGAGATATACCAAATTCAGCTGCTAGTTCGCGTGGGTTTGTTCCTTCCATATTCCCACCGATTTGTCTTGCTCCATCTTTGCCAAAGAGGTAGTTTAGCAGTCCCCGAAAACTTTTACCTTTGATGTGCTTGCCAATCATCCTTCATCTTGTAAATCAGTGATTAAATCAATTTCAGCAATCTCTCGCCGTACCTGTTTCACCAAATCTCTTACCTGTGACAACAATGCTCTATCTACGACTACAGGTTCTCCCATGAGTACTGAAGTATTGATTGCTTTAGCTATTTGGTTGAGATTGTTACCTATTTTCCCCAACTCCCAGTAAGTTTGGCCTGCAACTTTGGTGACACGCCTGGGCAATCTATTTTTCAGAGTCTTGGCACGAAACAACTCACTCATAGTGAGATTATTTTCATCTGCCATTAGCTGTGCTTTCTCGTATTCTGCCAAAGTCAGTCTAATGTCTATCCTGTGTGAGCGTTTTTGTCGCATTATTGATGCATTAGTCATTAGCTGTTTTAAGTTTGACGACTGCACTATCATTTGTCATTGACCAAGCGGTTACTTCCGATTCTGGTTCGATGCCAAGATGCGACGCAAGATAATGGAATACGCTGCAATAGCTTTGGTTGAGTACTAAGGAAGTCAAGATAGCGCTAGGGGCATCTCGATATAGCGAAAGCGATCGCCTACGGCAAGGCGTAGCACATCCCGCAATTAAAAAGCTAATCCGCCCAAACCTTGCAGAAATTTTCTAGGCTAAACTTTTACAGAGAATTTTCGTATCGTCTTCCCCTCTGTCACGGTGGTTGACCTACTGAGGTAGGGGAACCGTGAAAGGAGGGCAAGTTTGTTGCCGCACCTGGGGGGTGCGTTTTTTCTCAAGAGAAAAAATGTCCGGACAGCAACATAGCTTGCTACTCACCAAAGGTTTTTTTGGGCTACTCGAATCAACTGTTAGATGAATATGTAATGGATCGCTGATGGATTTGTATTGGATCTCTCATGGCATAATCTTTGTCAATTGTTAAGCATTGTTGCAAATAAAAATTATACTTACAATACGTATGTCAGACAAATGGATCTGTATTGGATCAATATTGTCACTGTAATGGATCTGCAATGGCTCGTTCGTGGATCTGGCATGGATCTGTTATGGCACACTTTTCTAAATCGAATTTCTTAGCAGAAAAGTAACGACTTAATTAACAGCAGCGAAAAAAGAATAACCAACTGGATAAAATTTGCCTTCAATAAAATGGTCAGTAGAGTGATGTTCACAGCCAATATTTGCATTTAAGTTAAAAGCAGCTTTTATGGATAATCACAACCACAGTCAATGTCAAACTTGATAGTCAGTTTTGACCCTGGTGCTTCCTTGACCAAGATTGTTTACGAACTAGCAACTGAAGGCAAACCACATTTGATGACAATGGAACCAGAGATGCTGAAGTTGCCTCAAAGTTCGATTGACGCTTATATGTCGAGTCGCAAGGGTCTAGAATCTCCTAAACCAGCAGATGAAGCCTGGGTGTCAAGTCCTGCAAATGGTGATACACAATGTACGGTAGTTGGATTCCTGGCACGGCAGTTTTCAGCATCTGCCAGACTCGATAAGCTCAAGTACGAAACCTCAATTCACAAAGCCTTAGCGGTTATTGGTGCGATCGCTCAACACAACAAATTGCCTAACAGGTTTTCACTATCACTGACCTCACTACTGCCCTATGGTGAATATCAAAATCGCCAAGCATTTGAGCAACAGTTACAATCTGCACTCAAGGATTTTAGGTTTCGGGGTCAAAGATTGCGAGTGAAACTGGAGAAATTCGAGTGCTTACCCGAAGGTGCGGGATTGGCAATGATTCGCCAACGCCAGAATGGTAAAGAATGGTTCAATGCCCAAACCATCGCAGTGCTAATGTTCGGGCATCGCAATACCAGTCTTCTATTATTTGAACGGGGTAAGATGACGGCGGGTTACACCAATGGGCTGGGCTTTCACCAAATGGTAAAGCGAGTGATTGAGCGCACATCTGGACAGGATGCCACTGCTTTGACCTCTGCCTCTATGCAGCCGGTTCAGATATCACGGCTGATAACCAAGCAATTCGCACTCTAGTCAAAAGCAGAGAACCTAAAAATCTTGATTATGAATTGCAGATGATTGTTAATGCCATTGCTACTGCTAAAGCTGAGTATTGGTCTAGGCTTTACGATTGGCTGGAATCAACTTTACCTGCGGTGAACGAGGTGATTTTGAGTGGTGGCGCAGCATTGTACTTAGAGCAAGAGTTACAAGATTGTTTTCAAGAAATTTCAACTTATTGGGGTGCTGACTTACAGCAACAGGTACAAGAAGTATTCAAGGATAAAAGTAATGATTATTGCCGTACTTTCCGAGAGCAGGAAGCTTTGTCGTTTAGGTTGATTGATGCGTTTGGTTTGTTTATGCGGTTTAGAGCGCAAATGGAGAAGGTAGCATGACTACAAATAAAAAACAATCCAAAAATAATGACAATAATAGACAGCCCAATAGTAGCGGTAGTCGCAGGCTATCTGAAGGAACTGATACTAACAGACAAAGACAATATAAAAATTTGACTCTTCGGCTTCGTGCTTACTCAAATACTGTTGATGCAAAGCTAATTATATATTTGCAAAAAGGAAATGGAGTTAGTACTAGAAAAGAGATCGTGTTACAGGCATTACGAATGTGTTGGTTGCCTTTAGCATATCAAGCTCAAGCAAATGCGGATGTACAAATTAGTGATAAAGAGGTGCGTCAGGTAGGGTTAATTTGTTGTCATGCCCTGGAGCAACATTTGGCTTATTTGCGAATGGAACTAGGATTACCGCATAAATCAAGTGATGTTTTGCCTGTACCTCTCAGCACTATGACCAATCCTCAAACGCTTGCTACTATGTTCGGGCTAGAAATTGGTAATAGCGGTGGTATTGATGATCAGAATAATAGTAATGCTAGCGCTAAAGGTAAAACTAAAGGCAATGGCAGTAGTAATAGTGACAACCAGCCAAAACACAAAATAGATTCTGATTCCTTCATTCCTGGTGAGGGGTCTTTCTATGATGACACAGACAATATGTTTGAGAATATTTAAGTATTCATTAATGCACATTTAGTAAAATTACAAAGGAGATTTCAGATGGCAGCAATTCATTTCATGGATGGTGAAAAAGGTGGAGTTGGCAAGTCTTTGTTTGCACGCGTTATGGTGCAATACTGCATTGACAATCAACTATCTTATGAGTTGGTAGAAGCAGATCAAAGTAATCCAGATGTGGGCGCATTTTACCCAGATAATCATAAAACAGCAGTTTTTAGTGAATCAGAACGTAAAGCTTACGATGCTGATGAAATTTTTAATTTAGCACTAACAACTTCTGTCATTGTCAATTTACCTGCTCAAGTATACCCAGCAGTCACTGATTGGATTGAGCGGAATCAAATCCTAGAACTTACTGGGAAAAATAAGGTCAAAATATATAAGTGGTTTGTTTGTAGTGGTGGATATGACAGCGTTCAATTATTTATGCAATCTCTCGAACGCTTTGAGAACAAGATTAAGCACATATTTGTACGCAATTATGGTTTATGCGATGACTGGAAACATGTAGATGGACGTAAGAATTTACAGGAATTAATCAAAGCTTATAAAGTAGCTGTCATCAATTTTCCCAAATTCAGCTATCGAGAGCGGGATATCCTTGATGCAAATCAGATAAATTTTTCTGCGGCTAGAGATTATGGAGAGTTAGGTGTATTGGGTAAGCAGCGATTACACAATTTTCTCAAAAGAACTTCTGAGGAAATTGAGAAAGCTAAAATTTGGAACCCTCCGGCAGCTTCAATTACTTCCCCCATAGAAAAAGTTGATGATGCTAATGTTAACGGCAAAGTTACTACCAAGAAGTAATCTAATTCAGGAGTGCTGTTCATGGATAGCGGGGCGTTTAGCCCGTGCAATTAATTTTACTTTTTTACTCAACACTCGTTACTCAGCACTCAGCACTGTTTCAGTGACATCTCCCACCATCAAATCAAATTACCAAATGAGCGTATGGTACGAGGGCGCAAATTAGCTAAAAGCAAATACAGATATGAGTAATTCTCACACTGAAGAACTTGATTTAGACGATGAGTTTTTGGATTCAGTAGCTGCTAGAGGCAAAGGACTGAGCCAAATTCCTTACCCAACTTTACTAGATTTAGCCATTCGAGGTAAAGATGATTCATTTAAAGCTAGGGTTTGGGAAATTGTAGTCCAAACCGGACTAGACCCTGATGACCCAGCATTTCTGATGATGATTGCTACTGGCAGGCTACAAGTGCTATTGGAAGACAATCCCAAAGAAATGGAAGCAATGTTTGACCTGTGGCAAACGCAGCTTTATGACCATCTCCAGACATATGAAAAGGCAGCAGTAAAAGGTCAGCAAAAAGCGATCGCTCAGGCTGTGACGGGATTAATTAGGCGTACTGAATTTGAGCGTGCTATTCATTCAGTTCCCTCTTTAATTGCTGCGGGAATACTGCTATTAATTGCAGCTGGAGTAGGCGGACTGGTAAGTGTAGGTGGAATATCCTGGTATCAATCTAGTCATCTAGATCCTGCTGGGCCACGCCAACTCACACAAGCCCAAGCCAATGCTTTGGAATGGGCAACCAGTAATGAAGGTAAGTTTGCTCACAACCTAATGCAATGGAATCAAGATTTGCTGAGTCGTGACCAAAACGGTCAACTTACTTGTGCTAAAGATGTCAAGCGTTTGGGGGTAACACTGGAAATTGGAGCAAGTAGCAGAAAAGCCTCATCCGGGTTCTGCACGTTATGGACATCACCTAGCAATCAGCGCAAGTTTGTATCTAAGTTAAAAAATTAGTTGTCAATTTCTCAATCGTAGAAGAGGATTCAGCAGATGTTTACCCGCAAAGTTAACTGGCTTTGGCTGCTGGTAATAGGAGGTATAGTTACAGCTTGTACCCCTACTACTGTAAATGTCAGTGGCAAGGATGAGAGGAATACGACTCAAGCTCAAGCTCAAACTGTGCCTAATTATCCACCGATGTATGATGTGGATGTTAAAGTTTGTGGCAACATCATTGCCCCGCTAAAAGATGGAAAACGTTGTGTCAATCAACAATTGCGTTTGTGGGGGCCAGTAGGAGAGGCAAAATTAGTTCGTGCTGGTATTTCTCTGCCATCAGTTTCTAGCGTAGAGCATAAATTAGCGATCGCCTCGAAAGGCTGTTATCCTGTTTATTCCCAACCTGACCAACAGCAGTTTTATTGGGCTAATTCCATTATTCAAGTCAACAGGGGAGATACTGCACCCACAGTCGAAGTCAAGCCAACTCAACTTTCAAACCAGCAGATTTATGAGTTAATGACTAGTAAACTTTCCAGTCGGACAATTACAACATTTGGTGGAGTGGGGTGCGAAGCTGCATCTTTGGTCAAATAAAGCTTTTACGGTTAAGGGTGGGCGGGCAAAAAAGTTACCCCACATTTTAGTGGGGCTACTGTGAGAACCAGCAGGTAATTATGAAGCTTCAGCCCATCTAGCTGTACGTTGTTGTTTATGAGCTTTGCGCCGCTCCCGTACTGCATCCAAATCTTTCAGTCCATACAGACGTTTGGCGTATGCTAGTAGTTCATTGATGGGAGTTTCGCTATAATCCTGGCGAAACTGAATGTTATGTTCGTTCCAATCAAACTCTTGCTGATTAAAACGTGCTTGAGCAGCAAGTTCTCTGCCTGATTCCTCACGTAAAACTTCTAGTACCATTAATCGCACTTTATCCTGATATCCTATTACTTGATCCAACGCTTTTGTTTGTTGCTGATTACGAGTCATTTGATTATCCTTTGATTAACGAATTAATACATCTCACCTAGACAGCATCGACAGATGCCTTCTGAGTTAGAGTTCACTTTTAAATCTCTTGAATTCAGCAGCAATCGCTGCCTTCAATTCTGTTTTTTGTCTGCGGGTGGGCGGGAAATAAAAATGCCCCGAATTAGATAATTCAGGGCATTGTAATTAATCGTCAATTTCTATATCTTCGTCATCTTCATCTTGTTCAAAATCGTCATTTATCAAGTCATCAGAGTTGCTACTTAAACCATTGAGTCCGTCCATGCGTTTAGACCGAGCAGCTTTATGAGAAGCACGTCTATCTCGAATTTCATCAAGATTATTCAAGCCGTAAAGTTTGCGGGCATAATTCACCAGTTCTTTTAATGGTGTATTTACATAGTCCTTACGGAATTGGGAATTGTGTTTGTCCCAATCAAACTCTTGTTCGTTAAATCTCGCTGCTGCTGCTAATTCTCTTCCTGATTCTTCCCGCAATACTTCAATTACCATCAGGTGTACTTTTTCCTGATAAGTCATTACTCGTTCTAAAGCAGGAATATGCCTTTCAATTTTGCGTGATGCTTTAGCAGTTTTGCGAACGTTAGCGTTAACCATGAGAATTACTCCTTGATATTTAGTATTTTTCTCATATAAACAGCATCGAAAGATGCAATTCGCTCCAATTTTAATTCTTTATTCGGCAAAAAAATAACCTGTATTGTTTGAGGCAATACAGGGTTGTTTTGGGTTATTATTCTGTCAATTACTGAGAATAATTCGGAATTATTTACTCGTCTTCATCTTCTTCATCTAATTCGTCATCTTCATCTAAATCTTCGTCTAGTTCATCTTCGATATCCTCCTCATCTTCATCCACGTCTTCGTCTAGTTCATCATCTAAATCGTCAAGTTCTTCCTCTTCTTGTTCTTGGAAAGAATTACGACGTTCCAGAGATGCGCGGTTGAATTCAACTAAATCTGCTATTGCTTGCTCTGGGTCAGTGCTGATAGTGTCATACAGCATACTCATGAAAATTGCCACTACTTCTGGTGCATATTTGAGTGCATCTGGTTGTCCAAATAATTTAGTAAATAATTTGGTATTCCATTTCTGCCAATCAAACTTTTTGTTACCACCTTTCTTTTTGACTTGGGCTGCAATATCAAGTCCGAGTTTTTCACGCGCTGCATGACCGATTTTTGTGGAAACACGCGAATCCCGTAGTTGTAATTTAACGCCGTATTCCTTGAAGATTAGGTTCCGCAATTCCTTCAACAATGCTAATGCCTCTTCTTGCGGTGAAGCATTCGCTACCTTTGATTTAGTTGTAGCGGATGTGCCATTGGTTTTGGCAGATGTTTTGGCATTAGCTACGTTGCGATTGTTGTTATTGGTTCTAGCTTTAGCGATTCCTTCGGAGCGTTTTGCGTAAGCCATTTTACAGCTTCCTTTAATAAAGTGAATTTTTCACCTCCTTGCCGCAATCGCGGCTTTCACATCCATTTCATTTCAATTTTTTTGCGATTTCAAACCTGTCTTTGCTGCGACGATAAATTTATGCTTTTAAGAGATAAAGAAGCGGACTAGGAGCAGTTTCCGAAATTAACGCTGTGATGGAGGCGATGCCTGCGGCGGGCGTAGCCATCGCTCTTTTTCACGTCAGAAATATAGCCAACCCGTGAGTGATAACTATCCATGTGGCTAAAGCACCAGTAATAAATTTGCTCTACAAGGGGAAAGTAAGTTGTTAAAGTAAGGTTTATGAAATTGATAACAGACTGGCCTGCTCTAGCTAACCAAAATACTCCAATTGTGGCTGTGGAGTATCATACGCCTGACATAATCCAGATATTGCAGCAGTTTTACCATTGGGGTCAAGAGCGTTCTTTGTCAGTCTTTGTTTGGAATCCTGGTTACTGTGGACTACAGCAATTAATTAAGCATCAAGGTCAGTACATCTTACAGCCAACTGACAGGGGTAAAGACGGAGATATTATTCAGTATCTTCTGGAGGAATATCAACCAGGCATTTATTTACTAGAGGGAGTTCTAAATGAGGGTGATGGTAGCAAAATAAGTCAAAAATTTAGCTATCAATTACTAAATGCCTGTCATCAAGCTCTCTGGAGTCAACAACATCATTACTGGGTGTTATTAGAAACTTACGTTCAACTATCTCTAGAATTACAGCCTTTTATTCCTGTGCTATCAAATCCACTTCCAGATCAACAGCAGGTGCAGATAGTTGTGGAGCAGTTTTGTGATACCTGGGTTGGGCGTAGTCATCCCCGGCTTCAGCAGTTTGCTGAGTGCGATCTGCTGAAAGCAGCAGCGCTTCGCTATCGCCTACGCCGCGCCGTAACCGATCGCAATTCTTGGTTAAAGACAACAGAAAAAACATCAGCGCTGCAATTGCTCTTTCGTGCCTGTCAGGGTTTACCCATAGGCGAGATCAATATGCTACTACAGCAATGTTTAGGTTTTGCAGAGCAGCTTGAGGAAATCGCCCAATTAGTCCTAGAGCATAAAGTTAGTAAACTGCGGGGTCGGGGTTTAGAGTACATTGCTCAACCGGATGTACCTTCAGCCGGGGGATTAGATTTATTGGAGAAAAGGTTGGAAACTATTACCTGTCTACTTCAACCTAAAGCAAAGCAATATGGATTAAAGTTTCCCACTGGGATGCTCTTATGGGGGCCACCGGGTACTGGTAAAAGTCTCTCTGCCAAGTTAGCAGCTAAGAAAATGGGATTGCCATTGTTAGCTGCTAATTGGGGTGTACTACTGGGCGATCGTCATCCCGACAGAGCATTAAAGGAGTTTATTGCTTTGGTGACTTCCCTTTCTCCCTGCGTACTCTACTGGGACGACTTTGATAAAGGCTTTGCTGGCTGGGACTCCAATACAGATGGAGGTGTGGCACGGCGGCTATCTGCTGCTTTGTTGACTTGGATGCAAGAGCATCAAGAGCCAGTTTATACCATTGCTACTGTCAATCGCTTGTCAATGCTACCTGCGGAATTAGTTCGCCGTTTTGATGATATCTTTTTTGTGGACTTACCCCATGAAGGGGCAAGATATGAAGTTTTCAATCTACATCTAGCTAAGTATTTTCCAGCGTTTCGAGACAATAACTCACCTTGGAGCGATGAGCAATGGCGTAGACTGTTGGCTGAATATCGCATTTGCAGTCCGGCAGAAATTGGTAATGCAGTCCGTCGTTGTGCTGAAGAGGCTTTTTATCAAGGTAGACCAGGGGAAATTGAGTTTGAGGATTTGCTGAAACAGCGACAAGAATTTACACCAGCTATGGAGCGAGAGTCAGAACAGATGCAGGCAATTCGCAATCAGGCTATTTATGCTAAACCTGTAGCTAGTCAGGATGTTTCTCGATTTGCTTATCAGCATCGGGAGTTATTTGGGTGAGTCGAATGTAATTTTTGAAATTCAGCTTGTGTCGGATTTTAAAATGCCGATGGTAGAAGTATGGTTGGGATTATTGCTGGGTGGGTTTACATTAGAACAACGTGGTAATTTTTATCACAACAAAAATGTCTTGGTGAAAAGCTCTCTAACTTCGACTGGTGACATCCTTGGGCGCTGACTCTAAGACTACAGCACGAGCTGATCAACCTCACGGGAGCCCTATATTTCCCTTACAAATCAAAATCAAGACTGAAGGTTTGGTCATCAGAATCCTCTGGTTTAGAGTCTGTAGATAGCTCTTTAGTCGGCTGAATAAGTTGGTTTGACTCAGTATTAATCGGGGTGAAAGCTACTTGTTGGGTAGGGAATGTACCCTTTCTGAAAGCAAAATAACAATCAATGATAAAGTAAAGCGTCTCCAGGTAACTTTTACCTAATTGCTGTGATTCTGCAAATATCCGCTCCCGGTAGCTATCTTTGATCCGAACTTTTTCCGGTGTCAAGTCAAGTTTTTCTGTCATTGTTATAGCTTCCCAGATGTGGTTATTGGATTCTTGCTCATAATGGTTTTTGCCATTTCTAGAAGCCCAAAAACATTAGCTTCCACTGGATTGTCCAAAATTTTGAAACCGTTCTTTTCTAAAAGCTTCTTAAATCCTGGTAACAGACACCCTCCACCTATCGCCCAAATTTCATCCCCTTGGTGCTTGGCATCAAGTGTCAAATTCACCACTTTCTTCAAGTATTTTTCATACCAATCTTTCAAACAAGCACTATATATATCTTTAATATCGATGTCACGGCTGTACTTGGTATGTCCCATTTCCAGACAAAATCGGATTTTGGAGGCATCCCCGATTTTTCCCCCATTTAGATGTTTCATTTTTTGAGAAATATCATCGATGAGAACTTCTACACCGATGGGATAGGCGGTGTGAACTTCTCGTTTACCCTGGTTGTAACGAGAATACAAAGTCGTACCATTGCCAAAGTCTAAAATGGTTAATTTTTTCGGTAGTTGATGCCCAAACAATGCACCCATCCCCTCTAGCACAACTTTCAGCACTTCTACTTTCACTTCTGATTGTTTACCAGCAAGTATCGGCTGATATTCTCCATTTAGTACTTTTTGCAATTCATCAGCCAGGCCAACATCATGTAAGCTGACAACTAATTTTAAGTGCCAAGCCTTACGGTGTGGCAGATGTGCCAACGCACCGAATAATGTCAGCAACGCATTATTGACTTTGTTTTCATTGTTATCCGTGTTGCGGTCAAAATGATAACCTGTGCGGAAAGCTGATTCTCCAACTGTGTAAGCAGTACCGTTAAAAAGTATTCGTCCGGGTACATCTTCCATCTCGGCTGTGGAAATATAGCTGGGGACACGAACTACTTCAAAGCCATCGACTAAAAGTTTTAGGCTTCCATAACCGTTATCAAAGCCAGCAGGAAAAATTTTTTGTAACGTGTGAATGTTTGACATAGGGATCAAGTCAATACGTTTTGATTTGTGAAAGTTATCTGTTCAGATTATCTAGGGGAGCAGGAAAGCAGGGGAGAGAAGAATAACTTGCTATGAGTCTTTCCCCAGAACTCTGCCCCTTCCTTCTCTAACCTCAAGAGCTTATCATAACCCCTTGGGGGCTAAGTGGGGTACATTTGGTTGGATGACACTTTATACCCCATATAGAACCCATATAGCACCTATATAGGTGTCAAATTTTCATAGAAGTTCTAATCTATCTTTGGGGTATATATAGCCCCCATATAGCCCCCACCAGCAATTTGTAAAATCTTTTCTATCAACGCAGTAGAAATTAACTTACAAAAAAATAGAGAAGAAGGAATAAAAAACTTTAGTTGTGGATCTAAGCCCACTTAAAAAAATATTTATTTCGAGACGCATAACGCGAAATACAAAGCGTCCTTGCTTCAATCCCGCGTTTCAAAACGTTGGTTCCCTACACCCTCTAAAATGGTTGACTGTTTGATTTATACTCTACTGTCAATGTCTTTGTTATTAAATTAGCTTCCCGCAAGATGTCTAGCCCTAGCTCTGATACAGATGGAATTTATCTACGAGAAATTGGTCGCTTTCCGAGGCTATTGCCGAGTAAGAGATTGTCTACACAAGACTTGTAAGGTCAATGCAAAACTTGATAAGCAAAACAATTCTCAAGTGCAACGACTAGAGCGTTCCCCAACTAGGGCTGAACTAGCTGCCGAGGTAAATAAAACAGAAGCACAGTTAACCCAAATTCAAAAGCTTGGTCAACTGGCTAAACATTTAATGATTACCACTAACCGGAGGTTGGCGGTTGCGGTAGCTAAAAAATGTCGCTGGAGTAACCTGGAATTTCTGGATCTGATTGAAGAGGGAGCAATAGGTTCGCTTTCATGCTGTGGAGAAGTTTGATCCCAATCGGGGATATAACTTCTCTACCTGTGCATCTGGTGGATTCCGCAACCAGTTACAAGAGCAGTTGCAGGACAATCGCGCACAATTCGCTTACCTCATGATCTGACCAAAAGATTGATACCAATCAAAAAATCACACATAAAACTTTTTCAAAGCTTGGGGTGAAAGCCCACAATTACAGAAATTGCTGAGGCTGTTAACGCATTCCCTAAGCAAATTTACGAATGCCTAAGCGCATTTCGTCCTCTAGCTTTTTTAGAGCTAGGAATCTCAGAGGAGCGATAAACTCAACTGCAAAAGATATTATCTCGGCACAAGAGTACGTTGCCTTAGAATGTCTACGGTCAGATTTGGAGAATTCGTTAGCTCCCTTGAGTCTAGAAATCTCACATGCTGAAACCGTTCGGCTGATAATTCTGGTTTGACTCTGCGGGATTTAGGCGAAAGCCATTTGAGTAGTTATAGATAGGCACTCATAGATTACATGGACATCTCCGGTTCAGTAAACTAAGTCGGACGAAATAGTATTAGTCCAACTTTTTCCGAATCTCTTTTGCCTTAGCTTCTAATACAGCCAATAAATCTCTCAGTTGCTCTTGCTGGATATCTTCGACCTTAGTTGCTGAGACATCTCGAATTAGAGAACTGATTTGGTGACTTGGTTTAGGTTTTGTTTCAGGAGCATGTTCACCAATAGTTTGGGCAACTAGAAAACGAGTTTGAGCGACTGTTAACCTTTCTTGCAAAACTTGTGATGTAGCATCTTGTCGGATTTTAAGAGCTTTAGTTTCTTCAACTTTTAAATTTTTAGAATTTAGTTTTTGGAGTGACCGGGCATGGTTTGCACCAAGTCCTGATTGTCTAATCGCAATTTTTAAGTCTTCTGAAAGCCGTAAGCAAGGAAAGATATTTGCATCTACTGATGCTGGATTTTGTTGAAAACGTAGTAATAACAGAAGAATACTTTGTTCTATTTCGTCTAAATTAAATGCTTTAATGCCTTCTGACTGCTCTTTTCTAGTTAAAATAACCAATTCAGTTAATTGGGGCAAAAGTTTTTTTGCGTTTAATCTAGCTATTGCTCTCCTAAGTGCTCTAACTACTTCTTCCTGTTCAAATTCCAAAGCTAACTTAGCCTGTTGAATCAAACCTTCGGCTAAATCTAGCTCATTCAAGCCTTCTCGGTGAAGACTAGTTAATAAAGTGCGTGCATGTAATTCCTCTTCAGAAAGTTCTTTTAGAAGCATCACTGCATCAAGTGTTTCAATTTCTGGCTGTAACTCTTCTGCAACGGATCTCCATCTCCGTTCTCCATCAAAAATGAGATTTCCCGGTAGTAAAATAATCGGCTGTTGTTGCCCTGACTCTCTAATGGAAACAGCCATACTCCGAATACTATCCGAAGTAAATGTTTGCCTTGCTTGTTTTGGATTGGGTCTTACTTCACTATAGTGAATTTTAAAAATTCCAGATGCTTTCAAATGTTCTCGTAGGTCTTCAATAGTTTGATTGAGGAGTGTACGTTCTTCTTCAGCAAGCTTTCCCTGTGCTTCTTCATCTTTTAATCTTGTAATCTCTGCCTGTAAATCTTCTACTCGTTCTTCAAGCTCAAATATCTGTTGTGAATCAGCAGCAGAAGCAAACATTCCAAGTACACTCGGTTTGTTTAATTTTGTCATCGATTAACCTCTTATTAGCTTAAGTTCTTGAACTAGTGCATCAACAATTGGCATAAAATCTCCTCTTGCCTCTTTGCCTGGTCTATAAATTCCCAGAGGTAGCCCTCTACCAGAAGCATTAAGAATATCCGCTGATTCTCGAATTGGGCTAAAATACTGAATTCCCAAATTTTTACAGACTAGGGGAAGTTCCTCAACAATACTTCTATGCGCTCCCCAATCACTTTTCCAACGAGTAGGAACTATACCTAATATTTTCGGAGTCGGTTTCAATCTCAGCCGCTTGCAGTTGAAATAGTACCACTCAATCATCGCCGCAGCACTTTGAGAAGCCTTGTATTCAGGTTGAATGGGAATTAATACGTGGCTAGAAGCTGCAAGAGCAGTCAGTGGTAAAGGCTCCAATGTTGCAGGACAATCGATAATTATAAAATCATGAGATAAGGGGTAATCACTCAACCGATCTGCAAGAGTATAAGCTCCACGCAGATCCTTTGAAACTTCCCGAATTGTTTCGTGTAATTCTTTTCCGCCTTTACAAACTTGAATTTTGTCAATCTTACCTTGCCAAGCTGTAACTAAAGGCCAGTTCCCATTGAAGTCTGGATGGTAAACATTAGCCATTGTTCCCTGTGTTTTAAATTCTCCTAATCCGCAAAATAATGTCAATGATTCGTTAGGATCGATGTCTAATAGTGCCACTGAATAGCCACGAACACCCAACTCATACGCAAGATTGTATGAAATAGTACTTTTTGCCACTCCTCCAGCGTTTGTCTCAATCGAAAGGGTCAAATTGGCAGGCATAATTTTTTCTCTTTCTTGATTACTATATTTCCGACTCCCAGTCATGAGATAACGTTATATCAGTTTTGGCGAATAATTTTGAGATAATGTTATATCATTTTTCTAATTTCTCTAACAAGGATTGCTATCAAAACAGACTGGACTTTGGACTAAAAGGCTAGAGAAAAGCAGTCAGCAGTAACACTGACTGCCGTAAAGTCAATGAAAGTAATCGATAAATCATTGACGCGATGATCCTGACACAACTAGAAAAATTCCGCCAAGCTGTCTATGATTGTTTAGGGAAGGCCAAAGATCCAGTATTTGAATTGATGAATGCAGTATTGACAAGTCCTTCTATTCCATCATTTGTAAGCTTGTCACAAAGCCCAGTATTTCGACGGCAATGGTCAAGCATTTATGCAGCACTGCATGATAGTCGTCCACCGATAATGTTGCTGATGAAGCTGCTGGTACAGGAGGTAGGGACGGATGAACAGCCATTTCTGGCAGGAGATCATAGCTTTTGGGCACGGACAGAAGCAAAGACACTAAAAGAAAGAACTTTTCATGGGGATAGAGGGGGGAGCATAGGCATCGGACTTTCGTTACAGTACATTAGCGAATGGGAGTTGGGCATTGCCGTTAAAACATGAACGGATAACCAGCTTTGAAACGCCCACTAATTTTAGCCGCATTCCAACTAAAACTTGTAACCCGTGAGTTAGGAAAAAGACCACTTGCCGCTTATGACCGAGGCTACGGCAATGCCAAATTTGTCCAAGCCACGGAGGAGATTAACGCAGACCTGTTAGTCTACGTCCTAATCTTCATGGCTATAGCTATATTGCCAAGCGATCGCCTACGGTGAAAAAATATCCCACTACCCTCAGAAGCTGCATCATAACGAAGCATTTTTACCCGCATCTTACCTGCTGGTGTATCAAATCCTCGAAACGCATCCTTCAACCGCACTTGTAACTGTTCTTTGTCTTGCATTTCACCGGGCGGCAGCAGGATGCTCCGCTGGTAACTGAGCGCGGCCGTTGTGCAGGCTGTTCGGTATCACATTTTCCCTTTAAGAGTATCTCATCGCTACCATGCCAAAAAACGAACTAAAGGCATAAGCTTGTTAGCCCCACTCCTCCTCTAAAAATTAACCCGCTCCCTCTGTCTTATCTTCTGAGGAATTCTGGGAAGAAATTTTTTTGGCGATCGCATCCAATATCGTTGATATCTGATCGGGACTATTTAAATTAACTTGGTATACATTCGTAGCATGAACTTGATTACTCCCTATTACCACTTGTAACCCAGGTTCACCCAGCAGATGCTTAATTAACTTAGCTTTTCCCTCGGCATCCAAGTGATCGCAGTTTTCCATTAATTTTTCTAAAAAATCATCCTCACCCTTATTTACCACAATAAGCGCCTAAGTGTATATCAAAAATTTCTCAGGCTATCATACTGCTACTTGCAGGTCTATAGTATCCGTATTTTTTCCAGATATGGCCCCTGGTTGTAATACCCAAGCGGCAATCGCTTGTAGTATTTCAGCCTTTTCTTTCGGTGTGGCAGATTCAATTAGTTGAATAGGCGTTAACTCAACTACTCCTATTCTCGCTAGTGCTGGAATTCTACAATTTTCTGGCAGGGCATGAAGGATTTTGAAGTAATTACCAGCTTTTAGGTCGTTTTTGCCATCAAGAAACTTACTAATAGTACTCTCGTGGACACCAGCCCTAACAGAAATCTCTCTTGCTGTTAAGCAACTTTCCCTAATTGCTGTAATTAATATTTCTTGATGTTTATCCATATTGCCACTACTTGCTTTTTTTCAAGTTATTGAATACTATCAAATCTGTCTAGAAAATACAATTTAGCAAAAATCACACTGGCTTAATGGTGCTAGGGTGACAGTTTTGTGAAATTTTAGCGACTTTTACAACAAACTAGCTCTACTTGCATATGCGGGTAAGGGCAAAACTCGTTTTATCCATATTATGACAGACACAAAGATTCAGGGGAAGTTCTACCCGCTTAAACATGAAGAATGGCTAAGAGCCTGCCGGGAATTAACCCCAGCACAGAGGGATGTACTCTACTACCTTCGCACTCTCGACCCATACAGCACCGGAATGGAAGTATCACCCTCAAGGATTGCCAAGGATTTATCTACCGCAGAAAAGCCAGTTCACCGCAGCACTGTAGGGCGTGCCCTCAAAGCGTTGGATGAAAAGGGATTTGTCGATATGGAGCTTCTTAAGGTTAAGGTTCACGTTCTCACCAAAGGCTTGCACTGTTGCGATGAGGCAACAAGTTGCGATGAGACAACAAGTTGCGATGAGACAACAGGTTGCGATGAGGCAACAAGTTGCGATGAGACAACTTTGTTGCCTGACCGCAACTTAGGTGATCATGACGCAACTTGCGCGATCGCTACGCAACTTGCGCGATCGCCACGCAACAAGCACGAGCCAGAAGTATTACCAGATAAAGATTCCAGCACACCTAAGATTAATAAGACTTATTTAGAATTTATAGACTCTCTCTCAGAAACCGAGCGAGCGAATTTTTTAAATTTTTGTGAGGAAAAGACAAAGAATCTTAGCCAGCCAGTGAATGACATTGAGGCTTGGTTAGCTCACACTACTAAAGCTGGACAGAACCGTTGGGAAGTTTATTACAAAAAATTTGTGACGTACCAACAAGCCGAGTCCAAAAAATCTCAAAGTAGCCGTAGCAGTCAAATGAAAAAGTTTCAAGAGGAACTTGAGCAACAACGACAACAAGCTATGTCCATGTACGGCAACACAAATGAATCAATGGAAGCTTTGCCCAATTCAATCTAAAGTTTCAAGTTGCTTATGACTGAACAACTAAGTTTCCAAGGTGATGGTAGCGATCGCCTGCCACCCCAAAATATTGAGGCGGAAGAGGCGATTTTAGGCGGTATCATGCTTGACCCAGAAGCAATAAGTAGAGTGAGCGATTCTTTGATTCCAGAAGCTTTTTACATCAGCGCTCACAAAGATATCTATCAAGCAGCTCTTAGGCTCTACAGTCAAAGTAAACCCACGGACTTGCTTACAGTCACCAGTTGGCTGACTGACCATGATTTACTTACCCGCATTGGTGGGAGAAATAAATTAGCAACTCTGGTAGACCGCACGGTATCAGCTGTGAACATCGACGCTTTGGCAGGGTTAGTAATAGAAAAATACCTGCGGCGGCAGTTAATCAAGGCTGGCAATGAAATTGTGCATCTGGGTTACGAAACTGAAACTGAGTTACCCAAAATCCTTGATCAATCGCAACAGAAAGTATTCCAGCTTTCTAACCAAAGCTTTGGTTCAAACACCGAACACAACAGCACAATTAGTATTGCTGCTTACAAGGAATTAGATTCAGGAAGCCCTATCTACTCTACAGGACTTGATGAACTCGATAATTTAATGGTCGGATTTGAAGGCGGTACGCTCACCATAGTTGCGGGTAGACCGTCAATGGGAAAGTCCCAGATTTCGTTGCAACTAGCTCTCAAGATGATATTGCTCCACGATTTACCTGTGGCTATCTTCTCGCTGGAGATGACAAAGAAACAATTAGAGTACAGGCTGTGGAGTTTAATTAGCGTCACCAATGCCTACAAACATTTAGGATTAACGCCACTGAAGAGCGATCGCATCCGCAGACATCGAGCCAAATTTCAACCTTTAGCAGATTGGGAATTCACGCTTATTGCAAAAATCGTTGATATTGCCTCAGAACTGCCGCTTTATATGAATGATTCAAGGGGCATCACCGTTTCACAAATTGCATCAGAATGCCGCCAAATTAAGGCTAAAGAGGGAAAACTTGGGTTAGTTGTCGTTGATTACCTGCAAATGATGGCAGAGGATTCAGGGGGCAACCGCAGCTATGAACTGGGAGATGTAGCCAGGGGACTTTACAAAATGGCAGGGGAACTAGATGTACCTGTGCTAGCACTGTCGCAAATCTCTAGGGGAGTTGAGGGCAGACAGAATAAGCGCCCAATGATGAGCGACCTCAGCCAATCGGGAATTTTAGAAATGGTGGCAGACAATATTATTCTTGCTTACCGAGATGAGTACTACAACCCAGACACTACAGAGCAAGGAATATTAGAGCTAATCATGGCTAAAGCACGGCACGGTGAAACAGGCACAGCAACGGTATTTTTTGACAAGTCCTATGGAATTATCCAGAATTTGCGGTGATGGAATATCGGAGTCCTCAAACTCCTGTCAAAATCATCCGCCTCCTGTATCGGAACTTTTACTGGGGGGTATTGATAATAGCCCTAGTAAAAACTCTGAACAAATAGAGATATCCCTAAGTATTGACAACCCTAGTAAAAAGCCTGAACAAATAGAGATATCCCCCAGTAAAGATAGCCCTAGTAAAAAGCGCAGAAATTGGGGCGAGGGTAACGGCACTATTCATTGGCGCACCATTACTAGGGGTGGAAAGGACTATCCCCAGGCTTATTATCATTGGCAGGAACAAGGGAGAAAGAAGACCAAGTACATTCCCAAGCATTTACTTGGGGATATTCAAGAAGCAGAGTTCAAGAAGCGCCCAATTAGAGAAATTTTGACATTACTGGGTGTTGTGCCTAGCCCTAGTAAAAACACATTACTGGGGGATATGGAAAACAGCCCTAGTAACGATGTCGAACAGTCAAATATATCCCCCAGTAAAAACAGCCCTAGTAATGATATCGAACAGTCAAATATATCCCCCAGTAAAGATAGCCCTAGTAAAACTAGACGACACAAAGGATTAGGTAGTGGCTCCATTCAGTGGAAAACCATTACCCTTCACGGCAAAGATTATCCCCAAGCTTGGTATCACTACGAGTTTTGGAAAGATGGCGATCGCCTGGTTAAAAAGTGCAAGTATATTCCAAAACGACTATTAGAGAGAATAGAGAAGCTAGAAGCAGATAAAGCCCCAGTTAGAGAGATTTTGTCAATATTGCGAGTAAAATTGTAGAAAAGGCTGTTGGTTAAAATACTTGCCATCCTATTCACCTGACCAAAACACAAAATTGAGTGATACTGGTCATGGTTGAAAAGTCAAATTTGTAAACAACTAATTCAATTTGACTGTCTTTGTGATGGTATAGAAGATGTGCTTCGCACAGTGTCCTAACCACCTTGATGATTGCAAGTAACATTCCTAGTTGTAGCGATCGCATCGCCCACGAAGTTTAAAGTCTGGCATCCGCTATGATCAACCCAAGACGATGTGCAATAAGTTGTAATTGCTGTACATCGCGCTCAGTAAAATTGGACTCACGACCTCTACTGCTGACACATTATTAACCATCATCGGCTCCACACTGGCGGCAATATGACCAGCAATGCCCTGCCCGATAGGGATACGGATTTGTTATGTAATTTCTTCCTCTAGTCCAATGGTTGTTTGTACAGCTAAACTCTGTAGGTCTGCAACTGGAAGTACGAGTGTAACAGTATCTACGGATATATAATCTCGCAACCACTCAAGCAGCCTATTAAATGTTGCATTCATATAGATTTGAGTAGTGCGACAGCAAAAATAAAATCAGAAGAGCCGCTAACAAATACCCACCTTCAAGCAGTACAAGATGTCACAAGTTTTGTACAGCTACTGCACATATCTATCTTTAGATATAGAAAAATTTCATTCTGATTTCATTTTTTTACGAAAAGCTATGAATAGGGTGAACGGTAAAACATTTCAGACATTTATATACCTTCATTGGTGACAAGTGATTGCTAAAAATATGTTAGCCAGGGGTAAAATTCTCTGGTTGAGGCTTTCCCGTCAACTGCTTCAACCGAGGCGCTTGGCTTTCGTGGAAGCTTGCCTGATTGGTCTAGTTTCTGGGTTAGCGGCAGTTCTGTTAGGACAGGCAGTGGATTGGGCAGGCGCATTGCGAGTGCGTATTTCTTACCATTGGCCTGCCTATTTGGTGCTACCAAGTATTGGACTAGTAGGGGGACTTTTAGCTGGTTGGCTAGTAGAGCGTTTTGCACCGGAAGCATCAGGTAGTGGGATGTCGGAAGTGAAAGCGGTATTGGCTCGCGTACCGATGCCGTTAAATCTGCGGATTGCTTTGGTGAAGTTGATCAGCGCTACGTTAGTGTTGGGTTCGGGAATGCCTTTGGGACGGGAAGGGCCAACTGTCCAAATTGGGGCAGCCTTGGCAAATCAACTTAGTAACTGGGTACCGACTTCACCAGAGCATCGTCGCCAACTCATCGCCGCCGGAGCCGGGGCTGGGTTAGCTGCGGCTTTTAATGCACCGATCGCAGGTGTGCTTTTTGTAGTGGAAGAATTACTCCAAGATGTGTCAGGTATCACTCTTGGTACTGCGATTTTGGCTTCTTTCATCGCTTCAGTCATCTCCCGGCTTTATGGTAGCCACAACCTGGATCTAAATCATCTAAATTTAGGTCTTCCCGATACAACTTTCTTCGCTCAGGAAATCCCTTTCTACTTGATTTTGGGTGTGCTGGCGGGACTTCTAGGCATTCTATTTAATAAAGGTATCCTTGGGAGTCTAGCAATTAACCGCCGCCTGCTACATGTGAGTTTACCTTGGCGAATTGGAATTGCTGGGTTAGTCAGTGGTTTGGCGATCGCCTTTTTACCTGCTGCCTTTCGCGATCATGCTGGGCTGAGAGAAATTTTGCTTGCGGGTAGTGCTAACTGGTCATTTGCCGCGATCGCTCTTTTAGTTCAGTTTACCCTAATTATTTTTACCTACGGCTCTGGAGCGCCAGGGGGTTTACTAGTTCCCACCTTAGTCTTGGGAGCTGCCCTTGGTTACTTAGTGGGTGCTGTCGAATACAGTTTACTGGGAATGAGTGCTGCGACAGTCTATGCTCATGTCGGCATGGCTGCCTTTTTTAGCGCCGTCTCCAAGGTACCAATTACAGCAGTCGTCATTGTATTTGAGATGACAACAGATTTCAATCTGGTGCTACCGCTAATGATTGCGTCTGTGGTTGCCTATTTAGTAGCAGAAAAAATTGACCATCGATCGCTCTACGACCTTCTACTAGAGTGGAAAGGGATTCACATCACCAAGGAGCCTAGCACAGAGGGACTTCTGGCGCAACTGAGTGCCGTAGATGTGATGCAACGGCGTGTGGAAACCCTCTCTAGCCAAATGAGTACTGATGAAGCAGTACAGGCATTTTCTCACTCTCACCATCGCAACTTCCCAGTTTTAGAGAATGGTAAAGTTGTTGGGATTGTCACTCAGAAAGATTTAGTTAATATTGCTTCCCAACAGTTAAGTGGAGATACAACTATTAGCGAGATTATGACACCAGAGCCAGTGACAGTAAATCCCACAGCTACACTAGCTCATGTACTGCATATACTCAATCGTTATCACCTCAGCTGCTTGCCTGTTACAGAAGGTCGGAAGTTAATAGGAATTATTACTCGTAGTGATATTATCCGTGTAGAAGCAGAGCAACTCAGTGGTAATAGCGAACAAATAGAACGTAAATCAGCACCTTCTTATGTGGTTTACCAAACTCGCGCTCCGGCTACAGGCAAAGGAAGATTGTTAGTACCACTTTCACATCCTCAGACAGCCGAGACTTTATTGGAAATGGCAGTTGCGATCGCCAAAGATCGCAATTACGAAATAGAATGTCTACAAGTGATTATCGTTCCATCTGGCCGTATCCCATCGGAAACACCAGTACAAACCGCCAAAAGTCTTCAACTTTTGCAACGGGCAATATTATTAGGAGAGAAATGGCGGATTCCCATTCACACCCAAATCCGAGTTACACATAATGTTGCTGGAGCAATTTTAGAGACTGTCAAAGATAGACATATAGACTTGGTGCTGATGGGATGGAAAGGCAGTACATCAACTCCTGGTAGAGTTTTTAGCCGAGTGGTGGATACCATAATTCGACAGGCAGGTTGTGATGTTATCTTGGCTAAATTAGATGATAAAAGATCCTTTGACCGTTGGTTGTTGCCAATGGCAGGTGGCCCTAATTCCAGCCAAGCAATTAAGTTATTACCTGCTCTGGCTTCTTTAAGTAAATCACCCCAAATCAAGCTATGTCAGGTTTTCCAGGCGACTAACTCCATTCCTGACACAACATTATTAGATAAATCTGTTCACTTTCTGCAACGCCGAGTTAGCGGTAAAGTGACAGCTACTCCAGTTAGTGCCAATTCTGTTTCTGAGGCTGTCCTGAAGTGTGCAGAACTTGACAACAGTGATGTGATTGTTCTGGGAGCTAGCCGTGAAAGTCTACTGCAACAAGCGATTCAAGGAAACATTGCCGAGAATATTTCTCGCAAAAGCAATTGCACAGTTATCATGGTAAAAACTTAATTGCGTAGGCGCAACCCTACCCGTAGAGTATTACGAATGACGAATGACAAATTACGAATTACGAATAGACCTAACCCCCTAACCCCCTTCCCGAATCGGGAAGGGGGAACAATTCAAAGCCTCTCTCCTAAAAGGCTACGGTGTACACACAAGTACTATCTAAGAGGGTTTCAGGCATTATAGACCCCTTAAATTGTCATTACGAGCGCAGTGATAACGGAGCGTTCGCGAAGCGTCTCGTAGAGAAGTAATCACATAATCCCATAGTTAAAGCGATTGCTTGTCTACGACACGCTGCGCGAACGTCGTTCCTCCTTGCAATGACAAGCTTCCAGAGCGATCGCACAATCCTATTGCTAGAGGACGAAACCAAGTGTCAGGTGGAATTTCACGACTTGTGTGTACACCGTAGCCTAAAAGGAGAGAGGTCAAAATTGTACCTCACTGTGTCGAGAACCGCTATACGAATTACGAATTATCGGCAAGTATATAGTAAAAGTTGCCCCTTGATTTGCTGTGCTACTGGCGATGATACTGCCTTGATGGGCTTCAATAATCCGCTTGGAAATTGCTAACCCCAGACCATTGCCACTACCTTTGCGTGCGGGGTCTGTTGTATAAAATTGCTCAAAGATTCGGGGTAAATCACCGTCTTTTATGCCTTTTCCCTGGTCTTGAATTTGAATAATAGCTTGTTTGCCTTGGCTGTATGCAGAAATGAATACTTGAGAATTGGCTGGTGAGTGCTTAATCGCATTATCCAACAAATTAAGGATCGCTTGTAATAGTCGCTCTGGATCGCCCTGAATTATTAGGTTTCCGACGTTAACCTGTGTAGAAATTCCCAAAGATAGCATTCGCGGTTCTAGTGCATTAACAGCACGGTTAATTAATCCATGCAGCGAGATGGGTTGCTTTTCTAATTCAAAAACTCCTGCTTCCAAACGTCCTAAATCTAGCAAGTCATGAATCAATCGTGATAAACGCTTGATTTCGTTTTCGATAGTTTGAAAAAAGCGATCGCGTAATTCTGGTTCTTCAGATGCTCCTGCTTTGAGTGCGTCTACTGTCACCTGAACGTTACTGATAGGGGTACGCAGTTCATGGGAGACATTGGCTAAAAACACGCGTCGTTCTTTGTCTAAGGAAGCTAACCGCTCGCTCATCCGGTTGAGTTCTGCTGCCAATTGATCCAACTCATTGTTCTCATGGATCGTCAGCTTATCGCCAAAATGACCGCCACCCAAGCGAATAGCAAAGTTCCGCATAATCTCAATTGGTTTTGAAAGACTGCGAGCAAACCGACTGCTAATTAACGCACATAGTAGAATCGTTATTGCTAGCGTTCCCAAAATACTCCAAATTACCCTAGCAAACTGTCGCTGAAGCTGCTCCAAAGTCATAGACATTCGGATTACGCCCAACAATTGACCGTTACGCTCAATAGGTCTGGTAATATAGAGGCGATCGTCGTTTGATAAAACGCCTTTGGCAATTCCTTGTTTTACATGATTTTGTAGAGCTTCCCGCATTCCTGGAACTTGATACCAATCTTTAACTTGGCTGTCTAACTTGGGGTCAGAAGTGGCTAATAAACTGCCTTGTTGACTAAAAACACGTAGCGTTACAGTTTGTGGTGCGCCATACCGTTGCACTAGTAAATTTACCTGTTTAATATCTTTTTCTTCTAGTGCATCTGCAACACTTTCGCTTAACGCACTTGTCCAGTTATCCAAATCTACTTGTCGCGATCGCATAAAATAATCATGGAACGACCAAAGGATATAACCTGCCATCAAAGACGTTCCAAAAGCTGTTAGCATCAGGTATGTGCCTAACAGCTTGGCATAAATTGTATTTAATTTAATCCCTGGTATCCAGCCTCTCATGAAGGCTGCTCCCCAGAACGACGACGCAATACTGCTTTGATGCGTGCTAGTAGTTCGCGGGTGTTGAAAGGTTTAGTAATATAATCATCTGCACCTGCTTCTAACCCCCAAATTTTATCAATATCCTCATCTTTAGCTGTGAGCATGACGATAGGTACATTGGAAAATGCCCGAATCCGCCAGCAAACTTCCATACCGTCAACTTCTGGTAACATCAAGTCAAGCAAAATTACATCTGGTACTTGCTTGTGAAATTGTTTGATTGCACTATGTCCATCGGCGGCTGTAGTCACCGTGTAACCTTCTTTTTGTAGTGTATAGGTGAGACTGTCGCAAAGAGCCGCTTCATCATCTACAAGTAATACGTGTGGCATTGTTCATTCTAAATTGACGTTAGTTTTTTCTAATTATATTGTGTATGAATAGATGTATTTTTGACATCTATCTCTTGAAAGTAATTTGTTAAATAGTAAGGATGAAAACCTTATAACCAAAAGGTTTAAGTTTAATCATAACTGCTTAATTTACTCTTGACTATTACTGTTCCTGGTTGGTGAAATTTGATCGTAAAACTTGTTCCACCTCCTACTTCGCTATCTACATAAATTTCTCCATGATGTATTTCTAAACACTTTTTAACCACAGCAAGTCCTAGTCCGCTGCCAACAATCTTGCCTACATTATTAGCACGATGAAAAGGCTCAAATAAATGCTCTTGAAATTCGCCAGGAATCCCTATCCCATTATCTTTAACTTGGAAAAATATTGCTGATGATTCACAACTAAGAATTAAGAAAATACTTCCCTCTGGAGGTGAATATTTAATTGCATTTGAGAGTAAGTTACTCAGAACCGAATAAAGTATATTCTCGTCTAATTTGGCATGAGTACAGTTACCTTGGCTGATAAATTTAATAGTATGCTGTTGTTGATTAGAAAATTGGAGGTCTTCTATCAAATTAATGCAAAAGGCTTCCAAATCTATCAGTTCTGGATGAAATTCTAATTTCCCAGCTTCTGCCCTAGTCAAAGTTAAAATATCGGTTAGTAACTGGTTCATTGACCTAGCTGAAGATTGAATGCGATACAGATTTTTAAGTTTCTTCTCTTCCGTCCACTGCTGATTACTTTGAGCCAATAGTTGAGCCGACCCCAATATAATACTCAATGGTGTACGAAATTCATGGGATACCATTGAAAAAAAGCGTAACTTCAATTCGCTAAGTTCTTTTTCTTGAGCTAAAGTCTGTTGAATAGCTTCTGCTTCTTGGCGCTTAACTAATTGTTGATAAAGCAAGGCATAAACGCCTAATAAAATGGCAAAACTCAAGAAAGTACCGAGGAATTCAATCAACATCCGGTTGCGGATATTCTCTTGGGAATGTCTGACCGAGATTTGTAGTAACTGTTCTTCCCTAGCTTGCATTTGGGTAAGCGTTTCGCGGATTTGATTGCGGTTTTGGTTGCTTTGAGTAACTAGAGGTGCTTGAATAGCAAAGCTTGATTTACCTGCTTCTCTGAGGTTAATCGACTGTTTAGATAATTGAACTCTTTGAGCAATTAGGAATTTCAGCTTCGTTATTTGCTGCTGTTGATAAGAGTCATCAGCAAGTTGTTGCTGCAACTTTTTGACTTTGGCATCCAGGCTTTGCATTGCCTGATAGTAACGTTTGAGTTCTGATTGCTCTCTATAAAGAATATAACCCCTGCGTCCGGCTTCTGCATCGGTTAGTGTAGCGAAGATGTCAATAACATTTTTCATTACCTCATGTGTGTCCTTCACTTGATTGCTACTTTCAATTAACTGAGTAGCATTTTGGTAAGAAATAAGACTAGCTGTACCCATTAATAATAAGCTCAAGCCGAAGCCAGAGGCAATCCATTTCCTTTCCAGTGACCATTTCATAGAAAAAATCAATTAATGGTTCAGAGTCCATATCTTATCCAAGACCTTACATCAAAGTAAAGATTTTTCCAATATTAAGCTTAGTTCAATAATTTTATTACTAACCGATTTCTACCCGATTTTTACCTTAAATCTCCACAAAGAGGTATTAAACTTCTACTTAAATTCAAGCTCCTTTGCACTAAAATATCTCCAAACAAATAAATTTAATTGTTTGTTTGGAGAATTTTAGTTTTATATATCAGGACTCATATTTGATTTTTGAAAAACTCATTGCCATTCAAAAAGCTTTCTTCTCTATTGGCTATGTAAATACCCACTAAATCCAATAAATTCTCTAAATCAAAAGATATTCCTATATTGTCATTAAATAAACTGTGATTGTTCTATTATCTCATCTCTAATTCATGCGAATTATATTGAAAATTTAGAATTAATCAATATTCTTGCTTTTACTACCCGATTTTTACCCGAATTCTACCCAACTTTTAGACTTTTAAGGTGTAGCGTTAGGAAAATACAAAATGAGGTATTGGAATATTATTTCCGGGCTTGGTAAATTATCATGCCTCACTGTTCAGTGAATATTGTCAATAAATATCGTTCATCATAATGAGCAAGTAGAGTGAAATTACAGAGTTCCCAGAATCCCGTAGTTACAAAGCGAGAGAGGGTTTTTAGACAAAATAAAAAGAAAAAAATTACTACCCATACACCAAACACAATACTAAACACTAGACACAGACTTTTTTTAGTATGGTGTATTTTAATGGCAGCAGTTTTAGGACTGGTTATCAACTTGTATAAATTACAAATTGTAGAGGGAGCAAAGCTAACAGAGAAAGCACGAAATCAGCAGATGGTAACTTTACAGCCTTTTATACCTCGCCGAATGGTGGTGGATCGTAATCATAATATCTTGGCTTGTGACCGTCTTGTATATATTCTGTACGCCCATCCAAAACTGTTTAAACAATCTGATGAACAAGTAGCACAAAAACTTGCCCCAATACTTAACAAAAATGCTAATGAATTAGTGAAAATTTTTCAAAGTCAAAAAAGTGGTATTTTACTTGCTTCTGCGCTACCAGAAGAAACTGTTACTCATGTAACTGCATTGCACTTCAATGGTTTGGAGTTAACTCAAAAGTACTTGCGATTCTACCCAGAGAACGATTTAGTTGCAGATGTAGTAGGTTACATCAATACAGACCGTAACGGTCAAGCAGGTGTGGAATACAGCCAAGAAGATTTGCTGAAACGTTCTGTGCAAAATGTACGGCTCAGTCAAACAGGTAACGGCGCATTGATGCCAGATTATGCTCCTGTGGGATTGCTGGATTTTGATGATTTGCAACTACAGTTAACTATTGATAGTCGCCTACAACGAAGCGCCCGTATAGCTCTGAAGCAACAAATGGAGAAATTTAGGGCAAAACGGGGAGCGGTAATTGTAATGGATGCTTTGGATGGTTCCTTGCTGGCTTTAGTATCTGTGCCAACATATAACTCCAACGAATACTCTAAAGCTGATATTTCACTGTTTAAAAATTGGACAGTAGCAGATACTTATGAACCAGGCTCAACATTTAAGCCTTTGAATGTAGCGATCGCTTTAGAAAATGGCGTTATTAAATCAGATGATGTATTTAAAGATCCTGGTTTTATTAAAGTAGCCAACTACACTATTAAAAATGCTGAGGAAAACAATTATCGAAAAATTAGTGTTACTCAAATACTACAATACTCTAGCAATGTTGGCATGGTGGAAATTATGCAGCGATTGCGTCCTTCAATTTATTACAACTGGCTACAACGCTTAGGAATAGGGCAAACTGTTGATACAGATTTGCCATTTGCAGTTAGCGGACAGTTGAAAAGTCAAGAAAAATTTGTTGCTTCACCCATTGAACCAGCAACTACCTCTTTTGGCCAAGGCTTTTCTCTCACACCGTTACAACTAGTGCAATTACACGCAGCTTTAGCTAACGGTGGGAAATTAGTTACACCTCATGTAGTCCGGGGACTAATTGATAGCAAAGGACAGATACATTACTCACCAACTTTCACAACACAACGTCAAATTTTCTCACGCACTACAACCAAAAAGGTGATTAAAATGATGGAAACTGTGGTTGAAGAAGGAACTGGAAAAGCTTCACAAATCTCCGGTTATCACATAGCTGGCAAAACTGGTACAGCTCAAAAAGCAAGTTCCACTGGCGGTTATAAAAAAGGCGCTTACATCACGAGCTTTTTGGGTATATTACCAGTGGAGTCTCCCCGTTATGTAGTTTTGGCAGTGGTAGATGAGCCGAAAGGAGAAAATGTTTATGGTGGTACTGTCGCCGCACCAATTGTTAAATCTGTGATGGAAGCACTTATTCCTCTTGAGGAGATTCCACCAAGTCAGGTAATGAATTAAGGGTTAAATACTATATAGAATAGGAAGAAAATAACTGTATAAAAAGTCAATATTTTATACATACTTATATCTTTTTTGAGTCAATTATGAGAGTTATAAAAGATATCAGAACTTACGAGAACTAACGGCACTTAAACATTTTTGAGGGATAAACAAGCCTCAAACCCATGCAGGGTAAGGGAAATACACCAAATGCTCAAAAACGGCTCAAACCCAGATATATCAATCAACCGAGTAAAACGATGTCAAAGTCTCTCTGTATATAGATTTGAGGCTTTTTTATGGGTGTTTTTTGTCTAAGTCCCACTAAACAATTTGTAGTTAAATTTATAAATTAGGAAATCCAATTGCCGTGTCTTCATTTAAAACTTTTGAAGAGAAACAATCAAAAATTCAGACTTTACCTAATTTTGAGTTTTTCAAAAGAGTCGGTCAAGTAACTGGTGGCACACTCTTATCAATTACTATGCTATCAAGTTCTGTGCTGGCTGGAGGACTAGTAGGTTTAGCTATTAGTTTCCGCGATTTACCAGATGTTAGACAACTACGAAACTTTGTACCTTCAGAAACAACTTATATCTATGATATTAAAGGCAAGCTTTTAACACGTATACATGGGGAAGCTAATCGCCAAGTAGTGCCTTTAGATCAAATTTCCCCCAATTTAATACGAGCGGTATTAGCTAGTGAAGATAGTCGCTTCTACGAGCATCATGGTATTAATCCCGGTGGTATTGGACGTGCTGCATTAGTCAATTTTGCATCTGGGGAAGTGCGAGAGGGTGGTTCTACAATCACCATGCAGTTAGTAAAAAATATTTTCTTATCTCAAAAACGCGCTTTTACCCGAAAAATAGTAGAAGCAGTATTAGCAATTCGCTTAGAGCAAGTTATCAGTAAAGACGAAATATTAGAGATGTACCTCAATCAAGTTTATTGGGGTCACAATAACTATGGTGTTCAAACAGCAGCACGCACTTACTTTAAAAAATCAGCGCAAAATTTGACTTTGGGCGAATCAGCAATGATGGCGGGTTTGATTCAAGCTCCAGAAGAATTTAGCCCGTTTGTCAGCATGAAGTTGGCAAAACAAAAACAAAAAGAAGTATTGGGGCGAATGTTGGAACTCAATTGGATTACTCAACAAGAGTATAATGATGCTCTCAAACAACAAATTAAACTTGGTGAAATCAAGTCATTTCAAGGTAGCGCTTTGCCTTATGTTACCAATACTGTAGCCCAGGAATTAATTAAAAAGTTTGGGCGTGAAACGTTGCTCAAAGGAGGAATGCATGTACAAACCACAGTAGATGCAGGTTTCCAAATGATGGCAGAAGAAACCATCAAGAAGTGGCATAAAACCCTTGAAAATGAGGGATTAAACAATAATCAAATGGCTTTAGTGGCAATTGATCCTCGCACACATTTTGTCAAAGCACTAGTGGGTGGTGTAGATTCAAAAACTAGCGAATTTAACCGAGCAACTCAAGCCCACCGTCAGCCAGGATCTTCTTTTAAACCGTTTGTTTACTATACTGCCTTTGCTAGTGGTAAATTTACACCAAATACAACAATCCTAGATACTCCAGTTAGTTATCGTGATGGTAACGGTTGGTATTATCCCCGAAACTACGATAATACATTTATGGGAGCAATACCGATTCGTACAGCCCTAGCCCAGTCTCGTAATGTTCCCGCAGTCAAAATTGGCAAAGCTGTGGGTATGAATAAAGTAATTGAAACTTGCCGTACTTTGGGAATTATGAGTCCGATGGAACCGGTGAGTTCTTTGCCACTAGGTGCGATCGGTGTGACACCATTAGAAATGGCTAGCGCTTATGCAACTTTTGCTAATTACGGGTGGCAATCACCTCCAACGATTATTGCCCGTGTTACTGACGGTAGTGGCAATGTGTTAATAGATAATACTCCTAAACCTCAGCGAGTTCTTGACCCTTGGGCATCAGCAGCAATTTTAGACGTAATGCAAACGGTAGTTAAAGAAGGAACTGGTAGAGGTGCAGATATAGGTCGTCCAGTTGCAGGAAAAACAGGTACAACATCCTCAGAGAAAGATATTTGGTTTATTGGTACGGTACCGCAGTTAACAACTGCCATTTGGGTAGGGAGGGACAACAACCGACAATTATCTAGCCACGCGACAGGCGGAGGTATGGTTGCTCCTATTTGGCGTGATTTTATGCAGAAGGCACTTAAGGATGTACCAGTAGAAAAGTTTCAGCCACCTTCTAATTTTCCTCGTCCGAAATCAAATTGAAAATGTTCTAAGCTGAGACGGATTTAATTTTTCCAGATGAAAACCTCACAGCAAGTCTTTCAGGCTCCAAAAAGTATAATTTAGAGCGCCACATATTATATCTAGGGCGTGTCATCAATTAGATAAACTGGAATCAGGGATTCTTAGGATAAGCCAAATGGTGCAATTTATTTAGCTGCTTCTGTTATCTGCTTAAATTGATGACACGCTCTAGTCCATCAGAAGGGGCAGTTGATAGTCAACCAGTGGAAGCAGCAACGATGATTTCCATCGATGTAGGCTATAATAGCATCAAAAAAATACATGGACGCAAACAACATCTGAGTGTAAGCAAGGAAGTTACCCTCCTCACCCAGAAGCTACTACTGTCTTGCTGCTTAAGTGCCGCATCGCTAGATTACCAATTAATTAAGAACTTTATACCTCATTGCTTCACTACTAGGTATTCTCAACTTTTGATAAACGCCACTCAGTTGAACACGTTCTGGTGGTTGATGGAAGGTTGCACAGCATCTTTGCACTGCCGCTTGATATTCACGCCATTGCTTACGAATGGCTATACTAGTGACATCATTACCTAAGTCTTCAAATTTTAGCCCAGCCCGACTAAGCCAAATTTCCACGTCAGTTGTTTCACCAAAAGGTTCGGAAAAAAGATTATTGTTAAACATTGTTACAATATTTACCTTTTTATATATAGTACATAAGTTCCCTTTGTTGACGTTTAGACCGTCTTTCCCAAAGGTCTTGGAGTGAATGCTTTTGGAAAACTAAGTTAGCTGATTGACAGGCTTCTTGCCAAACCTCCTCCACTATGCCCGATTCCATAGTTTCAATAGTTGTATTGTTGGCAGGTGCATCAATCTCTACTCCCTCTATAGCAGTCAAAACATCTAAAACTGTGATTTTTCGGGGGTCATGCGCTAAGATGTAGCCGCCCTTAGCGCCACGTATGCTATTAATTAAACCTCGACCTCTTAATGTTGCCAGTAGTTGTTCTAAGTAGCGATTTTGTATACCTTTTAGCTCTGCTATTTGTTTAATTTGCATTGGATCGCCATTCTGGTAGGAATCTACCAATGCCAACATCGCTAGAAGTGAGTATTCAAATTTATTTGGTAGTCTCATCAGGCTAGATACTATACAAGCTTTTAAACTTGTAATTCTATCTAAACTCTAAACTCTAAAGTAATAAAGTAATATGAGCTATTTCGATTTTTTTTCAAAAAGATAAACAAGAATGATTGACAAAATAGTAATTTAAAGGTATATGTGTGAGTTTTCAACTTCTAACACTGTTCTAATAAACTCTTGAGGCTCTTAAAGAAAGTATTAGTATTGTACTAACTATTATTTTTTCCTTGCACCCTTCGCCTTCTGCTCCCTCGGCTCCAACAGCTTGTGATAAGAGAGACAGGAGTATGTATTCTTTGTATAAGAGTCACATAAGTAATACTAAGCCAACTTAGACCTATCTAAGAATTTTCTCCAATAAGACTGTAAATCAGCCCAGTCAGTACAATTAGAGTCACAATTACATAGGTATAATCTTTGAGTCGAACAAAGGCTAACAGAGAAAAAAACACTCTCATAACTGGAGTAGCAATCAGTAGCAGTAGTCCTAGTTGAATAATGCCTCGGTTACGACCTGATAATATTGATGTTTTTACCCCGGCTGGAGTGCGAAACTCTGCTGGTTCTCCCCGAAAAAACTGGTAATTAGGAACCTCTGTCCCGTGGCGAATTAAGTACAAAATTCCACCCGTTAGAACCAGAACGCTAGCAAGGATGACCCCGACTCTTAACAGATTGCCAATAAATTGCTCAAAACGCTGCTCAAACTTAGTACGTCTGTTTAGAACCATTTTAAAGCCTCCCAGTTAGACCTTTGTAGATCATTTCCAGCGCCAGTACCAAAATCACACCACTGAAAATATTTCGCAAAAGTTGTACCCTGGCTCTGACAAGTACTCGCGCCCCCAATACAGCACCACACAGTACTCCCAACATCACTGGCATTGCTAATCCGGGGTCGATATAACCTCGGTTTAGATATATTCCCGCACTAGCAGCTGCTGTTACTCCAATCATGAAATTGCTGGTAGTTGTGGAAACTTTGAATGGAATATGCATTATTTGATCCATTGCCAGCACCTTGAGCGCTCCCGAACCAATACCTAGCAAGCCGGAAAGTACACCAGCTATAAACATTAGCCCAAATCCAAAGGGAACACCACGCACGTTGTAAGATTGTTCTCCCGTAGAAGTTGGATAAGTACTATTTAGCTTCAAGCGTGTTGCCAGGGGATCTGGCGGTAAATTATCGATGTTTTCGGAGTAGGGTTTACGAGATAGGTATGCACTATAAAGTAAAACAATCCCAAACACAATAGCGATCGCTCCAGTAGAAATCTTCGCTGCCACAACCGCTCCAGCTACAGCGCCAAAGGTTGTTGCTATTTCTAGGAACATCCCTAGCCGCATATTGGTGTAACCTTCCTTTACATAAGCAGAAGCTGCTCCACTAGATGTAGCAATCACAGATACTAAAGAAGCACCAATCGCATAGTGGAGATCCACTCCACAAATTACAGATAGGAAAGGAACAATTACTACGCCACCACCCAAGCCTGTCAAGGCTCCTAAAAATCCAGCGCTCAAGGAGCCAAACCATATTAATAGCGAAAAATCCAGAGTATTCAAGGTTTATTCTCCACTATTTGGTTTTATGGGTTAATACACCGATTAGTTTCACACTGGTTAGTTGGTTTTACTTTATATTTTTTCAATTATAAAAACAAATATTTTTTCTTATTAATTTAATAAAAGTTTTTAATCATATTGTATATATAAGCATTGAAAAAACTGTCAAAATTACAAATTGTTTATGATCTATTCCACTAATTTTTTATCAAATTTATAAAACAGATATTTCACCAGCTAAACTACTGTAAAACCAGCAAAATATAGTAGTTTTGTGAACGTCACATTTATGCCATAACTTGGTCATAATTCTGTCATAACTCTGTCACAGATGGCTGTTATCTTGTGGATGTTTTCTTAACAGATATTCTCTATATTCAATTGAATATGCTCTTTTTTATAGTCTTAAGTACAGTTTGCAGTAAAGCTGGTGAAGTAAATATAAGTAAAAGTTTCTGACCGATCGCATCTTACTTGATGAGGCTGATTCATAAGAATTGACAAGTCGAATTATAAGACTGAAGAATTTAGCATAGCAAATAACGTAATCCCATATTAGAGAGAATAAATTATGCTTGAGTTATTAGGTTCAGGCTTAGTAACGCTGTGGCTACAAAAAGCTGGAATTCAAATCAATTATTTAGATGCTTTAGATGCACTAGCTTGGCAAATTAGTCCTAGCTTGGTTCTTGCCTCAGATCCAAATCCATCTGGAAACACTACAGTGCAAGAATATCTCAAGGAGCTAATCACATCAAAACTGATAGCACAGAATTTGAAAGAAAACCAAGGGATTTGGATACAGTCAGGGCCAATGCTTATGGCTAATCACCAAGGTACAACACCTCTGCCAGCTGCCTCTTTAACTAAAATTGCTACCTCATTAGTTGCTTTTAAAACCTGGGGGCCAGACCACCAATTTGAGACTTTGGTAAGTGCCACTGGGCCGGTAGTAAATGGGGTATTGGAAGGTGATTTAGTTATAGCTGGTGGTGGAGATCCAATGTTTGTTTGGCAGGAAGGAATAGCTTTAGGAAATACTCTCAATCAAATAGGCATCAAACAAGTAAAAGGAAATTTGGTAATTACTGGTAACTTCGCCATGAATTTCCAGCGTTATCCATTCTTGGCAGGGCAAATGCTCAAACAAGCACTAAATTATGCCACATGGAACCGCTCTGTTATTTTCCAATATTCAACTATGCCCAAGGGAACATTAAAGCCACAAGTCATAATTACGGGTACTGTTAAAGTAGAGGCACAATCCACTACTCAACAAACTTTGTTAGTACGTCACCGATCTTTGCCTTTACAACAACTGATCAAGGAGATGAACGTTTTCAGTAATAATGACATGGCAGAGATGTTAGCAGAGTCAGTGGGAGGGTTTAGTGTAGTCCAATCAACAGCCGCTAATATGGCTGGAGTACCACTGTCCGAAATTCAATTAATCAATGGTTCTGGACTAGGCCCAGAAAATCGCATTTCTCCTAGAGCAATTTGTGCAATGTTCATGGCGCTAGAGCGGGAAGCAGTCGCTCATCAGATGAATTTGGCTGACTTATTTCTCACTTCTGGGTTGGATCATCGGGGGACAATTCACCGCAGACATATTCCTCTTGCGACTGTAATTAAAACTGGGACATTACATGATGTTAGTAGTTTAGCTGGTGTGATGCCTACACGCGATCGCGGTTTGGTCTGGTTTGCAATCCTCAATCGTGGCACCAACCCAGCAGGTTTCCGTTCTGAACAAGATAAACTGTTGCAAAATTTGATCAAACAGTTGCAACTACCTCAAGTAGTTCCTAGTATCTTAACTCCACACTTAGCGATGAACTCTTTACCTCAAATCGGTGTAGACAGTCGTAATGAAATTTTATTCAGAAACTAGCCTTTTCAAAAACTAAAGCTGGAGTATGAGTGTGAACTAACCTTTTTCAAGGTATAATCTACCAATAAATAATCAATAATGTGAACGCTTTTAGTACTAAGTACAGGGTAAAAATAATTGATTATTAATTTTGAATATGGTAGATAAATTTATATCGAATTCTTATAAAAATGTCATAGCTTATTCATAACAATGACAAACTTTTATCAAATATTTTTTCTAGCCTAGAGAAAGTAAATGTTTTAATCTTTTGTAGCAAATCAAGGATTTTCAAAGCTATGGATAACATTTTACTTTGTCTAATTTTGGGACTAATTGCAGGAATAGTAAGCGGAATAACCGGAATTGGCGGCGGCATAATTATTCTGCCTGCCTTAATTTTTCTGTTTGGCTTATCTCAACACCAAGCTCAGGGTACAACATTAGCTTTGCTTGTTCCTCCGATTGATATTTTGGCTGCATGGACTTACTACAAGCAAGGATATGTAGACTTTAAAATAGCAGGATTGCTCTGCTTGGGTTTTGTATTAGGTGGATGGGTGGGTGCCAAAATAGGAACAGGATTATCTAATGTGATATTGGCGAGAATATTTGGAGTTTTACTGCTTGTTAGTGCTATCAGAGTACTGTTTACAAATGTAGGTGATCCCACTTTGTAACTCAGCAATTGTGTTCAAGAACATCAAAAAATACATCTTATTTACTCCTTGTCATTGTCATTGTCATTGTCATATTTAGGGATTCTTACTTGTAAAAGTTGTTTCCCTATCTAACTCACTTTATTATAAGAAACCTGATTGGAAAGTTATTTTTCTAAAAAAATATAGTATTATCTATTTTTTAATACAGAAATATTATCACAATGCGTATTTTGGTAGTCGAAGATGATGTTCAGTTAGCAGAGATGTTGATGGAAGCCCTGACTGACCGTCAATATGTGGTAGATATAGCCCAAGATGGAGAGGAAGCATGGGATTGCATCAAAGTGTTGGAATATGATTTGGTGGTACTAGATATTACTTTACCTAAGTTAGATGGTGTAAGTTTTTGTCAACGCTTGCGATCGCCTACATCAAGGCATACCTTATCGCGCAACATTACAATACCTGTACTCATGTTAACAGCACGCGATACCCTTGGTGACAAAATTACCGGGTTGGATGCTGGGGCAGATGATTATATGGTCAAACCTTTTGAAATGCCAGAGTTAATGGCTCGTGTTCGCGCTCTGTTGCGCCGCAATAGTGCCGCAACATCTTCTTCAGATTTTGGTTGGGGTAATCTGCGCTTAAATTCTAGCACTTATGAAGCCACATACTCTGACAAGCTTTTACACCTAACACCTAAAGAATTTGCTCTTTTAGAATTAATGGTTTCTAGCGGTCGGCGGGTGCTAAGTCGAGCCGGAATTATTGAGCGCATCTGGTCGCTTGATGACCCTCCTAGCGAAGAAACTGTTAAGTCTCACATTAAGAGTTTACGGTATAAACTTAAAGACGTAGGTGCTGCCGATGATTTTATTGAGACAGTTCATGGATTGGGCTATCGCTTAAAGCAGCTTTAGGAAAATACCCGATTTCTACCCGATATTTACCTCTTATCTTTACAACTGATTGTTAGACTACAATTACATTACTGAAGTTAACCTCTTCTTTTACACTAGAACACTATTATTCTCCAAATCAATTTAATTATTGACTTGGGGAATTTTAATTTTTATCTAAAAGCAATTAGTAAACTGTTAGCTACTACAAGACGAGTAAACCATTTGCGATCGCCGATCTTGTAGGTTAAGTGCGATCGCCTAAAAGACTCACAGGAATAGCGATCGCAAAGCCTTTAGCAGTTAGATAATTGAGGCGATCAAAATCGAGCCTACGACATAGTTCTCTTTTTTATCTTTTTGGCGAGAGCCGCCAATCTTATGGAAATTATTGCTAAAATATCCTACAAATATATACTAAAGTGGATACACTAAAGTGGCTTTACAAGTTCCAGTTCAATAGCATTTCACAGACATGAATTCAGAGAGTAAGCGAAGACACATTTTTATCAGTCATCACCATGCTGATGATGCCGAGGTTGACAACCTAACATCCCTTTTATCTCGAAGGGGTCACGATATCCGCAACAGTTCGATCAGGGCTAAACCAGCAAACCAGAGGCGCTTGGATAAAGGATTGGTGAGTGATGAAACGATCCGACGCTTGCTTCGCAGAAAAATTTCTTGGGCTGGGACAGTTGTAGTATTGATCGGAAAAGAAACTCATTCAAGACCTTGGGTAAATTGGGAAATTGAACAAGCGAATAAGCAGGGTAAAAGAATAGTTGGAGTCTATATTCGAGGAGGGACAGAGATTGATAAACCTGCTGCTCTTGAAAAGTATGCCTCAGCGATCGTAAGTTGGAATTCCCAATCTATAATAGCTGCAATAGATGGTACTGAGAACCCATTTCAGAACCCAGATGGTTCTCCAAGGCAACCCACTCACACTCGAACATCAGGGACTTGTTAATTGATGAGTAATATTTATATGTATGTAGTAGACCGTGACTTCGGATTCGCCCCGAACCCTTTTCATGGCTACTGCACCTTGGCAACGTGTAAATGGAAAATACGAAACAGCGCTGAGGTAGAAGATTGGGTTATTGGTATGGGTGGCTCTACGTTGAAAGCTACTGGTAAATGTATCTTTGCAATGCGTGTCACTGAAAAAATCACATTCAACGAGTATTGGACAATTCCAACATTTCTTGACAAAAAGCCTGTAAGAAACGGAAGTCAGAAGATGATGGTGGGAGATAATATTTACTACCATGACTCATCTAGTAATAAATGGAGCCAAGCAGATTCACATCACAGTAACGCTGATGGGAGTGTTAACTTAGATAACTTAAACAAAGATACAAGTTCTAGCAATGTTCTAATTTCTAAGCACTTTCTTTATTTCGGAAGAGAAGCACCAGTCGTTCCACATGAGTTATTAAACACTATTGGATATCAAAACAGAATAGATCATCGAGTCTTTAACGAAAATACCACTAATGGGGTTCGCCCCCTTATCGAGTGGCTGCACAGCCAAGGATCACTTAACCAAGTGATAAGTGATCCTTTTAATTTTAGCGACAGTGAAAAGCGCTATTCTGTTAATAACAATAAAGTTTCCTAATTCCCGTTATTTTAATTTCGCTAAAAGTTGGCAGACAGGCAGTATAGGGTTAGAGCATCAAGGAAAAGCAAGTCCATCTAACCCGCTTTGCTTATTCTGGTCTGTTTGCTGGGCAATGATCTCAATTATTAAGGGTAACTAATACCCCGCCGTTCTTTGTGTTATTCATGGTCATTTAATCTTGATCATTACTTTTAACAGGCTCGTCCATAAACCGACTGATTTCTGAAACTCCAGCAATCTTGCCTAACCCCTCTGCTCTACCTCGAATCTGAGTTTGTAAAAACTTTAAATCGCTTCGGAATGCCGTGTGTCGATCCCAACTGAAGCAGTCAGCATCAGGATTTGCTTTCCGCCAAGCATCCCAGATCGGATGCCATTTCGACAGAAACGGACGAAGATCCTGGTTGAGCATGGCAAGCGCATAGGTTTCAACTGTGTCAAAACTTTTTTTGCGAGATGGCAGCATACTTGCGGGTTTAATCTCGGTAATACTCTTGCGGGTATATTGGAAAAGATCGTAAAGCGACTTGAGCGCAATGCCGTTGTCACCATCTGCATCAGACATAGACTGTGTGGCAATTCGCGTAACTATTTCTACAAAGAGTGACCATGCCACACGCTTCTGCGTACCGCTATTAGCGAGTTTCCACTTCTGCCCAAGTGTTTTAATTTCGATTTCAGTTACCTGCCAATCCTCCGAATGAAACCGCATCCATAGAGTCACAAAAGTTTGCCAGAAGAGGCTAATTAATCCGCCGATAAGCGCCCCAGTGAATACGAACAGCCACAAACCTTTCAATTCTGTTACCCAGTAAACACATACTCCAAGTAGACTGCCACAAAGCAGACCGACCATAAAACGAATGATCAAGCATGACCAATCTGTCCCTTTTTGAGAATATTGGTAACTGTTAGACATAATTTAAATCTTTTGTGGAATCAGGCAGTTCTATTACCTTGAATTATACTGTTGTAAATGTCCAGTGCGATCACTGATCTTGTAGGCTAAGTGCGATCACCTAAAAATTACGACTCACAGAAATAGCGATCGCCTAACTCCTCAAATCGCCAATATAAGTCCCAATTTGTTTAAGTCCCTGCAAAACTTGGATACGTTCTGATGTATTTTCAAGTAACCGATAAGTATGGGATCTAGTATATTGAGGGACATTTTGGTGGCGATCGCATTTCAAAAACAATACTTCTCTTCCGTTTGTAACCATTGCATAACAACTTGACTGTAAGTTGGGAGCGCTCAATAAATAAGTAAGTGCTTGGGGAATTCCCGCCGTAACGTCTAGTCTTGCAGGCTTTGACTCGATTACCAAAATCCAAAAACTATCTTGAATCACCAA
>NZ_JBALEA010000030.1:0-150630 GCF_036917135.1 Nostoc sp. | reverse complement strand
TAATTTCCTTGGCTGTAGCTGCATTCCAAAGTTTGATGGTTTTGTCAGCACTAGCAGAAGCGATGGTCTTGCCATCGGGGCTGAATGCTACGCTATAGACCCAATCGCTATGCCCTTCCAAGCGATTCTGCTCTTGCATATTGTAAATTGCTTGCCTTAGTGCGACTACAGCTTGCTGGTTAGCCGTTTGTTCTAAATTGACATCTTTCCTAAGTGTTCTACCTGAAAGTTGTCTGTTTGACTGTGTAGCTGCAATTAAAGCCTCAATTTGCTTGTTAGATACTAGCGAAGATTCAGAACTTTGCGCCAGAGCGATCGCACTTTGTTGTATTGCTTCCTTAGCTTTGTTTTGGGCGTTGTACCACTGATAACCCGCGAAGATAGCTACTACAGCTAACCCCATACTAAACAATGTAACAACTCGATTTTGCCGCCGTGCTGCTGCCAACTTTTCTAGTTGACGTTCTTTCTCTTCTCGAACCAGGCGATTTTGCAGTTCTTGACTCTCCTGAATGTACTCCTCGGCTACCCCATTCAGCATTTGCCAATCACCAAATTTAGCTAAATATCCCTCTGCTACCGCTAATCTGTCATCTTTTCTGAGGAACCCTGGCTTTTTATCATTCTTCTCCCATTCTTGGGCTTCCGCTTCAATCTGTCGCTCAATCGCTATTCCCAACTTATATTCCTCTTTCCACTCCCGCAACATTTGCCAGTGGCGGATTAAGGCTTCGTGGACAACATCTAAAATTACATCCTGGGAATCCGGCTCATCTGTCTTTGTAATTAATCGTGCATCTTTATCGGCTAATTTCTCACTAACCTGTTGCAAAAGATTTAAGGAATGATGGGAATTTACCAACTCGCCCAAATGCACGCGCCGCCGTACATCTGTAGTTTCTCCCATTTGCGTCAATTCTAGAAAAATCCGCCGCGCCACAGTTTTTTCTGTTGGTGAAAGACTTTCGTAAACTGCATCGGCGCGTTTTTGTAGCGTTCCTTCCACCCCGCCTAAATCCTCATAAGTTTTCAGGCTGAGAAGTTCATCGCTTTGATTTATCGATTCACGCCACAATTCTGTCAACGTATATTGCAGCAAAGGCAAACTTCCGGGGTAATCCTCAACATCATTAATTAGTTGCTGTTTTAACCTTCCCTCTATGCCTAATCCTACCCAATCAGCCGGTTTAGTAATCGCTTCTTCAATTTCCTCACGGGTTAAGTGTTCGACGTTGATGTAAGGTTTATGGATTCTGCTGGCATATTCGGGATATTCTCGCCATCTCCCCCGAAAATCCGATCGCATTCCAATGAAAATATAGAGGTTATCTGTATAATCAATTAATTCCTGCAAACAGTCAAAGAATTCTTGGCGCTGGCTGTCATCGCACATAGTAAAGCATTCTTCAAACTGGTCGATAATCAAAATGACTGGTGTGTTTAATGCTTTTAACCTCTCGCCGATAACCTGACAATTCAGGTCATGTGGAAAAGCTAACGCAGAACCTAACCCCCCAGCCCCCTTCCCTACAAGGGAAGGGGGAGAATTCAAAGCCTCTCTCCTCGCAGGAGAGAGGTTTGGAGAGAGGTTTTCGAGATCCCGTGCAAAAGCCTCCTGTAAACTGTTAACAGGAGATTCTTTAGGCGTAAAGGGAGTAATATAAGTCCAGCGATCGCTCCCTGAAATCTCTTGTCCTAGCTTTAGCTGGTAGAGTAACCCCGCCCGTAACATCGATGATTTCCCACTACCAGAAGCACCTAATACAGCAATGAGACGATGTTTATCTCTCACCTGTTGAATCAACTCCTGAGTCAGCGCACTCCGCCCATAAAAAACCTCAGCATCTTCCTTTGTCTCGGTAAAATACGACAGAGAACGATAAGGACACTTATCCTGAAAGCTTTTTCGAGAAAACTTAGTAGTCAGCAGAATTGCTCGTGGGGAATTAGCAATTAACGGACGCTGGACTGTATTCGGCATTCGGCTGATAATTAAATCTGCCAATTTGTGGCTATTAATAATCCCATCTGCGTCATTTTCCGGGTTCAATCCTGCGAGTAACGTCTCTGTCAATAACCCCTGCGTGTGGGGAATTTCTAATCCAGTTTCGTAGGAACGGGTTGCAGTAATGAAACAATAGTCTTTATCTGTGGGAATAAATTTTAACAATTCACCGCTATAGCAGCAATCTAGCCAAACAACGACTCGTTTAGCCTGACTTCTTTGCAACTGCTCACCCAACCAACTTAAGGGTATACCATAGACTTGTTTTTCAGGTAGAACATCACTGGTAGCTAGAAATACTTCTTCCTTGCCCGCTACAGTTTTGCACCACCCATGTCCCGAAAAGAAGAATAACGCTGTTTCTGGCGTGGGGTTTGGATCGGGAGGATTGAAAAGATTAGCGATCGCTTCTCTCAATTCTTGCACCTTTACCGCCCCTTGGCGATCAATTGTATTTTCTCCCTTCTGGTTTAAAGTTCTAGGTAAACACTCAGCGCGAAAAGGTCTATAACCGTATTGTTCTAATTGTTCGGCAATTTTTTCAGCATCTTCTGCTGCTGCTGTTAGCGGCTTGAGGGTAGTGTACTCTGGGTAATAATTAATTCCAATAACTTGAGCAGCCCATTCCGATGCCATTTTTATTACCTGACTAACAACTAGAACTTTTTATTGGACTGTAGGCAAAATCTGTCCACAGCTTGAATCTAAATTCACAGCATTCTTTAGTTTTTACGGAAAATTACTAGAAAACTATGCAATAAACTAAATTTATTCACGGAATAGAATGTATAATAAACAACAATTTATTTAATAACCTATTCTTTTTAGACAGAGAAAATTAAAACTAGACATCAAAATATCTGCTGTAATTATTTCACTAAAATTATGTTTATACTAGTCGTAGTGAGTTTGGTATAAAAACCTATGAACACAAAGGCTGACAATACTATCATCGCTTTTCTCTTGGCGTTTCAAGACTTAAAAACTACCCTTGGAGAACAAGAGAAACAGAATTTAAAAGAAGTTGCCAAACAATTAGACACCCAACCCCAAGCTTGGGAAGACTATATTAAAGGACGTTTATTAGAAATAATAACCCCTAATCCTGACTTAAATCAGTCTTATCACTTTTATAAATCTCAATTAGATAATCTAGAAGAAATTCCTGATTATTTATTTCCTACAGAAGCACAAATTAATAGACTCAATACTCTTGAAGAGGCTCCAATAACTAGAGGCTTTAAAGCAAAAAATGAAGCTACAGGCTACGAAACCCAACTTAATAATGTTGTAGTCATAGTTTGTAGTTCTCCTCAACCAGGAGAAACAGTTAGACAAGCCACATTTTTAGAAGATTTGAAAGAATATTTATCTAAATTCAATCAATCAAATTAGTTTTTTCCTTGTAATGAGCGATTTAATCTATCCGACACTCGATTTGTTTTTATATACTTTAAAAACTTCTTTAAACACAACTGATGCAGAAACACAAAAAAACAAAGTAGCTTTTTTAGACCAATTCCCCTCTGATACTCAATTCAACGATCCTGACATTGAAACTGAGTATTTAGAGATTACTAATCCTCCTCAAATTAACTTTATTTCCCACAATAAAAGTTTAGAAGGATACTATTATGCTGTTAGATTAAATGACACTTATGGCTTACAACTTGATTGTTCTATTAATAATCAAACCGAAACTCAACCAGCTAAGTCTTTTACAATCTTAAAAACTGAAATTGAACAAAAACTAAATAAAGAACTGACAACAATTGGCAAAACCTGGTTACTTTCTGGTTGGCTACCAGAAAACTCGTCTCAAAATCCTGAAGATATTGCCAAAGATTGCTATTCTGCTTTATTTAAAGATACTTATTGGCAACCACAAAAAGGTACTTTTTTAGGTGGAAAAGTTTTTGAAATAGGGCGCTCACCATATATAAATCAGAGCAAAAAAAACGTAACTACTCCTATAAATAGTAACGAAGATCATGTGATTATTACTATTTATAGTAATCGAGAGAGCGCCGAACAAGCTGCGGAATTTTATAAAGATTGGATGGGGTTATTTTGTTATCGAAGTAAGATTACGTGGGCTTATTGGCAAAGTCGTTTAGTTAAAGAATCTTTGCTCAATCACTATAAAAAAATAGAAGAAAACAGAACAATTACTAACCCAAATAACTATTGGCAGGAAAAGCAAAATTTTACTAATTCTCGGAAAATTTTAAATAACGTTGATAACATTCTCCAGCAATATACAATCGATTTACTCAACCTGTCTTTTCAAAAACAAATTATTGAAATAAATTTATCTAATTATCAGCTTCGCTTGGCTTTGATTAAAGAAAAAGCAGATCAAAATAATCAGTTAGATTTTTTAGAAAAATTTAGCGAACTAGCCAACAAAAAATATTTACCACAAATTACCAAAGATATCGAAAATATGCAGCTTGGCTTGCAACTTTTAGAAGATACAATTAACGCTACTCGCAGTCGCATAGAAGTCGAAAAATCTGAACGAGATCATAACTTCCAAGAGCTTGTAGCTGTTGCGGGTGCTGGTATAGCAACTGTATCTCTGGTAAGAGAGACGGCAAAAGATTGTAAAGATATTTTTAAGCAAGTTGACTTATTTTGCAAGTATCCTTTAAGTGGCAGTCTAATACTTGGAATGATTGTTGGTTTTGTGGTTTGGTGGTTGAGAAAACGATTGCGATCGTGAGATATCGTTATTTTCTAACCAACATTACCCGCAGCTAAAACTTGTTCAACTGTAAGCGCAATTTCCGGGAAAGTAGCAGACACAATTAGTTGACTCCCGCTAAACTCTTTTTCCTCGTACAATCCTTCTGACAACAATAAAATCGTAATTTTTGACTCTATTGGATCTACAATCCAATATTCAGGAATCTCTAACGCTGCATATTCAGAACGTTTATACCGATAATCGCGTTTCACCGAATCAGGACTCACAACTTCCACTACTAACATCGGCGCAGACTGACAAACAGCAGACTCATCAAGGAATTCTATCACCTGTTCAGCCATGACAACATAAACATCAGGCAATCTTGACTTCCGCCATCCCGTTCTCACACCCGCCTCTCTAAAGCATAGCCAAGGTAAACTCAAGCCCTTGATTTCTGCCTTAAATGCCAGTTCAATAAATTTAGAAATCAGCAAATGTCTAAAAGGTGGTGGATTCCTAAGTTCTAGTTTCCCATCCACCAGTTCATAACGGCTATCAGTACCATCGTCATAAGTAAGATATTCTTCAAAAGAGTATAAACGCTCTGTAGTTGTCTGTGTCATCGCGCTACTTTTAAATAAAGGATTTTTTTGAGGTAGTCCTCAAAAAATCATGAATACATTGGCTTGTAGTAGCGCCCAGACTGTAGATAAATAATTCGGCCGAACAATTTTAGCAACTCAAATGCTTGTTATTTCGTGATAAAGAATAAATAACGGTTGAACAATTTAGTTCATGACTTTGAAAGATACTTGATTCCTAGTCTAATAAACAAATAAAACGATTAAACAATTTATGAAAAGCTTTATATATCAATAGTTTGACGGACTCTTCAAAATTTTAAACATCTTCTAATTCTATTGCTGGCATGATAGTGTTCACAAAAATACCTCAGTCACGATCGCACTCTATTTCACTTTACCTATAGCCACTAGCATGGAGCGATCACTTAACTCTAAAAACTGATTCATTTTGTGATTGCTGTCCAATAGTAAGAATGTTGATGCTTTTCACCCTCCAACATTTCTAGTTGTGTTTGGCGCAGTACCTCACTTCGTCCCTTATTGTCTAGTAATTTTTTGTAGTAGGCTACCATCAAATATTTGCTATAAATATCTGCCGCTTTGCACAAGATAATCAGCTGACTTTCAGCGTCAGCAATTACCAAAGCGCAACATAAGCCATAAATCCCTTCACCAGCCGAGATATTTCCTAAACCTGTATAACACGTGGATAATAGCACCAGTTTTGTGCCTACCAGATTCAGAGCAGTTGTTTCTAAAGTAGTGAACATACTGTAGTTCGGCACGGAAGTCTTCACTGCGCGATCAAACTACTCTTTTGAGCCTTTCCTCACACCAGCCTTAGCAAGTATTTGCCAAAAGTATTTCCAGTTACGATGTATTACGTTCAGTAGACCAAAAACTTTTGCAAGGTGATGAGAGAATGAAGTTTTCAGCCGTCTTTGTTGGGACTTTCCATCATGATCACCAGCGATCACTCTGAAGTCTACCCAGAAAAAAAGTGATTGAAACGCATATTACAAGCTCATTTCGGCTCCATATATTCCCAAGTGTAAATGAAGGACTGGTACGCTTCTGGAAAACTTGTTGGTCTATGACATTTTCTTACCGTAAATAGTGAAGTTTGGTATAAAAGTGACAGCCATACCTCGCCTTTTAAGTATAATAATTGTATAATTTATTGTAACAGTGAAGGTATGAAAGATTGTACTGACCAAAGCATGAGTGTATCTAATAGCTCGTCTATAAAAGCATAAATACTCACAATAAGATCAAATTACTTAGAATTGCAATGGCAAATTACAGAGAGTGGAATCAAGCGCTTATATTTTATTTTACCACTGGCTTGCCACGGGGTAAAAGAGTTTATCTGAGTGTTGACAATGAGATATTAGAGCAAATTGGTCAGAAATTCAACCAAAAAATTGAAGATAGCAATTGGAGTGATGACTTCCGTAGAGCCGTAAGAGAAGAAGTTGTCGCACAAGGACGAGTTAATTTGGCTAAATTGCAGGGACGTAATTTACACGGCTTACCGCAAGGAGTTGCTTTTTTAGGTGCAATGGTTCTGGCAGCCAATGAAATGGTAGATGAAGAGGAAATCTCAGAAGAGAACTATTTTAAGCGTCTAAAAGCAGTATTAGGTTTGCCAACATCAGAAAATGGTCGTCCGCCAGGTATGAAGTTTGGTAAACAAGGAGAAGAACCCTTATGGGAAGACTGGAATCTTTGGTTGATGATAAATGGATTTATGCCTTCAGCATATCGAGGTTGCGGAGGAAAAATCTATATTAATTATTCAATTTCTCAATCTCTACTTCGTCGTACAGATAAAAACCGACTTGTACAACTGTTTAATGAGAAACAATGGACAGCGCAGTGGGATGCCATGACTCTGTTTGCTGGTGTGAGACGAGAAGCGCACCGACTCTCTACACACCTCAAACAATTGCTAACTGATAACAGGGAACGCTATGAAGCAGTAGCCGAATCTATTCACGAAATTTACCAGCAGTGGCAAGCAGAAGGACGGCCAGCAGTAGTAAGAGCAGAAGTACGTAATTGGAGTCGTAACATATTTGCTGGTTTATATCGCACAGAAGACCCGTTTTTTAGTGACGTTAATTACTATCCTTACCCAAAAAAAGTGCGGGGATGGGAGTTAAACACTATAAAAATTCAGTATGGTAAGAGAGATCAACGGTTAATAGATGAACGCCCTGGCTGGTATTTACCCTTAGAATTTCCTCTAAGTTTAAGTGAATTGGAACGCGGTGCTAAATACCCAATTATTCTGCAATCTGACCTTGATTCTCTGGTTTTACCTTCTCGTGATTTTTGGATGTTAATTCCCGATCCAGATGATACAGATACAGGAGTCTATGCTACTTGGGGTCAACCATCACTCGGCACTAAATTTATCCTGCTATGTAAAAAAGAACTACTTCCACATATCAATCGCTTGCGAGATGAGCGGCTAATAGAATGGAGTGGTGAACCTCAGCCTGTATTTAATGATTCAAACTGGGTAGAGCTTCACCAGTGCATGGTTATTTCCCTAGCTTGGAATGGAGTATTTATTAGCAATCAAGAACTTAAGGATGCTTTGCAGCCGAATGTTTGTTTATCTATTAGCTTTTCAGGGGGGTTACGTGTTCCGCAGCAGAGCGCATGGTTGGAGGGTCATAGTCCTCAAGTTACCATCTTTGGTTTTTATCCCACTGTGACGTTACAAATAACTCGATTATTGGATAATTTATCAATAATTGAGCGATCGCAAAGTACAAATACGCCAATTTCGGTAAATTTCCCAAGTTCAGGAGACTATGTTGTAAAGGCAACTTGTGCAGGAGAATCCACAGAACGTTTGGTCAAAATCGTCGATTGGAGTTGGCTTGGTATAGAAAAACCACAACGTTATGAAATAATGCCTATTAGTTCAGGGAATTATATATGTGGCAGCGTCATTCAGACAGTTTCTGCAAAAGAGTAAAAGCAAATCAGGTGCATAATGCCACAAATCCAGCGCTGGTATAAAGGTTTTTCTTATAGGGGAAACCCACAAGAACTTATTGAGCAAATTTCCAAGCAAGTTCAACGTCACAATCTGGGAAATTTCGTTCCGCTTTTACGAGTGGAAAAAGGGGTAAAATCACGCAAACCGTTTTACTTTTTTCTCGCGCTTGAAAGTTTACAAAAAGGTGATATACCAACCGAAGTTCAATCAACTCTGCTTAAACTACCTTTTTTTAAATCTGCTATTAAAGGCAGCCCCAGCTTTAGTTATGAAGAAATAAAACCTATGGTTGGGGTCGCTCATGATGTTTATGAGTATACTAACAATATTCCCTATCAGCCCGTACAGGAATTAACCTGTGATAATCCATTTGACTTAATAGAGTCAGCATCTATCAATAATTCATTCATTGATATTGATATATCCCGTCGATACGAGCAACTTCTTTACTGGCTATCCGCTCTTGGTGGTGGGACTTGGGAATCTTTCAAAAAAGCTTGTGCTGCCCTAAAGATTGAAGAACCTAAAAGAATTTTACGAAGGTTAAGATTGCTGGGATATATAGAGTTTTCTCCAGATGGTTATCGATGGTCTATCGCTCCTATTGCTATTGTTAAAATTACATCAGAGTCAAACTTCCAAGAATTTATATTGTGCGGTTCACGAAGCATAAATTTACTTGAAAAACTCAAACAACAAACAACATTAGAATTGATAAACCAACCAATAGGAGAAGCTCCTCCTTGTGTTCGCATTCAAGCTGACAACCCAAGTATTATACCTAATTTAGTTGAACAATTAAGCAAAGAATTTTCTATTATTAACGCAGGTGAAGTATCGAAGTTGCTAGCTAGCATCTTGCCTGAACTAACAACTTGGAAGCAAAGCCTTAGAAATTTACAGGGAATTGTACCCAGTCTCTACGAGTGGGAGCTTTTTGATGGAAACGATTTTATCAGTTGCGCTTTACCCAGAGAGACTGGTATGTACCGGATGTACAACACAAAAATAAGCGATCGCCCCCTGTATACACTTTTTTACGAAAATGGTTGCTGGCTTCAAGGAGACTGGTACGGGTTGAGATTTTTGGCATTACAACATAGTGGTCAAGAATGTATTGCTCGTTACGAAGTTGAAACAAAACGTTTAGCAATCCCTGTATCCCAAAGATGGCCAGAAATTTACGAACGCGCTTTGGTGCTGGCATCTGGAATACTACCTAAATATTCTAATTCATGGTTGTTATATGAAAATGTAGATCGAGACATGATGCTACAAATATGTTATAAACTGCATATCAATTGTGTCTGGGAATCTACTGATGTATGACCTAGTAGGTGCGTATCAAAGACTCGACCGGATTTATCAGCTGTATATTAAAAGCGCTTTTCCGCTACGTTACCGTGCTTTGGCTGAAGAACGCGATCGCCTCCTACAACAACCAGGCATCTTGAGTCAGCCTCCTTTAGTTGAGCCTGTCCCCATTTATCCGTCGTCAGGGATGAATTTGTCAGCCGCAGCCAATCAACTGCCTGGATACCAAGATTTAGCACAACTAGGGCAAATGATTTTCGATCCGGGAGTCCAACTTTACCAACACCAGTGGGAAAGCCTTTACCAAGTGCTGGTGAACCAGCGAGATATCGTTGTTACCACTGGTACTGGTTCTGGTAAAACTGAGTGCTTTCTGTTACCGCTCTTAGCACAGTTGGCAAAGGAATCCCAGACTTGGGCAGCTACTCCTCAACCCCCAAACAATCATCGGTGGTGGGATACAAATGTAAATCCTAATGGCGATCGCGTATCGCAATGGGCGCACGCACCCCGACCAAAAGCCATGCGTGCCTTAATTCTGTATCCTCTCAATGCTTTAGTTGAAGACCAGTTGCGCCGATTGAGAAAAGCACTAGAAGCGCCACAAGTACACCAGTGGTTAAATCAAAACAGAAGGGAAAACCGAATTACTTTTGGACGCTACACCGGACAAACCCCTGTTTCAGGCATCCAGAAAGACGATAGCATCAGACGACTGAAAAACGAATTAAGTGAACTTGAACGGCAACGACGAGAGGTAGATACAGCTATCCAAAACAATCCGTCTCTGCTTCAGGATATGCCCGACTTGCCTTATTACTTCCCGCGACTTGATGGCAGCGAGATGCGATCGCGTTGGGATATGCAAGACAGTCCGCCGGATATTTTAATTACTAACTACTCGATGCTCAACATTATGATGATGCGGAGTATTGAGAACAATATTTTTAATGCTACTCGTAACTGGCTTGCTGACAATCCCGAAAATCAATTTTTCCTAATTATTGACGAACTGCACGCTTATCGCGGCACGCCAGGAACAGAAGTTGCTTATATCTTGCGATTGCTGTATTCGCGTTTGGGGTTGACACCAAATTCACCGCAGTTAAGGATTTTGACAACTACAGCCAGTCTTGAACCAAATCAGCAAGGTAGAGACTTTCTGCGTGAATTTTTTGGGCGGGACAATTTTGAATTTATCTCTGGACAACAAACACCCCCCATTTCAGGAGCGCGATTCAATCTTTCTGCATATCAAAGTGCATTTGCTCAGTTTGCCCAGTCAGTGCAGGCAGATCCATTTCAACCAATGCAGCCACCAGATTCAGCGTCAAATCAGGTACGAAATGCAATGTCTGATTTGGCTATGCAGATGGGACAGCCTACTGTATCTGGACTGAGTGCAGAGCAATACCTTGGCGAAGCACTAGCTACTGTAGGTGCAGCCGATGCTCTACGGGATGCTTGTCGGGAAGTTGACCATTTGCTTAACCCAAGTAATCCCAATCCTACAGTTCGGGCTATAAAAGTTAAAGATCCAAATAACTTAAATGCTCCAGTAGATTTAGACCGTCAACTTTTTCCAGGCGCGGCAACTAATAGGGTAGTATCTGATGCAATGCGGGGACTGCTCCTAGCACTGGGAATGTCTCAAAGATTAAACATAGGGCGATCGCCCCAACCCGTGCGCGGTCATTTATTCTTCCACAACCTGCAAAACTTATGGGCTTGCTGTAATCCCGGTTGCACTGACTCAGCCGTAAATCCTCAACGTCGCCAAAGCGATCCAACTCCGCCAACAGTTGGTGCTATCCATGCTATTCACAGCTTAACCTGTTCCTGTGGCTCCCGTGTTCTTGACTTACTTGTGTGTGAAGTTTGTGGAGATGTGTTTCTTGGTGGCTACAAAACAACTCGCAGAATAGGCAACGTAAATGGCAACGCAAATATAGATATTTTGACACCCGACCAACCCAATCTCGAAGGGATTCCCGATCTAGTTGTACTCAACCAAAGTTACGGAAACTACCGGATATTTTGGCCTTTGCCCAACGAGACACCAGCTTGGAGTACGCAACCTCAAGACTTAGAATGGACTAATCAAATAGAAAGCAACAGCCGTTTAAGAATAAGAAAAAGATGGGCTGAAGCAACGTTGAATAAAATAACAGGCATAGTCACAAAACTCAATGGAACCGAAGTGCGTCGCATACAGAACGGTTCCCGACAATTAACGGCAGATGAAATACCAGGATGGATGTACGAAATTGAAAGCATTGGGAGAGCCAGGCTAGATGAAATTATCGAGAACGAAAGAGCTTTACCCTCCAAGTGTCCCCGTTGCGATGCCGACTACGGTAGGCGGGATAAATTCCCCACACCTTTGCGCTTCCAACGCACGGGATTTCAGAAAGCTTGCCAAGTGCTTGCCAGTGGACTGCTCAGGGAGATGCCAGCACCACCAAGCCCTACCAGTCGTTCGTCTCGCAAACTAGTAATATTTTCCGACAGTCGTCAAGATGCCGCCAAGCTAGCAGCTGGGATGGAGCGCGATCATTATCGTGATATGGCGCGGATGTTGCTGATCCAGTCTTTCCGGGATTACTGGAATGATTTGATCGCCTTTCTTCGCATTAGTTGCACAAATAATCAAGCAGCACTGGCTAGACTGCAAGCTGTAAAACCTAATCTTCATGCTGCTGTCAGTTCAGCAAGTTGTTCAGATGATATGGAAAGGCGCAACCGATTTGGCAATGCCTATCCCCATTTAGTAATGGAAGCAATGTCTTGGGTGATGGATTCACCGTCATTCGATCCGCAAGCTCGTCAACAGTGGCTTGACTTACTTCAACGATATCCAGAGAGAATTCCTCTATTAAATTTGCGGCGAACCGTTCGAGATGCTTTACTGCAATACGGGATTTGCCCAGGTGGAACAGATTTTAAGGCATTAAAGTATTCGGTTGGACAAGGAAGCGGTCAAAATTGGCAACCTTGGTTTGACTGTTATAACTGGAGGGGCAATTCAATTACACCAATTGTTGCTCCCACGCAGCAACAAAGCAATCATATTAATCGATTAGAGGATATACTAACTGATGAATTAATGTACGCTATTTTCCCCCATATCGCCCGAACACTGGAAGGACTTGCACAAGGTTGGGTCAGTTATCAACCGCAAGGAAATCCATCGCCAAGGCTGATAGAAGCAACAGAAGCAGTGATCCGGCAATTAGGAACTCGGAAATTGCACCGTTATTTTCCCTATTTCCGCCTTGGCAATAACTCAGATTTAGCTAACTTTGCTCTGCGGTACATTAATAGAACTGGTTTAGCACCAGTTGATATACAGCAACAGTTAATCCAATCGCAAGCTTGTACATCAAGTGGTGGCGGACTTGCACTAGATCCAGATCGACTCTATCTCGTTTTGCCGCCCAACCCTATCAATGGCTCTCGCCCAGGATACCGTTGTCTGCAATGCAACGCTTTATTTCTCCAACCTGCGGCTAGAGTTTGTCCAGAGTGTAACAGCGATCGCCGTTCTGACAATCCCAACTTTCCCACGATTCAATTAACACCGGGACAGACAACCCCTGATTTTGATTACTACATCTATTTGTCAGAACAATCGGGTCAACCTTTCCGCCTAAATGCAGAAGAATTAACGGGTCAAACTGACAAAGGCGATCGCACTAAACGCCAGCGCTGGTTCCAAGATATTTTTATTGAGAATGAAATTAAGCGTGTGCAGGGTATCGACTTACTGAGCGTCACAACAACAATGGAAGCAGGGGTCGATATCGGTGCATTGCTGGCAGTAATGATGGCAAATATGCCACCCCGACGCTTCAATTATCAACAGCGAGTAGGTCGTGCAGGCAGACGTTCTGCGGGAGTCTCATTGGCTGTTACTTTCTGTCGTGGCAGAAGCCATGATGACTTTTATTTCCAACGTCCAGAAAGCATCACAGGCGACCCACCGCCACCGCCCTACGTCGATATGACGAGTCAAGAAATTTTTGAGCGCGTCCTCATCAAAGAAGTCTTAAGGCAAGCCTTTGCAGACACAGGTATTAGTGCATTATTGGGTGGAACTGATAACGTACACGGCGAGTTTGGTGATGTTGCTGATTGGGGGAATTACGAATCGTTAATTGCAGATTGGTTGAATAACTCAGCAAATGAGCCAGCGATTTTGTCAGTTTTGGATATTTTGCGAGAACAAACAACATTACCTCTTGCCAGTAATTCCCAAATGTTGAATTATCTCCGCAATGGTCTAATACCTGACATTCAAAATATTGTGAATGATCCTAGCTACAGCCAAGATAAACTGAGCGAACGTTTAGCTAATGCCGGTTTATTACCGATGTTTGGTTTCCCAACGCGGGTGCGGTTGCTTTATACCCGTTGGCCTTCAGCAGGCTCTCAATGGCCGCCTGAAACCGGGGTTGTGGATCGTAACCTGGATGTGGCTATCAGTCAATTTGCTCCTGGGTCGCAAACTGTTAAAGATAAGGCAGTTCATACAGCTTGTGGTGTAGTTGAATTGCGTCCTCAAGGCAACACCATTGCTTCCTATCCAGGGTTTTTCCCAGCACTCCCAAATAGCAACCAATCTCTTGGACTTTGTGGTAACTGTCAAGCAGTTGTTTATCAACATATACTAAATCCATCAATCGTTGGAAGTCAGACACAAAAAGTTGAATGTCCAGTGTGTCATGCGATCGAGTTGCGTTGCCTAGATGCCAGAGAACCCAAAGCATTTTTTACAGATTTACAGCCAGAGGATTTTGACGGACAGTTTGAATGGCAACCGCGATCGACTCGACCTTCTTTGAGTATCGGTGCAAATGTTGGTACGCCTTCATCTATTCTCAATGCTTCTGTCTTTGCATTTAACTGGGACATCCTTTCTGTTAATGACAATGGCGGTAATGGGGGGTTTGATTTCCAACAAGCAACTGTTTTTGGAAGACCGAGACCTGGTGCGTATGCCGTGTCTCCAGATCCTAATAGTCAAGTAGGTACATTTGGAGCAACTTACCGAGTGGCGTTATTGTCTCGCCGGAAAACTGATATTTTGCTGGTAAGTATTAATCAATGGCCTAGTGGTGTATTTGCAGATCCCAGAACAGTTGTAGGTCGTGCAGCTTGGTATTCTTTCGGATTTTGGCTGCGGATAGCAGCAGCGGCTCACTTGGATGTAGATGCACTGGAATTGCAGGCAGGTTTGCGATCGCTAGAGCAGAATGGAGCAATAATCGGTCAAGCTTTCTTAAGCGATCAACTAGAAAATGGGGCGGGGTATTGTCGTTTCCTTGCCCAGCCGAACGAATTTCAACAACTAATAGCTCAGGCAGACCCAACAATTCCAAATAGCATTGCCAGTCAGTGGATAAATCCTCACGAACATGGGAGTGAGTGCGATACATCATGTAACTTGTGTTTGCGGGACTATCAAAACCTTGCCTATCACGGCTTATTAGACTGGCGGTTGGCTTTGGATATGGCACGGTTAGTATCTAATCCCTCATCTGTAGTCGATCTCAACTCTGCTTGGGGAAATTTCCAGAATCCTTGGCTTAACCTAGTCCAAAGCACGATTCCTGGAACACTCCAGCGTTTGGGCTATAGTTCTCCAGTGCAGTTTGCGACACTTACTGGGTATGTTCACCAGAATCCTCAACGTCGGACTATCCGCATTTTGCGTCATCCTTTATGGAACGATGACCATCCAGAGTGGATTGCAGCCGAAGCAGATGCACAAACGCAGCATCCAGCTTATCAAGTTGAGCCTGCCGACCCGTTTATGGTTATCCGCCGACCGGGGGATTGTGTGTAGATTTTTGTCTAGAAAATTATTTTTGCTTATAGCTAGTGGCGCTTGGTGTTTGGCTGTTTCTAAAAAGCGGTTCCCAGTTTTTACTGGGTTTATGGAAAAAAGGTAGTGTATTGTTGGGACAACTATAGTGATGACAGGTTAAAGCACCAGAGTCTCGATATCCCGCATCACTCTTTCCAGAAGCACGCAGGCAATATTTTTCTATGAAATCATCATATTCTGATTCAGATATTTGGTGAATGGTGAGAATATCCATAATTTCTTTGCTTTTATAGCCAAGCATCGGTTCATAACAGATAGTCTCACTGTTCCCAGGAGCAAATTCTATACTAGCTAAGTTGAATGATGCAGCCTGAACTACATACATAAAGATAAACAATGAATGTTTATACAGAGGATATTGTACTAGTAACTTATTGATTTCTCGAATACATTTGGTGAGTTGAGTACCAGAACCGTTAGTATAGTCCATAAACACAAAAACTGATGTTTCATGATCTCCTGTGCCTGCTTGAAAATAATAGCTCAGAGGTCTGATTTTTTTGTCATCACTAACGCTTGTCGCCGTCAATGCTGACCTTTCATAAATTCCCCAAAGTCGATATTGACTTTCTACTGATGTCCTCGGAGGTAAAGGTAATTCAGCATATCTAATAATTTTATTTCTCAACCATTTTTTAAATTCAGCTTCATTATCTTTCAAAACAACTTTAGGATCTTTACGAAAAGCTACCCAAAGACTATCTTTTGTCAAAAGTGAGTTAAGTAACTGTTCCTGTAAGCTTCGAGTAGCTGATTCAATATTGGTTTTGGAAAAAAAATGTAACTTACTCAGGAGTAAATAGGCTATGTTTTGCTCTAGTATTGTTTCAAACTGATTAATCCAATTGCGAACTGTTTTCTTTGACAAAGAACCTTCCCAACTAGAAAACCTATCATAGCAAGCCTCAATCTCTATATCGTCAAATAACAAAGAAGTTTCTACCCTCCGTTCTTCTGGTAAAATTGAAGAAATCGGTTTTTGGTATGGTTCTACAATTTCACTTAATTTCCTTTGTAGTTGCTTAATTTCCTCAGCAATAATCTTAGGCTTAATGGACGGAGAGTTGCGATCCAGGTTTTCTGCGGACATAAAGCGTTTATTTTACAGTCTTTCCCTAAACTTGAAAATATACTCATATACTAAATTTGTAAGATGGTACATATATGGTCTTTGTCCAAAAACTTCGATATATTGCTCAAAACCTAGCTTATTTTTGAGTTCTAAACTTGCTTTTTTTAACCTATATCTGGCTTGTTCTTTATTTAGTCCATAAAAATAAGAAATCGAACAAGAGTTATATATAATCAAAAGGTCTTGAATTGGCTGTCTTCTTCCACCACTAAAAAATAGAAGATTTAAAAAAGCCTCTGCTTCTTCAGATAAATCATGACTATTTCGTAATTCTGAAAAATATGCCTCCGCATAGACTCGATAACTATTACTGAAAATTCTTCGAGATGTTTCAAGACTAACTGATGTTTGGGATGGTTCTGCTTCAGCCCAAAGCAATTGGCAAATAGTCTCTACAAATCGTGGAACACCTCCAGAAACTACTGCAACAAAGTCAATGACTTCTTCTTCAAATGGATAAACTTTATTATCATTCCTCAAAGTTACAGAACTATTTTTGGTTTCTATATACTCTTTTACTTCTTGTGGATTCAAAGGCTTGAGGATTTTAAAATTAAACCGTGCTTCTTGTAGCTGGCGAGCTTCTGAAATAATTTGACTATAGTATTCTTCGGTCACACTGACACACAATGCCCAACCTGGTCTTTGTGAAAATTTTTCGGACAAACTGTGCAAGAAACTCATAAAATATGAAATTTCTATACTGAGGTTAGAAAATAGTGCCTCAACTTCATCAAAAGCAATTAGCACATAATATTTTTGAGTCCGCTTCAGTAATTCAAAAAAAATCTCAAATAAATTAATCAACTCTGTTTCTTCAAATAATACTTTATCTGATTTGGTTAAAAGACCTTCGTGAAGCAAGACATTGTACAACTTCAGTAGAATTGCTCCCAAAAGACTTTCAAAGTGCTTATCTTGCTGGCTTGATGCTGCAATCGGTGTCACGATTTCTTGAAACTTAATGGGAACGCACACCCCGCCATTATCATTAAATTCTTTTGCTATCAAATTGAGTAAAGTTGTTTTCCCATATCCATACTCTCCTACAAAAAATAACTTGATAGGTCTTCTGATTTTAATGGATTGTTTAACTTCATCCAGAAGGTTATTAATAAATTTTGTACGAACCAGTTTTGAGGTGTCGTCCTGAGATACTACTGATGCAGCAGATCCAGAAACAACATAAGGATTTTGGGCAGGTGCTATAGATTTTGCATTAACGTCTTGATAGGGCATAGTCAAACAGCAATAGCAGGTTCTAAAATCTTAATAAATCCATACTTAACTCCTCGAATGTCAATTAAATCAATTCCCATATTACGGGCAAGTTGAGATTTAGTTGTTCTTAATTCGATACGGTGAGTCAGTTGCAACTGAATCAAATGTTTTTTAAGGTCTTCTTCCGTATAATCTAATACTTGCTTCACAACTCTATCACGAATCTGAGCAACTGGAACTAAACCCAGACTTTTCTGGGCAATATCGCGGTAATTATTTAAAATGAAGTCTAAGAGGTTTAAGTAATTGTCAATTTGTATCTTGTGTCTATAAAACAGATCGAGATAACCCACCCCTGGATTACCAACATAGCTATAGCCACAGTGTTTTATTAATAATTCTTGAAGTTGAGATGCTTCGGGATTTTCTGATAATTGATGTTTTTCATAAAGGAGAAATCGAGCATTACTGTAATCTTTAACAAGTTGGGAATACTGAGAACAAATCTGAGTTAAATTTTCATTAAATGCTTCAAGAGAAGAGAAATTTTGAGCAAGATTTTCTAAAGGGTTGATAACTTGGATTTTTGACTGAACAGAAATCGATGCTCTGGTCTTTTCCGTTTTTATGTCTGAATAGATATGACCATCTGCTTTATAGAGATCGAGAACGTAAAAACCCGCTAAATAGTTTTTTATAGTTGTAGCAGACATGGGCGTTCCTGCTGGCTTTCCTTTATGTGCCTTATGAGTAACTAGCTTATGTTCAAGCCAAGACAAAGCCACCTTTAAAGTCTGTCCGTTATTAGCGACAAGCCCCTGAGCCAGCATTCTCATGTCCTCTTCATACTCCTTGGGTAAGTAAAAAATTGGAATTATCTTGGACATAGTACCTTTAAGCGTATAAGTAGAAAGTTTATTGTATTTTATTGCTTATCACTTAATCGGAGTGCTACGGTAGTCTGGCTATTTTTATTCAAAAATACCTTTGCTTCCAAAGTAAAAATTAATCTCGTTGGCGGAGCGTAATCTCTAAGTAACCCTTTTTATACAAAGTCTTTAAAAGTTTCCATACATCCTGATTCTCTGGTAAACTTTGACAAACCTGGCTAATTGTAAGACCAGTTTCTACCGTGCTAATGACATTTAAAAACTGTCTTTCTTCTTCTAGAATATTTTCATCCTTTGAAAGCTGAATTTTGCTCAATTCCTCACGCAAACCCAGACATTTATCAAAAGTAGATTTGATTTCATAAACCTGCGTTTCAAGGTTTTCAAAGTCTGTGAGTGCTTCCTCACACAAGTCTATTTTTGATAGTAACTGTGTTTTAAAATTGCTGACTTGATTCAAAATGTCACTTACATTTTGTTCGCAGTTTCGGGCAATAAAGTATAAATCTCTTTCTAGTTGCTCCCAGTCGAAAATCCAATTTTTGCACTGCTGGAGTAGGTTTTCCCAAAAAACTTGTCTTAGGGCTTTATAAGAGCCTTCACTGTCTTCATCATCAAATTTGCATCTGTCTTTCAAATAACGTTTATTAGGAGCAATTAGACACAATAAATCTTCGTATTGAATTAGTAGTTGCTCGAAAGCATCTCGACGCGATCGCCTCTCACCCTTAATAATAACTTCAATTTCAGCCAAGGGTTTTTGCAGCAGATCGTATTCTCTAAAACTTTTTACCCCATGACGGCTAAAATGCTCTACCACTCGGTCAACAAACTCATCGTTATACCGCACTAGATGTTCTGAATCGTTACTCAAACTGTTTCGTAAATTCTCAGCACCTGTCAAAATAATTCGCCACTGTTCGAGACCAGCTACTAAATCCTGTAGTTGTTTTTGAGTGCTTTCGTTAGTTTGCAGAAACTGCTTACAGTGATTGAGTTGATGATGCAATTTCAGAATGTCTGCTTCTTCTAAGGCAACCGAACTGGCTATATTCTGGCAATCTTGATCTAGCTGTAAAAATTGTTTTTCTAAAGTCTTTCGATGGTCATTAAGACAATCTTCTAAACCACTCATAGTAAGAATTGCCTGACTAACTTTAGAAGCCTTCAATGTGAGTGTGAAATTTTCTAATTTTCGTGTAATTTCACCTAGTTCTTTTTGCAGAGTATGACGTTTATCCTGGTGAAATACTTCAAGGCGCTCGCTTAGGTTTTGTATTGTTCTATCAACCCCATCAAGAACCACATCATCATTGTAGTGCGCGAGATTCTGTGCAGTCTTTACGCCATCAAAGTCTTTTAAGAAAGTTAGTTGTATGTCTTCAGTTGTCTTAAACCCCTCTGGTGAAGTTGCTACTGAAGAAAGAGTTGTTTCTGCTTCATTGAGTTCGCTAACAACCTCGTGTAAAAGCTTCTCATGAAAAATGTCTAGTAACGAAGAAACCTGAGTGCGAAGTTCATTTAACTGACCCTTCAAGTCATTAGGGTCTAGTTCTGCCACAGAAGTGCGAATGATTCCCCTTGGTCGCTCCCATTCTACATAGCGACGGCGTTGTAACCATTCCAGTGCTTCCTCAAACTCTTCTTGAAGATAGCCAAGTTTTTTGACCTCTTTCCATATCTCTAAACAATTTACTTCTTGGAGAATTTCCTGCTCCTGTACATTTTCAACTGCCTCTTTTGATTTCAGTTTGTTTTGAATAAAGGATTCCAGAGGATGAACAGCAAATTGAACTTGAGAAGTTTCTGTTTTCTTACTAGCAATTTTGGATTCACTAGTCAAACCGTGCTGTTTCAAAATTGCCAAAAGGCTAGGCAGACCAGAACCCGCAATTTCAAATATCTTTTCAAAGTCTTCCTTTGAGGCTTGATAAAACTGACGACCCCGGCGAACAGACAACGAAATTTTCTCAAGCGCTACCTTATACTTGAGAAGTGCTGGACGCAGATTTGTGTAGAAAGATTGATAGTTCGGAAATAGAGTTTTACACTTTTGATAAAACACAGATTCTATCAGTTTTGTTTCCGTACCATTGACTGCCTCTAGACCGCGAATTTTCCAGGTTTCTGATGCAATTGATGGGAATAGCAGCCGCAGAGCTAAGGCGTGGCACTCCTGACGGTGGTGTTCTAATCTATCTTTATCTGCTTTGCTGACTTCAGGACGGCTTGAGAGCCAGTTTTGAATATGATCAGATAAATTAAGCAACGTACAAGCTGAACACTGTTCGGCTACCATGATTTTGCGGAGTAAGCCGAAAGCTGCGGGATATTCCCTTTCGCTTCGACCAAGCTGAAGGTGGAAATCTACTTGACCTGTCCCCGCGATCGCAGTTAATCTTTGTGGAATATTAGCTGCATTCTGGTCATAGCTCAAGTAAAATCGCCAGTCTAAGTGAGTTTCTTCTGGCGGAGTAAATCTCATCAAGTCAGAGTCTTCACCACCAACACTAATGACGACAGAACGGTTGGGAAACTCTAAATTGTATCTCTCAGGAGAGCCGTTCAAAAAATTATAAAATCCAAATCTATCCTCTTGCCATTCACCTTTATAGCGCCAATTCCAATTGGCTTTCTGACCAGAGCGAGAAACTGGGAAAAGTAAGGGGAGAATTTCCTGGCAGAAAATCGTTGTTGCTATCTTTTCTTTTTGAGCATCATTCCACTCTCCAAACCAGCTACGACGAAATGACCCAAGAATTTTATCAATGACTGTAGGAGGAGTTGTTTGAAGAAGAGCAACTAAGGCAAAGCTACGTTCGGTTGGTTGTACAATGTACGAACCATAAAAATCGTCGTCTTCTGCCAGCTTTTTTAAACTCTTTAACAGTCCGAAGCTCTCAGCGATACTTGCGTTCACACCCGATGGAAAACTAGCAAGAAGCTTAATTACTTCTCGTCCTTTTGGATGTTTTTTAAAGGAAATCACTGACTCTACTTTGTTAATAGCATCACTAATTTTGTGCTGCTGCGTACCGTATAACTGCACTCGTCCCTCAAGATAATCCTCAATTAAATCCAGAGGAGTATACGGGTTCCCTTCTTCTTGAGCAGGCTTCCCTTTTTCTTGAGCAAAAGTAACTATGCGTTTAAAGACTTCGATGACGGTGCGAGGGCCGTTTCCTAGGTCTTTGCGTTCGCACAACTGTCCCAAACTTTCAAGCGTTGCTAAATCTACTAACTGGGTTCTCTGGAACTTATCCTCTGGCAAAAACTTCTCACACAAAAAATCCCAAAGCTTACTCGGAAAATCAGATTTATAAGCGTCAGTTAATCGCAGCGATACTTTCTGCTCCTGCATCCGGTGGATAATATCACCAGCCTGTTCTTCAATCGCTGATTCAGTGGGCGTGGTAGGCATTCCGAGAATGAGTGCGACAGGCGTAGAACCTAAAGCCCGCATTCCTTTGACTAAATCGCTCAAAATCTGGATACGAACGCTAGATCCCTCTTCAGTCCGCAGGAATTCTTGACATTCGTCAGCAAATATTGCTAAACCCTTAAAACCTGCTTCCCGCAGTATAGAAACGCTTTCCTGCCAAAAATTCAGAACACTATCAGTATTGGTGGTGTCAGTTTTTAATTCTTGAACAATTTTGAGCGCTTTATCTTCAGAGACTCTGTACTTGCGGGCTATTTCTGCGGCTTGTTCTTGTTGAGACTTTAGACCGTACTGAGAATATAGTGCCTCAATTTTAGGAACAAGACTAGGGGAGGATTTTTCTAAACTTGCCTTAATCCAGGCATAAGTGGCAACCATTAAGTTGCTCAATTCTTTAAATTTGAACGGTGGCACAGCTACAATTTTATTCTGCCTGCACTCAGACCAAAAATAAATGAGGGTTGCTGTTTTACCATAGCCATAGTCAGCACTTAGGTAGCCATTGACAGGCTTTCCCTTACCAATTTCATCAATTAAACGGTCTCGAAGTGTTTTAACCTGTTCCAGGGGGTCGTAGCTGGTAGCATATAATTCATAATTATGGGCTATGCTTTCAAGTTCGCTTTCAATCTGAGATGGACTAACGGTATCTACAATTGCTTGAATTGATTCTAGTTGCTCTAATAATTTCTTCATAAATAGTCGTTTAATGTATAGGTTTGAAGAGAATATAAAATTTTAAATTAATTGACTCCAGTCTGGGGATTTAGTTAACATAATCCACTGTCCATAACCCCCTTCATACCCACAGTCAAAGAACCCTCCTTGGTCATAATCATAGGTGCATTTTGCATTATCTAGAGTGCCGTCTAACCCACTCGGATCTAGCAAAAGCATTTGACAAATAGCGTCTTTAATGTCTTCGCGCAAGAAAATCTTAGTTCCATAGGTTCGTTGCCGTTGTTTGTAAATCGCGTCTACCGCCATTAGAAAAATAGGAGCAGCGCAGAAGTAGCGACGACTGAAGTATTCGGATTTTCCTTCTGATTTAATTACACAGGGTGATAGAGAATGTAACCAGTTCAAGACACCAGTGATGCTGCTATCACTGAATGCTATTTCACTGGTAGGAAGTTCAAAGTTGACAGCAGCTTTTTCAATCACTTCTCCCACTATGGACTTTTTTTCAGCAGGTGATAAAATAACTTCTTTTCGTAACCACAGTTGTTGTACGACAGTTGCATAAGCCCAGGAGAACCTTTTATCAGGGTCGAAAAGATGTAGGTGATAAATTACCAAGTGTAAAAAATCGCCTAGTAAAGCTGGGTTTGATTGTTGAATATCAGCCGCTACTTTCCCTAGTGGAGTTAAACCAGATGGATTCTTTTTGTCGAGAATAGAAAGGTTACGCAGAAAGGGAAAAACATTTTTTTGTAAAACAGTAGCTCCAAGTTGACAGAGAGCCGCTAACTGGTCAATATCTGTTTGTTGAATAGAAAAATTTTCCAGAATAACCGCCACTCTTGACAAAGTGGTGTTTTGCTGTAGGTGGAGAGTCAATCTTTTGTTCATAAATCACGCTCCAATGTATCCAACCAAGCGACTAGGTTGTGCATAATTCGATGATTTCGGCTAGTTCTTAATTGCTCAATACTTTCACAAAAATAACAGGAGTGGTGAGTATCTCTTTTGAGCTTTTCTACACCCGCTTTCGTGGTTTCAAAACTACGTCTCACTGTAATTTGAATTTGAGATTTATTAGGGAAAAAGATACTGCCAAAGCCTCCAGCTTTCCACCAAGTTGTGCTATCGAGAGTATCGGGAATTAAGTTATGTCTGCGGAGACGATTATAGCTGTTTGGCCCGCCAATCCCAAAACAGTGAACGAGCATTCCATGTTCTCTAGCAATATCACAGACTTTTTTAAATAATGCCAAGCTCTCAAAAGATATCATATTGACACTTCCGTTAGGGCCTGATGTTCCCCAAGAACCAAAGCCAATTCTGCGAATGCCAAGCCTTGCATAGGTTTCGATACAACGATTGATTTGCTTGATAGTACGTCCCTGTACGGGAGCGATCGCACGCTCTTGTACATAACTAGGCATTTTGCTATAAAATGCCTCACAATGGTAGAGTGTGTCACGGACTTTGTACTCTACAATCTCATCATCATCTGTGCTTAAAGGTACAATATCAGGTAATACATACCCATCTGCCCATTGGTTTTCTTTATAAAATTTATCTAAAAAGGCAAGAAGTTCATCATAAGTTCGTTTACCTTGCTGCACTTGATAAGCACCACAATCTAACCAGACACTTTTAATGTTTTCTACATCTTTTTGTTGCTGCAAAAATTTGGTAGTAGATGGTGGGCAAGCAATAGGTGAATAAATAACATAAGCAAAGGGATTACGTTCCAAATCACCGCCTGATTTCCATAGTTCAAAAAGGCGCTGCAATTGGGAACCACCCGCACTAAAAGATGCAACAAATTGAGAACTTAATGGTGTTGTAGGCACTAATTTTTTGTGCCACACAACTAAACTGCGTTTTACTCCTGGTTCAATATTGACTCGACTAAAGCCCATTCGGTAATAAAAACCATTAGCTTCCAAATCTAATGGACATTTGAGGCGTAAAGTTTTTATACCGGATGTTCTGCTATATTCTTCCCATGCTCTAATTAGTTTAAGACCTACACCTTGCCGACGGTGAGATGGGGAAACAGAAAGATGGTATAAAGTGGATATCTTGTCACGCCTGTGATGAAAATGCAAGAAGCCATGAGACGTACATAAAATTTCCTTATGAGCTATTGCCTCAGCCAAAGTAGCTCTATTAACAAAACCTATCTCATGGCGATGGGCATCTGCGAGAGCCTTGACAAAAGGTAAGTCTTTTTCTGTTGCAAATGTCACTGTAGTTTCTAAGGATTTAATCTGCACGTACTCCATCCAAGAACCTTTTTTAACTCCATATATCAATAAAGCTTTTATAACTTAACATCTTTACATAACCACTTTGCCAAATTAGCCTGCTTTACTATAGGACTCATGTTTGATTTTTGAAATATACGCAGGGTGTGAAAGCGTTGCGTTACGCGCACCGTCCGAAAGTTTTGGTGCATTACGGACTCCTACGTAGCGCACCCTACTTATACTTAGATTTTTTTAAATCCAATGGATTGTAATATTACAATATACTTTGAGTAATTTCAACCAAGTACCCAGGACTTTTGTTCAAATCATATCTCACCTAAACTACGAGCCAATTGTCGTATCAGAAAGGCTACTTGCAAGTGTTTGGTATTGAAAGCATCTGGAAAAACATGATCAACTCTAACTGGATTTTCCCTGGTTCTCACAGTTGAGTTATCCTTAAGCCTAATAATCGGACTAGAACTCTTAAAATCTCGCTGATGTACGCGAGTTATTCCAAGAAGGCTTTCTAATATCGAAATTATTGCCAAGGAGAACAGTAAGGGACTTCAGAAATTAAATCTATCCTGATGCGATCGCTTTCATCTTATCTCCTCATTGTTTGTAAACTGTAGTAGCCCAAAATTCTGATGCTTGTTTACTGCTGTAGCTATTATATGAGTGAGAATGGTAAAAAAGAAACGAAAATGTATATTTATGTTGCAGATGTTGTATTCGTTGCTTGGAATAACGAGAAGGGTCAGCTTCTAAAGCGATTGCGTGGTAAAAAATCGCGGCAGAAACTAGCTGATGAAATTGCAGCCACAGGAGGGGAATGCTCCCATCAGAACATCAAAAAACTAGAGTACGGTGAGTCAGAAAGTGTTTCTATTAAAGTATTAGAGGCTATTTGTGCTGCATTGGATATTTCTCTAAGCGACTTCCTTAGCACTCTTGAAGTAACTAATTAAAGTTTTAGATATTTTCTTGATTTTTAGCTACTAAAGTAACTAATATATTGATGAAATCCAAAAAGCGATCGCCCTCCGTCCAAAGATTGCGATCGCCTTTTGTTAAACCCCATCAATGAGGTTACTCAGATGATTGTACAAGATGAATTTGACAACCAAGCCTCGGCTCAAGCAGAGTTTGAGGAATATGTTGACCAGTTAGCTGACGCAGTAGCGCCAGAAATTGAAATTGACTCAGTGCCAGATGATTTGGGAGAACTGTATCGAGTTTGGAACGGTTCCCAACTTCTGGGAACTTTTTACCAGAATCTTGAAGGCAAATGGATAGCGCAACCCTGTAATAGCGATAAAAGACATTGCTGTGACACTTCTGATTCAGCGCTGCTTTTGATTATTGCTGTCAACGGCTTACTGGTCGCGGATGTAGCTTAGAACTCAATATTTTTCTCATCACTTAGAGACGTGGATTTAACACGTCTCTTTTTTGTTTGAAGCTTTTGATCAACAGAACTATGATCTAGAAAGTGTTATTAACTTAATTCGGTTGCTTATAAAGCTCACTTTCTAGAGCTGCTTGTACTCTCTCAGAGCAATTTTCTCGTAGCGCAGCCAGTCTAATCACCTTCCAAGGCTGAATTTCTTCTCCGCAATCATCAAGCCGCTTAATTGCCCACTTAATACGCCGAATCTGAAAATCCTCTACAGTTTCTGTGACTGATTCTAAATAAACCTTAGTCAGTGGCATTTCTGCCAAATGTTTTTCGAGTAGTGCCAGTAAGCTAATACTTTTCCCTATCCTACAAATAGTGATTCTTGCGGGTTTTTCTGCACTCAGAAGTGTTCGTACAGCAGTTTTTACCTTTTCGAGAACTTGCTTGTCCCTTTCTGTCCAGTCAACTTTACCGACGCAAGGGAGAGGCACTTTTAAAGAAGGCGAATTTTTGTTGAGCCACTCTTTGTCGTTTCTGTATAGCCAAATATAGGTTCCCTTACCTAATCCCCTCAAAGTAGTTTTTGAGGCTTCTGGGTACTGCTGTTGTAAAGCGTTCCAAACTTCCCTGTATTTGATTTTGTCATCACTGGCTAAATTTAGATTTGAGTCTAAAACTTCCTGTGAGTCTACTAGCTGATTTTCCTCTGAAGATTTCCAAAAAGTTTTTAGCTTAAGTATAGCAGTATAACGTTTTACTGTTCTGGAATCGACCTTGAGTTGTTTTGCTGTCTCTCGTAGACCTAATTTTTGGATTTCCACCAGTTCTTTTAGCTTTTGCTCCCAGAATTGACCGTATGTTTTGACTTTACCAATTCGCTGCTTATCTTCATCAGTTTCATCAGGGCCAGTCCTGCAATAAACCATCCCACAGGAACAAGAAAAAGTACCTAACGGCTTTTTATTATCCAAACAGTGAGTGACAACAAGATTAGTTATTACTGGCTTAAGATAATGGTCTACCGCAGCATTTAGACACAGCCAAGGCCCTTCACCAAAAGGTTTGTACTGGTAATCCGTGTTGAAAAATTCCTCGATAGAATTCGTCAGAAATCTAATTATGAGTAGATGTCTGATGGGATGAAATGACTTTCTATGCTTCCTAACAATGCTGAATAGCCAGTTTTGCTCATTTTCGTAATTCACCATTGAGTTAACAGCCTCAAGCACTTCAGCACCATAAAAGAACAAGAAATTATCTAGTAGTCTCTTCTGGTTTACTCGCCCGGTTGCCGTTGCAAAATCTTTTTCAGTTAATAAAGCTATATATTTTCTTTGAAACCACTCTAGTTCTCTAGAGAAAAGATTACTAGTTATCAACCATGAAATATCTTGAGCCAGCAGTCGCAATTTCTTTAAAGTCTCTTGACTGTAAGCCTGTTGTATCGGTACAACAGGACAGTTTTCTTGGCTTGCAGCATGGTATTCATGCCTGTTAAAACCTTGTATGGGAATTGTGCTATCTTGCAAAGTCACACCATGAACTGGGCAAACCAGAACCCCTGGTGTTTGATGTAGTCTATGCCAATAGGACTCCCCATAGTTTTGCAAATCTTCTTCCAAACATTTTGGGCAAAATCGCAGATACCTCTGCATCTTTAACGAACTCGCCATAATTCCGGTTCTGGTATGAATATCTCCTCCGAAATCTGCTTTCATAGACTCCATCACCTGACTAGCTCTTTTCGGTGGCAGAAAAACACTGTAGAAAGGATAGAGGGTATATTTATATATCAAATCTTCTACTTGATAATTCGAGATAAATTGTAGATTCTCAATCAACGAATTAAGGTTAGAAGGTAAGTCAACAGTAGCTATTACATCTTGAGAATTAAATAGCTCCCTTAGAGTTATTTTTGGACTAGTGTTACCACTCCTAATGTGGTAACGAGCCAAAATACTGTATAAAATTTCATCTGGATAAGGGGCTGGAAAAAAGCCAAGCATAGATTCTTTCTCATGTTGAAACCTGAAAAGAATATTTTTGTAAATTCCAAAGTGTTTCAAGTTTGTAGCGATCGCCTTCCACACCTTTCTCTCCACAGCAAACAAAATTATGAGGATTTTTGCCCTCTATCATAAATATTTTAGGTATTACACAACGCCTATATTATCAATAACTCAGGTATTACGCAATAACTAAATATCTTTGAGCAATTTATAGAATCTACCCGTAGTCCTTCCTGTTGACTATGATTTAGGAGGTGTGTAATAGCTGGGTACTAATGGGAAAGAAAGGGCAGAAAGGACAAAAAGACGTACCAGAGATGTACGACGAGGTGAAGAAAAGGGTTAACCTAGCCCTTACTCCCACTGGTATTGAAGGATTAGATGCGATCGCCTCCAATTTTGATATCAGCAGGTCGGAGCTTGTGGAGAGAATTGGCAGACGACTGATTTGCCTAGATGTAAATTCCTTCACTGAGGAGGAGATGGAAGCTATAAAAAAGCACTGACTGAATTGATTGCTATTTACAGCGATCAGTTGAACGATCAGGGTTTGTTTACTGGTCTTGGTGCAGTTGAGGGCGATCGTAAATTGCAACTACAAAAGCAGATTGAGCAATGGGAACAAATCCGCACAAAAATTGTTTTTGAAGTATAAGTAGGTAGGCGTAAATAATTATCGTTGGGATAAGGCAGGGAGCAGGGGGCAGGGAGCAGGGGGAAAAAGAGTTTGAGCCTTCTTTACTTTTCTTTACACAGTGTGGTTTTATTGTGCCCACTTACTTAAGCTATGGCAACGAGCAGGAAAATCTTGCTTAACGTCTGACGACATCTAATATTAAAGAACTTACGTAGGGAGCGCTCTTACGCTGGAGTCGATTTCTGCTCAACGTCTGACGACATCTAATGTTAAAGAACCACGGATCTCTCGCCCAAGACGCTTCCAAAAACCCTTCTGCTCAACGTCTGACGACATCTAATGTTAAAGAACGCACTTCGCGTTTATGTTTGACAAGTCTGACAAAGACTGCTCAACGTCTGACGACATCTAATGTTAAAGAACTTACTTGTTCAGTGCAGATGTGAACCACCGAAGGAACTGCTCAACGTCTGACGACATCTAATGTTAAAGAACTTCTTTAAGAACAAAAACGTCTTTCTCTGTATTATTCTGCTCAACGTCTGACGACATCTAATGTTAAAGAACAGCGATGGCTAAACATATTAATCCATCAGGTCTTCTACATAATCTTACAAGCACCTATCATTAGGAGGCACTAAATTTGCAAAATTTAATGGGCTAGGGCGTGTCATCAATTAGATAAACTGGAATCAGAACTGCTGGAAAAGAATAAACACTATTGAAACCGATGACGCGCCGATACGCACTACGAGATGACCAGTGGGAAAGAATCAAAGACCTGCTACCTGGGCGAGAGGGCTATGTGGGAGCCACAGCTAAAGATAATCGATTGTTTGTTGAAGCAGTATTATATCGTTATCGAGCAGGCATTCCCTGGCGTGACTTGCCATCGAGATTCGGGGATTTTCGGGTGATTCACACCCGCTTCAGTCGATGGTCAAAAACAGGCGTGTGGGAGCTGGTGTTTCAGCACTTGGCCGATGATGCCGATAACGAATATGCAATGATTGACTCGACAATTGTCCGCGCCCACCAGCATAGTGCGGGTGCAAAGGGGGGGATGCGTCCACAGAAGCCATTGGTCGCAGCAAAGGGGGATTGAGTACTAAGATTCATGCTGTGGTAGATGCTTTGGGCAACCCACTGAGTTTTCACCTGACACCCGGACAAGCTTGTGATCTTGACGGCTCTGACCAACTGCTACCTAATATTGTGGCGGACACAGTACTGGCAGATAAAGGCTATGATGCCGATGAGCGAGTAATTGAGCGACTTCAGGCACAGGGCAAAACCGCAGTGATTCCTCCTAAACGCAACCGTACCAGACCTCGTGACTACGACCGAGATTTATACAAAGCCCGTCATCTCATTGAAAACTTTTTTGCCAAACTCAAGCAGTACCGAGCGATCGCAACGCGCTACGACAAACGCGCTGCCAACTTTCTGGGTGCAATTTATTTGGCTGCTTCTGTCATTTGGCTCAATTGATGACACGCCCTAGGCTAGCTTAACAACACCCAGAAGGCTTATTGTTGGAACTTTCTGAGGAATTGCAAGCATCCTTAATCATAATGAAAACGCTGAATTGCTGATTCAGTAAAGAATACCGACTTTTTATCTCTTTATGTCGGCTCAACAAGTAGATATCCTTGTAAAAATCTAAATACCCTCATTTTTCAACTAGTTTGAATCGTAGTCCACGATAAATCAGGTGGTTGCCATACTTGGGACTCTTGAAGCTCATAACACTGCCAGCGTGTTCTCTTAGACCCAACATGGTCAACCCAATAGGGTAAGGTTAGCGAACCATCTTCATCTGTAACTAACCACCACAAAGACTCACTATGATACTTCTCAGGTAAAAGGGTAACAGTATTGACTAGATCCCGACTTTCACCTAAACACAGTCCACCAAATCGATTAATAGAAGCTGGGTTCGCAAATGCCTGCTGCAAAAGTTCTGCTAAAGTAGGCTTTGCTTTGTCTGTTTTCACCCAAACTACAAACTCAACGTTCGTTAGCAACTCTTGGTAATCAGGTTTAGCATTCTTAGGGTGGTGGATATCTTTCGTTTTAAACCTACGAAAAGTCCGAATTACAATAGATTTTTCTGGTTTAGACAAGAGCGCGATCGCTAATTGAGTTCCACAATGTTTATAACGATCTGTCTCACCAATCAGAGAAAGTAACATCCCGTACACTGTAGAAGGTGGTGGCACTGGATAGGTTTCAGCGTATTCTCTAGCACGAGATTGGCGAAAACAAGCAATAGGTACTTCAACTTTCAAAGCAACTGTCGTCATGTTAATCGCTCCCCGATGACAACTGCAAATCTTCAGCAATGACCTGTTTTAATGCTTTGACTGCCGACTTCACTCCAGGAAATACATTTGCTCCTAAATCTTCTAAACCTTGAGAAATTAAGCCTCCAATCCATAATTCTTTGGGATCAATATCTCCTACCTCTATCTGTCGCACTAAGTTGGATACTGATAAATTTCCCAGTTCGTCTTGCTCAAAGCAATATAGAAAACGAGGGGAAAAATCATGTGTCCACCGCAGTACAATACTTTCAGGGGAGAAATCATACAAAAAACGGGCATGATTTCCCGCCACTTCACCAATCGAAATCAAACCATCTAGAACAGCATGGAGGCGAGATTTATCTTTGAGGCTATCGGGTGTCAATGCAAAACCATATTGATAACGAGTAGCATGAATCTCTGTGCCATAAAGAGAATTTCGTCCTTTGGCTCCACTGACAGCATTAAAGGTAATGTTTCCCGTAAAGGGTATCATTGATACTGCACGAGTAACTTCTAATACACCCCTCCTAGCAGTTATTTTCCCTTTAGGCTTTTGCTTGCCTTTACGTGGAGAAGTTTGCTTATCCTTACTTTTAGAACTTTTTTTGTTCTCATCTTGAGATGCTCCTTCGGACTCGCCTTCAGACTCATCTGACGCTTCCAATTTTGCTGCTTCTGCCTGCATAAATCCCAAAACATCATCATCAATGAAGCGAATGTCATCAAAGTTGGGGTCTTGCCAAACATGATCCGCTACTGGTTGAGCATTCTCATCCCAACGTCGGTTCACCGGATAGCCAACATTTTGCCAGTAGTACCTTACAGCACTTACGGCAGCTATGAGGTACATCCTCAAAGCTGAAAGCTATGCTAAAAGAGGGGCAAGGAGAAAACTGTATTGCATAATAGCGGGAAGCGCTGTAATGCCCAACGAATCGCCTCAGATGAAATGGTAGTATGAACTTCACCTTTCCAAATTAATTTTTGTAAGGGAGTTATATTACCTTCATTTTCCCCTCGATTATTAGCTGCGGTTCCATAGCTAGTCAAAATATTACCGAATAAATGAAACATTTAAAATTGCCTATTGAATTCATATTTTGTGTTTTATTAAGCAAAGAAATGTGTACTTATTCACTATTAGAATCAGAGATTTCCAATATTTGTTTCTCAACCATATTGCTTTTTGGATAACTAGCAAGAGCAATAAAAGTTAAATCTCTGGCAACTTTCCAATCCATTATCCCAGAAGTTAATGGCAGTAATTCTTCCCAGTGTTTTTCTAGAATGGAAAGTTGACCTGCTCTTCCCCAAAACTCCGCAATAAATTTCCGAAAATTTTCAGCATTTGTACAACGTCCTAGTTGCGATAAAATACGTATATTTTCTCGTTCAATTTGAGCATATTGACCTTCCTTTGTTCGTCCATAAATTTTAGCGTATATTTTCTTCAATGCCTCATGACAAGCTTTAATAAATAGCTTTTGACTTTCTAGATTCCATTCAGAGTTTTGAATCATCTTATAAACTCCATCATTATTAATGAGTTTGAATAAACTTTCACTTTTAAAGATTTGATATAAATTAGCCCACCAAGGAAAGCCCTTTACTAAGTTATTGGCAATAGTTCCCCTAAACATATTGCTAATGATAAAATTTTTATTTTTATACTTAACAATTTGGTACTCTGGAAAATAAATCCGACTAAGCTTATAGATAAAATCTATTATTTCAGTCGCTTCTACCACTGCTATTTCTATGCGAGTTTTTTGCTGCTTTGACCAAACTACCGTTCCAAATAATATTACTTGGCATCGTTTTACTTGATCGGGTATAGCCAATTCTATAATTGTTTCGTAAGTAAGGTATCTTAATGCAGCATCTCCTAAGCTAGATACATTGAAATCCTTGTAATCTAAGTTTCCCAAACTCCAGTATTCCTGGGCATAAATTTCTAAGTCAACCACTTCAGGTATAACTAGGGCATATTGTGTATGTTCCAGTTTGATGTGCGATCGCAAAACAAAATAGTGGCAAGCAACAAGAGCATATAAAAGAGCAAAAGCCAATTGTGGTTTCTCTTCAAACCTAGTTTCTTTTGTAAAAGCGACATGACGAACTACAGATCCCGGATATAGCCACCCTGCTACACCAATTGATTGTCCTAATAATTGACCTTGTTTATCACAGAGTTGTTTAGCAAAATGTTGATGAGCATAGGAAACTGCTTTCTTATACTCGACATCGATTTCTATACCATCAACTATTAATGACCAGGATTTACCGCCGTCAAATTTAAAAACCTGGTTATGTTGGAGAAACGTTCCTGTTATTCCCAAGTGAATATTAATTCGGGTTTCAATATTGATTGAATGCGTATTTAAGCCTGTCAGCGAAATTAGACCTTCTTCATTAATCTGAAAAGATTGCTTTAGCAGCCAGTCTAAAACTACGAAATCCTGCCCTTGCCATTCCAGGCTGATACTGCGATGAGTCAGGAACCAAGTTAAATTACCAGGTCGTTCCGCAGGTATTGGGTATAGTTTTTCTAGTTGCTTGAGCGTCATCCAGAGTCCTGCTATGCCAGCACGATGTATCCAAGTTATGCTTGGATCGCCCAAATTTAACTGAATTTTGGGGTTGACAACACTAGCTACTACGGACATCTTGTTTATTTCTGGGAAATACTCTCAAACCTATATTGGGGTAGTAGTCAAAACCAGCTTTAACTTGCGTTTCCCTTTCTCTTCACAGGCACAAAAACGCCACAGCCCATCTTACGTTTTCCCCCAATGCCATATCTCAGCAATGTCAGCGAATCTTCATCGCTGAGATTAATAATTTCTAACCCAAAACCCACAACCGTAAAGCGCTTGATTTTGATACTTCTACGTTTTGGGCTACCATCAGTATTTTTGGTAATAAAGGCTTTTCCCTGGATACCCAGTTTTTCTAACTGACGCTGTGCTGCTGCTAAAAATGATTCCGGTTCTTGATAACCCTGGATAATCACTATACGCGATCGCAGTCTCTCAGCAGCCTCAAGCAAATGAATTTCAGGAATCCCCAAGCGAATTGTATGCTTGCCAATTTTCAGCAACTTACCTGCTAACGGATAGATTAGACTGATTTTGTCCACAGGTAGGCGAATCTGAAGCCTGGAATTATCAGTCAGATGAATCTGACCATCCTCGCTGGGAATACCTGCAATAGTGTGAATACCCAATGTATTATCCATGTCGTGAACTTGGGATTGAAAATGAGCGATCGCAGAATACAACCCATAACCGTGATCCACAGGTATAGTCTGACCAATGATGCTAAAACATAATTCAACCCAGGGTAACTGAGGCGTTAAAGTTTCTCTTAGGTAGGTTTGGGTTAAAGTTTCTGTTATGGGGTTTTGGGTAGGTAAACTGAAATAGCTACTCATCTCTTTCACCAAATCTGAGGCAACTCATTCTTATTTCCTTACAATACCCGATAGTTTTATATATGAGTTTTTATTAAGGAAAATTAATAATAATTTTCCTTAATAAAAATTGTTTTACAGCGCTTCCCGCTATTATGCAATATAGTTTTCTCCTTGCCCCTCTCCTATCATCGCTTTCAGCTTTTAGGATGTACCTCATAGCTGCCGGAAGTGCTGTAACTATAAAACTATGAACTAATCTTTTATCTAAAAAAATTTTCTAGAGAGTTAGCTAGAAAATTTACAATCACAATATGTATGATTCGGTCAATGACTGGGTTTACATCACAGGCTAGCAGGAAATTAGAAAAATATTTATCGGGATTTTTAATAGAATTTTGATTAATAACTTCAAAAAATTCTTGTCCATAAAAATTAATGATAGATTTAGAAAAATCTTTATCTTTAAATATAAATTTACTACCTGGAAAAAGTGCAATTAATTTCTTATTAACTAAATAATCCTTATATTGGCTGCGAAGCCAAGCTAAACCTTTAAAATCCATATTGTTACTAATTAGCCACTCAACTTCCTTGGCTAATACTATTAAGTTTCGTAAATTTACCTCTGTATAATTTATTGTGTTCGTATTGAGAATACAATTATCTGGGCTTGCAGCATGATAGTGTGTGTTCCGCATTTCGACAAGAACTGAGCTATCATATAGGGCTGAATTATGAACAGAGCAAACCATTACACCAGGAATTTGGTGAAACGTATGCCAGTAACCTTCTCCAAATTTTTGCGTATCTTCTTCCATACATATAGGACAAAACTTGAGAAACTTTTTTGCTCTATCGGTAGAATTAAAAGCTACTTTAGCCATCTCTAAGATAGAGCCATTAAGTTTTTTCTTCATTGATTCTTTTACTATCCAAGCTTCCTGTGGAATTAAAAAAGTCGCATAAAAAGGGTATAAACTATGATTTTGAATTATATTTTCTACAGTCTGCTTTGAACGCAAGGGTAAGTTATTAACTAAATAATTTAAGTTACTAGGTAAAATAACTCTGCATATTTGTTGAGAATAATATCCAAATAGCTCTATTTCTGTTTGCCTGAAACTTGTGTTCCCACTCCTGGTATGATATCGAGCTAAACCACTATACAAAAGCTCATCAGGATAAAGTTGTGGAAAAAAACTGAGCATAAGCCTACTGAATATTGATAAAGTCTTGAAGTGGATTTTTAATTATATCTGCTGCTTTCAAGTCTTGATAAGCAGGAATTTTTTTATTCTTGGCATTTTCGACAATTTGCCGAATATCATTACTCTGATATTTTGGCTTTGTTTTGCGTATATTCGTTTTTGCAGTGCCTTTGCTAACTGGTTCACCTTGCAAAGCATAAATATATGCTTCTTTTACCAACGAAGGAATATCTGCATTATCTTCATTAATTGCAAGAACTTTTTCAGCACACTCTTTAGCTACAGAAGGCTCTACATCTAACTTCACAAGTTCAACAATAATATGACGTAGCTTTACTGATTGATTTCCCCTGTTTTGCTGCTTACGTGCTAATCTGCGAACTTCTTCTAAGTCCCTAGATTCAAGCTCAGACGAACACTTGTTTTTGTATTCTGTAGTATCAATGGGAGCAATATCTTTGTATTTAATCATCCAATCCTGATCTCCTGACCTAATAGCATCCAGCATTGGTTTGACTAAATATAGTCCGTCTTTCGCTGATTGGTGAATCAGGTCAACAGTAATTTTCTCATCACCTCCGAGCGAAATTGCTCTCCATTGAATCATTTTATAGAGCTTGATAGCAATGTCAATAATTCCTTGACACTCGTAGTAGAAAGCTTCGTTAATTTCATCAGAAAAATCAACAGGAGTTTTTGTCCACTGATACTCCCATATTCCCGTGAGAAAAAAATCCCAGTCATCATCTTGAAGCATTCTTTCCCAAATTACACTTCCTTGCCCTGTTCCTCTTCTAGCATTCCGAAAATTACCTTGTAAAATTGGAAAAGCCTCGTTTGTTCCCACTCGAATTACTGGAACTCCGATAGTGTTATCCATTTTGACTAAAAAATTTAATAAATCATCTCTATTCCTTCTTGCGTTCACTAAATTTTGCATTTCATCTATAACCAAAACTCCTAAGTGATGGGTATGAGCAATTTGGGCAACTTGAGCTAACATATAGTCTTCTGAGTTACCTCTAGAACCAAATTTCTTGAAGTAGCTAGTTCCAAGAAGCTTGTCAACAGCAAGAAAAATATCAGTACATAAACCTTTCAAAGAGCCTGCATGGGGACAATCAACTTTCAGCCAAACAATTTGGAAAGTAGTATATTCTGGATGAAGAATGACCTGCGGGTATAAAGACAGAATATTCAGCAGATTAGTTGACTTGCCCATTCCTGATGGGCCAATCAGTGTCAGCCCTGATGCAGAAGTAGGAACATAAACATAATTTTCCAATGTTTTACCGCCGCCATCTTTTATAGCATCATAGATTTGCCTTGACCTACGTGCATATTCTGGCTTCAAAATATTTCGAGCTATATACCCTTGCATAATTAACACAGCAATTACCTTCTGTAGCTCGATTGTCTTGTTCTGTGGATCAAAATATCTCGATAATCGTTCAATACAATGAAATCTATACTGTGACTCTAGCTCCGTCTCTACAGAATCATAATCAGGCAATTTTGTCACTCTTTCAACAAACTCATCTCTTGAAAGGATAGGAGGTAATGCCTGAACTAAGGGATTGATATTGTATTCAGCTAACTTATGGTCACTATATTTAGCAATAGCAGCCCAATCACCATTTGGAATTTCAACCCATTCACGCTCATTCTTTCCGTCCACGTTTACGCTCCAGTCGTTTCTGCTTAAGAATATCAAGATGATTAGGTTGCAACGATTTGGGTGGTTTTAAGCTTTCATTGTTCGTCTCTACAGCTTCCGTGCTAGTTGGAGTTTCTGTTTTTGCTAGCTCAAATCCCTCATTTTCACGTCGTTTAGCCTTTTCAAAAGCCCTATTTTCTCTAATACCAGCAACTTTTTTGCTCTTACTTAATGGTTCATCCTGAGCCGCTTCAGTCATGTTTTCTGCTTTACTAACTATATGTTCTATATCTGCTATTAAATCAACTTTTTCTTGTAGTGTTTTGCCTTGAGTTTTCTGCTGTTGTAATTCTTCGTAAGCAAGCATATACTCAATATCATAAAAGTTTTTGTTAATGTATCTACCTTCTGGGTCAATAAGAAAACACTTTTCAAAATTTCTACCATCCTCTGAGCGGAGGTAAATAAAATTAGGGTTCCTAATATCATAGGAAACTATTAACGATTTCTCTGATTTAGAGAGCATATTGCTTCTAGCTTTTTCAAACCATTGTTCCTTTTCTGCTTGATCACAGCTATAGTACATATTCTTGCCCCTGAGTTTAATGCCTTTAGCAGTGATGGTGGCCTTTTCAGTTGGCATTAGATTTAACTTGACAATATCTTCAGGAAAGCTTCTAAGTCTACCAGAGCGATTAGCGATACCCCATTTCCACAACTCTCTAGGGATAGGAGGTACATCATCAGCAATCATCGCTTCATCCCTCTCATATTCATTGAGAGGTTTATTATTGTGGAAAATAATTAAACGAATAATAATTTCAGCAAATTGGTCTATATCGAGTTTACTATCCAGTCGATAATCTCTTGCGCCTCTTTGTCTAAAATCTGTATCCACATAACCAGGTAAGAAAGGCTTTACATACTCATGAATAATACGAAAGTGCCTTTCAACTAAACCCTTCCAATCTGCTCGGTAGGAAGCTGCATTTTCGATACGAACATAAAGATTAGGGATTAATGTCTCTACAGCCATTCCTGCCAATTCTCCCCTGTCTCCTAGAATTGCATCTGGCATTTGATTACAAGACCATTGTTCTTCAGCAATATCAATGTTATGTTCCTGACAAAGCATGGCTTTATCTGCGGCTACATTAGTTAAAGCCATCATTGCTCCTATCCAAGACGGCCCCTCTAAACCAACATAAAAACCCGTTATCATTCGACTAAAAACATCAATAATTACGTATATAACTGGTCTACCAATTATCCAGTTACGATTGTATTTAGAAACTAAATATACATCTCCGACTGTAGCATCAATTTGATATCGAGAACCGGGGCCAATAGTTTCCATCTTAGAGGTTCCCAAAATAGCTCTGTTTTCCAGAGCAAATCTCTTCGCTCCTATTCGAGATGTCAAAGTTTTTGTTACATCATATTGCTCAATTTGATACCAGTATTTGAATTGAGTAATTGTAGGTATTTTCTCAGTCGGAGTTAGAATAGATTTTCTAACACCATTCTCGTCATATCTAATTCCTTCTTTATAAAATTCCTTTACCATCAACTCGTAAGCAGATGTGAAATAGTTTTCCTTTGGATTATTGTAAAATCTGCTAATAGCTATTCTAAAAATTTTCCTATCTTCTTCCGTGACATTGACCCCTTCACCGATTTCTGGATCGTATGAATATTTTTTAGGTCTTCCTCTCTTCTTGCTTGAATCTCCTCTAATTTTACCCTTACCTGATGAATTTATAAAATCAGGGATCAAAGCATTTTTTGTTTTTCCCCTTTGCCAAAATCGTCTCATGTATCCATAAACAGTTCTTTCTACTAATTTATCTTTTTCTCTTCCGTCGTTATAGCTTTTAATAACTTGCCTTACCAGAGAACCTCGAATATTCCTATAATATATTGAAGGTTCGTGGACAACTAAAGATGAAATTATTTCCCAGGCTTTATCTCTATACTCTTTATCTCTATCTGTTAAATTTTCCTCACGAATTATTCTTGCCCAAGGGTCTTGTTTCTGCTTAAATGCAAGACCTTCAGACATAGCTTCTAAAATTTCAGATACTTTCTTCGGTTCTGGCAAACCTTTTTTAGAATTAACATCAAGAACAAAGGCAATAATATAACCTTCGTCGATCCAAATAATTCTTTCAGTCAGTTGATTATTTCCATCTGATTCCCACTCGATAAGGTCATTTATAAATAAATTTTCCTGCATCTTACTTACCAAGTAATATTTCTAAAATATAATTTTTTCGATCACTTTGCTGGAAGGGCAAGCAGATATTTTTGTCTCCAACATATTTATAATGATTTTTTTTGCGGCAATTAAATGCTTAAAAATATAAAGTGATGTACCAGACTTGATATTCATTTCTTTATCTAGAGCGGTAGTTACTCTATTTATTGCTATATCGTGTTCCTGAAGCCTGGATTTTAAAATAGTTGCTAGCTCATGTAATTGGGCAATATCCATCTCAGAATTTGCTTCTAATTTATAGGCAGAATGAATCCACTCAACATTGTCCGCTAATAGCCTTGGAATTTCATTTTCTGTAACAATTCCCCAGTCTATGCTTTTTGCTAAGTAGTACCGCCTCTCTAATTCCAATTTTTCAATTACTCGCTTTTTCTCTAGCTCTGTTGATTGCTTAACTGTTCGGGCAATCTGAACCTGCTTTCCATTCTGATTTACTGTAAGCATGAAATCAGTTGTTAAGACATAAGGAGTACCACTTTGTAGGTCTACAGGATACTTTATACCCATCTCCGTAGCAATACTCATCGCTAGGTCAAGGTCGTCTAAAGGGAATTGCTCTCTTGTATCTGTGACGACATCTGACCACTCAAATAAATAAAATAATCGTTTTTCTTGGTCTGACAAGAAATGATGTACTCGGTTGCTTTTCCAGCCAGGAGTCCTAGACGACCGACCTTTCGAGGGAAAATCTTGGATTGTAATCCAGGGCTTATAGTCTTTACCACTCCCCCGCCCACGACCTTCTTTTCTATAGCGCTCAAATTTGGCTTGCGTCCATTCTCCTCTGCCTCTAACCATAAAAATAACCCCTGAGAGCGATCGCATATCTGCTTAATACAAGCGTACTCTACAAAGGGTTATTGTTCAACCGAGTTATTTATTGTTTGACCGAATTATTAATTGTTCAGCCGAATTATTCCTCTACAGACGCTACTACCTCTATAAATAGACTATTCCACCGTTACAGACTTGGCCAAATTCCGGGGCTGATCGACATCCAAACCGCGACGGGCGGCAATATGATAAGCCAATAATTGCAAAGGAACTACTGTCAGAATCGGAGAAAGTAACTCGTCTACATGGGAGATGGGAAGAAGATCATTAAATATTTCCGCAGCTTCACCATCGTTGACGGGAGTCACGCCAATTAACCGAGAATCTCTAGCTTTGGCTTCTTGAGCATTAGAAATAACCTTTTCGTAAACACTACCAGGTATTGCGATCGCCACTACTGGTACTTTCGCATCTAAAAGTGCGATCGGGCCATGCTTCATCTCTCCAGCCGGATACCCTTCGGCGTGAATGTAGCTGATTTCTTTTAATTTCAACGCCCCTTCTAAAGCAATGGGAAAGTTAATTCCCCTTCCCACAAAAATAAAATCTTTGGTTTCGGCGAATTCGTGGGCTAGCTGTTCGGTTAAGCGTTCCTGAGTTTCTAAAGTGGCCTCAATTTCTTTGGGAATCTGCCGCAACCCATTAATAATTTTCTCTAATGTATCTTTTGAAACTGTCTGACGACGAGCTGCTAAATCCAATGCCAATGCATAAAATGCCATCAATTGGGCAGTAAAAGTTTTTGTCGCTGCTACCCCAATTTCAATTCCCGCTAAGGTACTAATGATATGCGGTACCAGATGACCAAGGCTGCTTTCCGGGCGATTAGTAATACCCAGTAATCGCGCTTGATATTTAGGTTCTTTCCCTTGGCGACGTTCTTTTTCCATTGTCAAAGCTGCTAAGGTATCGGCGGTTTCACCTGATTGGGTAACGCCAATGATCAAGGTGTTAGCCGTCACCGGTGATGGTGCATAGCGATACTCAGAAGCGTAATGTACCTGAGTTGAAATTCCTGCTAGTTGTTCAAGTAAATATTTCCCGATTAATGCTGCGTGCCAACTTGTACCACAAGCGACAATCTGAATTTGTTCTAAATCGGTATATAAATCCGCAGGTAAACCAAGGTTGATTGGTGATTCGGTAGATTCGGCTGGATGAAAGTAAGCGTCTAAACTAGCTCTTACTACCCCTGGTTGCTCATGGATTTCTTTGAGCATGAAGTGTTTGAATCCCTGCTTTTCAACCATTGCCGGATTGAAGTTGAGCAGTCGGGGTTGTTTTTTCAACCTGTCGCCAGCAAAATTGTAAATCTCAACGCCCAAAGGTGTGAGGCGGGCAATTTCGCCATTTTCCAAAGGTAGCACCGCACGGGTGTAGGCAACGATCGCAGGCGTATCAGATGCACAAAAGAATTCCCCTTGCCCAAAACCAATTACCAAGGGCGCTTGTTGGCGAACAACAATCAATTCATCGGGGTAGTCAGCAGAAATAACTGCGATCGCAAATGCCCCTTTGAGGTGGTTAACGGCTTGGCGAATTGCCTCTAGGAAGGGAGATGAGGCAGATGATGGAGATGATGGGGGAAGATTCTTTAAAAATTCGGCGATGAGATGGGGAATGACTTCGGTATCGGTTTCAGAAACAAATTCGTGTCCTTTTCCTTTGAGTTCCTCGCGTAACTCGCGGTAGTTTTCGATAATGCCATTTTGCACCACCGCCACTCGCTTTGCCGTATCCAAATGGGGATGGGCGTTGTATTCTTCTGGTTTACCATGAGTTGCCCAGCGTGTGTGACCAATACCAATTTGAGCAGGGGTTTCTATTTGTTCCAGTTTAGAACGCAGGTTATGGAGTTTGCCCTTTGCCCGCACACAATTTACCTCACCTTCCCAAATAGTGGCGATTCCAGCAGAATCATAGCCCCTGTACTCTAGTTTTTCTAGCCCAGCCAGTAAAATGTCTGTCGCCGCTTGAGTGCCTATATATCCAACAATTCCGCACATTGTTCACGCCACTTTTTTTCAGGATGATTAAATCCAGTATAGTATCTAGCACAAAGTGGACGTTTTGCAAAGAAAAAAGGGAGTAATTTACTCCCTCTACCACTAGATATTTTTATGGATTTCAGGGTTTTACAACGGATTCCCAGTCAGCTTTTGACTTGATGGTACAAATGCGGCTTCTAGGATTTAGATACCCAGAGATTGTATCCCCAATCTAAAATTACGATTTCCTCACGTGGGGTATGCCCACTGTCGGATGCTAAAAGTGTTTGCTATTGAGACACTTAAAAGTCTTGAGTGCCGAGTTCCGAGTTCTGAGTGAAGGATCAAGAAATTGTTTTTTTGATTTACTTCTTTTTGTCTCAGCACTCAGCACTCGGCATGAGCTTGTTAGTAAGCTAGACCCATACTGCGAGTTGTTTCAGCACCCAGGTAAACCCGAATGCTCAAAAAGTCGGTGGGACAAGCGGTTTCGCAACGCTTACAGCCAACGCAGTCTTCTGTACGGGGTGAGGAGGCAATTTGAGCAGCTTTACAGCCATCCCAAGGAACCATCTCAAGTACATCAGTGGGGCAAGCGCGGACGCATTGGGTGCAGCCAATGCAGGTATCGTAGATTTTTACGGAATGAGACATTGAATAAACGGCTCCTTTCGAGTGTTCTTCTCTGCGAAAGAATCATAATCAACGCATAGTCTACCGCAGTGGTTGATAGGCCGTAATCAAAAGGCTACATAACTTCAAACAATGTAATAAGCACCGAAGATTTTTGTTTTTGCGAGATTGCCCCTATTGACTTATTATCAGCAACATCATAAGAGCGTATTTACCACAGTGATATACCATAACTGGGTTAAACCGTAAAGAGAAATGAAACAAAATTAAAAGTGAATAGGGAGTAGGGAAATCCCCTAATTTCAATTATGGGATTTTGGGTAATAATCTGATTTTGCGATCGCCACTTCCCCGTGCGAACAGAAATAAATTAGCTATATAGGTGACATAGAAGGTTGTTGCAATTACTGATTAATACTGATTTTGCTGTGTAAATGATTAATTTAGAGACTGCGATGCCTAGGTTGGGCTGCGCCTACGCTCACCGATAACTTGTATATTTAACTTTTTAAGTCTGGCAATCTCATAATTTTTGTTTATACATATCAGAGTATTTCAGAAATCGCAAACTCATCAGTTATAGCAGCAAATTCTGTTTTAATATTTGGCACACTAGCCGTCAGTTCCAATTGTTCTTCTAGATTATTTACATCAGGTAATTTATCTTTTATATACTCAGATTCTCGGATTTTTCGAACAACACTTTCTAACAGCCAAAGTTGTTCTTCCAAAGACAAGGCAAGGACGGAGCGTTCAATTTCTAGTAAGACCGGTGAGATCATTTTGATTCGGATTTCCAGGAAGGTGTATTTTTCAAAGATATTATATTCAGTCTATCTGCTTAACCTAGAGCATCGTAAATTCCCCATTATTTTCCCCACGCCTATCATTTCACAAATCATGAGAGATTGCTATAAATAACCAAAAGCCAGTTTTATGAGTTTTTAATTAGGTATTCCTGCTGAAGCAAAATGTACGCTAAACTGGCTACATGAATTACGAAACAGCTCGGAAACTCCTCATAGATCAGACAATCACAACCGAGGAAAACCCAGATGCGCTGTTAACGCGTATGAAACAGGGTAAACCGCCGGTACCCGGTCAGATCACTTCGATTTTGTTAGCATTGAAAGTGGTGTTTGAAGCCCTCAAAGAGGCAAAGAGCCTAGACAGAGAACTGGCTTTAGCCCTTTATCAGTTAACCATTAAGGCACAACAGCTATTTGGCGCAGGGCGTAAAGCCGGGGTTGATTGGCCACCACTACTGAAAGAAGATTTGCTACGAATTTCCTTAGCATCTGAAAGTATCTTTTCGGGTACATGGCAAACCCTACCTCAGATGGAGTTGGGGAAGTTGTAGAACACCAATTCAGTAATCTTTAAATGAGAAGGGACAAGGAGACAAGGAGAATAATTAATGCCCCATACTTCGGCTACGCTCAGTACAAGTGCCCAATGCCCAATACAACTCTTGGAAAGGTTGCGCCAACGGCTTCTCTACGAGACGCTACGCGAACGCGGTAGTTGAGCGTAGCGATGCACTGAGCGTAGCCGAAGTGTCGAAACTCAGTACAAGTGCCCAATGCCCATTAACGAACTTGTAGCTCATTTTCTAACTTGTCTAGGTCAGTTTTGAGGAAAATCGTCATTTGACCGGTAAAAGCTTTGCCCGTCTTGGGTTGAGCAATTTCCACCCAATAGGCGTAGCGATCGCCGACTCGTAATTCTCCCTTCAAGGCTTCCCGAATTGGAGTTTTGGCTAGACGCGCCGAATTAACTACCTTTTGATTGGGATATTCATACACGACTTGGGCGCGATCGTAGTCTTGATAAATCTCCAAGCCATAAATCACCCGTAAGGATTCTTGGAGACGTGCAAATGTCATGCCGTTAATAGCATCATACATAGCAATGCGCTCAGTCCGAATTCTGCCTCGGTCTTTGGAAAACTCCACCCTACCGGGAGGCAATACCGACGCTTGAAAAGTAAATCTTTGGGCGGCTGTATCAGTCTTTTGCACAAATAATTGCTCCCCACTCCTGGGGCGGAGTGTGGGATGTGCTTTAATCCAGGTGCCGACTTCTTCTGTACTTTGCCCTGGTAAAGCATTGGCTTGGGAATCAAAAAGCGTTCTCACACACAGCCCAGCTGCTAAAGAAAAAGGCAAAATCAAACAGTTAAGCAGAGATTTTTTGAGCATTTTGCTATTCAGGATTTTCATGGAAATTTCCCCATTAGGGAGTAACCATAGTCTTCCCGTTTTTCAGCAAGATTATTTCAAGCGTCAACCCAACTTAAGACATCAAGGATCTTACTTATTGATAGTTTTACGATTCTCTAAGTAAAAATTTAAAGTAGTACAATTAAACTATAAGCAGAGAAATTCTTCCTAGGTCTTGCTGTGATAACTCTGTAAGCTGATGTATGAGAGCGAATGAAGGCTAGCTATTATCTAGCAGACTGAAGGGGGTGGTTGTAGTGTTGTCATGTTTTAACGTAGCAGATTACTTTATCTGGTTAGCAAATGAAACAGGCTCTTTTATCAGTAATCTAAAGCTGCAAAAGCTTGTGTACTATGCTCAGGCTTGGCATCTTGCACTCAATGACACTCCTCTATTCCCAGAGGATTTTCAAGCGTGGATACATGGGCCTGTGATACCTGTGTTGTACCAGAAGTATAGGCTTTTTGGATGGCAACCAATTTTAGAAGATGCTAACCCAGAATTACCCCAAGAGGTTCAAGAGTTTCTAGATGAAGTTGCACAAGAGTACTTTGCCTGCGATGCTTATGAACTAGAGCAGATGACTCATGCCGAGACACCCTAGAATTTGGCTAGAGGAAATCTACCACCTGATGAACCTTCCAGCGAAGTTATTCAGAAACAGTGGATGAAAGAGTACTACGGATCTCGTGCCGAAGAAAAAGATTAAGAAGACTGAGGTTGTCAAAGATGGCACATCAGGTATTAAACTAACAAAGCTGAAGCCACCTCAAGGCGTCAGCTTTTCATTTAAATATTATCAGGACAGTAACAGCAAGTTTTCTTGTAGCGAAAAAGAAGTAATTTACTGGCTGACCTTGCTTGATCGGTTAAAAGCCAATACAGTTCAGTTAAGCTTCTCTTCCTTATCTTCCTTCTCTTACTTTGCATCCTTTGCGTCCTTTGCGGTTCGTTAAAAAAGGGTCTTAGCCTTAACTGAACCGTATTGGGTTAAAAGCTCTATCTAGCTTAACCGCTCAAGAGTTATTAGTGAATCGTAGCAGTACCCTTCCCTTAGATGTCATCCCATTAAGTGGGAAGATACTAGCGAGAAAGCATTTGGTTTGCCAAATGAGGAACAATTAGTTGACATACCTTATCAGTTTTCCATCTCCTCAAATGAACATGGTAGGGTTCATGGATTCTTTCTTGACGAGATTTTCTACATTGTTTGGCTAGATCCAGATCATCTGTTGTACCCCGCAAAAAATTAAGGAATCATTGCCACCTTAATTACTTTACGTGCCTTCATATCAGAAAACACCTGTTCCAAATCTTTTAATGGCCGCTGTTCACTAATAAGTAACTCAAAGGGAATTTTGCAACTGGCTATGAGTGATAAAGCCGATCGCACATACTCTGGTGTATTATGAAACACGCCTTTGAGGGTAAGCTCACTATAGTGTAGCTGTTCTGTATTCACAGTAATGCTGGTATCCCGTGGACATCCACCGAATAAGTTGACTATTGCACCAGGACGGGCGCAGGCGATCGCAGTTTCCCAAACACTTGGTACACCAGTGGCTTCAATTACTACATCTGCACCCCATCCTTGGCTAAGTTCTTTCACCACACTAGGAATATCCGAGATTTGATGATAATTAAAGGTTTGGGCTGCACCCAATTTCTGAGCAATTTCTAGTCTGTGGTTATTACCTCCCCATAGCCAAACTTCAGCTTTCTCACTCAACGCCGCCACAAACATCAGCCCGATCGCCCCATCTCCCAAGACGACTACTCGATCTTTGAGCTTAATATGAGAACGCGCTACACCATGCAAGACACAAGCTAAAGGTTCTGTCATCGCTGCCAATTCCCAGGGCAACTCGTCGGGAATCTGCAACAAATTATGCTCTACTATGGGTGCAGGAATTCTTAGGTATTCGGCAAAAGTCCCATTATTCCATGTTAAATTTGGGCATAATGAATATTCTTGTCGTTGACAAAAAAAGCATTTCATGCAGGGAGCAGAATTATTAGCGACAATGCGATCGCCTACTTGCCAATTTCTCACCCCTGCACCCAAGGCAACAATTCGCCCAGCACCTTCGTGACCAAATAGTGTCGGTGGTTTCAGCATCTTGGCATGACCACCACGCCGCCAAACTTTCAAATCTGTACCGCAAGTTGTTGCTGCTCCCACCTGGATGACAACTTCACCAGCCGCCGGAGTGGGGTCAGGAACTTCCTCTAGGCGTAAATCTTCTTGACCATGAAGTAATGCTGCTAACAAAACTTTAAAACCTATGAATTAGCTCCATCCGATTTTACCAGTTGGAGCTAATTCATAGGTCTAAACTAAATCAGTATTGATTTTTAGTAATCTGTGAAGTTGGAATTGATGGGTAAGCAAGTTTGTAGTAAAGACTTTAGTCCTTAGAAAATAAGCACGCTTTGTGCTTACTATCAACCCTCAAAACTAGCTTCACAAAGTAATGGTAGTGGTCTATCGCATTAATTTTGGGTGGCTGCAAGATCCCCGACAACTTTTAAGAAGTCGGGGATCTGACTACCATCACCTATCAGAATTGATGATATGAACCAGTAAGCTTTTATTAATCTAAAAATGCCGTAAAACTAGTACAGCACGGCGTAAATAAACCACCCATTCCAAATCAGGGAACCGCTTACGCTGTATACCTGTTTAAATTTTGTTAGCGCAGCCTTAGCGAGTCTGCGAGTGTCATTTTGAATTTTGAATTTTGCCTTCCGGTACTAGGTATTCACGGCTGGCTGTGAAACTACTGCGGTGTTCCGGGTTTCTACATTCGGTAGGCGAATAACAGTTAACAGAGGTACTTCTTGTCGGCACGACAGGCAAAACCAATATAGTTCACCATGACGGGCATGACGCAGGAGGGAACCACCGCAACATGGGCAAGTGTTGGCTCTCGTACTCATACCAATGTTCTCCTTAAAAAAAGTTGTTGTTTTAAGCTCAGTAAAAAAAGCAATTGATTAAAACTGAATGTTGGCAGCATGAATGCGACCATTCGATTTTATGCGGTCTTTAATAATTTGTCTGTAAACAGCTTCATATCCGTTAACCATGTGGCTAACGCTAAACTTGTTTTCCACATATTTTCGACAGGTTTGACGATTGAGTTCCAAAGCTGCTGGAATCATTGTTGCCATTTCTGCATGGCTATTGCAGATAAAACCTGTTTTACCGTGAGCAATAACTTCTGGTACAGAGCCTAAATTCATGGCAATCACTGGTGTACCAGTTGCCATCGATTCAATCATTACTAAGCCAAAAGGTTCTTGCCAGTTAATGGGGAAAAGAGTGACGGCGGCATTGCCCAGAAGTTCTGTTTTTTCGCCGTGGTTAATTTCGCCAAGATATTCGATTTGCTGACCATCTATGTAGGGGGCAATCTCTTGTTCAAAAAACTCTGAATTTACTGCATCAACCTTTCCTGCCATCTTCAAGCGCCAACCACTCTGTTTCGCAATGGCGATCGCATATTGCGGCCCTTTATCTGGGGAAAAACGACCTAAAAATGCCAAATATGGAGGTTTTGATGGTTGGGCTACGAATGGATAATCTGCTAGCTCAATTCCGTTATAAACTGTGCCAACATAATTTAGATCGATTTGACGTTGCGAGTTACTAATGCTGATGTATGGTTGTTTGTGGTAGTAGCTAAATGCGTGACGGTTGTCTGTTGTAAAACTATTGTGCAGCGTGTGGACTGTAGAAGTTGCTGTTATGAAACTCGCTAAAGGTAGTGCCGAAATCCCTACATGAGAATGGATAATATCGAATTGGGCAGCACGTTGGTAAACTTGGCTTAGTTCCAGCATTTCGTACACTGCATACTCTTTCACGTTTGGATCTGAGCGCAATGCACGCGGATAAACTGCTTCTAAATGAGCCAAAGTTTCCGAATCGCCAGAGGCAAATAAAGTTACCTCATGACCGCGACGAACAAGTTCATCAGTCAAGCGACTGACTACCAATTCTATTCCTCCATAATTAGGAGGTGGAACCCTTTCCCATAAGGGGGCAACTTGAGCGATTTTCATAAATTTTTTTGGTTCAGTCTATGAAATTGTCCTCAATAATGAGCTATATCATTATTCTATGAGGCAAGAGCATTTCTACTTACTCTTTTGACATTTAAATTAACCTAATGGGCTAATAAAAGCGCAGTAAAGGTTAACCATATCCCAAATTCTCTACCGACAAACCTAACGGACTATCGGCAAAAGTCAAGCCTGAGCTACATTTCTAACTTATAGCTAACCTATTACTTGTTGCATCCGTCTTGGGGATCATAATGAGGTAGAATATTTTGTAGCAGAACTTACAAAATTGAATTTTTTGTAGCTGATAATACTAAAATCTGGAATGGGATCAAGTTATTAAAGCTTTATTTAGACGTAATTGGGAAATGGAACAGAAATTATAAATATTAATTAATTGTACAATAATTACATAATTTGTAATTAGTAATTTACAAAAATTCTGATAATTAACTAATGAAAATCGCTACTTGGAACGTCAACTCAATTCGCACTCGCCTTGAACAGGTTATCGATTGGTTAACCCTGAATCCTGTTGATGTTCTCTGCTTGCAAGAAACCAAAGTTGTGGATGCTGAATTTCCGCGATCGCCTTTTGAGCAGTTAGGCTATAACCTTTATGTATCAGGACAAAAATCTTATAACGGCGTAGCCCTGATTAGCCGCCAGCCACTGCTAGATGTCAGTAGCGGCTTTCGGGCGATTTTACCAGATTTACACCACGAATGGGACGAGCAAAAGCGCGTGATTACAGGCGTAATTGATGGTGTTCGGATTGTAAACTTATATGTTCCCAATGGCGCAGCAGTAGGAACCGAGAAATACGAATACAAACTACGCTGGTTGGCAGCGATGCATGAGTATTTACGATTGCTCGTGCTGTCAGAACCTGCAATCTGTGTATGTGGCGACTTCAACATCGCCCTAGAAGATAAGGATATTCACGAGCAAGTGAGTACAGAAAATCACATTATGGCAACAGAAGCAGAGCGCCAAGCCTTACGGGATATTTTGACAATGGGATTTGCCGATGCTTTTCGCAAATTCACCACAGAAGGCGGAAATTATAGCTGGTGGGATTATCGCGCCGCCGCTTTCCGTCGCAACTTAGGTTGGCGGATTGACCATCACTATCTGACACCCGTGCTATATAAGCGTGCTAAAAGTTGCATCATCGATGTTGCACCCAGAAAATTAACCCAACCCAGCGACCATACGCCGGTAATTGTGGAATTTTAAATTTTAAATTGGGGATTGGGGAAAAGTTCTCCCTCATCTCCTTCACTCCTCATCAATTTAGTTTAGTGGATAATATATATCCTCAGAACTGGGATTGAGATAAGGACGCTGCAAATCTATTAAGTGTCGCGCAAAGTGTTGGTCAATCGTCCTCATCCGTTCTTCCATCGCATTTTTACCTTTTTGCCAAGCTTCCAGCAAAGCATTAGCGACGATTTGGCAACGGTTCATCCCAAAACTTTCCTGTGCTGCAAATTTTTGGATTGGTTCTTCGGCTAAACCTAACCCTGGAGCTAAAAATTTGGTAAACAAAGGAATTTCGGGTTGGAAATGGGATTGATTTTCTATATAAACAGCCTGAAGGATTGTGCGGATTGCTGGATAGTCGGGGAGTTCAAAGTAGAGTAGCCCCGAATCATAGCGTCCGTATGCAGAAGGGTTGTGGAGAACCTGAAAGCTAAAGGGAATCGAGGCTGCGTTCAATTGCAGTGTCAAGCTTTCCATGAGAGCGATCGCACCAGATGCCGTAAAATTAAAGTAAATTCGCCCTGCTCCTAAATCTGCGTTTGGGTTGCTCTGGCGTTCCTGTCCAATATTACTAACTGCCAAGTAACAGCCATTTTGCAGTCTATTTTTCGGCATCCAGATTGCTACCATATCACCCACTTTCGTAGATTTCTTACTGGATTGCAGATGGCAATCTGGCTCAACATAAAGTGTTAAACCGCCTTTAGTCACCGCTATAGTCCCATCAGGTTCTTTTCGCAACACCTGCCATTTCGGGTCAAAGTAGCCTATGCCGTGATTGCTGGCGTGCAATTGCTCGTAAAAATTCCAATCAATCTCCAAAATGGAATTATCTGCTAAATTATGCTTTGGCGGCTGATTAGTACTATCAGTATTCACTGCCAAAGTACTTTGCAGAGAGCCATTGTAATAGATTCCATAGAGAAAATTTCGTAGCAGTAAAGTGAGATATTTCTGTTGTAAATCTACAGGATTTTGCTGAAATCTGTCGGCTATTTTAGTTGGCAGAGCAAAGGGTTGATAGTTGGGATGGCAAATACAAAAATTTGACTCAATCTGGATATTCTTAGCAATATCAAATAGAGAATTTAGCGGTTGATTGATAGAGTAATTTAGCATTAGTCCATTCCGAAATCAAACTTTAAAAAAATAGAATTCAGGTGGTCACTGAGCGTAGTCGAAGTGAGTCAGAGTTCTGTGTTATTGGTGAGGTACGGCAGTCTTCTCCTTTGGCATTAACAACCACGCAACTGAGTTTTTTCGTAATAAATGCGAAGTAACTGCTGCTCCCTTACCGGCTGAGGAAATTTATGGATTTTTGCCACAGGATTCAGGATTTCTGATTCTGACATTCCGAAAATAGTTAGTACAGCTTGCTCTGGCATTGTGAGTAAACTTTTAGCTACTTTGAGCATACAGAGGTCAGCATTATTAAAGTATTTTTGGCAGGTAATCGTATCCTGAATTTGATGAATCAGTGCCAGCCCCGCAAACTGGATAACGCGCAAAATAAAGTCACTGCGGTATGACAAAATCATTGGGAAAGTATTTACATAAGCCCTAATTAGGGCAATAAGTGAAGGTTGTAAAATCTCTAACGGTGTTAACGCCAAATGTAGAGATTCTTCTAACTCAATGGTGGGGTCTACTACGAGGCTCTTGAGCCAAATTCCTAAGTAGCTTGCTAGTAAAGTTCCTAAATCAAAAGCTGGGTCTCCCCAAGAGCAAGCTTCCCAGTTAATTACTCGTACTAGACAATTGTCTAATTGCTCCCACCTGGAATGAACTAAAATGTTGTTCAATTTCAGGTCGTTGTGAGTCAAGCAGCAAGGATTCCAGTTATATGCCAAATCCGCGATCGCAGATTCCAAACTCTCGTACTGTTGATAGAGAACATAGAATTTCAGTGCATCTGTGGGAACACTCCCAAAAATCTCTAAGCCAATTGACCCTACCCCTTGGGCTGGATTGTAAAAGCCATAGCGAAACTCTCCTTGGGGAGCAGTTGCCATAAAATCTTTATATTCTCGGCGGTTGTAGGTGGCGCGATGCAGTCCCGCCAAAGTAGTGCCGATGGCAGAAGCAATTTCTTGTGCGAAAATCTCGTTGTTGTGGTAGAATGTCGCAAGCTCTAGATATTCACTCAAGTAGTTACGGACGAGAATAGAATTTTCTTCGTCAAAATGCACTACCAATGGTGCAATCGCTGAAGTATTACCTAAAACTGGAAACTGTTGCAGCAACTGGTGAAATAGCCACTCCTGAAACAATTCATGAGGCGCGTCGTCATTGTTGTTAACGTTACGTTCTTGTTTAAGGAGCAGTTGGCGATTATCTGCTAAAGTCACTAGCAAATTGAAATTGTTCTTACTACTTCCTGGCAACTCAGATTTTTCTGATACGCCATCTTCTGAGATACACAGACCCGCGTCTTGCAGATACTGGATAACGTTATGAGAAGACAGTGATAATACCATGTATTACTTCCTACTTCGTTAAATTACTTAAACTTATCTGTGTTGAATTTCCTTGGTATTACCAGGTTTCAGTAGATAGAAACTAATGTTTGAATAAAAATAAAGATTTCTACAATCTACTAATATCCCATACTTGGGATAAAAACCTGCCAAAATGGTACCAAGTCCTTTGCAATTCCTTTAAAATTTGCTCCAAGATACAGTGACATCTTTACACTTTATCAGCATAGTTACTTAGACGGATCGAGAGTAAGTTGTGTGCTAGAGCTTTTTTTGTGGCAAAGAAGCATCCCCAGCAAAAAACTGATTGGCGATAGATGTTGTTTGATGTTCAGTAGTCATGCTGAAAGCAGCGAAGAATTTCAGTAATCCTTCGGGGTACGAAGCATGACATCCAATGCTATTACTTTTATTTATCATCACGAAGCTAAAAAAACCGGAGTTTTTTAGCAATTAGTAATTATTTTTTTCTTTAATTCTCATATGTTATGTCTGAAAGCCTTGTGATAGCGTCATTTTTGTCACTGACAAATTGTAGATGACTGTTGGCGATCGCAATAAAGGCTACATGAGCGTATCTTATGTAACTGCACTTTTGTCAAGGTTGAAAAAGGGACGTGGGGACTGGGAAAACTTGGAAGGCAATTCAGACCTCAGCGAATTGCTGTCACTTCCTCAAAACAGCACGTTACGGCGAAATATCCAAGAACTGATTACCAGTTGGCGGATAACTGTCATAAACCAAGAAAACCTGACGGAAGATGACCAAGAGGTGATTATGAACTTATCGCAAGCTTATTTAGAATGGCGAGAAGCTACCTTACAAGAAGGACAAAAAGATGAACGTCGCTAAGTGGTAGAAAACTTGTTGCGTGTCCGGTTTGGTTGGCTGGATGACGAATTGGAACGAGTAATTGAGCCTTTGCTACAGTTACCACCACAAGATTACAGCCGTTTGTTACTCGAATTATCCCGCGATGAGTTGTTGACAAGATTTGGCGGTGGTTGAGTTTACAGCTATTTTCAGGTAAATAGACCACGCGGTAGGGGCACAGCATTGCTGTGCCCCGACGACAGATGTGGTTCAAATACATGAAAACTGCTGTAATTGAAATATGCTCAAGGAGCGATCGCAAATTATCAGCTAAACCACATCTAGTTTGCATATCTACAGTTAATGCATAGTTAATTTCTGGAGATATCTAATTATTTTACGAATTAGCTTTAAAAAGTAGTGTTTTCACTGATTCGGCTGAACCATAGCGTATTGGGTTGTACAATTCTTTTAGTGACAGATCATAAGCAAATTCGGGATATTGGCGATCGCATCGTCAGATATACCAAACCTGGTTGTCTGCTCAAGGATGGTATTGATGTCAGGGCAAAAGTGAACTAGCTTAATCTGATATTCTTCCCCACTACAATATGACTCAGTTAATCTCACCACCCCAAGAACCTATTGATGGTGCTGTACCGGAGAAAAAAAAGGGTAAACTATCTCCCCGCGTGCTGATACCCGTAGCCCTATTACTTATAGGTGCGGGTGTCACAACCTGGTTTTTTCTCTCACCGCACTCGGAAACCAACGCCCTGCGGTTGAGTGGTCGCATTGAAGGCTATGAAACTGATGTTGGTGCAAAAGTCGCGGGTCGAATCGAGTCTGTAGCGGTGCGAGAAGGCGATGCAGTTCGTAAAAATCAAGTGATTGTGAAGTTGGATGATGCCGAAATTCAAGCACAACTTCAAGGTGCAGAGGCGCGTTTAGATTCCATCCGCAAACAAGAAGAACAGGCGCGGTTGCAAATTAATATCCTAGAAAGTCAGATTATAGAAAATCAGCTTACCTTACAACAGGCGCGGGGAGATGCCAAAGGTCAGATTTTTCAAGCTGAGTCATCAGTTGCTTCAGTTCAGGCGCAACTAAATCAAGCGATCGCTCAAGTAGAGCAAGCCAAGTCGGAATTGAAACTGGCGCGGATGAATCGCGATCGCTACACTAAATTAGTTGCCGAAGGAGCCGTTACTCAGCAACAATTTGACCAAGCCCAAACCAGCTTTGAAACTGCCTTTGCTACCCTGAAATCACATCAAGCATCGGTAGATTCTTATCGGAAATTAGTCAATTCTGCCCAAGGACAATTAACCCAAGCCCAAAGCACAGGGTTAAATCCTTCTATCCGTAATGCCCAACTAACTGGGTTACGCACCCAATTGGCACAGACGCGCTTAAAATTAGCCGCCGCTCAAGCTGATGTCGCCAATGCTAAAGCTTCCCAGCAGGAAACTAAAGCCCAGATTGCTTACTTAAATGTGAAAAGCCCAATTGAAGGCGTAGTCATCAGCCGAAATGTAGAACCAGGAGCAGTTGTGACGGCTGGCAAAACCCTGCTGACAGTGATTGATCCCAAAACAGTTTATTTACGTGGTTTTATCCCTCAAGGCGAAATTGGAAAACTGCGAGTTGGTCAGTTAGCGAAGGTATTTCTAGATTCCGCACCCAAACAACCCTTGAGTGCTAAAGTTGCTGCTGTTGATACTGAAGCATCTTTTACCCCTGAGAATATTTATTTTCAGCAAGACCGAGTTAAACAAGTTTTTGGGGTTAAAATCACCATCGACAATCCCAATGGATTCGCCAAGCCAGGAATGCCGGCGGATGGTGAGATTACCATCACACCAGAGGCAAAGAAATGACCAAAGAAAGGCAGGGGGCAAGAGGCAGGAGGTTCTAGAAAATAATTATTAATTATCAAAGCCCCATTACAAAAATTAATTACGTTAGCGAGTCTTCTGCCTTGGCGCTAGCCTCTCCCTTTGGGAGAAGGGGAGACGCTAAGAGCCAACGAGTGTCATTACGAATTACGAGTTACGAATTATATGACTACCATCACGCCATCTGCTGAACTGGGCGATTCATTAAGTCATCCCCAAATTGGTGCAGAAGTAATTCAGGTAGAAGGTTTATCCAAACGTTATGGAAAATTAGTTGCGGTTAAGGGAATAGATTTTGCCGTCCAGCAAGGGGAAATTTTTGGTTTAATCGGCCCTGATGGTGCGGGAAAAACCACAACTTTCCATATTTTAGGCGGGGTGATGGAAGCATCTGCTGGCAAGATCCAGATTTTAGGTAAACGACCCCGCGATGCGCGTTTATCTATTGGTTATCTGACACAGCAATTCTCACTGTATCTCGACTTGAGCATTGATGAAAATCTGCGTTATACTGCGGGATTGCGTGAAGTTCCCGACCAGCTTTTTGGGCAGCGTCGTCAAAAATATCTGCGATTAATGAGTTTGGATAAATTTAGCGATCGCTTGGCGGGTCGCCTCTCTGGTGGGATGAAGCAGAAATTAGCTTTGTGCTGTGCCTTGATTTCCCAACCGGAAATTCTGCTATTAGATGAGCCGACTACAGGAGTTGACCCGGTATCTCGCCGAGAATTTTGGGATGTTCTCGCCGCCATTGCCGCCGAGGGAGTCACCGTAGTTGTGGCGACACCTTATTTAGATGAAGCCGAAAGGTGCGATCGCATTGCTTTAATGTATGAAGGCGAAATTCACCAAATTGGTACTCTTTCGCAGTTGCGCGAGAGTCTGGGTTTACAGCGTTTGGAAGTTCGGACTCAGCAACTTGAAGCCGCAGAAAGAGCGTTGCATGAGGCGACAAATAGTAAATATACATCAATTGTCGATGTCCAAACCTTTGGCGATCGCTTGGATGTTCTAGTTAAAGATGCCGCAGTCGGTACAGCCGCAGTTCAAACAATTTTCACTCAGCAACGGCTACAACTTGACAGCATTCAAACTGCTGACGCTACCTTAGAAAACGTTTTTGTTTCCCGTCTACGTGCAGCTGGTAATGATCCAGAATTTATCACTTTTCCTCGTGGGAAAAAGGGGAGTGGGCAGTTGGGAGTTGGGAGGGAAATTGCTATTGGTGCGAATCAACTCAGAAAAGTATTTGGCGACTTCCAGGCAGTTAAGAGTGTAGATTTGGAAGTTCGCTATGGCGAAATTTACGGTTTACTAGGAGCCAATGGTGCGGGAAAAACAACTACGATTAAGATTCTCTGCGGCTTGCTAGAACCAACATCCGGGAAAATTTCTTTAGCTGGACAAACTCAAAATCTGCGTAGTAGTGCTGTGCGCCAACGTATCGGCTACATGAGTCAAAAATTCACCCTCTACGATGATTTGACCATTATCCAAAATCTAGAATTTTACTGTGGAGTTTATGGTGTACCAAGTCGGTTACGCCGCCCCAAAATTGACTGGGTACTTGCCACCTGTGGTTTAGTTGGCAGAGAAAATATGCTCACGGGACAATTACCAGGAGGATGGAAGCAACGGGTAGCTTTTGGTGCTTCGGTGATGCACGAGCCAGAAATTTTGTTTTTAGATGAACCGACATCAGGGGTAGATCCTTTAGCACGTCGTCAATTTTGGCGGTTGATTAATGAATTTGCCAGAGCCGGTACAGCAGTATTGGTGACTACCCATTATTTAGAAGAAGCAGAACAATGTAACAGAATGGGGTTTATGGTGGCGGGTGAAGTGGTGGCGCAGGGTTCGCCGAGTGAGATTAAAGCTGCTCAACCCGGCCAACTGGTGGAGGTTGTAACCGATAAAACCCAAGATGCCTCGAATTTACTTAAAACTCAGTTCGCACCGTGGCGAGTATCAATTTTTGGCGATCGCTTACACCTTGTTCTCGATCATTCAGACTCAGATATTCCCCATATCCGCTCAATTTTACAAACAAATAGGATCAATCTTCGCTCTCTGCGACCTATTCCCTTTTCTCTCGAAGATGCATTTATTGGGATTGTCCAACGTACCGAAGAAGAAGAGAGGGAGAATTAATCAAAAATGAAACGAATTTTATCTCAATGTCGTAAAGAATTAGCCCAATTTCAGCGCGATCGCTTTACTTTAGCCTTAGCATTTCTTCTCCCATTTATCAGCTTAATTGTCTTCGGTTTTGCGATTCGATTAGAATCTAAAAATATTCCCTTATTTGTGCAAGATTTTGATCTTAGTCCCCTCAGTCGTGCTTATACCGAGCGTTTATTTGCTACCAATCAATTTGAACAAATTAATAATCATCGCTTTCCGCTTCTCAATTCCAATGCAAAATCTAAGATCCAAAATCCTCAATGGGCAATTGATCAAGGACTTGCAAAAGCTGCTGTAGTCATTCCGCCAGATTTCAGTCGTCGCATTAAATCAGGTTTAACTAGCACAGTCCAAATTTTAGTTGATGCAACTGATGTTAATAATGCACGAGTTATCAAAAACAGTATTCAAGCAACAACAAGATTCTTTCTTCAAAATTCTGGCTTACAACCATCATCGGATAAAGTTATTGCCCACATCCGCCTCTGGTTTAATCCGGGAAGAAAAGAATCTCTTTCAATAGTCCCAGGAGTTTTTGCAGTTGTATTGTGGATTTATCCCTCATTATTAACAGCAATTACTATGGTGCGTGAAAAAGAAAAGGGGACGATATTACAAGTTTATGCATCTAGTCTCAGTGCTGAAGAATTCCTATTAGGAAAAGCTTTAGCTTACCTACTAATTGGAATTAGCGAAGCTTTGCTGATTATCACAATCAGTGTGATAATTTGGCAACTCAGATTAGCTGGAGATCCAACGCCATTAATAATAGGCACACTAATATTTTTGATGGATAGTATTATGTTTGGTTTATTAATTGGTGTTCGCTCTGCAACTCAAAACGCTGCCGTCCAAGCTATTGCATTATTGGGTTTTTTGACATCTTTATTACTAAGTGGATTCATTTATCCGCTTATTAATATACCCTTTCCCCTGTCATTAGTTACTTATATTGTTCCAGCACGTTATTATATAGACATTACTCGTGATGCCTATGTACGCGGCACTGGTTGGCCAGGAATCTGGCTATCATTTTTAATGCTAGTTATCTTAGGGTTATTGCTATTTAATGCCGCACGTCGGATATTAAAACGAATGCAACTACCAGATTAATCATTACCTGAATAAGTAGGTAGTTAAACATAAAATAAAATCCTAGTTCGTAGTGAGCAATTCATCGCTCAAAGCAAGGATTATCAGGACTAAAGTCCTTACTACAAACTTGAATTTATTTAAGCCTGTTTAATAATTAATCAATTAGAACTAAATTAGCCATGAACTTAATCCAAAGGTTGTTTAATAGCCGATTATGGAGTTTAACTATTAAAGAATTTCGCCAAATATTGAGGAGTAGAGAAACACTAGTATTATTGATAATCCCTCCCACAATCCAAATGCTAATTTATGGATTTTCTCTGAATCCAGATGTGCATTATCTAAAATTAGGAATCGTTGATTATGCTAATACTTATGAAAGCCGAGAGTTAGTTGCTGAATTAACTCAAAATAAAGTCTTTGTCGTGGAAAAATATCTGTTTAACGATCGGGATTTGGGTGAGCAAGTCCGACAGGGAAAAATCACAGCCGGGTTGGTGATTCCCTACGATTTTAACCGCCATTTATCCGAAGATCAGCCAGCCGATATCCAGGTTTTAGTTGATGCAGTAGATGCGAATACTGCTGGAATTGCTCAAGGTTATTTAAGTCAGATGATTTCTCAATTTAATCAACGCTTTTCATCTAATAAAACACCAGCATTAATTAACACTGAAACCACCTTTCTTTATAATCCGGGACTAGTGAGTAGTTGGTTTTTCATTCCAGGGGTTTTGGGAGTAATTTTGACACTAATTAGTTCTTTGGTTTCTTCAGTCACAGTTGTCCGAGAAAAGGATACAGGAACTCTAGAACAACTGTTAATGACTCCTTCTGAAGCTTGGGAAATTTTGTTGGCTAAAATTGTGCCCCTGTTTATTCTGTTAATGGGCGATGTCATCTTAGCTTTGAGTTTGGGAAGATTAGTTTTTGGAGTGCCTTTTCGAGGCAATGCTTTTCTATTTTTAGGACTATCAGGACTTTATTTATTTGTGGGAATTGGCATTGGGATTATGCTGGCAACAGTATGTCGGACTCAGCAACAAGTTGTACTCACATCATTTTTTATTAATTTACCACTGATTCAACTTTCTGGTGCAATTTCACCCGTTGAAAATATGCCTGTCATATTTAAGTATATATCGATACTCAATCCCCTACGTCATTATGTAGCGATCGTCCGGGGAATACTGCTCAAAGGCTCAGGTTTAGATGTACTTTGGTTGAATGCGATCGCACTTTTGGTTTTTGCCATAGTGCTTTTATCTATCAGTATTAACCAATTTCGTCGTCAACTCAGCTAACCTTCATAGATAGCTCAATTGTATCGGCTCAATAAGTAAGGGTAGCAGAGGAAAAGAAGTGAAGCGAGGTAAACACAGTATCATAAAATAGGACAGATAACGCAAAAGTTTAGGGACTTCCAAGAAATAAATTACCCAATCTTGTGGGGTGGGCATCTCGCCCGCCCTTGTATATGGGCGGGCGAGACGCCCACCCCACAATAAGTAGTTGAGTATTTTTTTATTTGGAATATGGCGGGTATTGGGCAGAGTCTTTCCCAGTCTCCAATACCTACTATCTCAAAGATTACTTTCAATCAACTGGCGGTACTCGCTCTTTTGCTTGACGCCTTTGACTTCCTTCACAAGTTCCTTATTTTTGAACAGTTGAACCGTTGGCGTTCCTGTTACACCAGCATTTTCAGCAATATCTCGGTCTTTGTCGATGTCAATTTCCACAAAGTGAATAATGCTTTCAAATTCATCCACCACTTTATTTAAAATTGGCTTCAGGGTATGACAAGGGCCACAACCAGGAGAGACATATTTAACCAGGAGTAAGCGATCGCTTTCATGGAACAATTTCCTTAAAGCGTAACCTCCCACATGGCGCGTTCCATCCAAATTAAATCCAGCTTCTTCCTCGGCTTCAGTCTTCTTAGCTGGCTGATGTTCTAATTCATTAACCGCCGTTTCTGACTGTTGATGGAATTCTTGAATCAACCCACTGGATGACAACCAACGTTCTGCCAACATCGCCGCCATACAGCCAGTACCCGCAGCCGTAATTGCTTGCCGAAACTCATGATCTTGGACATCGCCAGCAGCAAAAATGCCTTCTACACTGGTTTCTACAGTACCGTGTTTGGTGACAACGTAACCTACCTCATCTAGTTCTAATTGCCCCTTAAATAAAGAAGTATTGGGACTGTGACCAACGGCGTAGAATAAACCCTTAGCGTGCAGTTGGCTTTCTTCACCAGTTTGAGTATTGCGGATTTTTACCCCTTCCATGCGATCGCTACCGAAGATATCCACGGCTTCTGTGTTCCAATGCACTTGGATTTTCGGGTTGTTCAAAACCCTGTCTTGCATAGCTTTAGAAGCCCGCATTTTATCGGTGCGTACCAACATATTTACTTTAGAACCATACTTGGTGAGGTAAATTGACTCTTCCGCCGCCGAGTCGCCAGCACCAATTACAGCCAATTCTGCACCGTGAAAAATTGGTGTTGCACCATCGCAAATCGCACAAGCTGAGATACCCCGACTCCAAAATTCATGTTCGCTGGGTAAACCCAAACGCTTTGCGGTTGCACCAGTAGCAATGACGATGCTGTTGGTTTTAATTTCCCTTTCTGGCGATCGCACTGTAAAAGGACGCTGACTCAAGTCAACTGAGATCACATCTTCAGTATATAACTCAGCCCCCCAGCGCTCCGCCTGCGCCTTCATCTGATCCATCAGTTCCGGCCCCGTAATCCCTTGGGGAAACCCTGGAAAGTTCTCAACTTCTGTCGTTGTCATTAATTGCCCACCAGGTAAACCTCCGGCTTGGAAACCCTCAAATACAACGGGTTTCAGGTTAGCGCGTCCGGCATAGATGGCGGCTGTGTACCCTGCTGGGCCAGAACCGATAATTACTAAGTTTTCTACTGTGGGGTTAGTCATACTACTATACAAACTCATAACGACTACGCTTAATATAGCATAATAAATTATGATTGGCTAGGGAAGATGGGAAGCGATGTCTGCGACGGTCACTGAGCCTGTCCTGAGCGTAGCCGAAGTGCGGGCTACGCCTACGCCAAATGCCTACGGTACAACAGGTTCAATACTTGCCAAAGATGCTCTTAATCGCTAAAAGTTTTCTCGCAGATATTTCCTGATAACTTCAACATCTATAACTGTTTCTGGCGCAGGGTTTATCTTGCCGAATATAGAAGAGGACGACTCGGAAAAAAGAAACCTGCGATCGCCTGACGTGTCGTTTGTTCGCGCTGAAGAATTGAAAAAGACCAAGCGCGACTTTGTAGAGTTAGTTCCAGACTTAATGGTTGAGATTAAATCTAAAAGCGACAGAATTAAACCGCTTGAAAAGAAGATTCAGCTATTCTTGCAACTTGAGTCTACAGTCGGTATGTTGATTGACCCTGACAAATTGACGGTAACAGTTTATCGAATAAACCAAACTCCAGTGGTGATGCAGAATGGCGACACCCTCACATTACCAGACTTGCTACCGGGTTGGGAACTGGCTATATCAGAGTTGTGGCCGCCTGAATTTGAATAAGACACATCCACAATTGATATTGAGAATCTAGCCTCTGGTGTTGAGGGGCTTAGTGATGTTTGTGCCATTTGGGATGTAAGGATTCTGGATTGTGTGACTGTATCTCCCCAAACTTTTTTTCTGAAGGTGATAGGAAAGCGATCGCAGGTGGGTAAGTTACATCTAGAACACACAACCACTTCCTACCCCTGGGAAAACACTTATGAAAACGGAATTAAAAGCCAAGTTTCTCCAACACATCCTCGGCAAAAAGAAAGAAAACGAAGGTTTTACACTCATTGAATTATTGGTAGTAATTATCATCATTGGTATTTTGTCTGCGATCGCACTACCTTCTTTCTTGAACCAAGCTAACAAAGCCAAACAGTCAGAAGCTAAAACTTATACAGGCTCGATGAACCGCGCGCAACAAGCTTTTTACTTGGAACAAAATAAATTTGCAGCTCAAGCTGACTTTGGTAGTTTAGGTCTTGGTATTGCAACACAAACCTCAAACTACATCTACAAAATTAACGGTGGTGGTACGGCTAACTCTAGCCAAGTCAGTAACCAAGCATCAACAGTACTTGCGGCTGCACCTCTCAAAACTTATATGGGTAATGTAGGTGTAACAACGCAAGCTTCTACCAGTGAAGCTACCACCATAGCTCTTTTATGTGAAGCTTCACAAGCCAGAGTTAACGGTGGTGTAGATGTAGATAGCACCATTGGCAATAGTTTCAACTCCACTACTAATTCACCGACTTGCGCCACCAACTTTGTCAGTTTAGCTAAGTAGAGTAGATATGTGAGTTAGTAGATCAAAATTACTCACCGACAACACTTGATATAAAACTTAAGTTGTCATAACAACTTTTATTCAGCTAAATTACGTATTTTCCCAAGTGGGTAGATTCTTCTATCCACTTTATTTCAGTTTTGTGATTTATTCACAATTAGATTGCTCATACTTTTTCTAAGAGAATCCAAATGATTACTGATGTATATAATTGGCAAAAACAGGCTGAAGAATACTTCATTGAAGAGAACTATTTGCAAGCAGCAAAGTTATACGAGCAAGCAATAGCGATAGAACCAAATACTATCTCCTATTATTGGCATTTAGGATTACTACTGCTATTGCAAGGGGAAGAAGCAGAGGCTCAAATGACTTGGATGCTGCCAATGACAGAGGCAGATGAAGAACAGTTACCAATTTGGACAAATGAACTAGTTAAAGTTTTAAAAATAGAAGCTGAAAGACGTGAAAGACTGGCGGAATATTCTCTAGCTTGGTTAATTCGTCAGCATATAAGGGAAATTAATCCTAGTTATATAGATAATCTGCTTCAAGTTATTATACTTTATATAAAGTTGGAAAAATTTGAAGAAATTGATGATTTGAATGATTGCGGATTAATTGAAAGCTTAACCGCAAAAGAAGATATAGAAATCAATACCGAATTATTAATCCAAGTTTTAAAAGAACTTTTAACTACTGTTCCCTTACATCCAATTAATCTAAATTTAATAGAAGCTAGTCTTACTTATTTTTCTGATCCTCATCAATGCTTCTCTATACTGCTTCCTGCTGCTATGCAAATTGGTCATAGTTTGCGGCAGCCATTACTAGCAGCATCTCTACTAGAATTACATTTAAAATTGGAGCCAGATAATGTAGAAATTTTGCGCCACTTAGCGACTTTTTATCAAGATAGTCGTAATTATTCTCAAGGAATAGAGACAGCTAGGTTGTGTTATTCCTTATCAGAAGGTTTGGCTGATAAAATTTTTGCCCTCCATTTGCTCTTAAGGGGTCTAATGTCAGCAGGGGGATATTGGCAAGAGATATGTACAACTTGTCAAGAATTGGAAACCGTATTTCAACAGTTTATTCAAGCTGAACGAATTCCTTTAGAAGAAGGAAGAATATTAAGGTTGCTTACGCCATCTTTTGCCATACCTCACATTAAAGATGCTCCTGCTGATTTCCGAGCTATTCATAATAAAGTAGCTGATATTTTTAACTTTTATATTCAAGCTCTCGCCCAATCCGAAGGAAAAAATTATTGCCACAAAATTATCAGTAATCGAAATTTCCCTTCCCCTACTAAGAAATTAAAAATTGGTTATGTATCTTACGCTCTAAGGAATCATTCTGTTGGTTGGCTAGCTCGCTGGTTATTTCAACATCATGATCGAGATAAATTTGATATTCATACTTATTTTGTTAACTACACATTAGTCAATGACTATCTCCAAGAATGGTATCTAAGTCAGGCAGGAAAAGCTCGTCAATTAGGGATGAATGGTCTAGAAATTGCTGATCAAATATATCAAGATGAAATTGATATTTTAATTGACCTTGATAGCATCACTCTAGATACTACTAGTGAAGTGATGGCACTCAAGCCAGCCCCAATTCAAGTTACTTGGCTGGGGTGGGATGCATCAGGCATACCTGCAATTGATTACTTTATCGCAGATCCTTATGTACTGCCAGATGATGCCCAAAATTACTATACAGAAAAAATCTGGCGATTACCCCAAACTTACATAGCAGTAGATGGTTTTGAAGTTGGTGTCCCAACTCTCCGCCGCGATGACTTGGATATTCCTATGGATGCCGTTGTCTATCTCAGCGCCCAAAGAGGATATAAACGCCATCCAGAAACGACAAAATGGCAAATGCAAATTATCAAACAAGTACCTAACAGCTACTTTTTGATTAAAGGACTTTCTGAAGAGGAAACAATTAAACGCTTCTTCTATCAAATTGCCGAAGAAGAAGGTGTAGATTGTTCTCGGTTACGATTTTTACCACAAATTCATTCAGAGGCAGTTCATCGTGCTAATTTAGGTATTGCTGATATTGTATTAGATACATTTCCCTACAACGGAGCGACAACAACCCTAGAAACATTGTGGATGGGTATACCCTTGGTGACACGAGTCGGCGAACAGTTTGCAGCGCGTAACAGCTACACCATGATGATGAATGCAGGTATCACAGAAGGCATTGCCTGGACAGATGATGAGTATGTAGAGTGGGGTGTGCGTTTGGGGAAAGATGAGGCTTTACGTCAGCAGGTGGCTTTGAAACTGAAAGCATCGCGGCAAACAGCCCCGTTGTGGAATGGCAAGCAATTTACCCGTGAGATGGAGAAGGCTTACGAGCAGATGTGGCAGAAGTATATTGAGGCAAAATAAGCGGTTAGAAACCACGTCTACACAGGCAAAACCCACCTCCGTGGGTTAAGAATCCTTGATTTCGTATTAGTCCACGGAGGTGGACTTTGTTTGTGTAGACGCGTTCGCCCTACAGCCCTTTGGGCATCTACGGCAGGCGTGCCGGAGGCATCATTCTATTCGCCCTGGCTCTATGTTGACATGCTCCCAGTGCTGTGCCCCTACCGCGTGGTCTATTTACCTGAAAATTGCTGTAAGAGGTAATATAAAAACAAGAAATACTATTGTAGATATTTATGTCTGCTAAAGATGTCTTTCATGAAGTTGTCAAAAAAGCTTTGCAGAAGGATGGTTGGCAGATTACTCATGACCCGCTCTCAATTAGCGTGGGTGGTGTGAATGTCTCTATTGATTTAGCGGCTGAAAAACTCATTGCGGCAGAACGGGAAGGAGAAAAAATTGCTGTTGAAGTTAAAAGTTTTTTGGAGAAATCATCTGCAATCTCAGAATTTCATACAGCATTGGGACAGTTTATCAACTATAGAGGCGCATTAAGGCGACGACAGCCAGAGCGTATTTTGTATTTAGCAGTACCTTTGACAACTTATAAAACATTTTTTCAACTTGATTTCCCCCAAGCCATGATTGGAGAGAATCAAGTCAAAATGATTATTTATGATGTAGAGCAAGAGGTTATTTTCAAATGGATAAACTAGCCCACTATCGCCAGATTGTACAGCAGATATTACAGGAATATAGTGAGCAAAAACCCTCTGATGGTAATATAGACGTTGAGAATATTTTTGATATAGAACGTGACCATTACCAGGTAGTCCATGTAGGCTGGGAAGGTCAAGATTGGGTACATAGCTGCATCATCCATATTGATATTAAGGGTGAAAAAATTTGGCTTCAGTGGAATGGTACAGAAGATGATATTGCAGCAAATTTAGTTACTATGGGAGTTCCCAAAGAGGACATTGTGTTAGGGTTTCAGTCTCCTTTCATGAGGAAGTTTACAGAATATGCAGTGGGTTAGAGAGGCGTCATCTCTAATTTAGATGCGCTCAAGCTATCTACATCGCAGGATGGAAGTTTTTCTGCTTTCGCTTGTGCGATCGCAGATTGATTATCTGTTGCTAAAGCAATTCGAGTATTAATTCTAGGCAAAAGAGTTTTCCATTGTGTATGACTCATTTTCCCTAGCAGAGAAATTTCTGGCCCCTCAGTTATATCTACATCATCTTCCATAAGCAAATTCATGGTCAAAGACGATAAAAGCATATCGGCTTCTTCGTCAGAAATATTGTAAGTATCTATCAGGAGAGTTAAGCGACTTTTATCTGGGTGAGTAGTGAGAGTAGAAATGACACTTGCTAAATCTTGATATAGTAGTTCTTCTGGCTGTGACCAGTCTGGGAAAATAACTAGGCTAATGTCTCCTAAGCGGAAATTTTGACTCAGAGTATCTGCAAGATATTTACTAAATAGTTCTTGAAAGAGGCTACCTATCTTCGTTGAGTAAGAGCGACTATCTAGAAAACTAGGATTACCTTGCATTTTTTCTTTGATTTGGACGCTCTTTTGTTGGCGTAATTCAGGATTATTGCCAAGTGCGATCGCTAACTGTATATAAGAATCTTCACTATCCGCAACTAAGTCAGGTACATCTAATGCTTGCACCATTGCAGCCCCCATTGCAGAGCGAAAACTAGTTCCCCGTCTAGCAATTACTGGTAAATTAACCTGTAGTGGTTCTATCAAAGAAGTTGTTCCAGCAAATGGAAAAGAATCTAGATAAACATCGGCAATTTTGAAGTATTCTTTAACTTCTTCACGGTTTGGCACTGGCTGAGGATCTAAGACTATCAGTTGCTTTGCTGGTATTCCATACTTTGAAAATACTTTATTTAAGTGATTAACAAAAGCTTTTTTAGGATAACTATTTGACCAATTCGGGCCAAATGGCAGAAGCACTAAAACCGAACTGGGAACTTCAGAAATGATTTTTGCCCACGTATTAATTAGTTCAGGAATGATTTTAAAGAAGTTAGCACCAGAGATAAAAATAACTGTTTCTTCAGATATACCCAAACTTTCTCGATCAACTTTGACAGTTACATTTTCTTCTGCATTACCATAACTAAAGCAATGAGCAGTTCCTTCCAGTTTCACCAACTTTTCTTGATATTGCTGTTGTGCCGTTGCCGATGGATCGGTTAGCGTACCAGAAATGTAATAATCTATATGCCGCATTCCGGTTGTTACCACAGAGCCACCACTTGTGACTTGTATTCTAGCTAACCGATGCATTGATAAGAAGCAGATTTGATTGGTTACTGCCGTCACATTGGTAGCAATGAATAATATATCAAGATCATCAGCACGAATAATATTTACCTGTTCTGTTAAATCTTGTGGTAGTAGTCTAAAAGAGTTTGCACAGCTTTGGCAATATTGCTCTAGTTGATGACCAGTTTGATTAAGAGAGTACAAAATTACTTCAAAATCTCTAGTGATATACTCATAAATAGGAAGATAAGCAAATGTTTCAGAACCAGGTAGAAAATGTGCTGCTAGGACACCCAAGCGAATTTTTTTTCTACTTATAAGTCTATCAGCAAAGTCGTAATCAACCTCATAACCCTTAAGTTTTAGCAAAAAGTCTATAATTTCTCCACGTTTAATATAGATATCTTTAAGATTATGCTCATTAAAATATAGTGGAATAAAATTAGCAATTGACACAAAATTACTAACTATTTCATCCCACAACTGAGAATCAGGATTTTGTAATATCGATGTGTGTAAATAATCAATCGATCCCCGCATATAATAATAGTAATTATCTGCGTCACCGGGTTCTTGAAAGTGGACTGGGGAAGAAAATAGGAATTGTAAATAGTCCTTAATTAACCAACTGGGTATGCGAGATAGGTCATGCTGTAATGGTAACTGGTCAGCACGGTAATACAGCATAGCTGCTAGTAAATGTTGAATTGCTTTTGGCTGATTAAAACCTTGAGATATACTTTTAACGATATCATTAACAAAAATCTGTTCTTCATCAGTCAGACTTTCATATTTGATGCTACTATTCACTAACATCTTATGTGTTTTACCTAGCAGACCCACATACATATCTGTTATCTGCTCATCTGAAATGTTCAGACATTCTTCTGCTATTTGTTTTCGCAACTGATGCAATTCTGCATTTTGTTCGCTCAAAGCTGCGTATCTATAAAGAGCTTGTTGCCTGGTTGCTTCAGGATATCGTGTATCGCTGTAAATTGTCTGAAACAGTTTTTGGTAATCTAATAAAATAGCATCCTTTAAAGCAGTATTTCGACGAGTTTGTTGTTGTGGGTGGATTCTAAAGTGAGATAAAACTTCGTCAACAAAACCAACTTTATATTGGCTCATAATTCTGAGCCACATTTCCAAATCTACGAGTTGACAAAACTCAGGATTAAATAATCCTACTTTTTCAAAAACGTCTTTTCTAATGAGGACTGTGCTTGGCTCTCCAATTTTATTAATTGGATTGTCAAGTATATTTGGATCTAGCAAAAGTTGCTGTCCTGATTGAATTGGCTTTAATGTTGACCAAGCTTTGTGTACATCTTTAGCTTCATGATGCATTAAAAATTTTGAATCATAAACGGTATCGCCAGTATTAGTGAAGAGTGTTCGTGGCGAAAAAACCAAACCTATCTCTTCATCTTCTTCAGCCAAATTAACCATTTCTTCAATAGCAGTTGGCTCTAGTAAATCATCTTGAAATAAAAATTTTATATATTTACCTTTGGCTTGAGAAATACAAAAGTTCCAATTTTGAGCTAGTCCATATTGGCTATGCTCAAGAATTGAAAAATCAGAAGATAATTTTTGGTTAAATGATTCAGCAATCTCAAGTGTTCTATCAGTAGAATTGTCATCAGATAAGATAATTTCTATATTTGGATAGGTTTGGCATAAAACACTATTAATAGCTTCTGCAATAAATGCTTCACCATTGTAAGTAGGAATACAAATACTAACTAGATGTGTTGAATTATGCTGTATTCGCTTAGGTTTTGTTTGAGTACTATCTTGAGATTGACTAGTTATAAATACGTCTTTAACTTGTAAAATATTCTTATTTCTAGGTGATATATCCAATTCTAAATTGGCCGAAAATATCTTAGTCATATCATTTATAAAACGATGGACAGATTCTTTACCATATTTAATCTGGATTTCTTGTTGATATCGTAATTCCTGCAATGTATTTCGCGCATATTCTACTTCTTCTAGTCCATAAGCAATTCCCTTTAGTTCGCATTCACCAGATTCTTCTAAAATTACTGAAGTAGATAAACTTTTAAACCATTCCTCTTTTGTAGTTCCTGCAATCGGCACTATGATAGGAATACATCCACATAAAGCTGCCATTGCACAAATATATGAATATGGATCATAAGAAATGAGATATTCTTTTCTATTAAATATCTCAATCAGAATTTCTTGAGATAAATTATCATCCAAAAAGAGAGAATCGGATGGATGAATATATTTTAAGGACTTGTGAAATTTATGACCTTTTCTGATAATATGACAATATCCATCTCTTAATTTGCCATGATCTTTTAATGCTGGACTTGTGTATAGAGGGCAAATAAGATTATAATCCTTTACATCTTTTCGAGAATTATATGTACCGTAATGATAAACAAAATCGTACTTTCCCCAAGTAGTATATATATCAGAAGGACAATGAATACCAATTTCGCAAAGAATCCATCTAACTACATACTTTGCCTTTAAAGGATTGCCAACTATAATTTCTGGATATACAACAACTGTATTTTCATTGACATCGCCTTCTGTTGCATATTTCTCAAATATAATATTAGGTAAATTTAGCCCATTCATATCAAATATTTTACATGAAAATCCAGCTTCATCAATAATTCTAGCGAGATTATAAAGAGCAATAGCTCCACCAATATGAGCTTGAAATGGCAGAGAAAATATCACAAAATTTAATTTATCTTTTCTAGTGTTCTGATTCATGACATTAGTTTCTATAGATTTATTTACGGAAAAATATTTTTAGCTTCCATGATGGCAATCCTAATAATTTGAGCTATTATTCTAATTTGCTCTTTATTACTTGAACTTCCTGTAGGCAAGAGTAAAACTTTATCAGATAATCTTTCAGTTTCAGTTAGTAGCAATCTTGCATAGGGGAAATACGAATTATAAGGTTCCATACGATGACAACCAGGATAAAAATAGCGCCGAGCTATCACATTCTCAGCATGAAGTATTTGGAGCAATTTGTCTCTGCTTATTTGAGTTTCAGATTCTTCAATCTCTAAAACGATATATTGATAGTTACATTTTTCATTTTCGTTATATTTCAGTAAATAAATACCTGGAATATCAGCAAGCTCTTGTTGATACCATTTGTAGTTACGATAATTAATTTCAATGAAGTTATCAATACTTTCTAAAGAAGTTAATCCCATTGCTGCTGATACTTCAGTCATCTTGCCATTTGTACCAATATAGATAACTTTATCCATACCAGCAAAACCAAAATTTGTCATCAAGCGAATTTTTTCTGCTAGTTCATCACTGTTTGTAACAATTGCCCCACCTTCAAATGTATTCAAAAACTTAGTAGCGTGGAAGCTAAAAACTTCGGCATCTCCAAAAGTACCAATCATACGTCCTTGATGTGAACAGCCGAAAGCATGAGCCGCATCAAACATTAATTTTAAATTATAAGTATGAGCGATTTCACTTAAAGCTTCCACATTGCAAGGACGACCCCACAAATGAACACCAAGAATACCAGTGGTGTGCGGGGTAATGCTTTGAACTATTTTGTTTGGATCTATATTATGGGTTTGAGGATCAATATCACAAAAAACAGGTGTAATTTCTTGCCATTGTAGGGCGTGTGGAGTAGCAATAAAGGTGAAAGAAGGGACAATAACTTCACCTTTTAACCCGACAGCGCGAATGGCTATTTCTAATGCCACTGTTGCATTACAAGTAGCAATACAATGCTTTACTCCGACAAACTCAGCAATGCTTTGCTCAAATTCCTGTACATAGATACCATTATTAGTTAGCCATTTTCTATCTAATATGTCATTGATACGAGCTAATAAGTGTTCGCGGTTTCCAATATTGGGACGGCCAACATATAATTTTTCAGGGAATGTTGGTGTTCCGCCAAATAATGCTAATTCATTTAAGTGTTGTTTTATCTGAAGCATCTTTTTCTCTCATGCTTTGGGTAAATTTGTAGGAATGATAAACAAAATAATCAATGATAATTTTTTAATTTAAGTTTTTTGTATTTAAAAGGTCGTAATATATGAGATATTATAATTGCTAATATTAATCTTTAACTTAAATATTACTTATTTAATAGCATTGATCCACCAAAAGATACGATGGAAATATATGTTACAACTCTTTTCCGTCGTTCAACCTGCTTACTGGGCTTGACTAAATAATCATTCCCTGCACTTGCCATATTACAAAAATTGTTGCTTTAAAACTTCAGCAACCCTCCTAGTCATTAGGCTACCCATAACTCTGCAAAAACTATCATTTAAATATAGCTAATCACTGAATTTTGTTTGCGCTTAATCATTTGTTCATTACTCCCCAGTAATTCCCGAACCCCTCTTTGAAATAAAATCCCTCTGTTTCAGTTAATAAATTTTTAATAACAGACATTTGAATATTATCTATTTCTCGAAACCAAAACCATAATCGAGAAGGAACATGATATATGGAAGCTTTATAATTCCATATTAAATTACTCGGAATAAATGCTTTTATTCATTTTTTTGCAAGATAGTTTTTGCTGGAACACCAAACACAGTCACTCCCGATTTTACAGACCTTAAAACAACACTACCTGCTCCAATAGTTGCAAAATCACCTATTTTTGTTTTTGGTAGTAAGTTAGCACTACTACCAATAAAAACACCTCTTCCAAGCTCAACATAACCTCCTAAATCAACATGACTACTCAAAGTACACCCATCATCAATTTTACTGTCATGACCTATACCACTTCTGGTGTTAACTGTCACAAAGTTACCAACACTTGTGTCACAAGAGACACTAGAAAATGGACAAAAGACACATCCTCTACCGATATTGGCATTTTTAGCTACTATCACTGTTGGATGGATTAAGGTTATAAACTTTGCACCACGTTCCTCAAGCTTTTTTGCTAAATCTAGTTTGTTACGAGTATCTGCTATGGCCATTACTAGTAAATCTTCGTTACTAGGAATGTAATCTTGTATACCCCCTACAATCGGTATGTCATAATCATAATTATCTAAGGCATTTAAATCATCACAAAGGAATCCAGCTACAGACCATTCCGACTGATGTTTAGAGACATCTGAAGCCCATAAAAGAACTTCTCGTCCAAATCCACCAGCACCAACTATGAGTAGACGTTTCATTTTTTTAATCCAACTTTTTGTTCATTAGAGAAATATATGCTTTTTGAAATTCTTGTATTCGCTTTTCTCGAATACTAAGAATTCCATATTTCTCACTCTCAGAAATTCCTAGTTGAACCTGTTCACATATTACCCAATCTTCACTAAGAACTTTATTATTAAACTCTCTAATTGACTTAGATAAAACTTCAATTATTGCCTGTTGCGATCTAGAAGCCTCATTAGTATTGTTATCCAATTTACTTAAAAATAAGTGGCTTTTGAACTTAGTTTCATTAGGGCTGGTAGCATAAACTGATTGAATACTAAATGATAGTCCCTGTGTCGTTGCTAACATTAAGTTAGGAAAAAGTAAATAATGGTAATATTTATCTAATTTATAAGGTCTGTTTGAAAAAATAGACTCTAGTGTTTCCATTTTTTTACTCTGATTCTTATGAACTAGAGTTCCTATAGAATGAAGATTTGAGAAAGAATAATTGCATTCAGGTATAAAAAGCTTACCTAAACTTTGTGGATGAATTTGTTTAACATGATAGTCTTCTAATGAGTTTTCTACTACAACCTTCCAATTAGCTTTAATACTTACTTCGTAACAGTCATTTTTTTGACCAAATGCTTTTGAAATATTTTCTAAAGTATTAAAAATTTCTTCTTGCAAATATTCTCTGAGTGTTTTTTTGTCATCGTACCTCTTTACAAAAACTAGAGAGCCGCATATCTCTACTAACCATTGCTCAAGTCTCAATAATTGAAGAGCAGAATCATCTAGATCACTAAACTCAGACTTACATGGAATAGCTACAGGAATGCCATGACTATCGTAAACCCACCCATGATATGGACATTTGAGAGGTTCATTTCCATGACTAGATTGGCGAATACGACTCAATCGGTGGGAGCAAACATTATGAAATGCTTTCAACTCACCATGAAAGTTTTGAATTATGACCGACTTACCACCTACTTCTGTACAAATATAGTCATTATGGTTTTTTAAATCTAAAGTGAATCCGACAAACTGCCAAAGACTATGAAAAATGTTAGTCTGCTCTTGTTTAAAAATATCCTTACTTCTGTAGAAAGAAGGATGTATATAAGATTGCATACTTTTTTATCACTATATAACTGTTCTACTAGCGCACCATATACCCACCGTCAATTACTAAGTTTGTCCCAGTAATCCATCGTGAGGCATCAGAGAGTAAAAATAGGACTGTATTTGCTACATCTTCAGGCTTTCCAAATCCTAGTAAATGTCTATCTTGAAGTTCCAAAATTGCTGCTGTAGCACTGATTGCTCTCCACTCAGCGATCATTTCTGTTTCTATTGCTCCAGCCAAAATGGAATTAGCCCGAATTTTACGCGGTGCTAACTCACAAGCAAGTGAGCGAACCATACCATCGATTCCTGACTTGACGGCAGAGTAAGCAGTCATACCTAGCTGACCTCTAGAACCGATGACAGAAGACATAAACACAATTGATCCACCATCAGTTATTACACCTTTGGAAGATGAAGCACGAGCGATACCAAATGCTGCAAACAAACTACTCTGAAGGAGACTTTCTAAATGAGATTGTTTGATCATTCTTGCTGGTAGAACTAATCCTAATCCTGCTGAATGAAATATGCCCGATAGCGAACCGTATTTTACAGCAATAGACTTCACCCAATCAGCCACCTCATCAGCATTAGACAACTCAAAAGGCAAAGCTACATGATTAGTTCCTTTCATAGCTTCAATACAAGCTGCCAACCTAGATTCGTTGCGACCAGAAACCAACACTTGCCCACCACATTCAGCAATCATGATCGCCGCTACTTTTCCAAGACCAGATGAAGCTCCTGTAACCAGAAAAACTTTTCCTTTTAGTGCATCGGTAGCAAATATACTCATAGCTGAAAGTCAATCATCTCAACAACATCAAGTGGACCAACGGTAAGTACAGTAGAACCCCAAGAATAACCTACACCGAAAGCAAACATTGCCAAACGGATAGATTTTTCTTGTAATAATGAACCGAGATTATCAGTCATGAGTAATGGGATAGAGGCACTACTGGTGTTCCCGAATTTATTTATGTTGATGGGAATCCGATCCATTGGCAATTTTGTCTTTTTAATCAAGTGTTTGAGCATAAATAAATTAGCCTGATGAAACAGAAAGGTATCAAAATCTTCTGCTTTCTGTCCTGAAAATTCAAACGTCGATGATATCAAGGGAGGAACTACTTGCATAGTAAAGGTAAATATTTCAGTACCATCCATGTAAAGACAACTTGGGTCTTTACCTTCTAGTCTTGGATCGTTTGTAAGAGAATAATCTTTAGATGCACCACGAGGAATAATTAAGTTGTGAGATCCCTTTCCATCAGTGCCAAGTATAAAAAAAGCCTCATTTGAAGAATTCTCAGAATACTCTAACGCAGTAACAGTTGCCGCATCTCCAAATAGCATGGCAGTAGACCGATCAGAGGGATTTATGCACTTACTGCTGGTGTCACCAACTGCCAGAAGAACACGTTTAGCAGCCCCTGTTTGAATCATATTTAAGCCCAGCCATAAAGCATAGGGATAAGCTGAACAGCCAAGATTAATATCAAAGGCTAAACACGAAGGCTGAAGTTCAAGACGACCATGAAGTGAACAAGCAGTGGCAGGTAGACGATAATCTGGTGTTTGAGATACGAAGATCAAAGCATCAATAGATTCTCTTTGCCAGTCTAAACCGCTTAAAAGACGTTCTGCTGCTTGGTAACAAAGGTCTGCTGTTGAAACTCCTTCATCTACCCAACGTCGATTCTCAACACCAATCATCTTAACTACTTCTTTAACAGTATCTGCACCAAACTGTTCTGCAAAATAGTCATTAGAAATTTGACGAGTTGGCAGACAAGCTACCACTCCAGCTATACGACCCCCTTTTGTTCTAAGTTGCTTGCCAACTGGTGTGTTGATGACACTCATATAGAAATTATCCTTTTTGCTTTTGGGAGATGAGTTTTTCAATATCTCCCACTGTCTGAGAAGCGGCAAGAGAGTCTCCATTCAGCATCACATTAAAGCAGTCATCGACTAACGCAATTGTAGAAATAAATGCAAGTGAATCCCAGTCCATTCGAGTTAGGTCAAGACTTGGAGAAACTTCGTTGACATCGATCTCAAGTATTTCGGCTAGACCTTCGTAAAAAGCTTGCATAATTAACTCCTAAAAATCAAAATTTAACTACCGTTGCAGCCCAAGAATACCCAACTCCAAACCCTAATAGCAATAATCTATTTCCTCGTTTTAAACAAGATTTATTAAGCATTGACTCCAGGGTAAGGGGTATGCTCGATGATACTGTATTTCCGCACGTTTCTACAAAGATTGGAAACTTTTCTTCAGGTAAATTGAGCTTTTTTCGTAAAGCATCAAGGATAAACTGATTAGCCTGATGCAAAACAATATAGTCCAAATCATCTAAGGCTCTACCGCATTTTTTTAGCAAATCATTTATCGCTTTTGGCACTGAAGAAAGTGTAAATGCTATCACTTCAGAACCATTCATATATAGATTGTCTTGTGACCTCACATTACCAGAATCATCAACTTCTTCCTTTGCCGTATCTTCAGATCGTGCAGAACGGAAACCACCTGTTTTTACGATTATGTTATTGGCTCCATTGCCATCAGTTCCAAATACGAAAGGTCCGATAAATTCTTCATCTGTTTCGTCCGATGCTTCAATTAAGGTGGCTGTTGCCCCGTCGCCAAATAAGGTGCGTACACTCTTATCCATAGGATGAATGAATTTTGAGTAGGTATCTGCCGTCAGGAAAAGAACTCTACGAGCAGATCCGGTTTCGATGAGTCCTTTTGCAACAGATAAGCCATAAACAAAACCAGAACAGCCAAGGTTAATATCAAAGGCTCCGGCACTGTTAGGAATTCCCAGACGATATTGGAGTAAACAGGCGGTGGTAGGTAAAAAGTAATCTGGTGTTTGAGTACAGAGAATAATAAAGTCGATATCCCCAGGAGTAACAGTATTTTTTTCAAATAAATTACGGGCTGCCTTAAAAGCCAAGTCAGCAGCAGTTTCATCATCTACCGCAATACGTCTTTCAATAATTCCTGTTTTTTGATAAATCTTTTCAGAAGACCAACCTGGATAAATTTTGGTTAAATCATCATTATGTAAAACTTGTTTGGGCAGATATGATGCAATATCAACTATTCGAGAGCGAGACATATTTTTATTAGAGAAATATCGAATTAACGATTATTCATGGACAAGTCGAGAGTTTAAATAATTTCATCTTAGTGTTAAGGCGAACTAATTAACCACTTAGCGATCGCCATTTACCTGTCCATTCCCCTCTTGCTTCTTCACTTGCTCCAACACAGTCTTATAATCCTGCCGATCAGGGTGCAACTTCACCAGCTTCTCCAAAAGTGCGATCGCACCCTTAGCATCCTTCAATTGCAACCGCAGCACAGACAGTTTCTCTAAAGCAAGTTGGTTTTCTGGTTCCCGTTGTAAAACCAGTTCGTAGCCCCGCGCCTGTTGCTGTAATCCTGACTCAGCAGAAGGAGATGCAATTGCTGGCTTAGGTTGATTAGCCTGTTGGATTGCTGGAATAACTGCAAATACCGTAGAACCAAAAAACGAGAACATCGACACGATCATGACAATCTTTTGCCGCCGCTCAATCTGCTTTTTGCGGGAAATTAGGTATTCTTCGTCTGAACCAGCCATACCTCACATACTTGCTGAGGTAAATACTTAGGTATCAGCAAGCCTCCTGCTCTGAGGTTACCCACTTGCAAATAGAAACTAACATCTTCGCTAAAAATTTTTTACACAAACTTCAAATGCTGACTCTGAATACGAGAGAAGTTTATGCTAAACGATGCTGCACCGAGAATTTTGCTATGCGTAGTTTACCAACCTAGGCATCGCTCCTATACTTCAAGGCAAAACCCTCTCCTGCAACTAAACAGGGCAACCCTTTAGGTCTTAGTTCTTTGAGCAAAATAACGCCGTGTGCAACTTTCTCTCAAACCTAACCCCCAACCCCTTCCCTACTAGCGTTGGGGAGTAAGAATCAAAGCCTCTCTCCCTGTGGGCTATGCGTTACCCACATCTTTCTTTACAATCTTGAAACCCATGTTCTATAACCGTTTTAGACACTGGCAATTTAGGCATACTTGACAAATTCGCTTTTATTCTTCTCGCTAAAACTGCGTTTTTATTGAGAATGAACAACGAAGGAATCAGGGTTATAAAAACCTGAGTCAATACTATCGCAAATGTTAAGAAAGATCCGGGTAATGGATAGCCCTGTGGGGGAAAGGAATGGAAGTGGGGTTTCAAGAATTAAGTTGCACATCGCGTAAAATGTTAAAATTATATAAAGATTTGCAATTAATCTGCCTAATGCCAGATGTTTGCGATATTCTAAATAGCGTTTAAATAAACAAAGACAGTAGATATTTCTACTCAAGTGCAAATTTCCCTGTCATTCAACCTAACCCGTGTCTTACGGGTTCTTCCACAAGCACACACATTTTTTGTGATTCCAACAAATAGAATTTTCCCAGTCGTCCTCAGTCATATTACTTTGTGCAACTTACCAGACGACTAATTTATTCTGCCCAGCGTTCACAACAGATATCTTCCAAAAGGTACTGTTGCACTCTTGTGTAGAAAGTATAAAGGTTAAGAAGACAAAGAAGACGGGAAAGGTTAAAGGGAAAAGGGGAAACAGAAGCATCCCTTAAACCTTTGTCCTTAACATTTGCCTAACTTCTGCAAAAAGTTTAAGGACTGCTTGGTAGAATTAAGGTTTTGTGGTGGTAATTACCGTACAAAACCCAATTTACAAGTAACCTAGTAGAGTTTGTTATGGTATAGTTAAAAAGTTAAGACTAGCTTTACCAAATTACACCACTCTACGGGCCGGCAACAATTGCAGAATGGTAAGCAGTTTTAATTAAGCATTTACCAACAAAATCAGAATTCAATCGAGGTTATGACTCAAAAAGTGATTCACCCAATGGTGAAATTGCAGCGTAACGTGCAATCACTCATAGAATCGAACATTATCAAGCCAAGCGATAGCATCTGGAAAATCGCTTTGCTCTACGGTAATGACTGGCAGCACTGGAAACAGGAACTGCTCGATTTTGGCTTTAGTATGCAAGACCCAGTTAGCGAATTGCTAGCTGTAGAAACTTGGGATGAGCAATAGGGAGTAGGGAATAGGGAATAGGGAATTTCAACATTGCCTACCCCCCACTCTTTAAACTTTGCAAGCAGATAACGCCGCAGCTAATTCCTTTGCAGTTTGATAGCGATCGCGTGGCAATGGTTCTGTAACGCGATCAATCACATCTCTTAATTGGGAACTAATAGTCGGAACTTTTGCCACATCAAACCTGAAGTTTCGCCCTCGTTGGCGATAATACTTGAAGGGGTTTTCGCCTGTGAGCAGAAAAATCAGCGTTGGCCCAATTGCATATAAATCAGATTGAGTCAAAGGTTGTCCCCGCTCTTGTTCAGGAGCGCAGTAACCTTCTGCACCAATTCGAGTACCGGGCGCTGTGCCAATTTCCTTAACTGCGCCAAAATCCAGCACCACTATGCGATTTACTGAACCTCGCACCATTAAATTGGCGGGTTTAATATCGCGGTGAATCAGTGGAGGACTTTGGCTATGAAGATAGTCTAAAATATCGCAGGTTTGGATCATCCAAGCGATCGCTTGATTTGGTGTCACTGGCCCAGTGGTAAAAATACGTTTCTCTAAATCTTGTCCGTGGATTAGTTCCATTGCCAAGTATTTTTTCCCGCCTTCTACAAAGAAGTCGTAATACTTGGGAATTCCAGGATGGTTAAGGGATTTGAGAGTGTACGCCTCTCGCTCAAATAACTCTTGAGCTTTGGCAATTCTCACCATATCAGCATTCATTTGCTTTAAAACCAGCAGTTGTGAGATACCCACAATCTGACCAGTCGCATCCCAAGCGAGATAAGTAGTACCCATACCTCCTTGTCCGAGAGTTTGTAACACCTGATAATGGCGAATCTTCTGTTGCACTGAGAGAGGTTGACCACAGTGGATGCAAAACAGATTGTTCGGGGAGTTGCCTTCGTGGGTGCAAGCGGAGGATAAATTTGCTCTATTTTGGGCTGAGTAGACTGTTTCGGCAGCGTTTTCTTCTGTCCCTTGTATTTGTTGCAAGCCAGTTTCCAGTGCTGTTACATCCTGAATTTGGAATTGCAGTATTGGGCCTCCCTGTGCCAATTGCAAAAGAGAATTATCTGGTAAAGGACTCTGAATTACAAGGATACCGTTGAGAAAAGTCCCATTTGTACCCTGACTAATCAGCCGCCAAGTATCGCCATTGTTAGCGGAACCGACTTGTCTCAGTTCTAGATGATGCCGCGAAACTAAACTATCAGTTAAAACAACGTGATTATCTGCCGCTCGACCAATCCGAATTATGGAGGAGTTCTCAAAGCACCACTGCTGGAGGGGCGTTTTCTGCTGCGGTTCTAACAGGGTCAGACTAACCACAATACAACCTACAAGGTAAATGGATTAGGGATTAAGGATTAGGGATTGGGCATTAGGGATTGGGCATTAGGGATTGGGCATTAGAGAGTAGAAAATTATTTCCCAGTTCCCAGTTCCCAGTTCCCAGTCCCCAGTCCCCAGTCCCCAGTCCCCAGTCCCCAGTTCCCAGTCCCCAGTCCCCAGTCCCCAGTCCCCAGTCCCCAGTCCCTAAATTTTCAACTTTCCAGATTTGGGCGTACTTTTGCCCGAATTAGTATACCAGTAATGTTGTCATGACCATTGTGTTGGTTCGCCAAATCAATTAAATCTGCAACACCCCGTTCTAAGTTAGCGCCAGAACTAAGTAAGGGTTCTAAGTGAGTCTGCCAATGGGTTTCAAGTAAATCATTATCTGATAGACCATCCGATGCCAACAGCAGAAGGGTATCTTCATTGATGTCGAAAAAGCCGACATCGGGATCAATGGAGTTTTCATCACGAGGCCCCAAGGCTTGGGTGAGTTGGTAGGCATCTGGGCGGGCGTAAGCGATGCTTGCTTCCACTCCTCGGTTAATTTCCCGTTGCCCAACTTCGTGATCTACTGTGACTTGTTCTAATCCCTGCTTGCGCGTCACGCGATAGAGACGGCTATCTCCCACATGAGCAACTGCTGCTTGAGTATCTTGAATTAACAGCATTACCAAAGTTGTACCCATACGCCCCACTCCAGAACGAGCATCTTGTTGATTGAGCTTGTAAATCGCCTCATTAGCTAAATACACTCCTTCACGAATGCTCTCTTCTGTTGGCAATTGGTTGGCAATCCAGTGTTCTTGAAAGTATTGCCGTAGGGTGTTGACTGCTAACTCGCTGGCGATTTCGCCGCCAGCGTGTCCACCCATCCCATCACAGAGAATATACAAACCATGCCCTTCCAAGACTCGACTTTTGGGCAACTCCAGTTTATGGATTTTGGTTTCAATGCCTAAATAGTCTTCGTTATGATGACGTTGACGTCCTACATCTGTGCGTCCTGCATCTTCCAAGCTACTTAACTGCATAGCTAGCACAACAGTTGGCATATCATTAGCAAAACTAATGATATCTTCTGGCTCATCTGATTGCGGGATAATGGGCACAGCAGTGTTTATCTCCTTTATTGGGGGCAAAGTTGCGGTTACTAGCGCTTCTAGTTCAATAGAGATTTCCTCCAAACGCGATCGCAATTGGGCGATCGTCTCAATTTTACCTACCTCTAAATCCCCCAACATCTGGACTACAGAGCCAAATTGAGTGCGTTGAGACTGTCTAAATAGCCCTTGCCAAACCCGGCCCAAAGCTTGAATAGTTAACGGCTCCTCTGGAATAACAGATATTTGGACTTGGGCATCTTCTGGCGACTCAGTGGCAGGCTGAGAATTCGATGATTCTACATACAACCTTTGTAACGCCAGTGTTTGGTCTTCATCCAATCGCAAATTCGACAAATCTAAAAGGCTTTGACGACAATTTATTGGTTCCAGTAATGCCCAAAGTTGGGTCATTTCATAACACCAGTGTAAAATTTTTAACGAACTAGTTGTTTCTTCTTGCCACAGTTCGAGTAAATGCTGCCAATTTGAACGGTCTTCGATTATTACTACCTGCATATCACCCTGCTGCCATGCATCGTGAATCGGCGGTATCTCTCGTTGACCTTCGGATTGTAAGGCAATATAAAGTTTAGCAAGGCGAGGAATTCCACTTTCTTCCACTGATGGCGTTAGCAAGTCTGATTGCTGACTTGCTAGTATTGCGTCAATGGGTGATATTTGATACGGCTGGCAGTCTAAAACTCTCACACCTACATCAGTAACGATTGCAGTTTCTGTTTGAGCAGGTAGCGGATCTAACAATTGATAGCGCTCTTGGGAGTCTAAATAGGAGCCTAATGCAATCTGAGAACTAAGGGGTAAAGGAGATAAGGAAGATATTGCTCCCTCATCTCCCTCATCCCCCTCATCTCCCTCTACTCCCACATCTCCCACAGTTTCCTCAGTCGTATCCTTGGCAATAATTGCCCAAAACACTGTTCCACATTCCGTGCCACAGTTATGACAACTTAGTGCATTCACAGGCACATCATCGGTACTGCATTCAGGACAGACTTTGTGAGTCAGGGACGTGCCACATTTTTGACAGAATTTGTTGCTATTGGGGTTTTCAAATTTACACTGAGGGCAAATCAGCATAGTGGAAGTTCCTTTATTCCCGTTCCAAGGTGCTTCTAGCCACTAAGATCCAAGGTGCCACAATTGGCTGCCCCTGACTACAGTAGACCTACAAGAGATTGTAGTTTATCAATGAATTTTGGTGGCAGTATTAATTGTGACGCATATTAGATCAATATTTAATATATTGGCAGCTAATTCCTTATAAATAGGGAGTAGGGAGTAGTAGGGTAAGAAAAATTATAAGGAATATGCCGAAAACCCTTGAGGAACAGGCTCATAGCGCCGTATTCCGTACTTCAGGCAAGGGATGTTCGCGCTTGTGTCTCCCAAAGGGAGAAGGCTGGCTGAGTCCTTTAGGACTCCGTGAAGTTTTGTTTTGCCTTGATTGTTAGTTTATGCCAAGTATGATAGCTGCTCAGGCGTATATGGCTTAATTATGTAGGCATCAGCACCTTGCTTTTTTGCCCACAAGCGATGAGTTGTCTGATTTTTAGGACATCAGTAACAATCGCATTTGGCTTTTTTCTCAGATTATTTATAGCGACTAATTAATTTCAATTAACTCAGACAATCTTCTATAACTAGAATAGTAGCGATCCAAGTAATACTCAACCTAAAACCTCCAAAATAATATGTTGGTTAAGTTGAGTTGTTTTTTATATAAATCAATTAAACAATATGTTGAAAGATAACTTTTAGTAAATCTCCTTGTGTAAAAGGCTTAGTTAAATAGCCTGATGCTCTAACCATCTTAGCTTTAGCCCTATCTATAAATCCTACTTTTTCTGACACCATAATCACAGGTGTATTTTTAAAATAGGAGTGTTTCCGTAGCAAAGAGCAGAGTTCATATCCATCTAAATTAGGCATCGAAATATCCAACAAAATTATGTCAGGTTTTATGCGAACAATCTGCATTAAGGCTTTTAAAGAATCAGTGACTCCAATAACAGAAAATGTTTGCTCATCTAAATAACTTTTAATAGCATTCAACATCGTGGGATTGTCATCAATACAAAAGATTGTGTAGATTTTTTTGTCAGCAGGCGGTTGAATGATTCGCTGACCTCTATGATCATTAGTATTAATAGGGTAGGCTGCTGGTTTATAGCCATTTGTACTAGGCAGCTTTGGTGTAGTTTTGGTTTTAGGTTGTAGCTCATTTATTTGGAACAATTGCGAGGGATGCGATTGAGAACTTGGCGATGTCTGACGATAAGCCGCTTCTCTACGAGAGGCTTCTCTTTCAGAGACGCTAACGCGAACGCCAACACCTTGAGGCATTTGACATCTTTCAACTAGTAAGCGGACATTTAGATGACAAAACTTTGGCATATCATCCAGAAAGCTTTCAGGAATAAATTCATAACTCCCCTCTTCTAAGTTCAGAAATGACTCCAGAACTTCTAACGCCAATTGCTCTATCAATATCGCTGCTTGAGAAGGACTGATATATTTCTGATTTACTAACCAACAAATAGCCAGATAATCTGGGTTCGGTATTGCCTGATTTTCAATACCAGTTTCAAATATTGCCCGCAACTGTTCTTTGATTCCGTTAGGGAGAGTAGAAATTTGCTGACTCAAGCGTTGCAAATTTCTGTAAAGCGGCTCGAACATTTTCTCTGAGTAGCAGGCATAAATTAGTTTACCCTCGTCCATATATATTGACCAAGAGCCGGACGTGCTAAACACCTGCAAACAACCAGTAACAGACTTACCAGTGATTTTTTTCAACAAAGATAGGGGCTGGAGCTTTTGAAAAAATCTGTATCTACTAATTGGAAGTGTCTTCATTGCGATCGCTCTGGAATAAAATTAATATTTGTTTGCAAGCAAAATTAGTGAATTACCTTTTCGGAATTCACCGCGACTTTGTTGGAAGCACTGTTAGATAAATATAGCGGTCACATTTGAGTTAGTACAGAGATTCCACACCCCCCAACTCTTAATTCACCAATCTCTGTTAAACTACAATCCACGAGTTACAACTAAACCAATTCATGCTATTTACCAATAGCAAAATTGCCCGACTAGTTGCCAGGATATAGTATTTCAAAAATTAGATTGGTTTTCTGTATCTTTCGCTAATCTAGACAATCTAACAGTAACTCAAGTGCGACGCATAGACCATTGGCTCTCGCCCATCAGTCACAAAAGCATCATTGTTATACGTATTTTGCCGCCTAAAATTGCAGATACTTTAGTTCTCTTGCAAAAGTTTTTTGCCGATAATGTTGAAGTCTGGAGCCACCAAAATCTCCTGTAATGTAGATGTTAATAGCTCACCAGCAAGGCTTTTAGGCATTAATTCTGCGCTAACTAACTATGTTTTTGTAGCCGTGACGAAAGTCGTCGAGTACTTTTCTAAGAAGTTTATTCTTGAGGGAAACTTCATCAAGAGAAAAAGTATGATTAAAAACTAAGCATTCAAAAAGCTGAATGTCTTACTTAGGTTTGTGATTGTAGAGCCAATATGGTTCGGTTAATTAAGGTTAAGATCCCCCCACCTCTGGTGACACACTTTTTAAGCGGGTAAAAGAGGGTTATAAGCAAGCCTTTTTAAGGGGAGCCAGCAGGTATTCTCCCTTCGTCTAGCGTCTGGTAGAGAGCCTCTGGGGGTTTCCCCCGTGAGTGACTGGCCTGGGTTGGGGAAATCTTCAAAAGATTAAAACGTTAAATGAACCGTATTGAATCTAGAGCAACTCTTAGTGTTGGGATTGGGCAAAATTATCACTTGAACAATATGAGTTGAAGAAGAATTCAGCTATCCTGAATTCAGGAGCGGAGCCGGAGACATTTCCGTTGCTCTGGTCAGAATCCTCTCTACGAGAAGCTACGCGTAGCTTGCTTCTCTGTAAGGTACGCGGACTTGCTAACAGTAAGGGATTCAGACCCGCGACTGAATTGTTGCCCCACCAAATTTTCAATTTGGTGGGGGGTCTTAAACCCCATTATTCAGACGTTCGTTGCGCTAAAGCGTCTCCCCTTCTCATAAAGGGAGAGGCTAGCGCTAAGGGGGATGACTCGCTAACGCTTCGCTATCCGCCAGTCATACAAAAATCCAACTGACTTCTGACTCCTAACTCCTGAATTCTGTTCGGTAAACCTCCGGCCAAGGATGAGTTAGCTGATAATTGTCGTCAGAATGGTGTGTGGTGAGATACACAGACGACCAGTTCAGCAGAAGGAAATCTCTTCATAAGTACTGGAAACTGTTTCTAATGTTATGTGGGGCTAACTAAATAGTCACCCTGCACAATTTGAGGCGACAAATTCAAGAACTTACAGCGAAATTCTTGATTAGTAGTACATACCTGCAAAATAGCTACTTTAAGCTAGATGGTAGATAACAAGTAAAGTACTCACTAAAATTCAGGTTACTATAATTTTCAAAAAAAGTTAGCAGAAATATATAAACTTCATGATAAATCAGTAAAGTAAACATGAAAACTAATCAACATCATCTTCCAGACAATTTTCATAAATATTTATTTTTTTGGATGTCCGGGAAGGCTAAAAACATACAGTAAAAGATAATAGCGCAGCGTCTTGTAGAGGGAGTCATTACCAAGTACTAATTATTTTAACCCATAAGATACATATAGCCAAAAGACGCAAAGAATTTATCTATCCGCTCAATACTTCGGGGTAGTGAGTTATTCTGGCATCCATGACCAAGCAAAGGGAATAAGCTTTTGCGTCATCTGTCCTATTTTATGACACTGTGTGTACCTCGCTTCACTTCTTTTGCTCTGCTACCCCTACTTATTGAGCCGATACATCTTAATGATGATCGCTTGTACTTTGCTCAGTTTCTAGTAGCCGTGAAATCAGCATATCTGGTTTTCTACTAATAATAGACCTAACTTTACCAATAGCAATTACTTCAAGGCATAATTTCACCTCTAGCTCAGTCTAGCTTTGTATCTACCGTGAAGCAGTCGGACTTTTATTCAGGATGTTTACGCAATCGCCTATCTAATATGTAAAATAGTCAGCGTATCAAGCTTTGCTCCAGGCGATCGCTTTATGGCCATTACAAAACGGCGGCTACCGACATTTTTACAGTTTGGCAACAGTCTCAATCTTTCCCAAAAACTCATGCTCATCGGGTTAGCCATTACCCTATTTTTCATCTTCCTGGCATTTTTCGCTCCCGTATTGCAGGCTTGGGGATGGCTGCAAAACCCCAAAGATTTTCTCTCTAATCCAATTCACGAGCCACCCTCAGCTAAACATTGGTTTGGTACTAGTCGTCTGGGTTATGATGTGTTTTCCCGGACATTGTTCGGCGCTCAAGCTGCTTTGCAGGTAGTGATTTTAGCAACGGCGCTGAGTATGATTATCGGTGTGCCTTTGGGGATGCTGAGTGGTTATCTCGGCGGTAAGTTGGATAAAGTGTTGCTGTTTATTATGGATAGCATCTACACTCTACCGGGGCTACTGCTGTCTGTGACACTGGCCTTTGTGGTGGGGCGTGGAATATTAAATGCAGCGATCGCTATTAGCATTGCCTACATTCCCCAATATTACCGCGTTGTTCGCAACCACACTGTCAGCGTGAAAACTGAAGTGTTCATCGAAGCTGCTCAAGCAATGGGCGCTTCCACTTGGGTTGTGCTTTCTCGTTATCTGTTTTTCAACGTTATTCAAAGCGTACCCGTCCTCTTCACACTCAACGCTGCTGATGCGATTTTGGTGTTGGGCGGTTTGGGCTTTTTGGGGTTAGGACTTCCCGAAGAAGTGGCAGAATGGGGACATGATTTAAAACAAGCCTTAGAAGCTCTACCTACTGGCATTTGGTGGACTACGCTTTTCCCTGGTTTAACGATGACATTTATGGTAGTAGGGTTATCACTACTTGGTGAGGGGTTAAATGAATTTGTCAATCCCCGATTACGGAGAGAAAATAGAATCCAAAAGTAGTCATTGGTCATTGGTAATTGGTCATTAGTTTTAGACAAAGGACAAATGACAAATAACAAATAAACAATAGAGAGATTTGTATGAAAGATAATCTAACGTTAATTGCTGCCGCTACTGGCGGGTTTATCCTTTCCGTTGCTCTTGCTGGTATTTTACGAGGTGCGCCCATTACAGCTTGGCAGGAGCGATCAAGTTTTCGTACCACGACTGTTGCTGATTTACGACTCACACCCAATAAGACGGAAAACTCAGAATTTTTTCGTGCAAAATCCTAAAACCCTGACGAATTGTTGATTTTAAACTCGATGATAGAGAATGGGTGATAACTGTTCACCAATTACCAATGCCCCATACAACTCTTGGAGAGGCTGCGCCAACGACTGCGCGGTAGTTGAGCGTAGTCGAAACTCAGTACAAGTGCCCAATGACAAATGACAAATGACAAAATTCAAGTAATTGGCATTGATGTGGGGGGAACAGCGATTAAGCTGGGGCGCTTTGCAGCTGATGGTACTTGTCTCTTATCTTTGACTGTGGCATCTCCCCAACCGACGACACCGGAGGCGGTGCTGGCGGTGATGGTAGAGGCGATCGCTCAAATTGATCCAGATAATCAAGCTGTTGCTATTGGTGTTGGTACTCCTGGCCCATCTGATGCCGCAGGACGCATTGCCAAAATCGCCATTAACTTACCTGGATGGCTCGATGTACCTTTAGCAGACTGGTTAGAAGCTAAAACTGGCAAACCCACTGCGATCGCTAACGATGCTAATTGCGCTCTTTTGGGAGAAGCTTGGCTGGGAGCCGGTCGCCATTTTCAAAATCTGATTCTGCTAACTTTAGGTACTGGGGTTGGTGGCGCAATTATCCTTGATGGCAAACTATTTGTTGGACATCAAGGAGCCGCCGGGGAATTGGGTTTAATTTCATTAAATCCTGATGGCCCAATTTGTAATAGTGGCAATCAAGGCTCTTTGGAACAATATGCCTGTGCGACTGCAATTCGCCGCCGCACTCTCAAGGAACCCGTGGAATTGGGTTTTCTTGCCCAACAAGGAGATGCCGCAGCATTGACTTTTTGGCAAGAATATGGTACTTATTTGGGGATTGGTTTGACGAGTTTGATTTATGTACTCACACCGCAAGCGATCGTGATTGGTGGCGGTATCAGTGGCAGCTTTGAGTTTTTCTTACCAGGTGTGAAGGCAGAAATTGAGAAGCGAGTGCAGCCTTTATCACGAGCAGGTTTACAAATATTGCCAGCCGAGTTAGGCAATTTTGCAGGGATAGTGGGTGCAGCAAAGTTGGCATGGCAACACTATTCGGAATGTTAGATTATGGTTCAAACAATCCCAGCGAGAGATATAAGTCTTTACGAATTAGAAGAAAAATTTGGTTTGCAACTTGCCACAGACATTAATTTCTTTCCAGAATGGACTGAAAATTTACCAACTCTGACTGATGGTGAACAGGAAGCGATGGCGCGAGTCAAAAGCAACTATTTAAACTTGAATAAGCACCGTCTAATGTCAGAAGAGGCGGTAAAGATGGTAGTACTGTCTCCTTTACTCGATTTAGCGGGGTTTTATCAACCTCCTTTTGAGATTGAAACCGAGACTTCTGTGGAGATTTCTGCTAAAGACGAAAGCTTTCTCGTTAAAGGAAATATTGATGTTCTTGTCATCCAAAAACGTTTTTGGGTACTTGTCATCGAATCTAAAAGCAGTAAATTTGATGTGATGATAGCCCTACCTAAAGCACTTGCTTATATGCTTGATTGTCCAAATCCTACACAACCGACTTTTGGTTTACTAATCAATGGTAGGGAATTTGTTTTTGTCAAATTGATTCAACAAGAACATTCTTGGTATGCCCGATCTTATGCGCTATCAATTGAACGTGATTCAGAACTACACCAAGTACTCAGTATATTGAAGCGCCTTGGAGAATTAATTGTGCTTTTACCCTCTGAGAACTAGGGACTGAGGCTTATCGCCTACCTATACTTGCAACTCAAATCCAGGTAATATATCTTCTCCAGAAAGAATCGCCGGCAGTTGGATAACTTCTACAGCTTGCAAAAGTCGGTAAATTTCCACTTGCTTATCTTGAGGATTAATTAGCCAACCCAAACGCAAACCATTTTCGATGTATTCCTGCATTTTCCCTTGGATAGGTGCAAGGCGATCTGTCTCGGAACACAGTTCAATTGCAAAATCGGGTACAAGTGGCGGAAATTTTTTTCGCTGTTCTAGTGTTAAAGCTTCCCACCGTTCCAACTTTACCCAAGCCGCATCAGGGGAACGTTTTGCACAATTTGGAAGTATAAATATAGTTGAAGAACTAAAAACTTTGCCTAATTTAACTTGACGATTCCAGATTTCTAAATCGGTGATTAGTCCAGCTTCTTGATTTCCACTTTCTCCTCCTACTGGTGGCATAATAATTAATTCTCCGACTGCATTCATTTCCAGGCTTAAATCACTATTGGCAATACACAATTGATAAAATTGCTCATCGGTTAAATGAGCAATCGGCTCTAGATTAAGCACAACAGTATTCATTGAATCTTTCCTCGTGCCTTTATTGCTAACTTCGTTACCTTTAGTTAAAAGTTTAGTAAGAGTAAGTTCCTCGTTCACACTAAGATAAAGAATATCCTGTTGCTTTCTGAACGTATTTCACAACTTTTTCATAAGATTCAGGATTACTCACAGGGTTGATAATGATGGGGATAGTACCATCTGGCAACCAAAAAGTTATCCTACCATTCGGTTCATGACAAAAGGAACTGATGCAGTTGAGATTAATTACATATTCATTTTTTTCGTAATTTATTCTTACCCAGTGGGCGTGATCTAATTCTAATCCTGTCACACATTCTAAATAATCGAAAATCTTTTGATAATCTTCCAAGTTACTTTGCGGGTTAATCACTATGGGAATAGCGCTATCGGGTAGCCAAAAAGTAACCCTGCCATTGAGTTCATAACAAAAAGCATGGACACGCTCAAAATTCACTACATATTCTTTCCTCTCGTAAAGGATTTTCACCCAGTACGCCACAACATCTCCTCAAGTCCGAAATTTACGAATGATGCACCCTGGATGTCCAAATCTACTGAAGCCTTAAGTTAATGTTGCAATTAATTTTGTTAGCGCAGCGTTAGCCTCTCCCTTTGGGAGAAAGAGAGACGCTAAGAGCGTTAGCGAGTCATCTCCCAAAGGGAGACGCTTTAGCCCAACGAGCGTCACGAGCGTCATTTTGAATTATTAAGACACCTCCAATGGTGTTGGTGTACTAGATGTGGAAAGAGAAAGAGCGATCGCTGTTTGAATGAATCCTTTAAATAAGGGATGAGGGGTACTGGGGCGCGATTGAAATTCTGGATGAAATTGACAAGCAAGAAAGAATGGGTGCTTGGGTAATTCCACAATTTCAACTAAGCGTCCATCAGGAGAAGTACCACTGATCACATAGCCGGACTTTAACAACAGATCGCGGTAATCATTGTTGAACTCATATCGATGTCGATGTCGTTCATAAATCACATCTTCTTGATAAAGCTTAAAAGCTAAAGTATCAGGGAGAACACGACAAGGGTATAGTCCTAAGCGCATTGTACCCCCTAAATCCACTACTTCCTGCTGTCCTGGCAATAAATTAATTACCGGATCGCTTGTATAGGGGTCAAATTCAGCACTGTTGGCACCTGTTAATCCCCCTACGTGCCGCGCCCACTCAATTACAGAACATTGCATACCCAGGCATAAACCCAAAAAGGGAATTTGGCGATCGCGCGCGTATTTAATTGCGGCAATTTTCCCATCTACTCCCCGAACCCCGAAACCTCCTGGCACAACTATGCCATCGACACCCTCAAGATAATTTTCGGCTGGTTCACCTTCCAAATCTTCTGAGTTGATCCAACGCAGACGCAGTTTGCCGTAGGTGGAGATTGCCGCATGGTTCAGCGCTTCCACTACCGATAAGTAGGCATCACTTAACTGTACATATTTACCAACGATGGCAATTTCTACCTCGTGCTTGGGACTATGTAACCGTTTCACCAGAGTTTTCCACTGCGTCAAATCTGGTTTACGTTGTTCCATTTGCAGCAAGTTCAGTACTTGTTCTGCCATTCCTTGCCGTTCCAGATTTAGCGGTACTTCATAGATACTTTTGGCATCTTGGGAAGTGATGACGCATTCTTCGGGCACATCGCAAAATCCCGACAATTTTTGCTTTAATCCATTTGGTAAGGGGCGATCGCTCCGACAAACTAAAATATCTGGTTGAATGCCAATGGATCTCAGTTCTTTAACTGAATGTTGTGTCGGCTTAGTTTTCATTTCACCCGCAGAAGCAATCCACGGTACTAGCGTTACGTGCATATACAGCACATTCTGCCGTCCCACTTCTTTACGAAACTGGCGAATTGCTTCCAAAAACGGCAGTGATTCAATATCTCCCACCGTCCCGCCAATTTCTGTAATTACTACAGAGGGGTTTGTACTTTTAGCAACTCGCAGAATCCGGTCTTTAATTTCATTGGTAATATGAGGAATTACCTGGACAGTACCGCCATTGTAGTCTCCGCGCCGCTCTTTATTGATGACTGCCTGGTAAATTGAGCCAGTAGTAACACAGTTCAAGCGCGACATCGAGGTATCGGTAAAGCGTTCGTAATGCCCCAAGTCCAAATCTGTCTCCGCCCCATCCTGGGTAACGAATACTTCCCCATGCTGAAAGGGACTCATGGTGCCAGGATCGATATTAATATAAGGATCGAGTTTGAGAATTGACACCGAATATTCGCGGGACTTGAGCAAACGCCCTAGACTTGCTGCTACAATGCCTTTACCAATACTGGAAACTACGCCTCCAGTAACAAAGATAAACTTAGTCATAGTAGTTTGAATTTCTAACAACTTCTAAAAATACATCCCGTCATTGTGCCACAGTTATTGTGGTGTAATCTTCTGTGATTTGCTGTGAAAAACCTTCTAGGACTAGTAATATTAGGCTTTATTCTCTCCTCCTCAATAGCATTGGCACAGCCATCTCTTATAGTTATTTTTCCCCAGACAAACTACCAGACAAGTGCCCAAAAAATCTTCTTTCTGGGCACTGCACCACCAGATGGTCAGGTTTTGATCAATAGTAAGCCAATTACCCGCAGCAAAGCTGGTCATTTTTCCCCTAGTTTCCCCTTGCAGTTGGGGGATAATCTTTTTACTGTGCGTTACCACAATCAAGAACTCAAGATTGAAGTGACAAGGCTTACCACTAGCCCTGAGCTACCACAGGGGTTAGCCTTTGCTAAAGATTCCCTGACTCCCGCAGTTGACATTGCCAGACTACCGGGAGAACTCATTTGTTTTAGTGCGATCGCACCCCCCAATGCCAATGTCTCTGTAACCCTAGCTAATCAAACTGTTGTCCTTTCACCCCAACCCGAACAGGCAGAACTACCAAATAATTTTGCAGCTTTGACAGGGAAAAATCAGCCTCATGCCCAGTCTAGCGTAGGCAATTACAAAGGTTGCACCACCGGGGCAACAGCTGCCGATCTGGGACAAACCCAGTTTCAACTGACGCTCAATGGTAAGACGATCACTCAACCAGGATCTGGTAAAGTTCAAATCCTCTCCAGAGCAGAGTTACCAGTTGTTGAGGTGATGGTAGACGCAGGTGTAGCCCGCACTGGCCCTAGTACCGATTATTCTCGACTCACACCATTGCCCAAAGGTACACGCACAACAGTTACAGGTAGGGAAGGTGAATGGTTGCGCCTAGACTATGGCGCTTGGATTAATAGTAAAGAAACCCGCATTCTACCTGGTGCAGTTCCGCCACAGACAATAATTCGCAGTGTCGGATACCGTCAACTCCCTAGTGCCACAGAGATAGTTTTCCCTTTGGAAGTTCCCGTATCTGTGAGCGTACAACAAAGTGAGCAAGCGATCGCTCTTACTCTCTACAACACCACTGCCCAAACAGACATTATTCGCCTGGATGATGACCCCCTAATTGATCGTCTAGACTGGCAACAGGAAGCTCCAGGACAAGTAAAATACACCTTTAAACTCAAAAAAGCTCAACAGTGGGGATATAAGCTGAGATACGACGGCACAACCCTGGTTTTAGCTTTGCGTCATCCGCCTAAAATTGGGAACACAAGACGCAAACTTTTAGCTAATTTCAAGATTGTACTAGATCCAGGGCATGGCGGTAAAGAAACTGGTGCCAGTGGCCCAACTGGATATTTAGAAAAAGATGTGAATTTGGTGGTATCTAAGTTGCTGCGCGACGATTTGATCAAGCGAGGAGCGACTGTAGTAATGACGCGGGAGGATGATAAAGAGGTTTCCCTAGTAGAACGTCAGGCAATTATCAGTCGAGAAGAACCTGCGATCGCACTTTCCATACACCACAACTCCCTACCCGATGATGGCGATGCCGAAAAAACCAAGGGATTCGGCGCATTTTGGTATCAACCCCAAGCTCACAACCTTGCCATGTTTTTACACAACTATGTAGTCAAAAAACTCGGTAGACCTTCTTATGGTGTATTTTGGGATAATCTGGCGCTGACACGCCCGACAGCTGCGCCATCGGTGTTATTGGAATTGGGTTTTATGAGCAATCCTGATGAATTTGAGCAGGTGGTGAACCCAGGAGAACAGAAGAAGATAGCGGATGCGATCGCTCAAGGGATTACTGAGTGGCTGGGGAGCGTTAAATAAATTTGGAGTTTTAGGGATTTCCAAGAAATAAATTATCCAAAGAAACGTAGATCGAAGGGCTTGCCGAAGGCTACCACAGAGACACAGAGAAGCCAGTGCGTTGGGCGGGTTCCCCGACTTGAAGCAACTGGCGCAATACAGAGAGAAGAGAAATAGAGAGGATTTTTGCGTCAGTTTTGGGATATTTTTTTATTTGTCAGTCCCTTAAATCATTGGTAAATAAGCAGAACCCCGACTTCTCTAAGAAGTTGGGGTTCTGAGTCTGGTGATTTGAACGAAATCAAATTTGAATTTCTCAAAGGGGTTTATCGTTTTGCCAATTCTGGAGTCCGCCCTTTCAAGCCAATCATCAATTTCAGCATAAATACCTTTAATATAGGTACTCGCTGTAAAAACCATAAACCCAGGCGACGAATCACCACCACAGGGAAGAAATTATTAGAAAACATCCGATCTAACAAATCGGTGAAACCTAAAATCGTCAGATTCTCTAGCTTGCGCCAGCGTTCATAACCTTTGAGAATCTGAATGTCGCCAATATCTTTACCCGCTTTGTGGGCTGCTTGAATTACTTGCGCCAAAGCTGCTGCATCCCGAATACCTAAATTTAAACCTTGTCCGCCGACGGGATGGCAATTGTGCGCCGCATCACCAATTAATGCTAGTCGTGGGAGAACGTAGCGATCGCTTTGCATGAGTTGTACCTGAAAAACAAAGCGATCGCCTAGTAATTCCAATTTCCCCATCTGATCGCCATAGCGACGGCTTAGTTCTGCCAAAAATTGCTGATCGTTTAAAGCACACAAAGCTTTTGCTTCTTCGTGGGGGGCTGTCCAGACAATGCGGCAACGGTTCCCCGGTAAAGGTAAAATCGCAAAGGGACCGCTAGACCAAAATCTTTCGTAAGCGGTGTTATTGTGAGGTTTTTCTGGTTTGACAAAGGCCACAATGCAAGACTGCCAATATTTCCAGCCAGAAGTTTTGATTCCAGCCGCTTGACGAATTGGCGATCGCGATCCGTCTGCTGCTACAACTAATTTGCTACGAACTGTCCTTAGCTGATCGGCAACTTTTATGTCTATCGCCACTATATTTTGCTGATACCGGGTATTTACCACTTCCGCCGGACACAGATAAGTCACATTTGGGCAATCTTGGACAAAATCTTGCAACGGCTGCAACAGCGCTTGGTGTTCCGCCACATAACCCAACTCTGCTGTATTTATATCATCTGTGGTAAATTCCACCACATTGGGATAATCGGCATCCGAAAGACGAACTCGGCAATACTTAGCGATTTGAGGCAACATTTTGTCCCAAACGCCAATGCCTTCATAAATTAGTGACGAAAGTTTGTGAACTGCATAAGCTTGTCCCTTGGCTACCGCCGCCGATGCTACTTTTGCCTCAATTAGCAAGACACTCAAGCCAGAATCTTTTAAAGCCGAGGCTAGAGTTAACCCAATAATCCCACCGCCGACAATTACCAAATCATATTCATATCCCCGTTCGTTTGGCGGTGTTGGTTGAGGGGAAAGAGTTTGTTCAAGCTGCGTTGGGGTCATTGTTAAGTTAGGTTACAGCGTCTTAACTCTTATTTTGACGCGATCGCGCCTCCTTGAGCAAGTTAACACTTCAAAATTAAAGACAGCCCTCATCCCCTAGGGCGTGTTTTCAAAGTCTTAGATCCCCCCAACGCCCCTTAACAAGGGGGATTTAGGGGGATCTTCTAGGGCAAAATATCACTTACACCAAGCGCATTAGGTTGATTCTACGCGCTAAAGTATTTCGCTAACGGGTGATAGGTAATAATTGCAGTGGTAGATTGTTCTGGATAAAGTTGTTCACTTTCATCCATATACAAGTTAATCCTGTCAGTCTGCAATAACTCCAGTTGCTTGTACTGATCCTGAATATTTGGACAAGCTGGATAACCAAAACTATACCGTGAGCCACGATAGCGTTGTGCTAATATATCCCGAATATTATCCGGTTCCTCAGCAGTAAAGCCTAACTCCCGGCGAATTCTGGCGTGTGTCCACTCAGCGATCGCTTCTGCAACCTGTACCGCCATCCCGTGGAAATACAGATAATCGGTGTATTGATTCGCTGCAAACAGCTTTTGGGCAAATTCTGTGGCAATTTCACCCACAGTCACCGCTTGCATTGGGAACACATCAATAATTCCCGTCTCCTTTGGTGCAAAGAAATCTGCTATGCACAGCCGCCTTAAAGACTTCTGTCTAGGAAACTCAAAAGTTGTAACCTGTTGTGAGTGGTTTTCTGAGTCATATATATGTAGAGAATTCCCCTCAGCTTGACAGGGGAAATACCCGTAAATAACTTGGGGATGTAACAGCTTCTCCTCAATAATTCGCTGTTTCCAAGTTTCTAAAACTGGGTGAACTTTCTCAGCTAAGAAAGCCTGATATTCTTCCTTAGATTGCTCTTTTGGTTTGCGGAATTGCCACTGTCCAGCAATTAAAGCTTGTAAATCCAAGTGCCAGAATATTTCCTCGATGGGAATATCACTAGGCTGCAATAACTCCGTTCCCCAAAAAGGCGGCGTCGGACGTTCAATATCTATCGCCACAGCATCAGAACGTCTGGTATCTACTTCTTTTGGTTCAGCAGATGTTGTTTTCTCCCCAGTTGTAGTTACTGATTCTTTGTTACCATTCGTCGAAACTTCAGCAGTTTCTACCTCATTCAAAAATCCTTGCAAATCTTGCCAGTTATCAGCAGCCTTTGCTGGCATTAATTTATCCATAAAGTGCAAGTCAGAAAAGGCATCTTTGCCATAAACAACTTTACCTTTATAGGTTTTTTGGCAATCTTCATAGACAAACTTGGGAGTCAGCGCCGCACCACCTAATATCACAGGGACACTAATTCCCTTTTCGTTGAATACCTCCAAATTCTCTTTCATAAAAGCGGTGGATTTCACCAGCAAACCACTCATGGCAATACAATCAGGTTTGTACTGTTCGTAAGCGTTGATGATGTTTTCTACTGGCTGTTTAATTCCCAGGTTAATCACCTTGTAACCGTTGTTGGATAAAATAATATCCACCAAGTTTTTACCAATGTCATGAACATCGCCTTTCACTGTGGCAATGATAAAGGTTCCCTTGGCATTGTTACCTGATTCTGATTTTTCCATGAACGGTTCTAGAAACGCTACCGCCGCCTTCATGGTTTCCGCAGATTGCAAAACGAAGGGTAGTTGCATTTGTCCAGAACCGAACAATTCCCCGACAACTTTCATCCCATCTAGCAGGAAGGTGTTGATAATTTGCAAGGGGGGATGTTCTTCTAAGGCTTTTTTGAGATGTTCTTCTAAGCCAATGCGTTCGCCGTCGATGATGTGGCGTTTGAGACGTTCTGGAATGGGGAGACTTTCATCTAAGGAGCGATCGCGCTTGGTTGTGACTCCAGCAAATACTGTGGTAAGCTCTCCCAAAGGATCGTAAACGCAAACATTACCCTCAAATTTCCGCTCATCATAAATCAACTGGCGACAAATTTCTTGATGGCGGGCGTCAATCTTCGCAAGCGGTAAAATTTTGTTAGCGCTGACAATGGCTGCATCCATTCCCGCCGTCGTCGCTTCGTGCAAAAACACCGAGTTCAGCACCATCCGCGAGGCTGGATTCAAACCAAAGGAAATATTAGAAACACCCAAAATCACATGACATCCAGGCAATCCTTCACGAATCCGCCGGATAGATTCAATGGTAGCTTTACCGTTTTCTCGGTCTTCTTCAATCCCGGTGGAAATTGGTAACGCGAGGGTATCAAAGAATATTTCTGTGGGTGGTATGCCATATTCTACAGCTTGACGGTATGCACGCTGGGCGATCGCAAACTTTTTGTCTGCTGTCCGCGCCATTCCATCTTCATCGATAGTACCAATGATTACACCAGCACCGTATTTCTTCGCTAACTCCAGCACCTTTAAAAAGCGCGGTTCCCCATCTTCGTAGTTGGTGGAGTTCAGCAAACACTTCCCACCGGCAACCTTTAAACCCGCCTCCATCTTTTCCCATTCGGTGGAGTCAAGCATTAACGGCAGTGTGACATTATTAACAATGCGCGAAACTAATTCGTGCATATCCCGCACCCCATCACGTCCCACATAATCCACGTTGACATCGAGGATATGTGCGCCTTCTTTGACTTGTTCTCTGGCCATTGAAACGAGTCCATCCCAATCTTCCGCATTTAGCAAATCGCGGCACTTTTTGGAACCACTGGCGTTGAGACGTTCGCCGACAATCAAGAAGGAATTATCTTGGTCGTAAGGCTGAGTGGTGTAAATTGATGCTGCTGCTGGTTCTAAGCTAGGGTGTCTAACTTTTGGCTTCAGGTCTTTAGCAAGTTCTGCCAATTGTTGAATGTGTTCTGGACGTGTCCCACAGCAACCCCCGATCACTTGGACACCCAAATCTTCAACAAAATGCATCAATGACATCCGTAATTCCAACGGTGTCAGGCGGTAGTGCGCTTGACCGCCGACGTTCTCAGGTAAACCCGCGTTGGGAATACAGGAAACGATGAAAGGTGAATGTTCTGCCAGATACTTGATATGTGGTTTCATCAAGTCTGGGCCAGTGGCACAGTTTAAACCAAGAATATCAATTGGGTAAGGTGCCAAAATTGTCAGCACAGCGCTGATTTCGGAACCTACCAGCATTGTGCCCATGCTTTCCATTGTCACAGACACCATCAACGGTCTGCGATCGCCCTTCTTAGCAAACACCTCTTCAATAGCATTCAACGCCGCCTTAATTTGCAGCACATCTTGGCAAGTTTCCACCAAAAATAAATCCACACCACCATCCCACAGCGCCTCTGCTTGTTCAGCAAAAGTAGCTTTCATGGTGTCAAAGTCAATATGTCCCAAGGTGGGGAGTTTCGTTGTGGGGCCAATGGAACCTGCCACAAACCGGGGTTTTTCTGGCGTGGAAAATTCCGCAGCCACACGCTTCGCCAATTCTGCGGCTGTCTTGCTGAGGTAATAGGCTTGGTCTGCTAAGTCATATTCTGCCAGCACCAGGGACGTACTACCAAAGGTATCCGTTTCAATGACATCAGCACCAGCAGCGAGAAAGTCTCGGTGAACCTTAGCGACAGCTTCGGGTTTGGTGTGGACTAAGTATTCATTGCAACCTTCATACTGTGCGCCGCCGAAGTCTTCAGCAGTCAGGTTTTGGGTTTGTAAGTTGGTTCCCATCGCCCCGTCGAAAACGAGAACTGGGCTATCTGGACTACGCAGGCGTTCAAGGAAAGGATGAGTCATATTTTCCGAGAATAATTTGGGTTAGTCGTATAATATAGCTGCTTGCAGTTGAGTCCAATACAGACCTAACCCCCAACCCCTTCCCTACAAGGGAAGGGGAGTAATATTCAAAGCCTCTCTCCTTGTAGGAGAGAGGTTTGGAGAGAGGTCAAAACTGTAATGCACGCCAGTGATAAACGCTATATTCGACCTACTTTATTATTTTCCCAAATTGTGATATTTTTGGCAGCTTTTATTCTGAAGTTAGGTAAAAGCGCCTTGGTGAAGGTCATTTACAGCTACACAGACAAGAAGCTTATCGTCCGTGGGCTAAATGCGTTTTTTGTCTTGACGAATATTCATGGCATTGCCGATTGCTAACTATATTCAATGTATGCCATGAGGCGATCGCCTGTAATGTTGGTGGGGCGATGGCAATTATAAAGCGATCGTAGTCTTCGGGTGTGTTAGCGCGAAAGCGTAATGCACCCTTTGAACTCCGTTAATGAGTCTTTTATACTCGTGAATGAGTCTTTTATACTCGTAAACGAGCCTTTGATACTCGTGAATGAGTCTTTTATACTCGCCGACGAGTCTTTTATACTCGTGAACGAGTCTTTTATACTCGCCGACGAGTCTTTGATACTCGTGAATGAGTCTTTTATACTCGCCGACGAGTCTTTGATACTCGTGAATCAATACAGGATAACGATAAGGTTTTTTCATGACAGATCCTAGATCACAAAGACGCGATAAATCGCCGTCTTTACAATAATCAGTCCATTGTAGAGACGGCAATTTATCGCGTCTCATGCCTTAACCGAACCCTATTGACTCCTGAATGAGTGAATGTTATTGCAAAGTTAAAAATCGCACCCCGCTAATTTAAACATCACAGCCGTTTTTATGCAGATAAACCCACGAATCCAGTCTCTAACGCTTAGTTGCAGTATACTACTGTAGTAAATATCGCTACAAAGTTGGTGAGGTTTGCAGATGACAAACGAAGAACTGTTGCAAATTATAGAAAAAGCTGTGAAGAAAAAGGCAACGGAGCTAAACCTCTCTTTCAATCAACTCAGTAGCCTACCGCCAGAAATCAGCCAACTCTCCAACTTGACAACGCTATTCCTTCATAACAATCAACTCAACAGCCTGCCGCCAGAAATCAGCCAACTCTCCAACTTGAGAACGCTATCCCTCTATAACAATCAACTCAACAGCCTGCCGCCAGAAATCAGCCAACTCTCCAATTTGACAAGGCTATTGCTCTCTTTCAATCAACTCAGCAGCCTACCGCCAGAAATCAGCCAACTCTCCAATTTGATAACGCTATCCCTCTCAAACAATCAACTCAGCAGTCTGCCGCCAGAAATCAGCCAACTCTCCAAGTTGACTGAGCTATACCTCGATAACAATCAACTCAGCAGTCTGCCGCCAGAAATTAGCCAACTCTCCAAGTTGACTGAGCTATACCTCGATAACAATCAACTCAGTAGCCTGCCGCCAGAAATCAGCCAACTCTCCAACTTGACAGTGCTATACCTCCATAACAATCAACTCAGCAGCCTGTCGCCAGAAATCAACCAACTCTCCAACTTGACTGAGTTATACCTCTCTGACAATCAACTCAGCAGCCTGCCGCTAGAAATCAGCCAACTCTCTAACTTGAGAAGGCTATCCCTCGATAACAATCCCCAACTAACCTCGCCGCCGCCTGAAATTGTCGAGCAGGGAACCCAGGCAACTTTGACCTATCTTCGAGAAAGGTTAGAGGGTAGCCAACGGCAGTGGGTTTCTAAACTACTAGTTGTCGGTGAAGGAGGTGTGGGCAAGACATCCTTATTAAGAGCATTACGCGGTGAAGAGTTCGACACCCAGGAATCCACCACCCACGGCATTGAAATTAAATCCCTGGAATTAACCCATCCCACGCAAGCAGATGTCACCATGCAACTGAACACCTGGGATTTTGGCGGACAGGAAATCTATCATGCAACCCACCAATTCTTTCTCACCAACCGATCGCTGTTCTTACTCGCCTGGAATGCTCGACTAGGGTTTGAGCAAGGTAAACTCAACTACTGGCTGGATACAATCAAAGCCTTAGCCCCCGATTCTCCGATATTACTCGTCGCCACCCACATCGACGAGCGAGATGCAGACCTTCCCCTGAAAGAGTTACGCGACAAGTACCCCCAGATTATTGAACACTGTAAAATTAGCTCAAAAATCAGCCTCGGCGTTGAAGAATTGCGGCAAGGAATTGCAGAAACAGCCGCCAAGTTACCCTTAATGGGTGAAATCTGGCCTACTACTTGGCTAAATGCTGCCAACGCCATCCGCACCCAGCCAAAAAAACAAATCACACCCCAGCAATTGTGGGACATCATAATTGAGTCCAAAGTTGCTGACATCAGCAAGGAAGTGCTAGCGCGATGGCTGCATGAATTAGGTGAAATTCTCTACTTCCAAGACAACGAAGAACTTAATGATACCGTTATCCTCAAGCCCCAGTGGGTAACTGAATATATCAGCAAAGTGCTGGAAAGCGAAAACGTAATCAACCGCAAGGGCATCTTTACCCGTCAGGAAATGGATCGACTTTGGCATGACTTAGAGCCATCAACGCGGGATCACTTTCTGCGCCTCATGGAGCGTTTTGACCTTTCCTACCGCACTCAAGAAAACCGGGATCTCAGTCTGGTTGTGGAACGTTTGCCCCTCGACCCGCCTAATTATGAGCAGGAATGGCAGCAAATTAAACAAACAGGTGAGTGCAATGAAATTTCGATGAAATTTCAACTCAATACCATTCCTGCGGGAATTCCCACTTGGTTTATTGCGCGTCAACACCGCTTCACAACTGGTATTCATTGGCGTAACGGAGTCTTATTTGCTTATGAACAGGAACATTTAGCGTTAGTGGAAGCTGTTAAAAGCGATCGCTATATTAAATTAACAGTGCGAGGCCGCAACCCCCTAAATTTCTTTGTCCTGCTTCGAGATGGCATCGAACTCACTCTCGCCAGATTTCCCGGATTAGATATTAAACGCACAATTCCATGTCATGGTCATAATGGTCAACCATGTACTCACGAATTTGACTATAAACAACTTTCGCAACGCTGGGAAAAAAAGAGAGGAACAATTGAATGTCCAGAAGTTATGGAAGATGTATCAGTATCAGAACTCTTATATGGCTTAGACTTGAATACCCAAAATGCAGTGCTAGAACGCATTGACGAGTTAGAAACAAAAGTTGTTGACGGACAAGCATTAATTCTCGATGAACTCAAAAATCTCCGAGAACTGACGCAACGGGAATTTACCAATGCCTTCCGCCGCGAACAAGCAATCATCGATTCTCACTGTCCCAATGTCTTTATCCTGTATTCCGGTGGCGGCACAGCTTGGCAAAAGAATCTAATTGGACAAAAATTAGATTTACAACTCTATTGCCAAGCACCGGGCTGTTGGCATCCCACCCAAGAAGGTGGTTTATATGAAATAAATGAACCTGCCGAATGGCTGAGAGCAACAGCACCTTATATTGGTAGATTATTCAAAGTCTTGAAATTTGCCGCACCGATAATTGGCCCTTGGCTAGGTGTGGTAGATCCCAAAGAATATGAAACCCTATTTAAAAATAATTTAGAACTATTTAAAGAACTAGCAGCAAAATTACCTGAACTCAAAGAATCTGAAGATTTAGAATTAGCAAACAAATTTCCTAAAAGTGAAGATTTAGACCCAGAACGCGCTGATGGTGCAGCTTTGCGTGCCTTGCGTCAACTTTTAGAAGAAAAAGATCCCCAGCAGCACTGGGGCGGATTAAAGAAAGTCTTGACTCCAGAGGGACATTACCTGTGGCTATGCGAACACCACGCAGCAGAGTATAAACGCTAACTATTTTAGATTTGAGATGATGAATTTGAATTGTAGAGACACAATTCATCAACACATTACCTGAACGAGTAGCAATGGTTTTGAGAGCATTTAAATAGCTCCCTAGACAGAGGAAGCATTTAAAACAATTACTTAGCATTCCAAGATATACTAATAACGTATATTTGACTAGAATTAAAGTATTATAGCGATTCTCGTTTGGATACCATAGGCGTTAGGGGTTTACAGAAGTGCGCCTCTACCAGGGATACGCCAGTTTAGCTATAAATTAAAATCTACCGTTTTACGGGTATTAGAAAAATGAGGTTTAAAGACTGGGCGACTAGGGTGCTACTAATCTCGCTGATGTTCATGGCTTTAGTTGTAGTGCTGCTAATTGGACGAGCAACAAAATTACAACATAATCCGACAACATCCCAGATATCCAATCCACGGGTTATGGCCTTCAGTCAATATCCGCAGGTGCAATTCCAATCAGCGAAAGAGCCAGAGAAGAAATTTCAAAATGTTATCAAGTCCCCAGTCAAGATTAACAAGTCTGTAGCAAAGTATGTAACCACTCAAGCTTTTGCACACTACAGACCTAGTTATCAAGTTGCTTCAGTTGATCCCAGTAACTATGGAGAACGTTACACCCAAGATGTGAACGGCGTTCCTGTCAACAACCAACCAATTATCGTCCTCCATGAAACTGGTTATTCTGCTTCCAGCGCCGTTAATTTCTTTCAAGTAGCCCATAACGATGAAGGTGTGCAAGCAAGTTACCACGCTTTAGTCAAGTTAGACGGAACGGTGGTTTATCTAGTACCGCCAGAAAAGCGGGCTTTTGGTGCAGCTAACTCAGTGTTTGATGGTTCCGAGGGAGTGGAAACTGTGCAGACTAATCCGCATTTGCCGGCATCGGTGAATAATTTCGCTTATCACGTTTCTTTGGAAACACCGCCAGATAGTTATGACAGTAGCAGCGAACAAACCCATAGCGGCTACACGGAAGCTCAATATCATTCTCTTGCTTGGTTAATTGCTCAAAGTCAAGTCCCAGACCATCGCATTACTACTCACCATTTAGTAGACCGTTCTGGTAAAAAAGTTGACCCGATAAATTTTGATGGAAAGAAATTTCTGAGCTTACTTAATACTTATCGTCAGGTTAGACCAATCTATAGAGTTAGCAAATAAATTATTCAATAGCCAAATGGCACCAAGAAAAGCCGAAAGCCTTGTGTAACCTTGTTTGCAGTCTGAAGACTGGGAATGTATTCCGAATGGGCTGCTGCCTCTCGTCAAGAAAAAGGAGGCGGCAGCCCTCCCAGAATGGATTCCCAGCTTGGAGGCTTGTTCCAGTGAGGGCAAGGGCTATATCTTAACTTAGTGCCATTCCACCATAGCCTTTGAGGAGAGAGGTCAGAGTATGTTGCACATAAACGATCGCTTCCCGATGTCGTCGAATTAAAATGCTGTTAATTTCACGATTTTTCCGGGAACCCTGTAGTTGTATAGGCACCACATTTGTCAGTCTATCAGCTTAGGTAGGCAAGTTTTATGCAACTCATCACCTCACTAGATATTAGAAATTCAGAATATTTATCAAAAAATCGCCTCGTTAGTTACCATCACCAGCTGCGTCTAATTTTTTCGCTGGGTAATCAGGTAAAAAACGTTTTGGAAATTGGCATTTTTAATTCTCTATTAACAGATATCCTGAAAAATAATGGATACAACGTCACTACCGCCGATGTTGACCCCAACCTCAAGCCAGAAATGATCTTGGATTTGACCACAGATTTTTCATTGCCAAAAGATAAATTTGATGCGATCGTTCTGTTTCAAGTTCTGGAACACTTTCCCTACCCTGAGTCAGAAGCAGCATTGAAAAAACTGGCAGAAGCAACAAAGAAATTTTTGGTAATTTCGATTCCCTATTGCACCCAATACCTCTCGTTTCAGATCAATACTTCTTTTTCAGGTAGACCAAGGTATTTATTATTCAATATGCCGAAATTCTGGAGTACAACGCCAGTCTGTGACGAACACTACTGGGAAATGGGTTTGAAAGGATATCCCAAAACCCGAATTTTAAACTCTGTTGCCAAAGCTGGGTTAACTGTCAAGCAAGAATTTATCGATCCCAGTTATCCATACCATTATTTTTTGGTGTTGCAGAAGAATTCTAGTAATACTTAGGGAGTGGGGAGATGGGGGAGTAGGGAAATCCGAATCAGATAATGGGGGCAAACAATGCTCAAAAAAGGTGCGGTCGCCTAAGCTATGCTTTTAAAATCCTAATTGGTATCATGTCCTTCTGTGTTCTCCGGGTTTATCCTGGAAAAGATGAGGGCTAAGTTGTATTACCTACTATCATCGTTTCAGATACTAACATCGAAGATTACCAATTATGCTAGAACAAGGCACTATCAGTATTCATACTGATAATATTTTCCCCATCATCAAGAAGTCGCTTTACTCAGATCACCAAATCTTCTTGCGGGAACTGGTATCCAACGCTGTAGATGCCATCCAAAAGCTGAAAATGGTATCCCGCGCTGGAGATTATGCTGGAGATATCGGCGAAGCTGAAATTGAAATTGCCATTGACAAAGATCAGAAAACCCTATCGATTTCCGATAACGGTATCGGGATGACGGCAGATGAAGTTAAGAAATATATCAATCAGGTTGCCTTCTCTAGTGCTGAAGAATTTATTAACAAGTATGAAGGCAAATCAGATCAACCGATAATCGGCCACTTCGGTCTTGGTTTCTACTCTTCCTTCATGGTGGCGCAAAAGGTAGAAATTGATACCCTATCTTATCAAGAAGGAGCGCAAGCGGTTCACTGGACTTGTGATGGTTCCCCAGCTTTCACCCTCGAAGATTCGCCTCGGACAACTCGCGGTACTACTATTACTCTCAGCTTGGAAGGAGAAGAGGAGGAGTTTCTCGAATCAGCACGAATTAAGAATCTTGTCAAGACTTACTGCGACTTCTTGCCAGTCCCAATTAAACTCGATGGTGAAGTAGTAAATAAGCAAAAAGCACCGTGGCGAGATTCTCCAAGTAATCTGAGTCAAGAAGATTATTTAGAGTTTTACCGCTACCTGTATCCTTTCCAGGAAGAACCCCTGTTATGGGTACATTTAAATACAGACTATCCCTTTATCATCAACGGGATTCTGTATTTTCCGAAAATGAGACCCGATGTAGATGTGACGAAAGGGCAAATCAAGCTATTCTGCAATCAAGTTTTTGTTAGCGACAACTGCGAAGAAATTATCCCGCAATTTCTGATGCCGATGCGGGGTGTGATTGATAGTACCGATATTCCCCTGAACGTATCGCGTAGTGCTTTGCAAGGCGATCGCACCGTGAAGCGAATTGGTGACTACATTGCCAAAAAAGTAGGCGATCGCCTCAAAGAACTTTTCCGCGACAACCGCGAACAATATGTTAGCGCGTGGAAAGACCTTGGCACCTTTGTAAAATTTGGCGCTCTCAACGACGATAAATTCAAAAAACAAATCGAAGATATCATCGTCTTCCGCACCACCGCCAAATTGACAGAAAAAGTTGCTGCTGAAACTCCAGTGGTTGAGGTACAGTCTTCAGACGGGGATGCTTGGCAAGATGTCACTCCCTCATCCAGTTCTGAGAACTCAGCACCCAGCGCACCTTACACCACGCTGAAAGAGTATCTAGAACGTAATAAAGAACGCAACGAAAACCGAGTTTTCTACACCACCGATGGAGCAACCCAAGCTACATACATAGAACTGCACAAAAATCAAGGCTTGGAAGTCCTGTTTATGGACTCCTTTATTGATACCCACTTTATCAACTTCCTAGAGCGGGAATATCAGGATGTCAAATTTACGCGGGTAGACTCAGATTTAGATAATACCCTGCTAGAACAAGACAAAGCTACGGAAATTGTTGATCCCAACACGAATAAAACCCGGAGTGAGACGATCAAAGAGTTATTTGAGAAATCCCTCAACAAACCCAAACTCAACATCCGTACCGAAGCCTTGAAATCAGACGATCCTCAAGGTACACCACCTGCGATCGTGCTTTTACCAGAGATTCTCCGCCGCCTGCGCGAAATGAACGCCATGATGCAGCAGCAGTCAGTAGAATTTCCCGAAGACCACGTTTTGCTCGTGAATACTGCTCACCCACTGATTCAAAATCTGGCAAATATTAGCCAAGGTAGTATTATTCAAGGTGACGGTCAATCGTCTACAAATCAGTTAGTCAACTTGATTTGCCAACACGTCTACGATTTAGCGCTGATGTCTCAGAAGGGATTTGACGCTGAGGGAATGAAATCTTTCGTCGAGCGATCAAATGAGGTACTCACTAAGTTGACGGAACAAGCTAGTAAGTAGTGCTTGGGGCATTGGGAATTGGGCATTGGGCATTGGGCATTGTTTAATAGTTATTCTTCCCCTACTCCCCACTCCCTACTCCCCATTCCCCACTCCCCATTCCCCACTTCTGTTGCCTAAGACCTAAAATGGAAAGGCTGTATTAAAATAAGAATCTGGAGATAATTGCTATGTCCCGTCGCTGTGAACTAACTGGTAAGAAGGCAAATAACGCCTTTGCTGTTTCCCACTCCCACCGCCGTACTAAACGCCTTCAGCACGCTAATCTGCAAAACAAGCGTGTTTGGTGGGAAGCCGGAAATCGCTGGGTAAGATTAAAGCTGTCTACTAAAGCAATCAAAACCCTACAAATTAATGGGTTAGAAGCAATGGCAAAAGAAGCTGGCATTAACCTGAATCATTACTAAATAATGTGGATTTCATAACCCAAAACTTTGGTAGCGTGGAATACAGGTAATTCGTAGGTAGCACAGCTAGCTGTGCTACCCTATTAGCGCTGTTTTATACTCTATTTTGATGTTAGCCCGCGCAGGCGGACGAAAGTTTGTGTAGCCGCGATTTCTAATCGCCTGGATTCTTCTTTAATGCTGAGAAAATAAGGACTAAAGTCCTTACTACGAACTTGCTTACGCATCATTCATCGTTCACGGTAATATTACATAATTGTTTTACCTTTTCTGTTACCCAATCGACACGATCCTTTCCCCAAAATCTTTCGCCTTCTACTACCCAGGTTGGCACTCCAGGACAACCAAATTGCTCGTATTCTGCTAAGGCTGCTACTGCTGCAAGTTTAGCTGTTTCGCCGTGGATTAATTCAAGAATGCGATCGCCATTCAACCCGACATCATTTGCAACTTTCCTAATCACAGACTCATCGTTGACATCCAGAAGGTCAATATACGACGCTCGAAAGAAAGCGGCATCAAGTAGATGCTCTTTCCCAGTTCCACAAGCAGCGTAATACGCCCTCGCGGGAAGTTCTTCCCGACCAAATTTCATTTTCTCCCAGCGCTTGACCCACCTACCAAATTCTTCATACTCCTTGAGCCGAATTTCAATGCCGTACTTTTTTGCCCACCGCAGACAATCTTCTTTGTGATACGACGATAACAGAGCGGTTTCACTTCGTCCTTGGAGGTCAGCTACCTTTATACCTCGCTCTTTCGGTATGTAGATTGGTCGTCGTTCAACATCAACAGGCAAACCCCGCAATGCTTTTTCGGCAAGAGCAATACCAATATATGAATTTGACGAGTGGTATATCGAATATGAATATACTTTGATTCGCTGCGACATCTGTCTAAATTAATTTGCTATTTTTTGATATTAAATTTGGCTTTTCACCCATTGGCGAAATTCTTTAACTAATTCCAAATAATCTTTTTCTCCCACCTGCTCTAAAAAATTAGAAATCTCTGTTAATGGCAGATTAGGAAATGCTAAACTCCGTTCAACAGATATATATTTCTGATTTTGTAAAATGTTAATACTAAAATTATTACCATCATATCGCCAGATTTCAGGCACACCCATATCAGCGTAGACTTCAAAGCGATTTTTATAACTGCTAGTAATATCAATTTCCACTACCAAATCTGGTGGACGGTCTTGTGTTAAATCTATTCTTTTTTTGCCTCTGATTACATTAATATTTTCAATGTAAAAGCATTTATCTGGTTCCGCTCCACTAAGTTTTGGAAGTTTAAAAGTAGTAGAACCAAGGCAGTCAATTCTCACTTCTAGTTCTTCTGCTAGAGTTTCGACAAATCGACCCACAATTTCTTTGTATCGTTCATGTTCAGGTGAAGGAACCATAATTTCTAAAGTACCTCGATTGTAAGTAAGCCGGAGGCGGCGACTAGCACTAAGTTCAGTTAGCAAGTTTTCATAAGTTTGCCAACTGATGCCCGATAGGTGGACGATTTCTGTGGGTTGAAGCAGTGTGTTGCTAGTCATAGGTATCCAAGAGTATTTGAGAAGTTTTTGTGTGCTAATGAATAATAGTAATTTTGAATTATTGAATTTATTTTTCCTGAAGTTTGTATGTTATAGCCAGAATCCAGTCAAAGATAAAGACTTTCCCAGTAATTTAATGCCCATTCAAATGAACGCTTATCAAACCTTTTACCAATTTGATATATCTCTTCCCAAGAATATACTTTTTTTGAAACTCTTTCCTGTGTGCCTGCTAAGTTAGAGATTACTATATAGTATTTGCCTCGTCGATCAACCTGCTGCTTGGGTGTATCTACTACTCTACCTGCTGGTCTAAAAGTCATTTGAACATCATCAACTGCTGGTTGCTTTCTGAGCATAACTGCGGGATGACCTTCTGAACATATACAGTCTCCTTCATCTTCAGGGTCTTGTTTATCCTTGAAAAGAGACCACTGATGCCCAAAGTCACACATATATGCCCTATATTCTTTCATATATTTTCGCTCTCCTGCGCTTTCTCAACTATTCACACTAAAATCCTTACTTCATCTATAGTGCTGGCATTTCTGCCTTTGCAAAAATCAAAATTTACATCCAAAGCACAATTTGCCAGTTCAATAAAGGTAAGTATCTGGTTGCTACAGTCGCGGTGAAAAATACTAAGCTGGTAAATAGCACGTTAAAACTTTAGCGGAAATTCCAAATCGCATTCATCGGCGGTTTAAAATTCCCCATTGGCGAACTACCTGTAATTACATTATGTTTGATGCATTATCTGACCGTTTAGAATCCGCCTGGAAAAAACTGCGGGGACAGGACAAAATTTCTCAATCCAACATTCAAGATGCATTGCGCGAAGTGCGCCGCGCCCTGTTGGAAGCAGATGTCAATCTCCAGGTAGTCAAAGATTTTATTAGCGAAGTTGAAACCAAAGCACAGGGAGCCGAGGTGATTACCGGCGTGCGACCTGACCAACAGTTCATCAAAATTGTTCATGATGAATTGGTGCAGGTGATGGGAGACGAAAATGTTCCCATCGCAGAAGCCCCGGAACAGCCTACGATTATTCTCATGGCTGGGTTGCAAGGTACTGGTAAAACCACAGCTACCGCTAAGTTAGCCTTACATCTGAGAAAATTAGAGCGTAGCTGCTTATTGGTAGCGACAGACGTATATCGCCCAGCCGCGATCGACCAGTTGCTAACGTTGGGTAAGCAAATTGACGTACCAGTATTTGAACTAGGAAGCGACGCCGATCCCGTAGAAATTGCCCGACAAGGTGTAGAACGCGCTAGGGCAGAAGGTGTAAACACAGTAATTATTGATACTGCGGGTCGCCTACAAATTGACGAAGATATGATGGCGGAATTAGCCCGCATCAAAGCAACCGTCCAACCCCATGAAACTCTGTTGGTGGTGGACGCGATGACTGGTCAAGAGGCAGCCAATCTTACCCGCACCTTCCATGAGAAGATCGGCATTACTGGGGCGATTCTCACCAAGATGGATGGTGATAGCCGTGGTGGTGCAGCGCTTTCTGTGCGACAGATTTCGGGAGCGCCGATTAAATTTGTGGGTGTGGGTGAAAAAGTCGAGGCACTGCAACCGTTTTATCCCGATCGCATGGCATCCCGGATTCTGGGGATGGGTGATGTGCTAACCCTGGTAGAAAAAGCCCAGGAAGAGTTTGACTTAGCGGATGCTGAGAAAATGCAGGAGAAAATTTTGTCAGCGAAGTTTGACTTTACTGATTTTCTCAAGCAGTTACGGATGCTGAAGAACATGGGTTCTCTGGGAGGCTTAATCAAGATGATCCCAGGGATGAACAAGCTTTCAGACGATCAACTCAAGCAGGGAGAAACCCAACTGAAGCGCTGTGAGGCGATGATTAACTCCATGACTCGCCAAGAACGCCATGACCCCGATTTATTAGCCAGTTCTCCCAGTCGGCGGCGGCGGATTGCTGGTGGCTCAGGGTATAGAGAGTCAGATGTAACTAAACTGGTGGGTGATTTCCAAAAAATGCGATCGCTCATGCAGCAAATGGGTCAAGGTGGCTTCCCGGGAATGCCGGGAATGTTCGGCGGTGGCGGTATGGGTAACGCCTTCGCAGGTGCTGGTAATCGTCCCGCAGCCCCTGGATGGCGAGGTTATGATGGTGCCCCAGCCACGAAAAAGAAAAAACCCAAAGACAAAAAGAAAAAAGGCTTCGGCAATCTTTAGTTATTGGGCATTGGGCATTGGGTATGGGGCATGGGGCATGGGGCATTGGGCATTGGTAATTTGCAAATGACTAATGACTAATGACCAATGACTAATGACAAATAGCAGCAAATGCTAGGCAGTGCTAAAATTAGCATTTCCACCTCAGAATTTATCAGCAGAGGAAACTAACCCTCAATTTCTCGGCAACAGCCAGATTTCGGTTACTTCCTCACCAATTAGTTGCTAAATATCTAACAACAGGAGAATAATTCTTCAACCATGATCAAACTGCGCTTGAAACGATTCGGTAAAAAGCGGGAAGCAAGTTACCGCATTGTCGCCATTAACAACCTCGCTCGCCGCGATGGCCGTCCCTTAGAAGAATTGGGTTTTTATAACCCCAGAACCGATGAAGTGCGACTAGACGTTCCCGGTATCGTCAAGCGACTACAACAAGGCGCTCAACCCACTGACACCGTTCGTCGCATTCTAGTAAAAGCTAATGTTTTTGAGCAGGTCAGTGCAACAGCCGCATCATAATTTCGGAACAAAACTCCCAACAGCTAGCCCTAACTATGATGGGCTGGTTCGGTTTTTAGTGCAGCCGTTTTTGGAATCTCCAGAGACATTAAGCGTCGATTGTGAAGTTTCTCAAGCCCTTAACCGGGTTTGGGTTCGCATCGCCTTTGAAAGCACAGATAAAGGTAAAGTGTTTGGTCGAGGGGGACGCAATATTCAGGCGATTCGCACAGTAATTGCCGCAGCTGCAACCGCAGCTGGGCAATCAGCATACCTGGATATCTACGGCAGCACCACTCCAGGCCGCGAGGGTATGTCTTTTGATGAAGACACAGAAGAGCGATCGCCACCGCCAACGAAGAGAGAACCGCGTGCAAATGATGGGCCTAAACCCATTGTTAAACCGCGCCTCCGCTAGGTTGAAACTAGAGAGCAAGTCTGAGCGGTTGTTGTTACCTCCGCTCAGAATTTTTGTAAAGAGAAAAAGTAGCAAAAAGATTTTTGGATCTTTTTTTGGAGTATTCACCAGTAGGGGCTATGCCCTCACCCCCAGCCCCTCTCCCAACATGGGAGAGGGGAGCAAATTCTCCAGTTCCCCGAATCCCATATTGGGAGAAGGGGTTAGGGGATGAGGGCAACCCTACAGCCGATTAATTTGTTACAAATATTTTTCCAAAACGTCAGTAATAAAACTGTAATTTCGTCCTTAGCGAGAAAACATTAACCTTTGTCAAACACAGATCCTCACCAATTAAGAAATACTATGGCAGGTGTCTTAACAATTCAACTGCCGAATGTTGCCAGTGCGATCGCTCTTGGGGGAGATGGAGAAGAAAATCTCAAATTCCTATCTCGGCAAACAGGAGCTACTTTAGTCCTACGCGGACAGGAATTAGTGATTTCTGGCACCGAAGGGCAAATTGATCTGGCTTCTCGATTAGTGCGATCGCTTGAAGACCTCTGGATTAAAGGCCATACTATTTCCAGTGCCGATATTTTAACAGCCCGTCAAGCCATAGATAGCGATCGCCAAGGAGAACTACAAGATTTACAACGAGATGTCCTCGCCAAAAGTCGCCGGGGTGAAGAAGTCCGTGCCAAAACCTTCCGTCAGCGTCAATATATCGACGCACTCCGTAAACGCGATCTCACCTTCGGCGTTGGTCCTGCTGGTACCGGCAAGACTTATCTCGCTGTTGTTGTCGCCGTGCAAGCACTCCTTGCGAACCAAGTTGAAAAGTTAATTTTAACTCGCCCTGCTGTCGAAGCCGGTGAAAAACTCGGTTTTTTGCCTGGAGACTTACAGCAGAAAGTTAATCCCTATCTTCGCCCACTTTACGATGCTATTTATGAATTCATCGACCCAGAAAAAGTACCCAGTTTAATGGAACGCGGTGTGATTGAAGTCGCCCCACTCGCCTATATGCGGGGACGCACCCTCAATAACGCCTTTGTAATTGTGGATGAAGCTCAAAATACTACACCCGCTCAGATGAAAATGGTTTTAACTCGTTTGGGTTTCCGTTCGCGGATGGTGATTACAGGCGACATGACACAAACTGATTTACCACTTCACCAACAATCGGGTTTAGGAGTGGCTTTACAAATTTTAAAACACGTTGAAGGCATTGCCTTTTGCGAATTTTCCCAAAAAGATGTCGTGCGCCATCCTCTAGTTCAGCGCATTGTTGCGGCTTATGAACAATATGAAAAGTAAAAGTAGTCATTGGTCATTAGTCATTAGTAAAAAACTAAGAAAGGATAATAATTTATGAGTACTACTTTGAAAGAATTTTTAGAAGCTTGTGAGACTCTAGGAACTTTGCGTTTAATTGTTACTAGCAGCGCTGCTGTATTAGAAGCACGGGGCAAAATAGAAAAGCTATTTTATGCAGAATTGCCTAAAGGTAAGTATGCGAATATGCACACCGAAGGCTTTGAGTTTCACTTGAATATGGATAAAATTATTCAAGTGAAATTTGAAACTGGTGAAGCGAAGAGGGGTAATTTTACAACCTATGCTATTCGGTTTTTAGATGAGAAACAAGAATCTGCTTTAAGCCTATTTTTGCAATGGGGTAAACCGGGAGAATATGAACCCGGACAGGTGGAAGCTTGGGAGACTCTAAAAGAGAAGTATGGAGAAGTTTGGAAACCTTTACCAGCAGAAATTTAATCTTGATATTGATAATTGGTAATTGTGGAAAACTAAATTTTCAATTACCAGTTATTTTATTTAACTAAGGCAAGGTCATGAAATTAAAAAATATAGGCTTTATAGCGGTTCTCGTTTACGTGAGTAGGGGCATGGCAGTGCCGTGCCCCTACATCTCGTGATATAATGTTGTACCGCATCTGAATGGGAAGCGCTATATTATATCAAAGTTTTAATTAGGTTAGCAATCTCAGGTTGCATTTATTTCCAAGCTAAAAAAATTCTAATCAATTGAATCACTTGAAGAAGAATAATTAAGCTTACAATAATTCCAACTAATAAACATAGAAAGAAATGTTTCTAAATCTTGGAGATTTTTAGAATTAAATGGACACTTTACGAAGCCCAAAAACAGCTACCCTTAATAATTAATGTGACTAGTCAAGAACCTCAGCTATTCTATACTGAAGAGGAATTAGTGGCCGCAATTCTAGATCCTGAGCTTTTTCAAGAATTTTTAAACGGGCGACAAAAAGCTACGAAAACATCTCTAGCTCAAGTCTTTAAAGAACTTCAACATTTCTGGTACTGAAGAGGATTATAGCTTAGAGATACCAGCCTTGAGGCGCTCTCACTAAAATCAATCGGAGTTGATATTATAGATTAATTTTTAATCAATAAATAATAAACGTTAAATATAAAACTGCTAATGTTTTTTATAAAAGCGATTTGGAGTTTTTGCTTAATTGCTTTTTTCCTGCTATGGAGTGGAGAAGCTGAAGCCGGAGAATTATCTGAACGGTTAACCAACTTTCCTCAATGGGAAAAATTAACCTCTGTGCAGCCAGCATCGGGAGATTTAGTTTACCCTGAATGGATGGCTGGTACTTGGCAAGTTACAAGTACTTTAGTAGATTTAGCTGCACCTTTAGCACCAGAAATCGTAACGCCAGGGTTTGAAGGTAATCGCCGACAGTTAAACCAGCCTGTGAGTTTTGTAGTAAGATTTGTGAAAGAGCAACCACATACTCCTGGGTTAAATATATTACCTAAGATAGATAAAAAATCCCCCATTTTAATAGCAGATAGAGCATTTAATAGTTTGAATTTGGCAAGGGCTTATTTAGGGGATGAAGCAGTGTTATTAGTCAAAGTAGATCCAGATTCACCTAATCGTCAAATTACGTTCTTGCGTAGCAGTCGCCAACTAGTTTCTATTGTGACTGCACGGGCTACAGAAATAACCTCTGATGGCAAGTTCATCACCACAGAAGTGTTTCAACAACTGTTTAAAGGCGGTTCACGCCCCTATTTAAACTCTGTAGAATCTACCACTGCTTATCAGAAACTTCCAACAGCTAATCCGGCGATTGAAGCAGATCAAGTTACTGCTGTCTATCTTTCACCCCAAGAGCCAGATTACTTTAAAGCTGGTTCTCGACCAGTTACCCTCTACCACTATCGCCTAAAATTGGTCCCTCAATAACTGCCAACTATTCCCAAAGAGTGATTTGTCATCTAGCTATTGACTCTTTTGTAGTACGCTTGTAGTATATAAATTCCAAGTTTACGATCGCGCTCTTGGACGGTGTGCATCATGGCCAAATTTCAAGATATTGTCAATTACTTTCGCTCTGACTGGAAGCTGAGTCTCTTTAGTATTACAACATCCAGCATTTACGAAATTCTTGATTTGGTTGTTCCTTATGCGATTGGGCAGATTTTAAACGTTTTGTCTGCTCAACCTTTGGATAAACCACTTCAAAATGCGATCGCAACTTTTTCTAACATCACCAATTATCCAGTTAATAAAACTCTATCTTTGGGTGTATTACTGGGTTTAATATTCCTTGTAACCGTAGTGAGAGCGCCAACACAACCCTGGTTAACCCATTGGTTTCATTGGGATATATCCTTAAGATTGCGTCGGCAGAAAGCCCAAACAGCCATAGAAAAAATTCTGACTCTCCCACTGGAATTTTATGATGAAAATAACCCCGGACGCATTGCTGGAAGAATAGCTAGAGGTATTGGTAATCACACTTTTACATACCCCGAAATTGCCGGACAGTTAATTCCTAGACTAGTTCGTATACTAGCAATTTTCGTCTTTATCTTTGTGATTGAGTGGCGAATTGCGATTTTATATCTGATTTCTTTTGTGGTTATTCTTAGCTTTACTTTGAAGAATTTACAGCAGATAATTTGGCACGAAACTCTTCTAGATAAATATGGAGAAAATACGGAAAGCCGCAATTCTGAACTGATCACTAACATCAAAACGGTGAAAGCATTTGCTACAGAAGCTAATGAACTGAAACGGCAAAAGGAACGTTTGGATCGTGAACTAATGGTGGTTGATTATCGCATCCACAAAGGTTATGTAAAACTGGCTACTTGGCAAAGGACTGTAATTCAGTTTTGCGTGTTTACGATCCTGGGTTTAACTCTAGCAGCAACAGTACATGGGAGAATTTCTCTTGGTCATTTTATCATGACCTTAACTCTTTCTAGCATGGCTTATGCCGAATTAGAACCTATTGGCACTTTGGCAGAAGTTTTTGCTCGTCGTTATTCTTCGATGCTGCGGTTTCACGAATTTCTCCAAGAGCCAACAGCACCTGATTCAGCTAGTCTTTTAGAAGAGAGCAAGCAGACAGAATCACCTTATAAATTCACTGGAAAAGTTGAGTTATCACACGTCAGTTTTGGATATGATGCCAACCGTCAAGTTTTGCAAGATATCAACTTGTTGATTGAGCCATACCAAACAGTGGCATTAGTGGGGCGTTCCGGTTCTGGGAAGTCTACTTTAGTGAAATTGCTATTGCGATATTTTGAACCTCAATCAGGTCAAATTCTGATTGATGGTCAAGATATTTGCACTTTGAATGTAGGTAAGTATAGACGAAGGCTAGCGATCGTTCACCAAGAAGTAGACGTTTTCAACGGTACTATATTGGATAACCTCACCTATGGCAGACCAAATGCTAGTTTGGAGCAGGTTCAGGAAGCGTGTAGAATTGCTAGAGTCGATGAAGTAATGCAGCACTTACCCCAAGGTTATTACACCGTCGTCGGGGAACGAGGTGTCAGACTATCTGGAGGACAAAGACAACGCTTGGGAATTGCGAGGGCGTTGCTAGTACAACCAGACGTGCTGATTTTTGACGAAGCCACCTCTAGTTTAGATTATGAGTCTGAGCGCTCAATTCAGCTAGCCATGCGATCGATTCAGGGTACTTGTACCACCATCGTCATTGCCCACCGTTTAAGCACAGTACGGGAAGCCGATAAAATTGTAGTTCTGGAGCAAGGCAAGATTGTAGAAGTGGGTAGCCACGATGAACTCTTGCGTCACGAGGGTATTTACCGCCGCTTGCACTCCTTGCAAGAAACAGGAGAACTGCTGAGTTAGGGAAGATGCACATTTTGGATTTTAAATTTTAGATTGACTTTAACAAAGAGTTAAACTTTACCCCAAGGGTATTGGATTCAATCGACCTTATTGACAGAGGTCGATTTTTTTTCAATTTTCTCCAACAGTATGAAGTCAAGTAAATAATCCATTCCCGACTGCTGGAATACCAATTAGTAATTGAAGTTTTCCAATCACAAAAACTTAAGATTTACTCTTGTCGGCTTCTTGCTGTGCAGCCTCACTGTATTTTTTATATAGTTGGGTACGAATCTTAGCTTCCTGATAACGGTTGTGGTTTTGTGGCACCGTACTCATTAAATCTGAAGCCCTTTGCCACTTAGCAGCTATCTCTAACCACTGAGTTGAGGTTGTGGCTGTTTTTCCAGATGCAGAAGCTTGGTTTGCAATTCGCACAGATATGGCAAATGGGTCATCAGGTTGTTCAGAAAGGCTATTTTTAGGAGATGGGAATGTTATTTGGGCTTTCTTTGCGTTAGTATTTTCTGTAGTTAAAGATTTGGAAGTTTCTAGTTGGATTAAATTTTTTAGTTTATTACCTAATTGGGCATAAACAATCCAACTAAGCAACAACAGTGAGCATAAACTAACTACTGCTAATATCTTTTTTTTAGGTTTATTCTTGTGTTTTTCTTTGCTAATAAGTACTAAAGGACGAGAGACTTGAGTTTTAGGGAAACTTGGTTTTCCTAGTTCAGCTTTTGCTTCTGTGAAGTCTTTAATTAGTTGCTTTATAATATTTGGCTGAATTAATGTAATTTCCTGTGACCAAAGCAATTGATTATCGCGATCGCTATCTATTTCCTTTAACCACAGTAATTGTTGTTCCCGAACAATTCGACTGTTGATATTGACTCGGCGAATGTGACGCGGGGCGATGGACTTAAGAATTTGCTCGATTTGTTCTACCACGGGAGATTGCTCAAGTTGCTCTACCCGAGGCGCTTCACACAGAAGTTGTAAGACACCATCAGAAAAAATGGCTCTAGTTCTGACACCAGACTTGGCTAGCTTCTCGTTCAATAGCTGAATAATCGCCGCAACGCTACCTTGATGAGCTTGCCAAGCGATATCGTTTATCCGGTCTACCACCTGAAATTTAGTGATAGCTCTTCCACCCTGACTGATTAACGTACTCATTAATTTAGGGACTCTTTTCTACTGACCTTGATCTTGTCTTCGATTTTACGAGTAAAAAGATGAGTTGCCAAATGATATCATAAATATAGAGGAATATAGCTCTTCCCTTCTCGCTTCGACAAGGAAGTTTGATGGCGCTCCGTTAATTAGACACTCCCACCCATTGAAAGCTGAGGATTCTTGGGCTTGAAACTGTGCTTTCAGGGTAATGTCTATGCACGCGCACAAGCGACAAGTAAATTATCATATCTTTTGGCGATCGCCTTTTTGATTAGCCGCGCTTACACCCACACCCACAAGGGGATGTAAGCGCGTTCAATAAGTTTAGTTACTCTGTATCCTTTTCAATTTCGGTATCGAGAAGATGGCTGGATGATTATATTATCTCAGGGACTTTCCCTGAAATTTCTAGAACTGCTGAGTAATTTATTTGTTGGAAGTCCCTTAAATTAAGCATCAAGACTGTTAAAGGCTAAAATTTTGTTAGCCAAACTTAAGATATATATTATACTTTTTAATTCTTATCTACGGATAGTTAATCTAGCAACCAAAGAATCTGTAAAATCTATCTCTTTTGGTAGGTGAACTATATAGCTAAATTTGGTAGAAAATCACTGCACTCGGTAAAATAATTGGATATGGAAGTTTACTCATCTATCTCCTAGCTGAATTTAACATAATGGATTTTAGTCAACTACTGGCTGAAAAAACGGACACTATCCTCAATAATTGGATTGCAGCAGTTCGCAAGGATAGACGGATTGAAAGTGCTGATGACTTATCTTATACAGCGATCAAAAATCATATCCCCGATGTTTTGAAAGCTCTGGTGACAGTGCTTTCAAAATCTCAAGATAATGATATTCAGTCAATAGTTACTGCCAGTTTTCAGCATGGAGCGATTCGAGCCGAACAAGGCTTTGATCCAGCAGAAATTGCTAGAGAATATCATCTGCTGCGAACAGTAATATTTGATGTTCTACAATCAGATTTATTGAGTGGAATCCCATCAGAGATAATTCGTTCTATGCGTTTGATTGACGCGATTGTAGATGAAGCGATCGCTCGGTGTTTCAAGAGTTATGTTGAGGAACGGTTGCGCCAATCACAAGAGTTGCAAGCATCACTAACACTCCATAATCAGGAACTCACGCGGTTAATTAGCGCCAATCAAGACCATCTTTCCCAACTAGCCCACGAATTGAAACATCCTTTAACTTCCATTATTGGCTACTCGGATCTGTTTTTACGCCAACAACGACGAAAGACTGAGATAAAAGACAACTTTACCAATTTAGAACATATTGAGCGGGTACTACGCAATGGTAGACAGTTACTCCATCTGATCAATAATGTACTAGAACTTTCACGCTATGACGCCGGGCAGATAAAAATCCAATTAGTGCCTACCGATGTGCGTCAATTAATCGATAATGTGTGTGAAATGTTGGAACCTTTAGCTGCTGGAAAAAATTTACAAATCGTATCAGATTGCGATCGCGCTCCGGAAAAAATTATCACAGATTCTTTTCAATTGCAACAAATTGTCACAAATCTTATTAGTAATGCGATTCGTTATACAGAGTCGGGGACTGTGATTATTATGTGTCAGGTATTGGAGAACCAAAGATGGGCGATCGCAATTTCTGACACTGGAATTGGCATTGCACCAGAAAACCAAGCCCAGATATTTGAACCCTACTTTCGCGTCAGTTCTAGCGATCGCTCCTATCTTCCCGATAGTACAGGATTGGGGTTAGCGATCGTCTCCCGGTTGGTAAAACTATTGCAAGGTCAAATTAACCTAGTCTCCCAGGTAGGTGTTGGTTCTACTTTCACCGTCATTTTTCCCTTAGAAATGAAGAGTTGAAAAAAGTATTGGGCAAGAATTCGCCACTACACAAACAAAGTCCACCTAAGAGGTTGCTTGAAAAGTGGTTGGCTGTGATTTTAGGCACTTAATGATCCCCCCTAACCCCCCTTAAAAAAGGGGGAAGAATCAAAGTCACCCTTTTGAAGGGGAGCCACTGCGGTCTTGGGGGTTTCCCCCATGACCGCAGTGGCGTGGATTTAGGGGGATCTCTAAGGGTTAGGCGTATACAAAAAAACTTTTCAAACAACCTCTAAGAAAAAATCAAAGGTTTGTTAACCTGCGGAGGCAGGTTTTGTATTTCGACTCCGCTCAACACAAGTCTGTGTAGCCGCGATTTCCAATCGCCGGGGCTATCTACCATCCCCATTTTTTATCTTTCCACTTCATCTACTGCTTTAGGAACCCCCGCAGTTAATACTTCATGTCCCCCAGGTGTAACTAACACATCATCCTCAATCCGAATACCAATGCCAACCCATCGAGGATGTGTCTCTGGCTGGTCTTCTGCTAGTTTAGTATCTGGCACAATATATAGTCCTGGTTCCACTGTCAAAATTTGACCTGGTTGTAAAATCTGCGGTTTATCTTCACCATGCTGGTAAACTCCCACATCATGAACATCCAAACCTAACCAATGACTGGTGCGGTGCATATAATATGGTTTGTATTTCTCTTCTTCTATTAACTTGTGAATTTCACCTTTGAGAATACCAAGTTCGACTAAACCTTCCGTGAGGACGCGTACTGCTGTATCATGAATTAATTTGAATGGATTACCTGGTTGCACTTGAGCGATCGCTTGTTTTTGCGCTTCTAAAACAATTTCATACAGCGTCTTTTGTTCTGGCGTAAATTTACCCCCAACAGGAAATGTCCGGGTAATATCCGAGTTGTAATAACCATAGGCACAACCGGCATCAATTAGCAGTAATTCTCCATCCTGCATTTGACGATTATTTTCAATGTAATGCAGTACGCAAGCATTCACACCGGAAGCCACAATGGAAGGATAAGCTGGTCCTAAGCCACCCCGGACTCGGAAGATCCGTTCCATCTCCGCCTGTATTTCATACTCATAACGTCCGGGTGCGGCGATTTCTTGGGCGTAATTGTGCGCTTCCGTGGCGATCGCAGCTGCTTGACGCATCAATTCTAATTCAGCTTCACTTTTGATCAATCTCATGCTGTTGAGGACAGTGCCAGTATCTTCAATAGCGATCGGACCTGTACCACGTTTAGGATAAGTCCGCAGTAAACTTTGATAATGTGTGAGGATTTGGTCATTAAAAGTGCGATCGCGTCCTAAGTGATAATAAATCCGACTGGCTTTTTCCAAATACTGCGGCAACTTTTCATCTAACTCGCTAATGGGGTACGCTTCATCAGCACCATAAATTTCCTTAGCTGCATCTACCCCACAAAGATAACCAGTCCATACCTCCTTTTCACGATCCTTTGGTTGGACAAATAGCACAAACCGATGTTCTGAATGATGTGGCGCTAACACTGCAACTGCCTGTGGTTCATTCAAACCAGTCAAGTAGAAAAAATCACTTTCTTGGCGATAAACATACTCGACATCGTTGTGCATCACTGCCATTGGCGCACTGCGAAAAATGGCTGTACCATCACCAATTTTTGCCATTAACTGCTGGCGACGCTGCCGATATTCTGCTTGCATAGTTGATGTATTTATGAAAATATTGTGTTATTTTACACTTTGGGCAACCAGAGGATGCACAGATCATGTCTAAGTTATTCTAGCCAATATTTGTTTACACTCAAGTCATAAATCATTGGCGAATAATCAATTATCTTGAAAAGCTCAGATCCCCGACTTATTTGAGAAGTCGGGGATCTTATTGGTAATTACATTAGAATTACATAGTATAAATATTTTATGTAACCGAGTAACATTTACATATATCTGGATGTTTTAGTTAACCTTTTAAATATTAAATAGAATAGATAAAAACAATCAATTTTTATCTAAAAATAATGATATAGATCAAGCACAAAAGATATTTTACAATTGCTTATATAGAACTTGAAAATTTCATCATAATCGTTTATAACAAATAGATATTTATCTTCAAAGAATGACATTAATAAAGAAAAAATAGTTATAAAGAAATATTGAAACCCCGGTAAATGTTATTTCGTTACAGAAAGAGATAATCGCAAAAAGTTAAAAGAATATAACAACCAATCATAAAAATACACCATGCTTGGAACTACAAATTCCTCAATCTTATCTTTGAATACAAATCAATGGGCAGCAGACTCTCTTGCCAAATCACAAATATTGACAAATTCTCTTAGTAGTTTAGATACTAATTTGGGTCTTGGAAGTAGTAGTTCCTCACTATCACTACAAAGTGAACCAGTGACCGTACCTGTTAAAACGTCATCAAATCCCAATCCTAATCCTTATATAACTAGTGCGGCCATTACTCCTGATTTTAACGGTGATGGCAAAACGGATAAAGTTTGGGTCGATTCTACAACCGGTGAGATTATCATTCGGTTAATGGATGGATCAAAAGTTTTGGAACAGGGTTCTCTAGGTAAATTCGACCTAACTGCCTATGATTACAAAATTGCTGACTTCAATGGTGATGGCAAAACCGACTTCTTATTACGCAATAAGACAACCGGTGAAAATAGCATTGTGCTAATGGATGGGACCAAAGTTGCTAATGCTGCTTCTCTAACCAGCGTTGACCCAGCGTGGAGTCCTCAAATTGGCGATTTCAATGGCGATCGCAAAACCGATATCTTCTGGCATAATGCTACAACTGGTGAGAACGCTATTTGGGAGATGGATGGCACCACAGTTCTAAGTGCAACTGTTTTAGATAAAACAGACCCCGCGCTAACTCCTAGCATTGTTGATTTTGATGGCAATGGTAAGAGCGATATTTTCTGGCGCAATCCGACAACCGGTGCTGACACCGCCTGGTTTATGGATGGCACACAAAAGACTGAATTGGCGCTGCAATCACAGGATGCTGCCTGGACTCCTACCTTTGGTGATTTCAACGGCGACTATAAGACTGACATTCTCTGGAGAAATACTCAAACAGGTGAGAACAAAGTTTGGACGATGAATGGTATCTTAGTCACAGAGGGTACTTTGGGGACACTTGACTCAGCCTGGACTTCTAAAATTGGCGATTTCAACGGCGATGGCAAGACCGATATTTTCTGGCACAATAGCACAACTGGCGAAAACACCGCTTGGTTGATGGATGGCACAACAGTTGCTACTCAAGCTTTCCTACCTACTAATAACGCAGCTTTGACACCATCCCTTGGCGACTTCAACGGCGATGGTAAGACCGACATCTACTGGCGCGATCAGACAGGTGGTGCAGACACCATTTGGACTATCGATGGCACAACAGCCGTTGACAATCCCATCAGCGATGCTGATAAACTTACTCCAGAATGGTACACATTCTAAAATTTAGGGGCATTGGGCACTTGTACTGCCCTTCTCTACGAGACGCTACGCGTAGCTTGCTTCCACGAAGTGGTACGACTACGCTCAGGAACCGCGACTTGTGCCGAGCCTGTCCTGAGCGTAGCCGAAGGGCGGAGCCGAGGTAAGCCGAAGTATTGGGCATTGGGAAAGAGGAGGCAGGAGGCAGGAGGTAGAAATAAATTCTTGAATTTTGAATTTTGAATTGATTTCTCCCTGATCCCGTACTTCTCAAAACTTGTAACTCAAAACCTGAATCACGCTACTTTCCGGCAAATCTTTAGGGCTAATGGAAATACTATCTCCATTGCTACGCCGGACTGTCATACCTTTCATCAAGGTGAGAAAATCATCTAGTGGCGAAATATCGCACTTAGCGGCATCAGCAGCTTGTGTGCGGTAATGGGTCGGAATCACCAACTTGGGATTTAACACTTGAATAGCCTGCTTTGCTTCTTGAGCATTGTAGGCTTTTGCACTGCCTCCCACTGGAATGAATGCGACATCGGGACGACCCATCAAGATTTTTTGCTCAATGGAAATGGGTGCGGCCGCTCCCCCTAAGTGTAAGATATTAATTCCGCCTTGCTTCCAACTCCAAGCAGTATTTGAGCCAAACTGTCTACCACCTTTGCGATCGTGGTCTATGGCAATTCCTTGGAACTTAATCCCTTTAAACTCGTAAACTCCTGGTTCGTAGATGAGTTTTGGATTTCCCGGTAGTATGTCCACAGCACCTTCATCCAGTAGTTGGCTGCTAATCAGTACTAAATCTACTGCAACTTTTGGTGGACGATACCCAGCAGTACAGCCGGCTGTCCGAAATGGATTGACGAGGATTTTCGCACCGCCACCAGTAAAAAGAAAGCAAGTATGACCCAACCACTGAACTGATAAACCGCTAGATTGTGCGTCAGCTTGAGATTCAGAACCCAAGTTAGTAAGCAAAGCTGTGACCAACCCCGCCCCAGCATAGCCCATCAACTGTCTTCGTTTCATTAATTATGTTCTCGACTGTAACTGTTCCAGAAAATTTCGCAGCAACTGTTTTCCTGAAGATGTCAGCACACTTTCTGGGTGAAACTGGACGCCCTGAATATGAGGATAGTTCCGGTGTCGCACTCCCATAATAGTGTTATCTTCAACCCAAGCGGTGATTTCTAACACATCTGGGCAAGTCTCACGTTCGATTACCAAACTATGATACCTGGTAGCGATTAGAGGATTTTCTAATCCCCGAAAAACCCCCACCCCACTGTGAGACACCTGAGAGGTTTTGCCATGCATCAACTCTGGAGCCGGAATTATTTTACCACCGAATACTTGACCAATACTTTGATGTCCCAAACAGACGCCCAAAATTGGTAACTCTTGTCCTAGCTGTTCAATCAATTCTAAGGAAATTCCAGCATCTTCCGGGCGACCTGGCCCAGGAGAAATAACTACGGCTTGCGGCTTTAATGCCCGAATCTCATCTATGGATATCTTGTCGTTACGAAAAACTTGAATATCATTTGCAACTGGGAATTCTGCTGCCAATTCTCCCAGATACTGCACTAAGTTATATGTAAAGCTATCGTAATTATCTATAACTATAATCAAAGCTCATCACTCCTGGTTTTTACCACTTATCAGTTCCAAAAAGCATAGACAAATATCTCATGCTATTTGTTCGCTAGGTGTAAAAATAACGCTAACGTGAACGCTTAAATATAAAGCGGTTACTCTACTAAAGATTACCAAGTAACCTTTTAGCCAGGATGCTTGGCGCGACGGCGAATAGCCCGCACTTCGGCTCCTTTCGACTTCTCTACGAGACGCTACGCGAACGCTCAAGGCAAGTCGCTCAGTGACCGTCGTAGACATCGCATGACTTAAATAATGTCTTCTCTAAAAGGGATGGGACAGAGGGCGATCCTCTCAAGGAGTAACTTGGCAATGCCTGGGTTGGGCTATGTCTAGGCAAATCACATCTACAAAGCCGATATAATTAACCTTAGCAGAGGAGGGAGCAATAGGGTACCAGCTACTAGCATCGCTACGAAAGCAGAGACAAGTACTGCACCTGCCGCACAATCTTTAGCGATTTTTGCCAAATCATGGTATGTCTGCTTAACGGTTAAGTCCACAACGGACTCGATTGCTGTATTTAGTAACTCTAATGCCAAAACTAAACCACTAGTGATACCAATTACCGCGATTTCCACCGCTTGCAGATGCAAAAAAACGCTTAATGCGATCGCCATTGCACAAACACTTATATGGATGCGAAAATTACGTTGAGTTTGAAAACTATAGCTGATTCCAGCCCAGGCATACTTAAAACTAACAAATAAATTAGAGGCTACTTTCCAGGAAAATTCCCGTTCGTTAGACACCAGTGTTTGTAACGAGGTGGGCGTTGGTGATGGAGAAACTTTTGGGGACATAGACTTAAAAATACAAAAACAGAGTTGCTACAGTGGGAATATTCGCCAATCTTAATGGCAGAATTAACTATGAGGCAATTTTCCACGCGAATATTATAAAAGTATTACCCCAACACTAAGGGATACACAAGCTACTGCTATTCTATGTCAATAGCAATACCTATTGTATTCAGCAATTTTACTTGCTGTTCTAACATTCGCTCTAAACTTTCTTCATCAGGATGATCCCAGCCCAAGAGGTGCAATAAACCGTGAGCAGCTAACCAGGCTAGCTCAGTTGGTAAACTGTGTTCTTGTTGTTGAGCTTGACGTTGTGCTGTATTTACAGACACAATAATATCACCTAGATATAATGGTACAGAAGCAAGCATTTCTTCGGTTTGCGGGAAGTCCACCTCCAAAGCAGCAAAGGCTAAAACGTCTGTCGGCTGATTTTGTTGACGATACTGGGCATTCAGTTCTTGAATTTGTGAGTCATCTGTCAAACGCAGCCCGATTTCATAACTTGGCGCTGGCGGAATCTGAGGGTGAAGTATTTCTAACCATTGATTAAACCAGTTTTCCCAAGTTTCAGGAGTAATTCGGGCATAAGTGTCCTGAATCTTTACAGATGTTGTCGGGGACAAATCGTAAAAAGAATCTTCCACATATAGTTCAACGCTCAGGGGCACGCAGTCTCCTTGTCTGAGGTTTATGGTTTGTCTTTAGTGAGTTAGGTAAGCAAGACCAACAAGGAGAGCTAAAAGCCCTACCGCAGTCAACGCAAAGTGCTTCAGGGAAGTTGCACCCTTCCGCACCATGTTTCGCATGGCAAGCTTTACGTAGCTAGGTTGAGGTTCTGTTGAAGGAGAGTTGCTCATAGTTATTTGTCTACAGACTCTTTTATAACTGTAACAGTTGGTCTGGGATAGAATTGCGATCGCCTGTATATTAACAAGGGATTTTTTTAAAGGCACCAATGAGATGGGGTGCTATGGGATGTCTACGACGGTCACTGAGCCTGTGTTGAGCGTAGCCGTTCGCGCAGCGTTTCGTAGAGAAGTGCGGGCTATTCGGCGTCGCGCCAATCTTAAAATCCTCAAAAACAAATAACAAGTGCTAAGTAATGTTAAAAATAATTACTTAGCACTTGTAAATAATCGCAAATTATGCTGGAGTATTTTCTACCAGTTTATTTTCTTGGCGCAGATAAGCTTGGATGAATGTATCAAATTCGCCATTCATCACATCGCCAATCGCTGTTGTTTCTGTATTTGTACGCAAATCTTTCACCATTTGGTAAGGGTGAAACACATAGTTACGGATTTGGTTTCCCCAGGAGGCTTCCACCATATCGCCACGAATTTCGGCGATTTCTTGGGCACGTTGCTCCTTGGCGATGACCAACAGCTTTGCTTTGAGGCGATTTAGGGCTTTTTCTTTATTTTGCAGCTGCGATCGCTCTTCTGTACAGCGCACAGCTAGACCCGTAGGAATGTGAACAATCCGTACCGCCGTTTCTACTTTGTTGACATTTTGCCCACCTTTACCACCAGAGCGGGTTGTGGTGATATCCAAATCTTTGTCTGGAATATCCAATTGTACAGAGTTATCAATCTGTGGCATCACTTCCACCCCAGCAAAACTGGTTTGTCGCTTTCCGTTAGCATTAAAAGGGGAAATCCGCACTAAGCGATGTGTACCCATCTCCGAACGCAAGTAACCATAAGCATAGCGACCGGTAATTTCTAGGGTTGCCGATTTAATTCCGGCTTCATCACCCTCTGACTCTTCAGCTAAAGTTACCTTATAGCCATGAGCTTCGCCCCAACGCGTGTACATCCGCATCAGCATAAATGCCCAGTCTTGAGCATCTGTGCCACCAGCGCCAGCACTAATTGTCAATACAGCACCTTCAGCATCATAGGGGCCAGAAAGTAACTGTTGTAACTCCCACTGGTCAAGGTCACGATTCAGTTTGGTGATGGTAGATTCGGCTTCTTGGAGTAGTGCCTCATCCGTTTCTAATTCCAATAATTCAACAACTGCCCTAGTATCTTCTAAATTGGCGTGCCAGCGATCGTATTGCTGGAGGTGGGCTTTCAGTTCGTTGAGTTCTTGCAGCGTTTGTTGGGCTTGGGTTTGGTTATCCCAAAATTCTGGCTGTGCTGATATTTTTTCCAGGTCTTGAATTTTGGCTGTCAGTGCAGGTATGTCAAAGATAGTCCTGGGTTTTACCCAGGCGGCTAGACAACGTTTCGATTTCGCGTTTGAGTTCTAGGACATCCATAATGCTTGTTTAATGAGAGATACAGCGCTTTGGATTAAAAAATTGCTCTTTATTCTACTGATGTTTCTTGATTTTAGCTGTAATTGGGCAAATTTTTTCTGCACTAGTTACAAAAGTTACTTGAAATTATCAAGGGCTTCTTTACTCACTGAAGTAGTGTGATTTAGCTGTTGGAGATAGGCTTTGATAAACAAATCAATTTCACCGTTCAACACCTCTGTCGCAGCAGGTGTTTCGACATTGGTACGTAAATCTTTCACCTTGGTATCAGGATGCAAGATATATTCACGGATGAGCTTGTTGGATAAAGATTTTATCAGCCGGGGTTGAATTTCGTCAAGCTGGACATTTTGGGCTAGTGCGTAGGCGTAGCCAGCCGTAGGCATCGCAAACAGTTTACTCTTGAGAATAGCTAAGGCTTTCTCTTTATTTTCTATCTGACTACGCTGTTGGTCGCAAAATACACTAATCCCGGTAGGAATGTGAAACACCCGCACCCATATTTCTGTCCGATTGACATTTCCCTGATAGCGTAGGAAAGTAATTTCCAAATCCTTCTCTGGAATATCAAAATCAATAGAGTCATCTAAAATCGGGCTGACTTCTACACTGGCTACGCAAGTATCCCGTTTGCCATTGCCATAAACAGGAGAAATTCGCTCTATTCTTGCATGAGTTCCTTGCTCCGATTTCAGTCAGCCATAAGCATAACGCCCTATAATTTCTAGGGTGGCATATTTGAACCCTCCGAAATCACCTGCTGACTCTTGCACTAGATATACTTTATGATGATGATTTACTGCCCAACGATGGTATAGCTGTAATAACATAGCTGCCCAGTGTTGGGCATTTATACTTCCAACCTCAGCCGTAATTGTCAAGAATGCCCCCTTTTGGTCGCAGGGGTCAGACAGTAATTGTTGTATTTCTACTGTTTCGAGTTCTTGCTGGAGTTGGGTAAGGTTGGTTTGCGCCTCTTGCAACAATTGCTTATCAGCTGATAATTCCAGCAATTCCAACGCAGCTTTGATATCTTCTAGAATCGAACACCAGCGCTGATATTCCTGATGCTTGTAGAATATGGAGTATTCAATTTCTTGAAGTACTTCATAAGCACGGGTTGGATTATTCCAAAAATCAGGTTGAGCAATTACTTGATCTAAATATTGAATTCTTGCAGTCAAATATTGGAGGTCAAAGACAGTCCTCAGCCTTGGTCAAGATATTAGATAACCTTTCTACTTCGATTTTGATATTTAAGAGTTCTAGCATAGTTTTGCTCTCTTGAGGCTGAACTTATCTGTATATTCTACTATGAAAACGATAAAAAACCGTGGGTGCTAAAAATTCAACCACGGTTTTTGCTTTATAAAAGGTTACTTTTGTGAGTGTCTACAGACAATTAATCGCGGCCATTAATGGCAATTAGCAACCGCAAGATAAAGACGAACAAGTTGATATAAGTGAGATACATCGACAAAGCAGCAGGCAGATATTGGTCATCGCTGTAAGTGCGGGGCAAGATGTAGAAATCCACAACAGAAACCCCAACAAACAGAAACACACCTAAACCAGAGATGGCAATTTCTAACCAATTTGGCGTGTAAATACCAAACATCGCAAAGCCGAATTGGGCAAGGCACACAACCACCAAGGCGATAACGCCAAGATTGATGGTTTTCGTCAAAGCCATGCCATCTTGTTCAGAAAGATTTGACCCAATTTGACGAGCGAAAATAAAGGTAACGCCACAACCAAGGGCAGCCAACCCAATGCCTTGAATGCCAACACCTTGGGATCTCAAAGCGACAAATACCAAGCCACTGAGAGTATATCCAGACAAGAGGCTGTAGGTTGCCAACAGAGGTAGTGCAAATCCCTTGTTACCTTTTTGGGCAACATTTTGGGCAACAAAGAACAAAATTAACTCCAAAATCACCGCACCAATGAAGGTGGGAAAAAATATGCCGGGGTTAGTACGGATAACTCCCAAACCGCCATAGGTTCCTAATGCCGTTAGCACCAATCCACCACCGACGTAGGGGAGGGCGTTGGCGATTACGTTTGGGCCAACGAGGGCGTGAGATTTAGCCTCACGGATAGCTTCACGAAAATTACTGGTATTGCTCATATTGAAAAACTGTTTTTTAGGAAGACATTGTGCTTATTCCTATTCTTACCAAGATTTAGGATGAGAAACCAGGAAGTGCAAGGTAGAAGACAACTAAATAAAAAAGATTAAGAAAGGTTGAAATTTTTATCTAAAAAACAAAAATAATCTGCAACAGAGAAGTTAGCAAAATCATGCGTAAAAATACGGAATTGTGGAGTTAGACCCCTCATAAGTTCAGTGAAACGACGATGGCTTATTCTGCCTTGACTAAGGAAAATAATGACAGCTTAAAAGAAAATATACGCAGCTCCATTTTCTTAGGAAGTAGGAGTTACAACAAAGGAATGTATATGGCAACAAGTGAATCCTATTTACGATCTGATGGTATAGAATTATTACACTTGTACCACCAGAATCCTTCTATTAAACTTCGTAATAAACTTGTACAGTTGCATACTGGCTTAGTGCGGAAGATGGCTCATAAATTTAGCCATCAATGCAATGAACCTTATGAAGATTTAGAACAAATCGGTTATTTTGGCTTGATTAGGGCAATTGAGCGCTTCGACCCTAGCCAAGGATATGCTTTTAGTTCCTTTGCAGTGCCATATATTCGCGGCGAGATGCTGCACTTTTTGCGCGATCGCAGTACTCTATTAAAAATTCCCCGTCGTTGGCAAGAATTATACAATGAAGGCCAAAAGATTCGCAAGGACTTGTCAATGTCTTTAGGTCGCCCGCCCAAGGATGCTGAAATTGCCAGCCAACTTCAGGTATCTGTGCAAGAATGGCAAGAAACCAAGTTAGCTGCTCAAAATCGGATGCCTTTGAGTTTAGATGCAACCGCAGTTAACTATGTTGATTGTCAAATAACCTTGGGTGAGGCACTTCCTTGTCCTCGTTCTCATGTGCTTCTGCAACAAGAAGAAGAACGCCAACAACTCCAAGGCGCGATAAATATGTTGGAAGAAAAGCCCCGTATGGCAGTTGAAATGGTATTTTTGAAGGAACTTTCTCGCAAGGACGCAGCTAAAAATATTGGCACAAGTCCAATGACAGTAACGCGCTACCTGCAAAAGGGAATTCAAGATTTGATTTGCTATTTGCAACCACAGGTAATGCCCACGGGATCGTAGTCATTAGTCAATGGTCAGTGGTTAGTAGAAAAGCAACTGACAAATACTTCTCTACGAGAGGCTGCGCCAACGACTCCGCAGTTCGACTGCGCTCACCGTAAACTCAGTACAAGTGACAAATGACTAATTATCTAGATTTTAAATCAGCGATCGCACCTTTGGTCATGGCAGCAATAGCTTGATCTGTCGCTTTTGGCAAATGATAATATTTACCTCCTGCTGTTTGCGATAATTCTTTGGCAAAGCCTGTAGACACAAATTTACTTTCCGTATCAATTACTAATAGTTGCATTCCTAAAGCCCGGATTCTGGCAGCAATTTCTAATAATTCTCCTTTGATATCTGGCTTTTCTCCTGGTTCTAGCTGTTCACCCAAAGAACGCGCTAAGGGAATATTACCCCGTCCATCGGTGATTGCCACAAGGACAACTTGCCCAATATCTCCACTCATCTGGGCATTTAAGCCGACGCGCACAGCTTGAGTTAAACCATGCGCTAAGGGCGAACCCCCACCACAGGGCAATCTTTCTAAGCGGTTACGCGCTAAAGCAATAGAACGTGTTGGAGGCAATAATACCTCTGCTTGTTCTCCCCGGAAGGGAATTAATGCTATTTGGTCGCGGTTTTGATAAGCTTCTGTCAACAGTTGCATTACCGCACCTTTAGCCGATTGCATTCGATTCAGGGCCATTGAGCCAGAAGCATCTACTACAAATACTACCAACGCCCCGGCTTTGCGTACCAGGCGTTTCGAGCGAATATCAGCTTGTTCAACAATAACTTTTCTATCTGGGTGTCTTTCTCTTCGTGATTTTTGATAAGGAGCCGCAGCTCTCAAGGTAGCATCTACTGCAATGCGTCGCGCTTTCCCCTTGGGCAACATTGGCTTAATGTAACGTCCCCTGTCATCGGAAAATATGACACTGCGACTACCAGATTTACCTTGCCGCTTCGCCATTTGAGTAAAGTAAAGCACGTTGTCATCCAGAATTACCCCTTCTGGATCAAAAATGAATTCTTCCGGGATGCTAGGGGGTTCTTGTTCTTGATTTTCTTCTTTTTCTTCCTGTTCTTCCTCTTCTTCCTCCTCCGATTCGTCCTGGGGTTCTTCTTGATTCTGTTGTGGTGGGGGTGGAGGCGGTGGTGGTGCTTGATCGGGTGGTGGTGTCTGCACAACTGTGGCGCGTGGTACAATCACCAATTCCACCGCACGGCGCAAATCTTCGGCATTAACTGTTGTTCGTCCCTCCAAAGCCGCCGCAGCTTTGGCAACCCGCGTGGCGAATAACTCGGCGCGATGTCCCTGAACTCCGCCGCGAATGGCCTCATCTACTAAGTAGGCAATTTGTTCATGGGTGATGATTACTTCTTTCAACCATTCCCGCGCCAAGATGATTTGGGTTTTGAGTGAGTCTAAATCTTCGTTGTACTGCTTGAGAAAATCTTGGGGAGATTTGGAATAGGCGATAGCCACCTCAACTGCTTCTACTCTTTGATCTAAGCCGAGTACACCGTCAGCAGAGAGGGCGATCGCAATTCTATCTAGTAAATGCTCTCGTAATCCGCCTTCTTCTGGGTTGTAGGTGGCAATAAATAAAGATTTACACGGATGCTGAAAACTAATTCCTTCCCGTTCAATCTGGTTGCGTCCCTCAGATAATACTGTTAGAAGCTGATTTGATATTTGGTCATCTAATAAATTAATTTCATCTACGTACAGTACACCTCGGTTTGCTGTAGCGAGTAAACCGGGCTGAAAAATGGTATCACCTTGTTTTACCGACTTTTCCACATCCACTGAACCGAGGAGTCGGTCTTCTGTAATACCTAGAGGAATTTGCAAAAAAGGCGCGGGGATAATTTCGACGGGAACATCTTGAATGTCTTTGTCTGCGTACTCCGCCAAAAGTTCATCATCCCATTCTTCTGGGTGGTTGGGGTCGCAATTACTGATTGAACCTTTGACAACTTCAATGGGCGGTAGTAGAGCATGGATAGCACGAGCCATCACAGATTTTGCCGTACCGCGACGACCTGCGATCGCCACTCCTCCCAAACCAGGATCAACTGCGGCTAACAGCAAGGCTAATTTTATTGCTTCTTGACCGACTACGGCACTCAAGGGAAAGGCAGTGATGGTGGGATTGATAGTAGGCGCAGGCATTATTTGCAATATAGCGAGTCTTGGCCTTTAGCATACCAATTTCTGACACCTTTAGAATAAGTATTATGGCAATGAGAGAAAGGTAAGGTTATGAGTATTGCTCAGGCTAAACGCTTCACACTAGATGAATACCACAGGCTTGGAGAATTAGGCTTTTTCCATGAAGATGACCACATTGAATTAATCAACGGGGAAATTATTGAAATGGCATCCAAAGGTAAAGCTCATGAAACTTGTTTAAGGAATTTCTGGAAGCAACTCCCAAAAATTGTAGGAGATAGGGCAACTTTGCAATCTCAAGCCCCGATTACTTTGCCACCTAAGAGCGAACCTGAACCGGATTTTGCGATTGTTCAAAACCGAGATGATAATTATCTATCGTCTCACCCTAAACCGACTGATGTGTTATTGGTGATGGAGGTTTCAGATTCTTCTTTAGCTTATGACCAAGATGTGAAAATCACTCTCTATGCTCAAGCGGGTATTACTGATTATTGGATATTCAATTTATTCGATAATTATTTGGAAGCTTACAGTGAACCATATCAGGATAACAAAGGCAGATATGGTTATTCAAATAAGCGAATTGTCTTGTCAAATGAGGTAATAAATTTTCCCTGCTTCTCTGATTTGTCTCTTGATTTAGCTAGAGTGTTTCCGCCAAAGTGAAGTTTTAAACTTTGTTATAGAATTAAGTCATAAGACAAAGGAGTAAGTTTTATGGCTTATAGTGATTTTAAACTTATTGAAGTTATTGATTCTTTTGAGTTAGTTATCCACGAATCATCTGGACTATTTGCAAATGTACAGGAGCAAGAGTGTAGTGATTTATTATCTACTATTCTGAGGGAAAATGTTGATTTAGCAGTAGCGATAAGTTCTGAAAAAGCTCGGAGCGAAATGATAATAAGTCCAATTTTATTAGAAATTAGACGCAAATTTAATTATGAAATCAGCTTTTTCTCTGGAGTTGACTTTACTGTTGATAGCCAACGAGGACTAAATGGCTTTTGTGATTTTATTTTGAGTCTTTCTTCAGAGCAGTTGCTTGTCCGTAGTCCTGTAATTGTTATAGTAGAAAGTAAAAATGAAAATTTGAGGTCTGGTTTAGCCCAATGTATTGCTGAAATGGTAGCAGCTCAGTTATTTAACGAGAGAGGTGGAAATCAAATCAAAGCTATATATGGTGCTGTTACTATCGGTACAATCTGGCAATTTCTCAAACTTGAAGGTAATGTAGTTTCCATTGATTTGAGTGAATATTATATTAAGGATATTAAGAAAATTTTAGGTATTTTATATGGTGCGATGTCTACGACGGGCTACGCCTACGCGCAAAGTAAACCGTAAATTATTTATTAGCTAAAATATTTTTGAAATAATACCATAGAGCATTTTTAAAGTTCATGGATATGGGTGAGCGCTTTTACGAAATCTTCACAAATAAATATATTGACATCCAGGAGCAGCTATGCAATCCTGTAGTTAAGACAGCAAAATAACCGCACTCTAAAACGCAGGTTTTTGGTAGTTGTCTCAGCAGCAGAATTCCTAGTTTCCTGCCGAGCTTCGTGTCATCCCTTCGGCTGAGTATTCAGTCCAATGTCCGGTCAACTGATTGACTAGACTTTCAACGGGAAGACGAGATGTTTGGATAAATATTCAGGCGAGGGGATGACGCGAAACTTGTTAGGAAACTAGGAGTTCTACTGCTGAGACTTAAACCAAAGAAAAGCGACAGTAGATAGCTTTATTACAGAGTAGTACTTTTTTTTGAGTACAAATTCCTCGTATAAAGCCCTGCTACTGCTAGATGTGTGATTTGTTGAAGCTGTCCAGTTCACCAAAAAATACTGGATATATTACAATGTCACACGCTAATCAATCTTCCAAAAAACAAACAAGACAGCAGAAAAATTCTATCGGTATTTTTGCCGATATTCAAAACGTCTCTTCAATCAAAGGGAAGGGTCATTTTTTGCTGGAATTTGCCCAATCCAAGGGGCATATCGGCTGTCAAAATGTCTACTATAATTCACACTACATAAACCAAGTTGGTACCAAAAATGAGCTAGCAATTCTTGGTATGAAGGGTGTTGATGTTCCTGATAATTCAGAGAATAGTGCAGATTATAGATTGATAAATGACTGTATTAATTGGGTTGCCTTTAATGCTTCTGTTAATATAATTATCCTGATGTTAGGAGACAGGGACTATGCTGGCTTAATTTGCATTTTAAAGGCTTTAGGTAAAAAAGTGATCATCTTTGCTCAAAGAGGTAGTGCCAGTCCAAAGCTAATTAAATTAGTTGGTAATGATAACTTCTACTTTGTAGATGAATTACCTCAGCTAGTTGACAATAGCAATAAAACTCAACCTAAAAACACGGCTCTTGTGCCTCAGATTAATTACAATGAGGCAATAGAGTATCTAACTGAAGCTATCAACACTGCCTTAAGTCAAGGTAAGCCTAGCGTATTTGGTCGCATTGATAAATTGATGCGTCAACGTTATGCTAACTATCAAGGATACTCATCTATTTCTACAGATGATGGCAAGAAATTTAAGCGTTTTAGTCAATTTATTGATGTTGCTGTAAAGGATGGCAAAGTCCGAAAGCAAAATGAGGAGTTATTTTTAACTGAGTTAGATATACTGGCTGCCTAAGATAGCTTTGGAAAACCCAGCTTTTTACTCAACTGGGTTTTCACAAGACACCGCAAATTGCGGTTTTTTAATGTCTGAACAAAAACACACTTGTATAGTTACCCAACAGTCAATTTCTGCAACAAGACACAAGATAAAAATGCACCAAATTCTAATATTCCATGATGAAAAACTTTTACGTCGTGCGCTTACCCACCGTTCTTATGTCAATGAAAATCCAGGAGAAGGTGAACATAATGAACGCTTAGAATTCCTTGGTGATGCTTTGTTGAACTTCTTAAGTGGTGAGTATCTCTATCGTTGTCACCCAGAAAGAAGAGAAGATGAATTAACGCGGCGGCGTTCCGCGTTGGTAGATGAGAAGCAATTAGCAAAGTTTGCCAAGGAGGTTGGTTTAGACTTTAGGATGCAGTTAGGAATAGGTGCGATTCGAGACGGAGGCTACCAAAATCCCAATTTACTTAGCAGTACCTTTGAAGCTGTTCTTGGTGCTTACTATTTAGACAATGGTTCTGATATTGGAAAAGTTCGCGCAATTGTAGAACCACTGTTTGATTCTGTACCTGAGAATATTGTTGTGTCTCGCTCTAATGTAGACTCAAAAAATCGCTTTCAGGAATGGGTGCAAAGCAGGGGTATCACTACTCCTCCGATATATAAGACAATACAAATAGGTGGTGAATCTCATACACCAGTGTTCAAATCTGAAGTATTTGTGGATGGACAGGAAGAAGCATTTGGAACGGGTAATGGACGCAATAAAAAAGATGCAGAAAAAGCTGCTGCTGAAGATGCGCTAGCTAAGTTGAAAAAACAAGGTTTGTTATAAAGTTTATGGGTTCAGAAATTTTGATAATCAGAGTCCCCTACTTATAACCAGTTATTAATTATCAGTGAACAGTTAACAATGATAACTGATTTCAATCCCCTTTCTGTTCCTGACTTTTCATGGTATCTGGAAAACCTCACTTCTATTTCTCTCTCCTAGAAAGAGAGAGACTTAGAACAAGCAGTTTCAATAATATTTATTATATACAAAAAAATTAGGGGTACAACAACTGTTGTACCCCTACAGATTGGCTATATTCAATGTGAGCAAAAACTATATATAATAACAAACAACCTCGTAACTACCGGATTATGAGCAATTCTTCACATTTACTACATTTAGATTAATGGTTTACTAAGGCAAATACTTTCTTGCTTGCCTGGGTGGGATAAGTGACGCTAGTGTTAAAAGAAATCATCCAAAGCGAAACACCCATCCCAGAAGTCGAGTAAGAAGCTAGAATGGCAATTCCAAATAAACAAGTAAAATCTAATACAGATATTTTAGATAATAGACGCACCCAAACTCGCATCCAGGTTCGCATTCCTAAAGACTTGCATGAGGAACCAGTCATTTCACGACTGGTTTCTCACTATGGCATTACAGTCATTATTGCTGATGCTCAAGTCAGCGCAAACGTGCCACAATATAGCTGCTTCGATTTGGAACTGCGAGGTACTGTTTCCCAGATTGAAAGCGCCCTAACTTACCTGGATGAACTGGATTTAGAAGTTTTGCACCAATCCAGCCCTGAAGAAGATGGGTGGTAAATCTTAATTAGGAGTTAGGAGTTAGGAGTTAGGAGTTAGGAGTTAGAAGTTAAAAAATTTATAATTCATAACTCCTAACTTTTAACTCTTAACTTTGTTTAAGCCATTTGATTTTCAATCGCCCACCGCGCTAGTTCAGTGCGGTTGTGGAGATTGGTTTTGCCCAACATATTGGACACATGGCTTTCAACCGTGCGCTGACTAACATTTAGTTCTTCAGCAATTTCACGGTTAGCTAAACCCCTAGCGACAAACTGGACTACTTTCAGTTCGGTTGGGGTTAATTGCACATCGAAGGGAACCTGGATACGGGAACCGTTTTCGCCTCCTTTTGCTTGGTGTTCTTTCCAACGGATAGTTTGTTTCAGCGAGGATTCAACTTGGGCTACGAGTTCTTCTGGTTCAAAGGGCTTGACCATATAAACATCAGCACCTTTATTCAGACCCTTAACTCGGTCTGCACTTTGTCCCTTAGCTGAAAGGAAAAGAACCGGAATCCAGCTGGTGCGTTCGTTTTGCCGGACTTGTTCCACAAAAGTATATCCGTCCATTTCCGGCATCATCACATCGCAGATGATCATGTCTGGAACATCTTGCTCTAAAATTTCCAGAGCTTCACGTCCATTTTCGGCGGTGATGACTTCATATCCCCGGAATTCTAAGTAATCCTTCACCAGCAAGATGAGGTTAGGGTCATCATCAATCAATAGAAGTCGTTTGTGATCTTTCATGCTGGGCTCTTTCATAGCAGTGGCACTTGTCGCGCTTCGGTCCATCAAAGTCTTGAATATTTATCCTCTGTGGTGGGTTATCTGAGATGTTGTCCTTTTTCCTACTTAACTTGCCTTTGCTGTCTCGAAGTCTTAAAAATGCCGAGCATTTTCAATAGACTAGTAGCTCGATAGCAAAAGTCCAGCAAGGATACGTATAGCAGTAGTATCTATAATGCGCTATTATATATCGCATTGAAAGGGGCGGGCGAGAAAACACTGATAAAATAATAATCCTTCTGACTCACAAGTAAGTATTGGCTTAAAGATGACCCTACCTCAAAACCAACCCGCACTTTCTTTAAGCTTACTGCTATACCATATCCTTCGGTTGTTAAGCCTCTATGAGGTGTTCACAAGAAACTAGGGAAGTTTCTGGCATAGGGTCGGTTAAAAACGCATATTTTTCAACCACCATTATGCGTATTTAAGTGTTCTCGGACGATCCCCAGGGTAACTTCCGGTTTGCTTGGCGATACCAGACACCATCAGGTTAAACCACCATTATGGGTCTAGAACAAGAAACACGCAAGTAATTGGCTTTAGTTCTAGAGACGTAAATGGGATAACTCGGTTGCGGCTCATTGAGTTTTAACTCCTAAGTCGCTTTTTAAGTATTCCCAGGATTCCAGACTAGCTCGTTTTGAGCAGCAATTAGCAATTATCTGGTCAGCGCAAATAAAAATATGTCGCTGATTTTTTGCAATTCCTAAACTTTCTACACAATTACTCAGGGTCTTATGTTTTAGAGACTTAGTGATTTTGGGGATTTGATGGCTAGACTGGATCACTCTATTCTTACTCATCGAGCGGCTCCCTGATTACAGTTCCGTAACAAATAAAAGGGAATGGGGAATGGGGAATGGGGATATGGGGAAGAATTCTCATAACTCCCTACTCCTTACTCCCTACTCACCACTCCCTACTCTCTTCGTAACTTACGGAACAGAACCCGCAAGGTATAACTAATTAAGCATTTATACTTAAGTACATCTCTGACTCTGTAGTTCGGGAACCCGTACTACAGGGATTCTTGCCATTGGATGCTAATTTTCGGTAGATTAGCACTCAGGAGTTGAGAGTGCTAAACTCTGGAGAAAATAATTATGGCTGCTTTATCTCTAAGCGTTTCTACAGTTAAACCTTTAGGCGATCGCGTTTTCATTAAAGTGAGCGCCCCTGAAGAAAAGACCGCAGGCGGTTTGTATTTACCCGACAATGCCCAAGAAAAGCCCCAAGTAGGGGAAGTAGTTGCTCTTGGCCCTGGCAAGCGTAACGACGACGGCAGCCGTCAGGAATTGGATATTAAAGTCGGCGATAAGGTGCTGTACTCCAAGTACGCTGGCACCGACATCAAACTCGGCACCGAAGAATATGTACTGCTTTCTGAAAAAGATATTTTAGCAGTCGTTATCTAGTGGGGAATGGGGAATGGGGAATAGGAAACAGTTTTCCTGATGCCCAATGCCCAATACCCAATTCAAGAAAAAATTGACCTAATCCCTGGATTTAGACACCTATGGCAAAGCGCATTATCTACAACGAAAACGCCCGTCGCGCCTTGGAACGAGGCATTGACATCCTGGCTGAGGCTGTAGCTGTTACCCTTGGCCCCAAAGGTCGTAACGTAGTTCTAGAAAAGAAATTTGGCGCACCGCAAATTGTTAACGACGGTGTAACGATCGCTAAAGAAATCGAATTAGAAGACCATATTGAAAACACTGGTGTAGCTCTGATTCGTCAAGCTGCTTCTAAGACCAATGATGCTGCGGGCGATGGTACCACCACTGCTACCGTTTTAGCTCATGCGATCGTCAAAGAAGGCTTGCGGAACGTTGCAGCAGGTGCTAACGCAATTTCGCTGAAGCGTGGTATTGACAAAGCTACTGCCTTTTTGGTAGACAAAATCAAAGAACACGCCCGTCCAGTAGAAGATTCCAAAGCCATTGCCCAAGTTGGTGCGATCTCGGCTGGTAATGACGAAGAAGTTGGTCAGATGATTGCCCAAGCAATGGACAAGGTGGGCAAGGAAGGCGTAATTTCCCTAGAAGAAGGGAAATCTATGTTCACCGAGTTGGAAATTACTGAAGGGATGCGCTTTGACAAAGGCTACATCTCTCCTTATTTCGCTACCGACGCTGAACGGATGGAAGCGGTTTTTGATGAGCCTTTCATACTGCTGACCGATAAGAAAATCGCTTTGGTACAAGACCTTGTGCCAGTGTTAGAGCAAGTAGCTCGTGCTGGTCGTCCTTTGGTGATTATCGCCGAAGATATTGAAAAAGAAGCTTTGGCAACCTTGGTAGTAAACCGTTTACGCGGTGTACTGAACGTGGCTGCTGTTAAGGCTCCTGGTTTTGGCGATCGCCGCAAAGCACTACTAGAAGACATCGCTGTTTTAACTGGCGGTCAACTAATCACCGAAGATGCTGGTTTGAAGCTAGATAACACCAAGCTAGATAGCCTGGGTAAAGCTCGCCGGATCACCATTACCAAGGACAGCACCACAATTGTTGCCGAAGGTAACGAAGCTGCTGTTAAGGCTCGTGTCGAACAGATTCGTCGTCAAATCGATGAAACCGAATCTTCTTACGACAAAGAGAAATTACAAGAGCGTCTTGCTAAACTCTCTGGTGGTGTTGCTGTAGTGAAAGTGGGTGCAGCGACCGAAACCGAAATGAAAGACAAGAAGCTGCGTCTAGAAGACGCTATCAACGCCACCAAAGCTGCTGTGGAAGAAGGTATCGTTCCTGGCGGTGGTACAACTCTGGCTCACCTTGCTCCTGAATTGGAAGTTTGGGCAAAGAGCAATCTTAAAGATGAAGAGTTGATTGGTGCGTTGATTGTCGTTCGTGCCTTACCTGCACCTCTGAAGCGGATTGCTGAAAACGCCGGTCAGAATGGTGCTGTGATCGCTGAACGCGTGAAAGAGAAAGAATTTAATGTTGGCTATAACGCTGCGACAAACGAATTCGTCGATTTGTTAGAAGCTGGTATTGTTGACCCTGCGAAAGTGACTCGTTCTGCTCTGCAAAACGCTGCTTCGATCGCTGGTATGGTGTTGACAACCGAATGTATTATAGTTGACAAGCCTGAGCCTAAGGATGGCGCTCCTGCTGGCGGTGGCGCTGGTGGTGGCGACTTCGATTACTAATACTTTGTAGTCCTCTGTTTGTAAAAATAGCTGCTTCCCTTGTGGAGGCGGCTATTTTTTTATGTCAAGATTCAGGTGTTTCAAACGAGAAAATAACGAAATGGAAGATTACCAAGCCGCTTTTATGCAGCGTCACCTTGATACTGAAATATTATGTAGAAAGGAATCGGAAAGAAGAGTAGCCGCTATGCACTTTGGAGGTGTAACTATTGAATGTTTATTAAAAGCAATGATTTTTGCTACCTTACCAAAGGGTGCAACTCAGGAATGGAAGACAGATGCTACTAATCCTGGGCATACTATTACTAATCCGGGACATAGTTACACAGAAGCATTAAATCGGCACAATCGACTTAAATCTAGAATTGCTAATTTTCCTGAAGTGCGAAAATGGCTTAATGAAGTGGAAAATCCAAATAGCCAAAATTTTATAGATATGCGTTATTGTGGCCTTGAGCCTGATGATAAAAGTTATAAACGCTGGTTAAAAGCTTATCAGAATCTCAAGAGGTGGTTACAAAAGCAAACTACTCAACTTTAAATAGGTGGTCAAATGCAGGAAAGTTGGCAGGTTTTGCTAAAACAGGAAATTACAAACCAGTATGTGCATAATTCAGAAGAATGGGTTGATTTAAATATTTCTACATCAGGTTTATTGAATTTGACTATTGTCAGCGATCGCTTTATTAATTTATCTATTCCTCAGAGGAAAGAACAAAGTTTTAATTTACTTAAATCACAAGTTCCTCATTTATCTCCTGGGTTTATTTCCTTATATACGCGTCAAGAAGCAGATTCACTAAATCTTTCAGCACCACAGGCTTTTAATACAACTTCAATACAAACTTGGCAAGATTTAGCAATTCAAGCAGCAAATCCGCAAAATCAACCTCAACTTCCCCAGCTTGAACCCAGTTTACCCAGAACCGTAACTTTTTATTCCTTTAAAGGAGGAGTAGGTCGAACTACTGCATTAACCCATGTTGCCTCAATTTTGGCAATGCGTGGTCTTAAAGTCGTAGCTGTGGATTTAGATTTAGAAGCACCTGGGTTGAGTACAGCATTCGACCTCAAGCCACAACCAAAGTATGGAATAGTTGACTATTTTTATGAGCGTTCCTACTTACCAGAAGACGTAGAACCAAGTATTTCAATTGCTGAAATTTTTGGTGAAGTGAAAATCTCTAACGCCACAGGAAGATTATTTGTTGTTACTGCTGGTTGTCTGAATCTTGATTATGTCTCCAAAGTTGATGATCTTCATGCTACTACTATTATTGATGGAGATCAAAATCTTTGGTCTGTTTTCAAACGTGAAATTTACGAACAATTAAAACCTGATATTATTTTAATTGACTCGAGAACTGGAATCAATCAATGGGGAGCTTTATCATTAATTCAAGCAGCTGACGAAGCAATTATATTTATTTTTCCTAACGAACAAAATAAACAAGGAATAGAACTGCTAATACAATCCCTGCAATGGGTAAAAAATTTATCCATTAATTTTGTTTTTTCTCCTGTTCCTGATGTTACTGAGATTGGTTTGTCGAAAGTAAAACAAATTTGGTACTCATTGCTGAACAGATTAAATACAGTAACAAATGAAAACTATGAAACAGATGAAGATGAGCCAGATTTAGATAATTCTCAAACTCCAATAGAAAAACTTTTAGTAGTCCCTTATCTTTTGCCAATCGCTTTGGCTGATAGCTATCTTGTACAAGGTATGCAAGATTACTACACAAAAATTGCGAACTTAATTGATGAAAAAACTGATGAACTCAAACGTAGCAATGTTTTAAATACAATAGATCATCGGTGGAATATTATTGAAACTCTCCAATTTCCTGAAGTAAATGCTGCTGATCAAAGACAAGATTTGAATCTACTATTTCAGCGCACTACTGATTTTGAAAGATTTTTAGACGATACAACCTGTCTAATTAGAGGACGAAAAGGCACAGGAAAAACTGCACTTTATTGGCTTTTTCTAAAACACAAAAGTGTTGCTCAAAAACTAGCTCATGGACGGTTGGATAAGACTATATTTTTATCAGCACATGGTAGATTCCAAAAAAGTCGCCCATCTCGTGATGAATTCCAAATCATCCATCAAAATTTGCAGCAAAATAGTGGCACATGGGAAGCTTTCTGGAGAGCTTATTTACTGCTGAGATGTCATCATGAAAATTTATTTAATTTTCCTAAAGGTAAGAAAGGTGCAAAGTTTAGTGAACTGAAAAAAATTATTAATAATTTACCTAAAGAAAGATGGCAGTCTGAATCTACTCAAGTTTTGTTAGAATTATCTACTAACTCTGAACTCCGCCTCATAGTCAAAGATGCCATAGATATTCTTCTTAATGAAGAAGCCAAAAATAATTCTCAAAAACTGTGGTTTCTTTACGATGATTTAGATGAAGATTTTCCTGAAGTAGGAGGAGTAAGACAGCAAGCACTCACTGGCTTATTCCAATTAGTTCAATCTTGTGATGCTAACAGATTAACAGAAATTAGATTTAAAATTTTCTTGAGAGAAGATATATGGAATCATTTAAGTTTCGACAATAAAAGTCATTTTACTGGACGGGACATTATCTTACAATGGACTAGGATTGACTTTCTCCGATTAGCACTTCGCCAAGCAATACAATCTGAAGATTTCAAGAATTTGGTTGACCGAATATCTCCTGTTGCTTTTGAAAGTATTGACCAAGCTACTGAAGAGGCGATTGATAAAGCTTTAGAAATACTTTGGGGAAGTCGTCGCCGAGGTGGAAACAGAGCTAAAAATGTATCTCGATGGGTTTATGAACGATTAACAGATTCAAGTGGTACTACTTTTCCTCGGAGTTTAAGTATATTACTTAAAGGAGCAAAAGAACAAGAACTAACCTATAAGGGACAATCATCAAGCAAATTCCGTACAGATCGCTTACTTCAAGGAAAATCCCTAGAATTTGGTTTGAAAAAAGCATCAGAAAAGCGATGTGAAGAAATTAAAGAGGAATACCCTGATTTGGCTAAATTTTTTGATTCTCTTAAGGGGAAATTGGCCTTCTTATCTAAAGAACAGTTACAAACAGTATGGGAAGAGTCAGCACATGATATAGCAGATTTTGAAGAATTTGCTTCTTTTCTAGCGGAAATTGGCATTATTGAATGGCGGAAAAAAGAGAAACGCTATAAGGTTGCTGATATCTATGTATATGGTTTTGAAATGGATCGTAGAGGCGCGGTATAAAAATATTGTCGACTTTATTTATATTGCAGTTTGTATAGAAGTTCTCACCGTTTTGAGGTTTGCAAAAGATTTGGTTTGGCAATTTTTGCGGGAGGATATTATGAAAGAGTCTGTAATTTATCAAGATATCGTTCAAAAGGAAGCGTTTAAATTGATTAGTCGTCAGCTTAAACGGCGTTTTGGTGATATTGATGGATCGTTAGTTGAACAGGTTCGGAATTTATATGCTGAACAGTTAGAAAATTTGGGAGAGGCGTTGTTGGATTTTTCGGAAGTTGCTGATTTGATAGCTTGGTTAGAACAGCAATAGAGGAATTAATAAAGCTGCATCATATTTTAGAGATTGAGGCTGCAAGTAGTTTACCGCTTTTATCTTGAGCTTGCAATTTTTGAATAATATGCTCAATAATAATATTCAAATCCTTTCGGCGGCGCATAGAGCGTTTCGGGTCAAGTTGACCGTGTTTCAATAATTCTCTAACCTGTTCTCCTAGCTCAGTTAAGTAAAACCTCAGTTGTTCTTCACTCTGTTCGCGTAAAATTTGCCTACATTCACTTAGGATAAGATCGCCATTTTCAAGAGTTTTACTAGCGTCTGATTGCTTTGGTGTTGCTTCGGACAATTTTTTACTTTTTTGAGCGTTTAAACTGTTCGTTAAACATTTTTCTACAGCCTTGGCAAGTTTGGGATCGGATTCTACTACTTCTGCGATCGCTCTTAATAAATCTGCAATTTGTGATGCTTCCATTATCTACCTACTCTCTGAATAAATTCTTTAGTTAATTTCACCATCGATTCGTGAGCATCGCCACCATATTTTTGTTTATATGTTAATTCAATACTCCAATCTAAACTTTCGGCAATTTTTGCTCTTTCTGGAATTTTTGTTTGAAAAACGGTAGGAAAAAAAGGATGCCCGATAATAAAATTTAAATTCTCAGTTTGGGCTAAAGTTCCGTTATAACGCGAAATTAGAGTTCCTACTGGTTGTAAGCTGTGTTCAAAATCTTTGTTAAACTTTTCAATGTGTTCAAGTAATAAATCTAATCCATGAATTGACATTCTGTTTGGTACACAAGGGATTATACAAGCATTACTAGCTAGGAATGCACTTTTAACTATTGTGTTAATATTTGGGGCACAGTCTATTAATATGTAGTCATAATTATTCAATAATGGTTTTAGTATTGTACGAAGAAGCTCAACAGGTTTTAAGTTTAAAGAATAATAGCCTGATGGTAAATCTTCCTGAATTTCAAATAACCTCGGACTGCTGGGTATAAGATGTAGGTGAGAAAAAGAATTGTTATTTCTAACATTTGAAATATTGTTTTTAGCTATAAACTTCTCATTTTTTGCACTGTCTAAAAAATATTCAGGATTTTTAAATAAGAAAGGCAATGTCAATCCTCTATTGTTAAATTCCTTTTCCCAAACCTCTTCTGACATTAAAGCACTAGTCAAATTGCTTTGAGGGTCAAGATCAATAGCAAGTACACGCTTTTTGTACATGGTATCGCCGGCTAAATATTCTGCTAATGCCATGACGATGGTAGTTTTGCCAACTCCACCCTTGAGGTTACAAATACTTATCACTTTAGCTGTCATAATTTCTGGTAGATTGACGCATTTCATAGGCTACAATTCTATGTTTCCCTGAAAATATGCCCAACTAACAGGTTCATTTTTATTTTTCCATAAAAACCCATGAGCCAAATTAATAGATTTAACTGGACTGATTGGACGAGCAATGAGTGCTTCTTATCTACCGCATGAAGGCTCGGCATACGAACAGCTTATTGATAGTTTTCAAGAATTATATCAGCGCTTTTGTGATGAGAGTGGTTTTGTCTATATGATTTATCGCACTAGCGTACACCTTGGGGAAGTAATTTAAAAATAAAAATGGGAATCATAAGAAGTAGGGTGCGTTAATTCACTCTCAATAAATATCAGGATTCACATGGCACAACCAAAATATGAAGGTTATTGCGAATGCATACCTACCAAATTAGTCAAAGAAAAATTTGGAGATGTCAATGTTTATGCCCAAAATGCGAAATCACTATTAACAAAAGCTACTGGTTTTATTGGTAATTATGATTTTACTCTAAATCCTTACAGGGGATGTCAATACGGTTGTAGTTATTGCTATGCTGCTGCATTTAGCCCTAATGCTCAAATGCGCCAAGATTGGGGAAAATGGGTAATTTTTAAGGAAAATTCTGCTGAGATTTTAGGGAAAGAATTAAAAAAATGGTATGAAAAAAATCCTCAGACTCCTCCTAGTATATACATGAGTAGCGTTACTGATCCTTATCAACCACTTGAGTCTAAACATCAATTGACTCGTCGGTTGTTGGAGGTAATGCTAGATATGGGGATTGACGGTTATCCAATTCCAACTTTGGTGATTCAAACTCGTAGCCCAATTATTACTAGAGATATTGATTATTTACAACGATTTAAGCGATTGCGAATTAATATGAGCATTCCCACTGGTAGCGAATTAGTGAGGAAAGATTTTGAACCGCGATCGCCCAGTATTAAAGCTAGACTAAATGCTATTACTAAAATAAAACAAAGTATTGATTATTTCAAAGGTTTTCTTCCTAAAATTTCTATCACTATTACCCCTTTACTTCCTACTTTAGCAACTGATGAAGCTGCTTTTTTTGAAAAACTAGCCATCGCCGATAGAATTGTAATTCAAGCTTTTCATGCTAGCGACAGTCGTTCTCTTATAGCATCAACTCGCCAAGAAGCTGAAGAAATTAAGCAAAAATACTCTTGGTGGTATGAAGATGAGAAAGTAAGCTATATGAAATTTAAGGAAAAGTTAGTTTTTCGACTTCCAGATGTAGAAATTATGGAAGGCAAAGAGGGATTTGGTTATGCATAATCCTATCATAAATTGGTGGCGAAGTCAGCAGTTCAAATTATCTTTAAAACGTGGGGATATCCGACGTGCAATCCAACTATTGCAAGAAATTCAAAAGTCAGGTGCAAGATTCTCATGGTTAGAAAAACTATTTAGGGATAAACTTCAACTTGAACGTTATTCCCAAGAATACAAACGACAGACAGAAACTTTAAGTAAACAACTAACAGAAGCATTCCAGCAAAAAGATGATCTCATATTAATGCCAGAGGATGAATTTGTTAAATATATCTATAAAGTTTTTAATTTAATACAGCATGATGAATCTAAATTGCAATCTACTGCTATTGATGAACGGATATTTGATAATTTTGAATCAAGTTTAGTTGAATATCTCAAAGAAGAATTTAGTAGGATTCCTGACAAACAGTTATTTGTTAAGTTAGAAGACGCTCTTGAAGATATTAATAACTTAAAAATTGGACAAGACCCAGACTATCGTTTTAGTCTAACTCCTCATGTCTACTTTATGAAGTATTTTTTAGAAAATGTATATTGTATATATTTAGCTTGGTTTCTCATTTACCAGGATGCTTTACTACTGGAGTTTAGACTAAACCATAAAAAATGACTCAGCAGGGCTGAGTTAATAATAGACTTGTTAAAAGTATGAACGAGCTTTGATATTAAACGGC
>NZ_JBALEA010000029.1:0-25205 GCF_036917135.1 Nostoc sp. | reverse complement strand
ATGAGTAAGAATATTCACTTATTACTTATTACTTATTACTCATTACTTTAAAGCCGTGCTAGAAGCACGTAGCTCTAAACCCATTTTTTCGGTAATATTGTCTAACTTTGTTCTTGTGGTTGTCCTATCTGTGCCGTCAATTTTTCTTTATCTTGCCTGCGTTTTTTGGCATAAAGTTGAATAGTGACTGCCATCAAAACAATCATGGCGAAAATAGCCCAGGCTGCGATATCTGTAGGTAGATTATTCTTAAACACAGCTAGCAGAACGATCGCTACTAACATAACTGTGGGTGCTTCATTTAAAGCGCGTAATTGCTGACTATTCCAGCCACATTCATCTACTGCTAATTTCTTCATCAGTCGAGCGCAGTAATGATGATAGCCAATTAAAATGGCAACAAACAGCAGTTTGATATGTAACCAGCCCTCTTTTAAAATATCCGGTTCAGTGCTTACTAAACCGATGGCCATTGCGATCGTCACAAACATTCCTGGGTTAGTTATGATATGATAGAGCCGCTTTTCCATAATTTGATACTGGTTTTTCAATATGGTTCGCGCTGGTTCCGGTTCAAGGTTCGCTTCAACGTGATAGATAAAAAGGCGTACTAGGTAAAACAAACCAGCGAACCAAACTACAAATCCGACAATATGAAATGCTTTAAACCATGAATAAGCCATGAATACTAATCTCCTTTACTTTGAAACCTCTTCAATTTTGAATTTTGAATTTTGAATTGTTAACTGTGGGTTCATTTTTATAATATCGATTTTTGCCAGAGGTATATTGTCAATGAGTATCTTTACGACGCACAAAGGGTAAAAGGTCTTCTAAAATCGCCTCGTGGTAATGTTCTTGAGGATAATGTCCGACATTATTAAGTTTTATTAATTCGCTATTTGGTACGGAATTGACAAAATTTTGGGCAATGTCTACAGGTAACCAAGGGTCAATCATCCCCCATTGAATCAGAATTGGCTGTTGCCATTCTTTAAAGCCAGATTGTATTTCTGTCATGGCTGAATCAAGTTGTAAATTGCGAATACTTGACAAGAGACTTCGACCAGATGCAGAAGTTTTCAAAAATGGTTTCCGATAAATATCTAAATCTTTATCTCCTATGCGATAACGGCTTCCACCTTCTAAGGTTCGGTCAACCAAAAGAGGGTCTTGGGTCATGACTTCACCTACTAAAGGTAAACCCATTTGTTTGATTTTCCAGGGTAATTTAGCGGCAGTTGAAATTGGTGTATTTAAGATAGCTAAATTGGCAATTTTTTCTGGATGACGCAAGGCATATTGTAGTCCTACAGAACCTAAAAAGCCTTGGACAACTAAAGAAAAATATTCAAGTTCTAAAGCTTTGACAAATCCTTCTAAAGCTGTGATAAATGCATCGGGAGTGTAAGCAAAATCTCGTTTTTCTGGTTTTGCAGAAAAGCCGTAACCAATCCAATCTGGTGCGATCGCTCTTGTCCCCTGATTCGCCAAAGCAGGTATAATATTACGCCAACTGTAACTTTGTGAAACTAAGCCGTGTAGCAACAACACAGGCGCTAAGTCAGTTCTACCGATTGGTAAAGATTCTCGATAAAACCATTCCAGTGAATCTACATTTATTTTATGTTCTGTTATTGACACGCTATTTTTTTATGGATTGGGCATTGGGCATTGGGCATTGGGCATTGGGCATTGGGCATTGGGCATTGAGCATTGGGCATTGGGCATTGGGCATTGTTTGTTATTCTTCTCCTGCTCCCCCTGCCTCCCCTGCCTCCCCTGCTCCCCCGACTCCCTCATCCCCCCATTCCCTGAGAAATAATCATCTCACGAATTGCATAAGCTGTGGCGGGTGCTAATAAAACGCCGTTGCGATAGTGTCCGGTAGCTAGGAGGATGTTACTAAACCCTGGCAGCTTACCAATAACTGGGGCTGGGCGTCCTTCAGGGCGGGGACGTAACCCTGACCAAGTGCGGACAATAGTTGCTGTGGCTAATTCTGGGCAAAATGCGATCGCTTGTTCTCTAACAGATTCCAGTAGTTCTTGATTTGGCGGTATCTCATCGCCATTGCTAGGAAATTCCACTGTTGCGCCTACCCAATAATCTCCACCACCCACAGGAACAATATGGACATCGTTACCCGTTATCGCTGGCTGGAAGTCAGGATTACCTAATGGATGCCCCACACGCATTTGCAACGCTTGCCCAAGTACGGGGCGGATATCAATTATCTGATTTAATTTTGCCGTCAGTGGTGTTGAACCTAGCCCTGCTGCAATTACAAACCAATCTGCGGCTATTTTTCCTTCTGTAGTCTCAAGTTGATTGCAAAATTCAGGCATTGAGGTTTGGGCATCCAAAACAGTCACGCCAAATTTGAAAGTTACACCATTTTGCTGGGCAGCCTCAACTAAAGCTAAGGTCAGGGCAGTTGGATCAAGTTGACGGTCTTGGGGAGAATAGACAGCGCCAAGAATTTTTTCGTTATTAATTTGAGGACAGATATTTTTGAGTTTAGCAGTGTCCCAAATTTCTAAATGCCAGCCTTGAGAGTGGCGAATTTCTACTAATTTTTCCCATGCTGCCAAATTTTCCTCTTCCAAACCAAGACTGAGAATTCCCTGACGATTAAAAGGAATTTTGCGACCTGTTAAAGCTTCTAGTTCAGGAATCAAAGTTTCATAGCGTTGGATGCTAGTTTGTCGCATCTGCCAAGCTTTGCCCTTGATTTTTTGGCTGATTACACCCATTAAAACGCCAAGTGCAGCGCCCGTGGAAGCTTGTGCTGGTGGTTGGCGATCGCAAACTATGATTTTCAGCCCTTTTACTAAACTCAGTTGGTATGCGATCGCAGCCCCAACCACCCCACAACCGATAATAACTACATTCATGACTTGTGCTTAAAATTAGGAGTTATAAGTGAGGAGTTAGGAATTATAAGTGAAAAATTCCTAACTATTAACTCCTAACTCTTAACTTTTAACCCTCTTCTTTTTTAGGAAGCAAATCGAGGAATTTGTCAATATCTGCGAAAGCAGCTTGGGATTGATTCAAGGCAACTAGAGGATTGCTAGCACTAGTAGCTTTATCAAGTTTAACCAGCTCTTTAAAAAAATCTCGCGTTATTTGACGTGCTGTGGGTTGGTCTTTGGGTAGAAGGTTGGGAGTGACATAAGTCAGATTCAGCTTTGCTTCTGTTATCGGCCCATGTATAAAGTTACGCACATTGATCCAATCACCTTGTTTTATTAGAGTTGTCAATTCTTGTGAGCGATCGCGCACAGCCTGAATTTCAGGAACATAAGCCTGAATTTTTTCAAGTTGTACTGCTGTGTAAGTCGGAGGTGCGATCGCAACACCAGGGCCACCACAACTAATGAGGAATGTGGCCAATAATACTAGAAAAAATGAAAAAATTGAGCGTTGACGCACCATATATTCAACTAAATTGCTTTTTGTTTACCGATTCACAGTGTCATTTTAGATCGCTAGGGCAATTTATCGTTGTTGTCAGCTAAGGATTTTGCACAAAATCTTGATATTTTCTTCAAAGGGCAGAGTTTCATCTGCTTTTGAGGATTTTTTAAGTACAATTACTTAATAGGTGTTAGCCAGTCCCAACAAGAAGCAATTTTTGGTTTCTGTTAGTAACTGAACGTGAGTTCGATGAACCTCTCCCTCCCAGCCTCCCTCTCCGTTTCGGAAAGGAAGGAGCAAGGAAAAATTCAGCTTTTTGCTCCCCTCTCCGTGTCGGAGAGGGGCTGGGGGAGAGGTCAAATAAAACTTGTCGAACTCACGTTAACTGATATTGTTAGAAAAGCCTGATTTAGAGTTGCTAAATCTCAAAGGTCTTGATAAGCTGAAACACCAATGATATAAGCCTTCTGGCGGTTGTTCTGTCTTCAGATCCCCGAAGATGCCGACGCGATATAGGAGTGTTTTTTAGTGAACGCAGCTGAACAGGCAACGAACCTTGAACTCGCCAGCAACATTGCTACGGTAGTTAATTTGTTCAAATTCGAGTTTCCTGATGCCAAATCTGATCTCAAACCCTGGAAGAATGACCCGGAAACTAGGGAGTTAGTCGATCCAGATTCTATAGATATTGGCTTTCACTTTCCTGGTATCAGCAAATCTTGGCGAAGTCGTAGTATTTTAATTCAAATCCGATTTTATCAAGATCCCATCAATAATTCCCGCCGTGCGATCGGTGTGGAGGTCGCTGGATTCGATCATCGCGGTGAAGCGTGGCGACTTTCTACGGTAGAAAACTGGAGTGTTGTCGGCGCATCTTCGCCTTCTGATGAAATTGAGAATAAGCTCAAACAGATTTGCCGGCAGATTTTAGAAGTTTTTAATAAACAAAGCGATTGAAGAAGAAGTCAGAAGTCAGAAGTCAGGAATCAAGAACGTGGGAGATTCAGACCTGCCCTGATTGTTTTGCACCAAACCTCCGATCTGATGGTGGTCTAAAAAGAGTCTATAGCGGTTCTCGCTTGGGTGCAGTACAGTTTTGACCTCTCTCCAAACCTCTCTCCTTTTAGGAGAGAGGCTTTAAGTCTTACTCCCCTTCCCTTGCAGGGAAGGGGCTGGGGGTTAGGTCTGTATTTCATGCAATTGAGAACTGCTATATTTCTTGAAACAACGCCATTGGTGGTTTCACTATCACATTATTTAAACATTAACAAAACCTTAACTTTACTAATAATTTAAAAAACTAGACAGAAACTTATTCCCTAAATTTGAAATTCCATAACTCTGAAAGCCTTATAAAAAGAGAGATTAACAATTATTGATCATCTGGGTGATTGCTAAAACTGGGTAAAATCGTTCTGAATTTATTTTTGCTCCATCAGAAGTGATTATAAAGATTTGATGAAGCAAGATTCAGTCTACTTGCGTTGCTTACGTTGTTATTGATTTAATCAAATTTGTGCTTCTTAATAAGCAGCAAAATCACGTAAAACCCACTGCAAGCATTTAATACCCGCGCATATTTGTAATCAATATCTGTGAATATATTTCGCTTCTGTCTCTTCAATGCTCTCAATGCGTTGATTCTTGGAGTCTTTGATAAATGCTAGGCGAGAGCCATTGCCAAAAGAAGTAGCCCTTGAATTCAGAATTTTTGCAGATTGTTGAAATTATAAGCCATTTTTCCAATTTAGTTACACACAATGAAGAAAACGCTTTTTGGGGTGTTGACGACGGCGATTGTTAGCAACATCCTGATTCCTGGTGTCCAAGCAATCGGTTTCGGAAATACAACTGCCCGCTTTAGTCATGTTCTGATTATTTCGATTGATGGATTGCACAACTCCGATCTATCAGTTGCTAATCTGCAATCTTCTTTGAAAAATATCAAGCGGTTGCAGAGAGAAGGTGTGACATACACCAATGCTTTTAGTTCTGCACCATCAGATTCCTTCCCTGGGGAGCTAAACTATATCACTGGTGCTAATCCTGGCACGACTGGTGTATTTTATGATCTTTCCTACAGTCGCGCTTTGTATGCCCCAGGCACCACTGCTGCCCAAATCGCCGCCGGAACCGCCAAACCAGGAACAGTAGTAGAATTTGATGAAACTAGTGATGCGTCTTGGAATAATGGTAAGGGTGGCACCTTAGATGGCGGTCAGGGATTTGATAAAACCCAATTGCCAGTCGATCGCAATGGCAACCCTGTTTACCCCAACCAATACCTGAAGGTAAACACCATTTTTGACATAGCTAACGCGGCAGGACTCCGTACTGCTTGGTCTGACAAGCATCCCGCAGCTTACACCATCCTCGCTGGAAATACACAAGATCCAACGAAGTTTAATTTGGCAACGGGTCAGGTTGGGAGCATTAGCGATTACTCTTCACTAGAAATTAACGCAGCAGTAGCAATTGATCCAACTAAGCCAGGACTTCTCCCCAGCACCCTTGGGGCTTTAGTCGATCAATCTACAGGTACTCCTTACTCCAACACCAACTCTCAAATCACATCCACTTTCTTTAACGACGGGACAAAGGGTAATCCGGCTCTGTTTAAGGCTCCACCTGCTGGTTTTAGCGCCAGCCAGTTTACGAGTGTAGCAACAACCTCAGCCTACGACGATCTCAAAGTTAAACAGATATTAAACGAGATTGATGGATTGAACGATTCCGGCACTATAAAAGTAGGCACTCCGGCAATTTTTGGCTTGAATTTCCAAGCTGTGAGCGTCGGCGAGAAAGAGACTGCCTCTCAATTTAATGGTGGCGGAATTGACTCTAATGGCAATGCCCGTCCTGACCTGGTAAGTGCAGTAGCCCATACTGATGCCAGCATTGGTCTGATTTTGGATGAACTGAAAAAGAAAGGATTAGACAGTTCAACTTTAGTGATTTTGACTGCCAAACACGGGCAAAATCCCGTCCAAGATCCAACTGTTGGTTTGAGCAGTACATTTGATAGTGTTACTGGGGAACCTGGTGGCGATGGAAACCTGACTGCTGTTGGCGCTCTCTTAGTCAGAAACGGCATCCAGATTGCTTCTGAGCGAGGTCAGGATACTTCCTCACTGATCTTCTTGAAAAATCCATCTGATGTCCGAAAAGCAGTAACCCTGCTGAAGTCCAAAAATTACTCATTTGATAATACGATTGATCCAAATACTGGGGTGGCGTTTTCAACTGAGGATGCTGCTGCTCAGGGGAAGGTATTGTATGGTCAAAGCATCATCAATGCCGGATTGGGAGATCCAAGGACAAACGATCGCACCCCTGACATTATTGTTCCACTCAAAACTGGCTATTTTTTTGGTAAAGCTACCAAGAAGCGTGCAGAGCATGGTGGATTTACTGATGCTGACACCCACGTAGCCCTGATTGTAGGTAGCAGTGGATTTTCCCGCAATCTGCAAGGTAAAACTATCAGTCGAACCGTTTCTACCACCCAAATTGCTCCAACGACATTACAGGTTCTAGGTTTAAATCCTCAACGACTGCAAGGTGTTCAGATTGATAGAACCCAGATATTACCACTTAACTGTGGGGACGAAAAATACCGAATAGATCAAGAGCGCAGGGAGTACGAAGAATAAAAAACCACTAAATGAAGAAATTGATTTAGATCCCCGACTTCTTGAAGAAGTCGGGGATCTAAATCCAGTTTCAGTACGTAACCCATCATCTAGGTTTTTGGTGCGTTAGCCTACGGCATAACACACCCTACTGGCGTGTCAAGCTTAAAATAGTGCATTAAATGTAGGTTGGGTGGAGCGGAGCGCAACCCAACAGATATCGGGATGTTGGGTTACGCAAAGCCTCCACCCAACCTACAATTTTTTTGCTAGGTTTTCGGTGCGTTAGCCTACGGCATAACACACCCTACGAAACTACGAGGCTACCAATTACCTACAGGTTGAGCATTATGAGAAAACATTGAGGGATCAATTGAAATACCTAACCCATCAGCTACACGCATACCATAGGAAACATCTGCCCTAAAAAAGTGGCAAAGTTGGCGCATTTGGATGTCCTGGCTTGCTTGAGAGAGACTACCGACAATATTTTTTGCCAGACGCTCTTGCTGTTCAGGAGTCAGTAATCGATACAGATCGCCCGCTTGGGTGTAATCATCGTTTCCTTCACGATGACTGTAACGATCGACTGTCACATCGCCCAGGTGGGCGGGTGGCTCTTTGTATGCTGGATTTTCTTTGGGCGTACCCTCAGCACTATTGGGTTCATAATTAGGAGCGCTACCGCCATTGTTCCCCGGTGCCATAAAGCCATCTCGCTGATAATGCATCACTGGACATTTAGGCTGGTTAACAGGTAGTTGCTGATAGTTACCACCCAAGCGATACCGTTGAGCATCTGGGTAAGAAAAGAGGCGAGCTTGAAGCATTTTGTCTGGAGAGAAACTAACCCCAGGTACTACCGCACTAGGACTAAAAGCCGCTTGCTCAACTTCGGCGAAATAATTCTCAGGGTTCCGATTTAGCTCTAATATCCCAACTTCAATTAAGGGATATTCGCCTTGTTTCCAAACTTTTGTCAAGTCAAAGGGATTATCTCGATGTTTTGCTGCTTGCTCGTCAGTCATCACCTGAATACACAGCCGCCATTTGGGATAATCTTTTTTAGCGATCGCTTCAAACAAATCATGAGTCGCATGATCGGGATCTTCACCCTTAATCTTAGCCGATTCTTCCTCCGTCAAAGTTTGATGCCCTTGCAGATTCTTAAAGTGAAATTTACACCAAACGCGTTCACCTACGGTGGGGCGTAGCCCATCGCCCTCAGCATTAATTAAACTAAAGGTGTGGCTACCAAAGCCGTCCATGTGGCGATAGTCTTTCGGAATTCCCCGATCTGAAAACAGGATCGTTACCTGGTGAAGCGATTCTGGACTAAGTGACCAGAAATCCCACTTTGCATTCTGATCTTTGCAATTAGTTTGGGGATTGCGCTTTTGGGTATGGATAAAATCAGGAAACTTGAGCGGGTCGCGGATAAAGAAAATAGGAGTATTGTTACCTACGAGATCCCAGTTACCCTCCTCAGTATAAAACTTCAGGGAAAAACCTCTAGGGTCACGCTCGGCATCTGCTGAACCCTTTTCTCCCCCAACTGTAGAAAAGCGCAGGAGTACTTCAGTTTTCTTGCCAATTTCAGAAAAAAGTTTAGCTTTAGTATAGCGGCTGATGTCATTGGTGACAGTAAAAGTGCCGTGAGCCGCAGCACCTTTAGCGTGGACAACTCTTTCAGGAATACGTTCTCTGTTGAAATGAGCCAACTTTTCTATGAGGTGGAAATCCTGTATTAATACAGGCCCACGCGCTCCTGCCGTGAGTGAGTTCTGGTTATCCGCAACAGGAATACCATCAGCAGTTGTCAAGTTTTGGGGTTCAGTCATAGGTAAAGAAGCTCTCCATTAAGTTACTCAAATTGCCCACAGTACATTTTAATCAGTAAATATAGCGGTTCTCGAATGGAAGCAATACACTTTGACTTCTCTCCTAAAAGGAGAGAGGCTTTAAGTCTTACTCCCCTTCCCTTGCAGGGAAGGGGCTGGGGGTTAGGTCTGTATTTAATGCAATTGAGAACCGCTATAGACAGATGCCAGAGGCAACTAATTCATAGTCATAACGAGTTCATATATAAAGCATACTCAATATGACTATGAATTACCACCAAATTGTTTTATATTTTTGGGAAATATATATGCACATTTATGCCTTGGTGTCAACTTAACTAGAATTATTCATCGGGTTTTTCAGTCAGAATATCCAACTGAATTCTGACGACTTTAGGGACTTCCAAGAAATAAATTATCCAAATAAACGAACCACAGAGACACAGAGAACACAGAGGAGAGAGTTTTTTGAGTATTTTTTTATTTGGAAGTCCCTTATTCTGTTTCGATAAAAATTCCTTTTCCCCACTACCTACTCCTGATTTAAATGTTTGAGAATTAACGAGCAAACATCTGTCGCCTGAATTCGATTTTCATCAACTAGGTGAGTTTGATGGGTGATAAATAGAGGTCCTTCATCAACAGAAGTGGTGATGTTACCGTGAGAGCCACGCACCAGGGAACTATCCAGAGGAATCACATCCATAAGGTAGCGGAAACCTAGTTGTTTCTTAAGTAACTTGAGAGCAATTTTCCCTTGAGGAAATTTTATTTGCGGATCAAGGAAAAGTTCTACAGGATCGTAACCAGGTTTGCGGTGAATATCTACAGTTTTGGCAAAATCAGGGGCTTTGGCATCATCGAGCCAATAATAATAGGTAAACCAAGCGTCAGATTGAGCGATCGCTACCAACTCTCCCGATCTAGGATGATCAAGGTGATAGGCTTGTTTACCTTCGTCATCCAATACCTGGGCTACGCCTTCAGTGGCTTCTAAAAGCGATCGCACTTTCGGGATATACGCCGGATCATTCACATAGACATGAGCAATTTGGTGATCGGCAACAGCAAATGCAATGCTAGCACCAAAATCGAGCAGTTCTCGCCCCAATTCTTCTCGCACAGCAATTAAACCATTTTCCCGTAATACACGGTTCAAATCTACAGCTTTAGAAACTGGAGTAATGCCATACTCAGAAAGAATAACTATCTGAATATTACGTGCTTGATAATATTCAATTAAATCGCCACAAACTGCATCAATTTCTTGCAAATCTGCTTGAATCTGTGTTTCGTTGTTACCAAATTTTTGCAGACAGTAATCTAAATGTGGCAGATAAACTAGTGATAATGTCGGGCTATAACGTTCCTCAATCCATTTTGCACAATTGGCAATCCATTGGCTAGAACTAATGGAAGTTTTTGGTCCCCAGAAATCGAACAGAGGGAAATTTCCTAAATCAGATTTAATTTGCGATCGCACCTCACTAGGATGAGTATAAATATCAGGTAACTTTCTGCCATCTGCGGGATACATCGGGCGCGGCGTAATGGCATAATCTGCTGTAGAGTACATATTGTACCACCAAAAAAGGTTGGCACAAGTGAAGTTTGGATCAATAGATTTAGCTATTTCCCAAACTTTGGGAGCCTGTACTAGTTTATTAGATTGCCGCCAAAATTTCACTTCACATTCATCACGGAAGTACCAACCATTAGCGACAATTCCATGCTCATCAGGCAATTTTCCTGTTAAATAAGTAGCCTGAACCGAACAAGTTACAGCAGGTAAAACTGTTGCAATGGGAACTACCTGCCCAATAGCAGCCCAAGAAGATAAAAACGGCGTATTTTCTCCTAGTAAGCTAGGGGTTAATCCCACAACATTTAGAATAACTGTTTTTTTCATAAACTTAGTTCGTTCTTAATTGGCGGCTAATTCTTTTAATACCCACTCATATTCCCTCTGAATAGAAGTCAGCAAATCTATCTTCATTTCTGATGGCAATACATCCCAAGTGTAAGTCTCAATTTCTAAATATGAGCAAGCATTGTTTGTCTGAAGTAGATGTAAAACAGTAGCAATATCATCTTGGGTAGATTGCAAAATTTGATAATCATGAATAAAAATTGGGACATGAAAATGAGTCCGCCATTCTTCAGCTAAAGATTGCTCTAAATGTGGTAATGCAGTTATTAAGTCAGGATAGTGATGAAGTGTACCATCGCTACGACGTTCTATTACTTGGTGAAGATAAGTAGATTCTGCAAAAGGGCGTAAACGCTCAACTATCAAATTGCGCTTCTCAAATTCAGCAGGTATTTTTACTTGAATGGCGGCGCTGATTTGAATCTTGCCAATCTTAATTCCTTCTGATTGCAAACGCGTAAATACAGAGTTTGGCTGCTCATATTCAACTGAAAAATGGCAGGTATCATAGCAAATCCTAACGTGTTCTAGCAATTTCGTCTCTGCTAAACGCTGCTCAATATTTAATTTTTCCGATAAGTAATTACCGCTAATTGGCAATAACCAATTTTGATAGAAATCAATTACTTCTGAGGTATTTTCAATTAACCCATCAGGTTCAGGCTCTAAATCAATATGTAATATCTTTCCTGTCTCTTCGCTGATGCGAATCATTTCTACAACAACCAATGCTATATTCAAACAACTCTTTTTCAAAACTGTCTCGGAACTTGCTTGGTCTTTTACCCACCAAGGTTTATAAGATAATGGTAGTGTAGAAATGCCACCATCAAGTCCTTCTGGTAACAGAGTAGCTAAAATTTGTGCCAAGTTTAATGTATAATTAACACGTTCTTGTGTAGACCAATCTGGTGCATAAACTTGGTCTTTTACCACCTGTCGATGAAATCCGCCATAGGGGAATCCATTTAAGGTGAAAACATATAAATCTTGTTGAGTTAGCCAATCTTGGAATTGAGCTAAGTTATTTTTTTGTAAAAGTTCTTTGGCTGCAACATTTGCTAACCTCAAGCCAATACCAAAAGGTTCTGTAGGCGATAAACGTGATTTGAGTTCGGTAATATACTTTTCTAAATTGGCGAAAACCTCTAACCAACTTTCACCAGGATGAATATTGCTGCAATAAGTTAAGTGAAAATTATTGTTTGTTGTAATTTTCATTTTCTAGCTCTATCACCTGTATATGTAATCTATTTTCTTTGACTTAAACTATTTTACAAAATACTTGCTACACATCCAGTAGGGATTCACAGATTTGCACCCTTACTGGATTTGTACATTAAAATTTAAGTAACTGCAAATAGTTGTGCTAACTTCATCGAAATTGGTAGCAAAGTTAGAACTAATAAACCGTAATACAAACCAGCAAAACCAGATGCAATGCTTGCATCTAAGACTATTAGAGATAAAACGCCTATTTTTACAGCATTTCGGATGTTTTCGGCTATTGGTTCACGCGCCGCTTTGATAAAATTAGGCAAGACTCTGATAGCTAATAAAACAGCAAATGGTAGTGCTGCGATCGCTGTATACTCTTCTAATAATCCTAAAGCTAAAACTGTCGTCAAAACTATTGCAATTAGCAGTAGTGCTAGTACTCCTGTAATCTTCTTACCACCGTGAACTTCACCCTGACTAATTGCGGTGATAGCAGCAATATAAAGAACAGGAATTAGTGCTAAATACCAACGTTCTCCTATTATTGCTGGTACAGCACTTACACCTAATAATAAGTTACTACCACGGCACAAACCCATATTTAAAGGGCCAAAAAAAGGATGATGTTTGGCGAGTGAGTCATATAGGAGACATGAAAGAGTGATAAAAATAGCGATCGCACCACTCAACAACGATACTTGAAAAGCAGCTATAATACCGATTGCAAACAGTATACTTCCCAATAAAGTAGCATTTTTACGAGATACGCGACCACTGGGAATTGCTCTATTTGGTCGCTCTTTTGCGTCTAATTCCGCATCAAAAACATCATTAAAAACTATACCACCGCCGTATAAACCAGTTGTAGCCAATAACAACCAAGCTAATGGAATTAGTATGGCAAAATTTGCTTCCCCATTGATTAATTTAGTAAAAATAATCCCAGAGCCAGAAGCAGCAAAACCAACAAGAATATCCGCCCAAGCAGTAACAATATTAGCAGGACGCATCAATTCTAGATAACCCCGCCAGCCCGGAAAATTTAATCTTGCAACATTCATTTATCTACCTCCGTTCCTAGTAATTTGCGGGACAATATTGATAACGCAAAGATGAAAATCTCTTTTGCAATGCCCAATACAACTCTTGGAGAGGCTGCGCCAACGGCTTCTCTACGAGACGCTACGCGAACGCGGTAGTTGAGCGTAGCGATGCACTGAGCGTAGCCGAAGTGTCGAAACTCAGTACAAGTGCCCAATTCTCAATGCCCCGCAACCAATTTTCTATTCAATCAACACAAAATCTGAAACTGATTTGATTCCTGGTTCTTGTCCCCGTAGCACAGAATTACCACTGAACATTTGACGTTGATCGATAGATTGAGGATTGAGCCAATCTGAAGCTTTCATCTGCCCAGTTTGACTGTAAGCAGCTAGAGCATTTTCATAACAAACTCCTCGCACGTGTTCTTCAGGAATCCCCCTGTCTAACATCAACTGAGCCGTTTTCGGGACTGCCAAAGGATCGCTAATACCCCAATCAGCACTACTATCTACAATGATGCGACGAACACTATCGTGTCCTGCTTTGCGATCGCATCCATATTTGCGGACAACTTCTACCATCCTGGCGTTACCCATCTTCGTTTGTGGGTAAATCGTGAAAGCTGCCCAAAAACCCCGTCCTAATACTTCTTCAACGGTTTCCTCGTTATTGTGATCAATAACTACTTGTGAAGGATCTAAGCCATATTCAAGACAGCGCTCCATACTCCGAATAGCACCCGCCTTCTTATTGCGATGAGGGGTATGAATTAGTACCAACATATCGAGTTCTTTAGCTAATTCTAACTGTTGACAAAAGTACTTATCTTCTGCTTCTGTCATATCGTCATAGCCAATTTCACCAATGGCAACAACTCCTTCTTTACAAGCATAAAGTGGTAGCAGTTCCATAACTTCAGCAGCTAATGCCTCGTTGTTAGCTTCTTTCGGATTGAGGCCGATGGTGCAGTAGTGTTGGATGCCAAACTGACTAGCACGAAATCGTTCCCAGCCTACAAGACTACTGAAGTAGTCTTTAAATGTGCCGGCATTGGTTCGAGGTTGTCCTAACCAAAAGGCTGGTTCAATAACGGCGACAATACCATATTCCCGCATTACTAAGTAATCGTAAGTAGTGCGCGAACACATGTGAATGTGAGGATCGATAAACATCATGGTTTTAATGATTGGGCATTGGGCATTGGGCATTGGGCATAGGGCATAGGGCATAGGGCATTGGGCATGGGGCATTGGGCATTGGGCATTGGGCATTGGGCAATAAATAATAGTTCTTCTCCCCCTACCTCCCTTCCCCCACTCCCTTCATTTGCAGCTAAAACTGCTCCAAGTCAAATTACCTTGTTGAATGGATGACTGTAAATCTGGGTAATGAGAGAGTAATGCTTGTGCTTCGGGTAAAGGAGACTCAGCACAAGCTAATGCTGCTGCTTCTTGCTCGTCTATAGCCCCATTAGCCAGTACTTTTTCCAAATCTGTAATGATTGCGTTATCAGCAAACCGCCCTACAGCTCGCCAAAGTTCTGGCGTAACTGAGCGTTTAGCTGCCCAACGTTCATGGGCATAGTCTACCAACATCTTCGCCAATTCTGGGTTAGTACGCCGATCCAAACCCCAAATTAGATGCAATGGACTGCCGACAAACACAGCCTTCAGCACCATCTGATTCCAAGCAGCATTATCTAAATAATTCGCTGGATAAGGGTTATGTAGTGCGATCGCTTGAAATACATTAGTCATATTGCTACGAATTCCCTCAGAAGTCCGATGGCGATGCAACTCTGGATGTGGTAACAACGGCAAACTTTGATAAAGGACAACTAACTCCCCCATATCGGCAGTGGAGAAGACTTGATCGAGAGTTTTTACATACCCCTCGGCATCATCGTGGGGCAAAGCTAGAAGCAAGAGTGTGCGGCCTGCTTGATCTACACTCCAATGATCAGGATGCCAACCGGGAATCACATCCTGTGCTGCTTCCAAGTCCTGGAATGTTAGCTGCAAATCCTGTTTACCTAGATAACGCGGCACAGCACTAAAAGCTGTAAAAAACACTCGTTCAGCAGCGCCGCTAGCAATCTGTGCCTGTTTCTGTTCTAGCCAGGCAAAAGCTTTCTCAGAAACAGACTTTAACAGCCAGTGATACAGTAACTTATTTACTTTACTCATGATGAATTCAGGAGAAGTTGCCCAACTTTTTTGTGACAACCAAGTATAAAATCTACCACTAAAATTGATACTTTGGAATTGAAGCAGTTAAATAATCTAATACTGAAATCATAACTTCATTGAATCTATAAAAATCTCCCGACTTTCAACAAGATATTGTAAAGGTACTATTTAGATTAGATAAATCTTAAAATTATCTTACAGAAAATAATTAAGATCCTATGTAATAATGTTCTCTATTGCCGACCTGAGATATAAAGTCTAGGCACCACTAAAAATTTTAATCTCATGTTATTTTGACCTTTACCAAGTAGATAAAGACACTTTAAAACTATGACTAATTTAGTAGATAAGTCTATCTACTAAATTATCTCAAAATTGAACTTTTAAATAAATTTATCCTATTCATTTTACTGTCAATTAAACTTGCAATGCCGCCTCTATTTACAGTTACTTAAAAAGTAATAATATTCCAATGGCTATTCAACAAAAAACTGCTCTTAATCTGCAACCAATTAATCAATGTGTCCGTGTGACCTTTAATTATGATGTTCACTTCACTAGAGGTCTGTTTCAGTTAGACAATCCTTTACTCGCCCAAGTGATTGCCGCAGATGGGGAGACAACCCCAAAACAAGTACTAGTAGTGGTAGATAGAGGATTTTTACAATCCCAGAATGGGCTGCTAAAAAAATTATCCGTCTATGCCCAATATTATGAAAATGTACTAACACTAAGCGGTGAGCCGATAGTAGTTCCGGGTGGAGAATCAGTCAAGAACGATTCTCGATTTATAGAGCAAATTCATCAGCAGATCAATGCATCTGGATTGTGCCGTCACTCCTACGTCTTAGCAATTGGAGGTGGAGCCGTCCTAGACATGGCAGGATATGCAGCAACAACGGCTCACCGAGGAATTCGGCTGCTACGAGTACCGACAACAGTATTAGGGCAAAACGATTCGGGTATAGGGGTAAAAAACGGAATCAATGCCTTCGGTAAGAAAAACTTTCTGGGTACGTTCATGCCACCTTATGCTGTCTTGAATGACTTTAATTTTCTCACTAGCCTTGACGATCGAGATTGGCGAGCGGGCATTGCAGAAGCGGTGAAAGTAGCGCTGATTAAAGATGCAAATTTCTTCGATTTCATTATGACTAATGCCGATAAATTGGCGAATCGAGACATGGATATAATGGAAAGTTTGATCTATCGTTGTTCCCAGTTGCACTTAGAGCATATTGCTGGTAGCGGCGATCCCTTTGAAATGGGTTCATCGCGTCCTTTAGATTTTGGACACTGGGCTGCTCACAAACTAGAGCATTTAACTAATTACAGCCTACGTCATGGTGAAGCTGTAGCGATCGGTATTGCTTTAGATACGACCTATTCATATTTAATCGGGCAACTCTTACAATCAGAGTGGCAAAGTGTTCTAAATACACTCAAAAAATTAGGCTTTAGTTTGTACCTATCAGCACTGACAGAGCAATTAGATCAACTAGAGCATCCGCATTGTATATTTAAGGGGCTTACCGAGTTTCGTGAACACTTGGGAGGAAAATTAACAATTACCCTTCTGCAAAGAATCGGAGAGGGAATAGAAGTTAACCACGTGGATTTGTCTTTGTATAGAGATGCTATTTTAATGCTGCAAGATTGGGAAGTTTTGCATTAATTCTCTTTTGGATGCAATCAGCATAAGTGATGTGTAACAACAAGCCGCTACACTAAAAGGTGCTTGTCAATGCACAAATTTACACTGAGATGAAGTCTGCTAAGTGTCCATTACGAATAAGTTATCGTAACTTAGAAGGGTTTAAATCCCCCGGAGTTGCTCCTCTTGGGGAGACCCCATCGCTTTTAGCGTCTCCCTTTGGGAGAAGACCGCACTCCTCAACTCTTGGAGACGCACTCGCGTTCGTCTGAAATGTCTTTAATTTTGAATTTTGAATTTTGAATTTTGAATTTTGAATTGTTAACTCCCCACCCCCCCTTGGTGTTCACAATGAAAACCTCGATGCTCCCAAGCTTGCATATCTACTTCAGTAAGCCTTGTAATATTTGAGCATTGCGGTTGAATAATTTGACTTAAAATTGCCCAAAATAAGCTACGTGTTAAATCTAATCCCGTTTTAGACCAAGATTCATTATTACCAGGAATACCCAACTCCTGAACAATCTCTGGCTCTACCCAAATCCCATGAGCGCCCAAAAGAATCTTTGCCATCCATAAAGCTCTGGGTAAATGACTCGGCGAAGTAATCAACATGACTTTATGCACTCCCCAATGCCGCAGAATTGGAATACCATAATAAAAATTTTCAAAGGTAGAATTCGCACAGTCTTCTAACCAAACGTTTTGTAACTCTGCTAATTCCGCCTGAAAAATTAACCGTATACAAGGATCTGGGGAACCATGAGAAATTAAAATTGGGGTTTGCGGGTATTGTTTTGCTTGTTGGGCAACATAAGTTTCTCGACTAATACTGCCACCAAGCACAAAGAAGGCATCTACTGGCCGCGAAGAAGCAAAAACTAAGGTTATAGTAGTAAAAATCAGCCAGACACCCAGGATAACGTATAATCCACGAGTTAGTTTTTGTAACAATTGCCACAGATTAGTAAAATTTTTTTCAAGAGAAATTGATGGTTTGATGGTAAATTTGGGTTTCATGACTTAGGTAAAAAAAGCTGATTTAATGGCTCTCTAACAGTGCTGCAATTCAGTGAACAAAGTGCTATCTTATAAAAGTAATCTAGAATGCAAATATGACGCTAATCAAAGTGTCATACGCTCAGTATGACCTTCCGGAGAAGGTTAAGAAGCTGAGAAATGATTGTTAATAACTAATGCGGTATTTTTGGCATCATTCAACGATGAAAATGATGAAGGAGCATAGTTAATTCTGGGGTATAAAAACTTAAAATTTTCTGGAAAGCCTGATTGCTAAACTGTCAACAACACAATTATTCCAGCTAAGTATACATGAACCAATCTGCGAAAAGTTACTCACCGCTCCAAGTAGCCTTGATTGGTGGAGCGATCGCCACAACTGCTACGATGTCTGTATTCGGCCCAGCTTGGACTCGTGATGTCCGTGCCGCTCTAGCCCTGCAAGATAGCCCAAAAGTGATAGTTGACCAAGTTTGGCAACTGGTGAATCATGAGTATGTTGATGGTAAATTTAATCAACAAGATTGGCAAGCAACCAGGCAAAGCCTGTTGAGCAAAGACTATTCTTCTCGTGAAGAAGCATACACTGCCATCCGCGAAGCTTTACAAAAATTAGGAGATCCTTACACTCGATTCATGGACCCCCAGCAGTTTGAAGCTCTGACTAGCCAAACATCTGGGGAAGTCTCTGGCATTGGCGTTCGGATGGAAGTGAACCAAAAAACTCAGCGCCTCACTGTTGTCGAAGCCATCGAAAATTCTCCAGCACTGAAAGCTGGGATCAAAGCAGGCGACCAAATTTTGGCTATTGACGGCAAATCCACTCTCAAAATGAAAGTGGATGATGCCTCTAAGCTAATCCGTGGCAAAGCGGGTACTCCCATTAAGCTAAGGCTGGGACGAACGGGACAAAATGCTTTTGAGTTGAAACTGGCGAGGGCAAATATTGAAGTGCCAACGGTACGTTATACCCTCAGACAAGAAGGGAATCGCCGGGTTGGGTATATCCGTTTGCGGGAATTTAGCGCCCACGCCGCAGATCAAATGCAACGAGCCATCCGCGATTTGAGCAGTAAGAAAGTTGATTCTTACGTCTTGGATTTGCGGGGAAATCCTGGCGGGTTGTTGCAGGCGAGCATTGAAATTGCCCGAATGTGGTATGATAACGGCGGAATTGTCAAGACAATAGACCGTGTGGGTACCAGTGAAGAAACTACAGCTAATCGCACTGCTTTAACAAATCGTCCTTTGGCGGTCTTAGTAGATGGTAATTCAGCTAGTGCTAGCGAAATCCTCACAGGGGCACTCAAGGATAATAAGCGGGCGGTAGTCGTTGGTGGTCAAACCTTTGGCAAAGCCTTAGTGCAGTCAGTTCATGAACTGGCAGATGGTTCCGGCTTGGCTGTCACCATAGCCCATTATTACACCCCTGCGGGCACGGATATTAACCATAAAGGGATTACGCCAGATATCAAGCTAGACTTGACAGAGACACAAGAGCGTCAGTTGGCTTCTAATCCAGATTTAATCGGAACTAAGAGTGATCCCCAATATGCTCGGGCGATCGCAATTCTATCAAATAACAACTTTGCCCAGCCGCCGGCAAATCAGCCCAATCGACCCATGAGCAGCGCTGGTAACTTGAAATTTTAGGTTCAATCCCTCACTAAATTAAGTCTGACTCCTAAATTCGGAATTCTGACTCCTTACTAATTGTTCCAGAATTTTGGTTTGGGAATACTAGCTAGTAATCCCATCTCCAAAATCTCAGATTTATGAATCATCAGCCAGTTAATGCAACCACTGCCACCAGCTTTTTACCAATGGTGTCGGTGGTTGTTCCTATTTATAATGGTGAGGCAGATTTACCAGATTTAATCACTTGTTTGTTGTCCCAAACTTACCCAAAAGACTGGGTAGAGTACTTGTTGGTGGACAATAATAGTAGCGATCGCACTCTCATCAACCTCAAAACATCTGCCGAAAATTGCCCAATTACAATTCACCCGTTGAGTGAAAACCAAATTCAAAGCTCTTATGCTGCTCGTAATACTGGAATTCGCGCCGCCACGGGTGAAATTATCGTTTTTACCGATGCAGATTGTCGCCCACAATCACAATGGCTAGATGCATTAATTCAACCTTTTGTCAATAAAGAAGTGGTGATTGTCGCTGGTGAAATTTTGGCACTACCAGGCACAACTCTGTTAGAACAACACGCAGACCATCAAGAAACCTTATCGCAAAAGCATACCCTTAACCATTCCTTTCGTCCCTATGGTCAAACGGCTAATTTGGCGATTCGACGCATAGCCTTAGAAAAAGCGGGTTTATTTCGTCCCTATCTTACGAGTGGTGGCGATGCCGATATTTGCTGGCGGATTTTGGGGGAAAACATTGGGCGTTTGGAATTTGCCCCCAATGCGATCGTTCAGCACCGCCACCGCGCTACACTTCAAGAACTGCAAAGTCAATGGCGGCGCTATGGACGCTCAAATCGCTATCTGCACGAACTGCACGGTGTCGATTTAATGCGAGAGATGACACCTAAAGAATGCGGCTATCGTTTGGGACGTTGGTTATTGAAAGAAATACCAAGAGATATTAAAAAGGCGTTGGCGCAGCCCAGCCCAGGCATCGCGGGTCAAGCCACCCTAGTAGATTTATTAAATACTCCCATTGGTTTGTTCACAGCTAGGGCGCGTACTGCTGGGCAAAGAGACGCCAAGCTACCAGAGAATGCCAAGATAATTGAGCGACTTTGACAATACTAAGCTGTCGCGCAAATAAGATTGCACAACTAGGGCGCTCATGTTGCCCACCCCACAAGAGATTTATTTTTTGGAGGATGCAAATTAAAAGATTTTTAGCTTAGTAGTCTGTCAAGCAATGTCGTCATAATTATTTTCTTTGGGGTATGGGGAGTAGGGAAGGAGGAAATAACTCCTAACTCCTAACTCCTAACTCCTAACTCCTAACTCCTAACTCCTAACTCCTAACTCAGCACTAAGTAATCACAGTTGGTTGTTCCCGTCCTGTTAGTTCGCGGATCTGGGCTATCTCTTCAACAATAGTGATTAAAGAAGCAAGTGCTTGTTGGGGATCGAGGTCATGTTTGGCGGGATCTGGCTCGTAGCTTTCTAGATATACTCTTAGGGTTGCACCTTGAGTACCAGTACCAGAAAGTCGCACCACAATGCGGGAGCCATCGGTAAAGCCAATGCGAACACCTTGTTTTTCGCTAATGCTGCCATCAACAGAGTCGGTATAACTAAAGTCATCACTGTATTCAACTTGATAGTTACCAAACTGCTTGCCTTTAAGAGTTGGCAATAAGGAACGCAGTCTTTCTATTAAAGTGTTAGCTGGTGCTGTCTCTATCTCTTCATAGTCATGGCGGGAGTAATAATTGCGTCCATAAGTCTGCCAGTGTTCCCGTACAATCTGCTCAACAGATTGTTGTCGCACTGCTAGGATATTCAGCCAGAAGAGAACAGCCCATAACCCATCTTTTTCGCGGATATGGTTAGAGCCGGTACCAAAGCTTTCTTCACCGCAGAGGGTAGCTTTACCCGCGTCTAAGAGATTGCCGAAGAACTTCCAGCCAGTGGGTGTTTCATAAGATTCAATACCAATCCGAGCCGCAACTCGATCCACTGCTTGACTAGTAGGCATCGATCGCGCTACCCCGGCTAAACCCGAACTATAGCCAGGGACTAGCTTGGCGTTTGCGGCTAACACTGCGAGGCTATCACTAGGGGTAACAAAGAACTTACGCCCTAAGATCATATTGCGATCGCCATCTCCATCAAAAGCTGCCCCAAAATCGGGCGCATCTTCTCCGTACAAAATATCCACCAATTCATGAGCATAAACTAAATTTGGATCGGGGTGTCCGCCCCCAAAGTCTTCTAGGGGTATACCATTTTGCACAGTTCCCACTGGTGCGCCCAAACGTTGCTCAAAAATGGCATGGGCATAAGGGCCAGCTACCGCGTGTAAGGCATCGATGCTGATCTGAAAATTTCCTCTTGTTAACAGTTGGTGAATGCGATCGAAATCAAACAGGGACTCCATTAACTCTTGATAATCATGTACGGAGTCAATCACCTCAACTACCGTCTCTCCCAAATTTGACTCACTTAAAGTTTCTAAATCTACATCTGGTGCTTCCAGAATTTGGTAGCTATCAATTACCTTGCTGCGATCGTAAATAGCCTCCGTCACCTTTTCTGGTGCTGGACCACCATTGCTAATGTTATATTTCACGCCAAAGTCACCATTTGGCCCGCCCGGATTATGGCTAGCAGACAAGATGATGCCGCCAATAGCCTGGTACTTGCGAATAATAGCGGAAGTTGCAGGAGTAGATAAAATCCCGCGTTGACCAACTTTAATCCGCCCAATGCCATTAGCCGCAGCCATTTTCAAAATAATTTGAATGGCTTGGCGATTGTAATAACGACCATCACCACCCAGGATTAGGGTTTGCCCCTGCAAGTCCCCTACAGAATCGAAGATGGATTGGATAAAATTTTCCAGGTAGTGGGGCTGCTGAAAAGCCTTAACTGCTTTCCGCAGCCCAGAAGTACCAGGCTTTTGGTCGCTTAAGGGAGTAGTAGAGACTTTACGGATGTTCATAGGTAATGTTTAACAAGGCATTTTCTCTTACAGCTTTGCATAAGTTCGTTACCAAAAAAATTGCCACGTATTAAACCTTTGTATATCTTCTGTACCTCTGGACTAGTTTATTCTTACACAAGGCTATACTTAATACACTATTTGATTTAGAACTTACGCATAGACAATAAAGAATCTTTTTGCGTAAGTCCTGAACTTAAATCAACTTAGTAAGGCCACTTCTAGTTAACGATTTCTAGCTGATCTGCACCGTCCTTGATTACTGCCAAGACATTAAAATCTCTCGTTCCCCAACGGCGAGTTGACTGAGAAAATGTCAAAATTAAATGAGTTTTGTAGCGTCTCGTAGAGAAGCGACTTGTCGCCAGACATCGCCACTTGATATAGCGCGGATTTGAGATCACTAAGTTGAAATATTTATGGGCAAGCAACGTGTTCTTTCTGGAGTTCAACCAACCGGCAATTACCATCTAGGTAACTACTTGGGAGCTATTCGCAACTGGGTAGAAGGTCAGAGCGAATACGAAAATTACCTTTTTGTGGCTGATTTGCACGCGATTACAGTGCCACACAATCCAAAACAGTTGGCAGCTGATACCTACACTCTTGCTGCGCTGTATCTAGCTTGTGGTCTGGATTTAAATCACTCCACTATCTTTGTCCAATCCCACGTTTCAGCCCACAGCGAACTCACCTGGTTGCTCAACTGCATTACACCTCTAAACTGGTTGCAAGATATGATCCAGTTTAAAGAAAAGGCACTCAAGCAAGGAGAAAATGTGAGTGCAGGTTTATTGGATTATCCTGTACTAATGGCAGCCGACATTTTGCTTTACCAAGCGGATAAAGTGCCCGTGGGTGAAGACCAAAAGCAACATTTGGAATTGACACGGGATATTGCAGCTCGGTTAAATCACCAATTTGGTAAACCAGATCAACCTGTTCTGAAGTTACCAGATCCTTTGATTCGTAAGGAAGGGGCAAGGGTGATGAGTTTGGCGGACGGTACACGCAAAATGTCGAAATCTGATCCTTCTGACTTAAGCCGGATCAGTTTGCTAGATTCACCAGAAGAGGTTCAATACAAGATTAAGCGTTGTAAAACTGATCCCATTCGTGGCTTGACTTTCGACGATCCCGCGCGTCCAGAGTGTAATAATTTGTTAACGTTATATACATTGCTTTCTCTTAAGAGAAAAGAAGATGTCGCCGTTGAGTGTCAGGATATGGGCTGGGGACAATTCAAGCCATTGTTGACAGATACAATTATTGAGTCCCTGAAACCAATCCAAGAAAAATATCACTCGATAATGGCAGATAAAAGCTATTTGGAGTCTGTGTTACGAGATGGAGGAGAAAAAGCAAGGGCGATCGCCAATCAAACTTTATCACAAGTCAAAACCGCTTTAGGCTACTCTCTCCCTCTATAAGTTTTCACTTTTCGGTGTGATTTGCCATACCATTTAAGAAATTGAAATTCTTAATCTTATGCATCACACCCATAGCCCGACAGCCTTCCGCAAGGCTGTACAAGCAGGTGAATTTCTAGTTACCGCCGAGGTAGCACCGCCAAAAGGGGGAGATCCAGCGCACATGATTCAAATGGCGGCGACTCTTAAGGGAAGGGTTCATGCTGTCAATGTTACTGATGGTAGCCGCGCTGTGTTAGGGATGTCTTCGTTAATCGCGTCGGTGATTTTGTTACAAAACGGTATAGAGCCAATTTGTCAAATTGCTTGTCGCGATCGCAACCGCATCGGTTTACAAGCTGATTTGATGGGCGCTCATGCTTTGGGCATTCGTAATATTTTAGCTTTGACTGGCGATCCAGTAAAAGCAGGCGATCATCCAGATGCTAAAGCAGTGTTTGACTTAGAAGCTGTGCGACTGCTGCAACTAATTCGCAAGATGAATCAAGGTGTTGATTTTAATGAGAAACCTTTGACTGATGGAGCCTTAGATTTATTTGTTGGAGCAGCAGTAGATCCACAATGTCAGAGTTGGTCGGGTTTGCAAAGTCGATTTGAACGCAAAATCGAAGCCGGAGCGCAGTTTTTTCAAAGTCAGTTGATTACCGATTTTGAACGGCTAGAAAAGTTTATGGACACAATCGCTGCTGGCTATAAAAAACCGATTTTAGCAGGAATTTTTCTGTTGAAATCGGCAAAAAATGCCCAGTTTATTAATAGGTGTGTTCCGGGTGTAAAGATTCCCCAACATATTATTGATAGATTGGCAAAAGCCAAAGACCCTTTTGAGGAAGGGATGAAAATTGCGGCAGAGCAAGTGCAGATAGCGCGGCAATTATGCCAGGGTGTACATCTGATGGCGGTGAAACGGGAAGATGCGATCGCGCCAATTTTAGATTTGGCTGGGGTTGCTCCAGTTAATCAGCTGGTATCCAAGTAAATGAGATAACGAATCTTTTATGAAAGCAGATGGAACCATCTGCTTTTTTTAATCCTGAATCAGACGCGTCTACACGATTTTTGATAGACTTTCAATATCCAATTTTTGCTTTACCGAAAAAATGGGTTTAGAGCTACGTGCTTCTAGCACGGCTTTAAAGTAATGAGTAATAAGTAATAAGTAATAAGTGAATATTCTTACTCA
>NZ_JBALEA010000028.1:0-24761 GCF_036917135.1 Nostoc sp. | reverse complement strand
GGTTGGTTGTCATCGTTAATGATGCTGGCAACTCCTAAATCATCTGCAAATGTGGCATTTGTTGCACCCGAAAGATTGACGGAAAATGTCTCGTCGCTTTCAAATTTCTGATCGCCGATAACACCAATGCTAAGAGTTTTACTGGTTTCCCCAGGATTGAAAGTAATTGTTCCCAGTCCCGAATTGTAATCAGAGTCAGCAACATTAGCAGTCCCATCATTTGTGTTGTAATTTACACTAACTTGCTGAAAGCTGGGATTGGAGAGAGTGATAGTGAAATTAGCGTTAGTTGTTGTGCCTGTATTGCCTTCAGTAACTGAGACATCCGAGATGCTGATAGTTGGTTGGTTGTCATCGTTAATGATGCTGACTGTAGCCGAACTGTTAGTAATTGTGGAATTTTCCGGCGCTGTTGTGAGATTGGGGTTACTCAGGGTAACTGTAATATCTTCATTGAGTTCAAATGTGTTATCACTCAAAACATCGGCTGTAATTGTCTTTGTGGTTTCCCCAACTGCGAAGTTTAAAGTCCCAGATGAAGCAGTTCCTCCATTTGTAACTTGAATATTGTTATAGTCACTGCCAAAAATTGCCGCACCGCTAAAAGCATAATTTATGGCACTAGCCACGCCAATACCACCACTGCGAGTAACCGTAAAGGTAACAGCTTGAGTACCGCTATTACCTTCAGTCAAAGTTGAGGTGGCGGTGGAAATTGCATATTTAATGGAATCATTAGCAGCAATATTTAAAGTAGTTTCAGTTATTGTCCCCAAATTAGCCCCTGTTGGCGTGCCGAAGTTGAGTACAACTGTTTCTACATTCTCAGGTAAATCGTCTGGGTTAATAGTAAAAGTAATTAGCTGTGTTAAATTTGAGCCTGTCGCCCCAGCCGCAAAAGAGATGGTAGTGGGGGAAAAAGTGTAATCGTTCCCACTAGTAGCTGTGCTACTGCTTTTGATGACAATAGGAACTATGACAGCCGTTTCAGGAGAGGTATTTAAGGTAACAGGAATAGTTACTATAGTGGCGGTACTATCTTCTGTTGTGTTGTAAGTAGCAGCACCAAAGCTGACTTTTGGAAGCATGTATTCAAATGCTCCAATGTCAACTCTGCCGTTTTCAATGCGGTTAAAACCCGTGCCGCGTTGGTCGGTAGTTAAACCACCACTGTAAGTGGGATCACCAGCATTCCTGGCAGGACTGTTAAAGTCTAGGGCGTGAGTTTGTGTAGAACCACCATAATTTCCTAAGGGTTTTAGTCCAGGGTTGGGGTTAATAATATCTGTACCCGTAGCCATACCCAGAGTACCGGATAATTTACCAGCAATTTTGCCAATCAGGTTGTAAGCATTACCATTGAAGTTGTTACCATAGACATCGGCTCCTTGATTACCTGGATCAATATTGCCAGCAATGATGCTATTGCTGATGCTCCAAGTACCCGCAGACCTATAAATGCCGCCCCCATTACCTGTGTTATTGTTATCACTATCAGCGGTGTTGGCAAATATAGTGCTATTACTCACTGTGCCACCGCCAGAATAGATACCACCGCCGTTGTTTTTCGCGGTGTTACTGGAAATAGTGCTATTAGTAAGTGTAGTAATGCTGCTGTAGATGCCGCCGCCACTAGTCGCTATGTTGCCGGAAACAGTGCTATTGCTCACTGTGGCACTACTGCTACCGTAGATGCCGCCGCCGTTGGTGTTCGCGGTGTTGCCGGAGACGGTACTATTGGTTATTGTGGCGTTGCTGCTGTAGATGCCGCCGCCACTAGTGTTCGCTATGTTGCCAGAAACAGTGCTATCGCTGACTGTGGCACTACTAGTACCGTAGATGCCGCCACCGTTGCTCGCGGTATTACCGGATAGAGTACTATTGGTTATTGTGGCGTTGCTGGTGTAGATGCCACCGCCACTAGTGTTTACTATGTTGCCAGAAATAGTGCTATCGCTGACTGTGGCACTACTAGTACCGTAGATGCCGCCGCCACTAGTATTCGCGGTGTTGCCGGAGATAGTACTATTGCTCACTATGACACTACTAGTACCGTAGATGCCGCCGCCACTAGTGTTGGTAACATTGCCAGAAATAGTACTATTGCTTACTGTGACACTACTGGTGCTGTAGATGCCGCCACCGAAGCTATTTCCTGCATTTCCCCCAGTTATGTTCAAGCCATCAATTGAGAGGGAGGCACTGGCATTAAAAACACGGGAAGCATTGTTGCCACTGATGGCAAGTTTATTAGCCCCAGTTCCTTGAATTATGACTCCTTCAGTAACATTCAATTGCCCAGAAGTGAGGGTAATGGTGTCCGGGGTGGCATCACCGAATATTCCAGTCGTATCAAAGATGATTGTCTCAATTCCTGGATCATTATTGGCATTGATAATAGCTTGCCTTAAGGAGCCAGCACCACTGTCATTGGTGTTAGTTACTATATAGGTGGTGCTATCTATTTGGACAGATACATCATCAATCGCTAAACCATGATTGTTGCCTCCATCATTTATGTCTTCCCAACGCAATATAATCTCTTCACCGTTAGCTATTGGGGTAGCTAGATTAAATATTACAGGCGTTATGACAACTCGATTGGCACTTGTATTGCCATTTAAGGTAGCTGAGTTTGCAGTTGCAATTGGCCCGGTAAAATCTAGCGATGTGACAGGTGTCCATGTTCCTGTTGTTAAACTTGTGAGAGTTGACCCAGTTTGATAACTAAAGTTCAGTTTTTGTTGAGATATATTACCACCATTACGCCATTGCTCACCCGTATAGCCTACTTCCAACTTAGTAATTGGTAAACCTGTGTTATTTAGGAGGCGCAACCCATAGTAAATAGTTCCTGTAGTACCAGAAGCTACAGAACCAAGTGCCCGATCTGCGGCACTGGCACTAGTACCAAAACTATACAATCCACCTACGCTATTACTGCCAGTACTAGGATCGTAAGTTGTTCTTGTGGCATACCAGCCCGCAATAGTTGAATCATTAGCCCAAGGAATAGATGTTCCAGACTTAGATAATGAGTCAAAGTTTTGAGAGTATGTACTAGTAATACTAACTGCCCCTGGCACGACTGGTAAAATAGATTTGTAAGCCTTTGTTACTTCCGAGTCAAATGCTAAGGAAGCCTCAATTTTTCCCGTGTTCACCTCTAAATTCCAGTCGCCACCTAATGCTTCACTTCCTGTTTTGTTAGTAGAAGCGGCAACATCAGCGCCAGTCATTTGGCTAATCTGCTGCACAAATTTTATGCCTTCACCACTGGCTACATCACAGCCATAAATCAAGATGTCAGCATTGTCAGTTAAAGCATTTACCCACTTTTTTAATTGATTTGTGTAGCTATTTAGGTTCGTGAGGTTGAGGTTACTTGATCCTAGTTGCAAACTCCCCGCGCTTCCGTGGGAAACAATGTGAATTGATTGAACTGAATTCGATTTACGTTGTGCCAGAAACTCGGTGATTTGTGTTAAACCATCTCTATTAGGATCAAGAATAACGACTTCACTGCCAAGTGTGATCCCAGCTATCAAGTTTTGGTAATCTATAACTTTTGGATCTATGAAAACAATATTTTGGCTTGCTTCTAGTAATTTCTTAGTAGAATTATTTCTGGTGTTATAGTGATCATTCTCTGGTAGTTTTGTCATAATTATTATCTTTAAAAAGAACTTTAGATTAAATAGATATTTCTTAGCTTTAGCTTGGTAGTGTTTATCGTGCAGAACAAAATGGAAAGTGAATGCAGAACCATTCACTTTCATTCCCAAATTAAATCGGCAATTAAACCTTTGATCTAATGGGGAAAAGCCACAATATTTTTAGTTTTTATATAACCAAGCACACCTTCAATAAAGTTAGCTATTTTCTAGTCATAGCTTTTCTTTATAGCAATTTATACTAAGTCTAATGACAAGGCAACTGCATTTTCACTTAAATTCTGATAGATTGGCTTAAATTTGAGTAGATCGAGTTCGAGTGTAAGCTGTTGTACATTTAACTTCCATAATTAGGGCACTCATGTTGCTCACCCCACAAGAGTTATATAAGTTTTAGATATGCAAACTAGATGTGGTTTAGGTTAGAACGATCGCAGTGACTAATGAACTCTCGGAATCCGAACTCAAGAAGCTGCAAGATTTGGAAAACAAGCAATACTATTTAATTTTAACTGACGATTTTCCGGCTAATAGCCTCTCCAATCTGCATCAGTGTCTCTTCCTCTTCAGAAGTAAATTCGTAGGGAATCGGCTTGGCAATGCCCAAGACACCATACAATCGGCCATTCAGCATAAGCGGCACCGTGATCGACCCTTCTACCTTCGTTTCTTTTGCCGAGGGTCTGGCCACCCCCGATTCGTCGGTTTGCAAGTTGCAAATCTGCACGGGTCGCTTGCGTTCGGCGGCTATACCGGCCATACCTTTGCCAATGGGAATTACCGTCATTTTAGGCAACAGAAATTCTGGAATTCCCTGGTAAGCCTTTAGGTGCAATAACTGGCTGTCCTGATCTAAGGTATGGATGGTACCTGTACAGCAGTCAAAAGCGGACAGGATTTCGATTAGTAGTCGGTTCCAGTCGATTGCAGATCCTTCGTCAGCCAAGGTATCAAAAATGGGTTTGGTATCTGAAGTCATAGTGGTAGGAATTGAAGTTTTATCATCAACGCGGAAAGTAATTAGGAAAATTCACTTAGCGGAGTTAATCTCCCCTTTCCACATCCGGTGAAAAGTCAGAGGAATTCATGGGGCGATCGCTCCTGGAGAGGTCTGTTGTCTCCATAATTAATATAGATACAAGGCGTTTGATAATTAGAGGTTTTATGTCGTTAACGCTTGAAGACTTAGAACAAATGCAGCAACAGCATCCCGAGTTTCGCATGGAACTAGTCAAGGGTAATATTATTGTTTCGAGTCTATCAGGATACGAATCAGATGAGGTCGCAGCCGCGATGATTGCCCAGTTACATAACTGGGCAATCATCGCGCAAACTGGGACGAACAGCAGCTTCTAGTGCTGGTTTCAGGTTGCCTAATTCAGATTTACGCGCACCAGACGCTTCATTTGTTTTAGCCGAACGCTTGCGTCGCAGTCCGAAGTCTTTTGCTCAATTGGCTCCCGATTTGACTGTAGAGGTCAAGTCCCCTAGCGATAATTTAGACGATTTGAAAGCCAAAATTCAAGAATTTCTGAGTTTGGGAACTAAGGTAGGAATTTTACTCAATCCAGATGAGCGGATTGTTGAAGTTTATAACTTTGGACAAGAGGCGATAATACTTCGTGATGGCGATATTTTAACAGTTCCCGAGCTGCTCCCAGGATGGGAAGTACCAATTGCAGATTTGTGGCCTCCAGAGTTTGATTAGGATAGTGATAAAAAAACTCCACGCCACTTGCGGGATGGAGTTTTTGGGCATTGGGAACAGGGCATGGGGCATGGGCAAGAAGTTACCAATGCCCTATGCCTATTATAAAACTATCAAGATTTGGCAACTACTATAGTGATTTAGCCCCGGATCAACTGAGGGACGGTAGAATATACCTAATTTTCGTAGCTTCAAAAGCCAAACTATGACGATGCATTCTACACTCCAACGTGCATTTACTAACCGCCGCGTCCTGAAAGTGATTAGCGGCTTGAATAACTTCGACGCTGCTAGCGTCGCTGCGACTGTCAAAGCTGCTGAATTTGGCGGTGCTACTTTTGTCGATATTGCCGCCGATCGCGCTTTAGTCAAGCTAGCTAAAAGTTTGACAAGTTTACCAATTTGTGTTTCAGCAGTAGACCCAGAGAAATTTGTGCAAGCTGTGGCAGCCGGTGCTGATTTAATTGAAATCGGGAATTTCGATTCCTTTTATGCCCAAGGACGACGCTTTGAGGCTCTGGAAGTCTTAGCGCTGACTAAGCAAACCCGCGCTCTTCTCCCGGAAATCACTTTATCTGTCACCGTTCCTCACATCCTGGAACTAGATCAACAGGTGCAGTTAGCAGAAGAACTGGTGAAAGCTGGAGCGGACATTATCCAAACCGAAGGCGGTACTAGCAGTAACCCAGTTCACCCCGGAACTTTAGGATTAATTGAAAAAGCTGCCCCCACCTTGGCAGCAGCTTTTGAGATTTCCCGTGTGGTGTCAGTGCCAGTATTGTGTGCCTCAGGTATTTCTAACGTTACCGCACCATTAGCGATCGCTGCTGGTGCTGCTGGTGTTGGTGTTGGTTCTGCCATCAACCAACTCAATAGCGAAATAGCAATGATTGCTGCTGTGCGTTGCTTAGTAGAAGCCTTAGCGACTGCAAATGCAGTAATGAGTTAAGAGTGATGAGTTAGGAGTGATGAGTTAGGAGTGATGAGTTAGGAGTGATGAGTTGAAGAAACTTATTTATCCAAAACTTCTAACTCCTAACTTCTAACTCATAACTTCTTTCAACGCATAAATCACCTGCTCTTGCTGCTGTTCCGTTAGTTCTGGGAACATGGGCAAGGATATGACTTCATGACAAGCTTGCTCGGCTATTGGTAAGTCGCCAATTTGATAGCCCAGACTTTGATAAACTGGCTGCAAATGTAAAGGGTGGGGATAGTAAATCATTGAACTCACACCTTGTTCTTGCAATTGACTACGCACCCAATCTCGATATTTGGCGCTAGAACCATTTCGCCCTTCGCCTGATATGCGAATAGTATATTGATTCCATACCCCAATACCGCCAGGTAATTCTTGCGGTGGAAGTATCCCCGGAACTTGACACAGGTACTTGTAGTAATAATTGGCGATATCTCGCCGCCGATCATTCCAAATATCTAAATAACGCAGTTTAATCTGCAAAATAGCTGCTTGGAGAGCATCCAAGCGACTATTTACGCCAATTTCTTCATGTAAATATCTAATTCTACTGCCATGATCTCGTAGGATTCGCAGTTTAGTGGCGATCGCCGGATCATTAGTCGTGATTGCACCGCCATCACCACAACCACCAAGATTTTTGGTAGGGTAGAAACTAAAGCAACCAATATGTCCAATACTTCCGACTTTTTGATCAGCCCAAATTGCCCCTGTAGACTGAGCGCAATCTTCAATTATTGACAAATTGTGAGACTGAGCGATCGCCATCAATGATGTCATATCCACGGGTTGTCCAAATAGATGAACCGGGATAATCGCTTTAGTTTTGGGTGTAATGGCCGCCGCGACTTGCTCAATGTCCAAATTAAACGTAGTAGCGTCAATATCAACGAAAACAGGCTTTGCACCTACGGCGCTAATCACTTCAGATGTAGCAATAAAGGTGAAAGGCGTTGTAATCACTTCATCGCCTGCACCAATTTCTAAGACTCGTAACGCTAAGTAGAGCGCATCAGTACCAGAATTACAAGCCACACATTCAGTAACAGTATTGTAAGCGGCAAACTGTTGTTCAAAGCCTTCGACTAAGGGACCGCCGATATAGCGCCCAGAAGCCAGAACCTCTAAGACGGCTGCACTTACTTCTGCTTCGATGGTGGTGTATTGCTGCTTGATATCAAAGGCGGGAATAGGATTTACACTTTGGATCATGAGTTCTCATTTTATCGGGAGATACAAAGGATGCACTTCAACAGTCAATTTTTGCTGATTGAATTGTTAATCAAAAAGAAGCTACTAAAAGACTATCGCCCAAGATACGCATCTATTAGGGTTTTTACTTAAATTGTGGGGTGGTGAACTACCGCACAGTTAATTTACAGATAGTAGGCACATTAGTTGTTTGCCATGTTAAGGTCGTACCATTTGGAATTTTGAATTGATAAAGGTGATATATATCAACCAAGATCCAACACATCGGATCAAAGTTCCTCTTGTGTGGGCTGCTTTGAAAAAAAGATACCAGGACATAGAGAAGCCATGCAGGATCTGATCAAGCTGGATTTCGTGGATTTAGCTATTGCTGTGGGATTGATGGCGATCGCCATTGGTTTATCTGCCTGGGAAAAATTAGGACTAGAGTTAAACTTAGCCCTTGCGACTGGGAGAACCATTTTACAACTTCTTGTATTGGGATACATTTTAGATTTCATCTTCGCTTTAGACAATGCTGGGGCAGTTTTGGCGATATTAGCAATCATGCTGACAATTACGGCGATTGTCGCACGAAATCGGATCAGCCAAAAAATTCCTCGGGTGTTGCCTTTGGTGTGGGGTGCAATTTTAATTAGTACCACCCTGACAGTGTTTTATACCAACTTCTTGATCATTCAACCAGAAAGATGGTATGAAGCACAGTATATAATTCCCCTGGTAGGGATAGTCTTAGGTAATGCTACTAATGCAGCTGCGATCGCAGGCGATCGCCTTGTCAGCACCATTAATTCCAGCCATCTCGAAATCGAAACCCACTTGAGCTTAGGTGCAACTCCACAGCAAGCAGTTAGCCAGTATCGCAAAGAGGCCATCAGAGCCGCATTGATTCCCACTCTCAATCAAATGATCCTTATCGGGATGGTGGCAATACCAGGAATTACCACTGGGCAGTTATTAGCTGGCGTGAAACCTCTGGATGCTGTATCTTACGAAATTTTGATTATGTTCATGGTGGCTTTCGCTAACTTGTTGACAACAGTTTTAGTCACAAAGGGGTTGTGTCGTCAATTTTTTAATTCTGTCGCGCAGTTGGTGAGGTGAAGGGGTTAATCTAAATCCAAGAGTATTTTATCATCTTGCCCTGGCAGATCAAGAGCAATCAACAGTGCTTGGTTCAGTTGGGCGATCGCTTCCTCAGAAAGCGTTCCTCGCAAACGCAATAAGCTTAAAGCCCGACTGACAATAATGACTGGACGTTTTAACTGCTGTATAGTTTTGAGATGCTAGCTTAATAATGGGAATACTGAAAATATTCCGTTATATTACCTGTGTTTAGGTGGTAATAGTGTTTTCACAACAAGGTAAATTAAAATGGCATTTAGTAATTATAAAACTATTAGTGCAGTAATTAAAAAATTTCAAATTAAGTACGTGCAATCTAATTTTATGCTAGAAGTAGAATTTCCGGCTAAAGAATCTTTTAAAGAAGAATTAGATTTGCTATTTACCGATGGAGTTATTGATAATTCTGAAGATGCTATTTGTGAAAATCTCATCTATCCAGTATTGAAAGAAGTATGGAAAAATTACCGAAGTAAATTAACACTTTGGAGTCATGAAACATTAGCTTACGATGAAGATTTATCAGGGATTCCAGATTATACGGTGACACAGCGAAACCCTCTGGGTACGATTGTTTTTGATAAGCCTTATTTTTTAACGGTTGAAGCTAAACAGGACAAATTTGAAGAAGGTTGGGGTCAGTGTTTAGCTGAAATGATTGCAGTACAGCGAATTAATGATGATTTTGGCAGCAATGTTTTTGGGATTGTTTCTAACGGGAAAATATGGCAATTTGGAAAATTGATTGCTGATGTATTTACCCGAAATAAAAATTTGTATGTAATTCAAGATTTAGATAAGTTATTTGCTGCGGTTAATTATATTTTTCAAGAATGTGAGTTAAAAATACAAAAACAATAGGTAGTGTGTTTTGACGATAAAATCACGGGAGCATCCCAATGAGAGCTTAAATCTTTTCCCTCACCTCCAGCCCCTCTCCCAAAGATGCTATCCATTACCCGCATCTTTCTTAACAAACAGACAAAATACTTAAAACAAGACCGAAACGCTTGATAGGTATAGTTTTTAGTGAAAGTATAGTTGCGGGTAGAGGAAGAAGGCGCGTGTCTCTTCCTGGCTTATTTAGTGCAGTATCGCCCAGCCTCGTAAGCGTAGTACTCTAGGATGATTGCGATCGCTGTGTCGGGGATACCACTGGTTCTCCAGTCAGTTAGGTTCGCGGCATCAAAGCTTTGTTGCATAAGCATTTGAGCCAGTTTGGAGGGTTCCAGGTTCGCGCTCTCTAATACTTTACCGATAGCTTTATCACTAACCCCAGCAAGTCTTGCAGTTGCCCGAAGGCTAGCTTTCGCTTGACCATTAGCGTCAACTTCAATCTTTTGTTTTATCTGTTCAATGATTTCGACGATTTCAATTTGTGACATAACTTTTTGAGCTTGAAAGATAATCATGCTACACTGCACCAGCAAGTAAAGAATTGGTTTGAAATAGCCCAGTCCAATGGATTTAAAGATGTTGATGTGAGTATGAGTCAACGGATAGAAAAAGGACATCACCGCATCGAAAATCATCAGGTTTACACCGTACCAGTGTCACAACTTCCTGCACTTTAAAGTGGCAGTAGATATAGAAAGAGGGATTTTAGCTGGAGGAGGGGAGAAACACGCTTTCTGTGAAGCAGCATTGCTTGAAGACGGTATTAGACAGCGAGATATCTGGGGTGCGGATTGGACTCCCTTTGACCAATCGATAGCTTATGAATCGATTATTAACATTCGTCAAGCGTCAAAATAATCGTTCAATGTTAATTCAAGACCCAGCGATTAAAGAACGTGTTAAAAAAATAACTCAGGAGCTAATTGGGGGATATGAACCAGAGTTTAGATAAAAAACAAGTACATTTTCTAAGTGAAAATACATCAACTCGCTTAGGACATATAGCTTCCAATTTAGCGAGGATTAGAACATTTTGTAATAGCGCTTATAAAGAAGCTGTTGAAAGTGTGACAGATGAAACTATATGTTTTATTGAATGGACGGCAGCAGCAATTGAACCTGAATATGCTGAAGAACTGGTTAACATTCAAGTTCAACTGGTATGATGGAGATTAACTTTTGATAGTATTTGGTCTGATGATAGTACACAGAGGCAAATGTCAGAACAATGTAATATTTGGTGAGGACGAGTATTAGATATGTCAGGGTTGCTGTCCGAATCCATCTAAAATTTTATTTAAAGACTGTTGCCTTCATGTACATGAATACTGAAACACCCATCAATTCTCCATATACTTACTCAATTTTGAGTCAAACTCAACGCTTGCGAGTTAGTGATGGAGAGATTAAACCCGTTTTAGATGGTTGCTCTAATACTTCAAAGTTGCTCGTGCTTATTTGGTCGCAGTTGGGAGATTTTGATAACTTAGAATATGCTTGGTGGCTGCGAAAAGAATTTGAAGAGATTGAAGCCAAAGGAATCACAATTCGTGCTATTGGAATTGGAGATCGCAATTCTGGGATCAAGTTTTGTGAATATACTGGCTTTCCTCAAGAATGGTTATTTGTGGATGCAAAGGCTGAAATTCACGAGCTTTTACGGCTTTATCGCGGCTTATCTATACAATTTCCTTTGCTATCAAGTTCACAAAAAGCTTGGCTTAATTTAATCTTAATGTGTGCAGGAATTCGTAGTCCTGGAACTCTTAAGGAAGTTTTTCGGGGTTACAAAGGTGATAAAAAAGCACCTCAATTAATTGCTGATGAGGAAGTTATCAAGAATACACCTTTACCACCAATAAAAGGTTTGTTTTTCAAAGCGGCTGGAGGAAAAGGTTTTCAGCGCCCATTTGAATTAGCAACCCTGCGCCTGCGAAACATGACTGAAGTTTTGAGAAACTGGAATATTTATGTACCAGATTCATCTTATTTGACACAACGGGGAGGCACTTTTCTATTTGATTCCCAAGGTCAGTTAATTTACGAACATCGCGATCGCGGGATTCTTGGTTTTGCTGAAAATATGAGCAATCCCTTATCTTTTTTGTATAAGTAATTAATCGGCAAGGGTGGCTGTTGGGCAATTGTCAGCGCAGTGAATGACTTTAGTTGCAGCGTGAGAATGTGGGATGGCGAGTATACCATTGGGTTACAACACCTGAAGTCCTTCAACTACCTACCCCAGGAGTGTCAACAGATCCAATCCTTGAGTGATGCCTGCGGCGGGCTATGCCTACGCATCAGTCGGGTGTATTCCGATTCGCTGGAGAAGACAGTCAAACCTCCTTGCATGAGAATGCCTTAGCCAGTGACACGAAAACTTCACCTTCGCCACTTCGGAGATATCCTGAATCAATCTTTTAATCACCCGATCGCTCAATGGTAATCCCCTTTTAGCTGGGTCAGGTGACACATTGGCAAACACTGGCATCTTATCACTAGCCATACCCCGATATTTTTTAAGCAACTTAGAAGTCTCGTGGTCTAACCCAATCTCCCGGTACTTCCCACCCTTACCCTAAAACTTAATTGTGTAGTACCCCCGTTGTCTATCCTCTGGCGTTGGGTCAAACTGCCATTTAAAGTTGTGCCAATATAACCCCGGATAATCTTCCTTGGGTTTACCCCGTTCGTCACCTGGAACTGTCACCCGACCAACTTCACCAACCCGCATCCCACTATAAAAAATCAAGTTAAAACTAGCCAATACTGCCCCCCTAACACCTTGGCAGCATCAGCTAACTTCTCCATTTCCCAATCTTCTAAATACCGCTCTGCCTTCGGTAAATCACTGAAATTATCGTAATTTATCGTACTTGCAATATTCCGCAAAAAATAGCCAATACTCTCACCGCTCCCAATATCAGCACTCGGTTCGATATAGTCACTCTCACTCATCATGAGTAAACCATCTGCTGCTGTACGAAACTGTTCTAGAATTTCTGAATTAGTTTTGTTCATTGTTCATAAGCACTTAATAGTTAATAGAGCGGTTTACCGCCGCAGGCAGGCATCGCACATAAAATAGTATCCATCTCACCGTGTATCCACCACACGCGTAAGCAGCATTTATGAACCGAGGCGATCGCACTGGTGGATTTTCATAGTACCAGTGTACTGCTTTGGAATAAGAGATCGCTCTTGAAGCTGGCTTTTCCTCCAAGAATCTTTCCGCAGATGCTAGGGCGATGCCGAAGGCGGCAGGCTATGCAAGATACATGATTTTAAGGAGAGATAAGCCGATAAAATCGTTGTGTGGTAAGGAGAAGTAATTAGTGAAAACCGACAAGCTTAGAATCAACCAGCAGTTTTTGGCTGTATGTATACAACCCAATCTTTGAAAAAATGTTGGTAATGACAAGGGCCTTTAGGCTAGGGTGTTGACAGGGTATTTATGATTTTTGGCTCATGTCACCGCAAGGATTCAGGTTTTATAATTAAAGTTAAAGGGCTTAGAGCATTAAGCATAAATGAGGTTAAAGGCTGTGAATAAAATAGTTGTTGCTGCAATATTCAGCTTCATCGCTGGCTCAACATCTTTACTTTTTACCCAAGCCGCTAAAGCTGATCCTATTGTTTCCTGTTATCCTGTTACTTACAACAGGGTGATCAAAGAATCGGCGGCGGATCATCCCCATGCTTATGCAGATGGTTATCGAGAAGGAGAACAAATTGCTCGGAATAGAGTTGCTTATAAACCTCGGTCTGTGGGAGGTGAATTTGCCCGTGGTTTTGAGGATGGGTACTTTAATCTACCTTATGCTGGTCAAGAGACTGTTGTACCGAAAACAATTGTACAACATACTGCTACTGTTTGTAACGAAGATGGTTATTATACAGCACCTCCTTACCCTTACGTCTACAACCCTTATGCCATCTATGGGTCGCCCTATCCTACTTTTGGCATTAACTTCGGATTTGGAAGAGGGTTCTACGGAGGGAGACACTATGGAAGAGGGTTCTACGGAGGGAGACACTATGGAAGATGGTAGCGATCGCCTTCGCTTTCGATCATTTTATCGCTTGAGTTTTCTTATGAACTACTGCGAACGCTACCTTTTTCTCTCTACGAGACGCGCTTACGCGATCGTTTGAATACAAGATCACATTTACCTTCTGGTCATGCGTAACTAGTTAAACACGTGATTCTCCCCAATCCTCTAAGAAAACACCCTACTTAAACGGTTGTCCCCAACGCTCCCAGTTTTCTTTATTAAACGGCGATCACCACTTCAAAATCAGACTCAACTCCAATTCCTGCCGTGAGCGTCGGTCTGTGGGTGCATCCCACCAAAAAGCGATGTTAACTGCTGTTTGCAACCCATAGCGATAATGTAAATCCTGGTAACTGGCTATGTAATCTTTGCAGGCGTGAATCCCTTTCCAGCGTTTATTACTTCTGCAAGTTTCCCCCACATACAAAATTAAGCCCGCCGCCGAGTCAACAACAAAGTAAAGACACGCATCGCCGGGGCTGTCTGCTGGCATCCTCCAAAACGAGAGCGATGCCTGCGGCGGGCTACGCCTACGCACCTGTAACTGCAACGGATCAATCCGGTCTGGTTCGCAGTGGTTAGATGCGAGGTCAAACAGTGAAACCTGCTCTGGTGGTTTGCTCTGCCTCACCCGTTGCTGATAATCCAAAATTTGCGCTTTCCAGCGCACCAAAGCATCCTGGCTCATCACCAGCCCCTCTGTCAAAAGTGCTGGTGTGGGCGTTACAGATGCAAATAGGTTTAGCTGATTTGGTTCCAAGGGTATTACGGGGAGCGTGCCGACTAGCTGATTATCCCCCAGAACTGAAAGTCAATACACCTGTCAAAGAATTATGCCTTTGATATTCAATCCGCACTTGCTTAATGTCAAGAGGCTCAGACTCTGAAAACATCAGTTGTTCTACTTGGTGTAATCCCAAACTTTCAAACTGTTTGAGTTCCGAGTCTGATAATGGCCAAGGTGGGCCATCCGGTTCAACTTCTGTGTCTCGAACACGAGTAATCAGCAAAAGTGTGCCACCAGGAGCAACAAGCGAGGTAACTGAAGAAATAACCAAAGAACGCACATTCAACGGCAGAGATTGAATATTACGACATTCAAAAATAAAGTTAAAGGCTTGATGCCATTGTGGGGGAATTGCTAATAAATCTGCAACTACATAGTTGACAGTTGAATCTGGAAATCGCTCTTGACACCAAGCGATCGCTGTCGGTGAAATATCAAAGGCAGTTACTTCAAACCCTCGATGAGCTAAAGCTTCGGCATCATCTCCCAAACCACAACCAATGACTAGCGCCTTTTGCCCAGAAGCGAACGGTTCATGATTCGTCAACCAATCTTGTAGATAAGGATGAGAAGTTAACTTAGCCCAAGGAATTTGTGCTGTGTCCCCTTTGGCTTTGGAATATAAAACTTCAAACCATGCCGAGGGATCTGATTTTTGTAAAGCTTCTGTTGCTAACTGTTTAACATGAAGCTGTAAATCTTCTCTTTGTTGTTCAAACATAAAAACCCATCACCGACACTAATAATTTGAGGTATCTGATTTTGCACTCTAGCTACGCCCAAAGCGAGAGCGATGGCATGACCCTCAAGTTCCTTTCCCCGTCCCTCGTAAACTAAGCTCCAGGGGGAATCAATTTGAGCAAGGTTTATTTATGCTACTTGTTGAAGTGCGGAATGTGGGGTCTATTGATCCAGTTACCGTTTTTTTAGTTCCTCTTCGCTCTCTGTGATTTCAAATTGAGTTCTTGAAAGGGTGGAGACGTTTCGGTTAGCTTGATTGCACTCGGTTGAATGGATTTGCCATTCACCTGTAACGTATAACTACTTTGCCGCAGGTGTTCTATAAAGTAGACCCCGGCATCATTTGTAACCGACAGGAGCCTCTGCCCGGAATCCATGCCGGAGCCGGAGCCAACCTGAATTGCTTCGACTCGGACACCACTCAATGGGGTTCCCTGGCTATCTGTGACAATGCCTGAGAGCGAATAGGCAGGGATGAGGGGAACTAGCACAGGAGTATAGCTGCCAGCCACAACCTTAACTGCATAAGCATTGGTTACTGCCTGCCAATCGGGGGGCAGCCCTGCTGCATCCAGATCCAGACGATAGGTGTTGGGCAGCAAACGTAGCAGGATGCGATCGCGGTCAACCTGTGCCCTAGTAGCTTGAACCGTTTGGTTATTGATCGTCACCAGATTGGGATCTGTGTAAAAATCTTCGCCTGCATCGCGTTGGCCGTTATTATTGCGATCAAAGAACGGCTGCACCATAATACCACCCTGAGTCCGTAAATAGTTGGCATGACGATCGCTAGGAGTGATACCACCTTGAAGATTCAGCCCCGATACTAACTCGATACCAAAAGTCGATTCGCCTGTTGTCACTGATACGCCCTGATAGCGTGCGCGGAACATTACACCAGGGATGATTGTAGTGCCCACAGAGGCAAGTACGCCAGAACCCCGCGAGCCAATACCATAGCCTAATTGGGCTTCCCATAACAGCGTGCCATCAATGGAACGTTCTTTTGAGCGATAGCGCCAAGCGAGATTAACTAGATCGTCATTGCTATTTTGGTTGTAGGTGTCGTAGCCGAGAACAAAGGAATGTCCAGTTGTAAAATCGCTGTGCTTTCCCAGGTAAAAACTTAGCGCCGATTGGGAACTGATTTCATTGCCGACAGAGTTCAGTTCAACTTTTCCCAACCGTTGAATCAGATTCCAGCGCAGGTGACTTTTGGTGTCAAAGGTAAGGCGGGCAAAAGTAAAAGAATTTCTGCCACTGAAGTTGAGTTGAATGCCTCCCGAGGTGGCATCATTACTATTGGTGTTGCCCAGTAAGGTGATGCCTTGAGCCAGTTGCCAGTAGACACCTAATCGGCTGGAAAAGCGATCGTGGGTGAACCTGGCACTGAAGTTTTGCGATGGGTCGTAACTGACATCTGCATTGATGTCCCATGCTGAATTATCGCTGCCGCTTAGGACTGAAACTGCTGCCTTTAAGGGGACGTTTTCTGGCTGCCAGAAGAGTTCGGCTAGTCCTCTCAAAGACCGATCGTAGACAGTACCTGCGCCTAGCGTCAGGCTATTCGAGACACCCCATCGTTGAGCAATGCCACCCCGAAATGTGGAAAAATCGCCAAAGAGGTTATTATCCTGTTTGCTGTAATCTCGACCCACTCCACCGGAAACGATCAACGCGGCAGCACCAGCAGGAAGTTGACCGGGCAAATTGGAAAACGTCGCGTCTCGAATTTCTGGTTGGGCAGTTAATTGTCCTTTGGGATAGAGGAAGACCTGGTAGTAGCCGCCCAGCGCTGGGGTTTCCAATTTGACATCCTCAAACCGATACACGCCAGAGGAATCCACCAGGGTTTCGGCAATGATGCGATCGCTAAACCCCTTTACGAGTCGCACTAAAGTTCCTGGTTCTGCTTGCCCAGACACCGTTCGTCCAACCTGTGCTGCTTGCAGGCGTTGGCGCGGATCGCTTTCGCCATAAAATTGCGGCGGTGGTGTGTAGCCCTGACGCTGAATGAAGGTAAAGCCTACATAGTCGTTAGGGCTGAGGTTCTGCCAGAAGGGGGGCTGAGTACCCACAAAATAATCATTAGCATCGGTCTGGCGTTGAAACAGCGCATCTGTAATCCGCCAGCTATTGGAACTAAATAGTTTGGGCTGGTCTGCCCGCACAAACCAACTGCCGCCCAAAATGCTACCCACCGCAGTCAAATCTCCTCGGAAAGCAGTTGGGCTTGAATCTCCACCACTGACGCTGACTCCTTGTTCGATTGCAGCCAGAGAAATATCTGGCGATGCAATTCGGGGTAGCCCTTCAAGCTGCACAGGAGCTTCTTCCAGTGATGAGCTTTGTCCCGATGCCGTCAGCCAGGGTGCGTCAAACACAATCGCGTACTCTTTGAGATCAAAGTCAACCTGAACTCCAAATAGCGATCGCACCTCCCCCACTGAAAAAACCAGACCCAATTTTGGATCGGTGTGGAGTTTGGCAGGATCGATACGAACAGCAAGACTGGGCGATCGTAATTCGATTTGATTGTCGGGTAAAACTTTTGTGCTTAATTTCAGCGCTTGCACCACGGCATCATAAGGCAACAACCAATGTTCTAGATCAAGCGCTTTCGAGCCATTTTCCTGCCCCCGAACAGAAACCCCGGCATTGACGTTGCGCCCGCCAATGTTGATACCCACCGGAAACACTGTAAAGCCCTCCGGCACTTGAGCAATGGGAGACAGATTCGATTCCGGTGTCTGTATATTCGCATCACTTGTTGGCAAAGTAGCAGAATTTGCTGAAACCGTAGGCGCAACAGGCACAGGTTCAACCGGACTCGCCTTTTCGGAATCCAAAGACTCAGGTACAACCTTTGGGACAGTCTCAGGCTCCGTTGCCGGAATATGCACAGATGGTTCTGTAACTAGAAACTCTATATCTTGTAAATTAATGGATAACGGTTGTCCCAGTAGTTTTGCATCTGATTTAACACTTGATTGTGCATCAGCACTCGATCGATCCTGTTGTTGATCGTCAGGTGCTGATGGACTTAAAGCAATCCGTTTTTTATCAATAGATTCAGGAGTACTGCTAAAGATGCCGATCGCCTTTGGAGATTTATCATTAGAAATGTTGTGGGGAATTGAATGGACGATGGCGGGTGGGGGAATTGTTGGGAACATAGAGAGAGGTAAGTCGAGTTAAAATCAGCAGGCAAAATCAGCCTTCCTCAGGCCTTCTCGGTGGCTTGTAGCTTTATGCAAATTAGTTGGCAATCTGTTGAGACCCTATACAGTCCGCCAGTCATCGTCGTAAGTAGTTGGACAAGAATATTTACAGTCATTGCAAATGAAGCGTACCCCTGCGGGGAAGCTTCATTTGCAATGGCGTTGTGTAATCAATTCTGTTCGATAAAAGTAGGACTTACGCACGGACAACGATTTTACGTTATTACAAGCAAAGCGTACTCCTTCGGAGAAGCAAGCTACGCGGAGCGTCTCGTAGAGAAGTAATCGCAAAGGCTTAGTTTTTCCTCACGAGTGCGTAAGTCCTAAAAATTATTGATTGTGCAGTTCCTACTTTGCAGGTACTATGAAATCCACCGAAAATGGCACTGTCTGAGCGTTGTCCTCACCCCAGAGCAACTGTCCACTTAGTTGGTAGTTACCAGGGCGTAAGGGCGATGGATCTTTTTCTGAAACGGCTAAAGCTAAATTACGATCGCCTAGAGCAATGATGGCAGTAGGTGCCAACTCTCCACTCCGAAATACTTTATTTGCTTGCTTCAACGACCAGCGAACCATTGGGCGCACAGATGCATTGCCTATATTTTTGACGAATAGTTCGAGATGGTTTTGCTTGGCATTGAAACTGGCATGATCGACAACTAAGTTCGGCGCTGTATCCCCCTTGCGGACGTAAACAGTCGTACCGACTCGAGTGATAATGCCAACTTTCCGTCCGGTTGTGTCTGTTGACTCATTCAAGGCTTCTGTAAAGATGACTGCCCGGTATTCACCATTCGGTAGGCTAGGAGAAAGTTGAGCCACCATGCGAACCCGACGGCTAGTTCTGGGTGGCACAATCAATTCTCTGGGAGAAAACTGTATATAAGAACCCAGATAGCTTGAATCAGAGGGTATTGTTTGGAACCCGCGATCGCGGCTGTAAGTGAATGGCTCCGTATAAACCCTCGCCCGCAACGGCGTATCCCCAGAGTTGATCACGTTAAGCACCGCTTTTACCTGTCCCCGATTTGCCTGGGCTTCAATCACCATAGGGGATGCCCCCAGATTTGCCCAAGCAGCACCATTGACTAAAAAAGCGGCTGATAGTAACCAGCCACTCAGTTGAATGGCTTTCAAAGTCATGGATAAAGCCGACTTTTGAACATGGGAGAACATGATGAGCAATCCTGGCTTTGGAAATAAATATAACGATTAGAAGCAAAGAAAAAATTATGAGGAGGGCAATGCAGGAAGTAAGCAAATTAGCTATGATTCCTGCATCTGTATCTTTGCACGTCGCTTCATTAAGGGGTGACTGTCAACGTCACAAACATATCGTAGATACCACTGGGGATTAGACCAACGGTTGTGGTTGTCATATTCACAGTCAAATTGGTGGCACCTGGCAGGGGCACAGGTACAGGAACAGTGGGTACGACAATGGCAACAACGTTTGCGCCTGTGCCTGTAACTGCAACCGTCTTTATGGCTGTAGCATGGTCATAGCCAGTGGGTGCAGTGGCTTGTTGGGGTACAGATGCCGAGAGGGTTGCCAGAAGGTTATTACAGGTGAGTGTGGCATGACCTGATGTGCCACTACTGGTTGGCAGACTGCTGAGAGTTGTACCGGCAGCGTCTAATCCTAATGTGCCATTCTGGACATTGCTAAATGTGCAGGAGGAAGCGACAGTTCCATTAAAATGAACATCGGTACTCCCTGCTTGAGCAACAGAACTGAATGCAAACGTGCTACCAAGAATCATTGCCGAGAGTAGTACAATATGACGCATAATGAATTCCTCAAGTTAACTGAATAGATGTTTAATGGTGTTCCAGAGATGGCTGATGTATGAGATGAATTGAGTGCGATGCTCTCAACCTTTCTACTTTTCAGTCCGCTTGTTTCTCTAATTTAATGCCCCCAAGGAACTTCGTAATTAGTAGCTCTACGCGTTTAATGAACTCGCTCATCCTGAAGTCAGTAATCCTTTTAGCAATCAATGACCTCAAAGAAGGGTGTCATCTGTAGCTCTACGCTTTTACTGAACTTACTCATCTCGATCTCAGTAATTTTTCTAGGGTGCTATTAGTAGTCTCAGTATAAATCGCCAGAGTGGGTGAAAAGATGAGCAATTACAGACCTTTTCTGATGGTTAAGCCACAATAATTGATACTGAGTGTCGGGTCTGGTTAATTAAAAAAAATACTGTAAAGCATTGCTCAACAGTGCGGATCAGTCTGGGAATAAGAATGAAATAAGATTATGGTGACTCATAAGTATTCTTCGTTCTCCTTTACTCATAGACCACACATAACCTGAGCTAATAGCTCAAAAAGAGATGAAAGCATTTTTACAAGCATTTTTTTCATCCGACTATATACCGCATGGACATTGCTACCTTTGGCAGTCAGGGTTAGTTTGGCTGCATGGAATGTCAGATGCGTTAATTGCCCTGGCTTACTATTCCATTCCCATTTTTCTGATTTACTTGTCTTATAAACGCTCAGATATCCCTTTTCGTGGGGCTTTTTGGCTTTTTGGAGCCTTCATTGTTTGTTGTGGAACCACTCATCTTCTAGAAATCTGGACGCTGTGGCATCCAACATACTGGCTCACAGGAGGAATGAAAGCAGTGACAGCGCTCGTCTCTCTCTATACAGTGCTGGCACTAATTCAGTTGACTCCTAAGGCTTTGGCATTACCTAGTCCGGCTCAATTAGAAACTGCAAATCAGACCCTTGAACAACTCAATCAAGCACTAGAAACAAGAGTGGCTCAACGCACTGAAGAGCTAACGAAAACGATTCGACAACTGCAAAATGAAGTCGAGCAGCGCCAGCAAGCCGAAACTGAACTGCAACGATCTAATCAAGAGTTAGAGCAGTTTGCCTATGTCGCTTCCCATGACCTACAAGAACCCTTGCGGGTGATTGTCAGCTATACCGAACTATTGGCACAGAAATATCAAAAGCAGTTAGATGAGAAAGCCGATAAATACATCACCTATATTGTGAATGCTGCATCTCGAATGCAGGCACTAATTGAAGACTTGCTATCATATTCCAGAGTTGGTCGTTGCGATTTTCGATTAGTTTCGACCGATTGCAATCAGGTAGTTGACCAAGTAATTCACACACTCGATGTTGCGATCGCCGAAAGCCACGCCACCATCACGCACGATCGCCTCCCGCCGATCAAAGCCGACAAAGAACAATTCAGCCGCTTGTTACAAAATTTAATTAGTAACGCAATTAAATATCGACAAGAAGAGCCACCCCAAATTCACATCACTGCGACCCAACAAGACAACCAATGGCGATTTGCAGTGCGCGATAATGGGATTGGGATTGAAGCCCAATATGCAGAGCGCATCTTTATCATCTTTCAGCGCTTACATACCCGTCGCCAATATTCTGGCACAGGGCTGGGTTTAGCCATTTGCAAAAAAATTGTTGAGCGTCACCACGGAAAAATCTGGATGGAATCAGAGCCAGGGAAAGGATGTGTTTTCTGGTTTACAATGCCAGTAGATCAAGAAACCTCCCAATGAGCAAAGACTCTCACCCGATTGAACCCATTGAAATCCTTTTAGTCGAGGATTCACCAGAGGATGCCGATTTAACGGTGGAAATCCTGGGCGATGCCAAAGTTCTCAACCGAATTCATGTGGTAGAGGATGGGGTTGAAGCCTTAAAACTTTTACGGCAGCAGGGCGATTATGCCAATGCACCTCGTCCAGATTTGATTTTACTGGATTTGAATCTACCTAGAAAAGATGGTCGAGAAGTCTTAGCCGAACTCAAAGCCGATCCCGATCTGAAGTTGATTCCGGTTGTGGTTTTAACAACCTCTGGGGCTGATGAAGATATTTTGCGAACTTACGCACTCAATGCCAACTGCTATGTTACCAAACCTGTGAGCTTAGAAGAATTTGCTAAGGTGATTCGTTCGATTGAATTTTTTTGGCTGGTGGCTGTGAAGCTTCCCAAACTTCCATCGTAGGCTATAGTTAACCTCTGGCGTTGATTTTAGGATTGGTTTTGGCATCACTTTTAAGTAGAACTCATGATGAAGAATGATTCTCTACAAATTCTGTTAATTGAAGATAGCCTAGAAGATGCAGATCTCTTACAAGAATTTCTGGAAAACGCAGATCAAACTAGCTGGAAAGTTACAGTCGTAGAAAAACTGAGACTAGCCCTCGAACAACTCCATTGCCACAGCTTTAATGTGATTCTATCCGATCTCTCCCTACCCGATGCTCATGGCTTAGAGACAATCACCCAACTCCATGCGGCGGCTCCAACCTTGCCGATTGTCGTACTCACCAGCCTCAAAGACGAAGCGATCGCTTTAGAGGCAGTGCGGCAAGGGGCACAAGATTATCTCGTTAAAGGGCAAATTAACACCCATGCCGTGATTCGCTCCATTCGCTATGCAATCGAGCGATCGCAAATGCAACAGGTAATGCATCAACAGTCAGTAGCGATCGCCGCATCGAGTGAAGGAATTGCTATTTTAGACACCCAATGGAACTATGTCTATGTCAACGAAGCCTATGCCAAAATCTACGGTTACAAAGATTCCAGTCTACTGCTACAAACCAATTGGACAATTCATTATGACCCTACTCAACAAGCCCGCCTGAGCGCCGAAATTGAGCGAAGCCTACAGCAACGAAGATTTTGGCGAGGAGAGACTGTTGGTCATAAATGCAATAGTCAACCTTTTGACCAAGAACTGTCAATCACATTGTTACCGGAGGGAGGAACAGTCTGTATTTTGCGAGATATTAGCGATCGCAAACGAACAGAAGCTGCCATGCAAGAAGCTTTGCAGCAAGCCAGAGAATTACACCGACTCAAGTCTCAATTCATCACGATGGTTTCCCATGAATTTCGGACACCGCTGAGTGTGATTTTGGTAGCAACAGAGTCGTTAAAACGCTATGCTCATCAGTGGACTCCAGAAAAAAACCAGATTCGCTACAATCACATCATCGGTGGAGTGCAGCGAATGACTGAGTTGCTCAACGATATGTTGGTTATGAACCGATCCGGGGAACATCAGACCAAATTCAACCCCATACCACTGAACTTAGAAAATTTCTGTCAAGAATTAATTGCGACATTAACGACCAGCGAACACCCGATTATCTTTGAGATTCAGGGCAACAGCCAGCAAATTTGCCTCGATCCAATCGTCCTGCAACTCATACTCACCCACTTGCTCTGCAATGCCATTAAATATTCTATCGACGGTGGAAGGGTGATGTTTGACCTGATTTTTGCTCCTGAACAGGTAACTTTCTCGATTCGAGATGAGGGCATTGGCATTCCTCTAGAAGACCAAGACAAATTATTCATCCCGTTTTATCGCGGTAGCAATGTTGGCAATCTGGCCGGGACGGGCATCGGGCTAGCAATTGTTAAGCAATGTGTGGAGCGGTGTCAAGGTGTAATCAATGTTACTAGTCAGGTGAATCAGGGTACTCTAATCATAGTAACCTTGCCCATTGCTTTAGTAGAACAGATTCATGACCAAGATCCTGGTAATTGAAGATGAGCCATCCCTACGCGAAGAAATACTCGATATCTTAGAATCTGAGGGCTTTGATGTGATGGGGGCAGAAGACGGGATACAGGGGCTTAATTTGGCTCAAACAATCCCCTTTGACCTGATCCTCTGCGATGTGATGCTACCCGAAGCTGATGGGTATGCAGTTTTATCTAGCTTACGACAACATCCAGACACAGCGCTGATTCCTTTCATTTTCCTCACCGCTAAAGCGACCCGCGAAAATGTTCGGCAGGGGATGGACTTAGGCGCAGATGATTATTTAACAAAACCCTTTAGGACGGATGAGTTGCTTAACGCTATTACAAGTCGATTGACTAAGCAAGCACCGATCGTCCAGATCCATCAGAAAGTTATCCAGCTTCAGCACTCCAATTTGCTCAAAGACGAATTTATTGGGACTGCATCACAGGAATTACGAGGACCGGCGACCAATATTATGATGGCGTTGAAACTCCTGCGACAAGCTTCCAACCCAGAGCAAACGCAACGCTATATCGATCGCTTACAGCAGGAGTGTTCCCGCGAAATTAATCTGATCAATGACTTGCTCGATTTGCATTATTTAGGCGCAAACGAACGTCCCTTGCAACCAGAAAAGCTGAATTTACAAACCTGGATTCCAGCGATCGTCGAACCATTTAAAACCCAGGCTCAAAAACGCCAACAAACTCTCTGGAGCAACATTCCACCCAGGGCAAACGCATCTAAATATTGAGAGCCTGAATCAGGGTGAAATACACCAAGACTCAAACTACATAAAGCTTTGAGGAAATGAAATCTC
>NZ_JBALEA010000027.1:0-40714 GCF_036917135.1 Nostoc sp. | reverse complement strand
CTTGATTATAAGCAGCGATCGCTAATTCAATATTCTCGGCTCGTTCTCCTAATATTCTGTTACGGTAAGCATTCCCCAGATTATTTTGCGTCATTGCCCAATTTTCAGGAAAGGCGCTGCGGGTACATACTTCGAGTACTTGATTATAAGCAGCGATCGCTAATTCAATATTCTCGGCTCGTTCTCCTAATATTCTGTTACGGTAAGCATTCCCCAGATTATTTTGCGTCATTACCCAATTTTTAGGAAAGGCGCTGCGGGTGTAAACTTCGAGTGCTTGATTATAAGCAGTGATCGCTAATTCAATATTCTCGGCTCGTTCTTCTAATATTCTCTGATAATAAGCATTCCCCAGATTATTTTGCGTACCTGCCCAATCAACAGGAAAGGCGCTGCGGGTTCTAACTTCGAGTGCTTGATTATAAGCAGCGATCGCTAATTCAATATTCTCGGCTCGTTCTCCGAATATTCTGTTACGGTAAGCTTCCCCCAGATTATTTTGCGTCATTGCCCAATTTTCAGGAAAGGCGCTGCGGGTACATACTTCGAGTGCTTGATTATAAGCAGCGATCGCTAATTCTATATTCTCGGCTCGTTCTCCTAATATTCTGTTACAGTAAGCATTCCCCAGATTATTTTGCGTCATTGCCCAATTAACAGGAAAGGCGCTGCGGGTGTAAACTTCGAGTGCTTGATTAAAAGCAGCGATCGCTAATTCAATATTCTCGGCTCGTTCTCCTAATATTCTGTTACGGTAAGCATTCCCCAGATTATTTTGCGTCATTACCCAATTTTCAGGAAAAGCGCTGCGGGTGTAAACTTCGAGTGCTTGATTATAAGCAGTGATCGCTAATTCAATATTCTCGGCTCGTTCTCCTAATATTCTCTGATAATAAGCATTCCCCAGATTATTTTGCGTACCTGCCCAATCAACAGGAAAGGCGCTGCGGGTTCTAACTTTGAGTGCTTGATTATAAGCAGCAATCGCTAATTCAATATTCTCGGCTCGTTCTCCTAATATTCTGTTACGGTAAGCTTCCCCCAGATTATTTTGTAATGTTGCCCATTGTTCAGGAAAAACGCTGCGAGTGTAAACAGTTAGGGCGATTTCGTAGCCAGCGATGCTAATTTCTATGTTGTTGGCTTTACTACCCAAGGGGAACTGCTGAATCAGAATACTAAAATTGCCAATGTATGCGGCAATGGATGTTGCTGTATCTGGTTCCGCTTCTGCTAGGGTATTTGTTGCCCAACGACGCAATAATTCAGCAAAAATATCATTAAGTTTATCTGTATTTGCAGCCAGCAATGGGTAAATTACTTCAGCATCGCCGTTGCTGTCTGCTGTTGCTTGCAGTATTTCTAGTAAAAATTGCCCGTAAGTCTCTATATCTTCTTGGGTGATGGGGGAAGTTTCCGAGGTGAGATATGTTGCTAGGTTTCTCAACCAGTTTGCTCTATTTTCTTCTCCCTGCTGTGCAAAATGATCTGCTACTGCTGCCAACATCTGCAAAAAACCAGCATCAAGCAATTCAGTATTAGCTGCTAAAATCTCTGGTTCTTCCCCATTAGGGCAATTTAGCAGACTTTCAATCAGCTGGTAATAAGCTTGTAGGCGCTGTTCGTTCATAGTCAGGTGCAAGTATCATGTAACACCTTCTCTATTATGACTTGTTGGCGAACCGCGCAATGTTAGTGACAAATGTTGTAATGTTGATGACCAACGTTGTAATGTTTCTTCTTAATGTTGTAATGTTAATGACCAACGTTGTAATGTTTCTTCTTAATGTTGTAATGTTAATGACCAACGTTGTAATGTTTCTTCTTAATGTTGTAATGTTAATGACCAACGTTGTAATGTTTCTCCTTAATGTTGCAATGTTGATGACCAACGTTGTAATGTTAGCGCAACCCAACAAACCCAATTCCCAGTCTTTTTTACACAACTTTCCCCTTTAACTGAGAATTATAGCTTCCCCACCACCCCGCCTAACAGTGCAACTTAGACGGGTTAATTTGTCGTAAACATTTTTTGTATTAGTACTTGACTTGTATAAAATTATACTATAATATCAAAAGTATGAGAAAGGCGATCGCCCTCCGGGAAGAGTCTGCGATCGCCTTTCTTTAACCCCTACTCTAGGAGTCAATTACAATAATGACACAAGTACAAAAGTTCGTAGAAAATCCAAAGTTTGCTCAAGTACAGTTAGAAGAGTATTTGAGTAGTGAAGACTTCAATACACCCACCCTCAAGGAATCTGCTCAAAAGCGATCGTCTCAGAGAGAACCAATAAAACATTTATTGATTGGTTCTCCAAAAGCCGTCACTAGCACAATACACTTTTTGCAGGTAATTGGTTATGCAAATGTTGGAGACTGGAGTCAACTACTACCAACCGCTAACCCTGACGAGGTTATGAGTATTTTAAGCCGTCAGATTTTAGTTTCATAGTTTTAAACAAGAACCCCGACTTTTTAGAAAAGTCGGGGTTCTATTTCGCTGACAGTCTAGCGTTATATCAGCACAGTTGAAAATTCCATACTTAAGTACGGCAATGGTATATTAGACCACAATATATAAATCCAGTCACTTAATTAGCGATCGCCCTTGGCCTACGATAACACCTGCAAATACCTTGCTGAAAACTACCCTGCTGAGTTTGCTAGCTGGTTACTCTCAATTGACACCTCAGATATCCAAGTACTCAAAACTGAACTCAACCTCGAACCAATTCGCGCTGATTCGGTGACATTTCTGCAAATCGCCAACCAAATCTTACATTTAGAGTTTCAAACTACACCCAAATCCACAACCCCGCTTGACTTTCGGATGCTGGATTACTACACCAGATTAAAGCGGGAATACTGGTGTGAGATTAAACAGGTGGTGATTTTCTTACAAGCCACATCTTCTGAAGGTGCATTTCAAACCCAGTATATAGACACGAACACCAGACACTCGTATAGAGTGATTCGTTTATGGGAGGAAGATCCCACACCACTGCTAGCTAACGCTGCACTCTTACCACTGGCAACATTGGCGAGAACCGACTCACCCGCAGACTTATTAGAGCAAGTTGCTGCTAGTGTCGATATCATTGAAGAAGCAGACGAGCGACAAAATATATCAGCTTGCGTACAGGTTTTGGCTGGTTTGCGGTTTGACAAAAATGTGATTAAACAGCTTTTTAGAGAGGAAATTATGCAAGAATCAGTGATTTACCAAGACATTCTGCAAAAAGGATTGCAACAGCGAGAAGAACGAGGAAAGAAACAGGAGGCGCTACAACTGATTATGCGTCTTTTGACACGTCGGTTTGGTGCAATTGAGCCGGAGATAGAACAGCAGATTCGCACTTTATCGATCGCTCAACTAGAAGAGTTAGCTGAAGCGCTGTTAGATTTCTCCAGTCAAAGTGATTTAGTGAATTACTTAGGAAACATCTCTTTACCTCAACCTAATCGGGAAGATTAAGTTTTACCACGCCATGACTAAGCACTTCTCAAAGCCACAATTGGGTCAAGTTTAGCAGCGCGATGTGCAGGAACAACACCAAAAAATAAACCAATACCTCCAGAAACACCAACCGCCATAGTAATCGCTACGGGAGAAAGACTTGCTTCTAAAGGAGTTAAGGCTCCCACTAACAGAATGCCACTAACACCAACCGCAGTCCCAACTAAACCACCAGCTACGGAAACTATCACTGCTTCAATAATGAACTGTAGCAAAATATCCTGCTCAGTTGCGCCGATCGCTTTTCTCAATCCGATTTCTTGGGTGCGTTCGGTGACAGAGACAAGCATAATATTCATAATGCCAATACCACCGACAAATAACGATATAGCTGCGATCGCAGCCAACATAATTGTCAATGCACCTGTAATTTGACCAACAGTTTGCAAAGCATCCTTTTGTGAGCGCAGAGTAAAATCATCTTCACCATTAATTTTGTGCCGTAGACGCAACAAATTAGTAATTTGAAACTCTGCTGCATCCACACTCTCTGAATCACGAGCAGCAGCAACGAGATAATCTAAGGCGATACCATAAGGAGAATTCTTTCCTACAAGTCGGTTTGCGGAAGTCGTGATTGGTATTAAGGCAGCTTGATCATAATCTGCTCCTACACTGGAACCTTTGGCTATTAACGTTCCAATCACTTGAAAGCTAGTATTTCCAATCCGCAATTGTTGGCCGATGGCGCTACTATTACCGAATAGTTTTTCTGCTAAGTCTGCACCTAAAATAACGACTTGGTTACTTCGCTTGATATCTACCTCACTGAAAAATCTGCCTTTAGCAGTTTCAAAATCCCGCACCAATAGAAAGCTGGGAGTTGTGCCAATGATGTTGACATCCGTGTTTCTGTTGCGGTATGTAACCACCTGTCTTCTGTTTAACTCTGGTGCAACTCCAATTACAGTTGGTACTTGAGAGGCGATCGCATCCGCATCTTGTAACACCAGAGTTTTTGGTACTTCAAAGGAAATCCGCTCCGTTTCTTGATTACCTGGAATCACAAACAGCACATTTGGCCCTAATGACTCCAGCTGTTTATTCACGTATTTTTGCCCACCTTCGCCAATGCCGATCATGGCAATTACGGAGGCGTTACCAATAACTATACCCAGCATCGTGAGGGCGCTACGCAGTTTATTGGATAGCAGAGTTTTCCCCGCCATTTGGACACTTTCTAAAAAATTCATAAAACCTCGCGGGATGTGGGAAACTCAGTCACAAAGCGTGCTGAGAGCGAAACGGCACGAGCGAGTGAGAGTCGCTGTGAATCTGCTATAGTTATTTCGGGACTCTCAGTTAAATGACGACTTACCGAAATGGTTGGTTTGGTGCATTGCACTCTGATCAGCCCGGAATAAAAAGTAAGCAGGTTTGACCGGACTCTCTAGAGGCTATTTGCCATAGCCGTTACGGATCAGTATTTATGGAGATTCTGATTCTTGAAAATCTCAGACACTTTAGTGCTGAGAGTGTCAATTCTTAATAATTACGAATTATTCTTTTTCTCTTTTGCCTTTTCGATTTTGTAGTCTTTGGGAAGGTTAACAAATATGCGATCGCCTTCTTTAACTCCCGCTAAAATCTGAGTTTGGTTTTGGATTTGCGCCCCAACCGTAATTTCGCGGAATTGGGGTTGATTATTTACATCTGGTACAAGTACGCCAGTTTTATCCTTTTCGGTGACAATTGACACCGTTGGTAATACTAAAGCATTATTAACGCGATCGCCCAAAAAAGTCAGATCAACATTTAAGCCAGAACGCAATTTATCTGTACCAGTATCAAGAGCAACCCGCACCTGGAAAGATGTCACACCTTGTTCCACCACTGCTTCGGGAGCAATCAGGCGTACATGACCTTTAAAAACTTGATCGGGATAGGCATCAGCGACAATTTCCACCTGCTGTCCCGGTTTAATTCTGCCAAGATCGGCTTCGGTAACTTGAGCTAATATTTCTAACCCGCGTGCTACAGCGACAATTGAACTAGAAGTTGCCGATGCACTAGCAGAAGCAGAAGTTGTAGGTGTGACAAACGCGCCAGGATCAGCATACTTTTGGGTAACAATTCCCGAAAGAGGAGCGCGAATAATTGTATCTTCCAACTGTACTTGCACACCCTTCAATTGAGCTTCAGCAGATGCAACTACTGCTTGACGCTGAACAATTTCCTCGGAACGAGTGCCATCTTCCAAAAGTACTAATCCGGCTTTTGCTTCATTAACAGCAGCTTGGCGTTGGTCGATTTCCTCAGAACGAGTACCACTTTGGACTAACGACAATCGTTTTTTAGCTTCTTCTAAATTGGCTCTAGCACTTTTGTCGTCGCTGATGGCTTGATCGAGTAATTGTTTTGTCTCTGCTCCCTCTTTATACAAGTATTGGTAACGCTTTACCTGTTGACTTGCGTAATTCACCTTTGCTTGAGCCGCATCCACTTGCGATTGAGATTGAGCAATCTCTTGGGGACGATTACCAGCCCGAGCTGCGGCTAACTGGGCTTGAGTTTGTGCTAACCGCGCCCTAGCTTGAGCAATTTCTTGAGGACGACTACCAGCAACGGCTTCGGCTAGTTGTGCTTGACTTTGGGCTAAGTTGGCAAGATACTGGCTTTTTTGGGTGTCAATGCTAGCACTATCCATACGGGCGAGAATTTGCCCTTGTTGAATGCGATCGCCTTGTTCCACATATAATTGCGATAGCACTCCAGGGTTCTTCGGACTAATATTTACGCTCTGAACTGGCACGACTTTGCCACTAGCTGTAATCCGCAAAGTGACGTTTTGTGCTGCAACTGGGACAGTTAGTTGAGCAATATCTTCTTTGTTTGTCCCTTGATTTAGAAAAGTGTAAGTTGTCATAGTACCCACAACCAAGACACTGCCTGCCATCAGCCCAATCAGCCAATGTAATGGATACTTAACTTTGCCAATAACTGGAATTTCTATGTGAGTAGCCATATTATAGAAGCCTGTAAATATTGCTGTTTATAAGTAGCCTTAAGTTAGAGGGCAAGTATAGAATACGAATTTTTTAAAGCTTTGGGATTAAATTTTTATTCCGAAACTAACAACTAGAGGCATAATTAGCTTCCTAGTTGCTTAATATTCCTTCATGTTAGACATTAGTCTTTGTGTATGGCTTCACCTGAATGGATGACTTTGACCACAGTGTATTAGTGCAATCCCGAATCATTCCTAAGAAACAAGATCCCCGACTTCTTCGAGAAGTCGGGGATCTGCGGCTGGTAATTATAGCCGTCGCCACTTTAGTTAGGATGCTAGGTGAAGGATATGCTCCATAGCCTCTCGCAAAGTTAGAAAACGGTCTAGCTGCTTTCGAATCCGGCTCTTGAGCCAAGCCCAACATCGCTCAATCTTATTCAAGTCAGGTGAATAAGGTGGCAAGTACCAAATCTCACAACCTGCTGCTTCAACCAACTGCTCAATCTGTCCACCCTTATGAAAGGTGGCATTATCGATCACCAACTTCTGCCCCGGTTTCAGTAGTGGTATCAAGCAGGTTAATAGCCAAGTCTCAAACACCGTTCGATTACAGGCTCCTTCGATGGTGAACGGTGCCAGCAACTGCTGCCCACATAAAGCTGCAATCATATTCACTCGACCACTTCTGCGTCCTGACTTCAAAGCATGAATGCGTTCGCCTTTAGGACTGTAACCATAGCTATAGTCGTCTCGATTATCCATACCTGACTCATCTGCGTAGACAATCTGCTCTGTCTTCACAGTCGCTAGTTTTTGAGCGAAGTCAGCTCGTTTGTGCTCATCGCGTTCCTGGTAGCCGTAGGTCTTTTTTTTCGCGTATAGCCGATCTTCTTCAGCGCCCTTGAGATAGTGCGATCGCTGATGTCACTATCCCACAACTGTGCCATCTCTACCTGGGTCTGATCGCGGTGTTTTTGTGCAAATGCTCGGAACTTTTCCCAGTCAGTGATCTTGTGACTATGGCCTGTACGCTGTCTAGGTTTAGCTTGGACATCGCCAGTTTCGGCTTTACGCTGAAGCCATAGGTTAATAGTGTTACGACTGATTCGGAAGTAAACGCTTGCTTCGCACCGTTTCATCCCATCTAGTTCAATAGCATCGATTACTTTGCGTCGGAGGTCGTAGCTGTATGGTTTGGCCATGGCTCAGGCATGATTCTAAACTGCTTTCCAGTCTACATCCTAATCAATATGGCGGTTGCTATATCACAAATCTATCTCACAAATCAAATATTCCTCATTCCAAAGGGTGTGTAATTATTGCTGAAATTGGGTTAATAACCAAGCACCAACTTGACTTTGATTTATTTGACGAGTTTGCCGTAATGCATCGTTTAATAAAGAAATTGCTAATCCTGGTAATACCTGAGATTCTGTAATCCGCCTACTACCTTGGTTTTCAATAGCAAAAGCCATAACTTGCACATTCTGGACATTTAAAATCCAGTATTCTTTCACTCCTAAATCTTCGTATAAAAGCCGTTTTTCGCCTTGGTCGTCAGCAAGTGAAGTATTAGCAACTTCAATAACTAAATCTGGTGGTGGATAGATATCTAGGCTGATAATAGAAGTGCCGTAGGGAATAACATCAGCATTTTCGCCAATGTAGTAAGACACATCAGGTTGAGCTTCCTTAAAGCCTTTTTTGCGATACGTACAGTTAGTTAAACCTTTGACGAGGATGCCTTTGATTGTGCAAAAAAGGTTAACAGCAAAGGAAATAATTGTGTTGTCGCAGGCGTGGTCATGGCCGAGTGGTGGCATTTCGATCCTCATGTGTCCATTGTGGTAGTAGCCCTTGGCTTTTTCGGAGGCAGGATTTTCAATTACTTGGATATATTCATCCCAAGTTGCTGCTATCCAGGTATCAGTTACTACTTTGGTTTGTAATTCGCTCATAATATTGTGAAAGTGGAACTTTAATAACGATCATACAAGTTTCATTTTCCAGCACTAAGCTGACAGTAAAGCTGTAACTGCATCCTGAAGTAGATATGCGTAAATAACTTAAAGTTTTGTAGTGAGGACTTTAGTCCTGTCTGCTTACCTACGGTGTACACACAAGTCGAAAAAAGCTCGATTTCCCATTTCTCTCGTTCCCATGCAGAGCATGAGAATGGCTGATTGGGGGCTGCCGCCTCCAGTCAAGACATTGAGCCAGAGACTCAATGAATGCATTCCCAGGCGGAGCTTGGGAACGAGTAAAGCCTTATCAAGTTAGGTTTTTAGGACTTGTGTGTACACCGTAGGTCTGCTTACAGGGTACAGAAGATAATTTTCTTTACTATCCCCTGTAACCTATCCCCTTCTTAACTCTCTTTACTATTGCTCCAACAATTTCATCCGGTGCCACCAAAGATTCAGAGGATAATAGACCACAGGTGCCCATAAACTACTAAGAATCGCTGAGGCAAGGGCGACACGCTGGTAATATGTCCAAATATCTGTTACTTTGCGCTCATTGCCGAGCAAAGTTAATTGCAACCCAAAGATAGTTTCTGCCAAAACTGCCATCACAAAGACAATTACAGCAATCGAAATAAAATCTTCTTCGATAAAACGCTGTTTCTGAAGCAGACCAGTTAAAATTCCCACTACACCTAAACTGATGGCATGAGTAGGGTTAGGTGATGTCATTGAATCTTGAAGTAGCCCCAGAACTATACCTGCCAATGCTCCGGCAAACACCGTGCGCTTCACACTCCAAGCTACCACCCAAATTAACAGCCAATTAGGGCCAATTCCTAATAATTCCATACCTGGGAACCGGGTTGGCAATAATAGTAAACATAACAGTACAGATCCAACTGTGACTATCCAACCCAATAACTTACGTACACCCGGATGCCAACGAGCAAGCGCCGGGATTTTGAATTTCGATTTTCGCTCAGACGATTTTGGCTTTTTCTGCCTGCTAGCACCAAATGCAGGAATCTTCATTTTTATATGGATTTTTTCAAAGAATTTACTTAGACTTTTGCGGCATTTGATTTGCCGACTCTTGGTTTTCTGGCTTTGGATAAACAGCCACCCAATCGAGAGAGCGGATTGGCGGAAAAAGCTCAATTTTTGCCACTGATGCTGGGAGTTTCTTTAAATCCAGCGACTTAATTCGTCCTACTGCCAAGCCAGATGGAAATTTCTGACTATAGGTAGATGTGGAAACTAAATCTCCTACCTTGACATTTGGGACTTTTTCATAAAACTCCAACACAGCTTCCGCCGAAGCATCTCCTCGTAAAACGCCTTTAGCTGCTGTGCGGCTAACAGAGACACCCACTTGACTCTTGAGGTCACTGATTAACAACACGCGGCTAGTATTGGGAGTTACACTCTCCACCAAACCCACTAATCCGCCTTCTGCTTTGACTATGAAGCCTTCCTGAATCCCTGCACTGGCACCGCGATTCAGGGTAACTTGTTGCCACCACTGGTCAGCACTACGTCCTACCACCCGTGCTGGAATTGGCCGTGATGCTAGTGGCTCTTTTTCCACATAGCCTAATAAATCTTGTAGCTTTGTCTTTTGACTTTCCAAATCTACTATACGGGTTTGCAATTCCAATATCCGGGCATCTCTAAGACGTTCTTCTGGAGTTGGCCCTGACTGCAACATCTCTAACGGACGGGTAATTGCCTGGTATGTCTCAAGCAGCAACTCACCTTGAGTCTGTCGCAATACCCAAGCACTACCAACTGCTAAAGCTAATAAGCCGATTTGTAACCCTTTACGATCCCACCAACGCCGTATTGTCACCATATATACCTTTCTATACCTATATAAATTAAGTTCTACTTGGATTCTATTTATATAAAACCCAAATAGAACTCAAATAGAACTCAATTCTGATATTTTTTTGTTACATATTCCGAGAGCTTTCAGTCACAACTCGTTCCAACTGTTTAAAGTTTTCTAACACACGACCTGTTCCCAACACAACACAGCTCAAAGGATCAGCAGCAATGTGGGTAATAATCCCTGTTTCATGGCTAATTAGGGTATCTATGCCTTTGAGCAAAGCACCGCCACCAGCTAACATGATACCTCTGTCGATAATGTCTGCTGCCAGTTCTGGCGGTGTTCGTTCTAGTGTCCGCTTCACCGCTTCTATAATTACTGATAGCGGTTCCAACATACTTTCGCGGATTTCTGGGGCTTTGATGGTTACAGTTCGCGGTAGACCTGAAAGCAGGTGTAAGCCTCGGACTTCCATCATCGCTTCATTATCATCATTAGTCGGATAGGCAGAACCAAGGCGAATCTTGATGTCTTCGGCAGTACGTTCCCCAATGACTAGGTTATGAACTTTCTTAATGTACTGAATGATCGCATCAGTTAGTTCATCTCCGGCAATGCGTACTGATTCGCTGATTACTGTACCCTGAAGACTCAGCACCGCAACTTCTGTTGTGCCACCACCAATATCGATGATCATGTTGCCAGTGGGTTCGGCAACTGGTAATCCTGCACCAATGGCCGCAGCTACAGGTTCATCGATTAAATACACTTTTCTGGCTCCGGCTTGGTGAGCTGCATCCATTACAGCTCGCCTTTCTACTCCTGTGACTCCACTGGGAATACCAATGACAATCCGGGGTAAAATTAAAGACCTACCTTCATTTACACGCTGAATAAAGCTTTTCAGCATCAGTTCGGCTATTTCAAAGTCAGCGATTACACCATCCCGCAAGGGACGGAGGGCAATCACATTTCCCGGTGTGCGACCGAGCATTTTTTTGGCTTCTTCTCCGACTGCTAGTGCTACCTTTTCGTTAACATCGATCGCAACTACAGAAGGTTCTTGTAGTACAATACCTTTACCAGATACATAAACTAAGGTGTTTGCGGTACCGAGGTCGATACCCATATCCCATGATGTGCGAAAGTTCCTAAAAAGACCCACGCGTGTCTAAGCCCCCTATCTATGTGCGATACTTTTTGACTACAACCGTAAGAGTTAATTGTGCCGGATTTGATTACGAATGTATCCTGAGTTGAGTAAATTAGACTATATTTTTATATGATTCCCAGGAATATTTACGATGTCTCAATCCCCGTACTTTTTGATATTCTCTGGTTAACTTAGTATATCCGTATGCTTTTATTTGTTTCTCCAAGTAGTGTGTATAATTTATCAAGTCAACTATATTGTTAACTGTTTAACACATTATTTTCAAGTGTTTCACAATTCGCTATGATGAAAGTCGGAATTAGTGAGTACACTTGTACTTAAAGGTAACGTAAATGAGTATTAATATTGTCACCCTTGTCGGTCGTGTAGGCGGCGACCCAGATATAAAGTATTTTGAGTCTGGTAGTGTTAAGTGTAGATTGACACTGGCGGTAAAAAGGCGATCGCGCAATAGTGATGAACCCGACTGGTTCACGCTGGAATTATGGGATAAGACGGCTGAGGTAGCCGGTAATTATGTCCGCAAGGGAAGTCTAATTGGCATAAAAGGTTCCTTGAAGTTTGACACATGGAGCGATCGCCAAACAGGAGCAAACCGTTCTACACCAATTATTAGAGTAGATCAACTGGATCTATTAGGCTCTAAGCGAGATGGAGAGGGCGGTACGGGTGATATGTCTTCAGAACATTTTTAATTGGGCATCCCTTCTCTACGAGACGCTACGCGAACGGCTCCGCTCAGGGCAAGTGGGCATTGATTATTAGTCCTTTGCCCTTACAAATGACAAAGGACTAATGACTAATAACTAATTTGCAGCGTCACTGATGCTTCTACTTGTTGTTCACCACCAATTACAGGGGTGGAAGTATCAGCTGACTTGGCAGCCTCAGCCCGTAAAAACATCGGTGGTGGAGGCGCAGTAGCATTATTAACTTGAATGCTCACTATTTCTTTGGATTTAAAACCCAAGGCACTGAAAACAGCATCAGCTTGCTGTTGGGCATCTTGAGTCGCTTCTTTTAATGCTTGTTTTTGAGCCGCCGCGATCGCTTGCTCATTCGCAACGAAACTGATACCGTTAATTTGTGTCGCACCGGCTTTCACTGCATCATCCAATAATGTTCCGGCTTTCTCGGTAGGAATGCGAAAACTCACGGTGTTATTGGCAGCATAGCCTGTAATTCGCTGCACATTATTAGTGTAGCTGTAAACTGGATTCAATTGGATACCAGTAGTTTGTAATTTTTCGACATTTTGGTTCTTGAGGAACGCAACCACAGCCGATGACCTCCGGGCGGCTTCTTGCTGTACCTCTTGGGCTGTTTTCCCCTGAATCTCTACACCTAAACTTACTTGCGCCAGGGTTGTCGGAATTGTTTCTACTCCACGACCACTCACACTAAGGGTTCGCCACAATTTCTCCTTTTCTTGTGCCAACGCAGGTAGTACAAAAGTTGCACATAAAAGCATTGCTAAAGGCAGTATTTTCCACAGGTTTCCAGATGAAAACCGAGAACCGGGTAAAGCGGCTCTAGTCATAATATTTGCACTCCTCAAAGTATCCGCAGATGTTTCTGATCAAGGTATATAGCAATCTTCTGGTGGCGTTGACAGTCAACAGCCACCACAAGTTTTTCACAACTAAGGTGCGATCGCTAGATCCGATTTGTATGTTCTTACTTTGACACTGCGATCGTCAAAAGCTGAAATGGTTACATTTTTGGAAACTAAAAAAATTACACTAGTACAATCTCTAGCTAGTTTTAAGGGTTTGTAGTAAGCACGAAGAGTGCTTAAAAATAAGGACTTCAGTCCTGACTACGAACTGGGGACAAATTAATTTATTTAAGCTGTCAATCGCGTTTCCATAGGATGTTTTTCAGAAACGCGTCAGAATCAAAGAGAAGGATTTTCACAGAACCCATGCATTTGTTAGATCCAATCAGCTTCTCTTTTCCTCTGCTGGCTACCGCAACACAAGCCGCAGACAGTTCAATGGTAGTCGAAGCAGTGCTACTAAGCTTAGTAGTCGTTTACCTCGCCAGCAAAGTTGGTGGAGAGTTATCAAACCAAGTGGGTTTGCCACCCGTTTTAGGCGAACTTCTCGGTGGTGTGGTAGTTGGTATCTCTGTTTTCCACCTTTTGGTGTTTCCAGAAGGCGGCACAGACGGTTCTAACTCTTTGATTATGTCCTTCCTTCAAACTACTGCTGGTTTAACACCTGAAGCCACTCCAGCCGTGTATGCAGCCCAGTCTGAGGTTATTTCCGTTTTGGCAGAATTGGGTGTGATCATTCTGCTCTTTGAAATCGGCTTAGAGTCGAATTTAAAAGACTTAATGGCAGTTGGTATCCAAGCTAGTGTCGTCGCAGTAGTGGGGGTAGTAGTACCCTTTGCTGCTGGGACTGTGGGACTGATGACTTTATTTGGTATTAGCGCTGTCCCGGCAATTTTTGCAGGGGCAGCTTTGACTGCCACTAGTATTGGTATTACTTCCAAGGTGCTGTCAGAACTGGGGCGACTCAATTCTAAAGAAGGACAGATTATTTTGGGTGCTGCCGTAATTGATGATGTATTGGGAATCATCGTTTTAGCGGTAGTTGCCAGTTTAGCTAAAGATGGTGTGGTGGATGTCAGCAAAGTTGTTTATTTGATTATCAGCGCCACTGGTTTTATTTTGGGAGCAATCCTACTAGGCAACGTTTTCAATAAGTCCTTTGTAGCGATCGCTGATCAACTCAAAACACGTGGTGGATTGGTGATACCAGCATTCATCTTCGCCTTTGCTATGGCATACCTGGCCGCCGTCATCCACTTAGAAGCAATTCTCGGAGCTTTTGCGGCAGGTTTAGTTTTAGAAGAGACAGAGAAGCGCAAAGAACTGCAAACACAAGTTTGTCCCATTGCCGATATGTTAGTGCCAATTTTCTTTGTGACTGTTGGGGCAAAAACTGATTTGGGAGTGTTAAACCCAGCAATTCCCGACAATCGTGAAGGTCTAATTATGGCAACTTTCCTGATTACAGTAGCCATTCTCGGTAAAGTAATCACAGGTTTAAGCGTGTTTGGTCAACCGGGAATTAACCGTTTAGCGATCGGTGTGGGGATGATTCCTAGAGGCGAAGTCGGGTTAGTGTTTGCTGGTGTCGGCGCTGCTAGTGGCGCTCTCTCGAAACCATTAGGGGCAGCAATTATCATGATGGTTATCTTGACAACCTTTTTAGCTCCTCCCTTGTTACGATTTGTGTTTCCAGACCCAAAAACCGTGGAAGCAGGCTCAGAGCAACTAATTTTAGACGCTTCCTCTGGGATTTCGTTGGTAATTGAACCACCTCAATCAAGGGTGCCAGCATCAAATGACAGTGGCAATTTGGAAGTAACCCCAGATTCTAGCGATCGTTAATTATTGGGATTGGGGAATGGAGAATGGGGAATGGGGAATGGGGAATGGGGAATGGGTTATTAATTATTCTCTTCATCTCCCTCATCCCCCTCATCCCCCTCATCCCCCTCACCTTTCAATTGTCCCGTAGAAACTTCTCTCCCCCAACCTCCGTCCCGTCTGACTGTAGAATAATCGTTTGTTTCTAATTTCTACCAGCATTCAAAATGTTACTTATTTCTAGTCTCCCTCGCCTTGTGAGCCTTTATCTGAATATTTTTCAGATAATTGGGGAGTAACACCCATAAATTTTGCTAGATCATCTGACAGTAATGGGAATTATTTACTCAGTGCATCAATGGCAACAACGAACAAACATTTATTAGTAAACAGCTATCAATTATCAATTTTCTAGCTTGATTGGAAGTCAGAGTCCCCCACCTCCACAGGTGGAAGGTTTCGCATAGGGATTTACACTGAATATGAAACCTGATAACTGAATTTAAGTGTGTCTTAATAGCAATTTAAAAATCAAAAAAGGCATCCAAAGTGAAGTTTAGGTGATGACAGTGTGATGATTTACCAATGAGTTGAGATATTGACGGCTCCCATGAATGTGAATTAGGAGAAAGGACTGTGAAATTACACTGGTTATTACCCAGCACTATTGGAACTATCTTCATGCTATCGTCGCCGGTCATGGCCGCGAGACTTGAATCTTGGCGCTTTGATGCCAATCAAAACAGGCTGGAAATTAATACTGTGGGAGCAGTTCAACCCCAGGCACAACTAATTTTCAACCCGACTCGGCTGGTAATTGATTTGCCAGGAACTACATTTGGTCGTCCGCAGCTAACCCAACAAGTGGGCGGTGGAATTCGCTCGATCCGTGTTGGACAGTTTGATACAGAAACAACGCGGATAGTTATCGAACTGACTCCTGGTTATAGTTTAGACCCCAAACGAGTGCAATTTGTTGGTACAACTGGCGATCGCTGGACGGTGCAATTACCTCGACCAGAAATCGATAAAGTCGCTTCATCTCCCAGAAGTGCTTACAGTGTAGTTACCCCAGATTCTGAACCTCAACCGAGTATTTCAAGGGTTGCCAGTACCACACCAGGGGCAACTCAAATTGAGCATTTACAAGTAACAGGCGATGGGTTATTCATTCGTACCAGTGGTGGTAATCCTCCCATTCAGGTAATTCGCAGCCGCGATCGCGCTAACATCTTCATAGATATCTCTGGCGCATCTTTATCACCACGTCTGGTGCAACATAATATATCCGTTAACAAACATGGTGTTAGCCGCGTCGAATTCACCTCATTGCAAACTCAACCCCCTGTTGTCCGCTTAACTTTGCGCGTAGATAAAAATAGCCCAGACTGGCGAGCAACGAATAGTAGCGGCGGTGGTTTAGTAGTTTTACCTAGTCGTGTTGTCGGATTACCTCAAAGTAATAATTCAGAAAATCAATCCGAACCCGTTTCCTTTCCTAGTAGAGCATCTGCCAACAACTTGCCAGCAACAATTGAGTCTGTGCAACTGGCTGATAATGGCACACAACTGCTAATTAGAGGCAATCAACCTTTATCTGCTACCGGAACCTGGGATAGATCCTCTGGTCTGTACCGCGTCACAATTACCAATGCTAACCTAGCTCCCAAAGTTACAGGCCCGACTTTTGCTAACAATAGCCCCATTCTTCGGGTACGTCTGCAACCTCAACAACCCAACACTGTCGTTGTCTTAATTCAACCAGCAGGCGGAGTGCAACTTGGGCAACCCAGACAAATGGGCGACCAAGTTTTGGCTTTACCAATACAAGGCTCTCGCCGAGTTGTCGCTCTCCCCGGAAGACCACCCTTTGCTTTACCTGGGCTACCACCACCAAACCGGGGGTCATTCCCAGATCCAAATAATCCCAATCCCCAGCCCCTAACACAACCACTGCGCCGAGTTACCAATGGGCGAGTGGTAGTCATTATTGACCCCGGACATGGCGGTAAAGATTCTGGAGCTCTTGGCATTGGTGGGGCACGCGAAAAAGATGTTATCTTGCCTATTGGTAAGAAACTTGCTGAGATTTTGCAGCAACATGGCATACAAGTGATTATGACGCGGGATTCGGACTATTTTGTTACCCTTCCGGGACGAGTGCAATTAGCAGAGCGAGCTAATGCTGATGTGTTTGTTAGTATCCACGCTAATTCAGCAGGTGCGAGTCGTCCTGATGTTAATGGCTTGGAAGTGTATTATTACGACAGTGGCCTGGAGCTAGCTCGCGTTGTCCGTAGTAGCATTCTTCAAAGTATTGGTACTCTCAAAGATAGAGGAGTGCGACGAGCCAGATTTTATGTCCTCAGAAAAAGTTCTATGCCCTCCATTCTCGTGGAAACGGGTTATATGACTGGTCGAGAGGATATGGCTAGGCTCAGAACCTCAGCTTACCAAAATGAAATGGCAGAAGCGATCGCTCGTGGTGTTCTTCAGTATCTCAAGAGAAGATAAGTAATTTAGCCGAAATTATTGAGTAAATACATCTAATCTTTACCATTTTTATCCAATTTAGTAGTAAACAATTTAAGTATTCTTGCGGCGGGATAGGAGTAGCTTCTTTGTTATTGTCATCTGATGCTTTGCAAGTCAACAGATTTTGGATTTTGGATTGGTGTCACCGATAAGAGGTGTTAGTGTAGCAGGACGCTAATCTGACATAAAACTCAAATCGGGAATCTAAAATTTAAAATTGGCAGTCAAATTTATATAGGCTAATGGCATGGCAAAATCAGAGGAGCGTGCTATATTTTACGCCATTAGCTGTGTCTTAATAACAGCGCAAAACTCAAGGTGCGCGGTGACGGTGTGAGGATTTGCCAATATGTTGAGATGTTGACGGCTCCCATAAATGTGAATCAGGAGAAAAGACTGTGAAATTACGCTGGTTACTATCCAGTACTATTGGAACCATCTTCATGCTATCGTCGCCGGCAATGGCCGCGAAACTTGAATCTTGGCGTTTTGATGCCAATCAAAACAGGCTGGAAATTAATACTTTAGGGGATGTTCAACCCCAAGCACAATTAATTTTTAACCCCACTCGCCTGGTAATTGATTTGCCAGGAACCACATTTGGGCGTCCGCAATTAACCCAGCAGGTGGGCGGCGCAATTCGTTCGATTCGGGTTGGGCAGTTTGACGAACAAACAACGCGCATAGTGGTTGAACTTACTCCTGGTTATAGTTTAGACCCCAAAGGAGTGCGATTCGTCGCGGCAACTGGCGATCGCTGGACAGTGCAATTACCTATGCCAGAAGCCGAAAATGTACCCTTAAGAAATACGGCGGGGCAACCAGAACAAGCTATAGCCACAGCAAATTCACCAAGAACATCTACGCCAGCATTCCCCCCAAGAGATATTTACAATGTGGTGAGAACTGACTCTGTAAATCCACCTAACAACAGAATGCTTGTTGCCAGGGTTACTCAAATTGAGAAATTACAAGTCACAGGTGATGGTTTTTTCATTGCGACAAGTGGTGGTAATCCTCGGATTCAGGTAAATCGGAGCAACGATCAAAAAGCAATCAACATCGACATTGCTGGCGCAACTTTATCACCAAATCTAGAGCAGCGAGATTTGTCGATTAATCGCTATGGTGTCAGCCGTATCCAGTTCACCCAACTACAAACCAGTCCGTCTGTTGTGCGCCTGACTTTACAGGTAGATGAAAATAGTCCAAATTGGCGAGCAACTAGTAGCAGCGTTGGTGGTTTTGTGGTTATACCCAGTCGTGGCATTGCCCAATTGCCTGGAAGTAACAGTCCACGTCCCATACCTAATAACAACTCAACTGCTACCATTCAGTCTGTGCAACTTGCTAATAATGGCACACAACTACTGATTAGAGCCGACCAAGCTTTATCTGCTACAGGAGGCTGGGATAGATCATCTGGTCTATTCCGCATCACTATCAACAATGCTAAGTTAGCTCCCAAAGTCACAGGCCCTACTTTTAATCCTAATAGCCCGATCCTGCGGGTACGCCTACAACCACAAGAATCCAACACTGTCAGCGTCTTGGTTCAACCAGCAGCCGGAGTGCAAATTGGAGAACTAAACCAGGTTGGCGACGAGCTTTTAGCTTTAGAATTACGACGCTCTAGTAGCAGCAGTATCACACCGCCCATTGCTTTACCTCCCCTCCCATCGCCAGACCAAGGTCAATTACCAAATCCCACAGATAATCCTCGTACCGTCTCCCAGTCACGGCCACGCCCCTCCGTTCCTAGAGGTAAATTGGTAGTAGTTATTGACCCCGGACATGGTGGAAAAGACTCAGGTGCCCCTGGTTTAGGGGGACTTTTAGAAAAGGATGTAATTCTGCCTATTGGTAAAAGGGTAGGAGCAATTTTAGAGCAAAATGGTGTACAAGCGGTACTAACGCGAGATGCCGACTTTTTCGTAGAACTTCAGGGACGGGTAGATATTACCAAGCGAGTTAATGCGACTTTGTTTGTCAGCATTCACGCTAATTCCGTTGATAATCGCCCTGATGTCAATGGGTTAGAAGTATATTATTACGATAGTGGTTATGGTTTGGCTGAAGTAGTTCGTAAAACCATCCTCCAGGATATCGGTACTATCAAAGACCGGGGAACCCGCAAAGCCAGATTCTACGTCCTCAGAAAGAACTCAATACCTGCTATTCTAGTGGAAACAGGCTATATGACTGGTTACGAGGATAATCCTAGATTAGGAACACCAGAGTATCAAAATCGGATGGCAGAAGCGATCGCTCAAGGCATCCTCAAATATATACACCAGAGGTAATATACTACAAATTACTAATTCAAGAGGTGGTATTTAAACTTCTTTGACGTGCAGAATTTAGTGGTCAAGTTGGAGATTGTCTGCTAAATTCTGTATTTTAAATCCCAAAACCTAAATTAATATCTGCCTGTGTATTCATCTTCCATCTTTGAAGGAAATCTTGACGATTTTTCTGATCAAGAACCCCAACGCGCCCCAATCGGCATCTTTGATAGTGGTGTGGGTGGGCTGACGGTACTCCGACAACTATATCGGCAACTCCCCAATGAATCAATTGTTTACTTTGGGGATACAGCTAGACTTCCTTACGGAATTCGTTCGCAAGCAGAAATTTTACGATTTACGCGTGAAATTATTACCTGGCTACAACAGCAGCAGGTAAAAATGGTAATTATGGCTTGCAACACTAGTTCCGCCCTAGCCCTAGAAACCGTGCGTCAAGAATTCAGCATACCCATTTTGGGAGTAATTCTACCGGGTGCAAGAGCAGCAGTACAGCAAGGAAGACGTATTGGTGTAATTGCCACCCCAGCTACAGCTAAGAGTAATGCTTATAAGCACGCCATACTCGAAATTGCTCCTGATGTCCAAGTCTGGCAAGTTGGATGTCCAGAGTTTGTGCCACTCATCGAGCAAAACCGCATTCACGACCCTTACACTGCTGAAGTAGCACGAGCTTACTTAGAGCCTTTATTAGAGCAGGAAATTGACACCTTAGTTCACGGTTGTACCCATTATCCCCATCTTACACCAGTATTGCGATCGCTCCTGCCATCTCAAGTCCAGTTAGTTGATCCAGCTGTTCATGTTGTGGCAGCTTGTGCCCAAGAACTAGACTTACTAGGCTTAAGAAATACTCATCTACCATTACCAACTCGCTTTGCCGTTAGCGGTTGTCCGCAACAGTTTTCCCAATCAGGAGTGCAGTGGCTAGGCTATACCCCAATGGTTGAAGAGGTTTCCTTCACTGATATCGCTATTTCCCAACTCCAATAAAACTAATTAGTCCTTAGTCTTTTAATCAAAACAAATGACCAAGGACTAATGACTAATGACTATTAACTGATATCTCCTGCTTGTGTTTTCCTTCGGGAGACGAAGGGAAACTGGTAGGAACAGTCTTTGTACCCGTTCGCTTTGCTAGTGCTAATAACAGGTAGACCGTGAACAAATATCCAGAGGCTAAAATAAAAATCATCATAGGTATACTTCCGTAAATCATTGTTCTACTAGCACCCTTCTAAACAAATATAAAATTCCATAAATTAGTAGAACTTCAGCCAAGCAAGTGCATTCTTGATGGCTGTAGTTTCATATAGCAAAATTACCTATAGAGATAAAATCCTCTACGGACAAAGAATTTATTATCTAATGGGAGTTCTAGCAGACCATAGATCCCCCAGCAGTTAGCTTGCCGTTTGGCAATCTAAAACTACGATTCTCACCGGTCTACTTGATCTGCTTTATTTTTGCTCAAACGGCTGTGAAAAGAGCAATGCTTGCGCTCAACGTGCGCTAAAGACGTGTAGCGGCTTCCCATAGGGATATGGCATAGCTCCAAACCAGGAGTTTCGCGTCTCGTAGGAAAAATTAAAGAAATTATTCCCTTAACCTAACCGACGAATATTTATTTTATACTCACAATACCAATTCAGTGAAATCAACTAGTAGCTGACTTACTTTTGCGCGTGTGAATATCTTACAAAATTTAAAATTCCTATACTTTAGCCTAACACAACGACCCTGAATTTTGAGCTTATTCGGCTGCTAAATTTCAAATTTTTTGAAGAGCTACACTTCAGTCTTGGAGAAATTTAGTCTTAACAATTGGCTGCAAATTTAAATCGCGTCTATTTTGTCAATAAGTAATATTGCTTAAATTGTTTTTGGAACTGTGGCGAGAAAGGTGAGACGGGAAACTACTTAACGCAATTTCACCTGAAATTCATTCTCATATACTGAATAATTCACCTTTGAAGTTATTTTCAAACCTGAATTCTCACAAATTAAGCATAATTACTTATTGACAAATACATCAGTAACCTTAATTATCACCCATAGACTCATAAATATGGGATTACCTGATGAAAACTTTGCGCTGGCACAGGGTTATCTTAAAATGAGTATAGGATATGTAAACTTTCGTAACCTAAGTCAGAGTCCGCCCATCCATGACCCCAGCCACCTCCCTGTTTACCCCTGTGGAAGCAGACCTGCGACTACTAGCAGATAACCTAAAACAGCTAGTTGGAAATCGCCACCCCATTCTCTTTGCAGCCGCCGAGCATTTATTCGGTGCTGGGGGAAAGCGTATCAGACCAGCAATTGTCCTGCTAATATCGCGGGCGACAATGTTAGAACAAGACATTACGCCGCGTCACCGCCGCCTTGCTGAGATTACAGAAATGATTCACACAGCAAGCTTGGTACATGACGATGTGGTAGATGAATCAGACGTGCGGCGAGGCGTTCCTACCGTTCATAGTTTGTTCGGGAACCGCATTGCCATCTTAGCAGGAGATTTTCTCTTTGCCCAATCTTCCTGGTATTTAGCAAACTTGGACAATTTGGAGGTGGTGAAACTACTCTCAGAAGTCATTATGGATCTGGCTACCGGGGAGATTCAGCAGGGACTAAATCGTTTTGATGCTGGTATCTCTATTGAAACTTACATTGAGAAGAGTTATTACAAAACAGCTTCGTTAATCGCCAATAGTTCTAAAGCTGCTGGGTTACTTAGTGAAGTCTCACGAGAAACTGTTGAACATCTGTATAGCTATGGTCGTCATTTTGGTATAGCATTTCAGATTGTTGATGACATTCTAGATTTCACCAGTACAACAGATACCTTGGGTAAACCAGTAGGGTCGGATCTCAAAAGTGGTAATCTGACTGCACCTGTTTTATTTGCTTTAACCCAAAAACCATCTTTAGAAGTGCTGATTGATCGAGAGTTTGCCCAAGAAGGGGATTTAGAGCAAGCACTCGCACTGATTCAAGATAGTCAAGGTATACAGCAGGCGCGAGATTTGGCTGCTCACCATGCAAAGTTGGCAATTGAACATCTTGCAGTTCTCCCACCCTCAGAATCCCACCAGGCATTGATTAACATAGCTGAGTACACACTGAGTCGCCTCTATTAAATCAGTTCTCAGTTTTAAAGTAGAAAGTGGAAATTTAGGTTTTCGGTGTGTTACGAAAGCCATAACACACCGAAAACCTGAAATGTTGTGTTGGGAAAGCCATAACACACTAAAGCACTTTTATATTTAATTCAACCTACCGATTTACCAGTTAGAAAGCAATACGCTTGGGTTAAAGCTAAAACTCTTTATCAAAGTCAAATTTTTTAACGTAGACGCTTCGGCTTCCCGCAGGGTACCGCAGAGGCACAGAGGGAACAGAGAGAAGAAAAAAATGCTTAACCCAAGCGTATTGAGTTAGAAAGTAGAGTTTTTTATTTGGAAGTTCTTAAGTATGGGATCTTTGCTTGATTGGGAAACTAAAACTGAAAAATGTTCACTGATAACTGTTTTTTAACAAATTTTAGGTTTCACCCAGATTTTAGTCAGTCGGATAGTGTAAGGGAAAGAAAAAAATTTATTTTTTCCTGATTTAGAAAACTTTTTTTCAAGGAATTTGAGATTTAAGATTTGGGATGTGGGGTTGTATCTAAAAAACTCCACATCCCAAATTTTTCTATGCAATATTAGGGGGTATCTCTTTAGGCGATCGCAGTTGTCGTAAGTGTTGCTGTATGAGTTTTTCTAGTTGAGCTCGCCGAATTTCGACGGTATGAGTGGTCTTACCCGGCGTTTCCAAAAAAACGATGCTATCTACGGGTTCTAATGCCACCATTTGGAACAAAATATGGGTGACAGGAGTAATTTTAGCTAGCATTTGAGGGTCAAGCCCATCAGGGGAAATTAGAGAGACATCCTGTATGGTAGGGAAAGCGTAAATCACACGTTTTTCCAATCCTGGATTAGCACGATTGCTCAATGTAGTTAAAACCCAGCTTGCCTCCGAATTTTGGAGAATGTAGTACTGGGAGTAGCGTAATTTTTGAGCGATCGCTCTAAGGGCAGGAGCAATTGCTGCAACAAGATGTGGTGTCATACCATCTCGGGGTGCATTGTCAATCAGCAATTGAATTTGTGCTTCTAAATCCATAATGACTTGTATACGGCTCCTGGGTAACGGCAATAACATCTATCAAAGTGTGAACAATCCCATCAGAATTGGGAATAATAAAATCAGCCACATCCTAAATATAGGATTGGTCTGCGTTTAGCTTATACGTAAAACCAAAAAAGCCAATACCCACAGTCGTACAGGTTGTATTTAAATACTTAGGGTCTTTTGAAAACTGAGACTATGAATTCAGCCGCAACCGTAACTATTCCATCTGCAACTATTCTGGGAGAAAATTCAAAAGGCGTGGAGGTGATCTTTCAACTCCTGTCCAAGGAGTTTCAGCAGTCAACCAAAGCTTCGGAACAGAATTGCCACGACGTCGCCAGACGTATTACCACCGAAGTCTACCGGATTTGTCATGAAAGCAAACGTATCCAAGCTTCGGGAACTGTAGAAAGCTCGGCGCTGACCCTGGCTCGGCATCGGCTGCAACAGTGTCTCAGATACTATCAGTTGGGTTCAAATCGGGGCAGGGTAGAATTACACAGTACTCTGAGTGCAATTGTTTATCGATATATTAATCCTCCTCAGAGGCAATTGAGCTATCAAGGGCGGCTGACGATAATTGAAGATTTCCTCCAGAGTTTTTATTTGGAGGCGTTGAACGCTTTCCGGCGAGAAAATCAACTTGGTGCCACTTATCGCCCTCAGACGCTCTTGGAATTGTCTGAGTATATGGCATTTACCGAGCGCTACGGCAAGCGACGCATTCCTTTACCAGGCCGTCAGCAGCAGCTAATTATCCTCCGGGCACAAACTTTTTCCCAACACCAGCCCCCAGAAACCAGCGTAGATATAGAACAAGCCGCAGAAGGTAGCAATAATGAAGGTGACGGTTCTTGGGAAGAGCCAGCAGTTTACCAATTGCGCTCCACAATGGCAACGCAAGCCGAACCCGAACCTGAAGAAGACACCTTGCGCTCCGTTGTGGTTACGGAATTAATGAATTATCTCGAACAACGACAACAATCTGACTGCGCTGATTATTTTTCTCTTCGCCTCCAGGATTTATCAGCACAGGAAATTGAGTCGATTTTAGGTTTAACCCCTCGTCAGAGAGATTATTTGCAACAGCGCTTTAAGTATCATTTGATTCGGTTTGCACTGTTGCACCGTTGGGAATTAGTTCATGAATGGCTGGAAGCTTCTCTGCACACCAATTTGGGCTTAACTCCCCAGCAATGGCAAGTATACACAGCACAACTGGACAATAAGCAACGATCTTTATTAGAGTTGAAGCAACAAGGACAAGCTGATGAAAAAATCGCCAAAATTTTAGGGCTGTCAATGGCACAACTGCAAAAACGATGGTTTAAGATTCTTGAGCAAGCTTGGGAAATTCGTAACTCATTAGTGTCCGGATCAGGTGCATCTACTCATGAATAGTGACTCAGAATCCTTACAATACCAGTGTCTCGATTGGTTATTGACAGATGATGTCAAAAATCACGAGCGATCGCTAGAATGTGAGGAAAATGAAGGGGTAAAAAACCTCCTCAATGAAGCCACTGCTTCAAAAAACAGTGAGCCAAAATTGGGAGGAACGCCCCAGACCTTTCAATTGGGAGAAATTCCTACTGTGCAAGATCGTTTTCAAACTGTCCTTAAAAGTCGGTTACAAATCCAAGCCCAAGATCACCCACCGTTGTTTCCCTGGGAAACACAATTAATCGACTATCCTGATTTTGTTGATGAGCCGTCAATGACACTCGTCCCTAGCTGGGGATGGATGGTACAACAATCTAAGTTGACCTTGCCAACTCGCTTGCCGGAAAGAGTTTTCCAGCAATTGCTAGAACAGTGTCAGGCTTTGGTGACATCTTCTGTGCCATTGGGGGCAAAATTAGTTCAAGTGGTGGAGAACTTTTTTCCCAATGATTCTCAAGCACTAAATGACATAGCTGGATTGGTGCTAAGAAGCACCTACCGGTCTGTAAATACTCTGGAGACAATGCCCGCTATTCAAAGCGATTACTCAGATTTACAACCGCGTCAACAGATGGCTTTGTCGCTTCTAGCAGCTAAACAACTGCTGGAAAATCTAACTCTGCCAGTTTCACCAACTAGTCCCGTGGTAGAAAGACAATGGCTAACCAGTGTTGGTGCTTTGAATATCAGAGTAGAGTACCAGTCTCTAGGTAAACTTACGAAGTTACTTGTTCAGGCTGAGTTACCTGTTAAAGGAACTTTGACCCTGCGGGGAAGCGGTACCTTAGCAATGACAACATCTTCGACTTCGGGATACTTAAATGTAGAGTTAGGCTGCGAGCAACTTAACCCAACTTATACCTTGGAAGTTGAGTTTCCCGAAATAGACGCGCAATCGTTGTTGTTTGTGATTAATCCCACCGTGTAACTTTAATTGCCAGCGCTAGTACGTAATATTGAATAATCTTAAGGTAACTATTTCCTAGCTGTTGCCTTGGGGCTTTTTCTGTCTCTAGATACTACTAGCAACAGGGTGCTTCCTTATACTGAAGTGTGATTACAAGTAAGCAGTGGGTGTAAACTCACCCTCCACCCCATAATTGATTTTTTGTGGGTACTCGTCAGTCTACTGGGTTAATAGCAAAGCCTGAGGAACGAGTTAGTTTCTTGTGTTGTGCTGATTTCGCCTTTATTTTACCAAGCCACCAATTTTTCACAAAGAATTTATTCGGTTGGGTTGTTTTTTTTATAAAAAATTATGTTCGCGCTTGACGTTACAGTTCGCGGTAACGTCATATCATGTTCGATTGATTACTTACTTAAGCCGAAGAACCCCACCCCGCTTGGGGCTATGGTGTACACACAAGTCTGAAATAGCTGAAAAACCCAAGGTTTTACCCCACCCTAATCCTCCCCTTATAAAGGGGAGGAACTTCTTGGGAGGATTTTAACTTTTAAAATAGGCGCTAAACCTTCATAGATGCGTGAAGGCAGGATAAGAAAGCTTCTTCTAATGGGAATACTTTAAAGTAGGGCGAATAGTTTTGTCCTCAGCATTGTTTCCGTGGAATTTTCACTTAGACTCGAAATGCTTAACTTATCCAGGATGAATCGGTTTTGGCGTGTAGGTAATTTCTGGCGGCAAAATCCGCAGCGATCGCCTTTGATAGAGGTGGAAGATTCGATTTCCTTGCGGGTGCTGGTGCTAGCGTTGGTTATTTTGGGAATTGTGGCGACGGATATTGCGGCTGAGACTTCATTCAGTTTTTGGGCGTTACCCCTGAGTTTAGTGGGTGCGGTTTGGAGTTACTATCGTCGCCGCGATCGCAATGTTGCAGTTAAATTCTGCATCGCCATTGGAATGTTAGTCGCACTGGGTGCTTTCTTTGGGCAATTAGTGGGAGAGTTGAATGATACGCGGTTGGGTTTGGCAGAGTTATTAATTCAACTCCAGGTGTTGCACAGCTTTGATACACCCCGCCGCAAAAATTTGGGCTATTCGATTGTTATCGGATTAATTTTATTGGGTGTGGCAGCAACCCTAAGTCAGACTTTAGCATTTGCACCTGTGTTGCTGTTATTTTTAGCGATCGCTCTGCCAACTTTAGTATTAGATTACCGCTCACGCTTGGGTTTGGAGCCATTAAAAACTCAAAAGGAAAAATTCAATCAGAAGAATTCCTCAAGTCTGAATTTTAAATTTTTAATTCTAACTTTTTTACTAATTGTCGGTCTAGGACTGGCAATTTTTGCTGTTTTACCTAGATTCCCTGGCTATCAATTACGGAATTTTCCTGTAAGTTCTGCCATTCAAGTCAAAGGTAATTTTACAGGACGTAGTATTATCAATCCCGGTTATGTCCGCCAAGGGAAAGGTGAGAATCAAGGCAGTGGTAGCGGTGGTACGGGACAAAATAAAACTGGTGAACCAGGTAAAGTAGATAATAACTTTTATTACGGTTTTAATAGCCAAATTAACCAAAACCTGCGGGGCGAGATGAAACCCAAGGTTGTAATGCGGGTGCGATCGCAAGCTGAGGGTTTTTGGCGAGTATTAGGATTTGACCACTATACAGGTAAGGGATGGGAAGTTTCTCGCAATGAAGATGTTACCACTGTGAGGCGATCGCCTTGGTCTTACCAAATTTTTCTTTCCCCATCTGTGATCGTTGGTAAAACCCAAGAGGTAGTACAAACTTATACTGTAGTGTCCGATTTGCCTAACTTAATTCCCGCGATGACTTATCCCAAGGAAGTTTACTTTCCGGCACCAGTGATTGCTGTTGATAAAGAAGACGGATTGCGATCGCCTGTAGAATTATCACAAGGACTCACCTACACCGTAGTTTCAGAAGTACCATACCGCGATCGTACTAAATTAGGTGAAGCTTCTACTAAATATCCGCAACATATTAAAAAGCATTATCTGCAAATTCCTCCCGAAATTGCCGATAAAGTCCGGCAACGCACCGAAGAAATTTTCGCTAACTACAATCAAGAAGGAGTCTCAAAGTCTGCTAAAAGCCTGGATTCACCTTATGAAAAGACTCTCTACTTAGCTCAATACCTCAAGCAACACTATTCTATTCCCCAAAATCCCTTAGAACTGCCTTATTTAAGTGAAAAAGAAGACTTGGTAGAAGCTTTTTTGTTCAAGCAAAAGGGAGGCTATCCAGACCACTTTTCAACAGTTCTGACGGTAATGTTGCGTTCCATTGGCATTCCAGCGCGGTTAGTGGCGGGGTTTAGTGCAGGAGAATTCAATCCATTCACGGGGTTGTATGTTGTCCGTAATACTGACGCTTATGCGATGACGGAAGTGTATTTTCCTAAATATGGTTGGTTTGCCTTTGATCCTATTCCCAATCATCCTCTAATTCCCCCATCTATTGAAGACACTCAGACTTTTAGTGTGTTGCGCCAGTTGTGGCATTGGGTTGCTGGATGGTTGCCTTCTCCGGTGACAGGTTTGTTGAATAATGTATTTGGGACAATGTTAAATTGGGCGATTAGAGCGATCGCTTGGTTTTTAGCTTTATTCTCCCAAGGTTGGTTTGGTGTATTGACTGGCTTAATATTGTCAACTACAGCAACTTTCTTCGCTTGGCTGGGTTGGGGTCAGTGGCGACAGTGGCGCAACCGTCGATGGTTGAAGAAATTGCCAGCAATGGAAAGCCTTTATCAACAAATGCTGCAATGGACAACCCAAAAAGGTTTAGGCAAACATCCAGCCCAAACACCTTTAGAGTATGCAAGTGTCTCATACCAGCATCATGCTCTAGCAACTGCTGAGGTAATAGATGAAATTTGTCAAGCCTATGTTGGCTGGCGTTATGGTGGTCATACGCCTAACTTGAAGCGACTGCGAGAAAGATGGCAAGGTATCAAAAAGACTGCTAAGTAATTCATCAATGAGTCCCGTACAAAGGTTATCCATTCGGCAACCTTTTTGATAAATTGCGACTAATAGCACTTTTCACAATTCCTGAAATATAAATTGCTCCTTCAGTGCGTCTGATTGGTTCGTGGTTCTCGTTCTCCGATACTAAAACTACTTCTCCTTTTTCCGTCCTGTAACGTTTAACTAAAATCTCATCATCCACAGAAACTATAACAATCTCTTGCTCCTTAGGCTTTTGGTATAGAGGATTAATCAGTTCAACAATTAACCAATCACCAGGATATATACCAATACCTATCATTGAGTCTCCCATTACAGGTAAGATGATCGTTTTATTTGATTCATTGATCAGTTCCTCATAGAGATCAATTTCTTCATAATCAATGTTCATTGAATCCCCTCCAACACTCGATGTGCTATGTGTGCCTGCTGATACTGGGTAATCATACTTCCTGACCTTGCGAAACTCTGCTGAACGTAGAGCATCTATCAGTTCTTTTCCTCTTGTTCCCTTTTCCCAGAGGTACTCTATTGCCACAATCAAGTCATTACTGATTGATGAAGGAACACCAATGTCTGTAAGTGGCTCCCCAAATTTAGATTTACGACCTGACCCTTTTCTGGAACCGCCTCTTGGCATAAGCAATCATCCTTTGTGCAAGTTTTCGCAATTTCTCATATTTCACTAGGAAAAACCTTACTAATTGTGTTTGTCTTGCAAAACTTTTGCAGGGTGTTCTTGATTAGGTGAACTGCTAAATTGTAGATGAGCAATGCCTAAGGCAAGTATGATATGCAACAATGCAATGAGAGCTTTTTCAGAGAAAATAACACTCAGCCCAGTGTTATTATTTGTTTCCTTACTCTGATTAGGATCGCTTTTCATAATATGCCTGTAATAAAACCTACAACTCTAAAAATAGTACACATGAACTAAGTTTGCCTAGTAGGTTTTGAAAAAAGTCTGGAAATCAAACTTTTATAAAAGTACTGTGTATAGTTGTAGAAGAGTGCGACCCAATACATCAAATCTAGGAATCATACAATGAATATCTGGGGGTTTAAGTAGGTCGGCACGATAAACCAAATTTCTCCGCGATACACTAGACATCTCCAGAAAAGATTTAGATACCACATAATTATACGCAGACTAACCCCCCTTCCCTGGTAGGGAAGGGGGGTTTTAAAGCCTCTCTCCGCTTCGGGGAGAGGTTTGGAGAGGGGTCTTTTTCTTTTTCGGAGATGTCTACTACCAATCCTCAAGGGGCAAGGACATAAATTGTAACTTTGCCAATACTGGATCTAGTTCAGAGAACTCTTCAGAATAAACTTTATTCAGTTGGTTCAACATCTGATTCCGGTTGTATTTCCGCAAATATGCTTTCAAAGCTTTTGTATAAAGTTCACTACGAGATATCCCTAACTGTCTAGCCAGTGCTTCTGCCTCTTCAAAAATTGAATCTGGAAGCGAAATTGCAGTTTTCATAACTAGGCTCGTTTTGGTCACTAGACTTCTGGTTATACCCTGGTTGTTGAAACAGAATTCAGGAGTCAGGAGTCAGAATTCAGTTGGGTATTCTGTACGACTGGTGGATGAGTGGATAATCTAAAATCCAAAATTGAGTCACCAGATGTTTATTAGTTGTTATTTTGGATTTCGTCTAACTTGGCACGCACCGCCTGAATATCTTGCCACATTAACCATTTCGGCGCACCTTGTTCCTTAGAAGGGTTACGCAGCAAGTAGGAAGGATGAAAAATTGGCATACATAAACGCCCTTCCCACTCTAGCCACTGTCCGCGAATTTTCGTAATTCCCCGCTTGTCGCCAGTGATACTTTTGACAGCAGTTGCACCTGTTAACAAAATTATTTTGGGGTCAACTAAGCGAATTTGTTCTAATAAATAGGGTAGACAAGCTGCCACTTCTACAGGAGTGGGAACTCTATTATCTGGTGGGCGACATTTATTGATATTGGCAATATATACATCATGCTCAGTAGTCAGATTCACAGATGCGAGAATTTTCTCTAACAACTGCCCTGATCTGCCCACAAATGGTAAACCTGTTTCATCTTCATTTTGACCTGGCGCTTCCCCGATAACCATAATTGGGGCTTTGAGATTGCCACGTCCAACAACAGTATGAATTCGAGTGTCTCCCAATGGACAACGGTGGCAGCGATCGCAATGCTGCGTCAATTCCGTTATGCTGTCATAAGTTCCCGGAGCGATCGCAATTTTCGCATCTGTAGGAATCAGTTCTCGCTGGTTAAAGGTTGAGTCGTCGAAGAGGCTGAGTTGGGTTTCGCTGCTCATGAAAATCAAGATTTTAGCATCAGCGCCAGCTGTCATATCTGAGTTAAATACTACTCTGGTGGGAGATTTATCAGAATAAATAGACTTTTGCTGAGTACTTATAATTTATACAAATCTTATTGTATCAGTTAATTTGAGACAAAATTCAGTCATCATAAAAGCAGTGCCGTCCTAAAATGCTGGGGGAAACCATGTCACATACCCCACTTTTCGCCGATCGCACCCATGCAGGTGAGTTATTGGCGCAAGTGATTCATGATGTTTTGACTCAGCAAACTATTGATTCTGGGGTAAAGCCTGTACCAATTGTTTATGCTTTGCCAAGAGGGGGTGTACCTGTAGCAGCACCAATAGCACGTCTTTTGGATTGTCCGTTGACAATCATCGTAGCGAAAAAGATTAGCCATCCAGAAAACCCAGAGTTAGCAATTGGTGCAGTCACTACTTGCGGAAATGTTCTTTGGGCTGATCAAAAGCTATTTCGCCCTAAAAATGAGGCGCGGTGGCGGGAAGTGGCTTTAAATAAAGCTATTAACCAAGCTAAGTCTCTTGAGGCTCAATTAATTCTTGCTTGTCCGCAGGTGAATGCCGAGAATGCTACGCTTATTTTAGTTGATGATGGCATTGCTACAGGTATGACAATAGCGGTAGCGGCAACTGCCCTGAAAGCGCTTTCTCCAGCAGCAGTTTGTCTATGTACTCCAGTAGCACCACAAAAATTGCTACCTTGGTTAGAACAGTGGGGCGATCGCACAATCGTCTTAGAAACACCCGAACCCTTCCGCAGTGTGAGTAATTTTTACGCTGAATTTCCCCAAGTAGATACACTAGAAGTTCTCGGATATCTCCAGCAACAAAAGACAATAGGGGGGAATTGACTTATACGAGTAATTTTGAATTGTTTCCCTTTCTTGCTTTTTAACTATTTGAAGATGTTCCCTCCTGATATTGCATAGCTTTGGCATAATCACCTAAGGCGTAGCAAGCGACTTTCAGGCTAGCAAGAGCTTGTTCTTCACTGCGGCGATCTTTGATACTCCTCGCTAACAGCAAACGTTCTTCATAATATGTAATTGCTTTGTTATAGTCACCCAAAGCTTCACAAGCAACTCCTAAACTACTTAAAGACTGTTCCTCGCTACGCTTGTCTTGAATTTCTTTAGCTAATTGCAACCGATCTTCATAATACTTAATGGCCTTGATATAATCACCTAAAGCATAACAAGCATTGCCCAGATTTTTTAGCACCTGAGAAGCACTACGGACATTTTTTAAGGAGCGTGCTAGTACTACACACTGTTCATAATAGGCGATCGCTTTTGGGTAATTATTCAAAGCATACCAAGCATTACCCAAATTTTTGAGTACCTGTTCCTCACCCCAGTTATCTTTGAGTTCCCGCACAATTTCTAGACTTTGCTGCTGATACTCAATAGCCTGTGTAAAATTACTTAAAGCTTTGTATACTAATCCCAAATTATTTAGTGCTGCTACTTGACTCCGTTTATCTTGCAATTGCTGGGTTATTTTCAAACATTTTTCTAGAAACTCAATAGCCTTATTATGGTCATTCAGGTGACGGTATGCATTGCCTAAATGGGAAAGTGCTTGCATTTGCAATGTTAAATCTGAGGTGTTGTTGAGCAAAGACAGACATTGTTGGGAGTAGGAGATAGCACTTTTGTAGTCTCCAGTGCTGTAAGTTACCAATCCTAAGAAAGAAAGTACCTGTGCCTGTTTTTCCAAATCCCCAACTGCCTGAAACAGCCCCAAGGATTGTTGTAAAGACTTCATCGCCGCTATTAATTCACCAGCTTGCTGCTGTTGAATTCCTTGCCGTAGTAGGTTGGATGCTTCCGATAAATGGTCGTCGTTTTCCTGTGGAGGTCGTATTTCTGCTTGTGAATCAGAGTCAAACTCATGGGTAATTGTATTACGCTTCACTCGTTTTAGGTATGTTATGGGTAGTTGCAGGGGAACTGTATTTTTCGATCTGTTATTCTATTTGCTTTTAGACATCAACTTCTTCCTGTGAAGTCTAGCGCTAAATCTAGTGTTCCCAAAACCAGGATGCATCTTTCATCAGGCTGCCTTACCACGGCGTAAATTTAGCAGGGGTGAGAGTTCTGACTTTTCAGCTTATGTGGAAAAGCCACGAAAAACCTAACTTCCTAACCCCCTTCCCTGCGTTCGCGTAGCGGCACGAAGTGCGGGAAGGGGGAAAATTCAAAGTCTCTCTCCTTAAAGGAAGAGAGAAATAGAAGTGAGGTTTTCCAAATACCGTGAAAAGTCAGGTGAGAGTTCATGAATGAAGTGATTTACTAGAACTTTGAGCCTACTAATCTTAGCCCCTACATTTATTTGGATAATTTATTTATTGGAAATCCCTTACAGAAAACAGGAGCGTGAGATAATATTCATGAGTAAAATTCTAAAAATTGACGTTTAAGAGAAAACTTAATCATTAAACAAGTGCAAATACGAGCTAATGCACAATAATTATTCATCATAGATTACACAGCTGATAGACATCTAAACTATGAGCTACTGTCTAAATCCTGCTTGCAACAAGCCCCTCAATCCCGATGACACACAATTCTGCCTTAGTTGTGGAACAAAAGTGATATCACTGCTACGAAATCGCTATCGAATTATCCGCCCGTTAGGAGGTGGGGGATTTGGCAGAACTTTTTTGGCAGAGGATGAAGACAAACTCAAGGAAGTTTGCGTTGTCAAGCAGTTAGCACCTCAAGCCCGTGGAACTAGCGCCTTGAATAAGGCGACTGAACTGTTTCAACAAGAAGCGTACCGTCTGCAACAACTAGGAGAGCATCCTCAAATTCCCACTTTATATGCCTATTTCAGGGAAGATGACTATCTTTATCTAGTACAGCAGTTCATCCCAGGACAAACTTTGCGACAGGAATTGAAACAGCAGGGAACTTTCAGCGAAGATAAAATCTGGGAAATTTTGCGAGAATTATTACCCGTCCTGAAATTTATCTACGAACATCAGGTAATTCACCGCGATATCAAGCCAGAAAATATTATCCATCGCTCCCAGCCAAATACTAATTCCCTTTACCCAACAAGACTTGGGGCAAATTTGGTCTTGATTGATTTTGGTGTAGCCAAGCAGTTAACAACCATAGAGATGGAACAAACAGGAACGAGCATTGGTTCCTATGGCTATGCACCCGTAGAACAGATGAAGTTAGGCTTGGCATATCCGGCTAGCGATTTATTCAGTTTAGGTGCGACTTGTTTTTATCTGTTGACGGCAATTCCCCCCTATCATCTGTATATGGAAGAGGGCTATGGTTGGGTAGCACACTGGCAGAAACACTTGAAGTTTCCCATATCTGCAAAACTAGAACGGTTGTTAGACAAGCTGTTGCAAAAAGATATTCAGCATCGCTACCAGTCAGCAGATGAAGTCTTGCAAGATGTTCAGTCTCAGCCACCAATCACAGCAATTCCACAGTCGCCTACTGGCAAGCCTTTGTCGTCAGAAATTAGTCTGAGAAAGGCTGTTTCTCCCAAAACTGTGATTCAGGCTCAAATCCGGCTGCCAAATAAATTTCTAGTCTGGGGTGCTGGTATAATCTTCCTCTCAGGGTTAGGAGGATATTTTTATTGGACTTGGTGGCAAAGTTTGCCCCTAACTGGACATTCCGGGGAAGTTAATTCTCTTGTCTTTAAACCAATACTCCCCAATCAAGAAGAAATATTGGCTAGTGGTAGTGATGACAAAACTATTAAAATTTGGCATCTGAATACTCGACGGCAAACAACCACTCTTCAGGGTCATTCCGATTGGGTTTATGCAATAGCTATTAGTCCCGATGGTCAAACCCTTGTTAGTGGCAGTAAAGACAAAACTATCAAAGTCTGGAATCTCAACACAGGCAAGGAAATACGCACTCTCTTCGGTCATTCCAGTTATGTGAATTCTGTTGCCATTAGTCCAGATGGTCAAAGTATAATCAGTGGTAGTTATGACAAAACTATCAAAGTCTGGAATCTCAACACAGGCAAGGAAATACGCACTCTCTTCGGTCACTCAGGAGAAATTTTGTCTGTTGCTATCAGCCCAGATGGTCAAACTATTGTCAGTGGCAGTACAGACAACACCATCAAAATCTGGAATTTTAACACAGGTAAGGAAATACACACTTTGAGTGCCCATTCCAGCGATGTGAATGCAGTTGCCATTAGCCCAAATGGTGATCTGATGATCAGTGCTAGCGATGACAAAACTGTTAAACTATGGAACTTAAACACAGGCAAAAAATTACGCACTTTTGTAGGACATTCCGCCGATGTGAATGCTCTTGCCTTTAGCCCCAATGGTGAAAACATCGTTACTGGTAGCGATGACACAACTGTAAAAGTCTGGAGTTTGTATACAGGACAGGTAATACGCACCTTTGAAGGGCATACTGCTGAGGTTTATGCTGTTGCTTTTAGTCCCAATGGAAAAACCTTGGTTAGTGCTGGTAAAGACAAGACTATCAGGATTTGGCAAGTACCGTAGCAACTTTTGCTGCTGACTTACGTAGCTAATGCAGCTTTATTTAGTCATCTTTGGGTCATTTATTTTTTTGGTAGTCCCATTATGATCAACATCTGCGCTGTATATGTGGCGCAGGATATCTCGCACCTCCATTAAAATTTTTCCTAGCATATTTTTACCACTACCATCGGCTCCGCAACCCCAGTAAAAATCGATGGGCGAGTTTTCAACAATTTCTGCATTGCCCGTGGAAAGTAAGATATTCCTGATATCTGTATGAGTCTGAAATTTACATAGCACAGCTTGCCGCATGATGTCGTCTTTAATTTGTTCCCAATCTTGACGTAGGGGACGGGTTCTCTCACGCCCCATTTTTGCGGCATCTTTAGGTGTTTTAACTAGGCGAATTTGTTCTACATGAGCTGTACCTACAAATTTTTGTGCTTGAAAGTAGTGTTCGCTAGTTGACCAATACAATCCATCTAATTCAAAGCCGTGGGGTGAAAAATTGGAGAAAGAGCCATATTCTTCACGAGTACTGTAAAAGTAGATTGTCATAGAAATTGATGCCAGTTTGAGTTTACTTAATTAGTGAGTTTTGTTATAACACAGACGATTTGTTTTCTGTTGATTCAATAAACGCCTCAAACTGACCATTAGGTGTCCATTGAATAGCCCCATCTCGTCCTGTAAAGAACAGCTTAGTTTTACTTTGATTCAGTTCAGATAAAGTTTTTGGATCAAAGTTAGCAGAAGAAGCGATCGCTACTTGTGGTTGCAGAGCAATAACTAAATCTTTCAACGACTCAGGCGCGCACCAAAGCACTTGTGGGCGAAGCAAACTTCCATTTTTAACTAGTTGTTGTACCTCTTTAGATTTAACATTACCTACTAATAACCAATTCTGATCTAAAATTTGCACTTGTAAGATGGGTAATTGGTCGTTGATTAATTGCGCTACTATCGAACCAGCTTTCACCGATTGACCAACTGCTAAAGGTTGATAAATTCCTTGATGTTTTTGTAGCTGCTGTTGAATTGCCTGAGTTGTAATAGAATTATCTGTTTTGGGGGAATATTCATAAAAATTATTTATTGGTAAACGCTGCATTAATTCAAACCAAGCATTACTTTCATTGCCTTGAAAATCAGTTGCGATCGCCCAATTTATTTGATTTACACCCTGCTGTTGCAAAAACGGTAAGATTGTGAAACGTCCTGTACCTTCATCACCACTATTAATTACAGTTACAGTACCTCTATCTTGAACAACTACAATTGGTTCCGTACCAGATTCTAATACCGTTATCCTAAACAATGTATTTGCAGAATGCCAAAGTGGGATGAATACTAAACTAATCGCAATCACATTAGCAAACCACCACCGTCTCTGCCACCAAGGTACCAGCCAAACCAATATAATCAGTACATAAATCGCCAAAAGCTGCCAACTAGATATACTGCCTACAGCAACAGAACTTCCAGGCAACTTGCTAAAAAATTCCACCAGTTTAATTAGCCAATCAGTAGGATAATGCAACACCGCAGCTAAAAAGCTTCCAGCCTGAGTCCAAATTAAACCTACTAAAGCACTGATGATTCCACCAATACTAATAATCGAAATTAATGGAGTACTAACCACATTCAGCAACAAACTATAAGATGGTACAACTCCAAAGACAAAAAGTTGCACAGGTAAAGTCCAAATAGTGGCAGCCAAGGGAACGGCAATCAAAGAAGCGATCGCAGGTGGTAGCCATGCTAGGCGGTTAACTAGTGGGGTTACTGTAACAACTAATCCCAGTGTTGCTAAAAAACTCAATTGAAAACCTAAATCCCAAATCCATAGAGGATTAAAGACTAATAACAGAGTTGCTGCTAATAGTAATGATCCGAACTGTTTTACCTTCCTTTTTAATAGCAAACCAACTAATGCCGCAAAACCCATAATTACGGCTCTGAGAACCGCAGGTTGAAAACCTGTTAAACTCAGAAAAATGATTAAAGCCAAAAAACCAACGGTAAATTGCGTTGCTTTTTTTGTCCGCCTCGTTAACTGTAAGATCACACTCAAAATCAAAGAAGTTTGGAACCCAGAAGCAGCTAAAGCATGAGCTAATCCGGCTTGTACAAACAAATCGCGGATATCGTAGGGTAAATCAACCGCTTTGCTACCTAAAACCATTGCACTGACAAGAGGCCCTTCGGGGACACCCAACCAACGAACTTGCGATCGCACAATTCGCTCCCGAATTTGCCACCATCCCCATTTCCGTTCCTGATCCAAAACATTTATTTGTCGCCCAATCAAACCAGCAAACGTTCCTTCTTGCTTGAGAAACTTCTGAAAGTCGAAACCACCAGGATTGGAAGCCGCCTTTGGTTTGTACAAAATCCCAGTCACAGCAATTTGTTGACTAGGATATAACCCAGTGGCTTGAAGTATAGGCACTGTCACATACAATTTCCCCGTCACCCCTTTTGGGACACCTGCCGAACCTTTTTCATTTTTAACCTCATCTAGTTGAGTCACTTCCAGCCAAAATTGTCCCCGTTGACTGCGAGTTAAGCGAGGATTACTAGCCACTTCGCCGCGAACAATTACAAGTTGTTCTTGATTACTGCTATTTCCAGGCGGGACGAACTGACTAATATCTTTTGCACCTGGTTGCGGCACTCGCCATTGAAGATACAGAGTTGCCAACAATCCCACCAAGCCAGCAGCTAGCCATATTCGAGGATGGGCAATAGTTTGCCAGTTATTAGGCATCGCCTTTGTTTTGCTTGCCACATTTTCTGGTTTCTGAGGAAATTGCTGTAGCATGGTGCGTCTTCTAAAAACAATTGCTCCCACTACCCCTAAAAGCAAAACCCACACACCACCCCAAGGAACTGCTGTAAAGAGCAACCCGAAAATATAGCCAAGACAAATAATTACACCACTAGTTTGAATCATAAGATTTTTTCTAAAAGCACCTGACAACCCGAATTTGCAGCTGACTTAAAAATAACTCTGACTTTTCACGTTATGTGGAAAAGCCACGAAACACCTAACCCCCTAACCCCCTTCCCTCGTCGGGAAGGGGGAAAATTCAAAGTCTCTCTCCTCTGAGGAGAGAGATTTAGAGAGAGGTTTTCCAGATACCGTGAAAAGTCAGAAAAATAACTAGGGTAGTAATAGAGAAAAATCGGCATTTTGGAATTTGGCTATGAAATTCCAAAATAAAATATTTCAACCTCTTATTGTCTAAGCCTGGAGAGGCTTTGCCTGAATTTTTCATCTCTTTAATCAGCAACAGCGAAAAATTTTTATGCTTCTGGTGAAGTATAGTCCATCAAGTTTATACAAACAAAGCCCGCACAGGCGGGCCTTATCCTTGTAGCTTTAATATTCTAGACTCAAGATTTAACTGGATTTCTGACCTTTAGCAACAGCCACGCCATTAAAGATATACCTAGCTTAAAGAATGCAAAATCAAGAGCTTAACCTGCGGAGGCAGGTTTTGTCTGTGTAGCCGCCACTTCTAATCGCCCAGGCATAACTTCGAGCAACGGAAAACCCAACTTCTCCCTCTGCTCAACATATAAATGAGCCACCTTCCTAGCCAAATGCCGAATCCTGGCAATATAGCGAGTTCTCTCCGTCACCGAAATCACACCTCTAGCATCCAGCAGATTGAACGTGTGCGAACATTTCATTACATAATCTAAGCTAGGCAAGACCAATCCTCGCTCCGTCAATTGGGTAGCTTCCTGCTCATACAGATTAAATAGTGTCAGCAGCAACTCAGGATTGGACGCTTCAAAGTTGTATGTACACTGCTCAATCTCTCCCTGGAGGTAAACATCACCATAAGTAATGTTGTCCGTCCAATGAATCTTAGTAATTGCCTCTACTTGCTGGAGATACATTGTCAGCCGCTCTAAACCATAAGTAATCTCAATGGACACAGGACGGCAATCAATTCCTCCACACTGTTGAAAGTAGGTAAATTGAGTAATTTCCATTCCATCTAACCATACTTCCCACCCAGTGCCCCAAGCCCCTACCGTTGCATCTTCCCAGTTATCCTCTACAAACCGAATATCATGGTCCTCAGGACGAACACCTAAAGCCCTTAAGGAATCAAGATAAATCTCCTGGATATTATCTGGCGACGGCTTAATCAGAACTTGGTACTGATAATAGTGTTGGAAACGGTTGGGATTTTCGCCATAGCGCCCATCAGTCGGGCGACGGCATGGTTCAACATACGCTACAGACCAGGGTTCAGGCCCCAATGCTCTTAAAAATGTTTGCGGATTCTTAGTACCTGCTCCCTTCTCAATGTCGTAGGGCTGGGCAATAAGACAACCGCGATCGCCCCAGAACTGATGCAATAAACCTATTACCGACTGAAAATTCACGCTTCACCCATCCTTAGTCAACACAGTGCATAAACCATTGTTGCCTACAACCTAGCACTGTGGGCAGTTTCAGGAGACATAAAAGCGTTTCCAAATTATTTTGGAAAAAGTAGTTGACACAAAGAGGTGTGTTCGCTATATTGAATAAGTGCCTGAAGCGAAGCGAACGAAAGCGACGCTGAAAGGGACACCGAACCTTGAAAATATTATAGTTTGAAAGCGATTATACAGCAAGTGGATTGCGTCAAGCAAATAAAGATAACTAAGCTGAAGTTAAAAAAGAG
>NZ_JBALEA010000026.1:0-19168 GCF_036917135.1 Nostoc sp. | reverse complement strand
AGGCGTAAGCGTCATCGAGACATTGACGCTTACACCCAACAAATTTGGGCTTTATCTTCTTAAGTTGACACCAATGAGCATTGCTGTGCCCCTACCGCGTGGTCTATTTACCTGAAAATAGCTGTAAGTAATGTAAAAAATATTGACATTAGTTTGTAGTAGTCTGTCAAGTTTAAATTGATGGGTAAGCAAGTTCGTAGTCAGGACTTTAGTACTTAGAAAATAAGGACTAAAGTCCTGACTACAAACCTTGAATTATTCACGCCGCTCTACTTAGTGAAAATTTTATCCTCAATAAGCAACAATTCTTAACTTATAGACTCGATACTGAGTATTTAAATATATCGTGTCTCCCAGTCTAGTTACAGATTTAAAGCGTTAATCACTCCATAACCCCATTTCTCATCAAACGTACCTGCGGGTTTTCCGGGAATTGCACTATTTTTATGTAGCAAGTTTTTCACAGCAGCCGGATCAAGTTGAGGATCTCGCTGCAACAGCAGTGCTACTAAACCACTGACGAAAGGTGTCGCCATACTCGTACCAGCCTGAACCACAAACTTGGAATTAATCATCGATGAACGGTCAAAACTGGCATCGGCGGAAAGTGTGGAAACAATCATGGCTCCTGGTGCTGCGACATCGGGCTTATGTCCATCATTGCGTAGAGGACCTTCACTACTGAATTCCGAAATAGTATGCAATTCTAAGCCCATTTCTCGTACTTGGTTATCAATATCTGTGTACGTGGCTTTAGTAGTATAGGCGGCAACTGTAATCGCACTGCTGGCGGCTCCCGGCGAGCCAATTTTTACCGCATCTTTTACACTTTTACCTGTAAAAAACACTGAGGAACTGTCATCTAGTGTCCACACATCTAAACGTGTGTCAGTTGAAGAAGTGTTGCGGACTCGCAACTGCCAAATACCTCCCATTACTGGCGAGGGTTCAATACCACGTATTTGCACAAGGAAATTATGGTCGCTGTTGGCTTTATCTGGCCCTGGTGTCGCTAATTGCACTCGTGCATCTGGTAACTGGTAATCTTGGGCGGCATTACCGGCAGCAATTATTTTTTGGAAGGGGGTGACAAAACCGTTAGGACTCCGCACAGACACTTCCAATTCGTTGTCTTTGGAATACCAAGCGTTTAACCAAACTATGCCTATTTGATTCAAAGGAACATTAAAGCGGATACCACGAGTACGTCCACTGGGTATCGTCGCTTGTCCATGAATGTTATCGTTTCCTTCATTACCCGCAGCACAGCAAACAATTCTTCCAGGGCCAGTTTCGGCATCAATGACTTTGGATAAGGAGTCGCTACCATCATGGGCATCAGCGTGTCCACCCAAGCTGAGATTTACCACTGCTGGGTGTCCCAACTCTCTCGCAACTCGGAAAATATAACGCACAGCATCAGCAATATGGGCATCTTGTAAATCTGATCTGACGATAACTAATTCCGCTTCTGGTGCGACACCGCCGTAGGTAGCATCAGCACCGGCGGCAATTCCCGCAACGTGGGTACCATGACCACCAGTATCCTGAGAAATTGTTAGTTGCGCTCCCGTCAATTCAGCCCCGTAGCCGCCCTCTGTGACTCCTGGACCCGGCAGTGTTTGATCCCAAATGTGTAAAATTCGTCCAGCAAAGGCGGGGTGTTTTGGATCAATGCCACTATCTATAATGCCGATGATTACTCCTTTACCAGTCAATCCGGTTTGGTTCTTGAACTCCGGCAATTTGACTGTTCCCATTGCACTGTCCATCCTCAAATGAAGTTTGCGTGATGGCTTAATTCGCTGAATCACATCTTCTTGAGATAAGACATCTAAACTATCTATGGGTAAGAAAGCCGTCCGCACACTCCCAAAGTTTTGATTAACTTCAATATTATATTGTGACAGGTAACTTAAGTCTGCATCATGGTCGCAGTAGATAAAAACGACGCTCTTAGTGGGCTTAACTGGGCTTTTGTGGGCAATAATGCCAAGGGATTTCTTGTGTGTAACTAAAGCTTGATCTCCTTCATTTTGATAGTCTTGAAATGCCAAAAGTAGTCCGGGAGAAAGTTTTTCGTGCCTCATTTTTACCTCAAATTTAATTTATTTGCTGAAAGCAAAATAGGAATTTTAACAGCATAAGTCGCTCTACTATCGTAGTTTTTTAGCCTTGATTATTTGATGGCACTACCCGAAGGTTTTAGTGCGTTAGCCTACGGCATAACAGACCCTACCTATATTTCAAAAATCAAATATAGCAATCCTATATCAAACTAAACCATTGTCTGCCTAAATAATCACGAACAAAGTGAATCAGAGAAAATTAAGAATAATTAAGTAATAAATAAAAAAGATAAATTTATCGAAGAATAATTTAGGAGTCAGAATGCAATCAGTGGCGAGTCTATCTTGTTGAACTGTTAAAAACTAAAATAAATTGTAGTCAAAATAGTTAAGACTGATAACATTTGCGTATCAAACAGCAGCAGAAAGGTTAAATCGCTAATGAATACTGACAGATTACAGATTCTCTATCATAAGTAAGAGCCATAAAGAAGCTAAGATTTGCAACGATCGCTTCTGAAGGTACAAAGAGTTATTCATGCAAATTCAAACACCAGACTGGGTAAAACACGCGGTTTTCTACCAAATCTTCCCAGATCGCTTTGCCAGAAGTAAAAAGCCGCGCAAACGGCTATTGCACGAAGCCCGTTGGGAAGATTGGGAAGCTATGCCAACACTTCAAGGTTATAAAGGCGGCGATTTGTGGGGCATCATGGAGCAATTAGACTACATCCAGGATTTGGGGATTAACGCGATTTATTTCACACCCATTTTTCAATCCGCCAGTAATCATCGCTATCATACCCACGATTATTATCAAGTTGACCCGATGTTAGGGGGCAACGAGGCTTTTAAAGAATTGTTGGATGCAGCCCATCAACGGAATATCAAAGTTGTTTTAGATGGGGTGTTTAACCATTCCAGCCGGGGCTTTTTCTTTTTCCACGACGTTTTGGAAAATGGTCCCCATTCACCTTGGGTAAATTGGTTCAAAATTCAAGGCTGGCCTCTGGCACCCTACACTGGTGATTTACCTGCTAACTACGGGGGTTGGGTGGGAAATCGCGCTTTGCCAGAATTTAACCACGACAATCCAGAAGTGCGGGAATACATTATGGAAATTGCCGAATATTGGATAAAATTCGGCATTGATGGTTGGCGATTGGATGTACCATTTGAAATAAAAACTCCTGGTTTTTGGCAGGAATTCCGCGATCGCGTCAAAGCAGTAAATCCCGAAGCTTATATTGTGGGCGAAGTCTGGGGAGATTCCCGCCAGTGGCTAGATGGAACGCAATTTGACGGCGTGATGAACTATTTATTTGCTGGGCCAACAATTGCTTTTGCAGCTGGCGATCGCGTAGTCTTAGAACAAGTCCAAAGCCGCGACTATCAACCCTATCCACCCTTATTTGCCACTGAGTACGCCACCAAAATCCAAGAAGTACTGCAACTTTATCCTTGGGAAATTCAGCTAACTCAACTTAATTTGTTAGCAAGTCACGATACAGCCCGATTGATGACCATTGCAGGCGGCGATATCGCCAGTGTAGAATTGTCAACTCTATTGCTACTTACCTTTCCTGGTGCCCCCAGCATCTACTATGGTGATGAAGTTGGTTTACCTGGTGGTATAGATCCCGACTCACGTCGTGGCTTTCCTTTAGAGAGTAACTGGAATCAAGAAATTTTCAATACTCACCGTCAATTAATTGCCCTACGCCAAAATTACCCAGCCTTGCGTACAGGTGATTACCAAGTCCTCTATGCTCAAGGACAACTTTATATCTTTGCCCGAACTCTGGGGACAGAGGAATTGATAATTGCCGTCAATGCTGGCACAAGTTCGGCAACAGTCAATGCAGATGTGGTCAGTTTGCATACTCAACCCAACAAGCAGTTATATGGCACTGCTGAAGTTGAGTGGAATAGTAAAGAAGAAACTCAGCATCTGTCATTGACTATTCCCGCACGCAGTGGCTGCATTCTGGGGAGTAGGGAGTAGGGAGTAGGGAGTAGGGAGTAGGGAGTAGGGATGAGGGGGATGAGAATAACTAATACCCAGTCCCCAGTCCCCAGCGATGCACTGAGCTTGTCGAAGTGTCCCCAGTCCCCAGTCCCCAATACATTACTTCCCCGCCACCATTGCAGGCATCAACACTGCATCAATAATATGAATCACACCATTGTCTGTCAGAATATCTGTTTTGAGGACATTGGCGTTATTCACATTGAATTTACCGTTGGCAGATTCAATGGCTACAATTGACCCCTCAAGCGTCTCTGCCTCGTTAATCTGTATCAAATCATCAGAGCGAACATCTCCACTAACGATATGATACGCCACAATTTTTCTGAGCTTGGGAATATCTTGTAATAACAAATCTAAAGTTCCCTCTGGCAGATTAGCAAAAGCTTCGTCAGTCGGTGCAAAGAGCGTGAAAGAACCAGGACTTTTCAAAGTTTCGATGAAATCTACAGCTTTAGCAGCCTTTATAAGGGTATTGAAATTACCTGCTGCGATCGCAGTTTCCACAAGGTCAGCCATGAGGGTGCGTTACCTAACACTACAAGTTACTTATAAATGACTAAAATACTTTTAGCTTCTATCAATAGAGAGGTTGCCGCAATTAAACAGACAGCAGCAGACTGATTTAGTGCTGTTACACTGGAGAATGACCCCAAGAACCACTGAATTATGCTAAAGCGTTCTAAGTTCGAGACAACTCAGTCTCAGATTATGCACCGTGCTGAGGATCTGATTAGTGCAGCCTCAAATCGTTACCGGATTACGGTTCAGGTGGCAAATCGTGCTAAACGTCGGCGTTACGAAGACTTTGAAAGTAACGAAGATGCGATCATGAAGCCAGTGCTAAGAGCAATTATCGAAATGTCCGATGAATTGACTCAGCCAGAAATTATCGGCGAACTATAAAAACAGTGCTGAGTCGAGAGTGCTGATGAAGCTAGTGCGTTGCGGAGGTTCCCTCCGTTATAGCAACTGGCGTTGCTGAATGAAAACGCAGTGCGATCGCACTCTCATTTCAAAATATCATTCTATGAAAAAGAAAAAACTTCTACCTAGATCAATCCTCTCACAACTGGGAACTCAGCACTGGCTCAACCTCAGCTATCCGCTAACAAAACTACTGCTTGCCTTAATGGTGGTAGTGGGTGTAATTATTTTCGGTTCAGGGGCGAGCAAATCAATACATCCAAATTTACTTGCTATCCAACCTGTATACGCTCAGAGAATCTCTCCTAGCGATGTTTGGCAGCTAGTGTATCAGCAACTGCCAGATTTCCCACGAGAAAATAAGTATATCAGCAAAGAAGATGGGAAGGTTGCCGAAAACAACACCTTAGCAAATCGCCTAATTAGATATAACATTTATACCAAAGGGCGATCCCCAATTTATCGCTTGGATTGGAAGCTGACTTTAGCTGATTACCTGGGTGTGAATGAAATTATGTATGATACTACCTATCCAGGAAATGATTCACTACGGGAAAATCCGATAGAAGGCGATCGCAAAGCCATCAAGAGTCTCACCCGCAGCCAGCGAGATACCCTAGTGCAAGTCTTAGTCAATATATTTAATCCTACTTCCCAAAATACACCAGCCCCTAACCCCAACACCACACCCATTCCGACTACATCAACTACCCCACAGCCACCCCAACGGGGAGGTGCTGAACTACTGAGGTAACGAGAGAGTGATGAGTTTTGACATCCTCACCGGACTGAAGCCACGGTGATTCTGGAGTAATAAGTAATCAGTAAGAATATTCACTTATTACTTATTACTTATTACTCATTACTTTAAAGCATTGCGTGAAGCACGTAGCTCTAAACCCATTTTTTCGGTAAATCAATAACTCCTAACTTTTTATGGAACGCGTTGTCAAAACCGGATCGGGTTGGCGCATTGGCTGGAACCCTGATACACCTCAGTTTAAAGGTTTAGTCGGTACAGATGATTGGGCAATTGAGTTAACCGAAGCCGAGTTGAATGATTTTTGCCGTCTACTAGCACAGCTAGCAGACACCATGAAGCAACTCGCAACTGAATTAATGGAAGAAGAAAAAATTGCTTGTGAAGCCGAAAGCGATTTATTATGGATGGAAGTGGAAGGCTATCCTCATGATTACAGTCTACGCTTCATCTTGAATACAGGGCGATGTGTAGAAGGTAAATGGGATGCTTCTGCTGTTCCACATTTACTGCAATCTACTGGGATACTTAAGGTTTTTTAAATTTGCCTCTTGATTATCTTCAAGTTTTGATATAGAATATAAATTCTGAGCCGGGGCGTAGCGCAGCTTGGTAGCGTGCCACTTTGGGGTAGTGGAGGTCGTGGGTTCGAATCCCGCCGCTCCGATTGATGATAAGCCATATCTGCTAGTCTTTTCAAAATGACTAGCAGGTTTTTTCATAGTTTGCAATATTTTGTGATTTTTAGATTCTTGCAACGACCTATATTAAAAGCTCTGAAATTTTGAGTAAGGGTAACTGATGCTGGAATATAACTATATGGCTATTTAATTATTCAAATTAGATAAGTTTCAAAACCTAATAAATTATCTCAAACCCACTCGTCAAAGGCTTTCAGTTTGTAATTTCGTGGATCTAGTATCTCGGTTATTTCCTAAAAGATTGTAAAGAGGTCTAGCGAAATAATCACATTTATTATAGCTTAATAGTTATAGAACTATTAATCAGATCGCCCCATTACTCATGGTTAACACTCTACCCAAGCCAGAAATTAAAACCCCCAGCAAAGAAACTGTACTCACCCCCCGGTTTTATACTACAGATTTTGAAACCGCAGCCAACCTGGATTTGTCTGCCCAGGAAACGGAGTTGCAGGCGATGTTGACAGAAATGCGGACAGACTACAACCGCCACCATTTTGTTCGTGATGAAGCCTTTGAGCAGTCTTGGGAACACATTGGCGGTGAAGCTAGGCAGGCGTTTATTGAGTATTTAGAACGCTCTTGCATTTCTGAGTTTTCCGGCTTCTTGCTATTCAAGGAATTATCCCGCAAGCTGAAAAATCGTAGTCCACTGCTAGGGGAAATATTTCAACTGATGGCGCGTGATGAAGCCCGCCACGCCGGATTTCTCAACAAAGCAATGGGCGATTTTAAAGTCTCCCTTGATTTAGGCACTGTTACTAAAACTCGTACTTATACCTTTTTCCCCATTGAGTGGGTACTTTACACAGTTTACCTCTCAGAAAAAATCGGCTACTGGCGCTACATTATTATTTTCAGACATCTAGAAAAGCACCCAGAAAATCAGTTTTATCCCATCTTCCACTACTTTGAAAGTTGGTGTCAGGACGAAAACCGCCACGGAGATATATTCAAGGCGCTTTTACGTTCTCAACCGCAACTATGGAACAACTGGAAAGCTAGGCTGTGGAGTCGTTTTTTCTTGCTATCGGTATTTGCTACCCACACTCTGACAGTTCATGAACGTTCCGGGTTCTACACATCCTTGGGACTTGATGCCACAGAATTTGATGTCCAAGTTGTCCGCAACACTAATGAGACTGCGGGACGGGCTTTTCCTGTAATGTTGAATACTGAACATCCCCAGTTTTTCTCACGTCTGCAACGCTGTGCAGGTTACAACTTGAAAATTGCGGAGATTGAAGGCAGTTCTGGGCTGAAATTGGTGAAGCTGATTCGTAAACTACCTTTAATTGCAGCAATTGTTTGGAATCTGCTGTTAGTTTACCTGATCAAACCTATTGATACTGAAGCTTTGCGGGGAACGGTTTGTTAGAGGATGTTTCAAAAGTGGTTAGCTGTGATTTTAGGCACTTAATGATCCCCCCTAACCCACGCCAGTCGCTCCACTTGGGGAGACCCCAAGACCGCGCTGGCTCCCCTTAAAAAAGGGGGGAACTGGAATCTAAATCCCCCTTAAAAAAGGGGATTTAGGGGGATCTAGAACGTTTTACTACTCACAAAAGGACTTTTCAAACATCCTCTTATATCATGTACGCTTGATTACTTATTAAACCCGAAGAACGGGGAGGGGTGCAATGACTGTGGGAATCATAATTTATACGGACATCTTTTTAGTTATTAGACTATAGAAGTGAAAATTACGTATGCACAATTCATAAATTTTGTCTACCAGGAATTTTGGGTAACGCATATTTAAAAAACTGCTGTTTTGCTCCCAAGAGCTTTTAGGCTTTCAGGCTGCTGTTGCACGCGCTCACTAATGCGATTTATGGCTTCTCAACTTACAATCAAAGCGATCGCTATTCATGCTGATTGTTCATAATTTGATGAAGTCTGTAACCAAATGATCAAAAGGTTTGTCAAGTCGTGTGTTGAGTTTCCTTCTTGGTGGAATATTCGCCAAAGCAGAAAGTCTCTTTTGTTTGCCGTCATGCTTACCTTGAGTGTGGCAGCTACGGTGATGCTATCGTTACCCTTGAAGGCTCAAATTAATCTGCCGCCAACGCCAGCATCGGAGTTAAGGGGAGTATGGTTAACAAATATTGATAGTGATGTGTTATTTGAGCGCGATCGCCTCAAAGGATCTTTGCAACGCCTTGACGAACTCAATTTTAACACCATATATCCGGCAGTGTGGAATTGGGGATATACATTGTATCCTAGCAAAGTTGCCGCCAAAGTTATCGGGCGATCGCTCGATCCCACACCCGGACTACAAGGGCGAGATATCCTCAAAGAAATTGTCGATGTAGGACACCAAAAAGGGTTAACAGTGATTCCCTGGTTTGAATTTGGCTTCATGGCACCAGCAGATTCTCTATTAGCGAAAAATCGTCCCCAATGGCTCACTAGCCGCCGCGATGGGACGCGGATTGTCAAAGATGGGAATGATAATCGCGTTTGGCTAAATCCCTTTCGCCCAGAAGTACAACAGTTCATTCAAGATTTAATTGTTGAAATTGTTAGAAACTACAATATTGATGGCATTCAATTTGATGATCATTTTGGCTTACCATCAGAATTAGGATATGATGCCTATACAGTGGCGCTTTACAAAAAGGAACACCGTGGTAAAGCTCCCTCGAAAAACTCTCAAGATCCAGAATGGGTAAGTTGGAGAGCTAATAAAATCACCGAGTTTATGAAACGGGTATTCAAAACCATCAAAGCTACTAAAAAAGATTGTCTGGTTTCCATTGCTCCTAATCCTCAACGTTTTGCCTACAACTTCTTTTTAGCAGACTGGCAAAAGTGGGAACGGCTAGGAATAATTGAAGACTTAGTTTTGCAGATATATCGTGATGATTTGAATGTTTTTATCAGCGAATTAGAGTATCCAGAACTGAAAGCGGCAAAGAGTCATATTCCTGTGAGTGTGGGCATTTTGGCTGGGTTAAAAAACCGATCTATACCGATGCAGCAGATTCAGACACAAGTGCAAAAAATCCGCGATCGCAACTTCGCTGGAGTCTCTTTCTTTTTCTATGAATCTCTTTGGAATATGAGCAAAGAAAAACCACAAGAGCGTCAAACTGGCTTCCAGAAAATTTTCCCCACACGCGTAGCTTACCCGAATTTATTAGCAGGGTGGAAACCGTTGAGTTAATTTTCCTAGCAATCTGTCGGTGAACTAAAACTATACGCTGTAGTGGCAATTCATGAATTGCCACTACATGAAAATCCTAACTTCCAACTCAGCCCTATCCTATTCCTAAACGCCCAGCCAAGCCGGGAGTTAGGGGTAATAGTGTAGTAATCATCAAGAATAGAGCCAAAAGCCCCAAAGCGGCTCTAGCATCATCAGGTTCAGTGACTTCATTCAAGCTGGGGCGTTCTTGATCGCGTTGCAAGAAGAAAATCACGATCGCCCAGTACATGGCAATCATATTACCGAGAGAGACTACTGCTAGTAAAATTAAAGTTGCGATCGTTGCTCGTCCTGCGGTTTTGCGTCCATAAATCGCCTGAACAATCCGCCCACCATCTAGTTGTCCTGCGGGCATTAAGTTCAAAGCGGTGATAACTAAACCCAACCAACCAATCACCACTAGGGGATGAACACTTACTAAGGGCGACTGCAAAGCCGAACCAAGGACAACTCGCGCCAAACTTCCCACCAAAATCGACCCTTGGAAAAACTGATTGGGTAATTGAAATAAACTACCTGGCCCAGAAAGCAGCAAGCCCGTCACCAACATTAACAAAGAGACAATACCACCTGCGGCTGGTCCTGCCAAGGCAATATCAAATAATACCTTGCGGTTGGGCAACAGAGACTCAAAGCGAGTAATTGCACCAAAAGAGCCAATTTGCACTGCGGGTAGAAAGAAAGGCCAGCTAAGGCGAATTTGGTGGCGCTGGGCAAGTAACCAATGACCAATTTCGTGAGCTACTAAAATCGTAAATATTCCAGCGCCTATGGGCAAAGCTTCTTGAAATCGCCCTGGATTGCCAAAGAAATCAAAATTTAGCAATAAGCCCCCCGCTTCTAGATTTGTGGCAATAGTTGCGATCAACAGAATACCTGCAAAAGCTTTTTGCGATCGCAACATCGGCTTGGGATCATTACGGCTGGGTAAAACGATTACCACTGGTTTCCCGTCTGTATTTTCCACTAAAAACAGGCGATATTGATCGCCAAGGCGTTGCCGTAAACTTGCAGTTAGACGGTTATGAGCCTCTTCTGGTTCTCCCCGCAAATTGCCTTTGAAAATGGCTCCATCTTGGTAAGCGATGGTTTCTGTGGCAAAAAATGTATCGATACCGAAAATACCTTTAATTGCATTCAAGTCATCTTCCGGTATTGGCGGGATCTGTACTTTCAGTTCAGCTACTGCTGATTGGGTGGAATTTGCTTCAAGTGACGAAGCAGCAGCGAGTCTATCTGTGGCGCGTTGCTTGAGGATAGCATCTTGTCCAGATGCGCGTAACTGTCTGCCCAAGAAGACGTACAAGCCGGCGGAAGTCACCACTAAGAACAATATACCCGCTATATTAATGTAAATCCCTGCGGCAAACAATCCAAAAAACAGGAGCCAGGGAGTCATCAACACCACCGACTGTAACCAGGCTAAGATTCCCAGCTTACCAAAAGGTCTGGCGCGATAAAAGCCCCAGCCCAAAATGCCTAAAGCTACCAGTAGGATTGCCGCCAGGATAGAAGTTTCTGATAAAGTAAACATCTCCAAACCTTTGCTATTGAGACTGAGCCAGAACAAGTCCGGTATTGCGGATACACTATTAATTTATAACGTCGCCTGTCTTCTGCCCAAATTATCCGCCTTGGCGTTGGCTAGGAAAAACCGCAGGTATTGTACTTTTGGTAGATAATTAATCTAGGTCTGCTTCAGTTTCCTCGTCTGCGATCGCACTAGATCAGGACTTACGCACAGGTAATGGAAAATTGAACCGCAGAGGACGCAGAGGGCACGGAGAAATAAGAGTTTCAGAGCAAGTCCGCTAGGTTTAAACTCGTCTCGTAGCGCTGGCAACTCTGTTAAAGTAACGTTAACTGCCTCAAATTAATATTTAAATATTTTTCTTGCACTTTTAGGAGGAGTTAACCAAGCTATAAAGGTACTGTCCAACAGCAAGGTATTTTTTACATTAACGTTTATGTATTAATATACTAAAAACAGAAAGATGTAGTTTTTAGTTTTGATTACTTTGAAAACATTAAGATTTTTTCCTAATGCTATCACTTAAATGGTGTGAATGTTCTTGTGAAGATGATTCTCTTAAACTAATTTCGCGTCAGCAAAAGGCTAAATTTTTGCAGATTGGAGTATATGTACTGGCGTGTTTTTTGGTTACAGAGTGGAGTGTAGGTTTGTGGAGTAGAAGTTTATCCTTACAAGCCGATGCCGGACATATTCTTGCGGATGTAGTAGCTTTATTGATATCGCTACTTGCTACTGTTTTGGCACAACAACCTGCTAAAAATCAGGCCACATTTGGCAACCAGCGTTTAGAAGTGCTTGCAGCCTTAATTAATGGACTTAGTTTAATAGCGATCGCAAGTTTTATAATCTGGGAAGCTATTAATCGTTGGCAAAATCCAGAACCAATTTTGGGTTTACCAATGTTATTGATTGCTGTTTTGGGTTTAATCATAAATATATTCAGCATTAAATTACTTCATCCCCACACCCATAACGATTTAAATCTACAAGGAGTATTTTTACACGTAATTGCTGATACTGTAAGTTCTCTAAGTGTAATTATTGCTGCCTTATTAGTTCATATTTGCCACTGGTTTTGGGCGGATTCTGTTATTAGTTTGGTAGTTGCTGTTTTTATTGGTTTAAGCGCTTTACCTTTAGTGAAAGAAAGCCTTAACATATTTTTGGAGTATGCGCCAGAATCTATTGATCCAGCTCAAGTAGATATTTATATCAAATCTTTTCCAAATGTGTTGCAAGTAGAGAAACTACATATTTGGAAAATTAGTTCAAATAGTGTGATGCTCTGCGCTAATTTAACCGTGGAATGTGCAACTATTGATGAGCGCGATCGCCTGTTAAAAAAATTGCAAATTCATCTGCAAAAAACTTTTGGGATTACAGACATAACTTTGCAACTCAGTAGCTATAAATCTCTCCCAGAAGCTTCTATTAATCCATTACTAAATCAGGATTTAGCCTTAATGGTGTCTGCCAATAAATCCCGCTCAAACCTTTAGCCACTCATAATTTTGAATTTGGCTCAGAGGTAGTAATAGTCCACCACATCAACAATTCTTGCTGAATAAGTTCGTAGTAAGGACTTTAGTCCTTGGCTTGGCGGACTACTAGATTGAGCAGTGGAGTGAAAATTCTCTTGTTCGCCCCTCTCCTCGCAGGCTAGGGTGTACACACAAGTCTTATAACCTAGCCCCACAACGTTTTGATCCCCCCTAACCCCCTTAAAAAAGGGGGGAAAGAATCAAAGTCCCCACTTTTTTAAGGGGGATTTATGGGGATCAAGCCACATTTTGCACTTAACACAAAGATGTGTGTACACCGTAGCTCCTCGCAGGATAGAAAAAATTTGGTGTTGCTAAGGGACTTCCAAATAAAAAAATATCCAACTATTTCTTGGAAATCTCTAAATTCAAAATATGAATCATGCGATCGCTTCAATTTCTATTCTGCAACCCCACTATATACGCATTCTTTGGGCAAGTAGCAAATGCCGCTAAATACTAAGTCTGCTTGAAGATATAGGATTTATTAGAAGATTGAGCCACTCCCCGTTTTGAAAACGGGGGATTCAGGCATCAGACAGAGATTGCAGTCTGGGACTGTCTAATATCTCCTACGCCTAGAGTCGAACTCCCGACTCTTTTAATATTCAAGCTGGCATTTTCATCTCGGTCATTAACAGAAAGACATGACGGACAACGCCAAGGTCTAATTGATAAATCCAAAGATTCTAAAACATGACCACAGCAAGAACAGGTTTTGCTTGAAGGATACCAAGGGTCAATGTAGACTACCTGCTTCCCTTTTTTTAATGCAACCCATTCAAGAATCTCTAAGAATTCCCTAAATGCTAGGTCGCCTATTTTTCGTCCCCAAAGACGCTGCATTCCCTTGAGATTTAATGTCTCAAAACACAACACATCAAACTTAGCCGTTAAGGATAAAGCTAGTTTTCAAAACCAATCACGTCTACGGTTTGCGACATCTTCATGCTTACGAACAAGGTTTTTTCGTGCGCGTTCTCGCGTTGTTGAACTCTTCTGTTTCTTAAAATGCTGGCGACTCGCTATCTTTATATCGTTTAGGGATTGTTTAAGAAATAGTGGCGACTCAATATTAAACCCTTCAGAGCAGGTGAGAAATGTCTTCAGTCCAAAATCAAATCCCGCTATTTTACCAGTCGTGAATTTGACTTCTGGCTCATTGACACTATCAACGACAATAACCATAAACAACTCACCTAGCGGTGTGCGTTTAATGGTCAAAGTCTTAACTTTTCCTTCTATCTGTCTGGAGTTCCAGTATTGATAAACTTTCTGCCCAATTTTAACTCGATTGCCACCTATAAACTTATATCCGGCTTGCTTTAAGGTGAATGATTTATATTTTTTGACTTTCTTAAACCCCGGTGGTCTGACTCCCTTCTTACAAAGTTCTGCGCCCGGAAACCGGGACGCACAGACTTTGCGCTTTTTATTGTGTTTAAAGAACAACTGATAGGCTTTCTCAATGCGTTGACATATATCTTGTACCGCTTGAGAGCCTAATGATTGCCAGAACTCAAAACGATTCCGCAATTTGGCAATATGAGCCTGGAGTTTGGCACAATTCAAGTGTTTTCCCCACATTCGATAATAACGTCTGTGGAGAGCAATACAGTGATTATAAATTACCCCAGCAGCATTGATTGACCGCTTGAGGAATCTATTTCGCTTGTGTTGGTACAACTTGAACTTTAGTGTTTTCATGATTTTATAGTACCATCATTAATGTAGACAATCAATACTCATCTACATGAAATCTGTATATAATCATTACAATCACTGTCTAGGATTAGCAACAGTTCACTTGGTTTGGATACCATGTAGACGCAGGAGGGTATTTGCCAATAAAGAAGATTTGAAACTTCGTTGTATTCAAATATTCCAGTCCGTCGCTAACGATAATAAGTGGGTGATTAAAGCTTTAGAAATTGCGCCAGATCATATACATTTATTAGTAGAGTATGACCCGCATCACTCAATCGCTCAAGTCGTGAAAGCATTTAAAGGACGTTCTTCAAGGTTTTTGAGAAAGGAGTTTCCAGAATTATTAAAACTTCCTAGTCTGTGGACACACTCTTATATGTTTGACACAACTGGGAAAATTAGTACTCAAAGAGTTTTGGAGTACATCAATGATCCTCATCATGGCTGAATGAATTCAGCCGTTCGCTTATATCCCCCGGTTTCCAACCGGGGGATATAAGCATCACACTCGTAAAATTTTAGGAGTAAACCTCTGTCTTTACAAGCTATCACCGTTCCCACAGCCACTTCTCAACCCCCCGCAGGCTTAATTGTCACTTTGCATGGTTGGGGTGCTAACGCTGAAGATGTAGCATCTTTGTTACCCTTGATCAATTTACCTGATTACCAGTTTGTATTGCCAAATGCACCTTATCCTTATGCCTATTCCCCGATCGGGAAGGCATGGTATGACCTGCGGGTGGAAAATATGTATGAAGGGTTGCCAGAAAGTCGGCAACTGCTAACAGATTTTTTGAAATCCTTAGAAAGTACTACTGGCGTACCTTTGTCACGCACCATTCTAAGTGGATTTTCTCAAGGCGGAGCAATGACTTTAGATGTCGGCTCAAAATTACCCCTAGCAGGTTTAGTTGTCATGAATGGGTATTTACATCCTGATGCACTAACAGCAGCTAAAAGCGGGATTCCGCCGACTTTAATCACCCACGGGAAATATGATGAAGTTGTGCCCCTGCAAGCTGCTTTGAAGGCGCGAGAAACTCTAAAGTCTCTAGGAGTGGCGGTGGAATACCACGAATTTGACATGGGGCATGAAATCAATCCACAAACGTTAAAAGTGTTACGGAATTTCGTTGTCAATACAATTGGCTAGTCAGCATTACGAATTTTTTATAAATTCTGGTACAAATTCTGACAATTTTCACAAAATTAATGGCATCTAATGAGTAATATATATTGGGTGGCTGCATTTGGCGCAACTTAACCCATGCTGAAGGCGATGTGCTGCATAAGGGAGGGGCAAGCATTATGACAACTCTAAGCATTTCCCAAAAAGAAATTGCTGCCATGAGTGCGGCAGAAGTAGAAGAACTAGCTACACGTCTGGAACTGGATAATTATAGCAATGCTTTTGAGGGTTTAAATGATTGGCATCTATTGCGAGCGATCGCATTTCAGCGTCCAGAGTTAGTTGAACCCTATATCTACCTCTTAGACTTGGAACCCTACGATGAAGCGTAGTTAGGAGTTAGGAGTTAGGAGTTAGGAGTTAGGAGTTAGGAGTTGGAAATTAATATTCGTAACTACTTGCTCTTAAATTACTACTTACTCCTAACTTTTTACCATGACTAATCCAAAATTGAACCGGGTTTTAATTGGTGTAGGTGGCGGTATCGCCGCCTACAAAATTTGTAATCTGGTTTCGACGCTGTTTAAAACTGGGGTGGAAGTCCGAGTCATCCTCACCCCTTCGGCGCAAAAATTTATTACGCCTCTGACTTTAGCCACCCTATCTCGTCATCGGGCTTACACAGATGATGATTTTTGGCAACCAACTCACTCTCGTCCGTTGCACATTGAGTTGGGTGAATGGGCAGATGTCATGGTAGTTGCCCCCTTAACAGCTAATACATTAGCCAAGTTAGCCTACGGAATGGCGGATAATTTACTCACAAATACCGTGCTGGCTTCTACTTGTCCTGTACTGTTAGCACCCGCAATGAATACAGATATGTGGGAACAGCAATCGGTACAACGCAATTGGCAACAGCTATTAATAGATAGCCGATATCATGGAATGGGCACAGCATCGGGTTTATTAGCGTGCGATCGCATCGGTGCTGGTAGATTAGCAGAACCTCCAGAAATTTTGGCTGACATCCAATCGTTATTACACACTCAAGGCAAACGAGATTTATCAGGTAAACGAGTGTTAATTAGCGCTGGAGGAACACGAGAGTTTCTTGACCCAGTGAGGTTTATTGGTAATCCTTCCACAGGTAAAATGGGATTAGCTTTAGCGCAAGCGGCACTTCATAGAGGGGCAAACGTCACCTTGGTATATTGCCCAGCTAATTGGGATGTACCATTGGGAGTGCAAGGAATTCCCGTTGTTAGTGCCGAGCAAATGCATCACGTCATGGTGGAATCTTTACCCAACGCTGATATCATTGTGATGTCAGCAGCCGTGGCAGATGTGAAGCCGCGAGATTATAGTACAGAGAAATTGCCCAAGCGATCGCTCCCCCAAGCTTTACCCCTGGAACCAGTACCGGATATAGTAGCCCAGTTAGCACAACATAAACAGCCGCATCAAATATTAATTGGTTTTGCAGCACAAAGTGGTGATATTGTCAAGCCAGCATTAGAAAAATTACAGAGTAAGAAATTGGATATCATTGTTGCCAATCCCATCGATCAACCTGATAGTGGTTTTGGGAGTGATAATAATCAAGCAATATTTTTAGATAGCCGAGGAAATCAGGTAGAAATTGCACCTTGTTCTAAATTAGAAATGGCGCATCAGTTATTTGATTTTCTTTCCATAGTCTGAAACAGATGAGAGAATTAGCAACCGAATCACCATCTACCTGGCGTTTCATCCCAATGCTTCAGACATCAGGAGGAGTGCAAATGGCGATCGATGCTTGGTTGTTCAACCAATATGAAAAGGGACAGCACCCACCTACCCTGCGGTTTTATACCTGGTATCCTTATGCGCTCTCCTTGGGACATCTGCAAAAACAATGGCCTGCCGAGTGGCATAATCTGATTTACCAGGGACAGGCACTCGATCTAGTTCGTCGTCCAACGGGAGGTAGAGCTGTTCTCCACCAAGGAAACTTAACCTACGCTCTGATTACCTCAGCTAGTACTGGAAGAAGTTGGGGTACTTATGAAAAAATCTGTAACTTTTTGATCCAAGGCTGGCAAACCTTGGGTATTGAGTTAAATTATGGTTCTGCCGAACGAGGTTACATTCATAATCCCAGTTGCTTCAACACAGCAACAGCAGCTGACTTAGTTACTGCCGATGGAAGTAAATTTATTGGCAGTGCCCAACGCAAAGGAAAAAATACCATTCTTCAACACGGCTCAATGATTTTGTCTACAGACAAAGGTTTATTTCAGGAAATCTTTGAACAATCGGCTCCGTGGAATACCTCATTTTGCAACACACAGGAAGAGGATAGCTGGATTGTCAAGATTGTGGATACACTGACAGAGACGGCAAAACAGTACTTTGGCATAGAACTAGTTACCCAACCATTTACCGATGTCGAATGGCAAGATATCCTCAAATTGCGATCGCTGTATGAAGTGCATTAACGTAGCTCACCGTAGGTATCGCCTATTCTAAAACTTGAGATGATGTAGTAAATACGTAGAATGCCAAAGTTTTTTTAAGTAAAATCGCTGTACAGCATATTTTACAGTGTGAGAAACTGCTAGGTGGCAAACATATGCAGGGAAAGCTGATCAGCAAGGTAGTTAACTTACTGTTCAAGGAATTGTGTAAAATGACTTCCGTAAGGTGATGGGATTAACCCCTCATATAAATGAAGGGTTTTTAAATCTCTCAAAGTTTCAGTTACCCTGAACTTAAATCTAAATTAGAAGTCTATAATACAGAGCTATGCTCAATGGTTCGCCAATATGTCGATCTTGTTTTAGAGATTAAATGGGATGTGCTATTTATATTCCTCATAACTACTGCTTAAGATACAAGAGCTTCTCGCAGGTAGAGGATATGGGATGCAGTTCAATCTAGAATTCAAAATTGGTAATAAACCTATTTGAAATTCCTGTTTACTTTTATGTCGGCAAAGTTGAAATTCTTTTTGATTGTGATATTAAGTGTCTTTGCAACTGCTGGTGCTGGAGTTTATATTATCCAGCGCCAGCCATCTGCACCGATTGTTGAGACTACTGATGGGCAAACCCAGCAGGTGCTAGCAATACATCAGTCTCAAGAGGTTGTGGCATACCCAGAGCGTTCCGATTATAAAACTATACCTTTAGAAAAGCTTAACTCATCTCTCCAAGGTAGCGATCCTGCTACCCTTGCCCTGAATGCTTTTGAGGACATAGGAGTGGGAGGAACGCGAAAGGTAGAGGTAGCTTATCCGCAACGAAATCAGTCCTTTGTGACCATTACGCAAATCAAGCGGGGTAATGATTCAGTTGGTACTGTTAGATATCGAGTTGAGATGACCACCTTTGGGCGATCGCTTTTTATTAGCTCTCCTCCAGTGTGGCAAATTGTTTGGGCTGGAGTGAGGAATTAGTTAGGAGTGAGAAGTTAGTTAGGAGTTAGGAGTTAGGAGTTAGGAGTTAGGAGTTAGGAGTTAGGAGTTAGGAGTTAGGAGTTAGGAGTTAGGAGTTAGGAGTTAGGAGTTAGGAGTT
>NZ_JBALEA010000025.1:0-165995 GCF_036917135.1 Nostoc sp. | reverse complement strand
ATTATCACCCGCAAATCTATAGAGAATGCCATCTCTGTGATTATGGCGGTGGGTGGTTCGACCAATGCAGTGTTGCATTTTTTAGCGATCGCCCGTGCCGCTAATGTAGAGTTAACCCTGGATGACTTTGAAACTATCCGCGCCCGTGTTCCCGTTTTGTGTGATTTAAAACCTAGTGGTAAATATGTCGCTACAGATTTACACAAAGCTGGTGGCATTCCCCAAGTCATGAAGATGTTACTTGTCCATGACTTATTACACGGTGATAGCCTCACCATTAGCGGTCAAACCATTGCAGAGATATTAGCAGACATCCCCGAAGAACCATCCGTCAACCAAGATGTGATTCGGACTTGGAACAACCCGATGTATCCTCAAGGACACTTAGCCATCCTCAGAGGTAATCTGGCAACAGAAGGGGCTGTCGCCAAAATTACCGGGGTGAAAAAACCAGTAATTACCGGCCCGGCACGGGTATTTGAATCGGAAGAAGCCTCTTTAGATGCAATTTTGGCGGGTAAGATTCAAGCTGGTGATATTCTAGTTATCCGCTACGAAGGGCCTAAAGGCGGCCCGGGAATGCGGGAAATGTTGGCTCCCACCTCAGCAATTATCGGGGCTGGTTTGGGTGATGCTGTAGGGTTAATTACCGACGGGCGTTTTTCTGGCGGTACTTACGGCATGGTGGTTGGTCATGTTGCACCAGAAGCGGCAGTTGGTGGCGCGATCGCTCTGATCGAAGAAGGCGATAGTATTACTATTGATGCACCGGCTCGTTTATTGCAGTTGAATATATCGGAAGCAGAATTAGCGCGTCGTCGTGCGAACTGGCAAGCCCCCGCTCCACGTTACACTAAAGGCGTGTTGGCGAAATATGCCTTTTTGGTATCTTCTAGCAGCGTTGGTGCTGTGACAGATTTGGACTTGTTCAATAACTAGTTAAGCCAATAGTTATTTAAGTTTCACTTTTAAAGTTTTGAGGAGTCAAAGAACGAACAGGCATCGGCGGGCGGCCTTCTTCTGTATCCGGGGTGAAGTAAGCATCCGTACAGAAAGTTACGCGCTTGGATTTGATGAGCCGCTTTTTACCCAAGCGTTCGCCACGGAGAAACCTGTAAGCTGTCGCGCAAATAAGATTGCACAACTAGGGTGGGCAAGATGCCCACCCCACAAGAGATTTATTTTTTGGAGGATGCAAATTAAAAGATTTTTAGCTTACCAATTGAAGTGTGATTTGAATTTTGCCAATATTTTTGATTTTATTTTCTTATCCCGGTTTTCTGTTCCGTTGCTGATACTGTTGGCGAATGTAATACATTATTGTCTTATTAAGTATTACCTAAGCTCAAACCTTCAATCTGTAGTTGCGGCTTTGAGTTGTAACACTTTCGCCAACAGTATCCGTTGCTACTCGCATCCCTCAAACATCGCCATCTTCCCCATACTCAAAATTAACCTTCTGTATATTGAGTATAAAAAATGCGCTACTCTTAATCGTAAGCGCATTCCCGATCATGTACTGCGATCGCAATACTCCCAGCCCAAATAATCAGGCGTGTAAGTTTAACTTTGGAAAATTGCTTCCCCTGGCAAATTTTTACCTTGATTTTACGACTAACACTGAACAATTAGCTTCTTCTACAACTTGACTGCTAACAGAACCCTGAACAATTCGCTTCATCCCCATCAACCCCCGACTGCCAATTATGATCAACTCAATTTTGTAAATATTGGCAAGGCGAATAATCTCTTCGGCAGGATCACCAGTTACCAACTCTAACTCACTTGTGACTAATAACTTTTCCTGATAGGATTGCAACTGTTTTTCAATATGAAAATAAGAAAATGTTGGGGAATCTGACTGAGGACGATCGGCGGGTAGTTCCATCTCTGACTCTGGTGTGGGAAATACATGACAGAGAATAACCTTGGCATCTTTTGACAAGGCCAAATTATCTAAAGTCTGAATTACTCGTTCTGAAATTTCCAAACCGTCCAGAGCTACCAAAATATTGTTTAGCACCGCTCTTGTCTCCTAAAAAGTAGACTCCTTACATAAGTATCTAGCAAAATAAGTCGGCAGCGACACTAAACCAATTTTTTATTTGCCAACTTAGTTTATGTAGTTTATGTCTTGAGGCTGCTTGCGTTGTAGCAACTGTTCTGGAGAAGGTTTTCACGAGTTTATGGGAGAGGAAAAACCTCTCCCATAAACTACTGTCGGCAATGCCCGACTTGTGGACGCATAAGAAAAAAAATAAGCATTGCAAATCACTCTTCTCGCTGAATTCGGCGTCGGACTGAATCAGCATGAGAAGGTAAACCCTCTGCTGTTGCTAGCACATCAATAGCACCAGCTACATTTTGCAGTGCGGTTTGGGAGTATTGAATAATACTCGAGTGCTTGAGGAAAGTTTCAACCCCTAATGCCGAAGCATAGCGGGCAGCACCAGAAGTTGGCAAGGTATGGTTAGGGCCTGCCAAATAGTCTCCTACGGCTTCTGGTGTTGAGTAGCCTAAAAAGATTGCCCCAGCGTGGCGAATCTGTGGTAATAATGCCCACGGGTCTTTGATTTCTAATTCCAGATGTTCGGGGGCAAATTCATTTGAGAGTTCTGCTGCTGCTTCGAGCGATTCCACAACGACAATCAAGCCGTAATGAGCGATCGCTTTTTCTGTGTCTATTCGCCGTGGGTGATCCACTAGCTGTCTTTCTAAGGCTAATTGCACGTTTTTTGCCAACGCAGCATCCGTCGTCAGCAAAATTGCTGCCGCCATTGGATCGTGTTCGGCTTGGGCTAGCAAGTCAGCAGCTACATGCACCGGATTTGCGGTTTCATCGGCAATCACCAGCACTTCGCTAGGGCCTGCCAAAGAATCAATGCCGACGGTGCCGTAGACAAGTTTTTTCGCTAGGGTGACATAAATGTTCCCCGGGCCAGTAATCACATTCACTTTCGGAATCGTTTCTGTACCATACGCTAAAGCGGCGATCGCTTGTGCGCCCCCAATGCGATAAATTTCTTGCACCCCTGCTTCTTGAGCAGCTACCAACACTGCTGGGTTAATAGCACCCCCTAGTCCCGGTGGTGTCACCATCACCACATGGGGTACAGCAGCAACATGAGCCGGAATTGCATTCATCAGTACTGTACTGGGATAGGAGGCACGGCCACCAGGCACATACAACCCGGCTCGATCTACGGGGGTGTAGCGTTTGCCCAGCACTACTTCATCATCGCCAAAGTGTACCCAGCTTTTTGGGACTCGCTGACGATGAAACGCTTCAATTTGGCGGCAAGCTAGCCGAATTGCGCCCAACAACTCCTTTGACACCTGTTGATAGGCTGCATCTAATTCCGAGCCTGTAACTCGGAGTTCTTCTGCTTTCAGGGTTTGTTTGTCAAATTCGGCTGTGTAATGCAATACAGCTTTGTCGCCTTGGCGCTTCACTGCTTGCAAAACTTCCCGCACCGTTGCTTCTTTGTGAATAACCTGTTCGTCATGGGTGCGATCGCAGATCCGTTGTAGTTCTGCTCTAACGTCTGCCTGCTGAGTAATGATTCGCAGCATGGAGTAAGGAGAATGCCAAAATTATAATATTGCCATCTGAGATTTAGTATTGCTCTTGACCCACTGGGGTCTACAAGCTGACTCTAATTCTCTTCTCTAGCTTAACCTGGATTTTTTTGATACTCTCAAGGCTGCCAGCATTGATTATTCATTCATCCATCTCAAATGCCCCATAGCCAATCCCAGAAATTTTTTAGGAAATTATAACATTGGCAATTTGGATGCTATATTAGTAAGTCTAGTAGTGTGTGTACATAATTAATAGTATTTTTGGAATTGACTGTGGCGAATACAAAGTCTTCTCTCAAGCGTGCCGAAATCGCAGAACGTAACCGACTGCGTAACAAAGCTTATAAATCAGCAGTCAAGACGCTGATGAAGAAATACGTTAATGCTATAGCTGCCTATACAGCTAATCCTACCCCAGAATTAAACCAAGAAGTCCAGGCTCGGTTATCCGAGGCTTACGGCAAAATCGATAAAGCCATTAAACGGGGTGTACTTCACCCCAACAATGGGGCAAGGAAAAAGTCAAGATTGGCTCACAAGCTAAAACCCTTACAAACAGCTGAGTAGTCATTGGTCATTTGTCCTTAGTCATTAGGTCATAAGACAAAGGACTAAGGACAAACAACAAAGGACAAAAGATGCAACTGATAGACACGCACGTTCATCTCAACTTTGAGAGTTTTCAGCCGGATTTAGCAGCAGTACGATCGCGGTGGCAAGAAGCAGGTGTAGTGCGTTTAGTACATTCCTGTGTTCACCCGGAGGAATTTTCCAGCATTCAATCCATCGCCCAAGAATTTCCCGAAATCAGTTTTGCAGTGGGGTTACACCCTTTAGATGCTGATAAATGGAATAGCGACACAGCCGAGAAAATCAAAGCTTTAGCAAGTTCTGACTCAAGTGTGGTAGCAATTGGGGAAATGGGGCTGGATTTTTACAAAGCTGATAACTCCGAGCAACAGTATATGGTGTTCGAGTCACAGTTAGCGATCGCATCTGAACTCAACTTACCAGTGATTATCCACTGCCGCGATGCTGCGGTGGCAACCAGAGAAGTGTTGCAAAAATGGCGGGAACTCAAAGGAGAAAGAGTCCGGGGTGTTATGCATTGCTGGGGAGGAACGCCAGAAGAAACTCAATGGTTTCTTGATTTAGGCTTCTATATCAGCTTTAGCGGAACGGTAACGTTCAAAAACGCCAAAGCAATCCAATCTTCAGCAGCGATGGTGAGTAGCGATCGCCTACTGATTGAAACAGACTGTCCATTTCTGGCTCCAGTTCCCAAACGGGGCGAGAGACGCAACGAGCCGGCCTACGTGCTTCATGTAGCCGAGCAAGTAGCGAAACTGCGTCAGGAAACAGTAGAGGCGATCGCCCATCAAACCACCCAAAATGCCTGTGAGTTATTCGGTCTGTCAATATAAAGTCTGCCCTAGTGTCTTTTGTTAAGTTGTGCTAAAAAAATAAAACTTTAGGGGGACAAAAATATGGTAATATTATTCCCTCAAAAACATTTTGCTTGCGCCATAATGATAAAGGAAGGAACCTAAAACTTCTCATCTAAATTTTCCGTGCTGTTATGGCTTGGCCATCCTCCAAATCTCTACAAGCGGATGCTCTCCAGATAATCACTAACTGTGCCAACCCAAATTGAGCTAGACTTTTGCCAAACATTAGCCTGATGTGTATTGAACCTATTCAAAATCTTAAACAAAATTGCCTTGTGAGTACAATTCAGCAAAATGAAGTGATTCTGATTCCAATCCGGCAAGGTACGGATCATTCCCTCAGACGGAGGATATCTAAATTCTCACTGAGAGTATAGACATCGGAGTGGATTTTAAGACACACCGTGTGGATCTGCGTCAGCAAATTAAGGCGCTTTTTGGAGGGGAAATGAGGAAAGTAAGTCAAACTCAGGAATATCTCAATTGTATATTCTTTTTGAAATGGGGATTGAGCATGAAGCATTGGGTACAGAGTGGAAAGACTTTCAGCAAATTATTTGCTGCTCCTGTGATCCCCAAGTCCCTAGTACCCATTACCCAGACACTATTAGGGGCGATTACCCCCTTGTCAAAATTGCTCATTCCAGCCAGCTTTAATCGCTGCGTTTGTCCACACCTGTAAATAGCAAGCAAGTGTGTAAGAACAAGTTCCCAAACAGCTAAGGACACTGGCTAGCAGTGGGAAGCGTCAAACAGCAGTGTCCAAGGGAAAATTTATTTAACCAGGTTGACAAAGGTAGAGGCATGACTAAAGAAACATATATGGAACCGGCCTTTCTGTTGCCCGACTTGATTGAAATCCAGCGCTCAAGCTTTCGCTGGTTTTTGGAAGAAGGGTTGATAGAAGAACTTAACTCCTTTAGTCCGATCACAGATTATACGGGCAAATTAGAACTGCACTTTTTGGGTCATAACTACAAACTCAAGGAGCCAAAGTACAACGTCGAAGAAGCCAAACGGCGGGATAGTACTTATGCCGTCCAAATGTATGTTCCCACAAGGCTGATTAATAAAGAAACCGGGGAAATCAAAGAGCAAGAGGTATTCATTGGTGATTTGCCTTTGATGACCGATCGCGGCACGTTTATTATTAACGGGGCCGAACGGGTAATTGTCAACCAAATAGTGCGATCGCCAGGAGTCTATTACAAATCAGAAATAGACAAAAACGGGCGACGTACTTATTCAGCTAGCTTAATTCCCAACCGGGGAGCATGGCTGAAATTTGAAACAGACCGTAACGATTTGGTGTGGGTACGCATCGACAAAACCCGCAAACTCTCAGCCCAGGTACTCCTAAAAGCTTTAGGCTTATCAGACAACGAAATCTTTGACGCCTTACGCCATCCCGAATATTTCCAAAAAACCATCGAAAAAGAAGGGCAATTCTCTGAAGAAGAAGCCCTGATGGAGTTATATCGGAAACTGCGTCCAGGTGAACCACCCACAGTCTTAGGTGGACAACAACTCCTAGACTCTCGTTTCTTTGACCCGAAACGTTATGACCTTGGTCGCGTCGGACGCTACAAGCTCAACAAGAAACTACGCCTTTCTGTCCCAGACACCATGCGGGTACTGACTGCTGGCGATATTTTGGCAGCCGTAGATTACCTGATCAACCTAGAATATGACATTGGTAATATTGACGACATTGACCACTTGGGCAACCGCCGGGTCAGAAGCGTCGGTGAATTGCTGCAAAACCAAGTAAGGGTCGGCTTAAACCGCTTAGAGAGAATCATTCGAGAACGGATGACTGTATCCGATGCCGAAGTATTAACCCCCGCTTCCTTGGTCAACCCCAAACCATTGGTAGCAGCAATTAAAGAATTCTTTGGTTCCAGCCAATTGAGTCAGTTCATGGATCAAACAAATCCTCTCGCAGAACTGACCCACAAACGCCGTCTAAGTGCCCTTGGCCCTGGTGGTTTAACCCGCGAACGCGCCGGCTTTGCCGTGCGGGATATACATCCTAGTCACTATGGACGCATTTGCCCCATTGAGACACCAGAAGGCCCCAACGCCGGATTAATTGGCTCCTTAGCAACCCATGCGCGGGTGAACCTGTATGGATTCCTAGAAACACCGTTTAGACCTGTAGAAAATGGGCGAGTCAGATTTGACGTGCCTCCAGCCTACATGACAGCCGACGAAGAAGACGACCTGCGCGTTGCTCCTGGGGATATTCCTGTAGATGAAACTGGGCATATTATTGGGCCCTTAGTGCCAGTCCGCTATCGCCAGGAATTCTCTACCACAACACCAGAACAGGTAGACTACGTAGCAGTATCTCCAGTACAGATTGTGTCGGTAGCAACCAGCATGATTCCCTTCTTGGAACATGATGATGCTAACCGAGCGCTGATGGGATCAAACATGCAACGGCAAGCAGTACCGTTACTCAAGCCAGAGCGTCCTCTGGTGGGTACTGGTTTGGAAGCCCAAGGAGCCAGAGACTCCGGGATGGTGATTGTATCGCGTACCGATGGCGATGTCACTTATGTCGATGCTACAGAAATTCGTGTCCGTCCTAAACCTAATACCCCAGAAATTAGATACACCCTTTCCAAATACCAACGTTCCAACCAAGACACCTGTTTAAATCAGAAACCTCTCGTCCGCATTGGTGAGCGGGTTGTTGCTGGTCAGGTGCTAGCTGATGGCTCCTCTACCGAAGGCGGTGAACTGGCGCTAGGACAAAATATCGTCGTTGCCTATATGCCTTGGGAAGGCTACAACTACGAAGACGCGATTTTAATCTCTGAAAGACTGGTGCAGGATGATGTCTACACCTCAATTCACATTGAAAAATATGAAATTGAAGCGAGACAAACAAAATTGGGGCCAGAAGAAATCACTAGAGAAATTCCCAACGTCGGGGAAGATGCCTTGCGTCAGTTGGATGAACAAGGAATCATTCGCATTGGGGCATGGGTAGAAGCTGGTGATATCTTGGTAGGAAAAGTCACACCCAAAGGTGAATCTGACCAACCGCCAGAAGAAAAACTGTTGCGGGCTATTTTCGGTGAAAAAGCGCGGGATGTGCGGGACAATTCCTTGCGAGTTCCCAACGGTGAAAAAGGGCGTGTAGTTGATGTGCGCTTGTTTACTCGTGAACAAGGCGATGAACTACCACCAGGAGCCAATATGGTAGTCCGGGTGTATGTTGCCCAAAAACGCAAAATCCAAGTTGGCGACAAAATGGCAGGACGTCACGGTAATAAAGGAATTATTTCTCGGATCTTACCGGCGGAAGATATGCCTTATTTGCCCGATGGTTCACCAGTGGACATTGTACTTAACCCCTTGGGCGTACCCAGTCGGATGAACGTTGGACAAGTATTTGAGTGCCTCTTAGGTTGGGCTGGTCAAACCTTGGGAGTACGATTTAAGATTACTCCCTTTGACGAAATGTACGGTGAAGAGACATCCCGCCGAATTGTACATGGCAAATTGCAAGAAGCCCGGGACGAAACAGGGAAAGACTGGGTGTATAACCCAGATAATCCCGGCAAAATCATGGTGTATGACGGTCGTACAGGTGAACCCTTTGACCGAGCAATTACTATTGGTGTGGCTTATATGCTGAAACTGGTGCATTTGGTGGATGATAAGATCCACGCCCGTTCAACTGGACCTTACTCACTGGTAACTCAGCAACCCTTGGGTGGTAAAGCCCAACAAGGTGGTCAGAGGTTTGGAGAAATGGAAGTGTGGGCATTGGAAGCCTTTGGTGCTGCTTACACCTTACAGGAATTGCTCACAGTTAAATCTGACGATATGCAAGGACGGAATGAAGCGTTAAATGCGATCGTTAAAGGTAAGGCAATTCCTCGACCTGGAACTCCAGAATCCTTTAAGGTGCTAATGCGCGAGTTGCAATCATTGGGGTTAGACATTGCCGTACACAAGGTAGAAACCCAAGCAGACGGCAGTTCCCTAGATGTGGAAGTCGATTTGATGGCAGACCAATCAGCCCGTCGCACACCTCCTAGACCAACTTATGAATCTCTTTCGCGCGAATCGCTGGAAGATGATGATTAGTGATTAGTCATTAGTCATTTGTCCGATGAATCATGACAAATGACTAATTGACCAATGACCAATGACTAATTGACCAATGACCAATGACCAATGACTAAATATGAGACCTGCCCAAACTAATCAGTTTGACTACGTAAAAATCGGCTTGGCTTCCCCAGAACGCATTCGGCAGTGGGGCGAGAGAACATTGCCCAATGGTCAAGTAGTCGGTGAAGTTACCAAGCCAGAGACGATTAACTACCGAACTCTCAAGCCAGAGATGGATGGCTTATTTTGTGAGCGCATCTTTGGCCCCGCGAAAGATTGGGAATGCCATTGTGGTAAGTATAAAAGAGTTCGTCATAGAGGTATTGTTTGTGAGCGCTGTGGCGTGGAAGTCACCGAGTCACGGGTGCGTCGTCACCGCATGGGCTATATTAAACTCGCCGCACCAGTAGCTCACGTTTGGTATCTCAAAGGCATTCCTAGCTATATTTCCATCCTGTTAGATATGCCTTTACGGGATGTCGAGCAGATTGTCTATTTCAACTCTTATGTTGTCCTGAGTGCAGGTAATGCCGAAACTTTAACTTACAAACAGCTACTGAGTGAAGACCAGTGGTTGGAAATAGAAGACCAAATTTATAGCGAAGATTCTGTGCTGCAAGGCGTAGAGGTAGGTATTGGTGCTGAAGCGCTGTTGCGTTTACTTGCCGATATCAATTTGGAACAAGAAGCGGAAAGCCTACGCGAAGAAATTGGCAATGCTAAGGGACAAAAGAGAGCCAAGCTAATTAAGCGATTGCGGGTAATTGACAACTTTATCGCCACTGGTTCCAAACCAGAGTGGATGGTAATGGCAGTCATTCCCGTAATTCCTCCTGACTTGCGCCCAATGGTGCAACTAGATGGCGGACGCTTTGCCACCAGCGATTTAAATGATTTGTATCGGCGGGTAATTAACCGCAATAATCGTTTGGCAAGGTTGCAAGAGATATTGGCACCAGAGATTATTGTGCGGAACGAGAAGCGGATGCTGCAAGAAGCAGTGGATGCTTTGATTGACAATGGTCGTCGGGGACGCACTGTGGTAGGGGCAAATAACCGACCACTGAAATCTTTGTCTGACATTATTGAGGGTAAGCAAGGACGTTTCCGACAAAACTTGTTAGGTAAACGGGTTGACTACTCTGGACGTTCGGTAATTGTGGTCGGGCCAAAGCTGAAAATTCACCAGTGCGGTTTGCCTAGAGAAATGGCAATTGAGCTATTTCAACCATTTGTGATTAACCGCCTGATCCGTAGCGGCATGGTAAATAATATCAAAGCTGCGAAAAAGCTGATATCGCGTAATGACCCCAGTGTTTGGGATGTGCTGGAAGAGGTGATTGAAGGACACCCTGTAATGCTAAATCGGGCACCAACGTTGCACCGTTTGGGTATTCAGTCTTTTGAACCAATTTTAGTAGAAGGTAGAGCGATTCAACTGCATCCTCTGGTGTGTCCAGCGTTTAACGCCGACTTTGACGGCGACCAAATGGCGGTACACGTCCCTCTATCGTTAGAAAGTCAGGCGGAAGCGCGGTTGCTGATGTTGGCTTCTAACAATATTTTGTCACCAGCTACAGGTAAACCCATCATCACACCCAGCCAAGATATGGTGTTGGGGGCTTATTACTTAACAGCAGAAAATCCCGGTGCCACAAAAGGCGCAGGAAAGTACTTTTATTCGCTGGATGACGTAATTATGGCTTTCCAGCAAGACCAAGTTGACTTGCACGCCTATATTTATGTCCGGTTTGATGGTGAAATAGAATCAGACCAAGCGGATATAGAACCCCTGGAAGTGACGGAAAACCACGATGGTACGCGGACATTACTCTATAAGTTCCGCCGAGTTAGACAAGACGCTAAGGGCAATGTACTTTCCCAGTATATATACACAACTCCTGGCCGCGTTATTTACAACAATGCCATTCAGGAAGCACTAGCAAGTTAATTCGCAATTTCTAATTCGTAATTCGTAATTGAAAAATTACGAATTACGTAGCTTGCTTCTCGCCTTCTCTACGAGACCCTACGCGAATGGCGAGTATTACGAATTATTAATTATTGATGACTTAGGACTAATGATTAATGACTAACGAAAAAATGATTTTTCGCAATCGCGTGGTTGACAAAGGTCAACTGAGAAATTTAATTTCTTGGGCTTTTACTAATTTTGGTACGGCGCGAACCGCAGTGATGGCGGACAAATTGAAAGATTTGGGATTTCGCTACGCTACCAAAGCAGGGGTTTCCATCAGTGTAGATGACTTGATGATCCCACCAACTAAGCGATTGCTCTTAGAAGCAGCCGAAGAAGAAATTCGGGCTACTGAAATCCGTTACCAACGGGGAGAAATCACTGAAGTAGAACGCTTCCAAAAGGTAATCGATACCTGGAATGGTACCAGTGAAGCCCTGAAAGATGAAGTAGTCGTCCACTTCAAGAAGACTAATCCCCTGAACTCCGTATATATGATGGCATTTTCCGGGGCACGGGGTAACATCTCTCAAGTCCGGCAATTGGTGGGGATGCGGGGACTGATGGCAGATCCTCAAGGGGAAATTATCGATTTGCCGATCAAAACCAATTTCCGAGAAGGACTAACTGTAACGGAATATATTATTTCGTCTTACGGTGCCAGAAAAGGATTGGTGGATACTGCTTTGCGGACGGCTGACTCTGGTTATCTCACGCGGCGGTTGGTGGACGTATCCCAGGATGTAATTATTCGGGAATTTGACTGCGGTACCACCAAAGGTCTTGCCATTCGACCAATGACAGAAGGTGCCAAAACCTTAATTCCTCTAGCAACCCGCTTGATGGGACGGGTAATTGGCGAAGATGTGCTGCATCCGGTGACAAAAGAAGTGATTGCAGCCCGCAATTCTCCAATTTCTGAGGACTTGGCGAAAAAGATTGAAAAATCTGGGGTGGGAGAAGTTGTGGTGCGATCGCCACTAACTTGTGAAGCCGCACGTTCTGTCTGTCAACACTGCTACGGCTGGAGTTTGGCCCACGCCAAGATGGTAGACTTAGGCGAAGCTGTGGGGATTATTGCCGCCCAAAGTATCGGTGAACCTGGTACTCAGTTAACCATGCGGACATTCCACACAGGTGGTGTGTTTACTGGAGAAGTGGCGCAACAAGTTCGTTCTAAAATCGGTGGGACTGTCAAGCTTCCCCGCAAACTGAAGACCAGAACATATCGGACTCGCCACGGGGAAGATGCCCTCTATGTTGAGGCGAATGGCATCATGCTTTTGGAACCAACAAAAGTAGGTGATGTTACCCCAGAGAACCAAGAGGTTCATCTGACTCAAGGTTCAACACTATATGTCTTTGATGGAAATAAGGTAAAACAAGGTCAGTTGTTGGCAGAGGTTGCTCTCGGTGGACGGACAACTCGGACTAATACAGAAAAAGCAGTTAAAGATGTCGCCTCTGACTTGGCAGGGGAAGTGCAATTTGCTGAAGTAGTTCCAGAACAAAAAACTGACCGTCAGGGTAACACCACAACCACAGCCGCACGGGGGGGGTTGATTTGGATTTTGTCTGGGGAAGTTTACAACTTGCCACCAGGCGCAGAATTGATTGTCAAAAATGGTGATGCGATCGCCGCTAATGGAGTGTTAGCAGAAACCAAGTTAGCCAGTTTACATGGCGGTGTGGTGCGCTTGCCCGAAGCTACCCCAGGTAAGAGTACCAGAGAAATTGAGATTATCACGGCTTCTGTGGTCTTAGACCAAGCAACGGTGACAGTCCAAAGTTCTCAAGGTCGTAATAACTACTTAGTCTCCACTGGCAACAACCAGGTATTTAACCTCCGGGCTACACCAGGCACAAAAGTGCAAAATGGTCAAGTAGTAGCTGAGTTAATTGATGACCGCTATCGCACAACCACTGGTGGATTCCTGAAATTCGCGGGTGTCGAAGTCCAGAAAAAAGGCAAAGCCAAGCTGGGTTATGAAGTTGTCCAGGGCGGTACCCTGTTGTGGATTCCCGAAGAAAGCCACGAAGTTAATAAAGATATCTCCTTGCTGTTGGTGGAAGACGGTCAGTTTGTCGAAGCTGGTACGGAAGTAGTCAAGGATATCTTCTGCCAAAACAGTGGTGTGGTAGAAGTGACACAGAAAAACGACATCCTCCGGGAAGTGGTGGTGAAGCCAGGGGAACTGCTGATGGTAGACGATCCAGAGTCAGTTATCGGGCGAGATAACACTTTCATCCAACCAGGTGAGGAATTCCAAGGCAACGTCGCCACGGAATTGCGTTATATCCAGTATGTGGAGACACCAGAAGGACCCGCCCTGTTAAGTCGTCCAGTAGTCGAGTTTGCCGTACCGGATAATCCAGATGTGCCATCAACGACATCGGTAAGTCAAGAAACCGGGCGATCAATTCAGCTGCGGGCTGTGCAGCGACTACCTTACAAAGATTCCGAACGCGTCAAATCTGTTGAAGGTGTAGAACTGCTGCGAACCCAGCTAGTGCTGGAAATTGATCAAGAAGGGGAACAAGACCATAATGCTTCGCCCCTGGCAGCAGATATTGAATTGGTACCGGATACCGAAGATCCAGAAGTTCAGCGTTTGCAACTGGTGATTTTAGAGTCTTTGGTAATTCGTCGAGACATTACTGCCGATGCCACCCAAGGTAGCACCCAGACCACACTTGAGGTACACGATGGGCTAACCATCGCCCCAGGTTCTGTGGTCGCACGTACCCAAATCTTGTGTAAAGATGGGGGAGAAGTACGGGGTGTCCGAAAAGGAACTGAAAACGTGCGTCGCTGCTTAGTGTTACGCGACGTTGACAGGCTGATCACCAATACTAGTACTCAGCCCAAGGTGAAAGTGGGTGACTTGCTAGTAGAAGGTACAGAAGTTGCTGCTGGGGTTTTTGCCCCAGAATCAGGGCAAGTAGTAGATATCAAAAGTGCTGCTGCTGCATCTGCTGGGGAATCAGCTCTGAGTAGTAAAAACTATGTTGTTACTACCCGCATCGGTCGCCCCTACCGAGTCAGCCCTGGTGCTGTATTGCAGATAGAAGACGGCGATTTGGTACAACGGGGTGACAACTTGGTGTTGCTGGTATTTGAACGCGCCAAAACTGGAGACATCATTCAAGGTTTGCCCCGGATTGAAGAACTACTTGAAGCTCGTAAGCCGAAAGAAGCGTGCATTTTATGTCGGCGGGCGGGTGAAATTAAGGTAGTTTACGCTGATGGTGGTGATGAAGCGATCGCTATCAAGGTCGTAGAATCAAATGGCGTGGTGACAGATTATCCTCTAGGACCTGGACAAAATTTGATTGTACCAGATGGATCAATGGTATTAGCGGGACAACCGTTAACCGATGGCCCATCCAATCCTCACGAAATTTTGGAAATCTTCTTCAGCCTCGGTTCCGAAGACGGAATTTATGCTTGTGCTAGCATTGCCTTGCAGAAGGTACAGACATTCTTGGTGAATGAAGTGCAAATGGTGTATCAGTCTCAAGGGATTGATATTTCTGATAAGCACATTGAAGTAATTGTTCGCCAGATGACCAACAAAGTCAGGATTGATGATGGTGGTGACACCACAATGCTTCCCGGCGAATTGGTGGAACTGCGCCAAGTTGAGCAGGTGAACGAAGCGATGGCAATTACAGGCGGTGCTAGGGCACAGTATACCCCAGTATTGTTGGGGATCACCAAAGCATCGTTGAACACCGACAGCTTTATCTCTGCCGCATCCTTCCAAGAGACAACACGGGTACTTACCGAAGCAGCCATTGAAGGCAAATCTGACTGGCTGCGCGGATTAAAGGAAAACGTGATCATCGGGCGATTAATTCCGGCTGGTACTGGGTACAATACCTATGATGAACCCGGTGCGATCGAAGATTATGCTGCTGAGATTAGTAGTAGTGTCTTAGATGAAGTTGATGATCCTCTGGATATGGTTTTAGATGATCGCACAGCTCGCACCTATAATTTAGATTCTCCTACTCTTGGAGAATCTGGTTTTGGCAGCAGACGTGCAGAAAGGTCAGTTATAGATGAGGAAGATGAGTTAATCGCCGATGAAGTCGCAGAAGACGACGATTACGAGGAAGAAGAGGAAGACGACGACGAAGATGATTTCGATGAGGAATAGAGACTTGAAATTTTGCGTCTCTATTAAAGGCTAAAAAGTTAAAAGGCAGAAGAAGAATTTCTTTTGCCTTTTTATTTTGCTCTCTAAAAACACATTTTTAAATCCTCAAGATTCTGGTTTCTGGCTAGTAGTCTGTCAATTACGGCGATTCAAAAGTAACATCTTCATAGAAATCTGCAACAGCACACCGAAAATCTACACTTGCCAGATGAATGATATCTTCTTGCCCATAAGGATAAAGTACCCATTGTCTCTCTGAGTTACGGCGAAAACACTCAACATTTAACCGAGTTGGACTCACAAGTACATATTCCTGAAGTGACTCCATCTTTCGGTAGTCAGCAAATTTATCACCTCGGTCAAAGGCTTCTGTTGTTGGAGATAGCACTTCTACAATTAAGCAAGGGTAACGCAGAAAGTTGTTAAAAGCTCTATCTCGTTGGTCACAACTTACTATAACATCGGGGTAGTAATAGATATTAATCGACTCAATATGTGCTTTAGTGTCTGAGATATAAGCCTGACACCCACTCCCGCGCAAATGATTTCTCAACATTGAAGCAATATTAAGAGAAATAATGACATGAGCATTACTTGCCCCTGCCATTGCATAAACCTGTCCCTGTCTATATTCATGCTTGATAGGACTGGTTTCTTCTCCTTTGAGATACTCTTCTGGGGAAATATAGCTAGAATTTGGAATTGCGACCATCTGTAATCACCTTGTGTCTATTTTAAGAGAAGCTTTACGGCTAAATTCGCATAAATCTAGCTACTGCTAGATGCTGTAATTCTCTCAAACGCTATAATCTACATCTGTTACACCGAGAGATTAACTTGTGGATGTCATATTAGAACGATCGCAGCAATTAAAACAAGCCTTAGTTGATTTTGTCCTTGATGCTGAAGGCGAACTGGCACAAGCATTGGAAACCTATGCAGCCGCACAGTTGCGCCGTGGAAGTGGGGATAGTACACAGCAGGACTTAATCATCGATAGCTTTCTGACAGCCGGGAAAGTCGGTGATAAGTCTCCATTAGAGTTGTTTATCGAAAGCAATCCAGATTTAGAAGAAAGCGATCGCAGCCTGATCAACAGCTGGCATCATAGTTTTATTGGCTTATTTGCCATAACTAATATTCTACCTGATGGCTTTGAATTGACTAACTGGTTGACAGATAAACGCTACATCGTCAAGCCGAACAATACTCAAACATTACAGGCAATATCTCGGTTGAAAGTCGGGGAAATCTTGCTAACTCGCATTTCTCCTGTTACCGATAGCTACTGGATGTTGTCTGGCCCTTACACAATAATGGGTAAATTGGGTAAACCAAAACTTGCTGTAGCAATTGGCAATTTCAAAGAAAACTATAAAAGTAATCTTTATAGTGATGCTCCAGACTTGCTAGAAGAAGCTTGGCAGTCAGTAGGACAATATCATCAGCAGTTTGTGGACTTTTTTGGCACTGATGAAATCACACTATCTGGATACCACCTTAATAAAAAAATAGCCGAGTTTCAAGAAGTAATTACTGAAAAAACCTTTGCAGCCGCAGGAATTGATACTTCTAAATCTCTGGCGGAAGTGGCAGAAGCAGCTGGCATTGGAGACGAGGAAATCAAAGCAGTAGCAGCAGAATTTGGCGCTGATTCCAACGTAGTCTCTCAGATGTTTAACAGCAAAAGCGGCAATAGCAAAATGGTGATGCCAAAGGTTGATTTGCCTGCTGAACTCAAGAAAGCAGAACAGGTAACAGCACTTTCTCATCCCCGTTGGGGACAAATCTTTTTACCAACATATAGTAAGGTACAAGCAATCTTATCAGCAGAGGACTGGCAAAGTGTTCAAGGGTCTGAAAAACTAATTCGCTACTACCTTGAAGATAAAAGTATTAATACTTTTATCTGGCACCGATTAGCGCAACAGTATCCAACTCAATTAGAAAAGGTGTTGCAAATATTTTTACAACGCCCAGAGTTTAGGCTCGAAAGTGACTTGAATCCACTTTTGCAAGAATTCCACAAACCTATTGAGCCAGAGTTACCAGACATTGCTAGTGTACCCATACATTTGCATAACTTATTTCAGGAAGCTTTAGGAGAAGTTAACAAATCTAAGCCAAAGAGTAAGGGGCAACAAAAGCCAGCAAAGGGTTTTCAACGAGGTTAGCAAATCTATTATCAATAAACACATCTCGAAACATCCCAAAAATTGTGGAATTTAAAGCCACATATAGGATTAATATTTGATTTTTGAACAGATACGTAGTGGCGTGGCAAGGCTAAAATGCTGCAAAAAAATTGTCGGTTGGGGAGCCACTGCGTTGCGCGGGTTAAGAGCGTTGTAGCAAGTGGCGTTGGAGGCTTTGCCAAAGCCAACATCCTGATAATCAGTTGGGTTGCACTCCGCTCCACCCAACCTACGTCTAATGCACTATTTTTTGCTTGACACGCCACTACAATACCTAATTTTTTCAACCATCTAAGTATGCTTAGGGTATCTTACAGCTTCCGTATAATTCTATTTATAGGATACAAACTATATAATGCAAACTATTGTGTCGCACACTCAAAGAGTAAAGATTTGTGGAAGAATCCTTAACATCTTCGCCTGTAGCTAATCTAGAGTCTTCATCCTCTGGGAATGCACACTCAAAAATGCACATACCATCCCTTGATGGAATGAGAATTATTGCTTTCTTAATTGTTTTTTTATCCCATACAGGACTTGCGAAGACTTTTCCGGGAAGTTTCGGCGTAACAGTATTTTTCTTTCTCAGTGGTTACTTAATTACAACTCTTCTCAGGCAAGAGTACGATCGCTATGAGACTATTGATTTTAAGCATTTTTATCTAAGACGAATCCTGCGTATTTGGCCGTCATTTTATCTAGTCTTGGGGTTAGGAGCTGGCTTAACTCTCTTAAAATTACTTCCGGCAAAAATTCTCCTCCCAGCATTCTTGGCTCAGTCTCTTCACTATACCAACTACTACGGAATTTTTTTTAGTGGTGGAATGGCTGCTGGTAGTTGGGTATATTGGTCTCTCGCTGTCGAAGAACACTTCTATTTACTTTTTCCAGTGTTTTATCTAGCTCTACGGAAACTGCGTGTGAGTTCACGTGGGCAAATGCTAATTTTTTGGGGGTTATGTTTAGCTGTCTTACTTTGGCGGTGTGTTCTAGTTTATGGTTTTAGAGTACCTGAACTACGTGTATTTTGTTCAACAGATACCCGGATAGATAGTATTCTCTTTGGTTGTGCCTTGGCAGTCAGTGGTAATCCAATGCTGGATACACAATATTTATCTAACAAACTTTGGAAGTATTTATTTCTGCCAATAGGAATAATTTTGATTATTTTTTCATGCCTATCTCGCTCATCGGAGTTTCGAGAAACCATTCGTTATACCATACAGGGAATTGCCTTATATCCAGTCTTTATTACTGCTATTCGCTTTCCCAGTTGGGGATTATTTGCGGCGCTAAATCTAAAGTGGATGCGTTTTCTTGGTGCCCTATCTTACTCTTTGTACCTTGTTCATTACAGTGTTATTTTCTTTGTTTGGAGGTATCTACCCCAATTACCTAAATTTGTCCAAGCAGGAATTTCTCTATTAATTTCTTTTGGATTAGCATATCTGATTTACCAGTTTATAGAACTTCCAATTGGACAGTTACGCAAAAATTTATCCCGGAGATAAATTGGCAGATAAAGACAGCATTTACTCAAACTTGAAGTAGATCGGTGTTAATATTTTTATTTGTAATCAAGCAGGTATAGGACTTACGCAAAATTATACGTGGTAGGGGCAATTCATGAATTACCCCTACCTTAAAATAAGGGTTTCAGCTATTGTTTGCGTAAGTCCTAAACTATTGACGTTTTTCTAACCTTTTAAAAACGTTGAGAACCAAAAAAGCCAGGAAAGCACCAATTAATCCTAACTGCCATAAACCACAGCCGGCAGCAATTCCCAATGCAGCTGAAACCCAAATAGCGGCTGCTGAGGTGAGTCCATGAATTTCAAGTTGCTGTGATTCTTGGGAAGATTGGCGCACAATTTCTCCAGCACCGATAAATCCTACACCAGTTGCAATTCCCTGAATCACGCGGCTAAGTGCATCAGGACTAGCTTTCAGTCCTCCTGTTTGCATAATTATCAAGGTAAACACGGCTGAACCAAAACTCACCAGTATATGAGTTCTTAAACCGGCTGGTTTGCGGCTAATTTGGCGCTCTAAGCCAATCATTGCTCCAATAAGTAATGCAATGCATAGCCGGAAGCTGATATTCAGCCAATCATTAGTTGTAAGGTAGTAAGTATTTGGCAATGCTTAGTTATTAAAATGATTTAGATATCAAATTATACCTTAAGTTGCTAGATTTAACTCATGCACTCAATAATTAAATATGATACTGCCATGTACAACTCGATCAAAGAACTAAACCGCCGGTTTTAGGAAAGGGAGGCAAAATGAAGCAAAAAATTTGATAGTCCTATTCATGAGTGCTGAGTTAACCCCATAGCGAAACCGGGGGATTGAAATAACCTACCAGGAAGAAATAGCCGTGGCTACAAATAGACAACTGACAAGTAACAAATTGAGTGGATAAACTCTACTGGCTAGACCAAATTAAACTACAAGACTGCGCCAAAGTAGGGGATAAAGCCTTTTACTTGAGCAAAATTACTCAACGTGGCTATCCGGTGATGCCTGGTTTTGTCATTTCGGCGGAAATCTTGCAAGAATTTCTCGAAAATCTCAACAGTTCAGAGTCCTTAGTGGCTGACTTACCCCATTCTTCGTTACACCTGGATGTCACTAATTGGCGTCAACTTCAGCAGGTGGCTAGTCGCTTACGTCAAGAAATTCTGACTGCGACTGTGCCCCAGCAGTGGGTAAATACAATTTTCCAAGCAGCTAGAGAATGGGAAATTGGCTGTTTAATTTTTAGACCTACTTTGGCAGTATCGACTGCTACGCCAGGGATGAAGAATACATCTGGGTTGTTGGAGTCGGTGTTTTGCCAATGTGAACCGGAAGCGATCGCACTGGCTCTCAAGCGGACCTGGAGCCAGATATTTCGCGCCCGAAGTCTATTATCTTGGCAGCACTCAGGAATTAATCTGCAACAAATTAATCTGGCAGTTTTGGTGCAACCTGTTGAAAATGCGATCGCTAGTGGTTTGCTAAACGTCAACCCTTCTGGGTGGGAAATTGAAGCTACTTGGGGATTAGGAATTGCGATCGCTCTTGGCGAAGTCCAGCCAGATATTTACTACATTCAACCGGAAACTGGGGTTGTACTTGAGCAACAGATGGGCAATAAAATGCTGGCTTATGGTGTTGATAATGCCGCGCCTGGAGCTTTTTCGCAACCCGCGCCTAATTCAGGGCTAACACCAGATCACACTTGTCTGATTACATATCTACTTCCAGAAGCCCAACAAAAACAGTACTCTTTGCAAGAAGAATACTTACAACAAATAATTGCTCTGGGAACTCAATTGGTGAGTGAATTAGGTAAAACCTTTACCATTAAATGGACTATCGTCAGGCAAACTATATCTGACAAGCTCTACATAACACAAGTTAGTCCTTCCCAATCGATAGTTCCCCACGTACACTTCATTCGGGGATTAGGGGCAGCTGGGGGACGTGTTGTAGCCACTGCCCTGGTAATTATTAATTCGCAACAGAAACCCGAACAACTACCCAAGGGAGTGATCTTAGTAGTACCAACGATTACACCTGATTGGTTGCCATTACTCCAACAAGTTGCTGGTATTATCACAGAACAAGGGGGATTAACTAGCCACGCGGCAATTCTAGCTAGAGAATTAAGTATTTCAGCAGTAGTAAACGCCACATCTGCCACAACTTTAATCCAAACTGGCGAACGATTACTGCTTGATGGCGACAGAGGAGAAGTTTATCGGATCAAAGGAAACTCAAAGGAGGAGATGGAGAAAGGGAGAGAAGAAAATCTTCTTTCGCCTCATCAGCCGAAAGTGTCCCATGCGCCTCTTACTGCTCATCTACCGATGATTGCTACCCAACTGCTGGTTAACTTGAGTCAGTCCACTTTAATAGAACAAGTGCGAAGCTTACCTGTGGATGGGGTGGGATTGTTGCGCTCAGAATTGATGGTATTAAATATATTGTCCGGGCAACATCCTAATAGTTGGATTTTAGGCGGGCGTCAGGCAGAATTATTAGAGTTATGGTCTGAGCAGATTATGCAGTTTGCCCGTGCCTTTGCACCAAGACCAGTTTTTTATCGTTCTTTAGATTGGCGATCGCACGATTTACCATCGTTGAGTGATAATTTAGAATCTTCGCCCCAGTCGATGTTAGGTGAACGCGGCACTTTTAGCTATTTACAAAATCCCGCAGTATTTGAACTGGAACTGCAAGCTTTGGCAAGTGTGCAGCAAGCTGGTTACACTAATATCAACCTACTGTTGCCCTTTGTGCGGACTGTGGAAGAATTTGTCTTTTGCCGTCGCAAAGTTGAGCAAGCTCTTTTAACCGAGGTGGCGCAGTTTCAATTGTGGATGATGGCAGAAGTACCAAGTGTTCTATTTTTACTGCCAGAATATGTTAAGGCAGGTGCAGCCGGAATTTCCATTGGTACAAACGACCTGACTCAATTATTGCTAGGAGTGGATCGAGAACAAGGACAGCTAGCAAAAGTATTTAATGAACGTCATCCGGCGGTGATGAGTGCGATCGCGCAACTGATCCAAATGGCTGAAAGTGCCGGTATACCTTGTTCAATTTGTGGTCAAGCACCAGCCCTCTATCCAGAAATTATTGATAAGTTGGTGGAATGGGGTATTAGTTCCATTTCCGTGGAACCGGAAGCAGTGGAGCGAACATATCAGGCGATCGCTCGTGCTGAACAACGCCTAATTTTGGCAGCAGCCCGACGAAAACTGCATTAGCTAGGAGTCATTCAATGATTCTAGGCGTGATAGCCAGATGTTGAAGTGGGGACACCTGCTCCGAATTATTTCTAGTCCAATTCGTTCAGCCAACTGTGGCCCAAAAGCAGACTTTGCTCTTCCATAATCAGGAAACCGAGCGATGATGCGTTTACTCGGAGCTGTATCCTGTCCGTCGTTGATCAACTCAGGTGTTTCATATTGATTAGCGATCGCCTGGAGAGCCTCAATTTCCTTTGTACGACTAGCATCAAGGTATTCAAAGCACGTTGGATCAGCAAAAAGGTATGCCTCATATTCATGTAACTGAATGTACGGGATGAATCGGTAATCGTTAATATCTTCTGCAAAGCGTTGCTCTAGAAATTCGACCCGTTGTACAGAATTTTGGCGCAGACTCTCAGCTTCAGCCAATCCCGGAAAATCAGGATGGATAGCATACAAATCAATCATCGTAGTGAAGAATACATCACGATTACTATCTTCGTTGAGCGATCGCAGAATATCATTTTTCATTGGCGCGTAATTGCGCCCACCACCGCGATGCACCTTCCCCTTTTTTCTGGCGTGAGCGATCAGCCGAGGGTAGTGCATAAACACTTCATGTTGAGCTAAGTGCGGTTTTATCAAAGTGTCGGCGAATGTCTGCTCAGTTTGTCCTTCAGCAAATAGGTAGAGGCGCATCCTTAATGTGGTCCTCCCCCAATAATATTTTTCTCCCAGACTTCTCCCAGACTGTACTCTTCGAGCCAAGTTTCTAATACTGTGGGATTAAGCCGCTTAAATTGCGATTCCTTACCCTCTCGGTTTACCGCAATCACATCTTCAGGATCAAAATTATCCAAAAAAGAACTAGATTGGGTGCTGATGAGGATTTGCGTATGGAGCGAAGCCTTGCTAAACAAGGCAGCCAGAACATTTAGAGCATAGGGGTGAAGACCTAATTCTGGCTCATCAACAACGATGAGTTTTGGTAGTTCATCCTCTGGCTGTAAGAGCAATGTTACAAGACATATAGCGCGTAAAGTGCCATCTGAAAATTGATGGGGTCCAAATACGCTATCTGAATCCTTTTCTTGCCAGTTCAGAATAACACGACTAGATGCATCTGGCTCAAGAACAAAGTCATGGAAAAATGGTGCAATTAAACGGATTGTTCCGATGATACGTTGATAAGTTGAAATATTTTCTTCGCGGAATTTCAGAAGTAATGCAGCTAAATTTCCGGCATCAGGCATGAGCCATCGGTTATCGCCAACGTAACAGGATTGCCGCACTCCCGCCGTAGAAGATGTATCGTGAAAGTGATATACACGGCAACGATCAAGCAAGTATTTGAGCGTCCTGGCTGTTTGTTTACCTTCCTCTGCTGCTTGACTAATTTTTGTTTCCTGATGCCCTGCACTCAACTGGTCAATCCTTGGGGATGTCCAACCCTTTTGCAGAAAGCTCAATGTCTCATCGGCGAAGATCAGCGTATCACCGGCTGCATGGAATAATCGCAGATGATAGGTATCCACCCCGTTTTCGACTTCAAACTCCAATTTTGCTTCGATCTGAGGAGTTATCTTGGGTCCAAAGTGCAAGAGGGACTGAGCACGCCCCGACATACCGATATATTGTTGGAAGCGTCCGGCCATCATCTCATTAAGCATCTTGAAGAACGAGATAAGATTGCTTTTGCCTGCTCCGTTTGCTCCAATCAAGATATTTAAGGGACGCAAATCAAGATCCATCGCCTTAATAGACTTGAATCCATTAAGGGTTAATCGTTGCAGCTTGTTCAAAAGTCGTCTCCTGAATCCGTAAATGTGTATTTGCTTCCTCTAGACTTCTAGTAGAGCGTTTAGAGTGGGTGTGACGAGGCAGATACAGTTAACCATGCGACTACAAACCAATTTTTTCGATTTATTAAGCCTGCTTCGACACAGTTAGTCATCGAGCATTTGGGGTGTTGGTATCGGCTGATTGTGTGTTGATCGGATATGCATTTTTTGGTTGTCTGATAAAACCCAAACTCACTCGTTTCATAATCCAGTACAGCCCGACAAGGATCACAAAAGTGATAGCAATAATCACCAATGGCTGTTTACCAAGAATTTCCTCAACACCTTCAGCTAGTACGGCATCGGGTTTAGTAATAAAATCCCAACTGTTGAAACGCAAAAATCGTCCCCAATACACACCAATTGCACACAGAAAATGGGTAATCAACTCAAAGCGCCAAATCCATTGGCTTTTGCCGATACGATGTAAGTAGTGTCCCCAATTAATTAACGATATTACATAAGCTTCAAATCCACCTAGAATTACTAGCAAATACACAGGAATAAGTACTAAAGTAATTATCCACACCGATTGAATCGTGCGGATATCATCTATTAAGTGAATTACATCAGTCAACAAATATGGTGCATTTGGTAAGAAAGCATAGAAAACTAAGAATCCTAGCCACCAAAGCCAAGTGCCACCGCGCTTCATGCGAAATAGCCATACACTCAAAGCTAAAGGTATAAAGGCCAGAAACAAATTCCAAGTCATCCAACTCATATTAATTCGCAAGACCTGCATGACTCTGGCTATCAATTCTTCTTTCATAGGTGCTTACTCGGAAGATGTTTAATTGATGTAGATTCACTCTGTAGTGGTAGTGTTAACATTATTGATTGGTCAATTTTTTATAGTTCCCAAGAAAATTAGTTTTCTCCAACATCAGACAGTATTTTTGTGTCAGTTAAAAGTCAAATACACACTCATTCATGTCCAAAATTTAGAGTTTTTGTATGTTTCATGCTGGGGGATGAAATTTATTAATCAGCTTAAATCACTAGTATAGCCAGAAAATCATCAGGGTAAAATCTACCACCGAAAGGAAGTCTGAGCAGCAAAAACGCTGCGAATGACTTCTGGTAGACTTTTTTAATTGCAATTTTGCCCGTGTCGTGGCTATTAGATAGATTTCATTTTGTCCTGCTAGAGTTCCAGAAAGACCTAAAGTTTTTGTCAAGAGGGGCGGGCGAGACGCCTTTAACCCGCGCAGGCGGTCACTGAGCCTGCCGAAGTGCGGGTTTTGCCTATGTAGACGCGGTTTCCAACCGCACTTTTAGCGTTAAGTTGACACCTATGGCGAGATGCCCACCCCTAAGTCCTTAACTAACGCAGTAAAATTCGACTACGGGGACCGATCGCTTGCTTGGTCAAAGTCGATCCTGTACAACTCTTGGCAGAATTCTGTAAACAAGCAGTTTGAGCAAGGGTTGCAGGGGTCACAACTACTTGATTGACCTCCACGGAATTACCGTTACTCAATTCCATATTAGGTGTAGTAGAGAGCAATGGAGAATTCGATCCAGATGTGTAGGTTGTGGGTGTCGAGGGAGCGATCGCACTACCACCATCAACTGCGGATGTGGGATTAGGTGTACTACCACCGCTAATTACTGGCGGGGGAGTGGGTGTGCTACTACCAGTAGTTGGTGCAGGAGTTATGAGAGTTGCAGTTGCAGGTACTTTAATTGTTATTCTCGCTAGGGGAGAGTTAGTCATTTCCAAGGATGTCACCTTTGGCGAACCTGGGATATCTGACTTGAAATCAAAGACTGTGGGGGTTTTACCACCATTGCCATCGCTATATCGCACTCCATATCCACTCACTTCAAAAGTCCCCTGATACTGGTTGCCAGTCTTTGGATCGGTGACAGTACCAGTGTATAAGGCTTTTGTGAGATTAAATTCATCTTGAACTACTCCTTGAAATGTAGTTCCTGCCAATTGTCCTTGGTATTTATAAGGTGTCAACTCACCACCAGAGAGAATCGGCGAAGTTAAAACGCCATTAAAGGAGACAATGGGAATGCCTTTAAAGTCAACAAAATAATGCAGACTACCATCAGAGCGTGTTTGTACCTTCACATAGTCTGACTTGTATACAGGAACGTAATTAGGATTGTTATTAGTACCTAAGTTCCGCGAGTAAGTCCCAGTGTTGTCTGTATCAACACGAGTAGTGCTTTTATTGAAATTGGGATTATTTCTGGGAAGTTGGATAGTGCCTGATAATGTGCCAGTGCTTTGAATTGTGATTTGAGCGGAAGCACTTGTTCCACCTAAACCAATGAAAACTGCGGCTAAACAACTGTTGCTAACAACTGCACAACCCAATTTAGTTAATGAATCTAATTTCATAAAAAATTTGCTCCTTCTATAATCTAAAAAAATACGTGTATGTTTACGCACGAGTTTTTCTTGCTCCCACTGGATTAGGAAAGTATCTAATACTGAATAGCTCAGTATACAAACAGCGAGTTTTATTACACTTACATCAGTGTAAAATTAAAACCGGAAAGTTGCTCTTAATGCTCCAACTATTAATGGATCATTAGCAGCATTGTGATCGGGATTTAAAATGACAAACAAGCCTGGAGTCAGGGCGATGTTATCGCTCAGTTGGGCGCGGTAAAAAAATTCTAGATGAATTGATGTGTCATTACGTCCGCCTGCTGTTCCCCCATCAGAAAAGTTGGGAAAATTGAAGCCTTCGGGTAAAGTACTAGAAGTAATTTTGGGTGGTTGTCCTACGAGAACGCCCCCTAAATTCCCAGGATGCAGCAAATTGGGAAAAGCCGCGAACATCATCCAATTTGTGGTTTCCACACTTCCAGACAAGTTTAATGGCTTGGAGGAAGTAAAGCCACCCCAACCGCCTAACTGCAAGTTAGGGTTAACTCGCCAAGCAACGGTAGCGCCAATTGCTTGGGTATTGAAAGCTGTAGCATCTGCAAAAGGCGAAATTAGTTGAGAATCGCCAATACCACTTCCCAATAAACCATCTGGGGAGTGGGAATAAAGATAATGTACGCCGATATCGATGTGATTGGTGGGTGCTAGACTTAACTGAGCGCCAGTAGTAAATCTACCGCCAAATAGTCCGCCCTGCTTGCTGTCGCCAGGGAAACTGGGAATTTCCGCACTATAAACGCCTTGTAAACTAATGCGATCGCTAATTTGCCAGTCAAACCCTATACCACCAGTGCTATTACCAATACTTAAAATCGGGTTGCGCTGACCAAATAGAGAAATTGCACCGTCGCTAGAACCTTCTAAAGGGCTAATACCACGAAAGGTGTTGATGGGGTTGACTCCCGCCGTACCGATGACAATTCCCAAGTGATCCGAGATGAGAAATCGATAAGATAAGTCACTAATAACTAGATTGTTGTCTGTATTTGACTCGAAACCCAACCGCCCCATATTGGTAGATAGCAAGGATGCATTAGAACCCAAGTTACCCGCCGATAGCCCTGTTAGCAGCAAATCTCGCCCTGTAAATGAAGTTGCTAAGGTTAGTTGGGCGCTACTTGTGAAAGTCAGATTGGTTTTTCCCTGGCGTTCAGGTACTCCATCTCTGGGAAACAAATCGACATTGGGGCTATTGGTTCCCTGAACGCTAAAAATGGCTTGACCATATAATCTAGTAGTTGTAGAGAACTTATTTGCTTGTAATTCACTAGTTCGTTCTCCCACAGCCTCTACACGCTGCTGTAATTGCTGCAACTCTGCTTTGAACTCGCCCTGTAACCTTTGCAGCAAGATTAAATCTTGATTATTAACAGTATTAACTTTATTGTTAGCGTAGGCGATGCCTGCGGCAGGCATCGCATCGTTAATCTTCTCCAAGCAAGCATTTAAACCAGCTGCAAATTCATAACGGCTGATGCTACGATTCCCCAGAAAAGTCCCATCAGCGTATCCAGCAATGCAGCCATAGCGTTCTACTAAAGACTGCAAAGCACCAAAAGCCCAGTCGGAAGGTTGCACGTCATGGAGTTGTGATACTGAGGTGACTTGAGACATTGGGTTGTCTGAGTCTGGGGGATGACTAGATAGGGAAAATTCTTCTGTATTTTCCTGGTTCTGTGCAACTTCTGTTACAGGTTGAGTATATTTTCGTTCCAGTAAATTAGGCGAACTTATGAATTGAATTTTCTCTCTACTTTTTTTAAGTATATTTTCGTACTTATTATTGATAGCTAACAAGTTGGTTATACTTGGCTGCACAAATTCAGGCGGTGTAATTTCAGCAGGTGAGACAACTTGAGATAAATTTTCCTGTGTTGACTGCTGCACCGTGCTATCTGGCACAATTACGGGCTGTTCTGGTAAATTTAGCACAGACATTGGCGCTGTTGTCAGCACACTTGCCATCAGTATAATAATATCACTCATGGTATTCCATTTGACTTTCACCAACATTTATTTTGACAGGGAAAGTTGGTGTATATCAGGAAGTTTTTGAAGAAATAAGTGATAAAAGTTACTATAACTCGGAGCAGGGAGCAGGGAGAAGAGTTTTCCCCTCTGCCTCTTTTCAATGCCCAATGCCCAAATTGGATTATTCTGGTTGGCTACAATACTTATTCATTTCATTGACTAACGTATCTGACTGCTTGCCAACAGTTGTAGCTGCTGTTGTCAGTGTTGAATCAATTTCGGCTCTAGCCTTTTGGATTCTTTCTCTGCCAGATACAGAGGCTTCTGCTGTTTTGGTTGCACCCAGCGCCCTACCTGCCTTAGCGATCGCTTGACTGAGATTTTGAAAAATCTTGACAAAACCGCTTTGAAATTCTTTCAGCTTCGGATCTGTTAACTTCAGTTCCCCAATGGATTTAGTCACAAATTCTAAATCTTTAGATAGCTGTATGCTAGTTATCACTTGGGTTCCTTTATTTTTATCAATCAGAGAAGTTCCGGTATTCACAACTTGAATTAGTCGCTGGCATTGGGAAACTTTATTTTCGCTGCAACTAGTAACGAACAAAGCAATGCTCAGGCTAACAGGAGCAATAAAAGTATATTTATGTAAAACAGACATTAACACCCCAACAGCAATAAAAGCCACAATATAGTATTCAATATTACGACATTGGGCACTTGTACTGAATTCTTCCCCATAAACAACGTAACCGCTCAATAATCCGGGGTAAATCGCTCAGTGACAAGGCTCAAATGGCGTAAACTCGTTCTTGAACTGGTAGTTGCCCCGATTTATTGAGCGGATAGTAATGATGGATGAGCAGAACAATCAAAATTATCGTTCACAAAGTCGTTACTGACCGTCCCGCAGGCAGGGAACCACGAGTTCAAAAACGCCGCCCCAAAGCTTACCCCTTCATGACAAAACTTCGACAAGAATTACGTAAACAACTGCAAACTTCTTAATTAGCAACTGTTTCCGCTTTTCTTAGTACCATTTGTCTTTAGGCTACAGTGATTCCTAGCGTATAAGAACCAGGATTAAAAGAGCCAGAACTGAAAGTCCCGCCATTTTGCGGGAAATAATCATAATCACTTACTGAAATGGAGTAAGTACCTGCCCCTAGTGAAGCGGTGATTGATTGAGAAGTACTAGAACTCTGTAAGTTCCCGGCACTATTAAATAGGCCGAGAACTGGATAGAGACCGTTATAATTCGACGTGCTGATAGTCACACTTCCTGGGTTGGCTAAAGAAAATGTGAAAAAGTCGAAATCAGGATTGTTCCCTGGAAGTCCTGCCAGTTGAGCAGAGGTATTAACTTCTGAACCTAATGTTAAAGTACCTAGCTTCTCAGCAGTGGCTAGTGTGTTGTTTGTCCCTTGTCGAGCATCTTCTTTTTCGTAGAACAGGAAGTCGTCACTATCAAGCCTCAGAGTCGATGCTTGCACAACACCAACAAGTTCATCTAGCTCTCCTGAGTTGTCCAGAAATATCCTTGTATCGGCTCCCACAGTCTGCAAGCGATAGTCTGCCAGTGTTCCTTTGAGCTGGATTGTATCTTCGTTGGAGTTGAAGCCACTGATGGTAGCGTAGTCTGCAAAACCACTACTTCCACTGTTGTTATCGTCATAAAAGACATTAGTAGCATCTCCAAGTAAGAACTGATCTTCCCCAGGACCTCCAGTTAGGGTATCAATCTCCCCTAATCCAGGAGAATTAGAACCGTTAGTATCAACGCCTATGAGGACATCATTTCCAGGATCTCCAAGGAGAGCGTCATTGCCGACCCCGCCACGGAGGGTGTCATCGCCTTCTCCTCCTTTGATTTGGTCATTGCCAGCCCCGCCAAACAGGCTGTCATTCCCATCCTCGCCCAAGACGAGGTCATTACCTTCCTGACCATCAAGAAAGTCATCGCCATCCCCACCAAGCAAGGTGTCATTGCCGCTTCTGCCAAAGAGGGTATCACTGCTGCCTCCTCCAATCAGGGAGTCGCTAAAACTAGAACCAAAGACTTGCTCGATATTGAACAGGTCATCATTTCCATCTCCCCCACTGGCAGTTCCAGTGCTAAGGTCAACGGTGACTCCGACAGTGGCATTTAAATAATCAGCAGTATCAACGCCGTCTCCACCAAAGAGTTGGTCATCCCCGCCTCCACCAAGGAGAGTGTCATTGTCACTTCCACCAAGCAGAATGTCATTGCCGCTGCCACCTAGCAGGGTATCATTGCCTTCTCTACTAATGAGAGTGTCATTCCCGTCCTCACCAAGCAGAATGTCATTGCCAAGCCCACCAAGCAGGATGTCAGTGCCGCTACCGCCAAGCAGGGAGTCATTGCCGTTCCCGCCATTGATAAAGTCGTCGTTAGTCCCGCCAAGGAGGGTGTCATTGCCGTTATCGCCAAAGAGGCGGTCATTACCAGCCCCACCATTGACAGAGTCATTCCCGTCCCCACCACTGAGGAAGAAGTCATTGCCAGCTCCGCCAAGGAGGGTGTCATTGAACCTAGAACCAACGAATTTTTCAATCTCCAACAAGACATCATTCCTGCCCTGCCCTGTAGCGGTTCCAGTGGCAAGGTTAATCGTGACTCCGGCGGTGGCATTTAAATAATCAGCAGTATCAACACCAGATCCACCCAAGAGTTGGTTATTGCCAGTCCCACCACGCAAGGTGTCATCGCCAGCCCCACCACGGACAATATCGTTGCCTTCCTCGCCATCAAGCACGTCATCGCCAACTCCACCATCAAGCAGGTCATTGCCACCTCTACCAAAGAGGGTGTCATTACCGCGCCCGCCAGTTAGGGAATCGTTGAAACCAGAACCAAAGACTTGTTCGATATTAAATAGGACATCATTCCCAGCCCCTCCACTGGCAGTTCCAGTCGCTAGGTTAACGGTGACACTAGCAGTGGTATTTGAATAGTCAGCAGTATCAATACCAGTCCCACCAAAGATTTTGTCATCCCCGTCCCCTGCTTCGAGTCGGTCATTGCCATCCCCGCCAAGGAGGATATCATTGCCAGCCCCGCCAAGGAGGATGTCATCGCCAGCCTCGCCATCTAGCTGGTCATTGCCAGCCCCGCCATTGAGCGTGTCAACCCCTTCCCCGCCAAAGAGTTGGTCTTCACCGTCTTCTCCAGAGAGTCGGTCATTTCCGTACCCGCCTTCGAGAAGGTCATTGCCAGTTCCAGCAAGGAAAGCATCATTACCGAACCCACCAAGCAGGGTGTCGTCACCGCCTCTGCCAAGAAGTTGATCGTCCCCCTCATCGCCTTGGAGAAGGTCATTGTCAGATCCACCAAGGAGGATATCATCGCCGATTCCACCAAGCAGAGTGTTCTGGCCCCCCTCACCATTGAGAAGGTCATTGCCGTCCTCGCCATTAAGCGTGTCATTGCCAGCCCCACCCAAGAGGTCATCATTGCCGCCCCGACCAAAGAGGTTATCATCACCGCCCAGACCAAGGATAGCGTCATTCTCAAACGTGCCAATTAGAGTGTTATTCTTGTTGTCTCCAATAATGTCTGCCATATCAATCACCTCGGTTATAAGTTTGATTCAGAGATATTCGCTGGCAGAGGTCTCATCTATGACTAGCCCTGCCAGCTAGGGGAAAATCTAGATAGGTAGTTCAAATAAATGCAGCATCTACTTATTAGACTGTTTTTGTAACCGCTCAATAATCCGGGGTAAATCGCTCAGTGACAAGGCTGAAATGGCGTAAACTCGTTCCTGAACTGGTAGTTCGCCCCGATTTATTGAGCGGATACGCTTTTGCGTCATCATATTATACGGCGCTATGTGCATCTATCCACTTTTTCTTTTTTCCACTACCCCGATTTATTGAGCGGATACTAAACAACTCCTAATGTAGAGACGTGATTAATCGCGTCTCTACAAACTCCCTCATCTGAAATTACCAATCTATCGGCAAACCCAACTGGTCTAAAGTCGCACCATCTTGCAAAAGTGGTTGAATATCACTGTCTATTTGAATGCCACCACTAGACAGTACCAAAGCCCGTTGCGTAACTCTGCCTAACCAATGTAGATCATGGGAGGCAATTAATATCACCTGCACAGGTAACTTTAACAATACTTTTGCCAAATGACGCCGCCATGCTGGATCAAGACCGTTAGTTGGCTCATCCAAAATTAGAATTGTCGGTTCTAGGGCTAAAATCGAGGCTAGGGCGGCTAGCCGTCTTTGTCCACCAGAAAGTTCGTGGGCGGAACGATTGGCGTAGGGTTCTAGACCAAAATCAGCTAATAACTGACGGGCGCGATCGCTTGCTTCTGCTGCTGACATCCCATAGTTGCGTGGCCCAAAAGTAATATCTTCCAAAATGGTCGGCATAAATAGTTGGTCGTTGGCATCTTGGAACCCAAAGCCAATTTGACGACGCACTTGGGGTAAAGTTTGTGATTCTACGGGGATACCATTAATTGTAATTTTCCCAGATTGTGGTTGTTTTAAGCCGATCAGGTTCTCCAGCAAGGTGCTTTTTCCAGAACCAGTTGCTCCCATCAAGGCCACGCGATCGCCTTTGTTCAAGGTAAAAGAAATTTGTTGTAATACTGGCGACTGGCGAGAATAGGCATACACCAAGTTCTCAACCTCGACGACGGCTGTGTGGGGATTACTGGTTGATGTTTGGTAATTAGAAGTTAATGATTTCAAAATTTACAAACTCAATATGTAAAGGAGTGAGGAGAGACGCGATTAATCGCGTCTGTACTGGGGAGTGGGTTAAATTTTGTAAGAAGTTAGGGTTACACCAGCAGCGATCGCCCAAGCTAGTAACAGGGCAAAACGTTCTTTTGGTCTGAGGGTAGAATCTGTGGGCAATTGTCCGTTGTAACCACGAGCCACCATTGCCGCGTAGACTCGCTCTGCCCTGTCCAGACTACGGAGATACAAAGCTCCAATCATGGCAGCACTGGCATAACGCAGCCATCCCCCTGTTCCAGTCAAACCGCGTAATTGGGCGCTGCGGCGCATCCGCGTTACTTCGCAGAGCAAAATTTCCATATATTGCCCAGTTAACAACAAGTTTTCCCTTAAAGGTGCTGGTACAGGTAAGCTTTTGAGGGCGATGCCGACACTGTGGGGCGGTAAGGTTAACAAAAAACTATTCATCGTAACCAGACAAACCAGCGAACGAAGCAACAAAAAACTCGCTCGTTCCCATCCCAAGGGCAATGCTAGCAATGACAAAAAAATCAATTCTGTACCGAGTAATCCTCCCAATTGGCGAATTGGTACGCGCAACAGCCAAGCCCATAAAAGTGCGATCGCAGCATATACACTTAGTCCATACCAAGCAGAATGCTTCAATAAAGCTGCCCCGACTACAATCACTAGAGACAGTTGCAAGCGTAGCGGTAAGGAAAGTTTAAGCATTCTTCGGTTTCACCACATTGGCAATGCCAAAGGCAACAGCAAAGCAAACTCCAGACCCCAGAAGTCCAGCAATGCTGGTGCTAACTTTCCCATCTAAGCCCTTAACCTTGTAATCAGCCAAAGGAGTAGGAATTTCAACTACTGGGGCTTCTTTGTCTTTGAAGCGGTATTTTTCGGCTACTGAGTCCAATCCATCAGGCCAAGTTGAGGCAAACAGTGATAGCACACCAGCAATTAGGAGAACACTCACCACTGGCACCAACCACTTCTGTAATTGCGGCTGTTCTCCCGGTAAGAGGTCAGGTCGGACTTTGACAAGATAACTTAACACGCCCCCTGTAATCAGTCCTTCACCAATGCCAATCAAAATATGCACACCTGCCATTGCTGGTAAACCGATGTTCAAGGGTATTGTTCCTGAAATGGCTAACTCAATAGCGCAAGCAATGGATGCCGCCACCACACTGAATGCTGCTGCAATGCCAGCTGCTAGAGGTAAGCGTCCTCTAGAACCTCCCAGTAGTCGCTGTAATGGTTGGTATAACAACCAACCGACCCAGATTCCCACTAGCCCCATGTTAAAAATATTTGCCCCCAGTGCAGTAATGCCACCATCGGCAAATAGAACTGCCTGAATGACGAAAACCGTTGACATGGCTAAAGTTGCTGCCCAAGGACTACCCAAAACGATCGCCGCTAAGGTTCCCCCCAACAAGTGACCACTGGTACCTCCTGCTACCGGAAAATTGATCATCTGGGCGGCAAAAATGAAAGCGGTGGTTAGTCCCAATAGGGGCGCACGACGCATACCAAAAGCTTTTTGCGATCGCTCGAAGGCAATGAAGATCGCCGCCAAACTCACTAAACCAGTAGCCCCTGCCACCGGAACAGAAACAAATCCATCAGGAATATGCATGATTTACCCTGTATTTTTTAGATGTTCATTTACTCACAACAAGCAATAAAACTACGCTATCAAGTTAATAACAAACAAGATTTTTCTCTTTTTTGCAATGCCCTATTGGAGGATCTTAAATTGTTACTTTTTACACTCCCATAATCCAGTATCTACTCAATATTATACTTAATTTATTAAGTCGTTAATTTTTGTTAAGTTTATTTTTTATCACTAAAAGTTGATAAAACCTGCAAAAAGGAATATTTTTATACTTAAAAAACACTGAAGGGAGATATCCCCGAAGTAAACCCATCAAAATCCCAAAAATTCTGATGGGTTTACGTCTTTTAAGTCGGGGTGGAATGCCGACACGGTAAATTTATTTACCGTCAAGATTATTTTGCTTTCTGAAGGATCGTTGATATATTTCTGGATAATTGCAAAACTTATTTTACCAGCTATGTCGTAGAAATAAGCGTGACTCCACAAGGTCGAAAGTCTCAAAAAATGAGGAAATTCTTACCTTAAATATCGAGATGATCAACATTAAAAGCTTTACAGCAGATTTCAGGGAAATGAAGTACATATATAAAACCTAAAACCTTGTAGAGACGTAGCACTGCTACGTCTCTACGTGTATTCGATTAGAGCGCAATCTGCTTTAACTATTTGATTAATCGCAACACTAGAATCGGATTCGACTAAAATATGAACATAATATCGCGCTATTTCTAAAGCTTTGATAATCCATCCTTTTTCATTGGCCACTTCTGTTAAGATTTGGCTAAGTCTAAGCTTTATTTCTCACACCAAAACTTTCTTGCGACCTTTGGAAATCCCAACTAAATGGACATTTGCTGAACCAACTCAATGATTGTTATGTTGATACTGTCTGTTATTTGCTGCATTCATTATAGAGATACAATAACTAATTGACAGGAACAATGCTTTATTATATATTTGTTTCCAGGTCGATACTATCTCTAAATCAAAAGATAAATGATAGCTAAAATTTCCACTGATTCATTCATCACAGAAATGCCTTTAATTATTGACAGTAAACAAGAAAAAGCATTGCTAGCTCCGTTTCAAGCAGGAAGACAACTCTATAATGCTTGTTTGGGTGAAATAATGACAAGGTTAGAATTAGTGGGGAACTCATCAGCTTATTAGCAAGCTAAAAAGATACACAGAGGTAATAAAAAAGAAAGAAGTAATGCCTTTGCAGAGACAAGAAAAGCTTCTGATTATGGCGAATACGACTTACACTCTTATGCTGCACAGGTAGCTAAAAATTCAAACTGATTTTCGGAGATGTATAAAAAGTAAAACTACTGTCGCACAAAGTTTTCAGTGTCAGTTTGAGCATTGCCAAAAATTACACCAAACTACTTTTAAAACAACCTCTTAGAGTCGATCTCTGTCGAGGAAAAATCTCTTAGCCAGATAGCTAATAAGGCCAAATACCTAACTTAACTTTTACCCGATTCTCCGCACTTGTAGCGCAGAGAGTGGCTCAACTTGCAAGTGTTACTTAACTTCTTTGAGAGAAAAACCATTCATGACCAGAATTATTAAACGAATAGCATTAAAGCTTGCAGCGCTCCCAGAGGTATTGAAGAGAAGACAACTGCGGCAACTCTTAAAGATTGCTGGCAGTGTTTTTTTTGTTCTTGTTGTTGTGATATATGCGTTGCGAGGGACGGCACAAACCATCTCCCCATCTTCTGTTTGCGCTGTACCACCTGCGGGAAGCATTGTCAAAAACCCACCAGAAATCCGCAATCCTGATGCCACCCATGCAGCAAACTTTACGGTTGTCAACATTGCCCCTAAGCAAAACTGCTATGTTGTCAATGGAAACCTGCAAGCACCAACTATTAGGGTTAGTCCAGGTAACACAAACTTAGTACTGAGATTGAATAACCAATTACCAGGTCAAGCAAAAGGAACACAAGACCAAAACTGTCAACGCCAATATCCTGGAGGAATGGCACCTGCAAATTCAACCAACCTGCATTTTCATGGCTTGAGTATATCTTCAAAATGCCATCAGGACGAAGTTGTGCGGACGGTGGTTGAGCCGAAACAGACCTTCCAGTACAATATCAATATTCCACAGGGAGAGCCACCCGGACTATACTGGTATCACCCACACGTCCACATGCTGAGTCAAACCCAAGTGCTAAGTGGATTAACAGGTGCCATTATTATTGAAGGCATCGGGAAGTATAACAACCAAGCTGCTCGACTTCCAGAACGGGTGTTTGTGCTACGTGATACGGATCTACCAAAATATTTTGACTATCAGCAACCACTGAAGGATATTTCCATCAACTCAGTTCCAATTAAGTATAAAGGTGGGGGGATTTACGATCCGCCAGCCATCATTCAAATGAAACCCAATGAACAACAGTTTTGGCGTGTGGCTAATACTGCGGCGGATAGCTTCTTTGATTTGCAAGTCCAATACAATAGCATTGCTCAACCGCTTCAATTAGTATCAATGGATGGTGTTCCAATCAATGCTAATAGTCAGTTGCTGAACCAGACTAAATCTGTCTACCACATTCTGCTACCCCCAGCCGGAAGGGCAGAGTTCATGATCAGGGGTCCTCAAGCGTCGGTTAAAGATGCCAAGTTTTTGACGCTGAATTATGTCACAGGGGCACAATACGCTAGGAACCCACAACGAACTATAGCTAAAATTCAGACGCAAGCGGCATCATCTGCTTCAGCCTCAAATCCTGAGTTAAGCGTTGACTTAAGCAAGGTATCGGGCAATCGCTTTTCTGGACTAAATCAGAACAAGCCTGTAAAGCAGCGCAAGCTCTACTTTTCTCAAACAGCTCCTAATGTACAACCAGAGCAGTTCTACATCACAGTCGAGCCAAATAAGCCGAAAGCTTACGATCCAAACTTCAAGACTCCCGATATCACGGTTCAGGAGGGAACGACTGAGGATTGGATCGTGGAAAACCGAACTTCGGAAGTCCATAACTTCCATATCCACCAAATCCACTTCCTCGTCTCGAACAGTTCCGATGCAAGTGAGATCGGGATGATGCGCGACACAATCAATGTACCTGCCTGGAACGGTAAGCCAAACACCCCGTTTCCCAGTGCGAAACTGCGAATGGATTTCCGAGGTATTCAGAATGGTACAAGTATTGCAGGTACCTTTGTCTACCACTGCCATATCTTGGAACACGAAGACAAGGGTATGATGGCATCTATTCAAGTCAAGAGTGCTAACTAGACCCGTCAAAATTATACAGCGTTTTGCAACTAGCTGCCTATAGAGAGATAGCAGCCAATTCCTCAGAAGTATTTGTCAACGAAGAGGAGTAAGTTTGTGTAGCCGCGATTTCCAATCGCTCGGTGTTTCTTCCAAAAGTGGATGCTCCCAAAATTTCTGACTTGATCTTCAAAACTCAGGTTTAAATTGATGGTAAGCAAGTTAGTAGTAAGAACTTCAGTCTTTATATCTTAAGCACTAAAGTGCTTACTACTAACTCTTAATTACTAGCTTGACAAAGTAGTATTAAGAAATCATAAAAATACGCTTTATAAACTGTATATTTTCTGACTTAATTTACTTAATTATCAGGTGTATTTATATAAAAATATATCGGTATTGTAAATATACCATAAAAATAAGTGGTAAAATCTAAATTTTAGATAAAACTTGCGAAAATACTCTGAATCGAAGTGCGGAAATTACTAAACTTTCAGAAAAGCTAACTGTAACAAAAGTATTTCTTAAGTTTTAAATAACTAAGTTCAGTCAATAAAGCCAGCAGTTCGGCTCTATTTTCCACGGACTTGAGACACCCTCGTTCTGCAATTTGGAATATGAAGACAAACTCATCCAACTTACTGTTAACAGTACCAACTGGTCCACTAAAGATTTTAGATTTGCCTCCTAACCCTGTGGATACAGGTAGTGAATCTATTCATCTTTCTCTAGTAATTCCTACTTATAAAGAGCGTGACAACATCAAGAATGTGGTCAGTATATTAAGTCAATTACTGGATGAATCTATTCCCGGGAACTATGAGCTAATAGTGGTAGACGATGATAGCCCAGACCGAACTTGGGAAATAGCACAATCTTTGACGACAGAATACCCACAGTTGCGGGTGATGCGTCGCCAACAAGAACGGGGGCTGTCCTCTGCGGTGATTCGTGGGTGGCAAGCAGCGACGGGGAATGTGTTGGGGGTGATTGATGGAGATTTGCAACATCCACCAGAGGTACTGATACAATTATTGCGTAGTGTTGACCAGGGAGCAGATTTGGCAGTAGCCAGCCGTCACGTCGAAGGTGGTGGTGTTAGTAGCTGGAGTGTTGTTAGGCGTTTCTTGTCTCGTGGCGCTCAGTTGTTAGGCTTGGTGATCTTACCGGGGGTACTGGGCAGAGTTTCTGACCCCATGAGTGGTTATTTTATGGTGCGTCGGAGTGCGATCGCCAATGCAACACTTAATCCCGTAGGATACAAAATTCTCTTAGAGGTAATCGGGCGGGGAAAAGTAGACCAAGTTGCCGAAGTTGGGTATGTGTTCTGTGAACGTAAAGAGGGTGAAAGCAAAGTTACATGGAAGCAATATATAGATTACATCCACCACTTAGTGCGGTTGCGGCTTTCCACAGGGCGAGCAGGACAATTGAGTAAAAAAGTCAATTTCCCCATTGGTCGATTCCTGCGCTTTGGGTTGGTTGGCTTTAGTGGGGTATTTGTGGATATGGGATTACTTTATCTACTCAGCGATCCAACTACTTTGGCTTTGCCCCTGACACGTAGCAAAATTATTGCTGGTGAAATCGCAATTTTAAATAATTTCTTTTGGAATGACGCTTGGACATTTGCTGATGTCAGCGCTAGACAGCAAGAATGGCATCAACGCCGGAAGCGCTTTTTAAAATTCAACGCCGTTTGCCTTGCTGGACTCCTCTTGAACGTACTGATATTAAATCTGGTATACAATTTTATCATTCCTAACCGTTATATTGCCAACTTTATTGCGATCGCAGTTGCTACTATCTGGAATTTCTGGATTAATTTAAAACTTAGCTGGCGCGTCACTGACGTAAAATAGTCACAACGAGGGATTTGAGATTTTGATTTTTGTTTTTAGATTTGAGAACGAACTTAAATCTCGAACGTCAAATCTACAAATTCATTCGTGTGAGTCTTGCCAATGAGAGTTCTTTTCCAAGGTGCATTTTATTTTTATAGAAAAATTATCGCGTTGCTATCTGTATCTACTACCCATTTCCTGTCTTTGGCAAATATAAACTCTGGCTCACAACACAAGGATTGGCATAATTGGCAGACTCGTCTCCCTGCTTCTTGGCTTCACCCCTTGCTGATCTTAATATGGTTGATCATCGGCATCAGTTTACGCCTAGCCAACTTGACTGCAAAGCCTCCTTGGACTGATGAGTTTTCTACCTTGGTGTTTAGTTTGGGGAATACTTTTTTAGGAGTTCCCCTAGATCAAGCGATCGCACCTGATATCCTATTGCAACCACTGCAACCAAACCCAGCAGCTAGTATTGGTGATGTGGTTCATAACTTACTTACACAAGATAACCATCCACCACTGTATTTTGTCCTGGCTTACCTGTGGATGAAATTATTTCCCAGCGATGGAGGATTAGTATCGCTATTTGGGGCGCGATCGCTACCAGCCATCATCGGTGCGATCTCCATTCCCTGTGTTTACATATTAGCTAGAGTAGCGTTTCGTTCACGATTAGTGGGACACTTGACTGCTGCCATGATGGCAGTATCACCCTACGGCGTATTTTTGGCGCAAGAAGCGCGTCATTACACCTTGGCAGTCTTATGGGTAATTGGTTCCCTTACCTGCTTAGTAATTGCCACACGTCATATTCAAAACCGCACACCTTTACCCATCTGGGTAGCACTTTTCTGGGTAGTAATTAATGCTTTAGGTGTTGCGACTCATTACTTTTTCACCCTCACCCTCTGTAGTGAAGCTCTAGTTTTGATTTTTCTGGCTTGGCGTCAATTGCAGACTAGCAGCAAATTTTCTCTCCTCTTCTCTCCTCCTTGGCGGCGCATCTATGCCGTTGCTACAGGTACTTTTGTCACGAGTTTGATTTGGCTACCAATCTTTTTAGAGAATAAATATCGGGAAAATTTGACCGAATGGATTCAAGGTTCGCGCGTTGGACTAGATTGGTTCAGCCCAATCTTTCAAGCTTTAGGAACATTGATTGCCATGATTTGCCTGTTACCAGTTGAATCTTCACAGATATTGGTTGTGATTCCTTCTGGAGTGGTGATGTTGACTTTCTTTATTTGGGCAGTACCAATTTTGCTGCGGGGGATCAAGATTCAACTACAGCACCCAGAAAACGGGATAATGATGCAGGTGTTTATCGGAATTGTGATCGGCGCGATCGCTTTATTCTTTATCTTTGCCTACTTTTTGGGAATCGATCTAACTAGGGGCGCTCGTTATAACTTTGTATACTTTCCCGCGATCGTTATTTTACTAGGGGCAAGTCTCGCAGTCTGTTGGCATCCTCTCAAGGAATTGATGGGAAGAGAATCAGGGAAAAATGGCATAAAAGAGATCGGCAGATGGGGAATAAACGGGAAAAAAGCCGTGATGTTAATTTGGTTAATGGCATTGCTGAGTGCAGTTACAGTCTTCTGCAATCTTGGCTATCAAAAATATTATCGCCCTGACTTGTTTGTGCAACTAATTAAACAAATATCCCCAGTGCCAGTACTGATTGCCACCACCCACAAAACTTATGTACACACTGGGGAAATGATGGGGGTAGGTAGGGAAATTAAACTTGCCAATTCACTCCAAAAACCTCTGTTTCTCCTTGCCCATCAAGACCAAGATCCGAATACTTCTACCATTGCTCTGGAAAATACTTTAAAGAATTTACCACGACCTTTTGACTTATGGTTGGTAAACTTTCACGCTCCTGTTGCAGAAACAGTCAAAACATGCATTATATCTGATACTAAATCTTTTCCAAGGGTGAATGGCTATGAATATGAACTTTATCATTGTCAATAAGCTGGGAAGTGGAAGCCCATGAAAAGCTAACCCACTAACCCCATTCCCAAAGTTCTAAGGGGAAAAATTCCAAGTCTCTCTGTTTAATTCTTGGGGTTTGACCGAGTTTTTTTACCAAATAAACCAGACATACTTAATCCTGTTGCCAACAATCCCAGAAGTCCTAATCCGTTCAAAATTGGGTAGATTCCTTCCAGATGAAAGATTTCGCCCGTATGGATACTTAAGAGGAAGCTAGCTGGAACTCCTATACTCATAGACCACTCGCGAACAAACGTTGTTAACATCCCAGTCAGTACGGTTAAAACAAGTGGCACAGATAAGATGATACCAAAGATCCGATGATACTTACGAAATGAGCGTTTCATAATAGTTCTCCGATCAGTATAAACTTTATTACAATCTAGGCTCACTATCACCTAAATTGCAAATTTAGATGATAAAAATCGAGTCTTGTCAGACAAGACTCGAAGTAAGCAATTGGTATGAGGAGTTTTTAGAGACTCTGTTCTTAAGTTAAAGCACAGCAGGTAAAAAACTCGGAAAGATAAAATATTGGTTTTTTCGGAGTTTTTTATCTTAATAGCTTTAATATTTGAATGGCAGAAATATTACCCAATATTTTTGTTCATAGTGAGCGCGATATCTGAACACTAGTTCTGTTCTTGATTACACTCTCAAAAGCCTTGAGAAAATACTAATTCTATTCAGCACTCAGTATTGGCTCTTAAGCCTCTTCAACTGGATAGTTATTTCTGCAAGGCTGTATTAGTCTACAAAAACGAGTTTTGATGAGGAGTCTATAATGAATCGTTTTAATCCTGTACTGATAGTCTCTCTAATCAGCCTGATGGCTTTGGTTGGATGCAACAAGGGTGAAGAACCTACTGCACAGACATCACCTGCTGGGAGTTCTGTCTCTGATACGGCAAGTCCTGCGGCGACAACCAGCGCCCAAACATCTGCTAGTCCTGCTGCGACAACCAGCGCCCCAACAGCAGTTAGTCCCAATGCAAATACCGAATTTAAAGGTTTAGAGGCTGTTGTTACCAATACGAAGACGGCAGTTGTGGCGGGAAATTTTACCAAAGCTAAAGGGGAATTTGATAAGTTTGAGGATTTCTGGTCAAAGGTTGAGGATGGAGTTAAAGCGAAATCTCCCACTACCTACAAAGAAATTGAAGATAAATCTGATGAGATTAAGGCAGGGCTTAAAGCCTCTGCACCAAATAAACCAAAATTGTTAACAGCCTTAGCGTCTCTTAACAAGAATGTCACTAGTGTTGCCAAGCCTTAAGAGGATGTTTGAAAAGTCCTCTTATCGGTAGCAAAAAGTTATAGATCCCCCTAAATCCATGCCACTTGATGCCAGTCCGCTCAAGTCGGGAAACCCGCCCACGCGGCTGGCTCCTCTACTTGGGGAGACACGCCAGATCCTCCACTTGGGGAAACCCCTCTGAGCGACTGGCTCCCCAAGACCGCAGTGGCTCCCCGATAAATTGGGGGACTTTGATTCCGGTTCTCCCCTTTTTAAGGGGGGTTAGGGGGGATCAATCAGTGCCTAAAATTACAGCAAACCACTTTTTAAACAACCTCTTACTTAGCGCTCTTTGCGTCCTTTGCGGTTCGTTCTTTTATCCATCAAAATGTATAGTTTAAGGTGTTCTTGGAAGAATGGGTTCTCCTGCAACATCATCTAAGCGGATGCTGCCTAGTAAATTCCGCCACTGTGCCTGAAGTGCCGCATTTTGAGGATTTTTTTGACGCAGTTCAGCTAGCGTCGTCAGTGCCTCGTACCATATCCCCTTTTGGGCATAGATTGCGTAGCGCTTTAGAGGTTCTGCCGTTTCTAGTTCTTTGACTGTTGCTTGACTCAGGTTAACTCGTTGTATTACCCCTTCAACATAAGTCCAGGGAGAATTTTCTTGTTGATCACAGTTAATGCTGAAAAACCAGCGATATTGTTTGTCTACTGCTAAAGCCGGAGCAGTAGTAGGCAAAGAAACGCGGATGACTCCTGACTTATCCGGTAAAGCGATCGCTTTTCGGTAAATCTCTTTAGAGTTTTTAGACTCAGGATCTTCTTGCAGTACAAATTCAACTACATAAGGCAAATCTTTAGTATAAGGCACATAGAAAAACCAACTTGGGCGTTCTAGCGTTGTCTGTCCCCAGACATTAATCACTGAGTTAGCTTCTTCAGTAAAGGGCACGAAAGCAGTCAGATCAGGTTTAGTAAGTGGACATCCCAGCGTCCCGCGCTTTGCTCCACCACGAACGCGACCTCCTGGAGGGGGACCTGGTGGAATTGGAGGTTGATTAAAGGTTGTGCCTTGAGCAAGGGTTTTAAGATCAGAGCGTAGGCGTAGCCCGCCTTCTCTACGAGACGCTCCGCGAACGGCATCGCTACCTGAAGAAGCAGAGATTGATTTCGCCGGTACCAGAATCAGGCTAACGAGTAAACTTGTACAGCTAAAAGCTACTACTAAAAACAGTTTTATCGGTTGTGAATTTGAATTCATAAAAACCTCATCGGATTTTAGATTTTAGATTTTAGATTTTAGATTTGGCATTGAAAAGAGGCAGAGGGGCGGGGTGCAGGGTGCAGAGGGGAAAACTCTTCTCCCTGCTCCCTGCTCCCTCATCTCCCTCATCTCCCCATTCCCCATTCCCTATTCGCCACTCCCCTCCCGTACTTTTGTTTTTGAATTATGAATTGACATGAAGCCCACCATAGTTAGCAGCGATAAGACCGACGGGACAAAGGGCACCCAAGCACCCGAAATTAACAGACCAAAGCAAACTAAATACAAAACGCTAGAGGTAACACCAACTGCCAATGCCAACCAGGGTAACGAAAGTCTGCGCCAAGCCAGGACTCCTCCTACTAAAGACCAGCCCCAAATCCAGACCACCTCAACCCACAGTAACCAAACCCGCAGCAATGGCCGCCCATCCTGGACAGCACTGAGGATCTGGCTGATCATGTGCGCTTGTACTAACACTCCTGGCATTTGCTCATCTAAAAAAGCGCCATAGGGTGTCGGCCAGGTGTCTGGAGAATCCCCCTTTGCTACCACACCAATTAAAATAATCCGGTCTTTGATCGCGTTGGGGTTAACCGGACTAGATAAAAATTCGGTTAGCTTCACCTGTTCGGCGATCTCTTTTGAGGAACGGTAGTTGAGCAAGATTTGACCGCCATTGGGATCAATATTTTGATAGCCGCCAGTATGAGATTTCAGATTCCCAAAAATAGTTTTACCTAGCTGCAAATTACCTTCAGGGGTGAACTTGGTTTGAATTCCTAAAGGGCGCAGATAGAGGGAAGCTAGTTGTACACTGAAGGAATATGGAGCCGGACACAATGATGTCGCCTCTTGGTTCATGAACAAAAGATGCCGACGAATAACTCCATCGCGATCGTGAATAAAGTCGCTGAATCCCAAGTTTTCTGTGGGGATTTCTGGCGGTGGCTTAATACCTTTGATATTTTCTGTGCGATCGCTCCCCTTGCATACACCAATCAAGTTCTGAGTTTGCTGGAGACGAGTAATTAAATCTGGCTCTTTGGCGGTAAAATCACGGTAGACATCTAAACCGATGGCACGGGGTTGATATTGATTCAGTTTTGCTAAGAGTTTGTTGAGAGATTTTTCGGAAATGGAAGCTCCGATTAAATACTCGCCATTTTGTCTTTGAGTTGCCAAATCATCATCGTCAATTGTGATGATCAACAGGCGCGGATCAAGTTTCTCTCCAGGGCGCGATCGCATCATCAGGTCAAAGGCTTGAATTTCTGGATTTTCCAGCCATCCCACCAATCTCACCCCACAAACCAAGGCTGTAATTGCCAAGCTGGATAACAAAATTCTCTGAAATCTGGGTCTGCTAGACAAAGCTAAATTCGGTGGATCTTCATTTTTGACAAACCTTAATTCATCCCAAGTGGGCGGTATCTGCGCGGGATTTTGGCAAATCACTGGTAGCCAAGTTGCACAAGGAAATCGATCCTCAAGTCCTTGCAAGCGTTCCCGCCCTTGGCGTACCGCTTGATATAAAGACTCGCTACCGGCAAAGCCTTCAAGAAAATACTTTAAAAACTCTTTTGCAACCAGGTCTGGCACTGGTTCGCGCATGACGATCATTTGAGGAATTTGCAAATCAGCCAATTCTCGCGCCAATCCCAATCCATCACAGGAGTTGAATATAGCTAACTGCAACCCGTTTTCAATGGCTTTCCTGAGAGCATATTTTAACTCGCTAATAGTCAGACTATCAGTTTTATTTAGGTAAATTCGTCCACTTTCTGTATTTCTGTTACTAGAACTGTGTCCAGCAAAGAAGAGAATATCCCAGTTTTTTCCCCAAAGATGGTCAGTCAATTCCTTACGTTGTGGTTCTACCAGAAAGCTAACGTCTGCGTTACTACATCGTTGCAGTAAAGCTTGATCGGCTTGAGTGTCAATTCCTTGACTATTGCCGACAATTGCCAAAATGTTGACTAGTTTATTAGGAATGCGTGGCTTGTGAATGCGATCGTAGGATGGTGAAGCCAGGGCAATTTCCGCTTTTGGATAGCGTTCTAACAAGTCCCACAGATGCCAGGGTAATAGCTGCAATTGGCTATTTTCTGTTTGCAAAATTACCCGGATTTCTTCCGTAGAGGACAATCTTTCTAACCATTTTTCCCTCAAAGGGCGAAACTCTTCTGACCGCAGCCAGGTATTAAAGCGTGCCCGCAAAATATGGGAAGCGTTTTCGCAGTCTTGAATCATCGATACATTCGTCACCTGCATTTGGTCAGCATGGAGGCGATAACGATTGCCCATCTGCCGATAACTAGACTGCCAATGACTATAGTAAAGCGGCATTTCCGGGAATGAAGGTAACTTCCCCGTGATTTCTGTTGCAGCCCGCTCGGATTCTTCACCAATTTGGAGGTTGACAGCAAACCCCTGCTCAAAACTACCCTCTGCGAATTTCAGAACCACTAACTTACCCATGACCGTCGCTATGCCCCTGTGCAAAATCATGCCCTGTTCTCATGTCTGATCAGCAAATTTTAGATTTTAAATAATGGAATTGAAGATTCAAAATCCAAAATTTAATTACTTTTCCTTGACTTGATTGTTAGAGTCAATCTAAAATCTAAAATTGTTTTGACAAGCTCGACAAGCGTCTACAGACTTTTTTCAAAATCTCCAAAAGCAGACTTGAATTTTTAATTTCTAATTAACCAATTACTACGTAATAAATTACCGACAAAGAGGGAAAATAGCTACATATTTCAAATTCGGAAATGTTCGGTAATGCTGGTATTATCCAAGGCTACCCTAACGCTAAATTGCTCTGTGGGTTCGCCACGAAACTGTAACTGAATGTAGTTGTCCGATTTTCGAGATTGAGCGTCTAGAAATACTGCTCCTGAACTATCTAAAACGGTGAGATGAACTCCTAGCGGTAAATAGATTTGATTCCCAGTGGCGTGTAATTGCAGATGAATACTGGTTTGTTGATCTTTTTCGGGATTGATTTCCACAATCAACATCACAGGTTGATTGAGAATTTGGATACCCAAATCAATCAGTTTTGCCCGTTTAGTAATTGATTCTGGTCGGTTGAGGGCATCTAGTTCCAAAGTTTCAGTACTGCGAAAGGCATAAGTTGGTCTGAGTTCCGGCACATTCCACAGGGATTCAATAGTCTCCCAGCCCGTCTCAAATATACCAGCAAACCACTGACTCAAATTCACTATTGAACTAACTGGAGATTGGCGCAGTTGCCACAGGTGGTCGATAAATGCTTCTAATGGTTGCAATTGCGCTAAAGGCAGTGTTTCAGTTGTGATACTTGGGATAAAACCAAGCAGCCGAGCTTCTTGGAGCGATTCATCAAATTCAACTACTAAATAACCCACCCGTTCTTCCCATGTTTCTGGAGGAATGGAACATATCTGCTGATGCAGATGGACAGGGCGACATTCCAGACGACCAATTGAGGGTATGTCTAAGTCAGCTATATTTCCACAAAGGCGCATGATAGGGTTCCAGCTGTCACTAGCTTGAAGATCAGTAGGAATATCCATCATTTGTAAGTAGTCATTCACCACCGATACAGCCAGAGTATTCAGTCGGACTTGCTCTGCTTTTTGAGAATTTGGCTGCTGACTAGCAAATTTCTGGGCAATTCTCCGAGCTGATTGGGAAATCGGCAATGTTAAAGCGAAGTCGTCTAGCTGATAGGTGGAGTTATTCATAATTCAATTCCTACTGATCAATGCTGCTATGTACATATCACCCGCATTCACTAAATTTATGCCACAAAATTGAATACTGGGGATTGGGGATTGGGGATTGGGGACTGGGGATTGGGGATTGGGAAAAATATCCTATAAAATTGATGGATTGTATATTGAGATGATATGGGAGATAGAGGTTTTGAGTCTTTAGACTTCTATCAAGAGAGCCTCAAGCTGCTAAAAGCGGCTTATCGATTGGCAGATAGGTTACCAACTTTTGAGCGTTACAATTTGAGCGATCAATTACGAAGATCCGCTTGCAGTGTTTTGCTGAACATAGCTGAGGGCTATGGACGTTATCATTATCTAGATAGATTGCGTTTTATGTACATTGCTCGTGGCTCATTAACTGAGACTAAAAGCGCCTTCATCATTGCTGAAAGCCTGGGGTACTGCAATGCAGAACAATTACACTGGGTTAGTCAGCTTAAAGACCAGATTGAAAAAGGTCTTAACGGTTACTGTCGTTTCATTCGTTCCCAGCAACAAGGTAAAGAAGAGTACGGTACTCGATTAGGTGATTGGTGATTAGGTATTGGCAGATTTGAAGTTCTGAGCTAGATAAACGAGTCCCCAGTCCCCAGTCCCCAGTCCCCAATCCCCAGTCCCCAGTCCCCAGTCCCCAATCCCCAGTCCCCAATCCCCAATTTACAACCAATTACCAATCAATACATAGGCAGACCAAAAGCTTGGTGCATGATAGTTGGGATGTTTCAGCAGCTTTAGCTGGGCACGGTGGACTGCTTGGGCTTTGGTGATTTTGCCACTCTTGAGTTCTCGATAGAAGGCACTCACAAACATCGCTGTCGATTCATCATCTATTTGCCATAGGGAAGCGATGGTACTACGTGCCCCAGCCCGTACTGCTGCCCCTGCTAGACCGAGTGCTGCACGGTTGTCTCCGGCGGCTGTCTGGCAAGCACTTAAAACTAATAGTTCTACTACGGTTTTACCCTGACTGCGGAAGAGATTATCAAAATCTTTGACATTGATTTGACCATCGAAATCTAAAATAAAAGTGTCTTCAAGGCGGGAACTAAACTGTCCGTGGGTTGCTAAATGCACTATGTTGAATGAAGCAGCAGCAATTTCACTCTCTAAATTCTTTTTCTTAAAATCCCCATCTAGTAGACGAGTTGTGGATACTCCGGCTTTGGTAATGCCGTCGAATTCAGATTTGATCCCAAGCAATGGCCCATAGCTGGCAAATCTTGGCGGGGGCTGAGTTAATCCTGCGGTTAGCGCTCTTAACTGCTGTTGCACCAGTGGTTTCGGGTTGAGGAGTTGCAGCCCTACGCTGAGAGCGATCGCATATTTTTCTACCAAGTATTGTTTACCATCATAGAGAGCTGCCATTGGTAAATTGCGTAACGCGCCATCCAGAACGAAAACTAGGGTGTCAACGCCACTTGTTTCCAATTGTGACTCAATGGGTTTGAGCAGCCAGTTGTAAACTTCTTGGGATTGAGTTTGGACAATCTTGGTAGCGGTGGGATTGACAAGATTTCTTCGCAGTTCTACTAAGAGTTTTTCTACTTCTGGTTGGGAAATCTCAGTCTTGTAGCTTCGCAGAGGTTGTTTGGGAATTTTGACAATTACCTGGAGTTCGTCAGGAAGAATAATCGGATAAAGGATGGCAGCCTGGGAATTATCTTGGTCTACCATTTGATCGAGGGCTACTTTCTGACCTTGCAAACAAGCTTCCTGGAAAAAGTCGTCCAATTCTGCTAGTTGGAGTGCTTCAATCCGTTCGCGGGCTTTCTCCAATATTTTTTCATCTGGTTTTCCTTGTTGGGATTGCAGCAGTAATTCTACTGACTGGCGATAGACGGGTTCGACGCTATCCCGAAAGTTGAATTGCACATCCTGGTTCACTACATCTTTATTCACTACTAAATCTCTGCGGAGAGACTTGAGAGTGTTTACAGCAGCATCATAAGCCGCGATCGCACCATTAATATCTTTTTTTGCTTTGAGCAATCTACCTAACTGCCATTCTAAGCTATAGGTAATTTCTGGTGCATTGCTGCTCTGTGCCAAGGCTAATCCTTGTCGGGTCAGGTCTTGCGCCTCTGACCACTGTCTGGTTTCTTCGTACAAGCCGCCTAAACTTTTCAGAGCATAAGCCTCTGCCCGCTTGTCCCCTAAACTGCGCGATTGCTGGATGGCACTAGCGAGTAATAGTGCTGAGTCTTTGGTGCTGAATCCTGAGTAATAATTCTGACTAGATGCTTGGAAATTACCACTCTTGACTTTTGCTAAACTTTGTGAAAAGTTAACTTGAGCATAGATACTCCCACGGCTGAGGGGGAGTTGGTCGAGTTGGGACTTAATCAACGGCAAGAGAGTTTGAACCTCTGCCGATTGTTGGTCTTCAATGAGTAGTCCCAGTTGATTCAGTTGCGCTTGGACTTTTGTCAGGGGTGAGGGAGATGCCGTGACTGTTTGTTGATAATAGGCGATCGCTTGTTGTTTTTCCTGTTGTTTACGGGCATTATTTCCCAAGCTGAAGAGACTCGCCGCAATATCCGCGTTTGATTGCAGATTTCGAGCAATCATCAGACTTTCTTTTAGGGCTTGGCGTGAGTTTTCCAAATCGCCCAATACCAAAAGGGCATCACCGAGCGATCGCAAACTCACTGTCTTTTCTCTGGAATCTGGTTGAGATTTTAAGGTCTGACTTACCTGTTCGAGTATTTTGACAGACCGGGGGTAAAATCCTTGAGTTTGCCACGCCTGGGCTTGATTGATTAGCGATCGCACCACGCCACTTTGATTATCTGTTTGCTTGTAAATTTTTTCTGTCTGTTGCCAAGTTGCTAAAGCCGCCTCAGCTTCTCCCATTGACAATTGCAGACGACCTTGAATGTCTAGTGATTGGGCAAATATTTGCAGATTTTGGTTTTCATTTTCTCCTTTGAGCAAATTTAAGCTTTCTGTAATTGCTTGCTGCGCCTGACTCCATGCACCGAGTTGCTGGTAAGCTAGGGAAAGATTACTTAGTGTCGCTGCCAGTCTGCGGCTATCCCCTTGCTGCTTATATTCCTTCACAGCCTGTTGTAACAACTCTACAGCTTTGGCAAAGTTTCCCGCACTGTATAAAATTTTGCCCTGTTCTAGTAGTGAGGCAGGATCAACCGCCACCGCCAGGGATGTAAAACTGTTTATTGGCAGTTGAGATAATAAATTGATTGAGCCAGAAACTTTTGCCAGCACAGGTGAACCGAGAATGCATAGCAAAGCGATCAGGAAGTACAAAAGCAAACGTAAAAGGTGAACCAATGCGGTGAATATGTGCGTCGGGCGGGTGCCAAAAATCCTAGTTGTTTTAGCCTTGACACTCAAAAGTTGTTTCGGGCGTGGACTTTCCCCCAGTCCGGGGGTAGGTTTTTAAATCTTGTACTGATGAGGTTATTTTATCATAACCTAAGAGGTTGTTTGAAAAGTCCTCTTGTCGGTATCAAAAGTTTTAGACCCCCCTAAATCCATGCCAGTTGATGCCAGTCCGCTCAAGTCGGGAAACCCGCCCACACAGCTGGCTCCTCTACTTGGGGAGACACGCCAGATCCTCCACTTGGGGAAACCCCTCTGAGCGACTGGCTCCCCAAGACCGCAGTGGCTCCCCTTAAAAAAGGGGGACTTTGATTCCGGTTCCCCCCTTTTTAAGGGGGGATAGGGGGGATCTCAAGGTGCTTAAAGCCACAGGGAAACACTTTTCAAACAACCTCTAAGCCGCAATCGCCTTTTGCCGCTTTCAGTTCCGCAAACAACATAAGGGACTTCCAAATAAAAAAATACCCAAAAAACTGGTGAAAAAACTCCCTCCTCCTTATTCCTCTGTGTCTCTGTGGTTCGTTTATTTGGGTAATTTATTTCTTGGAAGTCCCTAAGTGAACCAGCAATTGTTGGTAGTGTTCGGCGGGGGACATAGCTCTTTCTTTTTAAAGCAGGGAATGGTTACAACAATCCCTCCAACTGTGCGAATTTACGCAAACGCGGTAGACATTGGCGCTGATAAAAACTGCTTAATGTCGGAATTGACAGCCCAAATTCCTCAGATAATTCTTTCCAGCTAACTTCTGGGGGTAAGCGTTTGAGAATTAACACCTGACAATTCACATCTGGATGCCCTTTAATGTAAGTACCGCGCAATTCTCCATCAGAATCAGTCTGCACCCATATCTCCAAATCTTCTAGAATTGCAGGTACTTGGGGGCTAGCCGGGAGATTCTCTACAGGGTCAATGGTTTCACTTGTTCTACCCGATGTAGACTGACGAATTTTCAGAGAGACTGTTGTGGCTTTTTCCCGGTTTTGGTTAATGTAAAAGTCTTGTAGTCTCCGTTTTAGGTAAGCATTCAGCCAGGTGATGACACTGCCATAAGTAGAGTCATAGATTTGACCTGTCAAACCTTCACAAACATTACGACAAAAATACAACCAAGTTTGTTGTAGTGCATCTTGATAGTAGGGAGTATTTTCTCTCCAAAGTCTACTTGCACTCAAGCGAATAATTTGCGTGAGCAGCTTCTGACGCTGAGGGCTTCCAGGTCGGTGCCCACAGGCTTCTTTAACTAAGCAGCGTAGCTGTTCATCGAATTGAACCATGACAATCTTGGCGAAGAAAGCAAGAATATCTTAGTATTGCGTATAACAACACCCAAAGAATTACCTTTCGTCACGATGTTGGGGATTGGGGAGTGGAGATAAGGGAGATGAGGAAGAATTTTTGACAATGCCCAGTCCCTAGTCCCCAGTCCCCAGCGATGCACTGAGCTTGTCGAAGTGTCCCCAGTCCCCAATCCCCAATCCCCTCAATACAATCCCAGCCAGGACATGAAATTTTCCCACCAAGAATATCTCAAATTCCCGACACTCAGCTTCATTTTGTTGCGAATGTCTTGGATTTTCCAATTGGTTAGTTTAGCTAGAGTTTGCGCCTCTTGTTCAAAACGCTTAGGTAAAGACCGCTTATATTCTCTACCCGCCTGACATTTAAGTTCCCCTTGGAACGGATGTTGCAAAACATAACGCCCTTGGAAAGATTCACTGTTAGCAGTTTGTTGAAATATCAAGTCTTCAGGGAATTTGTCACGGGTGTAGCGGACATGCAACCGAGAGATGAAAACGCTATTTCTAGGAAAGGAGCGACGAAAGCTTGGGGATACTGGCAGATTATTTCCAGAATTATCATCTAGCCAAAATACGCCTGCTTCCTTGAGTTCTTCTGGAGTTAGAGGATCGGCAGAACAGGGATCGCAACTACTCATGTCCCAAGCGTATTCTAAAAAACCAACTTTCCGATCTTCTTTAGTGTAGCTAGTTTGAAACATGGATTTGTAGAATTCCCCAAATTCATCTTTGACAAACAAGGGAATGTTTGCGTCGGAGGGAATTTTCACCGTCCGATAGTTAGTGATTTCTGCCTGTCCTTGGGGTGAAAGAATATAGACTATGAGATCCTGCTCTGTCGTAGCATTGATCATGCCCAAACGAATTGGCAGCATGAATTTAGGTGACTGGTAGGAAATTTGTAGCGGACGGAGGAACTGATAGCCAGATTGCTCAAATTTATCTAAGTTAACTTTGGCAACAAAAAACTTCATTGAGGAGCGAATATAAGGTTGAAGTAACTGTTTCGCACCTCTGGGAATTTTGTAGCCACTGCGTTTTAGCCAAGTTTCCAATCCGCCAGATTCTTTCGCACTAAGGATTACAATGTCGTATTCGCCCACGTTGAAACGTGCTTCGACTGTTACCCCCAAACTGCGATCGCTCCTTGCATTCCGCGCCTCACTTCTCGCTGCGGCTGGCGCTGGTACTGCACCCATCCCATCGGTATTACCTATTGGGGCACAGGGATCTGAGTCAAAATATTCTACCAATCGCGGCGCACTAAAAGCATCTAGGCGTTCAATAATCTTTGGTTCAGTTACGTGAACTTGCTCTTTTTGTAATACCGTTGGTACAGGTATTACTATCGCAAAATCTTTGACTTCGCCTTGAAAGTCATTTGCCATTGTTAGGACAGTGCGATCGCCATCCCGTGCGATCGCCACCTGAGAAGCTTTGTTATATAGTTTTGTATCAGCCTTGGCTACATAAAATCCACAAAATGCCCAAGCTGCCGGTGCAAAGCACAAAACAGCTACAATTGCTAACAATAATGGCGTTAAAAGTCGGAAAAATCTCATTTTTTATCCTCTACTTTTTTAGTAATGAGTGCTGAGTTAGCAGTACTACCCCATCCCCCTCATCCCCCTCATCCCAACCAAACCTCGGCGCTAACCAAAGAACATCTATCAAGATGCTCAACGGTGCAAGGGCAAACAGCGCCCAGAATACTGCTGTGGAAACAAAGAAATAATTTCGCAGGATAAAGGTTAATCCGGCGATGCAGGTTGCCCAAACTACACGCCCAATTCGGGAATTGGGAATCGATCGCGGATCTGTAATCATAAATAAGGCGAACAGCAGCAAAGATCCGCTCATCAATCTATGCCAGTAAACATCCCAAGTCCAACCCAGCCAGAGGTTGCGAATGGCTTCTAGCAAGGAGTAGGAACCCAAAAAAGCTGCTGTGGTGTCCCAACGCCCAACGCGCTGCAAAATCATGCCGCCAGTACCGACAAATAATAGCCCATACCACCACTCTTCACCCCATTGTCCCGGCGAAACCCAAGCATCGGGGGTGAAAATCAAGGCAGAAATGATGCCAAAATTGGCGGGATTGAAGAAATGCTTATCGCCAACTTGAAAAATAAATTTGCTAGCGATCGCCATTGCTGCGGCTATTGCCATTGTCGTCCAGTGATCAGCCCGCAACAATAAACTGAGTCCCAGTGAGGTAATTAAAGCACTACGGAGATTTGGGCTTTGTCCTTTGTTCTTTGCTAATGACCAATGACTAATGACAAATGACAAGATCCATTGAGTTGCTAGACTTGTGGCGATCGCTACCCCAATTAACTCTGGTCGCAGCGTCCAATCTCGTGTACCGATTCCCAAGACTAGGAATAAGCCCAGAAATAGAATTTGATAATCTCGTATATCTTTGAGCAACATTACCCTTTTATTCAGGGATTCCCCCTAGATTTGTCATTAATCTAGACGAGTGTTAGCTCAAATAGTATTGCTGTTACAAATTTTGTTACAAAGCGTCCCCACTCTCCACGTTTTCTTAGTAAAACGGAGAGAGGTTTAGTATACAAGTATCTCATACCAATTCTATATTGCAGATGGCGCTGTTTCTCTCACCATAGGCGATCGCCGAATATAGCGGTTCCCATTCAGATGCGGTACAACATTACATTACATCACGAAATGTAGGGGGACGGCAATGCCGTGCCCCTACGGATGTACCTCATGTAAACGAGAACCGCTATATTTGGCACGGTTTATAATCGGCTTTTTTGCAGTTCGCTACATATAGCAGGTAATGCTATTGGAATTTCGATTGCAAATTCTGTTCCATAAGCAAGTTCAGACTTTAGCTGGATATTGCCATGATGTTTCTCAATAATTTGATGGCTAATTGCTAAACCTAGTCCCGTTCCTTTGTTGATAGGTTTAGTTGTAAAAAAAGGATCAAATATCTTGCTTTGAATCTCGGAATCTATTCCATTACCGTTATCTCTGAATGTAATTATGACTGTTGACAATTCAGTTACTTCAGTTTTAATCACAATTTGCTTTTCGATCTGATTATCTAGCTCTAGTAAAGCATCAATGCCATTACTAAGGATATTCATAAATACTTGGTTTAGTTGTGCTGGATAACATTGAACTGGTGGGAGATTACCATATTTTTTAATAATTTCAATTTTTGGTTGTAGCCGATGATTTAAAAGTAATAAAGTACTTTCGATACCTTCATGAATATTAACAGCTTTTTTTTCTGACTGATCAAGTCGAGAAAAATTTCTTAGGGATAGTACAATGTCACGAATACGATCAGTCCCTATCCTCATAGATGAAAGAATTTTTGGTAAATCATCAATGATGAAATCAACATTAAAGTCACCAAACTTGTCGGCAAATAAAGAATACAACTCTGGATGTTTTTCTTGATATAGTTCGATTAAATTTAAAAGACAGTTTACATGATTATTAAGATGATTTAAATTGCCATGAATAAAATTAACAGGATTATTAATTTCGTGGGCTAAACCTGCGACCATTCGACCCAAACTAGACATTTTCTCAGTCTGGATCAATTGAACTTGGGTGGTTTGTAATTCCCGTAACGTATGTTCTAACTGTTGTGCTTGAAGTTGAGCAGTGGCAGTAGCAGTAATGAGTGCTTTGAGATTATTGTATGCTTTGGAATGATAACGAATGCGGGCAATTAACTCAACTGCATCGGGTAACTTAATTAGGTAGTCATTTGCACCCTCAGCAAAGGCATCGGCTTTCAACTTTGCTTCTTCTTTACTAGATAGCATGACGATAGGGACATCACGAGTTACTGGATGAGAACGGAACCAACGCAGCAATATTAATCCATCGATCTCTGGCATGATCATATCCAAGAAGATCACCGTTGGTGCAATGGCGATTGCATCTTGAATAGCTTTAGCTGGATTACTTGTGTAGTGAAGGGAAATATCTGCTTCTGTCGCAATAATCCGACGGAAAGCTTCGCTAATAATTACCTGATCGTCAATTAGCAAAAGCTTCACTGCGGATGTTTTAGAATCCAGAATAAATGGCACGGCTTCTGGGGTTTGTGGTTCATTCCACTTCACTGATAATCTTTTTTTATCTTGAGATATTTGTAAGAGTGCTGTTTCTTGCAGATTCATTTAGCACCTTTATTTAAATGGTGTTGGTATAATTACAAACTAATAACGGGCATTATTATTTTATGATGTCGCAATTATTTTCAGATCATTAATTCACCATTAATAGGAATTTCAAACACTTTCTAAAGGTATCTCGATCATCTTATTTGAATTTATAGTAATTGATTATACTATAAACTTTTATAGTAATTATAACTAATTCATAGAGTATATTTTATTATTTATAACTAAGTATTTTGCCGTAAGTGAGTTAGAGCAAGCCTAATAACAACCGGGACTTGGGTATGGGATATTGGGAAATAGATAATTCTCCGCTTTTCGTTAAAGATTTAAAACTCTCCGCGTCCCCTTCTGCATCTTTATGTCAACGTTAACTCGGCAATTTTGAGTTCGGTGAAAACTTCATACAGGCTGATGCGATCGCTTCAACTGGCAAAACCTCCACAACAGATCCTAATTCCACTGCTACTTTCGGCATACCATAGACAGCGCAAGTTTTGCGGTCTTGGGCAATAGTCTGCCAACCTTCTTGGCGCAATCGTTTTAAGCCTTGAGCGCCATCTTGACCCATCCCCGTTAGCAACACTCCAACTCCCTTGCCAGTCCAATTTTTAGCCACACTCGTGAAGAAAACATCGATTGAACGATGGGAGGAAAAATTTAGTGGTTCTTTGTCATAGCGAAGGGTGAGGTTGGGACGCATCACCAAATGATGATTTGTGTCGGCAACAAGAATTTTACCAGGCTGTGGTAAGGTATCAGCGATCGCTAGTTGTACAGGCATAGGAATTTGCTCGTTTAACCAGGCGGCAAAACCTTGGACAAATTGGGCATCTATATGCTGGACAATTACCACAGCCGCCGGAAAATCTTGGGGAAATTGGGAGAGAATAGTTGTCAATGCTTGGGGGCCACCAGTGGAAGCGCCCATGACAATTAGGGGTGGAAGTGATAGCGATCGCTGATGTGAAGATTTACCAATTAAGCGAGCGATCGTGGCAATTTTATTTAGTAGCCCATCATCACCTAAGATTAGCGTGTTGATGGCATCCAAGGCTCCATAGCCCATTGCTTCAAAAATCTTGGCTGCATAGTGATTAACGCTAGCTGTTACCATCACAATAGCGCAGGGAGATTGGCTCATGATATGCCGTGTAGCTTCTACTCCATCCATGCTAGGCATCAGCACATCCATCAAAATCAAGTCGGGAGTATCAGCCGCACACTTGCTCACAGCTTCCGCGCCATCGTAGGCAACCCACGCCAGCTTGTAGTTTGGTACTTTTTCCACAACCCGCCGCAGTGCCTCTACAGCTATGAACATATCGTTAGCGATCGCAATTCTCACAGGTTATGGCATTTCTCCAAAATACACCAGATTAACAATTCAAAATTCACGCAGTAAAATCCTCCTGCCTCCTTCAAGCCTCTCCAATTAAATCAATCACCGCCTTTAATAGAGTGTCATCATGAAAGCTGCTTTTAGTTAAGTAGTAGTCTGCACCAGCTTCTAACCCTTGCAGTCGGTCTTCTTGGCGATCTTTGTAAGAAACGATAATCACGGGTGTTTGCTTCAACTTGGTATGAGTTTTGATCTGGCTGGTGAGTTCAAAGCCGTTCATTCGGGGCATATCAATATCTGTCACCACTAAGTCATAATTGCCGCTACGGACTGCATTCCAACCATCAATGCCATTAACAGCCACTTCAGCTTTGTAACCATTGTTTTCCAGGAGTTTGCGCTCCATTTCGCGCACAGTGATCGAATCATCTACTACTAACACTCGCTTGTAAGTTTTGGTAACTGCTTGATCAGCCGACTGATTTACTTGAGAAATTTGTCCATTGGAAAACACCTTAGCAATGGAACGTACCAAATCTTCGACATCGACAATCAACACTGGCGAACCATCATCCATGAGGGCACTGGCGCTAATGTTTGGGACTTTACCAAGGCGGGGATCTAGAGGTCGGACAACCAAATTGGACTCACCCAGAAACCGATCTACAACTAGTCCATAACGGTTGAGGCGATCGCTAATCACAATCACTGACAGCGATTCTATATTCACCGCAGGCGAGGGTAACTCTAAAACTTGACTTGCCAAAATCAACTCTATAGGTTGATTATTCATTAGGAAAAATGGACGATTTACCGATACAGCAATATTAGACCTAGACAAGATCGCTACCTGTTCAATGCGTGTCAGCCCAAAGGCATAAGGTTCACCGGCAATTTCTACCAACAGGGTACGAATCACAGATAGTGTTAGCGGTAACTGCAAGTAAAAAGTCATACCCTTTCCCAACACAGAAACCGCCCGCAGCGTTCCGCCAACTTCCCGCACTGTACTATGGGCTATATCCAGCCCCACACCTCGACCCGAAATTTCGGTGACAGTCTCGGTTGTGGAGAAACCAGGTAAAAACAGGAACTCCATTAACTCGACTTCGGTAAGTTGGGCTGCTATTTCTGGGTTCGTCAGTTGTTTAGTGATGACTGCTTGACGCAAAAACTCGATATCGATTCCCCGTCCATCATCTGCAACAGTGATAAACAGCATTCCGGCACGATGGGCAACTTCAATGCGAATAATTCCTTCTTCTGGCTTTCCTGCTGCTAGACGCTCCTGGGGCAGTTCAATGCCATGATCGATTGCATTCCGCAGGATATGAGTCAATGGAGCTTCGAGGCGTTCTAGAATATCTCGATCTACCAAAGTAGACTTACCGGCGATCTCCAATTTCACCCGTTTACCCAATTGTCTTGCTAAGTCCCGTACCATTCGCGGAAATCCCTGTCCCCGATCAGCAAAGGAACACATTCGGGTAGCAATGACTTCCTGATATAGGCGCTGGGCAAGGTTAGCAGAACGCTGAGAAAATTGTTCTAGTTCGTTTTGGCGATCGCTCATCATCTGGTAACATTCGTTAGCTTTTTGATGAGCTGCACTCAAGGTTTCTTTAATTTGCCGATCCAGATGAGAGTTGCCCAATAACTCCTGTAACTTCTCCAGTAGGTTAGACAATTCTCCCTGATTGCTTCTCAGTTTGAGCAAAGAGTTAGCAAATGGTTCTAACAAGTTCGCCTCAACTAAAGACTCTCCTGCTAAACCCATCAAGCGATTGAGATTGTCAGTACTCATTCGCACTGCCCGATTTTGGGTGATGCCTAGTTCTTCTAGTGGGGATGGGGAAATAAGGGTTGTGTGTTGGTTCTCTTCTAACTGCGCTGTTGTCAGCAGGGGATGAATTTCTGTAGAGGTTGCCTCTGGAGTTAGGATATTAGCGATCGCACTCACTAACGATTGAATGCCGATATCTTCTAAAATCTGCAAATTTGGGTTGGCTGTAACTGTTTGGGCTAGATGCAGGAGCATATCTACCCCTTGCAGCAACACATCAATGTGAGCCGCAGTTAAGGTAACTTTTCCCTCCTGAGCCGCCACAAAGCAGTCTTCCATGACATGGGCAAGGTTGACAGCCGGATCAATTTGGACAATTCTAGCAGCGCCTTTGATGCAATGGGCTGCCCGCATTAAGGCTGCCAGTTCTGTTTGGGGATCGGGTTTCGTCTCCAGTGCCAACAGGCAATCATTTAACACCACAACTTGAGTTTTGACTTCCATGTTGAATAAATCCAGCAAGGAAAGATTGCTGACATCAAATTCTTCTAACATCACAGCATCTTCCTAGCTAAGGTGGTGAATAACAATTCATCATCTAAATAGCTGACACTGTGCCAGCGCGCCATTGGTGATCCCGCAGGTTGCCATTGGAATAATCCTTTAGTATAGGATTGAGTCAGACTCTTGGGCGGCTCTTGTAACTCATCCTGGTGAAATCGGTGTACTCCATAAAGTTCATCTACACCAAAAACCCAAGTGTTACCTGCCTTTTCCAGAACTACCATCCGCGAATACACCACAGGAGTTAGCGTTTGTACTGGTGTATCGGCAACTTCCAGATTCAGCAGATGACTCAAAGAGATGCACAATCGCAATTCGCCTCGGATATTCACCAATCCCCGCAAGATTTGGTTGCTGCGATGCGGTAGGATATGAACCACGCTCGGAGGGGAAATTTCTTTGAAGATTTGGGCAGAAAGTGCTAGCCATTCCCGTTGCAGACGAAAAATTACCACCGTCAGAGTTTGAGTAGTGGGTAAAGTATGGGATATCTGGGAATTTTCATCGACTCTAGATTTAGCTAGTAATTGAGTCCACTCTTGCCGATAATCTTCAGGTATAGAGCGCTCTAGTAAATAGCGTCCAGCAGTAGAGTAAACAGGGCAATTGCGGCAATGGGTATAGGTGGCTAATTGGGGACAGGAGCGATCGCCCTCAATGCCGATAAAATTCCAACAACGTTCAATATTTAAGGGACTTGCGATCGGGTTCATAAAGGTTGCTCAAGAGAGTTGGTGAATTAGAGGTATAGCGTCTTCTGTTTTCACCTGAAAGCGGGCAATCTCTTGACGCAATCCCTGGGCCACTTGGTTAAGTTGGGCTATGGCATGATTAATTTCCCGCAAGGAATCCGTAGTTTGCACAGAGGTGCTGCTTAACTGCACCATCGCCTCACTAATTTGTTGCGCTCCCACAGATTGGGTTTCCATACCCTGGTTGACAAACTCAAATCGCGGATTCAGGTCTTGCACTTGCTGGATTATTTGCCCAACCTGTGTATTGATGTTGCCAACATCTTCTATACTCCGCCCTACTTCTGCGGCAAACTTGTCCATCTCCATTACACCTGTAGAGACTGACGATTGCATCTGCTTCACCATCTGCTCAATGTCGAGAGTAGCAACGGCGGTTTGATCTGCTAGTCGGCGAATTTCTCTCGCAACTACAGCAAAGCCCAAGCCATACTCTCCAGCTTTTTCGGCTTCGATCGCCGCATTTAAAGATAGCAGATTCGTTTGGTCTGCCACCTTGGTAATTGTGACAACAATAGTATTAATGTTGTTTGCCTTTTCGCTAATTACTCCCAGTCGGGCAGCGATCGCATTAGTGGCTTCTGCTAACTGCCGCATGGTGGTTTCCATCCGCACTATGTCTTTTTGACTATCATTCGCTGCTGTCGTCGTGATTTGGGAAATGGTCGCAACTTGTTCCATTGCACTTACTAATTCCCTAGAGGTGGCGGAAATTTCTTTGCTAGCAGCAGTTACCTCATTAGTAGAAGCTATCTGCTCCGTGAGCGTCCCTTCTAATTGTTTACCCGAAGCTGCTATTTGAGTAGCTGAGGTAGTCACTTGAATGCCTGAATGCTGTACTTGACGAATCAGAGTGTTGAGACTCTGGGTCATGGTTTGGAAAGCACTTAAAAGTCTATTCATTTCATCTTTGCTGTTGGGGTCAGCCTTGACCTGAGTTGTTAAGTTCCCCCTAGAAATTTGCTCTGCAAGCCCAACGACACCCATAATCTGACTAATAATCTGCGATGCAACTTGCCGAGCGATTACAACCCCCAAAATAATCGCAGTTGTGGGGCCAATGAAAATTCCTACACAAATCCAGAAAATGCTGCGAGCTACATTCTGTTCGACTTCTTTTTGTAAATCTGATATGTAACCTTCATTAAGTTTTAAAAGTTTGCCTGCTTGCTCATCAGTTATTTTAAATAACGGCTCCTCCTTATTTGCGCCATCAGAATCCATGCGATCGCGTAATCCAAGAGCCATTTGAATAGTGGCAAACTCCGGTGATTTTTCTTTTCCTTGACGGATTAATGCAATTTGTTTTTTCCAAGGATTGCGAGCATTAAGTTGATTGAACTGTTGCTCAATATCTAACAATTTCTCATGGGCTTGCTTCCAGACATCCAGTTGGTCTTTAAGTAAGTCATACTCTTTTTTTTCTTGTTCGGTTAATGGCGTTGCTTCGTACTGTTTAATCCCTTCGTTAATCTGTTTCCAAGCATCCTGGATTTGAGTTATTGCACCCTGTCTTTCAGTAACAGTTACTTCAGGATCAAATAGTAACCGTTCTGCCGATTGGATTTGTGTCTGACCTTCGTTAATCTTCCATATCCCGGATACACTGGGGATGTTATCCTTCTCTAGTATGTTAATGTACTGATTTAACTCGTTGGTGGTGAACCATCCCAGCAAGGCCATTATGAGTACGATCAGTCCCATGAATAAAAATGAACTGATCAATCGTGTTTGCAAGGTCATATTCTTGAACATTGGATATCCTACTGTTTCTCTGCTGGTGTAAAACGCGTTCAGTTATTACAATTCCCAAATCACAAACAAAATGAACATAAGGAATACAAAAGCTAGCACTGGAGATATAAATTAGTGTTGATGTTACTTCTCAACATTGGGAATGAGCGATATGCCATAGAAAGCCGACAGGTTGTAGAAGTAATACCACTGGTTGTGCTTAAAACTTTGCCCCACCAGCCTGAGTATATAACTGGTGTTTTTAACTACCGGGGACGCATTGTACCAGTAATGGATTTATGTCAGTTGATGCGTGGCAAACCCTCAGATGAGTACTTGAGTACTAGGATTGTACTAGTCAATTATTGGGGAAATAATAAAACAGAACTTCAGGCACCCTATATTTTGGGTTTAATGACAGAACAAGTTGTGGAAACATTAGACAAGTCTGAGTCTGAATTTGTTGATCCAAATATCCAGATAGATACAGCGCCATATTTGGGCAAAATGATTGTAGATGACCAAGGGATGATTCAGTGTCTTCGCATTGAGTACTTGTTGTCAGAAGCACAGCCAGTCAATCTCTTGCCAGAAAGTCATGACAATACTGGATTTTAGAGTGGTCTGAAGACTCAATAAATGGCACAATCTGTGATTGAAGCTTTATTAAGAAGCAAGATTGGTTTAGATGCAAATTCTATTGGTGCTGATGCGATCGCTAGTGCTATTTATCAACGCATGGCAGATTGTGGCATTACGGATATTACTAACTATCTAGGAAAATTGCAGGCATCTACCCAAGAATGGGAAACACTGATTGACAGCGTAATTGTTCCAGAAACTTGGTTTTTCCGAGAACCAGAGTCCTTTGTATTTCTGAAGCATTACGTATTATCTGAGTGGTTGCCAAAAAATCCACAAGGCGTACTGCGGGTTTTGAGTGTACCATGTGCAACAGGTGAGGAACCATATTCCATTGCGATCGCTCTCTTGGAAGCAGGATTGAACCCTACAAACATTTACATCGATGCTGTTGATATTAGCAAAAAGTGCCTGTTAAAAGCCCAAGGAGCAATCTACAATCAATACTCGTTTCGTAGCAATAGCCGATCCTTTCAAGAGCGCTATTTTCAGGCAACTGAGGCAGGATACCACCTGTGTAAACAGGTGAAATATATGGTGAATTTTATTAATGGCAACTTGGCAGATCGGGATTTTCTAGCTGACACGCCGCTTTATGATGTAGTGTTTTGCCGTAATCTGCTGATTTACTTCGATCTGATAACAAAAGAGCGCACCATTCAAGTCCTAGAAAGGTTGCTAAAGCCAGAAGGCTTGTTATTTGTTGGACACGCAGAAGCTTGGTTATTGTTTAAAACTCAATTGCTCTCAGTTCGCCAACATTCAGTAGTTGCTCATCGAAAGTCGAAAGCGTGCGAAAATATAAGCAAAAATCATCATCCCAATCTTCAGAGACAAGGCTTCACAGGCAAAAATATAGATATTCTCAACAGGCGACAGCTACCGGAAAAAAACCATTCTAAGTTGGTAACACAAGAAAGATTAAATCTTACTCCCCAGAATCTCAGATCGCCAATAGACCTCAAGGTAAATTTGTTAGAGACAGCTAGAGCTTTAGCTGATCAAGGTCGGTTGAATGAAGCGCTTAAACTATGCAACAACTATCTCAAGCAAAATCAGGTGAGTACTGAAGCATATCTTTTACTAGGTCAGGTGCAGCAAGCGATGGCACAAAATGACCAGGCCGCACAATCTTTTCAAAAAGCAATTTATTTACAACCTACTCACGAAGAGGCGCTGACTCATCTGGCATTACTCAAAGAACATCAAGGAGATATGGATAGTGCTAATCTTCTCTGGCAACGAATTTACCGATTAAGAAAGGGGTAAATGTTCGTCAAATCCATGATTTAACATTGCACCAGATAAACCCAAAATGCAACTAGCTCCCCTGTTCCCAATTTTATATCGCATTCTCCAGCCAAGTTTTCCCAACTGCCTTTGGCGGGGAAATTCTCATGGTAAAGCGATCGCCCTCACATTCGATGATGGGCCACATCCGCAATACACACCCGAAGTCTTGGCTGTATTAGATCGTTACAACATTACAGCGAGTTTTTTTTGGTTGGGTGTTTGCGTCAACCGTTCACCAGCCATTGCTAAAGCCGTTAGCGATCGCAGACACTGGATCGGATTGCATGGTTACGATCATCGCTCTTTCCCCATGCTTTCCCCAAATGACTTGAAGGAAACTTTAGAAAAAACCCAAGCTGCCATTTACAACGCCTGCAACCTGCAACCTGAACAAGTGCGAGATGTCCGCCCCCCCAATGGTTTATTTACACCTGCGACTTTAAAATTGTTCTTTCAGTGGAATTACCGCCCAGTGATGTGGAGCGTTGTACCAGAAGACTGGGTACGCCCAGGCATTACGACTGTGGTAGAGCGAGTTATGCAGCAGGTCAAAAATGGTTCGCTAATTGTTTTACATGATGGTGCTTGCGGTGGAGAAGATGTTGCTGCCACAATCCAAATTCTTATTCCACAACTGCTACAACAAGGTTATGAGTTTGTAACTGTTGATACCCTGTGGGAGCAAGCTAAGGCTAACCATTGACTGTTACATATTTTAAAAATAGCTGAAGTTAATAATTTGCTCTAAATCAGGCTTTCCCATAAATTATGCCAGAGCAGTTTTCCATCATTGAGGTTCCCCTAGACGCTCCTGATGCTGATGAAGATTTAGGAACAAAACAAAAGTTCTGGTTTCGCCATCAGTATTTAGGTCGTTGTCTTTACAAGAAAGCTAGACCAAACACAGGAGAAGACTGGGCAGAAAAGATTGCAGCTCAGTTGTGTGAGTTGCTGGGTTTACCACATACTGATTATGAATTAGCGACATTTAATGGGGAAAATGGCATTGTTTCACCCTCATTTTTGCCGCCTCAACAAGGTGCAATTCTCATCCTTGGTAATGAAATTCTGGCTAGGATAGTATCCAATTATCCACAAAATTCTAAAGACCTATCCCAACACACAATAGATAATGTATTCAATGCTATCGGAGATGCTTCACTAAATTTGCCCATCGACTGGACACCACCAGAGGGAATTAGTAATGCGACGGAAACTTTTGTTGGGTATTTACTTTTGGATGCTTGGATTGGAAATAGCGATCGACACCATGAAAATTGGGCACTCATAAGTTTACAAGAGAAGATTTATCTAGCACCAACTTATGACCATGCCTCCTGTCTCGGTAGGAACGAGTCTGATTATAAAAGGAAAAGTAGGCTAACCACAAAAGACGCTGGCTTCTCTCTCCAAGCCTATGTAGAAAGATGCAATTCTGCCTTGTATGCTAGAGTTGATGATAAAAGAACCCTCAAGACTTTTAATGCATTTTGTGAAGCGCAACAACGGTATCCAGATGCAGCCAGGGTGTGGTTAAATAATTTAGCAAGGGTGTCAAGCAATGATACGTTAGAGCTTTTTGAGCGTATTCCATCTAATCGCATATCGCAAACAGCAATTGAATTTGCACAAAAGATATTGGAGTTAAATCAAAGTAAGCTGCTGGACACCCTACGATGAAAACACTTTTTTTAGCTTGGCAAGATCCTAAAAGTCGCGCTTGGCTTCCCATTGGTCGCTTAACATTTGACGGAAAAAAATATAAGTTTGTATATACGCAAGGTGCTGTTAAAGCTCAAGCTGAACATAATTTTCAGCTATTGTATTCCTTCCCAGAGTTGAACATAGAATACGCATCAATTGAACTATTCCCCCTGTTTTCTAATCGATTAATGCGACGCTCTCGCCCTGACTATAAAGATTATATTGAATCGCTAAATATTCCAGAAGGACAAGACGATCCAGTTAGCATTCTTTCTCGGAGTGGTGGGCGCAAAGTAACAGATTATTTTGAAGTTTTTCCCTGTCCAGAACCAGATGAAAATGGTTTATACCGCATCCATTTTTTTGCACATGGACTGCGGCATCTTCCTGCTTGTGCAACTGAGCGAATTAATCAATTACAAACGGGTGAACTGTTACATTTAGCTAACGAATTTCAAAATCCCTATGACCCGCGTGCATTGCTCTTATGCACTGAGGATCATCACATCGTAGGTTATTGCCCTCGGTATATTGTGGATGATGTTTTTAAACTCAAGAACAAAAATTCCGAACTAGAAGTACATGTTGAGCGCGTTAACCCAGTACCAACTACTCTCCAACTACGTTTATTGTGCAATATGACCGCAGAATGGCATGAAGATTTTCGTCCATTTTCTAGCCAGGAGTATCAGCCTGTGGTGGCTGATATCCCAGTGGCTTATGCTAATTCCTAGAGTTGATGTGTGGCTAGAAAAGCTTCGACTTCAGCAGTTGTTGGTTGAGAAGCGATCGCACCTGGTTTAATGGTAGTCAGTGCCCCAACAGCACTGGCATAAGTGACAATGCGTTTTGCGGTTTCGGCATCCCGCAAGCCGTGGATGCCATGCTGACTCAGTTGGTTGATGAATCCTGCCAAAAAGCTATCTCCTGCACCAGTTGTATCAACTACAGGGATGGAAAATGAGGGTAACTTGCCTTCATTCTCACCCAAACAATAAGTGCAACCGTTTTCCCCATCTGTCACCAGTACCCCTTCAATTGAAGCTAGACGGTAAGTGATGGCTCCGGGATCTGCGGTTTCAAATAGCCATTCAGCTTCTTCTTTGGAGAGTTTAAGAAAATCGACACGCTTAAATAATTCTGGAATTTTTTGATGAGCGATGTTTGGCTCATCCCAAAATACAGGACGCCAGTTGACATCCAGCACAATCTTCAAGTCATAACGTTCTGCTAACTCTAGAGCGCGGTGAATTGCCTCTTCACTTTCAGGATAGGCTAATTCCAAAGTACCCAAAACCAGAAAATCTGCTTCTTGAAACAGCGAATCTGACAATTGTTTAGCTTGCAGGTGAGTATCGGCAAATTCTGCGGTGTCATACTGACCAAATCCGGCGAAGGTGCGATCGCCAGCCAGATCCCGTGTAACATAAACTTGCCGCGTTGGTGCTGTGGGATGGCGTTGTACCCCCGTCGTATCTACACCTACATCTTGTAATAGCTTTACCAGTGCATTCCCTGGTTCATCTTCGCCAACGGCTCCGATAAATCCTGCTGAAGTTCCCAGCTTGACTAAAGCACAAGCTACGTTAGCTGGTGCCCCTCCTGGATAGGGAGTCCAGGATTTCACTTCTTCCAGCTTTAGTCCTAATTGATCGGCTAAACAATCAAACAAAATTTCACCAAGGCATAAAACACGGGGATTGCTCATCTCATTTTCAATTTTAGATTTCGATTTGGGATTAGGAATTTACAGTATAAAATCTACAATAATTTTTGCTAATCTGTCGCCAGTTCTTCATAGAATTAAATAGCAATTTTTACTACTTATATAGTATGTATATGCTTCTAATCTCACTTTTTCTAGCTAAGTGCTTAGACGATATATTTCCTTTTAATAGCTATAATTATTACTTTAAATGTTGCGTGATTTATATTCATACCAACATGAAATCCAAAGAAAATATTGACAATCGTATAACTGCTAATAGTTGAAACCCCTACCAACAGAAGAATCTTCTAGAATTAGAAAGAGCGATTAAGTACATATACCAAGGGAGGATAGAAATAGTTATGGCTGGTGGCAAGTCTGAGACCCCCGTTAGTCTGTCAGACAGAGAACTGCAAATTATCGACCTAGTGGCCGCTGGCTTAACTAACCAAGAAATTGCAGGAAAACTGGAGATTAGCAAGCGTACAGTTGATAACCATATCAGTAATATTCTCACCAAGACCCAGACAGAAAATCGAGTAGCTCTTGTCCGATGGGCTTTACAGTGGGGCAAAGTCTGTTTGAATGATGTGAATTGCTGTCTTCTGCCTAACCAGATCGAATAAACAATTTACTAGTAGCAGCGTAACTGCTCTGAACTGGTATAATTGCAAGCCGATTTTGAAGTTGACTAATTGTTCCCCTGCTCACGCCTAAGTTTTCAGTGTGAACACTCTACCAAAAGTTCCGAGTCCTTCACTCAGCCAGGGTTTATGTTAGTGGAACCAGCTGACCCTCGGACTCGGAAACTATCAATATCAAAATTACTTTCCAAATTGAGCAGAACAAGACTGGGGACTGGGAGAATGCCCCATACTTCGGCTACGCTCAGTACAAGTGCCCAATGCCCAATGCCCACTTGCCCTGAGCGAAGCCGTTCGCGTAGCGTCTCGTAGAGAAGGGATGCCCCATGCCCAAACTAAATAATCATCCACAAAAATTAGCAACAATTCAGTGGTGCAAGCGTTACATTTGAAAGAAATCTATGTTGCCCCATCAGCTTTGGGAGGAGTGTTGCAATGAATACTTCCGCTTCTTTTTTGGGTAGCTCGTCTCCCTTTGAATTTTTTAACTTTGATTTTACAATACCTGTATCTGAGAAAGTTCCGAATGTTGAAGACCGATTTTCAGACTTTCCGCAACCTACACAAGATACCGACTTACTCAAACAGCTATCGTTTATTCCAGGGTTGAAAGAAATTTTGATGCTGCGACAGGTTCACGCCTTAGAACACGCGACTGTTTGGGTTCTTAGCGAATCAAAAAGCGCTTATGCTGCCACAGGAGAACCCACTAACGTTCAACTAGATAATGAACTATTAGGCGGTTTGTCTACTGAGCAGGGATTCTACCTTTATGGTGACGTAAATATTAGTAATTTGCGGGCTGCTGTCGCACTTGCTCGACATCGCATCACCAGTGGAGAATGGGATTTGGCTGTACATCCCCGTTGTGGCACAAATTTATCAGTAGCAATGCTCTTAACAGCTGGACTAGCTGTAGGTGTGCATCTATTGCTACCATTTCGACCAATCGAGCAACTTATAGGTTTGGGTTTAGCGGCGACGACAGCCGCCGAACTCGCACCTAATTTAGGTTCTATGGCACAGCGTTATCTAACAACTGCCATTCCTTTTAACCTAGCAATTGAAAATATTACCCGCACACGCGACGTTTGGGGACGTGAGGCACATTTTGTGAAAGTGGGCTGGCAAGAATGAACAGAGTAAGGAAGCAGAGGGGCAGAGGAAAATAACCAATTCCCAATGCCCCAATCTAAAAAAAATTATGAGAAAACTTTACTTCTTACTACCTGGTACAGATGGCAAATTTGCCTGTGGCGGTCTTTGGGCAGAACTAAAAGCACTTAATTTAGTTCAGCATATTTGTAGTGCTGATGTTGTAACTTACCGTCAACGCGAAAAAGATCAGCTTTTTCTTGACGATTTGCTAAAAGAGAAAAATTTAAGTGATGTAATTTTTGTGATCAGTTGGGGATTTGATATAGCTCAACTCGTGGCTAAACTAAAGCAATACAATGTCGTTTACCATGCACATAGTGCAGGTTATCCATTTAGACTACCTGCGAGTATTCCCATCATCACTGTTAGCCGTTATACAATGGGATATTGGGGAGAGAAATCACCCAATTCTCTGATTTATTATTTGCCCAATCAAATTTCTGATGAGTTTCAAAATTTAGGTCTAGAACGGGATATTGATGTTTTAGTTCAGGCTCGAAAGTCTTCTGAGTATTTAATTAAAGAATTGATTCCAGCGTTGCAAAAACGTTGTAAAGTATTAGTTGTTGATTCATACATAGAGGATTTACCTGGACTATTCAACCGAGCTAAGATTTACCTCTATGATTCGGCTGAGTACTGGGCACAACAGCGCGTTAGTGAAGGATTTGGTCTGCAACCAATGGAAGCTCTTGCCTGTGGCTGCCAGGTATTTTCTAGTGTTAACGGTGGACTGGCTGATTACTTAGATCCGGGATTTAATTGCTATAAAATTGCTGGATATTCTCAAGAATATGATGTCCAACGTATTATGAAGGTGATTGATTCTTCAGTAGTGTTTAGTTTATCTGAAGAGTTTTTAGTTGAGCATCGAACTGAAAATATTATTCAGCGTTTTCAAGTTATTCTGGATGAGTTAAATGAGTTTTTTGACCATAAAATTCAACAGCAATCTAATATTAAGGATTTGACGAGAATACGTCTGGCTAAATTACTCGCTCAGAGGATATACGGGAAACTGGGGAAGAAATACTTTAACTTGAAATAGGGACTTCCAAATAAAAAAATATTCAATTATTTATTGTGGGGTGGGCATCTTGCCCGCCTTTGGTTACGCTCATGTTGCCCACCCCACAAGATTGGATAATTTATTTCTGGGAAATTCCATACACGAATCGCTCTAGGTGCTGAGAATATAGAAACAAGTGAGGAAATTGAATGAATCGGCGGTTATTAGTTACAGGGGGTGCGGGGTTTATTGGGGCGAATTTTGTCCATCATTGGTGTCAGGTTTATCCAAATGATCGGGTGGTGGTGTTGGATGCGCTTACCTACGCGGGGAATCGTCTGAATTTGGGGCTGGTTGATGGTGGAAAGAATTTTCGGTTTGTGCAGGGGGATATTTGCGATCGCACCATCATAGACGAGCTATTATCAACGGAAAATATTGATACCATCGCCCATTTTGCTGCTGAATCTCATGTTGATCGTTCGATTCTGGGGCCGGCGGCTTTCGTGCAAACTAATGTAGTGGGAACTTTCACCCTGCTTGAAGCTTTTCGGCAACATTGGGAGACAAAAGCACAGCCATCTGATTATCGTTTTTTACACGTTTCTACTGATGAAGTCTACGGTAGTTTGGGCGCAGATGATGCAGCTTTTTGTGAAACTACACCCTACGCTCCCAATAGTCCCTATTCAGCCTCGAAAGCTGGTAGCGATCATTTAGTGCGTGCTTATTATCATACTTATAAACTTCCAACCATTATCACAAATTGTTCTAATAATTACGGCCCTTATCAGTTTCCCGAAAAACTAATTCCTCTGATGTGTATCAACACTTTGATCGGAAAACCATTACCTGTTTATGGCGATGGTAAAAATGTGCGCGATTGGCTTTATGTAGGCGATCATTGTCTGGCTCTGGATGTGGTAATTAATCATGGTAAACCAGGAGAAACATATAATATTGGTGGCAATAATGAGGTGGAAAATATTAACCTCGTGCAACTTTTATGTCAAATGATGGATGAATTAGCACCTGATTTACCAGTACGTCCAGCCAAGCAGTTGATTAATTTTGTCAAGGATAGACAGGGACACGATCGCAGATATGCAATTAATGCGAATAAGATTAAAACTGAGCTTGGTTGGACACCTTCAGTAACAATTGCTGAGGGTTTACGTTTAACTGTTGAATGGTATCTCAATCATCGTGATTGGTGGGAACCTCTGCTGTCTGCGGAATATCAAGCTTACTATCGCAAAAATTATCTGTAGAATGACCGAAAAATGGGACTAACTTTCACAAGTAATGGTCTGAAATTTTTATAGGGAACTAATTTGTCATAATGTAAGTGACCAAGAATTATGCCTGGATGTCTATTTTGATTTTGAGCAAATTCTTCAATTGCTTTACGAGAAAAGACTTTTTTATTCCTAATAATAAATTCATTGATGGTTTGAACTGGACGCCCCATAATTTCTGCTAAATCTTTCTGTGTCCAGCCACGGGCTTCTAATTCTCGACTTAAAATTTTTCCTGGTGTTGGTACTCTTGCTGGTACTAGCTTTTGGCTCATATTGCTGTCTCCCCTGCTGACTCAAGTTAGTGGTAGTCTTCGATATCGATTATTGTGAGAGCGACAACGCGCAAGGATGCTAACAAAGCGCCGGAATCGTTGTCTTCTGCATATTCCTGAAACATCTCAGTCAAATAATCGTCGATTTCTTCTGGGTGTTTGCGGCAATACTCTTCTTCAAATTCATCGAGTGTTCTAAATTTTCTCACGGCTTAGGTACTCCTTGTTCAATAAATTTTCAGGCTCCCACAGTTTATCTAGATAATGACTATCCTTGAATATAAGGGAATCACATCAACGTAAATTGCCAGCAGGTGTTAAGATGCTGCAACCAGAACAGATATTACAAGACCGTTATCAAATTCAACGTCAACTCGGTAACAATGGAATTCGTCAAACTTGGCAAGCATTGGATTTACAAGCCTCTGATGGCAAAAATTCGACTGTTGTGGTCAAACTTTTGGCCTTTGGTGGTACTGTGCAGTGGGACGATCTAAAACTTTTTGAGAGGGAAGCACAAATTCTTAAACAGCTAAATCATCCTCGCATCCCCCGATATATAGATTATTTTTGTATTGACGATCGCACACTGTGGTTTGCCTTAATACAAGAATATATCCCCGGTGAGTCGCTTAAGGATAAACTTGCTGTTGGCAAAAGGTTTAGTGAAAAACGAGCGAGGAAAATCGCTGGTGAGATTTTAAATATTCTCATATATCTACATGAGTTAAATCCAGGGGTGTTGCATAGAGATATTAAACCGAGTAATTTAATCTGGGGCGAAGATAATCGGATTTATTTAGTTGATTTTGGCGCAGTTCAGGATAAAGCGGCAAGAGAGGGCGTTACTTTTACCGTTGTGGGTACTTATGGTTATGCTCCAATGGAACAATTTGGTGGTCGAGCGGTTGCGGCTTCAGACCTCTATGCACTGGGAGCAACTTTGATTCATTTACTCACTGGAACTTCACCCTCTGATTTACCACAGCAGGATTTGCGACTGCAATTTACAGACCGAGTTAATCTCAGTCCCAGTTTTATCAGTTGGCTACAAAAGTTGATAGAACCCGCTCCCGAACAAAGATTTGCTAGTGCAAGCGTTGCGCTAAATGCTCTCAAATCGGGGCTGACTGTTAAATCTGCAAACAGGAATCAGCTTTTGCCGCTAAAAGAAATAATCAACAATTCTGGATGCGGGATAAATAATCACAATGAAACAGTCCCAGAGGAAATTCTCGGTTGGAATTGGGGCGCGTTTTTGATGCCTTGGTTGTGGATGTGGCCAAATCAAACGTGGTATGGACTATTCTGTTTTATACCCCAAGTTGGGTGTTTAATGGCGATCGCACTCGGTGCCAAAGGCAATGAATGGGCTTGGAAAAGTAGACGGTGGCGCAGTATTGAGCAATTTAAGGCGCATCAAAGAGGCTGGGCGATCGCTGGGATTCTCATTGGAGCGCCTATTAGTATTATGCTGTGGGTCGGCGCGATCGCTTTACTAAAATCGTCACTGTAAGGCAGTCTTTTGGATAAATATCAAGGGAAGGTTTTTTAGGCAAAGTATAAGGGTTCAACAAATGGTTCAAATTCTTCAAGGAAAAGATATCACCCTAACCCAACTGATTGATGAATTTGGCCTACAACTTGCAGACGAGGAAGATTTTTTTTCAGAATGGCGGCAAGATTTAGCTGAGTTGAGTGACTTAGAAAAGCAATCTCTCAACGAAGTCAAGGCAGAATATTTGCCTCTATCGAAATATCCTATTTTAGAACCTGTAGTCAAAATGGTGGTGCTATCTCCACTATTGCGTCTAGCAGGTTTTTATCAACCGCCTTTCTACATTGCCTCAGAACAAGAGGTAAAAATCTCTTCTGAAGACGAAGGCAGGATTATCAGAGGACGTATTGACATCTTGGTGTTGCATCCTCCATTTTGGGTTCTCGTTATTGAGGCAAAACGAGCAGATTATTCATTAGTGCCAGCAATTCCCCAAGCATTGGCTTATATGTTAGCAGATGCAACTTCGGCTAAACCTGTTTTTGGGTTTATCACCAATGGTAATGAATTTAGATTTATTAAGTTGACGAAGCAGGGTACACCGAGATATGCATTATCTTACACACTGTCAATGAATCGTGGAGATGACCTACATACTGTTGTCAAAGTGTTAAAACGCCTAGCTCATTTAATTCGTAATTCGTAATCTTGTAGGGTGCGTTATGCCCTTGGCTAACGCACCATCCCAATACTTTCGGTATTTTATGCGTAGGCGTAGCCCGTCGTAGACATCGCTACGCTAACACACCCTATCAACTCCATTTCTATCAATTAACTTGCGATTCAACTACACCCACGGGACAAGAAACATTTGTCCCTCCTAAACCACAATATCCATTGGGATTTTTAGCCAAGTATTGCTGATGATAAGCTTCAGCATAATAGAATTCCGGCGCATCCAAGATTTCTGTGGTAATCTTGCCATAACCTGCACCGTTGAGGGCTTGCTGATAAGCTGACCGCGATGCTTCTGCTAGCTGCTTTTGACTTTCGGAATATACATAAATTCCCGAACGGTATTGAGTGCCAGCATCATTACCTTGGCGCATCCCTTGGGTAGGATTGTGGCTTTCCCAAAAGACTTTGAGCAGTTCGGCGTAACTAATTACTTTGGGATCAAACACAACCAACACCACTTCATTGTGACCGGTTCGCCCACTACATACCTCTTCATAAGTGGGGTTGGGTGTTAAACCAGCAGCGTAACCGACTGCGGTGGTGTAAACTCCTTGAAGTTGCCAAAATTTGCGTTCTGCACCCCAAAAACAGCCCAAGCCAAAAATTACCTTCTCAAATCCATCGGGATAAGGGGGTTGTAAGGGATTCTTGTTGACATAATGAGCTGCGGGTACTGACATAGATTGTGCCCTTCCTGACAAAGCTTCGTCAGGTGTGGGCATAACTGCCTTTTTGCCAAATCCGAATAGTGCCATTGATTTTGACTCTGATATATATCTTTACCTTATTTACTATTGTAAAGATTCTGGCGATCGCTTGGGGTCTTCTTAGAATCATCATTGGACTGTGTTGATAGTTACAGATGTATCTCAGTGTTTGCTCTTTGACTGGTTAATGCTATTCATCAAAGAGGAAATTCGCATCAGCAGCTACTCATGGATAAAATACCGAAAATTGACCGTCAAAGGGAGCATCAAGCGAACGAACGTACTTTTCTGGCTTGGCTACGCACTTCTATTGCATTGATTGGCTTTGGTTTTGCGATCGCCCGATTTGGTATATTTCTGCGCCAGTTGAATCTTGCTATTACTCAACAACAACCTCCGGTACATCAATTATCCAACTCGGAAAATTTGGGTGTTGCTTTGGTAATTTTTGGAATTTCAACTATTGCGTTAGCTGCGTGGCGATACAACCAAATTTTCTGGCAAATTGAACGAGGCGACTATAGACCAAATAGGTTAATGGTTTGGATAATGACCGGAGTAGTAATTATTTTGGGAATTCTCAGTATTCCTTTGCTTTTAAGGCGTGATAAATTACCTTCTCGTTATTCTGTTCCAATTCAACCACAGTCGCGTCGCTTTGCTCCCAATTCAAAATTTAAAATCGTTCGACTGAACGCTCACGACAAGTCCAAAATTCAAAATTAATAATCCCCATTAATAAATTTAGGGGGTTGTATCCTTTTCTTTCTCGGTAACGAAATTTATATTAAAAATCACTACAGCAAAATGCTCAAAAATATCCTAGAATCAGAAATTAAGTGATTAATAAGTCATAAGATTTTTGAATTATTCGTGAATAACTAGATCCCCGACTTCTTCAAGAAATCGGGGATCTGAGGTTCTCAGAAGACTCAGAAATAACTGTCACACAGGCATTCACTAAGGGTAAAAGCGGCCCTAATTGCTCTTGTCCATTCACTGCTAAATCGCTATGACACAAATAAACTCTATCGGACACACGAGACAATAAATCTGTCAAAATTCTTCGTAGTCTTTGTTCTTCTGCTAATTTCTCATCTTCTGCTGTCCAAGGTTCGCCTAACCTGTCTCGCAGGAAAAACGGCGCACCGAACAAAGTCGCGGCACCACCTTTCGCCCATAGAGGTGAACCAGCATCTAGCCAAAAATGCCAACGGTGCGATCGCCTACTAGATCGATATTGAAATATAGTTGCTAAGGTGACAGCCTTTCTCACTCCACCAATGGGACGCACAGGGTAAGGGTTGGCGGTGATTGTACCACGTCGCAGTAGTTGAATAAATTCAATAATAGTTGTGTACGGCGTTGTCTCAACTGGGGCAATTTGTCGTAATCTGGTGTCAATTTCCCAGTAGTGTTGGGCGGTTTCTAATAATTCGCGCAGCGCTGCTAGTTGTTCGTAGGGAAGATTACTACCATTCCACAAAAAGCGTTGAATTGCTCTGTCTAACAGAGAAATGGGGCTAGGAATTAAACGTAGTTCTTGTTGCGATCGCTGCTGTTCTAACCACTGCAATATCTCATTATAAGCTGTAGTCGCTGCATAGCCGATTCGATCCCAGCGCTCAAAAGTTGATACTGGTAGCAAGTTCGGACGATCGGGATGGGGTACAAAGCAGTAATCTGCAATCAAACCAGCACGTACCGGATCAATATTTGTAGAGACGCGATTCATCGCGTCTGTAGAGTTTTCTGGTAGTTGTTGTTTCCTACTCAAGACAACTAGCATTTCTGCCACAGCATCCCGATCTACCAAGCGTCCCAAGCCGGGATAAACTAGTGCTAGGATGGTGAGTAAGGCGCGAATCACGGGTGAACTAATTAGGGGACGTTGGTCATTGAGCGATTCTACTTGGATATTTTGCTTGATGAGGATTTCTACTAGAGTATAACGAGCGATCGCATCTAAACCTGGTGCAATAATTGCTACTTCTTCTGGTTGCACTTGTTGAGATTGGATAGCATTAGCAATTACCTCTGCTGTTTGCCGCAATAATTGGGCGCGGGAGGTGGTTTGAATTGAATGCACTATTTCAGGTAAACTCAACAGTACCATCGGTTCTGTGACTAATTCCACCATCTGTTTAGTCAGTTCCTCACCCAGAGACTCAGGAGGCGTCCCGGTCAAGATTTCTACCCGACAACGCTTTGCTAACCCTTCTAGATAGTTGGGATCTGCTCCCAATCCCAATCGCACTGCACCATCAGGATTGTAGCTAAACGCGCCAACTGCACCTTGATCTAATAGCAATTCAAACAAGAGACGCGCTACGCTAGGATAGTCATCGACATCATCCGCCAGTACCGCCTGATAGCGTTTAGCTAGGTGCTGCTGGTAATTGCGATCGTTTAATAAATGCTGACTATAAAGTTCAGTAATAATCCCATAAGTTAGTAACCCCCTCTCTAAACACCAGTTACGCCAATCTAGGAGCAAAGATGCTAAAAATTCCGGCTCTAAAGTTGTGGTATTTTCCCCCAAACCTCTTGCCAAAATCTGGGCAATATCTTCGCAAGGTACACCACTGTAAGCCGCTAATTGCAACAAGTCTAGGATGCGACGCACCAGGCGAGACTCATTCACACCCGCAAGACGTAAAATTTCTTCGTCTAATTGGGAACGCCAGAGTTTAGTTGCTAATTCTTGTTCTGTTTCTGGTCGCAACCTTACAGGAAACTGTGCCTTTAGGTTCAACGAGTTAATTAGCAACGGCCAAAATAAAATAACTTCATCCTGAAAAAAACCTAGTGGTGTCTTCGCCCGAACCGGATATTTCCCGAAGGTAGATGTAACAATAATATCTCCCAATTCTCGACGATTATCATCATTGGCAGCTAAGACTAAAACTCCCGGCTCTGTTTGCTTAAGATCGGAAAATTCGCCGACATGACTACTTTTTTTATTTGCTGATTTTTTAGTATAAAATGATTCAATATATTTATTTTCCGATTTTACCCAATTACAAAATTGCTCAACCAAGCGAGCCGTCTTACCACTGCGACTAGTGCCAACAATCCAAACCGAATGAGAAACCACAAACTTTCCCCTTGTAGATTTGCTAGTATACCTCGTGCGTTAACTTAAGGTTAATAGTCACCAAATAATGCTGGATGATTGTCTGCAATGAAAAACTCTGTTTTTAGCCAAAAAATCTATTCTTTCTTACTTGCTGCTTATCGATGGTACTTACAGACTCCTGAACGTTCTTTAGATGAGGCTTACGATGCAGCATTAAAGATTCAGGAAATAGAAAACAAACATTTTAATGGTAATAAAATAGACACTGACTCAGCCACATACAGTAACAGTGTGATGGATTATTTTCAGTCAGACCTCAACAAGCTATTAAAAGTTGCGAGGATGCGGCTTACCGAGTTGAAAGCAAGCCGTTGGTTTCTAAATGAAGAAGATCAAAAAGCTGCCGAGAAAGCAGGTATAGAGTATTTAAGTCCTTCTTTGGTTTTAGAAAAGCTAAACTTTATCGATCAAGTTATATCCAAATACACAACAATTTCTGATCAAACAACTTCCAAAGCTTTAGTAGTTAGACCTCCAAATCTACCAGTTAACTCTGTGATGTCTGACGACGAATCGCTGCTCGTCAATACTCCAACATTGCCACCCAAAATACCCAATCAAGACTCGGATAAAAAACTAAAAGTTCAGCGTAAAACCGATACAATTGGTGTTTTGCCCCGTTCTATTTTAAGTACTATCAGTCGTTTGCAAGTTGAACTAGACCCGAATGCTGAACAAGAGGTAATTCAGAATTTTCGTCAGACTCAAAGAAGAACAATAATATCTATCAGGTTTATTTTACTATTAATTATCGTACCACTTTTAACGCATCAGATAGCAAAAGCTTTCGTAGTCGGCCCAATTATTGATCGGTCTAGAAACGCAGAGCAAATGCAGATATTCCTCAATTCCGAAATGGAAGAGGAAGCCCTTGGAGAATTAGAAAGATTTGAAGAAAAGCTCAAGTTTCAAAATCTCATTATCAAAGCCCCTCCACTGTTACCTGAGCAGCTGGAAACTGAAATGAAAAATAAGGCTATAGAGCTTGCTGAAGAATTTCGTCACGAAAGCTCTGGTGCGATCAAAAATGTTTTTGCAGATATTTTCTCGGTGGGTGCTTTTATCTGGTTGTTGTTAGTCAGCAAGTCTTCTATTGCGGTGCTAAAAGATTTCTTTGATAATATTGTCTATGGACTTAGTGATAGTGCCAAGGCATTTATCATCATTTTGTTCACTGATATCTTTGTAGGTTTCCACTCTCCTCACGGCTGGGAAGTACTTCTAGAAGGTGTATCACGCCATTGGGGATTACCAGCAAATAGAGATTTTATCTTCTTATTTATTGCCACCTTTCCAGTGATTTTAGATACCATTTTCAAATATTGGATATTCCGATATTTGAATCGGATATCGCCTTCTGCCGTTGCTACTTATCGTAATATGAATGAATAGGTATTGGGCATTGGGGATTGGGGACTGGGGACTGGGGATTAGGCATTGGGAATTGGGCATTGGGCATTGGGGAAAAATTTTGTGTTGTGAAATATTAAATTATCCTCTCTCTGTGTTCTCTGCGCGGCAGTCGCTCATGGGGGAAACCCCCAAGACCGCGCTGCCTTGTCTCTGTGGTTCGTTTATTTGGATAATTTATTTCTTGGAAATCCCTAAAATTATCGCCATCAGCTTACCTGTAGTTTTGTCAGTTTTACTGGTGCGAATGCAATCCTTGGCACATCGAGAACTCATTTCGCCAGAATGTCAGGTGAAAAAATGGGATATACCAGTATCCTTGACTGCTGAAAATCAAGATGCATTTTCACAAAAGCAAAAAGCACCATTAATTCACAGACTACCAGTTACTTGTTGTCAAGGTGATGCCTCTTGTTTAGATGAAGTTCTCTATGGACAAATACCAGATAAAAAAGCACTGATAAGTGCGATCGCTCACAGTCTCCAATACCTGCAAACAGCTAATGCGGCGGCTGCTTATGAAAACTATCCAGTAGCTGGGATTACGCGCGATCGCGTCTTCAATAGCTTGAAAAGATTCCGCGAACTTCTATTAAAAACTAATTCTGCCACAGAATTACATCAAGCCATCGAACGAGAATTTGTTCTTTACCAATCAGTGGGTAAAGATCGCAAAGGTTCCGTTTTATTCACCGCCTATTATGAGCCACTTTACGCAGCCAGTCGCGTCCCCACAACAGAATACCGCTATCCTGTTTATCGCTTACCTCCCGATTTCAACTCCTGGACTAAACCTCATCCCACACGCCAAGAATTGGAAGGAGTAGATGGTTTGCAAAGCGCAAAAGGAAAATTACGAGGATCAGAGTTGTTTTGGTTTAGCGATCGCCTCGAACCATATCTAGCTCAAATTGAAGGTTCGGCGAGACTTCAGCTTCCCGATGGTACTCAAACAACAATCGGCTATGCAGGTAATACCGCTTATACCTACAAAAGCATTGGCCGACAATTAGTGAATGATGGCAAATTACCTCTAGAAGGTATAACTCTGCCAATTATTCTCGACTATTTCCAAAAGCATCCCCAAGAATTAAATATTTATATACCGCGCGATCGCAGCTTTGTTTTTTTTCAAGAAAACCACGGCGAACCAGCCCAAGGTTCTATCAATGTACCATTAACAGCAGAGCGTTCTATTGCTACAGATAAATCCCTCATGCCTCCTGGTGCTTTAGCGTTGATTCGCGCTTCCATTCCCTTTGTTAATCCTACCGGAAAAATGGAAGAGCGCATCGTTAGCCGCTATGTTCTTGACCAAGATACCGGAGGCGCAATTAAAGGCGCAGGTAGAGTAGATTATTTTTTAGGTACTGGGAAAATAGCAGGCGATCGCGCTGGTGTGACAGTCAGCAATGGCCAATTATTTTATCTATTACTCAAGTCCAAAAATTAAACACATCTAATTTGCATATTAAAGTTCTCTCAATATCTTGTGGGGTGGGCAACATGAGCGCCCTGACTATGCAACTTGAATACCGATTAGCTTAGTAGTCTGTAAAGTTTAAATTGATGGGTAAGCAAGTTCGTAGTAGGGACTTTAGTCCTTATTTTCTAAGCACTAAAGTGCTTACTACAAACACTCAAAACCAACTTGACAAAGTACTAGGCTTCTAAATCCATATCAGCATCGTCATCGTCATGATCATAAGGGATATCATCAAGGTCGATCATTTCCGAAATTTCTTCTACTTCAGTTAGATACTCAGATTCTTGATGTTCACGCTCAATTAGACGACCAGTTGACTTTAGCCATTCCAAAAGAATAAACTCATTACTTGTACGAATTACAGGCGCTCGCTGGTTACGAGGTTCTTCACGCAAAGGACTTGTAGGCATAAAAAAAACTCACTTTGAATTATTGTACATTAAAGTTAAAAGTCTTGTGATACAAGACTTTTCTGAAAAGATGAAATATGAACTATTGAGCTTTTGGTCTCAAATGCATCTAGTTACCTACCATTAAAATGTCTCCGCATTAGTCCTAATAATCAATATTCAAGCGGATGCAATATTACAAAGTATTTGGTAACTTGGCGAGAGTTTCATACATATCAGAAGGCAATGCAGACAATCTGTTCGCTACAGCTACTGCATCAGCTAAGTTACTAAATTGACACCTGACTATATCCTGTCCATTTCCTGAAGGGAATCGCTTCCTAGCTTTGTTAGATACAGCACAAATAATCGCTAAAGCTTTGGCGAACCCATCTTTTGTCAATATTGTTTCTTGAGCGAATCCTTCAACAGGGATAAGGCAAACCTCAAACCGATAGCCCGGTCTGGGAGAAACAGCTATATCGATATATGGTTTATCTTCTTTTCTGATTCGGCGTAAATATTTGGCTGTCAAATTAGTATCATGCAAATCAGTCCCAAGGGCGTAGGTAAAGAAGCAATCTTCTGTGAGAGACTCAGGACGAGTAATTATATCCGTGGGCATAAGTTCAAGTAGTATCCGTATGTTGTCTGGGTTTGTGACACACTAGACTTGTCCGTTCTTCTTAGCACATTTTTTGACAGTTAGATGTATCAGTGTCACACGATGTATTCCAATACAGTTCAGCTAACTAAAATTTCAATTTTTGGAATGCTGAAGACTCTTGTTTCTAAAGGTATTAGCTCTATTAACTTTGAGACTATGACCCATCCGTTGGATATTTCTTAACGCCTGAATAGCGGTTACTTCTTCAGCATCAGTTTCCATTTATACAACGGCAAATCCCCTCTTTTTGCCACATTTCTAATTTTTAGACACCAAACTAATAATTATAACATATTTGATAGGTTAAATTAAAAAAAATTATAACCGATAGATATTTGGTAAAAAGTCACAAAAAATGTATTAATTCTGACTTTTAAGCCAAGAAAAGGATAAATACTGATTGCGATCGCATCATCTCATAAAGTCAGGCTGTTCTTGCTGCCAAACACCACGTAGCTTTGTCCTCCACCTGAAGCGGCCTTGGGTGCGCCAATAATTAGATCGTCAATGCCGTCGCCGTTGATGTCTCCAGCACTGCTGACTGATGTACCCAGGGAGTTAGTAGCTTTGCCGATCAAAAACTATCTTGTTTTTAACAGATGAATAAATCGAGAATCGCTATAAATAAAACCCCAGGATTGTAAATATAATCCTGAGGCGGAATTTTCATATCCTTGTCAACATCTTTTCACAAACTGTGAAATAGGGTGTTACTGAATTAAGAGTATGAATTTTGTTTCGTGCAAACGAGCAAAAACAAAGGTTTCAAGGGTTTAACTTGGAAATTCCATACTTAAATTCAGCAATACCCCTGATGGCTGTTAAAGTCTACGAACAGAATTAACAGCTATTATCCGATAGTGTGCTAGGTCAATTTATGAACCTAATTGCAAGGATAAGTACCTAAAACAGTATTTACCCAAGTATTTAAAACACACCTTTAGACACAGTTTTAATGGGAGCGGGAAGAGGAGCATATCCAAGAGATTTAGCTAAAGTATCCCCAGCTGTTCCAAAAGCAGAGTCGATCAAGGTTTTAATACCAGTGGTAGCATCTGAGTAAAATAGCAAATAACTTGCTGTGGAAATAGGATAAGCAGCTGCACGGGTTGGATCGTTCAAATTGTCAATTCTAATCAGCTTGTTATTACTACCGTATTTGACGACAGTCCCACCTAGAATAGCCTCTGTAATTGCATCTGTTGAGGGAGCAATGTAATTACCTGCCTTGTTAGCTAAAACTGCGGCAGTTAGACCTTTAGATGAACGTGTAGCACTATCCACATAACCAATTGCACCTTTAGTACTTGCGATCGCAGTGGCTACACCACCACCACCAGTAGCGCCAACGAAAGTGCTTGGCCAAGCAACAGTTTTACCCGCTCCTAGATTCCACACATAAGCTGCTGGAAGCCCTGGAGTCCCAGCAGTCTTACATGCAGTATTGAGATGAGTGGTTAAAACAAAAGTGCTACCACTTGAGTCACTACGATGTACAACTTTGATGGGTACGTTGAGTGCTATTTGGCGACCGTTATCGGCAGCAATGCTGGGAGCGTTCCAATTTGTGATGCTACCGTTCAAAATACCACAGTAACTAGCTCGTGAAAGCTTAATTCCACCTGCTGGTACACTAAGACCAGTAGCGTTATAAGCTAATGTGATTCCAACACCGATCACAGGTACTTGGACGTAACCACGACCGCCACTAACTTTTTCTGTTCCTGCTACAGGGTCGTCACTAGCTGCAAAAGTGATTGGCCCAGGAGTACCTGCTGGTGGGGTTTGAGTTAAAAAAGCTGTTAACCCTGCGCCACTACCAACTGGAGAATATGTGTATGTGAAGGTCGGAGGGACTGTTTTTAGACCTGTAAACAAAGCATTTACAGTGCTTGCACCTGCACCATTACCTACTGTGGTTTGGGCTAGAGATTTCTGAGCAGCAGATTGACCTACTACTAAACCAGTTGCTATGGCAAGTACAGAAATTGAACTTGCCAAATAGGTCAACTTGCGATCGCGATAAAAAACCATATCAAGCTCCTTGAAATTAATTAATTGGAGATTACAAACAACCTTGTATAAGCAAAATGAATTTGCATAACAATGGTTGTTGATAAATCAAAAGTTCCCACAAAATTCTGAAGAATGTAGAGCAAATCTAAGGCAAAACCTTAAAGATTTAGAGGGCGTTAAGCTATTACTAATTCACGCTGTTACATGATGATTTGCTACTTGAAATCTCTACATTCACAAAGTAAGTTTATATAAATAAACATTTACTGGCTTTGGTATAAGGGAGTAGTTGCTAGGTACTATGAATCATGCATCAATTCCCATCCTTAGTCTCTTATTCCTTTTTAAAAAGCCATGTTTAAATTTATCCACTTACTTATTTTGGATGGCATTTTTATCTGAATTATGAAAACCAGTTTATCTCATGCAGATGTGTAGCAATTTGCTACGATCTACCGCTAAGGTGCGAAGTAAAGAAAGTGGGTATTTCACATCACAAATCTTTTAGGACTGCTATGAATAATAGCTGTCAAATTCTGCCAACGAAATCAACAGTATAATGTCAAGGTAAAGCTCAAGTCATGATTACATTATGGAATGATTAAAAAACTTAAATATATTTCTGGAATTTAGAGGTGTTTGAAAAGTAGTTTTTTTGCGTATTTTATTATTCCGCCAGAGTAAAATCGAAATTTTGGCTGAGTATGTGGTTTTGCTGATTAAGATTTTTTAGAGGTTTTAATGAGTATTTAATAGAATTTACTAAATACATCAGTTTACTTGACAAAAAGCACACTATCTGAACTTATTTTAAATCGAAACTTAACGGCTATTTCTGCCAAAATTGTGAATTTTTCACTGTTTTTTGTGTTTTTCACGACGTCAAAAAAAATAAATAGTGGTTTATGCTACATAACGAAATCATTAATCGTCCCATTCACGTTATTGACTCAGTGCTAGTACGGCTTTTGTGGTGTAGATAGAAAGAGGCTTTCTGCCTCCTTTTCAAATAGGGTTATACCAACATCTAAGGCATTTTCTCACTAATGCCTAGTTCAATGCGCTAATTTTTTTAGTGTGCGAGTTGGTAAACTATACCAATTTTTAGATCAGAATATGCTCAATACGCAGACTAAAGTTGTAGCAACATCTTGTAGTTCACGGGGTTAAACCCAACACTACAAGATATTGAGGCACTGGTTTCCCAAACTATATGTGTAGCAGCAATCATTTTTCAAATTGGTATTAATCGTGAGTCGCAGCCATCACAAAATCCGTTAGGGACTGACAAATAAAAAAACATCCCAAATTTTTTGTGGGATGGGTGGGGACACCCATCCCAGATTTAGAGCGCTCATGTTGCCCAGCCCACAAAATGGATAATTTATTTCTTGTCAGTCCCTTAGAACTAGCTACGATTCCGTCTCCACTAAACTTTTTTGAGGTATTCAACAATCAACATGATTAACCTGTACAAACAACACCAGAGCAAAAATCGGGTATTGATTTTAACTTCCCTAACTGTTTTGGCCTCTTCATTAGTACTACCCTTCCAACAAGCCTTTGCTGGAACATTGACTACTGTTGTAAATTTCAACGGCACCAACGGAGCTACGCCAACAGCTGGTGTACTTGCGAATACGAAGGATAAACTTCTTTATGGAACCACTTCTGCTGGTGGTACTTCTGGTAATGGAACTGCATTCAAGTTAAGTCCTACCGCTACTTTCACTACTCTGACCACACTGATAAACTTCACCGGAGCATCTGGAATCAACAAAGGGACTAATCCAGTCGCTAGATTATTTCAAGCAGCCGATGGCAATTTATATGGGGCAAGCTTTACAGGTGGCACGAGTAATCTCGGCACTCTGTTTAAGTTGGCAGAAACAACTTATACAACCCTGACAACTCTTGTGAATTTCACAGGTGCTAGTGGGATCAATCAAGGGGCCAATCCAGCAGGCCGACTGATTGCAGACAATGCTGATGCCAATGTATTGTGGGGGACAAGCTCTACAGGTGGGGCTAATAATAAAGGAACTGTATTCAAGGTTCCCACCACTGGCGGTACACTCACCACCGTTGTGAGCTTCAACGGTACTAATGGAGCAACTCCATTAGCAAGATTGCTATCGGCTACCGATAAAAACTACTACGGCACAGCCTATGCCGGCGGAACAAGTGGTCAAGGAGTTGTGTTCAAGTTAACTCCCGCAGGAGTACTGACTTCATATAGCTTTAGTGGCGCTAATGGGGCAAATCCCCAGGCTGCATTAATTGAATCTAGTGGATTCCTCTACGGCACGACTAAAGTGGGTGGAGCTAACAATAAGGGAGCTATATTTAAGGTTCCCATCGGTGGCGGTACACCTGTTTTAGTTGCTAGTTTTAATGGCACTAATGGGGCTAACCCAACAGCTGCACTCATAAAAGCAAGCAATGGTAACTTCTATGGCACAGCTTCTGCTGGTGGGGCAAATAACAAAGGAGTTATCTATCAGCTGACTGGGGCAACCATCACCAACTTAATTAGTTTTAATGGCACTAACGGGGCAACACCACAGTCCACGCTAATTCAGCTCTCAAGTGGTGACTTATACGGTACAGCTTCTTTTGGCGGTAGTTCTAATTTAGGAACTGTGTTTAAGTTTGTACCTTAGTCTGAAATCTAATTTGTGTGTAGAAAAATGGTAATCGTTCAAATTTGGGTTTTACCATTTTTCTACAATAATCAAAATCTCTTTGAGTATATTCACAAATATCCAGTCTATAGAGAGCCACTCAAAGAGCGATGTCTCTTGACAAGTCTCCGGTTCAGGGGTGCTGTGATGTTAGCGGATAGCTAAGGTTGAGCCAGTGCTGAGTTAGTCCATAGATAGATTTAGGGGATTGAAGTAAGGATGCATTATTTCTTGTGGCACTTGACCTCGAAATAAATATGTATTTCTTTTCATGTCTGAAGGCGATCGCATTCAGACTTTCTTTGTGCTGAGTTGGTCTCATTTTACTCGGCACTGGTTACAACATTCAATGTCAGTCGCTCATCAGGGAAACCTTTAAGATCGCGTTGGCTCACCTCTACACGTCTACGCCAAACTGCAATAATTTATAGCACTTAGCCTAAAATCCCCGTGAGGTAAGGAAAGTTAAGGCTTGGAAGTTAGTTTATCAAAGCTAAATGTATGAGAAGATTCTCAAATTCCAGAAGGACTCTAGCAGTTCAATATCGAGATTTGCAATCCGGCCTCTCAAATCAGAGATATTGAGTTTTATATAAATCTTAATATTATGTTAACTTAACTTCATAATAATGTAGAACTCTAGTACAAGCTCATAATTTGATTAATAATGATGTTAAACCATGTTAAATTGTAGTAACTGTAAAATTTGATAAAACATAAATTATAGTACACCATAGGAAAATTAGCAAATGTCTAGACAAGGTTCTCACGAGAGAAACTTTTTCAAAGCTTTAACTGGTAGTGCGGCGAAAGAATCTCATAAGTTCAGACAGGGTTTTAAATCATGTCTGACTATTCTGGTTGAATCTGTACCTTTTTTGATTGCTTGTGCTGTATTCGTTAGCGTCATCAGCCTAAAAAGTCCGATCCTGCTGTTTTGTTTACTAGTTGGTAGTTTAATTGCAGTTATCACCCAGCAAATTGGGCAGCAGTTGAATTTACCAAGGCGATCGCTAATATTATTACAAATTTTAGCAGCAGCGATCCTTCTCAGTTTATATTGGTTAGACTGTTTTGCAGCCCCCGCACAAGCACAGTTTTTTGGGGAAGCTGAAAAGTTCTTCAAAAAAACCTTACAAGATGGTTCAGGAGCCAATGCTGGTGGTAGCGACACAGCAGTAAGTTTGATATTTAATGTGTTGCGGGCGATTTACTTACTCTATATTGCCATCTCTCTAGTTGGTGTGATTAACGCAGTGCGTAAAGATGAAGATTGGCAAAGCATTGCCAGAACTCCCCTATTAGTGGTTGTTGCTGTTACCATTGCTGATGTACTCACACGCTTTGTAATTGGCGATAGCAGTAAATAATTCAAATATTTCAAATGTCTCAAGAGCGGGAACAAGAATTTCGTCCAGTAAATCAGGTTCTGGGAAGCCAACCTTCGTTAGGACCAATTCCTGCCGATCAAATTCTTCCTTGGACGGTAATTGCCCTAGCCTCCTATTTTATGATTAATGGGATTTTTGGGGGTCTTTTCCAAGAAGAGTTTCAAAAATGGTTGTGGACAGTACTAATTACCGGTTGGGGAATAGGAACTTGGTGGATTTTAACTGGTGGTAGGAGTTGGAGTTTTTTAAGTAAATTTATCGGCGTTCCCGCTTGGACAAGAGGCTTTGCTCGTTATCAAAGCTTACTGGAAGTTAACCATGAAGCAAAAAATCGGAAAACAAAGCGTCGGCATCGCCGGAAGTGAAAATAGATTAACACCATTTGAAGATGCCTTGCACTTGGCAACAATGCTGCGTGTGGCAATGAATGGACGTGATATTGGCGCTTACCTTTTGACAAAAGGCACTCAAAAAGATCGGTTCTGCTTTGTTTTTGGTTTTGATTGTAAGGGAATTCATACCACCTTAAGACCTGAACAAATAGATACACTTTTTAATAACATTGAAGCCGGATTAAAAGACATCCCTAGCGGTGAAAGAATGACACTGCACTTGGGTTCTTTTAGTTCAGATAAAGAGCGCCAAAAAGAATTAGCAACACTAATAAAAAATGCGCCATCACGAGACATTAAATATTTGTTGATGGCGGAAAGAGCCAGAGTCAAAGAACTAACTATTTCTGGGATTCGGAAGCCTAAATTTTTGCGGATTTATGTAACTTACACCATTGAATCCAACTCCCAACATGGAGATGATTGGATAGAAAAGCTTTTAGTCAAAGCTGAATCGTGGTGGTTGAAGTTCAAAGGTGAACTCTCAGAAGTAGAAAACCAACGCATTGAAAGCCTGATGTCAAATGCTTACAAACAGGGTTTTCTCCGTTGGGAACAAATTTTATCTAACCAAATGGGCTTGGATGTCAAGCCTTTAAAAGCTGATGAACTCTGGGGAGAAGTCTGGAGAAGGTTTAATGATACAGATCCAATAGATATTCCCCAGTTAATGACTTTAGATGAACAAGGACTGCATGAGCAAGTTAATTCAGATTTAGCTAGTACTAAATTGCTGATAGAGAATATCCACGGCACAACTTTGCTGATGGAATCTAGTGTACCTTGTGCCGATCGCCGTTGGGTTAATGTTAACAATCGTTATATTGGCGCACTGTCATTTCTGGAAAAACCCGGCGGTTGGACTAATAAATCTACCCAACTGCGCTATTTATGGGAACTTTTGGCCAGAGAAACAGTAGTAGATACAGAGATTTTTTGTGAGTTGACTGCTGCAAATCCAGCAATGGTAAAAACTACTCTGCAACGAGTGCTGAAGCAGTCAAATATGACCACAATTATGGCTCAAGAAAAAAGTAAAACTATTGATGTCAATGCTCAATTAAAGTTAAAGAAATCGGTAGCAGCCCAAGAACAATTATTTGAAGGTGCAGTCCCGATTTATACGAGTGTTGTCATTTTAGTACATCGTCCAACTGTCGAGAAATTAGATGAGGCCACAAGATATATTGAAAACTGTTTTCAACGTCCAGCTAGGGTAATTAGGGAAACTGAATATGCTTGGAAAATTTGGCTGCAAACTCTACCGATAGTTTGGGAAGGTTTATTAGCAACCCCCTTCAACCGTCGCCAGCTATATTTAACCAGTGAAGTTCCGGGATTAATGCCTTTAGTTTTAACTAAACGGGGTGATAAACAAGGCTTTGAGTTGATTGCTGAAGAAGGCGGAACACCCGTACATTTAGATTTATTTAATCAACACAAAAATTTAGCTTTGTTTGCGACAACTCGTGCTGGTAAATCGGTGTTGGTGTCAGGAATTTTAACTCAAGCTTTGGCGCATGGGATTCCAGTTGTGGCCTTAGATTTCCCTAAACCTGATGGGACCTCTACTTTCACTGATTACACAGAGTTTATGGGGGCAAATGGAGCCTATTTTGATATTTCCAAACAATCGAATAACTTATTTGAACAGCCAGATTTACGATCGCTAGAACCAGAACAACAGCGCGATCGCTTCAACGATTATACTGCCTTCCTAGAATCAGCGTTAATGACAATGGTTTTAGGATCATCTACCGAAAGTCAGATTTTATCGCAAACCGTGCGATCGCTACTCAACCTCGCTTTAGAAGCCTTCTTTGCAGATGAGGGCATCAAAGAGCGATATCGACAGGCGATGGCGGGAGGATTTGGCACTCATGCTTGGCAGAAAACCCCTACCTTAAAAGATTTTCTCTTTTTCTGCTCACCAGAACACTTACAGCTAAGTTCCTTAAGTGGCAGAGTTGAAGACGGTCTGAGTCAAATTCAGCTGCGCTTGCGATTTTGGCTTTCTAGCCGCGTGGGACAAGCCATTTCTGCACCATCTAGCTTTCCTACCGATGCCCAACTTTTAGTTTTTGCTCTCAGAAACCTATCAGATAGCGAAGATGCCGCCGTACTATCATTGAGTGCATATTCAGCAGCATTGCGACGCGCATTAAGTAGTCCCGCTTCCATCTTCTTTATCGATGAAGCGCCAATTCTATTTGAATTCGAGCAAATTTCCGACTTAGTTGGCAGAATTTGTGCGAACGGTGCTAAAGCCGGCATCAGAGTCATCTTATCAGGACAAGATCCTGATACCATTGCCAAATCGAAAGCTGCATCTAAAATTTTGCAAAACCTGACAACACGATTGATTGGACGCATTCAGCCAGTTGCAGTGGATAGTTTTGCAGACATCTTGAAATATCCCCGCCAAGTTATTTCTCGTAATGCTTCAGAAAGCTTTTTTCCTCGGAAAGAAGGCATTTATAGCCAATGGCTGCTAGATGATAACGGTATTTATACATTCTGTCGTTATTATCCAGGTTACGAACAATTGGCAGCAGTTGCTAATAACCCCTCTGAACAAACTGCACGTAGTAAAATGATGCAGTCTCACGGCAATAAATATGAAGCAATTTCTGCATTTGCACGTCAGTTAGTGGCGACTCTACGTAGTAGTTAATCAGGTTCTGTAAGCAGCTAATACACTCCATAATATCATCTAACTTTTTCAGGCACAGATGTATGAGAAAAACTACCATTTTTACTTTTACTTTGTTATCTCTGGCAATACTACCAGCGATCGCACAAGGTCAGACGGACCAATTAGGCCAGGTTTGGACTGATTTTCAATCATATTCCACAGATTTGCAAAATTACCTTCAAGATAAGAATTTGACCGATACCTTAAAGCTTCAACAAAAACAGAGCCGAGATGCTCTTACTTTTAATAGTAGTCCAACGGAAGGATTGAATATACCTAACCCCGTGGCTGCGGGAAAACAGGTTCGTGAGGAATTAATATCTAACTACCCTTATCGTTATAACGCTACATCAAACCGCTTTGAGAATAATTCAGCAGTACAGGGAAATTTAGTTAGTAATGAACTCAATCGTGTAATTACCCGTGAAATAGCGGAAAGTATTCTTGGTCAAAATGGACAAATTAGGACAAGACGTAAGTTAGAAAGTACAGAGAAAAGTCTGGACGATATTGCAGCATCGGCCCAGGAAACAGATGCTAATAATAGTAAATTGATCAGTCAAATTAAGGGCTTTGCTGTTAAAACTGATCCCGCATCATTAGCCACAGTAAATGCTATTTCCGGCTTGGGAGAATTACTAGGTGCTAGCCAAGTCCAAATTCTGAAAATTCAACAGGAACAAATAAAAATTGTAGCTGAAACATTGGGTCAGACATTACAAAGTAATCAGTCTTTGCAATACTCAAACTTAAATTTGGCAAATATTTCTCAGCAGTCGGAAGAGGCAAATCGCGCTCGGAGAGTAGATACATCTACAGAAGCGGCGCGACTTTTACGAGCTACTTCTCAGCTAGATTTGTTTGGCAGAAAACCTAAAAAGTACGAATTGAGGATAAAACTCTAATTTTCCATCCAATTTTTAAAATTATAAGAGGATATTTCAAAAGTCCTCTTATCGGTAGCAAAACGTTCTAGATCCCCCTTAAAAAGGGGGACTCTGATTACGCTTCTCCCCTTTAGGAGGCTTGATCGGGGGGATCAATAAGACAGTGTAAGCCACCGAAAGCATCCAGGATGGTGCGTTACGTTCCTAACGCACCCTACGAAATCTACAAAAACAACCTATAAACTCAAAATGCAACTTGCTATTCAACTAATTTTTGCCCAAGTAGGCATCGGTCAGGTTATCGATAATGGTGCCGCAACTTCCCAAAGTATTGCCGAAGGTTGGGACAAACAATGGCTGGATTTATTACAAAATAACACCAGTAATAACTTGTATGTAGCGCTGACAAATCTGGGTAGATTTTTTGCGGTAGGAACCCTGTTATTTTTTATGATACAATTCCTCAAAGACTTAATATCCTACGAATACACCCGTCCCATATCAGCTTTAATTTGGCCTTTTATTGTGGTACTACTCTTAAGTAATTCAGGCAATGGAAGTATGCTGTCTAATCTGACGCTGGGAGTACGGAATAATGTTTTAAATCCTGTGAATCAGCAAGTATTAGTAACAGCAGATGCAAATAAAATTTACCAACAAGCACTGAATATGAGTGTTGCTGAAGAAGTAACTGGTTCTTTTCTGCGTCCTTGCCAATCGCTAACTGGCGATCAACAAAGTAAATGCTTTGTCCAAGCTGCCGATAAAATCAACGAACTCTTGCAGAAATATAAAAATAATTATGGAAATAAAATCTGGATCATTAGGCTACAAACTAAGATAGATAATATTATAAATGCCAAAGGCTTTGTATCAGAAACCTCATTTAATTCTTTGTTAGGTTCTACAGTCCAAACAAGCATCAAAAACTTTTTAGTTTCCTTGCAATATGCCTTTCAGAATTTGATAGAAGCTAGTATGTTGCTGATAGCAGCTTTAGGCCCAATAGCGCTAGGTGGGTCTTTGCTACCTGTAGCTGGTAAACCAATTTTTGCATGGTTGACCGGGTTTTTATCTATTGGAATCGCCAAGATTTCATTCAATATTATTGCTGTGCTGACTGCCGCAGTTATTGTTAATGGCCCAGGTCAAAGTGCTAGTGCTGATCCAGACTTAATGTGGTTCATCATTTTTCTGGGAATTTTAGCACCAATTTTATCTTTACTTGTGGCTGCTGCTGGCGGTTTTGCAGTCTTCAGCGCTATCAATAATACGGCTTCTTTAGTAAGGGAGAGGATATAAGTAGGTAGGTATAATTAAACATCAAATAAATTCCGATCGTTCGTAGTGAGCGATTCATCGCTCAAAACAATGACTAAAGTCATTACTACAAACTTTAATTTATTTTCGCCTAGCTAGTTAAGAAATTTAAAATGAATAAAATCGATTTTGAGAAGTGTCGTAACTACTGACAATATGCAAAACATCATACATAATAGCTGAGTTTTTTTTGCAAGAGGAGGTGAGAAAATGGTGCGTTTACTAGAAAAAAGACAAAGAACGGGAAGTGCTTTAACAGTTTTTGCGATCGCTACCTTCAGTTTACATATATTAGTTTTATTTTTATTCATATTACAAGGGTTAAATATCCGGCAACTCAGTCTGAGAAAGCCTCCCAACTTTGTGCAATTAATCGACGGTAAACCAGTAGCTAATATTGATGATTTAGCAAGAGAACCAGAAGCAATTCGCCAATTCGTCAGTAAAACGATGATATCAATGTTTAGCTGGTCTGGAACCCTACCACCACAAACTATTGAAGAAGTCGCAAACCCCAAATCAGATTTAGGAATTCTTATTAACACACCTCAAGGTGGTAGCCAAAGAATTAGTACCAGCAGTTGGGTAGCTAGTTTTGCCTTATCAGAAGACTTTCGCAAAGGTTTCTTAAGCACAGTCGCAGAAATGACACCACCAGAAGTTTTCTCTGAAAATCCCGACCAAATGATGACATCACAATTAGTTATTAAGCGGGTTTATCCGCCAAAACAAATTGCACCAGGTAAATGGCGAGTGGGTATGGTAGCCAACTTAATTCAAAAAAACCGAGTCGGTGGTGCAAAACTCATAACTCCTTTTAATAAAGATTTTCTGGTACGTGCAGCAGATTATTTTGCTAATCCCCAAGCCGATAATGACACCGACCTCCAAAAAGCAATTTATAGTGTCCGCACTGATAGATTAGAAATTTATGAAATTCGTAACTTATGTTTGCTAGATAACTACAACAACCTGAACGGAGGTCCATTAAAGCAATGTGGAAGTGGACAAACATCTGATAGCTTTATCAGATAATAGATTTCTAATTCGCTGGCTCATAGTCCAATTTATATAATCAATTATTAATGCAATTACTCAAACCAGAAAATAAAAAAAATAGCCCCTTGCCACTGTTGGCAGTGGGAACCCTTGGTTTACATCTATTTACCTTGCTGTTACTAATATTTCATGGTTCTATGTTACAACAGTTAGGTCAGCAACTTACACCTCAAAGTTTAGTACAACTTGTTGATGGTCATGCTATAACCGTAGACCCTCAACAAAATTTAGAACGACAACCAGAGACTATTCGGCGTTTTGTGGGTGAAACTATGAGCTTAATGCTTACCTGGTCAGAGCAACAGCCACCCACACAAGTCTGGGAAATTACCTCCCAACTGGTAGCTGATGATTTTAAACAAAAACTTAAGTCACAACTTACTAATTTAAATCCAGATAGCCAATTTGAAAATGTTAATAGAGGAACGGAGAATGTATTAGTAATTCAAAAAATTTCTCAGCCTACAGAAATAGGCAAGGGAAAGTGGAAAGTGGAGATGCTTGCCAATCAGTTGATTTTTAGCGGTTATGATAAATTGGGAAAATCAGTTTCTTTTAATAAACAAATTTTAGTTAGATCAATAGATAAACCAGCGACTTCACTACCAAATGCAGCACCACCGTCGTACTTCGCAGCTTACCGCCTTGGTGAAGCCAGACTAGAAATTTATAATGTCTGTGAAATCCAAGATCAGAATTGTTCTGTAAATCCCAACCAAGGTCTACCATGACTCAATACTCAATTCCTACGGAAACGCCTCTCCAAAATGGATTTACTCTAACCACCGACGATCGCCAACCAGAAGTAGAATCTTTAGATTGGGAATCACAGATGTCAAGGTTGGTCGGCTTTGAAGAAGAATCTTCTTCTGCTACTAATCCCCAAGGTTCAGAAGACTCTGCAACGCCGCAAGAGTCGATTTCTCAACCACAAGAAGTTCAGACTCAGCAACCCCTCTCATCTAATCCCTTTGCAAAGTTAGCCTTGGTAGGTGCTGCTACCTTAGCGGTAGTTTTGGTTGGTGGTGTGTTTTTGTCTCGGTTGATGAGTACCAGCAATGAAAAGCCAAAAACTATTGTCTCACCAGAAGTGCGATCGCAGCCCACTGATCAATCTAGCTCTCAACAGCTAGAAGGTGAAGTAGATACTCTCAAAACGAAATTAGCCCTGACTGAACAAGCACAACTGGTAAAAGCCGCCCAACAACAACTCAGAATTGCTAAATCAACGCCCACAGTAGCCTTACAAAAACCGTTAGTTTCTTCCATAGATAGACAGAACGTGATCCCAACACCGGCACCAACAGTTTACGTACCTCAACCAGTGGCGGCTGCTCCCATAGTTAAAGCACCTGCTTATCAACCTTTGCCATCACCCCAGCTACCAGTTGTCAACCCAAACACTCAACCAGTAGTTAATACAACTCCACCATCTCCACCAAGCCCCATTGAAGAGTGGATGAGGTTATCAAAGTTAGGTAGCTATGGTCAAGTAAATGCTAGCACTCAACCTATTGCAGCCGCTTCTGAACCTGTAAATAATACCCAAGAACAGACACCAAACCCCAATCCTAGCCCAACTCCACAACAGCCAGCTCCTGTGGTTAGTCAAGCGCAACCGCAGGGACAGAAATGTCTAGCAGTTGGGAGTAGTGCGAAAGGTGTGTTAGCGACAGCGATATTTGGGGAAAGTAGTAAAGGTGGTGGTGGTGGTGGTGGTGACGCAGACGAAAACAAAAACGTATTTGTAATCCGATTGCAAGAACCCCTAAAATGTAAGGATGGTACGATCGCTCTACCTGCAAACACCGAATTCCTCACTGAAATTCGTTCCCTTTCCGACCAAGGTCTTTTGCAGATGAACGTAATTAAAGTTATCTCGCAAAATAATGGCAACCCTACAGAACAAACCTTACCCAACAATGCAATTATTCTTCGCGGTACCCAAGGTAAACCTTTAATCGCAAATAAATTTCCCAGTCAGAGTTCATCCATAGCATCAATGGATGCAGGACAATTCCTTGTGGGAGGTCTTAGTAAAGCCGCAGAGTTAATAAATCGCCCTGATACCACACTCGTGTCCTTACCCACCACCACCACCACCACTAATGCCGACGGCACCACCTCCCCCGTCACTACTTCTACTACTGGTACTATCACTGAGAACAGACGCAACCTTGGAGCTGCGGTTGTGGAAGGTGGTTTGAACAGTCTAGGAAACCAAATTGCCCAACGTAATCAACAGGCGATCGCTCAAATGTCACAACAAAATAATGTTTGGTTTTTGCCAGCAGGCACAAATATTGAAATCTACGTTAATCAACCAACCCAGCTTTAGAAGGTAGGATTTATACCAATTTTACATATTTGCAACCATGAAAAATAATACTAAATTGTCAGGAAATACCCGAAAACGTTCTTATTTCCTACCTGTAGCTTCCTTAATTTTCTCGGTTGCTATGTTGTTGTTGGTAGGTCGGGCTGTAGCTAATAACGCCGTTCTGCGTTCTGTATTTTCCTGTCAAGCGCAGGGTTTAGGGGGACTAATACCTACTATCGATGTTTGGTATCAAGAAGGAACAAATTTAAGCTTTATTCCGGCTGGAGAAGTAATTAAAAAAGTTTGGTTAAACGATCCATCACAGGTAACTATAGATTTTGATGGGCCGGTATGTATGCAGTATGGCCCAAAACCTAATAGTAGTTCAGGAGACTGTAAAAACTCAGCCGCGAATGTAATGCAACTCAGACGAATTAAAAAACTGGACATTCCCGGACTTCCTAACACTAGTAATACACTTTTAACAGTTGTTACCGAAGGGCAAGGTAGAAACAAACTGTATACTTTTCGAGTGATATATGGAACAGATAACCCTGAATATCACACCTTAGCAATTTTTCCCGATCCTTCTGGTCAAGAAGGAGCTTGTGCGAGAGTTTCACAATAGGTCTCTTGCAAGGCAGCGTTGTATTTCAATTAATTGAAATACATCATAATTTACAGCAGATTGCGAGTTGATGAGGTACAAAAATACCCCACCCTAACCCTACCCGATATATTGGTGAGGGAACTAGATTTGTTGTTTCCCGCCCCAATACAGCAGATTGCGCTCTCATCGAATACACGTAAAGATGTAGCACTGCTACGTCTCTACAAGGTTTTGGGTTTTATATATGTACTTCATTTACCTGAAATCTGCTGTCGGGGGGATTAAGGGGGGTAATTCACCATAGCCCCAAGCAAGGGAAGGGTGTACTTCACTTACTTGCAAAGTGCTGTAAAGTTTGTAGTTAGGACTTTAGTCTTGATGATCCTTGTTTTGAGCGATGAATCGCTCACTACGAACTAGGAGGTCTACTTAATCAGCCGTTTCCAACCCACATCTTTATAAATCTTCAGATAAAAACTAACCACAAATTCCAAATTCGTGTAAATATGAAGAAAAGCTTAAGAGGTTACAGGCTTCATGGTCACTGCCAAAATGATGCAACAGCTCTGGGCTGTAATCGAGTCTACCCAGGTCAGCACCCTGCTCCAATTTGACGATGCTGCTTTAGTACAATTGCTCCTCCATCAGTTAAAAGCTAAACAGGGGATTGATGCCCAGGCAGATAGCACCCTCAATACTTATATAAAATCTAAACTGCCCCTAATTCGTGATACGGCTGAAGGTAGATTATCCTTTGGACAAGGCGGCAATCATTAGTACGAGAAATCAAATGATTGATCACTGCCAAGTATACGCTCAGAGTTCAAACAATTGAATATTATCAATCACTGGCTAGTAATCGCCCTGGTAGCTTATCTAATTGGAGCAGCCATTGAAGGGGTGAGTACAGCCAGTCAGCTATCTCATTCAATGCCAGAACTAGCTAAAAATACACAAGCTCATCCTTCAGAGTCTAGCACTGAGCCTAGTTCGAGTTGGCGAGTTGTGGCCGCGATCGCCTCAGTCAGTATTTGTGGAGCTTTTTTGTGGCCTTGCCGCCTTTTCCACCGTTTAATTAAAGGTAACGTTCGTTCTTGATAACTCCCACAGCTTCAAGCCTGGGGATTTTTGGTTCATGCAACTTGTTCTGGTTCTGTCGCTACAGGTTGCCCAATTTTTGGCTCTGTTCCTGCAAGCAGTCGTTCAATATTAGTGCGATGGCGCAAAATCACATACAATCCACCAGCAATTGCAAACAGAATATATGGTAAGGGTTGATGCAGAAGTAGCATGAAAATGGGAACTGCGATCGCACCGACAATTGAACTCAAAGAGACAGTCCGCGATATCGCCACAACGAAGGCAAACACACCTGCTGTCGCTAAACCTATTTGCCAACTCATTGCCAATAAAATCCCCAAGCTGATAGCAACAGATTTACCACCAGTAAAGCCCAAAAAAATTGATTTACTATGTCCCAGGATGGCAGCTGACCCAGCTAAAGTTACTATACACGGTTGCCACAGTTGTGCATCTACCGTTGGAGGTATATAGTTTTGAATTGGCTCAAAATTGAACAACCAGTAAACTAGACCGATCGCTAATACTCCCTTTAAGGAATCAATTACTAAAACCAATGCTCCTGGTACTTTCCCCAAGGTTCTTAGTACATTAGTTGCGCCAGTGGAACCTGAACCAACTTCCCGAATATCAATACCCTTTAACTGCTTCACAGCAATATACCCAGTAGGAAAAGAACCCAGCAGGTAAGCTATAAGCACAATTAGCAAGCACAAAGTTAACCAGATAGCCATAATACAATTCAAAATTCAAAATTCAAAAAAGTCAAGAGTAATATCTCTTGACTAATGACTAATGACCAATACTTCGACTACGCTCAGTACAAGTGACTAATGACTCATTTAATTTAAAAGTCGTCATCATAGTTTCTCACTATTTTGGGGTCAGGAGCAAAAGCTAACCACAGGGGAAATTGCAGCAGTGATAAACTGATTTGCTCTTCTGAATCATCAATGATAATTAAGGGCAGTTGATTGGCTTTCGTCAATCGGTCTGCTTTTTGAGCCAGAGCGTCTGATGCTTCAAATAATACCACACCCCGGTCTGGGCCAAAATCTGGGCGACCGATTCCCAGACAGTCTTGCAAGCCGCGCCGCCATTCACCTAATCGCTCAGGTGTATTAGCTAAAACTAAACTACGGACGCGATCGCCATACAGCTTGTGTAATATCGAAATTGTGGCTGAGGCAATTAAAATATTCTGTAAACGGCTACCCATTGTCCGCAAACCACCCCGTCCCCCTTGGGTAAAAAACCAGTTAGATACACGTTCAGCGTGGATTGGTTCAAAAGTTCGGCGTAGTTGCCACGCAGGTCCATAATAATCTGGTTTATTGCGGTATTGGTCAATTATGCGGCGAATTTGCTTTGTCGTATCTTGAAACTGCTGTTGGGCAAATTGGGGTATTCCAGGTTGGGATTCAACTGGTTTAGCTTCTTTTACAGATGGTTTTTCTCGTTCCACCACTCTTGGTGTCAATTGCAACTGCTCGGCCGCAGAGGCCAAATCCTGTAAACTACCCGTGAGATAGTCTTTGAACCCCTGCACCCGAATTGCCAAGTCTTGGGATGTACCAGCAAAAGTGGTTCGCATCTCGTTACGGATACGTTCTTGACGGCGTTCTAATTGTTCTACAGAAATTTGCAGGGTTTGTTTGCGTTGTTCTAACTGCACCAGCGACTCTTGCACGAGTCGTCCCAGTGAGGTTTGAGTTTCACTCACTTGTGCCTGAAGGTTTTTGTAAGAAGCTTGCAGTTTGGCTATTTCTGACTTGAGAGCGGCTTGGGCACTCTGCAACTCTGCCACTCGCTGCTCTGCTTCTGTATATAATGAATAATTTCCTGATTCTATCTCTGATCCCAGTACGACATTTTCTGCTTCTAATTGGGCGACAAACTCGCCATTTGAATTTTCGGTTAGCTCTACTGTAGAATCTACAACTTCTGCGTTGGAAATGAGTGGCTCAAAAGTTGTGTAATCTTCTGATGAGCTAATGGCTTCTGTTCCTACCACTGACTCAACAGATGGATTTACTGGATGTTCAACTGGATTCTTCTCTTCTGGTTTTTCTGCCAACTGCTCATCAATTGGTTCTGGGGTTTGAGATGCCTCTGGGTTCATAAACAATAGTGTAATTCCGATGACGCGAATAAATAGCTTTCAGAAATATTACAATTGACCAGCCACAAAAGTCCTGAGCATGAGTGCTGAGTTATGAGTCTAGATCAAAACTACTCAGCACAGATGTCACTCAGCACTAAATACGCGGACAACGTTTTTCTAAGCAAGTTTTCAAGGTGTTGGGGTCAAATAAAATCGGTAAAAAGTGAATACTTTTAATTTCTTTAAAGTAAAACAGGATGGGGACTCGATTCCAAAAAATCCGCCAGTTTTGCCATTCCTGGTAAGGAAAGCGCCGAATCAATTTTTCGCTTCTGTAAATATCTAAGTCGGTGGCAGTAAATTGCAAACGCAGCGTTAACGCCTGAAACATGAGAAACAAACCAAACAGTGTGAAAATGGAGCCTACCCACGGTTGTACCAACAGTAGTGGAATAGCGGCAATCACCAACACTATAGGTATATTGTAACTAGGTTTGAGTTCCACAGTTGATGTGGTATTAGGAGCAAATGAACTGGTCACAGTCTTAAATCCTGCTTTCTTTATTAGTAGGCATCTTGATCTATTTTAGGAGTCATGAGTTAGGAGTGAGGAGTTTGAACTCATAACCCTTAACTGTTAAACGAAGGCAGAGCATTTCCGGCTTTGCTCCTAACTTATCAGTTTTACATGCCGATAAATGCACTGCCAGTCCCCTGAAACATTAACCAAGAAAGAAAGAAGTTGCTCACAAATATAATCATTAAGGCAGTCACAACAGCAGTTGTAGTTGACTGTCCGACACCTTTGGCTCCTCCTGTTGTCGTCAACCCCCAACTGCAACCAATTACGGCGATTAAAATGCCAAAGCAACACGCCTTAATCATGGCGCTAAAAATATCCCAGATTCCAAGAAAGTTACGGGCTGAGTCTAAAAATACCGTATCAGACAGATTGTAGATATTTATCGCAACCATAAATCCCCCAAACATCCCTGTTAGCAGAGACAGGAGGGTTAAAATTGGTAGCATTAAACAGCAAGCAAGGACGCGGGGAATAACGAGGTAATCGATTGGATCTGTTCTTAACATCAACATGGCATCGATTTGTTCTGAGACCCTCATGGTACCGATTTCTGCTGCAAAGGCAGAACCGACTCGTCCGGCCAAAACCACTGCTGTCAACACGGGAGCGAGTTCTCGTGTCAACGCTATAGAAAGCACTCCACCGATAATGTTTCCTGCGCCAAAGTTGATAAATTCCCGTGCCACCTGAATGGTAAACACCGCACCAACGAAAATAGCCGTCAAGAGGGCAATAAATAAGGAATCTGGCCCAACTGCTGCCATTTGTTCTAAGGTGTTGCGCCGATGGATTTTGCCCCTCAATAGGTGAACTAGTACTTGTCCACCCAGAAAAATCGCCGCCAGCAGTCGCTGACTCCATTCTCCTAAACTGGATTTGGATTTAGTCTGGTTCAATGTTCTGTAGCTAACTCGGTAACTGCCTTAAGAATAGCGGAAGTCATGGGAATGGGGAATGGGGAGAATTAAAAATTACTTCTTTCCCCTCTGCTCCCGTGCTTCTTCTCCACTCCCCTAAGAAGGCTGAATATTAACTTAGATTAAAGACGCTCTCAGAAAATGAAGCTGTTATTAAACGTCCTGCAAAGCAATAAATAGGTGCTAATCTTGGATATAACCTTGATTTTGCAAGGTTTTTAGAGATTTAAGTCATTTTTTATATCCCCAGCATCTGCTGTAACTGGTAGCAGGTTATTTTAATGAAAACTTAAGATTCTTGACAGATTGTTTGCTCTGGAGCGATCGCCCGTATTGTAGAAAATGACAACCCGCTATCTAGCTCTTGTCATCTCTACTCACGGAGTTTGTCTGAAATGACTATTTTTACTAACTTTCTCCGCTCCCTACTACTCACGATCATTTTTAGTTTTATCGTTCCGATGTTTCTCGTTGGTGGCGGATTGCTATTTCTATCCCTCATTGGTCACTTCCCTGGCTTACAAGAGTTGACTGAGGCGATCGCTACTGAGATTATGCATTTTCTCGCCACCTTTGGTAGTGGGACTCCCCTACGCGGATTATTTGTAATTAGCTTGACCTGTAGTTTCGTTGGGGTACTGTTTGATATGTACGTATATTATAGGTATCAAATTTTACGAATAAACTGATAATTAGTGGAAACAGTTTCGTCAGGCGCTCATGATCTGTAGAAAACAGGAGAAAGTAATATTTCCAACAGTGAAAGTACTACTGGTCTAAAGCTAAATAGAGATTCGTGTTGGCGAATGAATTTTTTTTATTAATTAAATTGATTCCTGAAGTTATTGATTAAATATTCATTAGTTATCAGAAAAATGGGTTTAAAACCCCGTCCTTCGAGGACGGCTTTGGGAGCATGTCAACCTGCGACTTCTAACCACCAAGGAGATTTTTTCTGGACAAACCCATACAACATCTGTTTCATTTCTGCCAGTTCTGTCTCCAAAGTTGCAACTCGCGCTTCGAGTTGTTGAGAGGGTTCTTCAAGTTGCTGGGAGGTCATAGGGATCTGGGACAAGTTAGAGTTCAACAAGCATTATAGCGAGATATCTAGAGTCGCTGAATTACTAATTCGTGAGCATTAGATTCACGTTAACGTCCTAGCATTTTATCCCGCAGATGTTTAATGCGATCGCTTCAACAAGTCATTAACGGCTCAAATCAGGACGGTAAGCAAGCAATCTCGAACTCAGCAGCAATTTGCAACCGTCTGCTGCAAAGGGGTTGTTGTGCGGCGATGGCACTGGGAATTCATAGGAATCTGCGGCAACTTTGACTTCAAGGAGCTTTAAATGGATTAACAATTCCTAGCCCATCAATACTTGAGTATCCAAAATCTTCTGTGTACAGCGTTTGAACGTTTGCTTCTAAACAAGCGGCAATAATCATTGAATCCCAGTGAGATAGACTAAAGCGGCTCATCAGGTTCTCTGCACGATCAATAACGCTCCATGTTGGGAGCGCAGTGTACCAAACCTGCTGTAAATCACGAACGTACTGATAGGCTTGCGCTCTGTTATATCCCAATGATTCCAATTTGCGACTGACTGCCAAATACTCACAGGCAACCTGCCACAGCAAAACACTTTCTGTCAGAGCAGATATGAGAGAAACTGCAATTCCTTGTTTAACTGGATCGCGGGGATCATTTACGTAGATTAAGATGTTGGTGTCAACAGCGTTCATGCAGCATTTCCCGTGTGAACCGAGGAGCATTAAGCGGAATCGGATTTTGCTGCATCCGTTCGACTAGCGATCTGAGAAACCGTTGTTTAGCCTCTGTATTAGAAATTGGCGGTGACACAACATAAGGGGACTGAATCAACAATTCAACCTCAGTTCCTTCAGGCAACTCAAAAGCTGTTTGAAGGATGAATGCACCGTTACGATAAATTGCTTTCAGAGCTTGGGTCATATTGGAAGTCTATGCAGGTCGCTATCCCCTCAAGCATAGCCCATCGCCTTACCATCACACTCAAAACGAAAACGTTGCCTCACTGACATCTCACACTAACTGAATCATTGAATACCAACAGATTAGATTGTGGTTACGCCCTCACCAAAGGCTCAACAGCATAACGGTGCTGTTCAGAGGCTGCCAATAAGTTTTGCTACCACACCGATCAACCTTGCCAGTGCGTTGCAACAGTGTTGTTATACCGCGTCGCAACCTGAATATTATATCTCAATCCCTCATCACTCTTCCGACTTCGAGATAAGGTGTTGCAATCCAAACCGTTCAGGATTTCAAGGCGCTCATTCTTAAACTGCAAAGCAATCCCTGAAAGTATCCACGCTTCTACGCCCAGAAAAGTTTGCATATCTTTTTCGACGCGAGATTCCACAATTTCGATTCCTGTGACAAGTTCTCCTACTAGATCGCTGAACTCAGGATTTTTCTGCTGAATCCATCGTAATGGTTTTCTGTCAGGGTCTTCATCTCCACACCAATATACCGGACTGCTCAAGTCAATTGAATCCAATGAAAAGGAAAACTCATTTAATTTAGTGGCACAAAATTCAAGTTGCTTTTCCTGTGTACAGATAACTACGGGAGCATCGCTAAACCATTCGTCACTTTTCTCATCCCATAAACTCCACACAGTTTGAACTTGAAGTCCTGTTAGAGGAATTTGCACCATTAATTCCAATAGCTCTGTAGCTGAGTTGCTCCACTGCGGCTGATAATTTTGGATTCCCCACTCGCCCATACATCTGACTTGCGTCCATTGATATCTAAAATCCAGTACTCAATAATACCTGACTTAGCATAAGCGTTCGCTCTTGGCATTGGCGTTGGCGTTCGCGTAGCGTGTCGCAGACAAGCCTCTCGTAGAGAAGCCATCGCTTTTACTTCTCGATCATACTTGAGATTGGAATCAGCTATTTCAATTTAGGGCGAATATTGGTCAGCATCAGATTCACGTTAACGTCCTAGCATTTTATCCCGCAGATGCTTTCTGGCGATCGCTTCAACAAGTCATTAACGGCTCAAATCAGGACGGTAAGCAAGCAATCTCGAACTCAGCAGCGATTTGCAACCGTCTGGTGCAAAGGGGTTCTTGTGCGGCGATCGCTTACCATAGAGCTAATGATTAGATTATATGTAGCTTGAAGTATGCAAATTACCATTGAAATTCCCGATGAAATTGCCCAGCGACTAGACCAAACGCAAGGGAACCTCTCTCGTCGCTTCCTAGAACTAATTGTTGCCGATGCTTACGGTTGTGGCAAGATTAACACTGCTGAAGTGCGTCAAATTCTCCAGCTACCAACCCGTCTTTGTGCTCATATCTTTCTGAAGCAGATGGGTATTTATCTAAACTATGACGAAACTGAATTAGAACAGGATCTTCAGACTCTTAAGGAATTCAGAGTACAATGATTGTTGTCTCTGATACCTCTCCAGTTTGTTACCTGCTATTAATCAATCAGATTCTCGTATTACAGCGTCTATATGGATGTGTGATCATTCCTCAAGCCGTTGCAGATGAACTAAGAGCATCTGAATCACCCCCTGTTGTGAAAAACTGGATTGCTCAACCTCCTAATTGGCTTCAAATACAACCAATCGAACTTCCTCAAGACGTTGAACTAGAAAAGCTTGACCCTGGTGAACGAGAAGCAATTTTACTTGCAGAACAACTGAAAGCCGATTTAGTGATCTTGGATGACAAAGCAGCAAGGCGAATTGCTGTGGAACGTGGATTAAAAATAATTGGGCTTCTGGGCATTTTGAAAGACGCTACCAGATATGGCTTGCTGGATTTAGAAGCAACGTTTGAACAGTTGCAAGATGTTGGCTTCTGGGTTGCACCAAGTTTGCTGAAACGTTTACTCAAAGATGATTAACTTGCGATGTCTACGACGGGCGTAGCTGCCACTCTTGTCACTCACAATATGAACGAATTTTCTAGAGTTGGGGGACTTGCGATCGCCTACTAGTAATCTGATAAACTGACTTTTGCCCTGAACATCAATTAGGAAAGTTAGGAAAAAAACAAAAATGGCAACTATCTACGGCACCACAGTTTCTGACACAAGAAATGGAACTTCGGGAAATGACATATTATATTATATGGATGGGCTAGGGGTGGCAATGCTAATAGCCCGTCTGGTAATGACACCCTGAATGGCAGCTCTGGTGACGATATCTTAAATGGTGGGGCGGGTGCTGACAACCTTTTCGGTGGCGCTGGCAATGATAGCCTGATTGGCAATGATGGCAACGACGTGCTGACTGGCGGCACCCGTAATGACACCTTAGAAGGTGGGGCGGGTGCTGACAACCTTTTCGGTGGCGCTGGCAATGATAGCCTGATTGGCAATGATGGCAATGACGTGTTACAAGGTAATGCCAGTGATGACGTCCTAGTTGGAGGCTTGGGCAGGGACATACTTACAGGCGGAGACGGTAACGATAGATTTTACTTTAATTCCCCAGATGAAGGAATTGATACCATCACTGACTTCGATATCTTCACTGATGAGATTTGGATTTCCGCCGAAGGTTTCGGAATAGATACAGACGCTCTCGATGCGATTACGTTCGACAGAAGTACAGGCGCACTGTTCGTTGAAGACACTCAGATTGCGAGAGTTTCCTCTATTTTGAGCTTATCACCGATTTTAAGTAGTGTCATCACCATTTTCTAGAAACCTGTGTGCGGTTATGGCCTGTCACGAATCAGGCGATCGCTAATCAGTCATTTGATTCCTTAGATGAGCTAGAGTCCGTTTTATTTCAACGTTGCAAGCTACTATCTAACGAGCGTGATTTAATTCGTGGTCTAACTTATTGCCACTGGTGGTCAGAAACAAACAACAATTTAACTGTGTGCATTTAACCAGATTTGATATGACTGGCGATCGCACCAAAGAAAATTAGGACATAATCTTTGAGATTGTGAAAGCTTTGCTTGAACAACGGCGATCGTTGGATGCCACCGCACTACCCATCAAGCATTAAGGCTTAAGATTACGACATTAAGGCTTAAGGTTACAACATTAAGCCTTAAGATTACGACATTAAGGCTTAAGGTTACAACATTAAGCCTTAAGGTTACGACATTAAGGCTTAAGGTTACGACATTAAGGCTTAACATTAAAGCTAATGGCGATCGCTTCACCCAGTCCCGCCCTATAGCAATGCAATAAATTCCTCTACACTTAAATCAGCATCCCGAATTATTGCCCGCAACGTACCCTTGGCTAATTCCTGATGATCTGGGACAACAACTTGAGCAAACGGTTCATCTCGTGGTAGAATAATATAGCTACTTTGCCTACGCTTTTCGTAGAAACCCACGTTTTCTAAGGCTTTGGCGCAATCTCTTCCTGAAATGCTCGGTAATTTGCTCACACGAGTACCAGAAACGTTTCAAAGTTATCTTCTGGAACAGGCAAGCCATCCTCCTCTAATGCGGCAACGTAACCTGAGATTGCCTCTTTGATATTGGAAAGGGCTTCCTCTTTAGTCTTACCCTGGCTAATACAACCTTTTAGGCTTGGGCACTCTACAACCCAGAAGCCATCTTCATCTCGATACACAATTACCTGTCTCATATTCTACTCGATAATAAAAAATGTGTATAACTGTTCTTGATCTTATCAAGTAAGCCTCTTAAATCTGCCTTCTACTGTTCATTTCAACCTCAAACTGTATATTTCTCTGATCACATCTTGCACCTAGCCCTAGCGATTAGAAATCGCGGCTATACAAACGAAGTCCGCCTACGCCGACTAACGCAAAATCAAGGCTTTTCAACCTGCGGAGGCAGGTTTTGTCTGTGTAGCCGCGACTTCTAGTCGCCTAGTGCAAGATATAAGTCTGGGCGTCTACGCATCTTCATTGCCGATATATTCAATTTTCGGTTGCTTCGGTTTCAAACTGCACTATTTTTATTGCTACCCTGACCAAGCACTAATGTCCCAACATTTTATCCCGCAGATGTTTAATGCGATCGCGCAATTTACCCGCTTCTTCAAATTCCAGTTTCTTCGCCGCTTCTTTCATCTGCGCTTCTAACAAAGTAATCAACCCTGGAATCTGTTCTAATGGCAGTTCATCTATATGTTCATCGACAACTTTTAAATCAGTTGCATTTAACCGCCGAGATACATCTAAAAAAGCCAAAATCGCATTACTTGATTTTTTCACAATTGGTTGTGGTGTAATTCCATGCAGTCGATTATGTGCCGTTTGAATTCCACGCCGTCTATCTGTTTCATCAATGGCTTTAATCATGCTACCTGTCATATTATCGGCATACAAAATCGCTTGTCCTTGGACGTGACGCGCGGCTCTACCAATAGTTTGAATTAAAGAACGCTCGGTTCGCAAAAAACCTTCTTTATCTGCATCCATAATTGCTACTAAGGAAACTTCAGGTAAATCCAAACCTTCCCGCAGCAAGTTCACACCAACCAAAACATCAAATTTCCCCTCGCGCAAGTTCTGCAAAATCTCAATGCGCTCAATAGAAGTAATCTCAGAATGTAAATAACGTACCCTGATACCGTGGTCTTGCAAATATTCGGTTAAATCTTCCGCCATCCGCTTGGTTAATGTGGTAATTAACACTCGTTCATGGCGATCGGCTCTATCTTTAATTTCTCCCAATAAATCATCAATTTGTCCTTCTGTGGGACGCACAGAAATTTCTGGATCAACCACCCCAGTTGGTCGAATCACTTGCTCAATTACATGGTCTTCAGAAACTTCTATTTCCCAATTTCCGGGAGTTGCTGAAACAAAAATACACTGATTCATCTTTTGCCAGAATTCTTCTGCTTTCAAAGGACGGTTATCAGCAGCGCTAGGGAGACGAAATCCATGTTCAATTAAAACTTTTTTTCTAGCTTGATCGCCGTTATACATCCCACGAATTTGGGGCACAGTAACGTGAGATTCATCGATAATTAATAGCCAATCTTTAGGAAAATAATCGATTAAACATTCTGGCGATTCTCCAGGTTTTCTTCCTGCTAAGTGACGGGAATAATTCTCAACGCCGTTGCAATAACCTACTTCGCGTAGCATTTCCAAGTCATAGCGTGTACGCTGATCTATGCGTTGCGCTTCTAATAGTTTCCCAGCTTGTTCTAAGTCTAATTTTTGCTGTTTTAATTCGGCTGCAATATCGTGACAAGCGACTTCTAACCGTTCTTCTGGAGTGACAAAGTGACGCGCAGGGTAAATATTCACCGCTTCCAAACTTTTGAGAATTTCCCCTGTCACCGGATCAATATAGCGAATCGCGTCAATTTCATCACCAAAAAATTCGACGCGAATAATCCGGTCTTCATAAGCTGGTCCAATTTCTAAGACATCACCCCGAACGCGGAATTTTCCCCGACCCATTTCGATGTCGTTGCGGCTATATTGAACGTTGGCTAAATCTCGTAAAATTTGGCGTTGATTTACTTCCATACCTATCTGAAGGGGGATGGCAGCTTTCAGATATTCTGCTGGCATTCCTAAACCGTAGATGCAGCTGATGGAAGCAACGACAATCACATCACGGCGTTCAAAAAGCGATCGCGTCGCTGAATGCCGCAACATATCTATTTCATCATTAATCGCTGCCGTTTTTTCAATATAAGTATCGGTAACGGGAATATACGCTTCTGGCTGATAGTAATCGTAGTAGCTGACAAAGTACTCGACTGCGTTGTTGGGAAAGAAATCTCGCAACTCGTTACAAAGCTGTGCAGCAAGGGTTTTGTTATGTGCCAGCACTAAAGTAGGCTTGCCAATTTTCTCAATCACTGCTGCTACCGAAAATGTCTTGCCAGTTCCAGTGGCTCCTAGTAAAGTTTGGTAACGATTGCCTGATTGGATACTAGCAGTCAATTGTGCGATCGCTTGTGGTTGATCGCCTGTGGGACTAAAGGGAGCTTGAAGACAAAATTCTGTCATACAGTTTTGCTGGAAATACCCTATTTCATGGTGACGATTCCGCCCTGTATCCATTCTAGCTGGCTTATTAGACCAAATAAATAGTAATAATTATTTACAAAAATTAATGCTTTAAATTTACTTATGTATCTGTTTTAAAGATTCTTATATCTATATGAGGTTTTTTAAGGTTAAACTTTAAGGTATATGGAAAAAAATTTCATCTTTCCTTAATTATTGTAAAATTCAATTAACAAACCAGAGGTGTTCGTTTATGGCTATTAGCAGCGCTGGCAAAGCAATCGGTTCTCGGCAAAACAATGCCAAGTCTCCAGGGGAAAGTACAGAGGAAGTTGAAAATCAACCAGACCAGAGCTTGAATGCTGATAAAGTCGAGGAAGTTACTGAACTGCCAGTGGGAGCTTCTGGAACACTCGCCATTTCTGGAATTCGTCCTATAGGCGCTAGCGACTTAGAAGTTGCTGAACACCTTTCAATTGCTGGGGTGCGCCCCGTTAGCACCAGTACGTTAGAAGTAGTTGAAACCTATAACTCAATGGGTATTCGTCCAATTGGTGCGAATACATTTCAAGTCGTTGAAAGTATAAATCTTTCTGGGATTCGTCCAATTGCCTCAAGTTCATTGGTAATTTCTGACGGCTATTCATCATTTGGGAACCGTCCGATAGCATCAAATGAGGTTGATAATTCTGAAACCCTTATGGGTTTTCTAGATTAGACAAAAAACATCACCATAACTTTATTAACCCAGTTTCTTTAAGAAACTGGTTTTTTTTAGCTAATTAAAAAGTATGGATGACGATATTTGCACTTGTTCTATGTCTTTTAGCATAGGCAACTAAACTATTATTGTTTTAATTTACGTTCAGCCAACAGCCAGGATGCTTAGTACAATTACTTTTTTGCAGTTTTAATTTTTAATTTTTAATTTTTAATTGTTTAATATGCCTTGTGGTGGAAGGCTTTAGCAAAAACTTTAAGCTACTGTGTAAGAGTAAGAACAAAGGATTTCAAAGTAGTTTATAGCTTTGAAAGTAACTTTTTATTAAATCAGGAGTACAAAATGAGCATAGAAGATCGTGCTAAAGCAGCTGCTAAAAATGTTGAAGGTAAAGCCCAAGAAGCATTAGGAAATGTCACTGGAGATCCTGAAGACAAAGCCAAAGGTAAGGCAAAGCAAGCTGAAAGCGAAGTACGTCATGGGATTGAAGACGTAAAAGATAATGTTAAGAAAAACATTGACTAACAATTCATCATTTTTTTGCAGAAACTATAGGGATATAAATGGGGTTAATTCTCTTTTTGCAGAAAAATATGAGTTGTTTTAGAAGCAAGCTAAACTCTTTTCATACTTCCTGAGCAAGGGGTGGATAATAGAGTATGAGCTTGGTTTCCAGAATTTTTGTAGAGACGTAATTAATTACGTCTCTATAAGCTAAAACACATCTAATTTGCATGCATATTAAAATTATCTCAATATCCTGTGGATTGGGCATCTTCCCCGCCCTGACTATGCAACTTGAATGCCGATTAGCTTACTTCCAAAAATATTTTAAAACTTACATAATTTAACTAGAGAAATCGTAAATTGTTTTGGAAAAAAAATCTAAGTAGTTTTGTAGGGTGTGTTAGCAGAGCGTAACGCACCCTACTGGAACGACAGAGCTAAAATAGTGCATTAGACGTAGGTTGGGTGGAGCGGAGCGCAACCCAACAGATATCAGGATGTTGGCTTTGGCAAAGCCTCCAACGCCACTTGCTACAAGGTGGGAAACCCGCGCAACGCAGTGGCTCCCCAACCGACAATTTTTTTGCACCATTTTAGCCTTTTCATGCAACTACTGGCGTGGCAAGGCTAAATGTGTGCATTCAGAAAAAAGCAGAAAACGTTGATTTATCTCAATTTTCTCAAAAATCTATTGCACTATTTTAGCCTTGCCACACCACTAGGTGTATTTCACAAATCAAACGCTAGTCCTATATATTAATTACTTTGTTAACAGAACTTTGCCCGAATCAGAAAATTATTCAAAATATCATAAATACTGTAGTAATATACCACAGGCATTAACTATCTTCAGCTATATCTGATTGTTAGCGCTCTGAAGTTTACAATTGATGAGAATATACTATGAGCCTAACTCTTTATTTTCTCCGTCACGGACAGACAGAATGCAGTCGCAATAATTCCTTTTGTGGTTCCATAGACTCAGAACTTACCCCAGAAGGCTTGGAGATGGGAAAGGCTTTTGCCTCTGCATATAGTTCTACACCTTGGACAGCAATATTTTGTAGTCCAATGCAGCGAACTGTATTGACAGCAAAACCTTTGTGTGTATCCATAGGGATGGAACCACAACTTAGGGATGGTTTGAAGGAAATCAACTATGGTGAGTGGGAAGGAAAAACGCCAGAAGTAATTAGCCGTGAATATCACGATGATTATATTCGCTGGTCAGCAGATCCGGCTTGGAATGCGCCAACTGGTGGAGAAATGGCGGTTACAATTGCTTCTCGCGCCATACAGGTAATTGAGGAAATTAAGCAAAATTACAGCAGTGGCAATGTGTTAGTGGTTTCTCACAAGGCAACTATCAGAACTATTCTGTGTAGTTTACTAGGGATTGATGTGGGACGCTTCCGTTTTCGTTTGGGATGCCCTGTTGCTTCGGTGAGTATTGTAGAATTTAGCTCACATGGACCACTGTTAAAGGTTTTAGCAGACCGTAGTCATTTGGATGAGCGGTTGCGAAATTTACCGGGAACTTGAGGGAGTTAGGAGTTAGGAGTTAGGAGTTATTATTTTTACGTTGCTTACCGTGACTGGCAGGCTCAGTATATTTGCAGAGAATGTTGATCGCTATTTTCAAAATATATAATACGGCAATTGTTGCGATCACAATTCCAAATCACTGGCTTGTAGTGATGAATATCGCAACATTCGGGCATCTTTCCACTAGTAGGGAAGAAGGAAAAAAAATACTCGATCAGGGTTTCAGCCTGAAGTTGACACTAATGGCCAGCTATATGGTATTATTTCATGGCATTATGCTAAAAAACTTTGCCTAGAATCAAAGAGTAGCCAACCCATGAGTTTAGCTGTAATTAAGTTCTCTTCAGAAGAGTGCGGCATCTGCCACAAAATGTCTTTTTATGACAAAAAGGTGGCTGAAGAACTGGGTTTAGAATTTATTGATGTAAAAATGCAAGATACGTCTGCTTACCGCAAGTATCGCAAGATTTTATTGACTCAATATCCCGATAAATCAGAAATGGGATGGCCTACTTACATCCTCTGCAACTCTCCAGAAGGCGAATTTGAGATTGTGGGTGAAGTAAAAGGAGGTCATCCAAAAGGGGAGTTTAGAAGCCGTCTGCAAGAGGTTCTGAATTCTACGGCTAATCAGAACTAATTAAGTCAAAAGATTTGACCTCTAAAACAGGGCCAATCATGGCAATAGTCATGACATCTTCGCGTACCTGTCCTTTAACTTTTGCTTTTTGTCCGGCTTTGAGTAAGTCTTTGTCAGCCCCTTTAAGGATTTCGTAAGTAACGCCCTCTTCTGTGACTAACGCCCATGCGCCCATACCAATATCACGGCGTTCGATTGTACCTGTAAGTGTAATGCTCATAAGGAGTGGGGAGTGGGGAGTGGGAAGTTAGGAGTGGGGAGTGGGGAGTTAGGAGTTATCAAGAATTCTTCCCCTATTCCCCATTCCCCATTTACGCTATTTTCTCTTCGTTTTTCAATGCTAAACGAACAAGTCCATAACAGATTAGGGCGTTGGCAATAAGGAAGAGGCGTGCTAAGTTACCACTTCCTAATCCCCAAACTGCTGGATCGAAAAATGCACTTACAGTTAAACACGCTGCTATACCTAAGCTTGAACCAATGGCAAACCATTTCCAACTAGGATGTCCCAGCAGCAATGCCATTAACACAACGGGAATTAGTACACTAGCAAACAGGGGATTTAACGCATCAGTTCCTTGGAGGCTATTGCCTAGTTCGGGAATTGAACTGCCCAAAACTCGGAAAGGCCATTGGGGAAGATCAAAAATATAGATTCCCTTGAGGAAGAATAACCCAGAACTGCCGGCAATTAATCCACTGAATAAAGACCAACTCCAAGTGAAGGGGAAGTAAACTCGTAAAAACCAAGCCAGCAGATAGGAACCAACTACCATTAAAATCTTAGGTAACAGTGCGATCGCACCACCATCAATCCAAAAGCCGGGGTTAATATAGCCGCTATCCCGTAACCACCGGAAGAAATCTGGGAAACTGATTTGCCCCTGGAAGGCTAGTTTAACTGCTGCTGCTGCATTAAGTTGTCCAGCGCCATAATAGTTCAAACCATCATCCTGGATAACTAGCGCTGACTGCTTAAGGACTTTTAAAATTTCATCTGGTTCTTTGATGCCAGCAGCTTTAATTAATGCTGCAACCCCGGCAACGTGGGGAGAAGCCATGCTTGTACCTTGTAAGCCAAGAAATATGCCTTCGCCCTTTTCATTGATGGTTTCTTGGAGAATCTGACCAGTTTCACTACCACCAGGAGCAGATATATCTACCCCTGCACCAAAGTTAGAATAAGGTGCCCTTTCGCCATCTGGGCCAATTGCCGAAACGCCGATGACGTAGGGATAGCGGGCTGGATAACTTGCCCCATTGGTGTTTTCATTCCCGGCTGCGGCAATAATAACTACACCTTTTCTATGGGCATACTCGATCGCTTGTTTCATCAAGTTGCTTTCACCGCCACCGCCCAAGCTCATATTAATCACATCTGCGCCTTTATCAGCAGCAAATTTAATCGCTTCGGCAATATCGGCAACAGTCCCACCGCCAGCTGAACTGAGTACCTTCAGTGGCATCAGACTGGCTTCGTAGGCAATTCCAGCAACGCCATATTTGTTATTGGTCGCTTGGGCAATAGTTCCAGCAACATGGGTACCGTGGCCGTTATCGTCTGTGGCTTCTTCTCGGTCGTTAACAAAATCATAGCCTTTGACGAATTTTGTCTCATACAAGTCCCGCACCTTGGTAATCCCAGTGTCAATTACTGCAACTGTGATGCCACTGCCTTTGGTTTGACTCCATGCGCCTTCAATACCTATTTTGTGCAAGTTCCACTGCTTGCTGTAATATTGATCGTTGGGGCCAGTTAATGAAGGACTTGTTTCTTCATCTTCTTGGGGTCTTAAAATTTCTCCCAGCCAAGTGGCTTTACTTGGTTCGGGAATCTTGGTGTAGATATAGTTTGGTTCAATGAATTCTGTCGCTTGGGCAAACTGAGATTTTTTCAGTTCTTGGAGCCGTTGGCGATCGCCCTTGATAATATAAACATGATCTTTTTCTGAAAACTTGTTGTCTAATTGGGGTGTAACGTTGTATTGTTTGGCGATCGCTTGTAGATCCTGTTCCACCACAAGTGATGGAATGTCTTCCCGAAAATCAAGCAAAATCGTCTCAAACTCTCCTTTACCTGCCAATCCCTGGAAATTCAGGAACCCAAATATGGCAGATCCCAACCCAATGACAAACAAGCACCATAATATAAGCTTTCTCATATTAACTAATCACCGCTTCTTGCCAGTTTGTTCACTACCATAACTTATCTGCATCACTTGTTGGTGGATTTTGCACTTTTAGTTACAAGTTTCACTCAGGATTCAGGATTTTTTAAACGATGGAACGTGGTCTTTTGTGGTTGCCCCTGTTAGCAATGTTTTTCTGGTTGGCTTGGCAAGGCTCGAAGGAATATCAAAAAGTTGAAGCCTATCGCACTTGGGCAGAGCAATTTGAACGGGCTAAGTATGATATTTATGCTGTATTAGGTCAAAAAGGCAACGATCTAACTTGGGGAAAACCCACGCCTCAAGGGCCGATTAAACTAGAAACATTCTCTTTGCTTGATGTTAAGCAAATCTATCTTTTGGTAGATGACAAACAAGTAGATTTAGAAAAAATACCGGAAAAAGGTCGTTCTATAGAATTAGAGTTTCTATTTTCTGAATCTACTGACTCAGTGCGAGTTCCGTTTACAGAAATCCCTTTGGCGGCGGAATGGGGTAAGTTTTTACAAAGGGTATTGCAAGACTTGCGATCGCAACCAGATGACTAAATAATTCGTAATACTTCGGCTACGCTCAGTACAAGTTCGTAATTCGTCAAGTTTAAATTGATCTATAAGCAAGTTCGTAGTCAGGACTTTAGTCCTTATTTTTTAAGCACTAAAGTCCTTACTACAAACTTTTCATTACTAGCTTGACAAAGTACTAGAGCATCGATTCAGTAATCAAAAACCTAACCACCCAGCCCCTTCCCTACCAGGGAAGGGGGAGCAAAACTCCCCTCTTTGCTTGCCTAACGGCAGGCTGACACCAAGGTCGAGGAGTTGGGACAGAGGTTCTTCCGAGATTACTGAATTGGTGTTCTAGGAGGTTTTCATCGCCAGAATCTTCAAAGCTACTGCTTCAGCAATAGGCATCACTGATAAACGATTTCCTTGTCTCAGCACTATTAGCTCTTCGGCGCTAAACTCATCTTTGAGTGTTGATAGCAAGATGGGGTTAGGAAAAACCTCAACAAATTCTACGACAACTGTTTGCCACCGAGGGGATTCGGAATTTGATTTCGGGTCATAATATTTACTTTTTGGCTCAAACTGGGTTGGGTCGGCAATATCTTTTTTCACCACACGCATTAATCCAACAATACCGAGAGGATTAGTGTTGGAGTGATAGAAAAAAGCTAAGTCTCCTTCATTCATTTGGCGCAAAAAGTTACGAGCTTGATAATTGCGAACACCGTCCCAGATAGTCTCGCTCTGCTGTTGAAGGTCAGTAATGCTATAGACTTCTGGTTCTGATTTCATTAGCCAATAATTCATCTACACAAGTTATGGATATAGGACTCGGATTTGATTTTTGAAATCCACATAGAAATCAACATCGGGTGCGTTAGGCTCCGCTAACACACCCGACAAAATAGTATGTAAGTTCGTAGTCAGGACTTTAGTCCTGGATTTTTAAGCACTGAAGTGCTTACTACGAACTCATCAAAATTAATGACATTAACCACTAGTGGTCTGTCTCATTAAATTTGAGTGATAAGAGAACGAACCGCAATCGCGTAGCGTCTCCCCTTCTCCCAAAGGGAGAGGCTAGCGCCAAGGGAGAAGGACGCAAAGGGCAGCGCGGTCTTGGGGAGCCAGTGCGGTCTTGGGGTCTCCCCAAGTGGAGCATCTGGCGTGGTTTCCCCCATGAGCGACTGCCGTCGCGAAGAAAGAAAGAAATTTAAATTTGATTTACTCCTTATAACTAATGGGACAGATCACTAGGCATTCAGTTTTTTCTCTACTAATTCGTTAGTCAGCTTAGGATCAGCACGTTTAGCTGTCTTTTTCAGAACTTGTCCGACAAAGAAGCCTTTGAGGTTGATGTTACCGTTGCGATACTTTTCTACTTCTTTAGCATTGGCGGCTATGACTTCATCAACGATGGGTTCCAGTACACTAGGATCGGTGATTAACTCAAGACCGGCAAAGGCTTTCTCAGGAGAAATACCACTGAGCAAATCTGGGAGCTTTTCTTTAGCTTGAGCATTGCTAATTTTGCCAGTTTCAATGCGAGTGATGATATCTGCTAGATTGGTGGGAGTCAGAGCGATCGCAGTGATACTGAGTTTTTGCTTGTTAATGTATGCTGCAATATCTTGAGTAATCCAGTTTGCAGCAGCTTTGGGATTTGCTCCCGCCGCGATCGCTGCTTCAAAATATTTTGCTACTGGATGATCTTCTGTCAACACTCGCGCATCGTAAACCGAAAGCCCCAACTCGTTTTCATAATGATGGCGTTTTTGGGCTGGTAGTTCTGGTAATTCGCTACGCCATTGGGCTAATTCTGCATCTGATACTTCAATTGGTGCTAAATCTGGTTCGGGGAAGTAGCGGTAATCGCTAGAACCTTCTTTGACTCGCATACTACTTGTACGTTGAGCGCCTTCTTCCCACAGACGAGTTTCTTGGATAATGCGATCGCCTGCTTCAATGGCGGTGATTTGGCGCTCAATTTCGTAGTCAATCGCCCGTTGGATGGCGCTGAAGGAGTTCATGTTTTTAATTTCTACCTTGGTACCAAACTCCTTTCGTCCCACCGGACGCACGGAAATGTTGACATCGCAGCGCAGAGATCCTTCTTGCATATTGCCGTCACTCACGCCGAGATACCGCACAATCCGGCGCAATTCTTCGGCATATTCAGCAGCTTCTATTCCAGAACGCAAATCAGGTTCCGAGACAATTTCTACTAAGGGGATACCTGCGCGATTGTAGTCTACTAGAGAATAGGAAGAACCAGAAAGGCGATCACTACCAGCGTGTACCAATTTTCCCGCATCTTCCTCCATGTGCAAACGTGTGATCCCAATGCGTTTGCGAGTGGGATTACCCTCAGCATCTACCAACTCAATTTCTAACCAACCATGTTCTGCGATCGGTAGATCATATTGAGAAATTTGGTAATTTTTGGGTAAATCTGGATAAAAATACTGTTTACGATCAAATTTGCTATATCTAGCGATTTGGCAATTTAGTGCCAAACCTGTCTTGACGGCGTATTCTAATACTTTTTGATTGAGTACAGGTAAGACCCCAGGTAAACCCATACAAACTGGGTCAATGTTAGTATTGGGATCAGCACCGAATGCCGTAGAGCTATTAGAGAAGATTTTGGTGTTGGTACTCAGTTGACAATGGGTTTCTAAACCAATAATCGCTTCATACTCAGTTTTTACAGTTGTAGCAGTGGTCATAATCTCAATATTTGGGCATAATCCTTGTAGTGGTACTATTGTAGCGGCGTATTGAGTTGCCCTGAAGACGGTTATTTGGGTGAGCAATGCTTACCCTCTTGAGCTTGAAAAGGGAGATGCAAAGCAAAGGTGAAGAAAATCTTAATCATTGGTTCTGGAGGTGCTGTTCAAAGGGGGTAGGGTGTGGGGTTGCAGGTATTGGGAACCCACGTTTTAAAACGTGGGATTGTAACAAGGACACTGTTTTTCTCTCTACGAGACGCTAAGAGCGAACGCGCTTTGCATCTCGAAAAACATCTTTTTTTTAACTGAAGCTCTAAACTCAGCAACTAAAGTTTTTATTTAAACCCCTACCCCCCACACCCTGTTTTTTGTAAATCTACCCTAGCCCGCGAGCTGGGAACGATTTTAGGCTTAGAAGTGATTCACTTGGATGGTTGCTACTGAAATCCTGGTTGGGTTGAGACTCCAAAAGCTGAATGGCAGAGCATAATTCAAGACTTAAGCCGACGAAAATCTTGGATTATGATGGTAGTTTTTTTGGATTTTCCCCATCTTTTATGTTTGTCGCGAGTGATTAAACGTCGCTTCATGTATGCTGGACAATCTAGACCTGATATGGCATCAGATTTTCCTGAATAGGGTTATTTTCCTTTGTAGGCAAGGAGTTAAGAAAGAGGGAAATATGTATTGCATCCAATTGCCATACATACTTCGTTAGTTAGAGAAATCTCTGGATCAGGAGTTGAACTGCTACAATAAGCGTCTTAGTTGGCATCATCCAGAGTTAGTTAATCAAAGTTGGGCTGATATTTAGGGGGTTATTTGAAAAAGCGTCCATTGGGATTAGTGGCAATTGTTGTCTACAAAACATTTACCGCCTTGCTACTTATGGCTACTTCGATCGCTTTATTATTGACATTAAAAAATTATCAAAATCTAGAGGCTTTTTCGGATGATTATGTTTTAGAAGGTAAATCGATAATTATTGATTGGGTTTTAAAGAAAGTTATTAACTTAAATCCGAGAACTCTAGCATTTAGCGGTGTTGGAGCCGGAATTTATGCTATTGTTACTACTATTGAAGCCGTTGGTCTGTGGTACGAAAAGCGTTGGGCACATGTCTTGGTCTTGGTACTTGTCGGTATCAGTATTCCACCAGAGATTTATGAGTTGATTCGGGGTATATCTCCTATAAAAATATTGGTTCTTGTGTTGAACTTAGCAGTGTTTGGCTATTTATTACGAAATTTTCCTAAACATCAAAACTAATACCAACCTCTTGCCTCGTGCCTCTTGAAGACAAGAGGGTGCGGGTTTAGGCAAAACCAAGACCCCACGTTGTACAATCGCTAGAAATACAATCTGGAGAGCGACTTGCCTAAATCGATTCACTCAACTCAACCACCACTAAAATTTATTCCCCAACGGTTGAACCGGCTGGTACTCCAGATTGTTCGGTGGTTACTGCCGATCGCACTCAGGTTTCGCACTCGCCCTTGGCTACCAGCTGGTATTGTCAAGATTGAAGCCAAGAATGTTGAGGTATTAGCTGAACTTTATCAACAATTCCAGGCTGGAAAAATTCGCTTTTTGTTGGCATTTCGCCACCCAGAGGTGGAAGATCCTCTGTGTATGCTGTATTTGCTTTCTCGCATTGTGCCACAAGTTGCCCGTCAGGAAGGCATTACACTAAAATCTCTTGTTCACAGCTATTTTCTTTATGACCGGGGTATGACGGTTTGGGCTGGAGATTGGCTGGGTTGGTTATTTTCACGGATAGGGGGTGTACCTGTTCATCGCGGTAGACGACTAGATCGCCAAGCGATCCAAACTGCACGGGAGTTATTTACTAATGGTGAACTACCGATCGCAGTGGCACCGGAAGGCGGTACTAATGGTCATAGTGGTATTGTTAGCCCCTTAGAACCTGGTGTTGCTCAAATGGGGTTCTGGTGTGTAGAAGACTTGCAAAAAGCCAACCGGACTGAGACTGTAATCATTGTGCCGATCGCCATCCAGTATCGCTACGTTGAGCCACCTTGGTCTAAACTGGATTGGCTCTTAAGTAAGTTAGAAACTGATAGTGGCTTGAAAGTTTTGGAAATTGAGCAGGGCGATGGCGAAGAAATTTACTATCAACGCCTCTTGAGGTTGGCTGAATATCTCATTACCGAGATGGAAGAGTTTTATCGTCGCTTCTATCATCAAGACATCCCAAAAACCATCTCAACTGATGAATCTGCTAGTGCGAATCAGATATTAATTGCTCGACTTCATCGCCTACTGGATAAGGCTTTACAAGTTACTGAGCAATATTTCGGAGTTCAAGGGCAGGGTAATTTTATTGACCGTTGTCGCCGATTGGAAGAGGCTGGTTGGAATTACATTTATCGGGAAGATTTGCCAGATATCAATGCTTTACCACCCTTCAAACGCGGTTTAGCAGACTGGATTGCAGAGGAAGCAGACTTGCGGATGCGACACATGCGGATAGTGGAAAGTTTTGTTGCAGTCACAGCTACTTATATTCAGTCACAACCGACGGCGGAACGGTTTGCCGAAACTGCTTTGCTTGTATTCGATATGCTTTCCCGAATTCAGGATACAACACTTCCGGGGCGACCTCGGTTAGGTTTGCGACAGACACAAATCACCGTGGGAGAGCCAATTTCAGTTACAGAACGCTCTCGAAATTGTCAGGGCGATCGCTTGGCAGCTAGACAGGCTGTGAGCGATTTGACAAAAGATTTGCAAATCGCTTTAGAGAAGATGATTGGTTGATTACTCATCAATTTAAAGTTGACAGAGTACTATGACTATCTCATTGATTAGCGATCGCACAACTGCAAACGGCTTACCCCTCTTGTGTCATCCTCCGCGAGGACAATCTCTAGAAGCTTTATCAGTCAATCAATACAAGCTATCCTATGACAAAAACTTGGTTATTGTATTTGTTATTAGGAAAAAATCTGGCGATTGCTTTGTATACAAAAGCTCTATAATTCCGAAATTGCAAAAGTTTTCGGAGACTGACATAAGAGGGATATTTTATGCAGATAAGAATAATTAAATCATTCCTTTCAGCACTGCTTCGGTGATGATCGTATTCATGTAAATTAGGCTAGACAGGAAATCTAGAGGTGTTTTTGGTAATATTCCTCTATGGCACCTACAGCTTTTAGTAATGGCGAATCTAGCGGTTCAATCCAATCAGCCACTTCATGAGACAGCCCAAGAGTTGAGATTCCTCCTGATGGTTCAAGCTGACCATTCAGTGTGTTGCTTCTAATAGATTTTAGGGCACTATTCACATTTTTTAAAGGTGCAGAAAACTCAGGTTGTTTGTCTTTAAGCATCTGTTCGATAATCTCAGAAGCTTGATCGATTAGCTTGATAAATTCTTCTATCTTGGTTTCCATTAATTTTACGGACAAGTAAATTTTTGTACAACGATATTTTCTCCCTCAGACCACTTAATATTTAGATCTTTGGAATCTTGAATGAATGTCTGTTGAGCGCCACCTGGATAGCATCCCTTAGGGGTTTGAGGACCAACAATACCTTGATAAGTTGTGGTTCCTGCTGGCAAAGTTACTCTTTCTATCATAGTGGCTTCATTGCCCCATGATTGATTGAGAGCTAGATTCTTGATTACTTCTACGTTTGTTTTATATTTGTTAGTTGTTAAATACCTGCCGTATTTGTTCTGACTGCTACTATAGTAGCGATAAAAAATTCGAGGAGACTTTAGTTTTACTTCATGACATTTAGAATTCAGGAAGGTAATAGCAATCTCAGATGGGAGAGGGCATGAAGAGCTAACTTCTTGGGCAAGGACTTGTGGTGAGTTTACAAGACGCGGGAATGAACTGACTGAAAAACTCAAAAGGCTCAAACCAATACATGCGGAAGCTGACTTAAATTTCATACAAACTCTTTTTCACAATCTTTTTTGAATATGTATAAAAATAACACAGCAAACTTAGTTCCGTTACAGTAAGGTTACGAAATTTAAAAGTCAAATTTTATGAATATTATTGCCAGAATGGACATAACGACATTTATTCGAGTTTGTCAGATTGGCGAAAACATTCTGAGGTGTGTAGTTTTTTACCGTATGTCGGTAGTATGTGTTGGCGATCGCACTAAATGTTTGGTGCGATCGCTATCACCTTTTTAGGGTAAGGAAACTCCAACAAATAAATTATCCAATCTTGTGGGGTGGGCAACATCAGCACGCAGTTCACAGGACGGGCGAGACGCCCATCCCGAAATATTAGGATATTTTATTACTTGCAAGTCCCTAAAGAATTGCCCCTACGGGTTTACCTCACGTGGACGATAACCGCTATAGGATCTATTTAATTATCTGAAACTTCTCAATTGTCAGAAATATTTCTTCATCAGCTATTTGACTGTTGTAATCGACATTAATTTGGGTTGGATAGCCGAGTTTAGGATCGTATTGTACATTCAAGCTGTATGCCTTACGGTTGATAGCATCTTGAATGACATTAAAAAGTTTGGGAATTGTGTTGTATTTTTCAAAGAATTGCGGATTAACTGGTTTACCATCTAAAGTGATTGAAGTTGTTTGACCATTACGTACTTCAATGACTACTGGACCTCTAGCTTCTCCTATACAAAAGCAACTGTTGCTAAATGTATAGCGATAGTTATAAATATTTTTCTGATTCCACAAACCGCGATTAAAATTCAATCGTCTTAATAGTCTGAAATTAGAGTTATTATTCGTTTGATATTGTGTTCTCTCTGCGGGAGTTTGGGACATTGCTGGTAGGTTAAGACCTAGAGATAGCAACAGTGTTGCACTGATAATGATAGGTAAACGCATATCCATTTAGTTTTAAAAATCATAATAATTATAATATATTAATTACTTTACTTGTTTAAATAAGGTTTGTATTGTGATTAAAGTTATTTCGTGGGTAACTGAATCTCTTTTCAGAATAAGCTAAAATACATCTAATTTGCATATTAAAATTTTCTTTGCCGATTAGCTTACCCATCCATAGTCCAATCTTCAAGACATAAATTAGGAACTTTCCTAAAATCTTTTTGATTACGCGTAACGACAATTGCCCCCTTAGCCAGAGCGATGGCAGCAATTCTTAGGTCTTGCGTACCTATCTGGATTTTTTGGTAGCGCAAAGTTTGGTAGCAGCTGTATGCTGCATCGTCGAAATCCAGCAAATTCATACTACAAAAGTAAATCTGGGTTATTCGCAAATTTCGATGAGCGACTGCTAGCAGTTCTGGTTTAGTAGCACATTTACTGATAGAAGCTAGTCTGCCTTTTAATTGTTCTTCGAGTGTGACTGTTGTAATAAATATGTTGGAACTTCCGACAGTTTGAGCGCGTTGTAGAATTTGAGAGTTACCATGTTGAGAAAGAGTAACATGATCAGTATCGAGGATATATTGGCTCAAGCTGACTGATTCTCCTCTAAGGAAGCTTCATAAGGAGCGACTTCTGCATCTAATTCACGTCTATTTGCAGCCATATCTTCTACAAAATCATCAAAAAGTGGATCATCTTTGAAAATACCATCAAACTTAACCCAAGGATTGGACTCTTCAACCTGCTGTTGCTGTTTCAAGATTGGCAAACAACAAAGCCGTAATGTAACCCACCATAAGTAAGACATGATCGGGCTGTTGAACTCACTATCGTTAATTAAACCGTGAGCCATGCGGTTTCTTAAATTTGAACCTGAACGCTCAATTAGCAAGCCTTGGAGGTCAAAAAGTGTGTCTTCATCAAAAATTGAGTTTATTTGTGGATAGTTACGGGGGAAAAGAGTAGTATTCAAATCACGCTCATCTTCAATTCCCTTATCGATATCAATTTTTGAGGGTAGCGCACCGTGCTTTCGGAGTAGATAACGGATAGAATTCTCAATTTGAGGAATGAGAAGATGAGTTGATGTGAAGAAGTCTCCGGTTAATCCAGCATAAAGCGCTTTCGCAAACTGCTGTTCTCTACCTGGTGGCACAAAGGGGTTATTTGAAACAATCGGAAATAAGTCTTCTACTTGTACATTATGTTCCAAAATTATTTGATACTTTGCTGGCTCAGTATAAGCTAGAACCTGAAGTTGTTGATAGTAGATTGCATTTTTGTACATCTCAAAACGAATTGATTCTTCTACCTGCTCTGGATTATTGGATAAGCCTAACTTGGGCTTACGAGCTACAACTTTACCCATCTGATTAATCATTGAAGATGGGAATAAATGATATATGGGATTTTCAACAGCTATTTCCAAGACTTCTTGTCGAAGCTGAGACACTTTAGGTGGTGTTCCTAGAAATGCTAGAGAAAAGAGTGCATTATAAAACTCTTTACCTTTAACGTGTGATCTGGCTATATTTACTTGAACACTAATATCTGTTTCATGAGACATAGAAACTAACTCATTTAAGGATTGCTCCTGATACTGGCTAAGAAGCTTGTGAACCTCCTCGGCTCTTTGTTTGGCAGCGATAGTTTCTTCCTTAGTACCTCGGACATTCATGAAAGCTTCAAAAGCTTTCTCCATAAAAGGTGACGCTTGCAGGTACCTTGCATCTGTACCCTTAAGGCTATCTTCAGCTTCTTTTACATAGGTTTCAGCCGCCTGCATTTGCGCTGCACGTTCTTTTTCTGCATCTTTTTCAAGACGATGCCATTGTGCTTTAATTTCCCAATAGTTTCTTGCTCTACGCCAATCATGCGCTGATTCTGATAAAGTTGCGGCTTTCTCAGCTAGAGCAGCGTATTTATTAAAATTACCGCGTTTGTATTCCTGCAAAAGCTCCATAAGCTTTGCTGATAAAAACTTTGGATCTTCTCCATTGCAGCGCTCAAGAACTGTCTCTATATGTGCAACAACATCTTCAAATTTATAATTAATTTTGCGTGCTAGCCAGAGTGCCCGTTCAATTCTAGCGAAACAAAAAGTCCACTTTTCAGGATCTTCTAATTCTGAGGCCGATTTTAAGTAATCTGTGACTGCTAACTGCGCCATTTTATAATAGTCACGTCGTTTGCTAGTCCAGAGAATATCTGCAATTCGTGCTTGAAGCTCTGGGTCTGAGACTTCACCCACAATTTCAGCCAAAAAATCTAGCTCTTCATCAGTCAGGCTATGAACAAATTTAGCCAACAACTCCTCTGTTAATTTTGGCTTGATTCCAGTACCAGTCAGTAATACCAGAATCTCAAAGACACACTGTTCTCTAATATTTCCTGCCTCTTTCGCTTCCTGTGCCTTGTTCGAGAAGACTCTGTTGTAAGCGCTACACTCTTTTCTCTCGCTGCTATTAACCACTTCTAGCCAGCGAGAGTTAATGAAATCTTCTTTAGTGAGAGGAGGGTTTATTAATGGCATAGTATAGAATTATTTAGCTATACATCTACTATGCCAAATCTGAAATAGATCAGGCTATTGTTAGCTCTAGCTGAATAATGCGAACAAAAGCTATAAATTAATATTCCCCGGCAGAGCCAGGGAATGAGAGAATTATTAACTCGCGGCTAAATTGCCCCAACCGACGTAGGGTAATTTTGCAGCTGTTGCCCGAACTTGGTCAGCATTCGCCACCAACTGACCACAAGCGTCCCAAGTTCCAGAAATAAATGTGCTTCTAGTACCTTCACCGATCGCAACTGGGGCGGTGTAATCATCAATTTGCACTTGCAATGTTTCCAGATTTACTGTGACGGTGGCTTGGGGATTGGCAGCGACTAAATCTTGTACTTGTTTAACAGTCACAGTATCGGCTGTCACACAAGGTATGCCCATTGCCACACAGTTACCGAAAAAGATTTCGGCGAAGCTTTCACCGATTAAAGCTTGAATTCCCCATTTAGCGATCGCTTGGGGTGCATGTTCTCTTGATGAACCACAGCCAAAGTTACGGTTAACTATTAAAATCTTCGCACCTTGGTATTGAATTTGGTCAAAGGGATGTTCACCTTTAAGTGCTGTTCGGTCATCGATAAACGCGCCTTCGCCTAACCCGTCAAAGGTAATGGCTTTTAAATATCGCGCGGGAATAATGCGATCGGTATCTATATCATTGCCCACTAAGGGTATACCGCACCCTGAAACTGTTTTAACTTCACTCACCATAGATTTTATCTATTATTTCAATGACAGCCTATTGAAAAAGGGACTGGGGACTGGGGACTAGGGACTAGGGAAGATGAGGATATGAGGAATAGTAATAGCTAAACTTTTAATTACCAATCCCCAGTTCCCAATCCCCAGTCCCTAGTCCCCATTCCCCAACGTTACAGCAACTCGCGCACGTCAGAAATTTCGCCTTTAATGGCAGCAGTGGCGACCATCGCTGGACTCATTAGCAATGTCCGACCGGAGGATGAACCCTGTCTTCCTTTAAAGTTGCGGTTGGAGGAAGAGGCGCTGATTTGTCTTCCTTGGAGTTTATCGGGGTTCATGGCCAGACACATCGAACATCCCGGTTCACGCCACTCAAATCCAGCTTCCTGAAAGATTTTATCCAGTCCTTCAGCTTCCGCCTCTTCCTTCACCCTTTCAGAACCGGGGACAACGAAGGCTTTGATTCCCTCTGCGACGTGGCGACCTTTGGCGATTTTCGCCGCTTCTCGCAAATCAGTAATCCTGCCGTTGGTGCAACTACCAATAAAGCAGACATCTATTTTGGTACCCTTGATGGGTTGACCAGGATATAAATCCATGTAGCGGTAAGCTTCTTCGGCAATAAATCGGTCTTCTTCCAGGAGTTCTTCGGGTTGAGGTATTGATTGGTTGACACCGATACCTTGACCGGGAGTAATCCCCCAGGTAACGGTAGGGGAAATTTCCGCAGCGTCAAATACCACCACATCATCGTACTCGGCATCAGCATCACTCTTGATGGATTCCCACCAAGCCACTGCTTGATCCCAATCTGCACCTTTAGGAGCAAAATCTCTGCCTTTGAGGTAATCGTAGGTGACTTGATCGGGGTTGACGTAACCGCATCTAGCACCGCCTTCGATCGCCATATTGCAGACAGTCATCCTCTCTTCCATGTTCATTTGCTCAAATGTCGTACCTGCAAATTCATAGCCATAGCCCACACCACCTTTAACACCCAGTGTGCGGATGATATGCAAAATAACATCTTTGGCGTAAACTCCTGGGTTGAGAGTGCCGTTAACTTCAATTTTGCGGACTTTTAGTTTCGAGAGGGCGAGAGTTTGGGAAGCGAGAACATCCCGGACTTGGCTAGTACCGATACCAAATGCGATCGCACCAAATGCCCCATGACTGGAAGTGTGACTATCTCCACAAGCGATCGTCATTCCTGGTTGGGTCAGCCCCAGTTCTGGTGCAATGACGTGAACTATACCCTGACTACCAGAACCAATATTGTAAAAAGTTATGTTATTTTCTTGACAGTTATTTTCGAGCGCCTGAATCATTTCCTCTGCCAAGGTATCGGCAAAGGGACGCGCCTGGTTTTCTGTGGGTACAATATGATCGACTGTAGCGACAGTACGCTCTGGAAACAGTACTTTTAAATCCCTCTCGCGTAACATAGCAAAAGCCTGGGGACTGGTGACTTCATGAATTAGGTGAAGCCCGATAAATAGTTGCGTCAGCCCTGAGGGAAGTGTACCAACGGTGTGTAAGTCCCAAACTTTATCAAACAGGGTACCTTTGCTCATACGTCAATCAATATTTAAAGAGTCCGGCTTAAATAGTATCAAAAAAAAGTCTCGGTTTTTGCAGATCCCTTAATATTACTTACAGTTTTGCACTTTTATTTCTCTGTGCCCTCTGCGTCTCTGCGGTTCGTTAAAGAAGAATAAAACTGAGCATCGCTAGTCTTTGGGAAATTGCCATCAAGTTGAACCTTGGCAAATTATCGCTTCAACGGAGCTATGAAACAATAGGTTCTGCGATCGACACTTCAGATATTCTCATACTTGCGATATCTTTTGCAGACACGGTTCAAGTTCGGAATCTCCCGCTACATCATGGTGATCCATTTTACCGAATGTTGATTGCACAGGCAATAAATCACTCTTTAATTATCATTAGTAGGGATAAAAAATTCGATGCTTATTCTGTTCAGAGGATGTGGGAATAGTCATACTAAAAGAGAACGCCCTTTTTTCGCTATCCTAGATAAAGTAAATCATTCAAAGATCGCGCCGATGGTTGCTTTACCCGATTACATTTTGATGAGTGCAGAAGAATATCTGGTTTGGGAACCCACCCAAGAAGAACGTTACGAGTATTGGGATGGCGAAGTTGTGATGATGAGTGGTGCTACACGCAACCATAATCGCATTTCTCTCAATTTCTCAAAGCTCAAAGTATTTAATTATGAAAAAATTTACTGATAAAGTTGTTCTGATTACAGGAGGAAATTCTGGTATTGGGAAAGCTACAGCATTAGCTTTTGCTAAGGAAGGGGCAAAAGTAGCGATTGCCGGTAGGAGAATTCAAGAAGGTGAGGAGACAGTTAATTTAATTGAAAAAGCAGGTAGCCAAAGTATTTTTATCACTACAGATATTACCCAAGAAACACAAGTTAAAAATTTAATTAGCCAAACAGTTAAAACTTTTGGCCGTTTAGATTATGCTTTTAATAATGCTGGAACTCCTGGAATTCTAAAAGTAGACATAGATGATTCTGAAGAAAATTGGAATAAAGTCATTAATACTAATTTAAAAGGAGTTTGGCTATGTATGAAATATCAAATTCCTGAAATGCTTAAAAATGGTGGTGGTGCTATTGTCAATAATGCTTCTATTAGAGGGTTAATCGCCGCTAATTTAACTAACAATCAAGAAAACAAAGCACAACATAATATTCATTTTTATTGTACTAGCAAACACGCCGTTTTAGGACTTACTAAATCTTTAGCTGTACAATATGCCAAAGATGGTATTAGAATTAATGCTGTTTGCCCAGGAACTATTATAACTCCTATGGTAATGGAAGCCTTAAGTGAGGAAATAATAAAGAATTATGGCAATCAATATCCCATACAACGATTAGGTACACCACAAGAAATTGCTCAAGCAGTATTATGGTTATGTTCAGATTCAGCTAGTTTTGTTATTGGACATTCATTAGTTTTAGATGGTGGTCTAACTATTCAACATTAGTTTTGATGGTGATACAGAATTACCCTCTAACAAGATGGCTGGACGTTAATGTAAAGATCAATAAAATTGAGTTAAGCGAGCGATCGCTTCATCATTCGATTTTTGGTTAAGAATGTTTTGAAGTATATCTCTAACGAAAAGTTGAATATGGGAGAGTGAAATCGAGGTGTTAAGGACTGTATTTTTTATAATCCGTTGCAATTTTACTAACAAACCTTGATGGAATCCATCCAGGAGGTAGAAGAAACGACTTACATAATTCAGTATCGTAGAGTTTGTGTCTTAAAATCAGGAAAAAAACGCTTGTGGTTCCCATTAGAGATAATAATCCGACAAAAATCACGCCTTATGTAACTTATGGGTTGATTGCTGCCAATGTCCTCGCCTTTCTTTATGAAACAAGTCTTCCGCCACAAGCATTAAATGGGTTTTTACACCTTGCGGCTGTAGTTCCACGAGAACTCACCTTAAGCTTTGCTGGTACCTCTCTACATCAACCACTGCCAGAGTGGGCAACTTTGATTACTTCCCAATTTCTGCACGGTGGTTTCTTGCATTTAGCCGGCAACATGTTATTTCTCTGGATTTTTGGTAACAATGTTGAAGATAAGTTAGGTCATGCCAAATATCTGCTGTTTTATTTATCTTGCGGTGTTTTGGCATCCTTGACTCAGTGGTTCTTCGCTCAAAATTCTAGCATTCCTTCTTTGGGTGCAAGTGGCGCGATCGCAGGTATTCTGGGTGCATACATTCTCCGCTTTCCCAACGTCGAAGTTCTCGGCGTAATACCTTTAGGGTTTTTCTTCCCAACTTTCCGTGTCCCCGCATATTTCTTTTTGGGATTTTGGTTTCTCGAACAAGCCTTTTACGGACTTGCTAGTTTAGAAACACCTACCAACATCGGTATGGAAAGCGGTGGTATTGCCTACTGGGCACATGCAGGCGGGTTTATCTTTGGGGCAATTCTCGGTCCACTGTTGGGTTTATTTAGCGATAAATCCCACGAAGAATCTTGATACAAGTAATTCTTCATAGTATCATAGTGACCATTAATTATTGCGAGATCCAATCAAAGAAACTCTTATAGAATGGGGAATTGAGCTTTTAGAACAAATAGAGGAAGAATCTGACAAAACCGCATTGCTCCCTATCTGCCTTTACAATAAAAGCGATCGCATTATAGACAAAAACCCGCCTACGCGAGTTTCAAATTCTTTGAATCCACGTAGACGGACTTGGTTTATGTAGCCGCGATTTCTAATCCCCAGGTATATTCTGAAATTATTTTTCTCTATACCCACCAGCGTAGTCAATCACGCAGACTGTTCTATATGATTTGTGAGTTCCAAAGGCAACACCAGACACTTTAAAAGTGCCGTTAAAAATATTTTTTCGATGACCGCGATCGCGCACGCCATCATCGATAATTAATTGCATGACGATATCTTGAGCAGAGTTTGGCCCATAACTGATATTTTCGCCTGCGGTTGTTTCCCATGTACCATAGCGGTTGATGCGAGTAAAAGGGTTGCTACCATCGCTACCATCATGACCTATAGCACCTTTTGGGCCTTGGTCTTTAACGTGGTCTTTTGCTCCTAAAGACATACCCTTTGATGCACTCAAGGCTCCCACAGGACGTGCTGATTTCAAAAATGCGATCGCTTCATCAACTGCTTTGACTCCTTCTTGAGTTCGCAAATAGGTATTATTAGAAATTTTGACTCGGTTCCCCTCAAAGCGGTTTCTATAGTTTTCCAAAATCGGCAGGTATCCCTTGGGATTTGTTCGTACCTTATTTGTTTCAACAATTACCTGTTGTTCCAACGGTGAAAGATAACTCGCCTTTGCTAATAAAATCGGACTAGTTTGTTCAACTACTGCTGGATTCGGGTTGGCTCCAGAGGGTTTAGATTGAAACAGTTGATCTGAGCAGCCGAATATCAAGGCTACTGGCAAAAATACCCAAAATTTCATGCGACGCATCATTACCTCACAATTTTCTATGGATTAATTTAGTGAATTAGAAGAAATAAGAATTTTCAACGCACAGATAAGTCTGTAGACGCTTCTGCCGTTAGAAACGATCTCAGAACTTAGGTGAGTTGCCAAGGAAAGTGTAGATTAATGCACCAATAATCTAGATAAAGCTGCCATCGCCCCTAAGGTGTGACAAATCTATCACTTAATACCTGTTGTAACATTGAGAACAGCAAAAAGTAAATAACAATAAAAATCTTTTAATTTTCTCACGCCTGCTTTTAACCCAATACGCTTGGGTTAAGGCTAAAATTTTTTGTCAAAGTCAATTTTTTTAACGTAGACGCTTCTCTACGAGACGCTACGCGAACGGCTTCCCGCAGGGTACCGCCAAGGACGCAAAGAGAAGAAAGAAATGCTTAACTGAACTGTATTGGCTTTTAACCGAGTACCGTGGGTTTAAATCCCCCGGTTCAATAACCGGCAAGTTTTGGATCGGGGTCTAAATCCCCGTCACAAAACTTAATTACGAATTACGAATTATTTAAATTTATACTTTCAGAAACCAGCGTTGGCGATACATCAAAACACCAACAGCCCACCACAACAACACGGTGACTATGGCAAACAACAGGGAACCATTCAGCGCCCCCGCCCAAGATGCGAAAAAATTCTGGTAAATCCAATTGTAGGTATTGGGAGCGTCTTTGCCAGTGCCAATCGTGGTTTTGACTAAAATTTTAATCAATAAAACCGATGCAACGAAAAGAGCGATCGCATTTAAGCCCATAATTTCAAAAGGTTTACTCCAGCGACGCATCAACCGGACTTCGATGAGTTCATAACAAGCTGCTAGCAATAACAACGCCCAACCTGTTGTAAAGACTACATAAGAACTTGTCCACAGCTTTTTATTAATGGGGAATGTCCACCCCCACGCCCAACCGATAATTAAGCAACCGACTCCAAATAATGCTAAACCTATACTTATGCGTGATTTTACTGATTGACTGCGTATCCATTGCCCGGTGAAGTAACCAGCGAGAACGTTTACTATGGCAGGAATAGTACTGAAGAGTCCTTCTGGATCTCCCATGAATTTGAAACCATCACCTTTATATAAATGTGCTTTGGAAATAATCAGGCGGTCAACATAAGCACCAAAGTTACCTTCCCGTGTCAAAACTCCCGCCCCATAGTCAGGTACTGCTACATACATCATCGTCAGCCAGTAGCCGATGAGTAGCACTGCTGCTAGTATCCATTGACTTTGACGCGGTAGGTTGAGAACAGTTAGGGAAGCCAGGAGATAGGTAAGGCTGATGCGTTGTAATACTCCCATAATACGGATACTACTCAAATCAAAAGTCCAAATACCCTGATTCCAAAAGCCATTTAGTAGCAATCCCAAGGCAAAGAGAATGGCGGCGCGGCGTAATATGCGCCAGTAAACGGCTGAGGTTGGTTTATTACCTTCGGTGTACTTTGACAGTGAGAAAGTCATCGCTACACCAACAATGAAGAGAAAGAAGGGAAATACCAAGTCAGTTGGTGTGCAACCGTGCCAATCGGCGTGGGCTAAAGGAGGATATACATCATCTGCGACACCCGCCATATTGACGAGAATCATCGCAGCGATGGTAATGCCGCGAAAAACATCCAGTGAACTCAGGCGCATAAGCGGAATTTTCTGTTACATGAGTATCTAAGCTACTCCCCTTGATGCACGTAATCAAGCAAAATTTATAGACTTGGATACAAGGTAAAATTTTGTTAAGTCAATTACCACCAATCACTATGCCAATTAAAGTTGGAGATACCGCTCCTAATTTCACTCTACCGGCTCAAAACGGCTCAACAATTAGCCTCCAAGATTTTCGCGGCAACAAAGCTGTTGTGCTATATTTCTATCCCAAGGACGATACACCCGGATGTACGGCTGAATCCTGCGCCTTTCGGGATCAGTATGAAGTGTTTAAAACTGCTGGTGCTGAAGTTGTCGGCGTAAGTGCTGACTCCAGCGAATCTCACCAGCGATTTGCTGCGAAATATAATCTACCTTTTACTTTGTTAACTGACAAAGGCGACCAAGTGCGGAAGCTATATGGCGCAACAGCAGCCTTTGGCTTATTCCCTGGTCGCGTTACTTACGTTATTGACCAACAGGGAGTTGTGCAATACGTGTTTGATTCCATGTTCAACTTTAAAGGTCACGTTGAAGAAGCGCTGAAAAGTTTGCAATCTGTTGCAAAATAGGAGATTGGGGACTTGTACTGAGCGACTTGTGCCGAGCGAAGCCGAGGTAAGCCGAAGTATTGGGGATTGGGGATTGGGAAACTCTCTCCTAGTCCCGAGTCCCTAGTCCCTAATCCCTAGTCCCCATTCCCTATTTAGAATGCGACTTTTCCGGCATGACGATATTAGCGTGGGTTGCCTTGCCATTCTTGCCGTTGGTATGACCGTTACCATTGCGGGGTTGAATCACGCCATAACCGCCGTGGTTGCGTTCGTAAATGACATTAATCTCGCCAGTTTCAGAATTACGGAACATATAAAAGTCGTGTCCTACGAGTTGCAGCTGTTCTGAGGCTTCTGCAAGGGTCATCGGCGGCATGGAAAAATATTTGGTGCGGACGACTTCGTTGGGTAGTTCGGGGGTGCGATCGCCAATTAAATCTGTTACTATCGACTCTGCAACAACTGTTTCTGTTGGTAGGGCATGAGTTTTCTGGTCTTGACGACGTTCTTTGTATTTCCGCAGTTGACGGGCAATTTTATCTGCAACTAAGTCAATGCTGGCATATAGGCTTTCGCTGCTTTCCTCGGCACGGATAACGCTACCATTAGCATAAATAGTTACTTCAGCCGCTTGTCTAGTATTAATTCGGGGATTACGTCCGACGCTAAGATGCACATCCACTTCATTTGTAATGCTCTGAAAGTGACTAACTGCTTTTTCAATTTTTTGATGTACATACTCACGAATTGCATCGGTGATTTCAATATTTTTGCTGTGGATGACAAGCTTCATGTAATACTCTCCCACTAAATATTTGAATGTGTGAATTTGCTTTGTATGAAAAGAAGTTGCGGTAAGCTCTATTACTCCCGCCAAAACAAATTGTGAACTATTGCACATACTGCTAGCAAGCTGTCTCTCAGCTTGCTGCATCTGAGTTTTTCTCAAGTATACCCTTGATTTACCTCCTCATCTCTGCGCTTATATCCAATTGGATATCCACTTAGAACTCTTGAGTGAGGCAATCTGAATGGTAGCTGCCGTGACTACCTTCTTCTTTAAAGCAAGGCTTACAGAATTGTTGATAGTTGCTCCTTCTATGTTCAGTTGAAGTTTGCTTGCTACTGTTCAATAATACAGGTCTTTGTGGAAGTTTGATTCTGTTTGAAATGCAAGCAATGTTATAAGAGTCATCAGCCAATGCATTCGTCCTTATTGTCTTGGCATGATTCTTATTGCAGAGAATTCCTCCTAAAACCTATTGAGGTTAATATTCAAACTAGCACTTTGTATTTTCTAATGCAGGTTCCCTTGACTTTCCTTTAAAATCCTTTGCAAAACTTAATATTTTTGACTCCAATCCTGTAAATTGAAATATATTTCGTCCTTAATACAGTTGATTTTTGGCATTATCTATAGTATGGAAGCACGCAAAAACCATTGTTTGTTGTATAACCAAGGATTAATGCCTTACTTAGAGGCTCATAGATGGCAGCGATCGCTCCTGACTGAGCGCATCCATGACCCCAGTCTAGATGACGTGTTAATTTTGCTAGAACATCCACCTGTTTACACTCTTGGCCAAGGAAGCAACTCAGATTTTCTGAAATTTGATATTGACCCTTCGGCTTCTCTACGAGACGCTACGCGAACGCTCAGGGTAAACGGTGAATATGATGTGCATCGAGTTGAACGAGGCGGCGAGGTTACTTACCATTGTCCCGGTCAACTGGTGGGTTATCCAATTTTAAATCTGCAACGTTATCGTCAAGACCTCCATTGGTACTTACGCCAACTCGAAGAAGTAATAATTCGCGTATTGGCAGTTTATGGGTTGCAGGGAGAAAGAATTCCGGCTTTTACTGGCGTTTGGTTACAAGGGCGAAAAGTTGCGGCTATTGGTATTAAAGTCAGCCGTTGGATTACTATGCACGGCTTTGCATTAAATGTTTGTCCAGATATGACAGGCTTTGAGCGTATAGTACCCTGTGGTATTTCTGACAAACCTGTAGGCAGTTTAGCCGAATGGATTCCAGATATCACCTGCCAAGATGTGCGTTTTTATGTAGCACAGTCCTTTGCAGAAGTCTTTGGCGTGGAATTAGTCGAATCTCACCCGCAAGGATTTTTCCAGTCTGAGTAAATTCAGTTTGTAATTATGTAAGAAATACTATAGTAGTCCTATTTAAATTGTGAGACACTGAAGAGAGTAGTCGATATTTAATAGTATCAAAATAACTATTTAATCCCAATTTGAAAAAAGAACGTGACAGATATAAACCTAGAAACCTAGATTAAATAAGGCTTTCTTAATTTTGAATTTTGTTAGCGAGTCCGTGAGCGTCATTTTGAATTGGTATTTTTACGGCTGTCAAGCACAACTTTACGCGTGAATTACTCAAATAATCTCCAGGTATATGCCCCATCCCTAGCGTCTTTGAGAGAACGTGATTGGACAGCTTTGATAGAACTATTTGATCGAGATGACGGTGATGACATTGAAGCCGACATCCACAGTAGTTTGTTTTGGCTGATACCTGAACCTTGTTGGGAAGATGATCCCTTTGATTTCTTGCGTGAGTACCTTTAAGTAGTGGGGAGTGGGGAGTGGGGAGTTATAAAAGAACCTTTCATTATCAACTCCTAACTCCTAACTCCTAACTCCTAACTATCTATCGTTAAGGCGACTGAGGAAAATACGTAGGCGATCGCTTTGGGGATTAGTCAGCACTTCAGATGCTGAACCTTGTTCTGTGACAATACCTTTGTCTAAAAATATCACCTGATGGGCTACTTCCCGCGCAAATTGCATTTCATGGGTGACAACCACCATTGTCATGCCTTCTGCGGCCAATTGCTGTATCACTTGCAGAACTTCGCCGACAAGTTCAGGATCTAGGGCGCTGGTGGGTTCGTCGAATAGCATGATTTGGGGATTCATACATAAACTACGGGCGATCGCTACTCGTTGCTTTTGTCCGCCTGAAAGCTGTTCGGGATAAGCAGAGGCTTTGTCAAATAAACCGACTTTTTCAAGATATAATCTCGCTAGTTGGGCGCTTTCTTTCGGTGTTTTACCCAAAACTTTACGCGGTGCGAGGGTCATATTTTCCAGAACGCTGAGATGGGGAAACAGGTTGAATTGCTGGAAAACCATGCCTACTTGGGTTCGTAGTTGCCGCAGTTGGCTATAGTTGATAGTGGGGCGGGATAAGTTGATCCCGTTGATGATTAAACGCCCATTGTCAATGGTTTCTAGGCGATTGAAGCAGCGTAGTAGAGTACTTTTACCACAACCGGAGGAACCGATAATTGCAACGACTTCTCCCCGGTTGATTTCGCCGGTGATTCCTTTGAGGACTTTGAGGGAACCAAAGTTTTTTTCGATATTGTCAAAAATAATGGCGGGGATGGTGTTGTTCATTACTAATGTCAAGCTGCTCTACAGTTGATTGTAGTGTGGTGAACGAACCACATACACAAGTCTGAGCAAATGATTGATCTCATGTCCGCATAATTGGACATGAGATGACATCTACCTAGAGTATGGATTCAGTAATCAAAACCTAACCCCCCAGCCCCCTTCCCTACTAGCATCTACGGTGTACACACAAGTTGGTTAAACCCATATCCCGCCAGCGATTTAAATCGCTGGCTAACAGCACAAGTACATTTTAATGGACTCCCACGCCGACAATATTAGTCATCTTTTAGATGACTTTGGCTATTAGACAACGGTTTACAACCGTTGGCGGGCTGGGTGTGTACAGCGCGCGAAATTATGCATTTAGGCAATTCTATGACTTGTGTGTACACCGTAGCTACTAGCGTTGGGGGAGTTTAGCTCCCCTCTGGGCTTCAAAGAGGTGTTGGGGAAAAGGTTCTTCCAGGATTACTGAATTGGTGTTCTAGTATTAATTAGTGTCAACTGATGTAATAAAAGGGTTGGCCATCCAAGTGATTTCTGCCAGTTAAAAAGCCGTGGTGGTAGTATCAGGAACTTTCAAGCTCTTACCTAAGAGAGTAACAAACGGCGCACAATTTGTAATAACATTCGATCTGAATAAATATCCAGTGCCTTCATAATTAGTGATGAAGCCGATTAAACTGAGAACTGGGAATTAGGGACTATTAAGATTTGAATGGGATTCAAACCCCAACAAAATCTTACTCATATTTTCTTAGCGATCTTTTATTCCTCTGAAAAAAAAAATAGGTTGGGTTTCGCTCTGCGAAACCCAACCTACAAATATTTTTACTGAGCAGTATTTTGTTGCGTTTCGAGGAGGGAAACGCAACAAAATCAAAAATTCCTGTTGTTGATAGGGCTTACACCAAATTACACGCGCTCTGGGGCAATTCATGAATTGCCCCTAAGAAGAAAATCACGATTTCGGGTATTGTTTGCGTAAATCCTGGTTGAGTTTCGTTCCTCAACCCAGCAACGCCCTAGATTTATAAATTCATGACAGTAAAGGTTTGTGATTTTTATCTGGTGAAAGTAATAAAAGAGGGTTAGACAGTCACGGCTCTCTAGTAGTCTGTCAAGCTAGTGGTTCATATCACTAATTCTGATCGGTGATGGTGGTCAGATCCCCGACTTCGTAAAAGTTGTCGGGCATCTCGCAGCACCTCAGAATTAATGGGACAGACTACTAGTAGCTACTTAGGAACTAACATTCCTCCCCAAGAAGCTTGGCTGAAGTTGGGGAAGAATGAGTCTAAGAGGTTGTTTGAAAAGTATTTCGCTGTGACTTTAGACACTTTTAGATCCCCCCTAACCCCCCTTAAAAAAGGGGGAACCGGAGTCAAAGTCACCCTTTTTAAGGGGGATTTAGGGGGATCTAGAATGTTTTGCTACCAAGAAGAGGACTTTTCAAACATCCTCTAACCTCTTGAAGAAATGTTACGGAATTTAGTTGAACCTGGATAAAGACTGCTTAACCAAATAGCTTTCACAAGGGGAGTAGGGTAATGACGAATGAACCAGTAAAGCAGAAATCTTTAGACGATATTCTCATCACACAAGAGTTGTCACATCGAGTACCCAGAACCACTGACCTCAAAGAAGAGAACGATGCACTTCATCTCCTAGTAGAGCAACTACTTGAGCAGCCTCAAATTCTCCTGAAAAACCTTGTAAAAATAACCGCTCAACTGTGTCGGGCAGAAACAAGTGGTGTGAGCCTACTTGAGGTAACTCCAAACGGGAAAGAAATTTTTCGCTGGGTTGCAGTAGCTGGGATGTTAGAAGCCTATGAACAAGATACATATCTCAGCACCTTTAGTCCTTGCGGCATCTGCCTAGAACGTCAAGCCCCTCTGCTCTATTCCTATCCAGAACGTTATTTCACCTATTTGCAACAGTTGAAGCCAACAATTATCGAGATCCTGGTGTTTCCTTTATTGATTGCCAATCAACAGCTTGGTGCGATTTGGATTATGTCACATAATGAACATCGGCGGTTTGATAAAGAAGACTTGCGACTAATCACAAGCCTGGCAAATTTTACCGCCGCCGCTCTTTATAATAGCAATGCCCGTCAAGCCGCCGAAGAATCTGCACGCCGTGAGCAAGCCGCCCGTGCGGAAGCTGAACAAGCCAATCGTCTCAAAGATGAGTTCCTCGCTGTTCTATCTCACGAACTGCGTTCCCCTCTCAACCCGATCTTGGGTTGGGCAAAACTTCTCCAAACCCGTAAGTTTGATGAAGCTAAGACAGCTTATGCTCTAGCAACTATTGAGCGCAATGCCAAGTTACAGTCTCAGATGATGGAAGATTTACTGGATGTTTCTCGCATTCTTCAAAGCAAGCTCAGTCTCAATGTCTGCTCTATTGATCTTTCAGCCGTGATTGAAGTAGCACTTGATACCGTGCATCTAGCGGCTGAGGCTAAGTCAATTCAACTCCAGACGATACTTGAAACGAATGTGGGGCAAGTTTTGGGTGATCCGAGTCGCTTGCAACAAGTCATCTGGAATCTGCTGTCTAACGCCATTAAGTTCACAGCGTCCGGGGGTCAGGTGTCAGTGCGACTTGAGCGCGTGGGTACACAAGCCCAAATCCGAGTGAGTGATACGGGTAAAGGCATCAACCCAGACTTTCTGCCTTACGTATTTGATTACTTCCGTCAAGCTGATAATAGCACCACAAGAACCTTTGGCGGATTGGGGCTAGGGCTGGCGATCGCTCGTCGCCTCGTTGAACTACACGGTGGAACAGTTCAAGTAGAGAGCTTGGGAGATGGTTTTGGTGCCACGTTCACTGTGTTACTACCCATTCATAGTGTTGTACCTTTAAAAAACGAGGACAAAGGGTTGCCTGATGTCTCTGCCAATCTGGAAGGAGTAAAGGTGCTAGTGGTGGAAAATGAGGTTGACACCCGCGATCTGATAGTCTTTCTGCTTGAAGGCTATGGTGCTTCTGTGCGTGCCGTCGCTTCAGCAAGTGATGCGCTAAACGCCTTTGCACTTCAGAAGCCAGACATTCTCTTAAGTGATATTGGGATGCCAGAAATGGATGGCTATATGTTGATTCGTAAAATTCGATCGCTACCGTCTGAGCAAGGGGGAGAAATTCAGGCGATCGCACTGACAGCCTATGCTGGAGAGATTAACCAACAACAAGTTCTCCAAGCAGGATTCCAGAAACATCTGACTAAGCCAATAGAACCAAGCGAGTTAGTTATGGTAATTGCTAGCCTAGTTAAATAATAGTTGCCCTGAGAAATCGGGAGTAAATAGTTGACTACAAATTACGGTTTTAGAATGCTAAAGGATCAATTCCTTCCTGAACGCAAAGAAGCTCTACTCGCTCGGATGGCGAACCGCATCCGGCAATCGCTGAACCTTCAAGAGATTTTAGATGCAACGGTGGCCGAGCTGCGAGCATTTTTGCAAACCGACCGGACTAAGGTTTACCGCTTTGATCGCGACGGGCATGGACACGTTATTGCCCAAGCAAGTGCCCCCAACCGCCTGCCTTCTTTGTTGGGATTACACTATCCATCTGATGACATTCCGCCCCAAGCGCGGGCTTTGTTTGTTAAAGCACGTACCCGCACAATTGTCAATGTCAGCGAACAGCGTATTATCCTCAACTCGCTCCCGACCGTGAAAACGACGGCAACGGGAGACTTGACCGTTAAAGAAGTCCAAGAGCAACCCCTTGAAGATATCTTAAGCCGACCAGTAGACCCCTGCCATGTCGAGTATTTGACGCAAATGGGTGTGCAGTCTTCCCTGGTAGTGCCAATAATTTATGAACAGGAACTCTGGGGGCTGTTGATCTCTCATCATGCCGAACCGAGAGAGATTACATCTGAGGATTTGCAGGTCGTGCAATTGCTTGCTAACCAGGTTTCACTAGCCATTACCCAGGCAAGTCTGCTGAGTCAGGTTCACGAGCAACAACAACGGGAAGCGATCGTCAATCAGATTGCCGCTCTGCTGCACGCGCCTCTGGCACCTGAGCAGATTCTGCATAACGTTCTGGAGCAAGCAGTGAAAGCCTCTGGCAGTTCGGGAGGAAGGTTGTACCTAACTTCTCCGGATCAGGCTTTACCAGCCCATCTTTATACTTACGGAAATCAGCCGGACTCATCCGAGCTTGAGCATCCAGACTTCCTAGAAAATCATCCCCTCTGGCAAGAGGTAGAGATAGCTCCTACTGCCATCGACCCTAGCTTAGTTCCAAAGGATAGTCCTTCTCTACGAGTGGTAATTGATCTTCAGCAAGAACCACGTCTGTACCAACTGATTGAATCCTTCCAGACCACGCCGATTCGGGGCTTGATCATTCAACCATTGTATTATGGCAAAGAATTCTTGGGGTATCTGACGTTCTTTCGCGATCAAATCGACACCGAAAGTCTTTGGTTGGGCTATGACGAGGCCGATGAGCGCCAACAGAGACCTCGCCAGTCTATGGGGCAATGGCAGGCGCTCAAACAAGACCAGGCTCACCCGTGGAGTATGGAAGAGATAGAATTCATCCAGTCTTTGAACATTCACCTATCCCTGGCCGTACTCCAAAACCGACTCTATCAGCGCGAACGGCAGCAACGCCTGGTAGTTGAGATGCACAATCAGGCTCTCTCTCATGCCCAATCTGCCGCAGAAGAAGTAAGTCGCCTCAAGAGCAACTTTATGGCTTCTACCAGCCACGAACTGCGAACACCTCTGGCCTCGACCTTGAACTATTTAAAATTGCTCCAAGATCGCCTTTATGAAAACGAAGAGGAGTTGCGCGAATATATCGATGCAGCTTATCAATCAACGCAAAATCTAGTTACTATCATCAACGATGTGCTTGACATTGCCAAGATTGAAGACGGGCGCATAGGCTTAGACTTGGCGACAGTTGATCTGCAACAACTTTTACAAGAGCAATGTTTCCTCTCAGGTGCCGAAAGCCGCAAGAAGGGAATTCCTCTGACGCTCCACTCTGAAGCCCTGACTGTTTTCGCCGACAAGATCAAAGTCCGCCAGGTGATGACTAACCTGCTCTCTAACGCCTTAAAATTCACAGATGAGGGTAATATTGATGTCAGGGCTATCACTGACAGTAGTGGGACAATGGCTGAGATATCAGTGCGGGACACGGGTCTTGGCATTGATATGGAAAACTCAGAGCAACTGTTTGCCCCATTTGTGCAAGCTGATGGTTCTACTCAGCGATCCTACGGAGGCACGGGCTTAGGGCTGACTATTTGCAAGCGGCTGGTGGAACTTATGGGTGGTCGAATCTGGCTTGAGAGCCTTGGTTCAGAACAGGGAAGCACGGTATCTTTTACCTTGCCCCTAAGTGAAGTAAGTAGGCTCAGAGGTGACAGTCTTGAACATCCTACTAGTTGAGGATGACCAACTTTTAGCTAAGGGAACCGCCAAACTCCTCGAACGCTTGGGAGGCCATCAGGTGTTTATCACTGCCGAACCAAAAGAGATTTTTCACCGATGCTCAGTGGGGGCAGTAGAACTTGTAATTATGGATATCAATTTGCCAGGAGCTAGGTGGCAAGGGCAAAAAGTCGATGGTTCTATTCTGTCGCGCTATGTGAAAGCACACTGGAAAGATATACCGATTATCGTGGTAACAGCCTATACTATGCCTGCGGAACTACATCTTCTGTTGGCTGAATCTGGGGCAGACGATTGCTATACCAAACCGATTACTGATTACGAAAGCTTTTTAGATGTAATTACCCAGCTTGGTAAAAAGAGGAATTAAATCCCTATGTATAAACTGGCGATTTTGGATGATGACGAAGACTGGTGTCGGATCGCCCAACGCTTTTTCAAGCAAGAATATACAGTGGCAACCTACAAGTCAGTGTCTACTTTCTTATGGGAGTTAGAGGTACTTAAGCAGTATGATCTCTTCTTGGTGGATTTCGTGCTGCCTGCGGCTCGGCATGAGCTAGATACAGATGGCATCGCAATCGTTACTGCTCTTAAACAACGCTTGCCCCGTTCTCCTGTGGTTATCCTCGTCACGGCTTACATGAGCAAGAACGAGTTAGAGGTGCATGGCAAACAAATATGCCCAGACGCTGACGGATTTTTTGCCAAGGATGCTGGATTAGAAATCTTGGCTGACCAAATCAAGCAACTGTTAACACCAGGTACAACTGAGTTACACTAAGTTGCAAATTACTTACCTATACCTAATTTATGCCTTGGTGCGATCGCTAGGCCGGGCTATATAGCCGTTCTCGTTTACATGAGGTACACGGTAGGGGCACGACACTGCCCATTGGTGTCAACTTAAGGTGAAACCCTTGTCAAGACGTGATATTCAATTCTTTGGCTTCTCATCACGAGCCGCGTTACCCCACCCTAACCCTCCCCTTGTAAAGGCTACGGTGTACACACAAGTCTTATAACCTAGCCCCACAACGTTTTGATCCCCCCTAACCCCCCTTAAAAAAGGGGGGGAAAGAATCAAAGTCCCCCAATTTATCGGGGGATTTAGGGGGATCAAGCCACATTTTGCACTTAGCACAAAGATGTGTGTACACCGTAGCCTTGTAAAGGGGAGGGAACTGGATTTCTTTCCCCCCCCCTTTATAAGGGGGGATTAAGGGGGGTAAAACGTCTGTAGAATAAGCGTTTGGGCTTAAGTTGACACCAATGGGCACTGTTCCCTACACATGGTGATGTAATATTATACCGCAACTGAATGGGAACCGCTATAACTATGCACTAACAGAAAAGCAGATATTGACCCTAGCGCAGAGAATATGTTCTACTTTGCACTAGAAAGAAAAGGCAGGTTGGCATAAAATTACAGCTTCTCTAACTTTGCCCCATCTTCGGCGGGTGCAGGAAATGCGTAGGAAGAAGAGGGAAGAGAAAATAATATGGCTAAATTTGATTTTGGGCGTTGGCTGCGCTGGTGTGTGGTTGTCGGTTTTAGCTGTTTGTTACTGGCTGGCTGTGCTGTGAACCCTAGCGCCGGGAAAACTCTGCGGGTGGCTACGGAACCTGCATTTCCACCTTTTGAGTTTAAAGGACAAGCTGGTGAGTTGCAGGGTTTTTCTATTGATTTGATGAATGCGATTGCACTTGCTGCTAACTTTAAAGTGGATTTTCAAAGTCTGCCTTTTGATGGTATTATCCCAGCTTTGCAAGCCAAAACGGTAGATGCGGCCATTAGTTCGATCACGATTACAGAGGAGAGGGCGAAGAGTGTTTCTTTTTCCCGTCCCTATTTTAAGGCTGGGTTAGCGATCGCAATTCGCACAGACAATCAAGATATTACTGGCTTTGACAGCCTCAAAAATAAAAGAATTGCTGTACAACTTGGCACAACTGGGGCTGCAAAGGCTAAAAGTGTTCCGGGAGTGCAAATTCGCAGTTTTGATTCCGCACCTCTAGCCTTGCAAGAATTGCTCAATGGTAATGTGGATGCGGTAATTAATGATGCACCTGTTACTTTATATGCTATTAATACGGGTAATCTTCAGGGAATTAAAGTAGTACAGCAATTACTGACAGAGGAGTTTTATGGAATTGCTACAACTAAAAACTCGCCGAATTTGGCATTAATAAATGATGGCTTGGATAGGGTGTTGAAAAATGGCACTTATGCCCAAATTTACCAAAAATGGTTTAAAGCCGAACCGCCTAAATTACCAGCTAAATCACCATTTGAGAATCAAACTAACACTAACGCGCCTAAAATATTTACTTCAATTAGCGTAATTTTGCAGGCTTTTCCAACATTATTACAGGGTGCGTTGGTAACGTTGCAATTGACGATAATTTCTGTAGTATTTGGTTTAATTGGCGGTTCCCTCATTGGTATTATCCGCCTTTCTCCTATCGCACCTGTGCGTTGGATAGCGAGGGCCTATGTAGATTTTTTTCGGGGAACGCCTTTATTGCTGCAAATTTTTATGATTTACTTTGGATTACCAGCAATTTTGCAAGAACTGGGTTTGACATTTAGTTTTGATCGTCTAACTGCTGGGGTAATTGCTTTAAGTTTGAATAGTGCTGCATATATTGCTGAAGTTGTTCGTGCTGGGATTCAATCAATTGAACCAGGACAAGCAGAAGCAGCACAATCATTAGGTTTGAGTTCTGTGCAAACCATGATTTATGTAATTTTTCCCCAAGCTTTCCGGCGGATGATTCCACCTTTAGGTAATGATTTTATTAGTTTATTGAAAGATACTAGCTTAGTTTCTGTGATTGGGTTTGAAGAATTACTACGTAAAGGACAGTTAATTATTGCTGACAATTATCGCGCTTTTGAGATTTATGCAGGTGTAGCGGTGATTTATTTATGTTTGACGTTACTTTTTTCACAAGCGTTTAGTCGCTTAGAAGTGTGGATGAATCCGGTTAAAGTCCAGAAAAAATACGATACTTAATAATTTTATGTAGGGTGTGTTATGCCGTAGGCTAACGCACCTAAACAGACGAGATAAATATGGTGCGTTACTTTGTTAACTAATTTGGCATATCAAGTTATACGGCTTGAGAAGGTGGATAATATATAGATAGAATGCTCCCCCGAACGAACAAATTATGTTATGTCAGCAAAAGATAAATTTCACGATGTTGTAAAATTAGGCTTACAAAAAGATGGTTGGACTATTACAGATGATCCTTTACGTATAGAGTGGGGTTTGGTTGAATTATATATTGATTTGGGAGCAGAAAAGATTATTGCGGCTGAAAGATAAGGAAAAAAAATAGCTGTCGAGATTAAGAGTTTTCTTGGACAATTTATTAACTATCGCTTTGCACTTTCCCAAGAACAACCAGAACGCATTTTATATTTAGCGATTCCTTCAGATACTTACGAAACTTTTTTTAAGCTGCCATTTCCTCAGATGATAATTCAAGAATATCAATTACTGTTGCTAATTTATGATATCGAAAATGAGGTTATTCTCAGATGGCTAACTTAGATAAATATAGAAAGTACATTCAGCAGTTATTAACAGTATATAGTCAGTATGAGAAATCTGATAGTGAAGTGGAAGCACAAACTATCTTTGATACCGAACACGACCACTATCAATTAGTATATGTGGGTTGGGAAAACAAGCGGCGTGTATATGGTTGTGTATTACATTTAGATATTAAGAATGAAAAAATTTGGATTCAACATAATGGAACGGAAGCTAATATTGGTGATGAATTAGTCGCTTTAGGCGTTGCTAAACAAGATATTGTATTAGGATTTCACTCGCCTTACAAAAGACAGTTCACAGATTTTGCTGTAGGTTAATATTTGCTCTACTGACAAACATTTTTCGTTTCAATCAAGGAAAAATATATGACAATTCTCAACGCTCGTAATTTATCTTTAGAAGAAATTCAGCGTCTGTTTGGCTTTCAAAAACAGTACAGTGACTCATTTTCTAACTACTTATCTCTGCAACCTCTCACGGAGACAGAACAGCAGGAACTCAAACAAATTCAGCATGACTTTGATAGATACCTGACAGTAGGAAAAGTTTCTGAAGGTCAGGTAAAGTTTCTTGCAGTTGCCCCTTTATTAAGATTAGCTGGTTTTTATCGCTATCCTATCGAGATTCTTTTGGAGGAAAATATTGCTGATATTGAAGTTGAAGATGAAGATATCAAAATTAAAGGAAGATTTGATATTTTAGCTATTAGTAAAGCTAAACATACCAAACCTCAAACATATTTTTGGGTACTATTAATTGAGTCTAAAAATAGTCAGATTGATATATCAACAGCTTTACCTCAGCTACTCACATACTCTTATAAAAATTTAGATAATCAAAAATCAGTTTGGGGATTAGCGACTAATGGTAGAAGTTATCAGTTTGTCTATATCGAACAAGGAAATCCCCCGATTTATTATCTGTTACCAGAATTAAATTTAATGGAAAGAGAGCGTTCAACTCAGTTGTTACAAGTTTTAAAAGCAATTTGTCAGCTTTAAAAGGTAATTTAATTAGAGCTATCGCATCGAAAACTTATTCACCCACGAGGACAGAGAGGCGGAGAGAGCAAGACTGAGTTTTTATGCTACTTTACCAAAACTGCGATCGCCATGAATCTCAATCACCAGATCAACCAGGGTAATATTTTTTACCAACGGATTGACAAATAATTCCGGGTGAAGCGATCGCCAAAAATAATTGACAAATTGCTCTATCTCTGCATCGCTCATCCCCGATTTCCCCGCAGCAATCATCTGCTGTTCCGCCTGTTTGCGCCACTCCAAAGAATAGCGATAATCGGTGGGATAGAGCAAAATTAAGCTGTCTAATCGCTCCCACAGTGGTAGATAATCGTGGAGGCGAAGATTAATATCACGGGCGAATGTTCTATCCTCATCTGTGAGAATTGGCGGCGGCGCAGTCTTAAATACATCAGGGTTGATTGGTCGCACACCCACAAACCAACCTTCAAATAGTACAATATCTACACCTGTTACCATTTCAGGAGTCGTGCGATCGCCAGCGCCTCTGTATGCAGATTTATCAAAGCGGGGAACCATAACTGGACTTTGCAACTGGCGGATTTGATCTAGTACATTTAAGCCTAAGTCTATATCGTGGGTTCCTGGTGGGCCTCGCCAAATTAAGCGGGGATCTTGCTGTATTAAAACCAAGCGATCGCTGTAAGTTTTGTATAAGTCATCTAAAGATAAACTCAGAGTGTGATATCCTAAATGCTGGAGAATCAAACTGAGAACTTTAGACATTGTAGTTTTACCAGTACCTTGTACTCCCAATATTCCCTGAATCATCGGGCGGCTTAACTGTTGGCGCTGCAATGCCAGTTTCATCCCCAAAGGAAGCCACAAGTCCCACAATACCTGTAACATTTCCTCGGGTTGTACCTGGAGACTAGTTTGGCAGAATTGACTAAAAGCTGGAAACACAGATTTTAGTAAATGCGATCGCCTTTCTATCACTTCATGGACATTTTCCGGTGTGATCCCAAAAGCTTTTGCCCTTAACTGATCTGACAGCGCAGCAACTCTAGCTTGCTGCTGCCAAGTTTCCCCCACCGCATCCGTTACTAGAATTTCATTCAGCCACAAATTCATAAATTCATTATCTCGCTACGATCCGAGCTTAAAGGCTTCCAGAAACAGACTGTAAGTGAAACCAATTTTGAGCAGATTTAGTGAGTCTACTAAGAGCGATCGCCTGTCCAAAAAGCTACGACTGTAAAATATCCTACTAGTAATTTCCGTCAACACTACTAAAAAACCCGCTATCGCAATGTCCAATACACCCTGTTGACCGGCTGTAGTGGAAACTGCGTTTCCCAGAAAAAAACCGAACAAAAAACTAATTATCAGCAACGATAGTCGCCGCCAAGGATTTAAAAACCATTGCCCCAAGCGTGTAGCAATGGCATCCAACAAGTTATTGAGACGAGTGTTTTGCATTAAAGGGACTTCTGGGCCAAAGTCAAGATATCTTGAAATATATCTATATTAATTAAGGAGGATATTGGTTTTAGAATCAGCTTGTTTGTTAATATTGTATATATCTATTGGGCTTCCAGTGTTAATTCAAATTTGACCATTTTTTCATCTTCAGGGAAGTATAAACCCTTAAGGTGCTTGCTTCTTCTGGGGTGGGCATTTTGCCGCTCGTAGCCAAAAGCAGACTTTTCTGCCTATGCCACAAGGTTTGATCGTTTATTTATTGGAAATCCCTAAAAGGCGGCTTTTCCTCGCCCCAGATAAAATATACCAGTTAGATTTATCTCAGGTTTGAGAAAGTAAGCCTTATTGAGACCGCCAGTACAGCACGGCGTAAATTGAACTAACATCTCAATTAACCAGACTTTTCACGTTATATGTAAAAGTCCACAAAAAATCTAACCCTCTTCCCGCGTCGCCAAGGGGGAAATTTTAAAGTCTCTCCCTAAAAGTAGAGAGATTTTACAGATACCGTGAAAAGTCAGATCAATTAAGCAGACAACAACTTGCTTGAGCCATTTGTTAAAGGTAGGCAAACTTCCGCCACAGTGTAGTAGCGGTTTCACGGAACTTTTTTTATACAAATCAATGGGTTTACTAGGTATCAAATTTTATTGTTTATATCTAAGGCTACGGTCAAAATCTGAAGCAATGGGTGTCTGTACCTCTTGTTTGTCAAACATCAAAGAAATTATTTACTCCAAATGTTTGCTACTCACAATGATATTTATAATACATTCGTATCCTTAATTTTAGAAAAATCTATATTAGGCTACTTTGTGTGATTGTCTTTTGGGATAATAGGCTACTATTTGGTCAAGCCTAGACAAAATATTTATTTCTAATAACTATCAATATGAAATCTTTAGTGTATCGTAACGTCGGTGTTACAGCTTGTTGCTTGGGACTGCTTGTTGCTTTGGTGGGATACTTTGGAGTTAGCGTATCCTTTGAGTCCACAAACCCAGATACATCTTCACAACAGCCAACTCAAACTACCCAGTGGAACTCAACTTCGTCTACACCTGTTTCACCTGAAAAAGGGATTGACGCTAGTCTTTCTACTCCAGCAACAATTCCAACTAGTGAAGTAGAACATAGCAGTAAAAATAATACTTATCCTGTCTTGGCAGATCGTGATAAATCAGCTAGTAAAGCCAACCAACAAGGGAGTTTGCGAATTAGCAATCAAACAAATCAGCCCGTGCGGTTAGCTCTATTGGCGCGACAGTCGGTAGCAAAAGGCTCTGGTACTAAACAAACTAACTATGATGTACCGGCACATTGGGATTTTGATCCCCAAGAAGGTAGTGAAAAAGGATTGATTCTATCCCTACCTCAAAATAATTTAAAGCTGGAGAAGGGAGATATTTTAGTTGCTTTTGCACAAGATGGTTCACGTCGTTACTGGGGTCCTTATGTTGTCGGGGAAACTCAATTACCTAAATGGAATTCCCAAAACAGAGAATGGCAACTAGTACTGAGTCATTAAATAAATGAGTAATAAGTAATGAGTAATAAGTAATGAGTAATGAGTAATACCCATTACTTATTACTCATTACTTATTACTTCAAAAATAAAGACAGTTGGAGTCGGGGATTTAAACCCCAACTCAACTGATACTACGTCGTGTAATGGTTGGGGTCTTAAACCCTTGAATTTACGATAAACAGTGCTGTTATACCATTTGTTTATGAAGATGCGCCTGTAGGACTTACCCAAAACCGCGCTGTAGGGGCAATTCATGAATTGCCCCTACCTGAATAAAGCGCAGCCTCACATAGAATTGGTGTTAGGGGATAGGTATAGTTGAGCCTGTACGGAAGCAATTTTTGGAGGGTGAACATTGTTTGGCGTTTGCTCAGACGTTTATTTTTACATAGCTACCCCACAGTTGCTAAAGTGTTGAATAATGAGTAAAGAAAAATTGTTAAATTAAAAACTCCGAAGAACAAAAGATAGATAACCAACGACTATTGATTAGTGATTGTTGACTATTGACTAATGAGAATGAAACTGAGTGTTAAGCACACTGTTGATCAGTGGTTCAACAAAATAGCAAAAAATCCCGCCCTTGGTGTAACTGTGTCGATTTTGTGGCTGATGGCGATTGGCTGGATAGCTTTTGGCTGGAATTTGGGCAACATTGGCTTGATTGATGAGACAGAGCCGCTATTTGCCGAAGCTTCCCGCCAGATGTTTGTCACAGGTGATTGGATTACCCCATTTTTCAATGGTGAGACTCGTTTCGATAAACCTGCTTTAATTTACTGGTGTCAGGCGATCGCTTATGCAATTATTGGGGTGAATGAGTGGGCAGTACGTCTTCCTTCTGCGATCGCCGCCTTCGCTTTAGTTTGTTTAGCTTTTTACACCATCTACTGGTATCTGGGTAAACAAGACGAATTAGAGCAAGTTTCACGTCCTACTCGCCGCTACTTAATATCTTTTATCGCAGCAGCGCTCATGGCACTCAATCCCGAAACCATTATTTGGGCAAGAACGGGTGTCTCTGATATGCTACTCACCGCATGCATGGCATCAGCATTATTGTGTTTCTTTGTAGGGTACGCAGGGAAAGAAGGGACTGGGGAGGAATTTTCCCAAACCCGGAGGGAAGCGACCTCCCTATTCCCTAATAAGTGGTACTTAGCTTTTTATGTGCTGATTGCTGGCGCAATTTTGACTAAAGGACCAGTGGGAATTGTTTTGCCAGGGATAATTGTTGGTGCTTTTTTACTTTACGTGGGCAAGGTACGAGAGGTATTGCGAGAAATGCACCTCTTCGTAGGTATACTGTTAATTATAGTTTTATCAGTGCCCTGGTATGCTTTAGTAATTTGGCGCAATGGCTGGAATTACATTAACTCATTTTTTGGTTATCACAACCTAGAACGCTTTACAGAAGTAGTTAATGGTCACTCAGCACCTTGGTATTTTTACTTTTTAGTGGTGCTGCTGGGTTTTGCGCCATACTCCGTGTATTTACCAGCCTCTATAGTCAGACTAAAGTTTTGGCAGCGATCGCATTGGCGATCCGTTGAACGTTTTCAGCAATTTGGTTTATTTGCCTGGTTCTGGTTTGCTAGCATCTTTAGCTTTTTCTGCATTGCTGTCACCAAACTCCCTAGCTACGTATTACCTTTAATGCCAGCAGCAGCAATTCTGGTAGCCCTGTTGTGGAGCGATCTTTTTCCAAATATAGAGAATGAAAATGACACGGAGAAAGTATTAGAGAATTTATCCTCATCCCCACGTCTCCCAGTCCCCGCGTCACTCGTCTGGAGTGGTTGGGTAAATGTAGTGTTTTTATCATTTTTGGCAACAGCACTGTTTAACATAACCCATATATTAGGTACTGATCCAGCCATAAGTAACTTCCACGAACTAATTCAAAAATCTGGTTTACCAATAATAGCGGGTGCAATTTGGCTAGTTTGTGCCGTTTTGGTTGCGGGTTTATTATTAAGTCGCCGTTGGAACTACGTTATCAGTATTAATTTAATTGGGTTTGTGGCGTTTATAATTTTTGTCTTAACGCCTGCTTCATTTTTTATTGATCGAGAACGTCAATTACCCTTAAGGGAATTGTCTGCGATCGTTCTAGAAGCAAAACAACCAGATGAAGAATTGATCATGCTTGGTTTCAAAAAGCCCAGTGTGGTATTTTACAGCCACATTCACGTAAATTATTTAGGATTTCCCCAAGAGGCTATAGACCATATTAAAAAACAGGCTGCCAAAGGACTAAAACCTGCATCAGTGTTGCTGTTGGCTGAACAGAAAAAGTTTTTACAAATGGACTTACAGCCAGATGATTACAAGAATTTATCGACTAAGGGGGCTTATAACTTGGTTCGAGTTCCTTTTAAGAAAAAGAAAAATGAAAAAATGGACATATCGTAATTGGGGATTGGGGATTGGGCACTAGGAAAGATAAGTATGTAGATTTATATCCCAACCAATCTTAAAAGAATTTCTTCCTCAGTCCCCAGTCCCCAGCGATGCACTGAGCTTGTCGAAGTGTCCCCAGTCCCCATTAACATTTGCCATTGTAACCATTGACAGCTAATGCTTGATTGATCTGGCTTAACAGGTCTTCCATTGAGATCGATCGCGGTAATATTTGAGTAGCGATCGCACCAACAACAGTTTCTATGGATTCCAAACCATTCTTCTTCTGCTTGTCAATTTCCTTGTAAGCTACTCCAGGCGGTAAACTGCTTTCTGGGCGATTTAAGCGCTGATTCAGTACCAAAATCGGTGGTAACTTGTCAGGCGAATCCCCTAATGTTTTCAAAGCTTTTAGCACATCTTTATGGATAGCAGATTCTCCTAAACAAATTAGCAGTAAATCAACGCTTTGGTGGCGAATTTGTTGTAACACTTCTGCCCAACAAGGACTCATCGCCGCTTTGAAGCCTGCTGTTTGGAGATACTGAATTAAAGCTTGGAACCACTCAGAACCCCGTTCCGCAGTTTCACTACTAATTGAGCAATTTTTTTCTGTACGATAACTCTTAACTTGCTTGCGTCTTACCTGGGGAAAATCCCGCAGCATTGTCAAATCCACTACTAAGATGTTAGGCGGGCAACAAATACCAGAAGCAATTTGCAGTACTGATAGTAAAGCATCTGTTTTCTCGGTGCGACTGCTGTTGTCTTTCGCAAATGGTGTTAAGTAAGGAAATACAGATAGCCCTGATATCTTAGAAGCAATTAGGGTAGTTGCAACATCGCAAGTAACTAGGGGTATAGCCGCTAAACGTGGATGCCCAATTAGTTGTTGCAGATAAATTTGGGCGGTGGTACTTTCGACATCTAGCAAAATGACATCAAACTGCCATACCCGCGCCAAAAGTTCTGCCTGATCTAGATCATCGACTTCAATCACCCGGTGTTCTCGAAGTGAGGGGTGGGGATTAACCGATTCTAACTGGGGATTCACCAACCGGAGAATTCGCAGTGCGGTTTTAGTCGGGATAATTGCGCTGTTGTTTAACGCTAGCTGCCCAACTGCTTCTACAGTAGATAATTTTTCGAGAACTGGTGCTAAAAGCTGATGCTCTACTGGCAAACTTAAGAAACCATCGGCTCGGTTAGCAAATGCTTGATCCTTTTCAGCTCCCGTCGCGGTAACAATTACAGATATATGACGGGTTGCGGTGTCAGATTTTAGTAAAGTCAGCACATCCCAGCCTGATAGCAGGGGTAGCAACGGATTCAAAAATATCACTATTGGTTGCAAGCGCCGAGCTTTTTCTACTGCTTCTGTCCCCGATCGCGCAATCACGACTCGATATCCTAAGCCTTTAAGTTGCTCGGTCAAGTCTTCAATATATCTGGCTACTGCCTCGACTACCAAGACCAACCGTTGCGAACTAGCATGATGATGTTGTGTGGGCGTACTAATATGCTGGCGAGCTGCTGTGGAAATTTCCCGTGTTGGCTGGTGTCGTGTCTCCTCGTCTTCTCTGATTCCCATATCTGGTTCAGAAAAGCCTGTTTTCGGGGGACTGGGCGGCAGAAGTAGGGTAAACTGGCTGCCTTTTCCTTCACGCGATAAGAAGCTGACATCTCCTCCGTGGAGACGAGCCAAGGCACGAGTTAATACTAGCCCCAAACCAGTGCCTTCAAATTGGCGGGTGAGGGGATTTTCTAGTTGTTGAAATTTTTGAAAGATTAAGTGTTGCTGGTGTTCAGGAATGCCAATGCCTGTATCCCAAACTGTAAAGGCAATCCATCCTTCCCAACGACTCACCCGTAGCCCAATTTCGCCGGATATTTCGGTGAATTTAAAGGCGTTGGAAAGTAGGTGTACTAGCATCTGGCGTAAGCGCAATTCATCTGCCACCATTTGATCTAAGCCTAGTTCAATGGAAAGGCAGAATTCCGGGGCTGATGAACGGGCATTTTGAGTTGGCGAAGCGGGTGTAGCTTTGGTAGTTTGAGTGTGGATCGTTTTAGCTTCTGATAAGGCGCGATCGCACACAGCCCGAATTTTCACCGGAGTCAGCGTCAAATCCATTTGCCCCGTTTCCATCCGAGTCAAATCCAAAATGTCATTCACCACACTCATCAGGTGGCGGCCACTTTGATGAATCAGTCCCGCATAACGGGCTTGACGCTCATTAAGTTCTCCCAACTGCTGATCCACCAGCAAGCGCGATAATCCTAAAACGGCAGTTAGGGGAGTTTTGAGTTCATGACTAATACAAGCTAAAAATTCATCTTTCAAGCGATTAAGTTGAATTAAATCGGCATTTTTTGCTGCCAATTCTTTGCAAAGCTGCTGTTGTTCAGTCACATCAGTAGCTAAAACTAACCACAAATCATTGCTGAGTGCAACCTCAGATTCAGCACTCATGACTTTAAATTCAGGACTATCTAAGGGAATTTTGGCAAATTGCCAGATTTGCTCTTGACCATTTTGCACTTCGACAACGCAGGTACAAGTACCCACTTGACTATCCAAATAGCACCGACTGTAAGATGTTTCTTGCTGAGTCAGTTTCTCTTCACCATCATGCTCATTCTGCCTACCATTGGCATGAACCTTGATTGCTCGTTGACTGATATATTCTGGTGTTTCCGAGAGGTTAGGGACAAGTATTGCCTCCACCTGTTCCCTAACTCTTTCTGGATCTTTCAAAGCTCCTAATTGCTGCCACCAGGCGGGATTTCGTGCTATCACCTCACCAGTACCCGTTTGCAACATCAAAGGCCAAGGCAGTCTTTCCAGCAAGTGTACCAATGGCTGATGTCCCAAAGACTTGGATTCATTTGGTCTAGCATCATACTCATGGCGATGCTCACCTGAACTTTCTAAGCCAGCCATACGTTCCTTAGCTAGCGATCGCAACAGGCGTGAACTATCCAGCAGCCCTAAATATCGACCATCAGAGTCAATCAGCGCCCAATCTAAATTCTGGTGTTTTTCGCCTTGTGGATCAAACAAGGGCAAGCTCAATTTCTCTACACGCTCATAAGCTGATATTGTCTGTATTGGCTCAATTAAACCTTGACCCCAGGTAGAGAGTGATTGGTGTAAATTTAGATTTTTATTTTCACTATGTGCTAATAATTTTGGGATTAAACGGGCAGAATACAGCAATCCGATGGGGCATTGCTGTTGATTCACTACTACCAAGCGATCGCACTGCTCTTGCTCAAAAATCTCCAACACCACTGCCAGAGAACTTGTTTGAGGGCAGCTAGGTACGGTTGCCTGAAAGTCATAAAGCGGGTAATCTAGCATTAACATAGGGCTTTGGGGGTCATTCTTCCCGTGGAAACCTTCGGCATTTCCATCTGCCAGTTGATGGTCTTTTCGCCTGAAGCCATATCCTCTAAGAAGACTCATATAAGCAACTCTGGTTATTTCAACGCCATTAAAACAACGGGATTTTTCATCACGGACACTTGCTTGTGGACGAGTGCATTTTTCCTAAAAGCGACGTTTTTTATTTGTCGCAACTAGCCTCCTCCAGTGTCTTACTGGTATTTAAACTCCTCATATATAGCGACGGCTAAAACAATTATGACCCCAAAGATTCGCTTTAGAACCTTGAGGAATTATAATGATTTGGAATGCGACAATCCTTTAAGTTCGTTTAAGTATCTTATCAATGAGCAAAATACAAAAATATATCTATTTATATAAACAAATATGCAAATAAGGAGTTAGCTACTGTGTCTGGCGATGCGGACTAGTACCCGATCATCAAAGGTAGGGGAAATTCATGAATTGCCCCTACCCGAAAATCAGGATTTCGGCTATTGTTTGCGTAAGTCCTGCCCAAGTCGCGTAACTTGTCTGGTTAATTGAGATGGTAGGTGCATTTACACCGTGCTGCACTAAGTTGTTGAGTAGCTACCACTATCTGGTAATACAGAGTGTCTGGGGTGCAATGCACACCTAGTACTACCCTAGAAGCGTTAGCCAAACTTATCAGCCCACATTTCTTGGTCAGGGCGATCAAGGAGATATATTCAAGAATAGATGTTATTACCGATATTGATTCTGAAACTTAATGTTAACAAATGCTTAGATAATCCAGTTGACTTAGCCAACCAAAAAGGTTTGAGGGCGTGGGCGGGGAAATTTATTGACGCAATTATTGCCAAATTTTGCTACCTACCTGTTGCTGCAACTACCTTTGCAAAAATCAACTATTTACCAAATTGTCTGCAACAAAATCCAAGTAAGACATACACTGGCAAATATATCTATGTATTTGCCAGTCAGATGCAAAAAAGTCAACAGCACTTTCAGGAGATGACTCCAGTAGAAAGGCAAGGATTATTAAGACAGCTTAAATCAGATTATAGCCTGATTCTTATAGACTATTTTAGCACAGATAAAACACTCAAAGATAAAATTGATAAATTTATCAATACCATATTTTATGCTAATATTCCTGTGCCCCAAATAATTGAAATTCACATGGAGGTAATTGAAGAATTTTCTCACCAGCTAAAATTAGAAGGAAGGAGCAATGAAACATTACTTGATTACCGCCTAACATTGATAGATATCCTAGCTCACCTATGCGAAATCTATAGGAGTTCGATTTCTAAATAAATTAATTGATGTTCAACTTGGTACAAGCAATTGCTGTTAGTGATTCCCAATGGGCGAACGATGTTGTATTTTTATGATCGTGACTAGCCATTAAGTATATGAAGAAACCCAGAAAAACCTACGTTCTCAAGCTTTACGTAGCAGGGAACACCCCTAATTCAGTCCGGGCATTAAAAACACTAAAAGATATTTTAGAACAGGAATTTGAAGGTGTTTATGCTTTGAAAGTGATTGATGTCCTGAAAAGCCCACAACTGGCTGAAGAAGATAAAATATTGGCAACGCCGACATTATCTAAAATTTTGCCTCCACCCGTTCGCAAAATTATTGGGGATCTTTCGGATAGAGAAAGAGTATTAATTGGATTAGATTTGCTCTATGAGGAACTGAGTGAAGAAGATTTTGAAGAGTAAGATTTTAATCATAAAAAATTGAGTCCAAACTTTAGTCAGTAGACAGGCATAATTAAACATAAAAATCAAATTATAGCTCGTAGTGAGCGATTTATCGCTCAAAAAAATGATGATCAGAACTAAAGTCCTGACTACAAACTTTAATTTATTTACGCCTAGCTACTTCCGAAAAAATAGGTTTTCATCCCAATTTATTATCAAGCAATGAGTGAAAACGAGCAAGTAGAACCAAAGCAACCACCGAAAGCTGGGGGTTTAGAAAAAATTCGGACGATGATCGAAGGGTTTGACGATATTAGTCATGGTGGTTTACCAATTGGTAGAACTACCTTGATTAGCGGCACCTCCGGCACAGGTAAAACTTTATTATCTCTTCAGTTTCTTTATAACGGCATCACCTACTTTGATGAACCAGGAGTATTTGTTACCTTTGAAGAATCACCGAGTGATATTATTAAAAATGCCAATATTTTTGGTTGGAACTTGCCACGGCTAATCGAAGAAGGTAAGTTGTTTATTCTGGATGCATCTCCCGATCCAGAAGGTCAAGATATCGTTGGGAATTTTGACCTTTCTGCACTCATTGAGCGCTTGCAATATGCTATTCGTAAATACAAAGCTAAACGAGTTTCAATCGACTCAATAACAGCCGTATTTCAGCAATATGAAGCGATGGGAGTAGTGCGACGCGAGATTTTTCGCCTGGTAGCACGTCTTAAACTGCTGAATGTCACCACTGTAATTACCACTGAACGTGGTGAAGAATATGGACCTGTTGCCTCATTTGGAGTAGAAGAATTTGTTTCCGATAATGTCGTAATTGTTCGTAACGTTTTAGAAGGAGAACGCCGCCGCCGCACAATTGAAATTCTCAAATTGCGCGGTACAACTCACATGAAAGGCGAATATCCCTTCACAATTACTAATGAAGGAGTTAACATCTTCCCACTGGGAGCAATGCGCTTGACTCAACGTTCTTCTAATGTCAGGGTATCTTCTGGTGTCAAAACCTTAGATGAGATGTGTGGTGGTGGTTTCTTTAAAGATTCAATTATTTTGGCAACAGGAGCCACCGGTACTGGCAAAACCCTGTTAGTCAGCAAGTTTATTCAAGATGGCTGTCTCAATGGAGAACAAGCGATATTATTTGCTTATGAAGAATCACGTGCCCAACTATCTCGCAATGCTTCCTCTTGGGGAATTGATTTTGAAGAATTAGAAGATCAAGGTTTACTCAAAATCATCTGTACCTATCCTGAATCAACTGGTTTAGAAGACCACTTACAAATTATTAAATCAGAAATTGCTGTATTCAAACCAGCTCGCATTGCCATTGATTCCCTATCAGCACTAGCGAGAGGAGTGAGCAATAATGCATTTAGGCAGTTTGTAATTGGTGTGACGGGTTATGCTAAACAAGAAGAAATTACTGGTTTCTTTACTAACACAACTGACCAATTTCTGGGAGCGCATTCCATTACTGACTCTCATATTTCCACGATTACCGATACAATTATAATGTTACAGTACGTAGAAATTCGTGGAGAAATGTCGCGGGCAATTAACGTATTCAAAATGAGAGGCTCTTGGCATGATAAGGGCATTCGTGAGTATAATATTACTGCTGATGGTCCAGATATTAAAGATTCTTTCCGAAACTACGAACGGATTATTAGCGGTGCTCCTACTCGCGTTAGTATCGATGAAAAGGCGGAACTTTCTCGCATTGTTAGACGTTTTGAAGACAAACAGAGTTCCGAACCCTAAATTTAGTATCGTAGTATATTCTTTCCTAAGTTTAGTATCGTGCTATATTCTGTGGTGAAGAAAGGTTTTCTGCCGCTAGTATTGATTTTTGTGTGAGGGGATGCGGTGAAAGGACAGCAATTATTTTATAGCTTCTTACCTGGTGTGACAGCAGCAGTCTTAACAACTCAGGCTGCTTGGGCTGGTACTGTGAAAGTAACCGGGATACAGATAGCGTCTTCTCCTAGTGTTTTGACTTCTACTTTTGGTCAAGACTTACCTGTAGACACCGCGAATACGCAACTGCCTAAAGGTACAGATGTTATTGTTCCAACTCTAGTACCTGCTTTTGGTTTTACTAAACTTAGTGTCAAGACCTTAAATAATAACAGTATTCCAGTATTCACGGCTGGAAATACTGATGTGCCAATAAAACAAGTATTTAAGAAAGGTGAAGGTAGATTTTTCAGTTTGACACCTACCTCTAATCCTTCCCAAGAGCTAGATGTTAGCCGTTCTGCTCAAAGTGACCAAAAAAACAGTAATTCACACCCGAATGGTCAGAAATTAAAGAGCGTAGTAGTTCCTAACTACACTTCCAAACCTCCTTCTGTCCAAGAAGAAATTTTGTCCATGTCTTCTGTACAGCAGCCAGTGGCTCAACAGATAAATACTGTTAATCAGTTGCAGTCATTTTTACAAACTTCAACTACGGGGGTAGGAGCAGCAAAACTTTTGTCAGGGCAGAAGTGTCCAAAGGAGTTGGAGAAAAACAAAAGTGATTCCTCGGCTTCTTTGCGACTAGTCTCTAGCACCTGCTTAGGACAAAATACGGCTGGAGAACTTTTAGCTCAGACTCCAGCAGGTTCGGTACAACCTCAGATTTTACCAGGAAACGTAACTCCCGCGCCAGCAGGTTCGGTACAACCTCAGATTTTACCAGGAAACGTAACTCCCGCGCCAGCAGGTTCGGTACAACCTCAGATTGTGCCAAGAAGCGTAACTCCTGCAACCTCAGGTTCGGTAAAAGTTCCAGAGAACTTGATTCCCAATGCAAATCCCCTGCAATTTCCCACCAAGCCAGAGGAAGTGAGACTTCAGGAAAATCAACCGATTAGTTTGGCACAGGCTCTAGAGCTAGCACGGCGTAACAATCACGATCTACAGGTGTCGATATTGCAGCTAGAACGCAGCCGCGCTGCTGTGCGCGAGGCCCAAGCTGCTTTGCTTCCCACTCTTGGTATTAGTGGTAATATCACTCGCGGTCAGTCTGCTTCTAGTCAGCTTCAGGATGAACTATCTAGACAGCAAGGTTTTCCCTCTAACACAGGTGTACCTAGTACAGCTTTCAACGGTCAAGCACAACTGACATATAACCTTTATACTTCTGGGAATCGGGAAGCTACCATCAGACAGGCTGAGGAACAGGAGCGCTCCGATCAACTGGCTGTAGAAACTCAGTTTGAGACAATCCGTTTAAATGTCGCCACTGACTACTACAATCTGCAACAAGCGGATGAACAAGTACGTATTTCTCAGTCGGCTGTGCAGAATTCCCAAGCTAGTTTGCGTGATGCACAATCTTTAGAGCGAGCTGGGGTTGGTACGCGGTTTGATGTGTTGCGATCGCAGGTAAACTTAGCAAACTCCCAACAAAACCTGATTAATGCTATCTCTCAGCAACAAATTGCCCGTCGTCAGTTGGCGACTCGCATCAGTTTGTCGCAGTCAGTGAATATCAGCGCAGCTGACCCTGTACAATTAGCTGGTCTTTGGAACCAGTCACTAGAACAAACTATTGTCCTGGCTTTTCAAAACCGTTCGGAACTGCAACAGCAATTGGCGCAACGTAATATCAGCGAACAACAGCGACGGCAAGCACTTTCAACACTAGGACCTCAAGTTAGTTTGGTAGCCAACTACAACCTACTAGATCAGTTCAATGATAGTGTCAGCGTGACTGATGGTTATTCAGTAGGAGTCCAGGCAACCCTAAGTTTGTATGATGGGGGAGCCGCGCAAGCAAGAGCAGCTCAGGCAAGGTCTAATATTGCGATCGCCGAAACTCAATTTGCTGAACAGCGCAACCAAATTCGCTTTCAGGTAGAACAAGCCTATTCTACCCTGGAATCTAGCTTGACCAATGTTCAAACCGCTAATACTGGTTTAGAAGAAGCTAGAGAAGCTCTACGTTTAGCGCGTTTGCGATTCCAAGCTGGTGTAGGCACTCAAACAGATGTGATTAACTCTGAAAACGACCTCACAACAGCTGAAGGTAATCGAGTCGCAGCAATTTTGAATTACAACAAGGCTTTAGCTCAGTTACAACGGTCTGTTACCCTCAGAGCGCTACGCTAATATTGCTGGCTCATCTTTCAATTAAAAATTCTCAAAGCCTCATTTTTCAATAATTACATTGAAGAATGAGGCTTTTTGCTTATTTTTTCATCTAAACCTCTAGGAGAACCCCACCAAATCTGTACAGCAATTTTAAAAATGATTGCGACAGATGGACAGAGAAAACCCAGATACACCAAGCGGTTTCCAATCCAAAATGCAAAATCCAAAATGGTATCAGATTGGTGGTGGGAGGAATGGAGTGTCACACCACTCACATTCCGAAGTGCTTCATCCAGACGAGTTATTTGCTGGTCTTTAATCACCTGTTGGGGAATCACTTGCATAGATGCTGGAATATCCCGGATTGGGGTATCAGTCATCCTCTTAGATCAGATGCTACTTGCTTTCATCGCGGAAACCCTAAGAGCAAAGAAGCCCGGAGAGCCGTACAACGCAATGGCTCAACTTTCCAAGAGGGATTTTGGACTGTGAAAGCGCCTCGAAAAACGTATTGGTAACAGGAATTTTGTGAAATGATATAACATAACTGAGTGTTCGCTCGCCTTGTCAAAGACTCATGACTAAAGTAACATCTCAAGAGATTGCACAGTTTCGCTCTCAATTGGCAGATGATCCCAGCGATATGGAAGTGCTGGATTTGATTGAAGACTGTGATGGAGATTTAGAAGATGCAGCGATGACGCTAGCTATCCGCGCCGGACAACAACCAGAAAGAGCAAATTCCGAGTGGTTAGATGCCTTGGCGAGAAAATGGCGTGTGGTCATTTGCGAACAAGAATATCGGGAAGATTTGCTTAATACTTCTCTTCAAAAGATGATGGAACGTCTAAAAACAACCCCAACATTTCCTAAGATTTTGGCAACACCAGTTTTGATATATGTCCTGAAGCAAGGCGTGAACCATTTTTGTGAGCCATTAGATTCCCTAAAGTGATCAGCCGATGTAGATTTAACTGGTGCGATGCCTGGGTTGGGCTACGCCTACGCAGATTGCAGTTGAGTTGAACAGGTCGTGCCCAATGCGAGGTTGAATCGACCAGGACTGATACGCTGTTAATTAAGGCAAAACTTCTATTGGACAAATTGTTAAATCATGCATTACCTTGTTGCCGTATTACCAGACCGTATTCAAGCCGAAGCTGCTTACTTAGCTTTAGAAGAAGAAGGCATAAACAGTACTATCCTGGGGAGGGGGTATAAAACGGCTGACGAGTTTGGCTTAATTGACCCCAAAGACCAAGCTAAAAAGCAAGCAAAACTGATGGCAACCTGGCTGATCCCCTTTGGCTTTTTTGCAGGTTTTACCTTCAGCCTGATCACTAATTTAGATACTTTTGCCTGGGCGGGTGAAGTTGGCAATCACATCGTTGGCGGACTGCTGGGTGCTGCTAGTGGTGCTATGGGTGGTGTGTTTGTCGGTGGCGGAGTTGGTTTAGTCGTAGGTGGTGGTGATGCTTTACCTTATCGCAACCGCTTAGATGCGGGTAAATATTTAGTTGCCGTTCAAGGTTCTGAAACTCTCACTCGCCAAGCAACCAAAATATTACGTCAGTTTGATCCAGAAAATCTCCAAGGTTATGCTGACACAAATACTGTGTATTGAATCAACCATAGTTTACACATCACGACACAGCGACTTGAGTTGCTTGCCTGTTCCTTGGGAGTGGCGCAAGCCTCTGTGACAAAAACAAATCCCAAGTACAAAGGCTCTTGGGGGTACGGGTTGCTGATGATTGGTATGCATTGGTGAAAACCTGCTGAAATGGGAATTAAAGCTAGAATCAAGATAGTTTTAGCAGCTTAATTTTCAATTAATAACTCATAATTTTTAAGAATGTTGCCACGAGAAGAACTTTTAAAAGGTGTTGAAAATCGAGATAGTGTAGCTCGTGTAATTGACCAAGCAGAGCAAGCCATCAAAACTTGGGAGGTGGTTTTGACAGATTTTCTATCTCCCCCAGAATTGGCAGAAATTCAACGGGTGTTTAACCGATTAACAGAAGTGCAATTGGCGGCGTGGGGTGGATATCCCCAAGCTGAACGCCAAAGAATAGCGATCGCACGTTCCGAACTCCCCTTAGATCAATCTCAAGTCAGCCTCGTCGCCGTAGAAATTGCTGGTAATTTCCTGTTTGATACCGCCTCTCACCGCGACTTTTTAGGCGCAATGTTGGGGACGGGAATTGTTCGTGAAAAGACGGGAGATGTGATTGTCTTGGGAGAACGAGGGGCGCAGGCCATTGTCGCCCCAGAGTTAGTGGAATTTCTGGAAATGAGTCTTAAGCAGGTGCGATCGGTTCCTGTGAAAACTCAGCAGATTCAGGTAACTGAATTAAAGGTTAGGGAACCGAAGAAAAAAGAATTAACTACTGTAGAGGCTTCTTTGCGATTAGATGCGATCGCATCTGCTGGTTTTGGGATGTCGCGCAGCAAAATGGTTGATTTTATTGATGCTGGTGATGTCCGCGTCAATTGGAAGGAAGTTACCCAAGCTAGTTCTCAACTGAAATCTGGCGATTTAATTGCCATTCGCTCTAAAGGACGTTTAGAAGTTGGGGAAATCGCCGTTACAAAAAAAGACCGCTACCGAGTTCAACTAACAAGATATATTTGACATCCTCACCGGACTGAAGCCACGGTGATTCTGGAGTAATAAGTAATGAGTAATGAGTAAGAATATTCACTTATTACTTATTACTTATTACTTATTACTTATTACTTATTACTTATTACTTATTACTTATTACTTATTACTTATTACTTATTACTTATTACTTATTACTT
>NZ_JBALEA010000024.1:0-4934 GCF_036917135.1 Nostoc sp. | reverse complement strand
GACCAACCTACGAATACGAAGCGATCGCGCTTGAGCCAGTCGTCGAGAACGTCAAACCACCCTCTACTGGGGGCGCGTCCAACTGCGATGGTCATTAGAGCAAATCTCCAAATAGTTTATAAGTACAGGTTGTATCTGTATTATAGATGGCTAGATAAAAGCCCTCTATAAGCAGAAAGTTAACCGGGTTGTTAACCAAGTTTACAATTTTTTACACACCTTTAATCATATTAGGTGTAAATCGCTAATTTTTCTAGGGGTTTTGTAATAAAAATTAATTTTTTATCTAGAAGAGATAGATAAAGTAGGGCAGCAAGAGGGGAAAGGGGTAATTTGAATTCTCCCCCTTGCTCCCTGCACCCTGCCCCTCTGCCTCTTCCAATACCCATTTCCCTAGAATCAGCCAGCTGACGCTAAAATGAGTCCACAGTTAAATTTGATTATTGCTAAATGTTTACCATCGATTTAAGCATCAGAAACACTGCTTTCCCTATCTCGGTACAACGCAAGTCAGCAGAGGATGCTGAAGCTGTCTATCAGCTAATTTTGGCAGCAATCCGTTCTGGGAACCCTGACATTGTAGAACTCAAGTGCGAGGGCAAGACAGAGAAAAAAATTGCTGTCCGCGCTAGTGAAATTTCTGGGGTGCAGATTGTTCAGAAAGATGGTACGACCCCTGGCGGTACTAGACCTCCTGGATTTTTCGCTGTAGCTGCTGAGTAACCAAGGTTGACAAATGGCTCAAGTGGGCATTGAGGTCAAGGATTTAAATTTCAGTTGGCCTAATGGGGAGAAGGTGATCAAATCTTGCTCTTTAGAAGTGCCCAAGGGTGAGTTTTGGATGCTCTTGGGTACAAATGGGAGCGGGAAATCAACGTTACTCAGACTGCTGGCGGGGTTGTTAGCTCCTGAATCTGGCGAAATTCGGGTTTTGCATCCCATTGGCTTTGTCTTCCAAAATCCCGATCATCAACTGGTAATGCCAACGGTTGGTGCAGATGTAGCTTTTGGATTAGTGGAAGAAAAGTTGCCACCTGCTGCTACTAGAGCAAGGGTTGAGGAGGCGCTTGGGGCAGTGAATTTGCTTACTCTGCAACGACGCCCTATCTATGCACTTTCAGGGGGACAAAAACAGCGAGTCGCGATCGCAGGTGCGATCGCCCGTCGCTGTGAAGTCTTATTATTAGATGAACCCACTGCCTTACTAGATCCAGATAGCCAGTTGGATTTAGTTGCTGGTGTCCGTCGCCTGGTCAAAAGTCGAGGTATTACAGCCCTCTGGGTGACGCATCGATTAGATGAGTTAAATTACTGTGACGGCGCTTTCTTGCTCGAAAAAGGCTCTCTGGTAGATAGGGGTGAAGCTCAACGCCTCAAACATCGTCTGATGGAGGTAGAAAGCGAAAGCGAAGCCTTTTAATTAAGTGCTGTTAGCAGTAGCGGGGCGTTTAGCCCGTGCTGAGTGAAGTAAAAAGTACTGAGGATTTTTACACCCGATATCTGCTCTTGCCTTTATCGTAAATAAAAGGGTTTAAGACCCCTACATCTACAATGTCTTTAATTTTGAATTTTGAATTGTTAATGTGTGGTCTTTTAACTCAGTACTTTTCATTTTTACTAGTGCTGAAAAAAAACTGCAACGCGCCTTTATTTAAAAGGCGCGTTTTAAGTTGGTGGGTCTATTTTCGGCTTGAGTTTTATGAGGCTGCCGTATTTTTTATTCTATGTAGCATAGTGTTACAGACTATGCATCAATTATTATAAAACTTATGAATGAATTTTGTTAACTCTAGAAAATTGTGATTAAAAACCATGTCCCGTTCCTTACTCCAAGCCGTTTTGTTGGTGGACGGCTACAATATCATAGGCGCTTGGCCTTGCCTTAAAAAAACGCGCGATCGTGTTGGATTAGAGGCAGCACGGGGTGAACTTGTGGAAGCGATGACTGGTTATAGTTCGTTTCAAGGTTACACAACTCAGATAGTTTTTGATGCCCAATATCAGAATTGCTCTAGTAATAAAGAAATTATTACTGAGCTTTTATCAGTTTATTACACTGATTTTGGGCAAACAGCAGATACTTATATTGAAAAATCCTGCGCTTCTTTTCGCCACCAAATAGCTCAATCTTTGATTTCTCGTGTGATTGTTGCTACATCAGATCGGGCACAGCAGTTAATGATTCAAGGGTATGGGGCTGAATGGTTGTCGGCACAACAACTCTGTGGCGAAGTGGAAACCACGGTCTGCCGGATGCGACAAAAGTATCATACGCGCAAACAATCTAAGAGTAGGTTTTTAGCTAATGCCATTGATGCTAAGGCGCGGCAGCGTCTGGCTGAATTACGAATGGGATTATAGTAAATATTTAGTATTTAACAGTCTCTGCTTAAGTTCCTGAATGGATTTTGACTGCAAAATTTCTTTAATAAAGCATCTCAAAAAAAATATTTGCGAAAGTACTTGCCAAATTCTATTTTTAGCCCTAAGATTATAAATTGTGAGTGGTCCTCAGTAGCTCAGTGGTAGAGCGATCGACTGTTAATCGATTGGTCGCTGGTTCGAATCCGGCCTGGGGAGTTAATCAATTTTGGATTTCAGATTTTGGATTCTAGATTATCTATCAGTAATCTATGGTCACTGGATTCGTCTGTGACCTTTCTGAATCATGGGTCTTTTGGTGCTTGTCCTAAAGAAGTGCTGGAATTTCAAGAACGTTTGCGATCGCAGTTAGAGCAGGAACCCATACGCTTTTTTGGTAGGGAGTGGGAACCCCTGCTAGACGATGCTAGAAGTAAGTTGGCGGTCTTTGTGGGTGCTGATGTCCAGGATTTAGTATTTGTCCCTAATGCGACGACTGGCGTTAATTCGGTGTTAAGGTCGCTGGTATTTTCACCAGAGGACGAGATACTTACAACCAGTCACGAATATAATGCTTGCCGCAATGCACTTGATTTTATTGCCACTCGCACTGGTGCGCGGGTGGTGGTGGCCAAAATTCCTTTCCCTATTGACTCGCCACAGCAAGTAATCGCAGCAGTAATTGAGGGAGTTTCACCAAAAACCCGATTAGCACTTCTGGATCATGTTACCAGTCAGACGGGGCTAATTTTCCCAATTCAAGAGTTGGTGCAGGAGTTGCAACAACGGGGTGTAGATACATTGGTAGATGGTGCCCATGCGCCTGGAATGATTTCTCTGAATTTGCCAGAAATTGGCGCAACTTATTACACCGGGAATTGTCATAAATGGCTGTGTGCGCCCAAAGGGGCAGGATTTTTGTATGTGCGACGAGATAAACAGTTAGAAATTCGTCCGTTAACAATTAGCCACGGGACAAATTCGCCACGCACTGATAAAACCCGCTTTCAGTTGGAATTTGACTGGACGGGTACAGATGATCCTACAGCTTATATGTGTGTACCAGAAGCGATCGCTTTTATGGGTTCGTTGCTACCTGGTGGGTGGAAAGAATTGAGACAGAAAAATCATCAGCTAGTGTTGCAGGGAAGACAGCTACTTTGTGAAGCGCTGGAAGTGCAGCCGCCTTGTCCAGAAGAGATGATTGGTTCAATGGCGGTTGTCCCATTGTCTACGACTTTGGAAAACCGCGATTTTATGTCTATACATGATGAGTTGTTTGATAAGTTTGGTATTCAAGTGGCGGTGATGCCTTGGGAGGAAAAACCTCGGCTGTTGGTAAGGATTTCGGCGCAGGTTTACAATACTTTAGAGCAGTATGAGTATTTGGCAAAGGTGCTAAAGGGCTTGTGCTGTTAATCTAATGTGAGTTCGACAAACCTTTCCCTGCCTTGAACTAAAGTTCAAGTTTCTCTGCGACTCAAAGAGGGACGGTTTTGCGTAGTAACACCAAGTTGTGATACATAGTATTATTTGCTTGAAAGCTAGTCCAGCAGAGCTTAGATTCTAAGGGACTTCCAAGAAATAAATTATCCCGATTAACGAACCGCAGAGGCGCAGAGTCCACAGAGGAATAAGGGTCTGAGAGATTTTTTGCGTTAGGTGGCTGAGTTTTTTTATTTGGAAGTCCCTAAACAATACTAACTTTTGGAACTTGGGATAAAATCCAATACGCTTGGCTATGTGAAAAATTACTTTGTTGGGTTGCGCTTTGCTTAACCAAACAAAGCCCTGGAAATGTTGGGTTTCGTTCCTCAAACGCCACTTGCTAAGTAAGCGGAAACGCTAAAAGCATTTGAATCCAAATATTTTCATCAATCCTCAATTGGAGGGGCAGAAGCTTCTGCTAAACCATAGGCTGCCAGCTGTCGGCATAAAGCTTCTGTTAACTGCGTATCTAGGTAAGCATGGAGATACACGACCTTCCCCCAACGCATCTTGATGATGTGAACTCCTTCGTTAACATACACAGAACCATCTGCGGGTTTGGCAGAATCTACCCACTCAACTGCGATTGTTGTATCCCAAGGAAAACCACTCACAGCAATGTTCTTGATGGTGAAATTTAGTTTAGGTGACAGAATGTAGAGGCGTTGAAACCACTGCCGCATTGCCTCAATACTATGACGAGTACCGCCGAGTGCATGATTGCCGCTAAATGTGTGAGTAATCGAGGGCGAAACTCCCCTGAGAACGGACTCATAATCACCTTGATTCAGAGACTCAAAAGCTTGCTTGACGGTTTTGCGAACTATAAAAGTGTACATGATTGTTCCCTTATGAAGCCAAGTTACTAGTTATGCGGGAGTAGGTAGTGTGATTGAGCGAGGTGATCAGTATTTTCGGAAATTATGGAGGAGTTTAACTCTACCTGCAAAAATTAAGTAGAGACGTAGCACTGCTACGTCTCTACATTTGTTATAGAAACACTCGGTAAGCGTAAAACTCAGTCCCTTTAGGACTGAGATATAAGCGACTCGAGTGACTTAAGTCACTCGAGTTTCTTCTTTAAT
>NZ_JBALEA010000023.1:0-447235 GCF_036917135.1 Nostoc sp. | reverse complement strand
TTAAAGAAGAAACTCGAGTGACTTAAGTCACTCGAGTCGCTTATATCTCAGTCCTAAAGGGACTGAGTTTTACGCTTACCGAGTGTTTCTATAAGAATTTATTAAGGTTTAGTGTTGGCGATCGCCCAAAATTGACAATTGGGCATTTTTACAGCAGTTTTCATTTATTTCAACCACATCTATGGTAGGGGCACAGCAATGGTGTGCCCCTACAGCGTGCGTGGTCTATTTACCTGAAAATAGCTGTAAGAAGCAAAAAAGAGAAGCCAGGGTTTGGTCTAATCAACTAAAAAAGGCGGTAATGAATCCAAATTTCACTTTAGATAGTTTAATTAGCTTTGCCATTACCATTATCGTGAAAATTTAACAAGTGATCGTCATTGACCCAAATTGCTTGTTGAGGGACAGAAATAGAAATTCCTGCTTCGTCTAGAGCAACTTTCAGGCGGCGGCGAAGTTCTCGTGCTACGTCCCATTGTTTGAGGGGCTGAGTTTTAATCCAAACACGAATTATCAAACCGCGATCGCCAAATTGATCTATTCCTAAAACTTGCGGCGCTTCCAAAATTTGAGGCTGCCATTGCATTTCTTGATTCATCTTCTCGGCAACAGTTTCAATCAACTTCAAAGCCTGTTCTGTATCGGCTTGGTAGGCGATGGGGATTGTTAAATCGGCTCGTGACCAACGACTAGAAAGATTGGCAACAACTTTAATTTCACCATTGGGAATCGTGATCAAGCGCCCTTCGGAATCGCGCACTTGGGTCATCCGCAGATTCAGATTTTCTACTAAGCCTCCCACGTCTCCCACGGTAATCACATCGCCTAAAGCGTACTGGTCTTCTAGAATGATCAAAAAACCGTTAATTGCATCTTTAATTAAGTTTTGCGAGGCCAGAGATAATGCAACACCAACTAAACTGGCACCCGCTAGCAAGGGAACGATATCTATCCCCAAGGATACCAACGCTAGTAAGAAGCCTACTCCTACCCAGATACCAGTAGCAATACTTTTAGTCACACCAGAAAATGTGGAAACTCGCAGTTGCAGCCGTTCAGAACTTTCTGGGGTTAGGAAAGCACCACTGCTGATCAGGGTGCTGGTGAAGCGCTCAATTAGGGCGTAGGTCAAACGGATCGCTACATAGGTTCCCAATAACACGACCCCTAATCGCAAAGGAAATTGGGCAGCAGTGATAATTCCTACCTGAAACCCTCGTGTATAGGGAAATAGACCCAAAATAAAGAAACTTCCACCTCCCCAAATTCCGGCTTGAGTTAGCTGAAATAATCGTCTTTTGACTTCTTGGAGATGCTGCTTTTGCTGTTGATTCAGTTGTGTTGCAATTGGTTGAGCTGCTGCTACTGCTGTTGAAATTGGGGAGTTTAGGGGACTTATTGGGGGTTGGGAGGCAATGGGGTATAGTAAATCATTTTTGGAACGCTGCTCCCAGCCATATACCCCCCAACTTATAACAATTATTGCAAGTCCGATGCCGACAGCAATTTTACCTTGGGCGATTAAAAATTGAGTTTGTCTTTCTTGCTTTGCTTGTTGCAAGTCTTCTTCTAAGGATTCAGCCACTTGATTGGCCGATGTGGATATATCTACCTGTCGCAGTCCAGCATCTTCAGAAGTGACGGTCATCAGATATTGACCGTTGACATAAATTACTGGTAATTCGTTTACTTTCCGAACTTCTACCTTGACTGCTGTTTTTGCTGGTGACTGAAAGTAATTTTGACCGATTTTCTGCAACTTCTTTTGAATATCTTCTGAACGCTCAGGAAAGTTGGCTTTTGATGCCGCGATCTGAAATAACCGACGACCATCTAAATAAATCCAGCCCGAAACAACTCGATTATTTGAATCATTACTCACACTGCTGGGAGCTTGCAGTTGCGGTAAAAAAGGAATCTGGGCTGTGGCTTTTGGCACAGATACAACGGCTATGGCCATTGAACTAGCGATGCCTACGGCGGGCAAAGCCAACGCCAAAAATTGAAAGCGCACTCAAACACCTCCTTGATTAAAATCAACTAATGACTACTTCTCTAACCATCCTCCACAATTAGTTTGGGTAGATGTACCTATCTAAAGTTGAGGTTTTCCCTTTAGATGATAAAAAGCCGATGTTTTTTTGGTTATCTTCTATCTTTAGAGAGATGACAATATACTTAAAATATGAAGGTAAGGTTTATCAGAGTCTTACTCTTACTAAAGGTAAAACAAAAAATCAGAACCTGGGGATGAAGTTGACATTCCGCCGATCAAACGTCAAGCTAGTTTTGAGGGCTATTAACTAGTAATTTGCTTTCTTTCAAGCAAAAATTGCCAGTAGTAGAATAACCTAGTATGGTGCGTAAATTTTACGTAGCTTTTTTAACTTTTTGAGGTAACTTTTGATGACCGCAACTTCTCCCCGATTAAAGCACGAGGTTAAAGACCTCGGCCTAGCAGCCTTGGGAAGACAGCGTATTGAATGGGCTGGACGCGAAATGCCAGTTTTGCGGCAGATCCGCGATCGCTTTGCTATCGAGAAACCCTTTGCTGGTTTACGCCTTGTAGCTTGCGCCCATATTACGACAGAAACAGCACATTTGGCGATCGCTTTGAAAGCTGGTGGTGCAGATGCGCTTTTAATTGCTAGTAATCCCTTATCAACCCAAGATGACGTAGCCGCTAGCCTCGTCCTCGATCATGAAATTCCCGTCTTTGCTCAAAAAGGCGAAGATAACGCAACTTATAACCGCCACGTCCAAATAGCTTTAGATCATCGCCCCAACATCATTGTTGATGATGGTAGCGATGTGGTTGCAACTTTGATACAAGAACGCCAACACCAAATCGCTGATTTGATTGGTAGCACCGAAGAAACCACCACTGGTATCGTGCGGCTACGCGCCATGTTTAGAGATGGCGTTCTCACCTTCCCCGCAGTCAACGTCAACGACGCCGACACCAAGCACTTCTTTGATAATCGCTATGGTACTGGGCAATCAACCCTAGATGGCATTATTCGCGCCACAAATATTTTGTTGGCTGGTAAAAACATTGTCGTCGTCGGTTATGGCTGGTGTGGTAAAGGTACAGCCCTCCGCGCCCGTGGCATGGGTGCTAATGTCATCGTTACCGAAATCGACCCCATCAAGGCAATTGAAGCCGTAATGGATGGCTTCCGTGTCCTGCCAATGGCTGAAGCTGCATCCCAAGGTGATATATTTATCACTGTGACTGGTAACAAGCATGTCGTTCGTGGTGAACACTTCGATGTGATGAAAGATGGTGCGATCGTTTGTAACTCTGGTCACTTTGACTTGGAACTTGATTTGAAATACTTGGCTGCACAAGCTAAGGAAATCAAAGAAGTTCGTCCTTTCACCGAAGAGTATAAGTTGAAGAATGGTAAATCAGTTGTCGTTCTCGGACAAGGACGCTTGATTAACCTAGCTGCGGCTGAAGGACACCCTAGCGCAGTTATGGATATGAGTTTTGCGAACCAAGCTTTGGCTTGTGAATACCTGGTGAAGAATAAAGGTAAGTTGCAACCAGGTTTGCACTCAATTCCTGTTGAAGTTGATCAAGAAATTGCTCGGTTGAAGTTGGAGGCTATTGGTATTAAGATTGATAGCTTGACTGCCGATCAAATTGAGTACATCAATTCTTGGACAAGTGGAACTTGATACATTGATTAGTTAATTTTTTGAGGGGATAGGCTTTTAGGCTTATCCCTTTTTTTATGTTTACGCGCAGAGACGCAAAGAGTGCAAAGTAAAAATCCTATAAGTGTGATTTATTTAAGCTTTGTTCCAGTAAATCTAATGCGTTTAACTGCCGATATTTTCCTTTAGATTTATCTTTTCTTCGTTTATTTCTAAACTCGCAGTCCGAAACGTTTCCTTTGTGCTTTCCTTTCCTAGAATTAATAGGTCTATATATCCACTCATCTTGTCTTATTTCTAGTAACCCAGCAAAACAAAACCATGATAAAAATCTACTACGGTAGTCCTTTGGATCTCTAGTAGTACTTACATAACTATTCTTTAATAAAATTTTATCAAAATCATCATAATGAAAACATTGATCAGGCTGATATTCTCTATAAATTTCTTGAATTAATACATGAGATTCTAAATAATCAGCAAAAATTTCAGCAATTTCATAATCATTCAACTTATTAATATTATTAGGTATTTTTACTAAACCTGAGTTTTGCTGAGTTTCCAGAGGGAAAAATTTTTGTAAATCCTGAATAGCATTCTCAATTGTACTTTTACCATCTTTATATTTCAAATTTAAGTTTTTAGCAGCTTCTAGTTTAGTTAAATTACTATTCAGTAGTTTAAAGATTTTTAATGTTGTTACTATGCTTGTTCTAGGGGTAAAACTTATAATTAATAACGGTAGTTTATTGTTTACAATATATTCACGAAATATATCAGCGTAAATTTTATAATTACTTCCTGTAGCAATAATTGGATGATCTTCTAACAACTTATGAATTACATCAGAACCATATTTATCTATCACTTCTTGTTGTGAAACAGGAGAGGATTCAGCAATATATTTTAAACAATCATAATAGATATTGCCAAGCTTTTTTATCTCATCTATATCTCTCTCAAATATTTTTTTGATATCAATGTTATTAATTATTTGCTTAGATTTAAAATCTACAGATTTCAAAGTCTCTTTATGTATTTCACCACAAATTTTCTTTAATAACCAAGGCATATTTTGACAATTATCTAATAGCCACCTTTTAATACCAGAATCTAATTTTTTAATATGAGTATTATTGATCAAAAAATTCTCAAATTTATTTAATGCTTCTGCTGTATCTTTTTCTGAAAAAATAAAATTATTTAAGTCTATTGTTGTACTAATACGTTTTATTTGATACCAAAATTCAGATTGAGGGCTTTTAGCTGGTAGATAAATATCTGCACGCCAAGAAAAACCAAAAACGATATTTTCTTGAATATAATTAATTTCATTGGCAACTTCCAGAAAGTCATCATAAATGGATATCCATGAATTCTTAGTTAAAATCTCTTCAAATTGGTCAAAAAATATAATTATTACTTTTCTTTCTTCTCTTAACTTACGTGTTAATAATTGAATAGAATCACTTTCAAAAAAAGGATATTCTAAACTATCTAGCTTTATTTTATAATTCGTAATCTTAATAAATTCATGATCTATAGCTTCTTGTAATGTTGTTTGAATAACATTCGCTAGAAAAAACTTTGCTTTATCATCTCTAACACTGGTAACATCAACGTCACGGATATAAAATTCATATTTATATTCTTCTTGACTAGATTCCTCTATTAATTTAACTAATAACGAGGATTTACCTAGACCTGTATTACCAGTTAAACACACTATTCTTGAATCAGTTTTTTTATCTCCTACATCTTTTATAAATTCCCAAAATATCTCTTTTGGTTTTACACGCCCAAAAAAATCTTCTGGACTACAAGGTAAATGATAATCAACAAACTTATCTGCTTTGCATATTCTTGGTATAACGACTTTCTTCAATTCATGTTCTCTTGGAATATTTAATGCTTGATAAATGATCGAGTTTTGATTATTCTCATTAACGAATTTTAAATTATATTTTTGATATATATTAAATTTATCAAAATAACTCTTCCAATAATCTTCAGAATAATTCCGAGTTAATTTAGTTGGGAAAATAAAAGCATGGCTATTCTCTATATCTGTATCTATTTGTTCTACAACCCAAATAAACTCTTCTTCGTATGTTACTAAAAACGTAATCCTACTAACTCCTATATTTCCTAATATACCTAAGTCAGGCTTTTGGATATTATACGCACTTTCAAATTTTTTAATAAGGTCTTTACCAGCCCATACAGTTAATTTATTATTATGTTTATTATTGAAATTCGTTGCGAAGGTTTGACTTTCACCTTCTAATTCAGACGCAGATAATAGAAATCCACGACTAAAATCATAAGTTGACAGTATTGATATTATCTTTCCTACTTCATCAGAACCAATTTTATCTTTATGAAATTTACATTCGACCAAGTATTTTTCATTAGTGTCTTCATCTTCTAATGCGATATCAATTTGTACTCCTGGCAACCTTACATTGGTAGTGACTTTCAATCCTCGGTTTGTAAACAAACGAGCGGCGACAGCTTCAAAAAAATCACCCTTTTCTTTTTTAGTTAATGTATCAGGTATTAGCATTTTAAACATTAAATTTAAATCTTCAAAATTTATATTCATTGTTGTATGTATCCTTAATATCAGATATTGTTTTATAGATTATGCTTGTATGTCAATAATAGCACCAGTCTCATATAATTTCTGCCTACACAGGTAAAAGCCGCCTGCGCGGGTTTCAAAATCTTGTTTTATTAGCCCAAGTTTGCATATCGTTCCGAAGGATCTATGTCGTTAACGGTATTTAATGAGCCTGAACATTAAAAGCTGCTATTAAATCTAGAAGAGTAATTGCTCTAATTTAAAACTCTCAAATTGATATACTATAAATATTCCTACATACACATCTTATGTTAACCGTAACAATTGATGAAATCCAGCGAAATCTAACTAGCTATCTTCAACAAGTAGCAGCAGGGGAAAGTATTATTATCATGCAAGCAGGTAAACCTATTGCAGAAATTAAACCAGTTTCAGCCACCTCTCAACAAATTAGACCTTATGGCTTATGTGTTGGGGAGTTCATTGTTCCAGATGATTTTGATAGTCCCTTACCTGAAGAGATTTTGAATAGTTTTGAAGGAAAATGAAACTATTGTTAGATACCCATATTTTCTTATGGTTTATTAGTGGTGATCCAAAATTACCAATTAATTTACAAAATAGCATTCGTGATTTAAACAACGACGTATATTTAAGTTGCGTTTCAGTTTGGGAAGCAACTGTTAAATATCAGTTAGGTAAATTACCATTACCGGAATCACCTGAAATCTATCTTCCCAAGCACCGTCAGCAGCATCTAATCAGTAGTCTCAACCTAGATGAAGAAAGTGTTGCTCAACTCTTGAATTTACCATTATTACATCGTGATCCCTTTGATAGGATGTTAATTTGTCAAGCTTTACAACATAATTTAACAATTTTAACTGTAGACCCGGCAATTCGTTCCTACTCGGTCAGTGTTTTATATTAAGGTAATAATTGCTCAAAATCTGGAATAGAATAACCTTTCCATTTTAAAAGTGCATAAGAGTATGCTTTTTTCAACATTAAATAATCAGCATTCGCTCGGAGCGATACCTGCGGCGGACTACGCCTACGCAAGGGCAATTCATGAATTGCCCCTACCTGAAAACAAGGGTTTCGGCTATTGTTTGCTTAAGTCCTGTTCGCTTTTCGCTGTCCGGCTGAAGACTCGATAGTATAGTGACGTACTAGTTTCTTTTAAGGGAAACAGCAGATAGGTGAGAGGATTTATTGCCACAATAATATTTCGGAAGTCGCGCCGTGCCCAAAATAAGATAACACGAGCAACTTGCTGTGCAGACATCACACCATAGGGATTCAGTTGACTCTTAAAGGGGCCAAGAATTAATTTGCGAATTACACAATCCCCATCCAAACGCTTGAGGGTAACAATATCTCCTAGCGCTCTTTTGCTGAGTTCATAAAGCGGACTCAGTGCTGGAGAAACCTCAGCCTCAGAAGTGTTTACCCAGATTTCCTTGGTTGCTTTTGCTTGTGGGCCTGTTACAGTTGTCAAAAATATATCCATCAACCGCAATGCTGAAAAGGTATTCACTTCATAAGAAGAGTTGATAGCCTCCGATGTGCGGCTGGCGTACACATTGATTCCGTGGTTGATAATTAAAATATCTACTTTCTCTAAACTATTTCTCAGTTCAGCTTCATTACCCAACTGCCAGGGAACCACCTTCACCCCAACTTGCTCTACTAATTTTTCTGGATTAGTGGTTAATGCCACAACTTTAGCATTATTCTTGACAAGTTCAGCCGCTAATGCTTGTCCCAACGCTCCTGATGCTCCAGTTAAAGCGATGGTTTTCCCCTTGAGAGACAGTCCTGTACCCAGAATTTTATCCACGAGGGGAAAGACACCACTGTAGTAAGCGTTGACATCATCAAAATGATGCCGCCAATGGTAAGACCGATTCACCCACCAAATGGATGGTATTGTCTCTAAAGGTCCGGGTAGGTGGTTGTAATCTGTATCAATTTTTCCCTGGAAATACCGCACAGATGCACCATACAAGAAGGTGCAAGCATAAGCTACTCCCAACCATAATCCCATTTGTGGGACAATTAAAGCAACGACTACCAATACCACCAGCAGTAGACTCGACTCTAAAATGTCGTGATAGAGTTGGGATTCTTGATAAGTTTTCAGGGAGACTATCGATAAATCGCGGCGATAGGCTATGTGGTGCTTGTTGTGCCATTTTGCAAGCCAATTGACTTGGTGACACAAAGCATGGTAACTGTCTCTCAACACCTCGGCGAGTAAAAGTGAGAAGAGTGCCCAACTAGCAAACTGTAAACCGGCATTTAGCCAAACCCAATTAATTTGTAATCCTGCCTCAATTCCCATCATGTTTTCAGCTAACATTTTTATCATGTTTGTCTATACTCGTTTTTCTTAATCATTCTTCATGATAAAGGTGCGCTAAGGTCGAATCTAAGGCAATTAAAATCAAAATGGGGAATGGGGGATTATGCATCATGTAATAAACTCTTCTGACTTTATTTGTGTGTATAGTGCAAAAATTGTTTGAGAACAAATGGCATAGCCTAAGTAACAAGTTGATTTGACGAAGGCGATCGCTGTTTGTGGTTAAGTCAAAATAAATCTTTTGACTCAGACATTCAAGCGATGCCTAGGTTGGTAAACTACGCCCTCAACTGGAATTTAAGCTGCACAAAAAATCGGGGCAGGTTCTAAACCCGCCCCGACATCTGATATACTGCGCCCAACGGCTGTTGCTACAGGCTTTAAACTATCAACTAAATGCACCATATCTTCTAAAGAGAGTGCTTGACGGGCATCAGAAACAGATTTTTCTGGTTCTGGGTGACATTCAATAATTAATCCATCTGCACCGCAAGCGATCGCAGCCCTAGCTACGGGTGCTACCAACTCCCGTTTACCTACAGCATGGGAAGGATCTACAATCACAGGCAGGTGAGTTATTTGCTTAAGTGCTGCCACTGCTGCTAAATCTAAGACATTGCGGGTGTAATCATCGAAACTGCGGATACCGCGTTCGCACAACACCACATCAGGATTGCCGTGGCTGAGGATATATTCAGCAGCCATGACGAATTCTTCAATTGTCGCTGCCAAACCACGTTTGAGCAGTATTGGTTTACCAGCTTGTCCTAAAGCTTTGAGCAAATCAAAATTCTGCATATTGCGGCTACCAACTTGAAGCATGTCAGCGTGGGCGGCGACTACTTCAATTTGGGAAATTGACATCACCTCAGTCACAACTGGCATATTGTAATGCGATCGCACTCTTGCCAAAATCTCTAATCCTGACTCTCCCAGACCTTGGAAGGCGTAGGGAGATGTGCGGGGTTTGTAGACACCGCCACGCAAGCCCTGCACCGATGCAGTGCATAGCTTTTGGGCGACTATCTCCATTTGTTCTAAGCTTTCAACGGTGCAGGGACCGCCGATAATTACCAGTTCTTCGCCCCCGAAAGCGACTTTTTCTGAAAGTTTAACAATTGTCTGGTGATTTGGATGAAATTGTGCAGCAAGTTTGGCATTAATCATGGTTTCATTTTCCTTACAGTAAAAAAAAGCCCGGAACCTTTGAAGAGTTCCGGGCGCGTTCTGATTCATCGGCATGACGCTATTTACCCGGAACTTACTCTGAGCCAAAAGTAAAAGCGATAAAACCAGTTAATGAAATAAGTCATGACGATGAAATTCTCCTTAAAACAACAAAAACCGCAGAGTTGACTCTGCGGTTCACCGGGCGGTTTCCATTAGAAAACCCAATTCACTCCCGGTGAACTACCCTAAACCAAAAATAAAAGTAGGAATTTGTGTTAAGCATTTGTGCGGCTTTTGCTGGAAAAATCAAAACCTATATCTAAGTAAGGTAACACTAACAGGAAGATTAGGCGGTGTCAAGACCCCACAAACCATAAAAAAGCGATAGACTCAGTAAAACTGTGGGGATCAAGAATAGTAAAGCTTTGCGAAATTCAAAATCATGCCCGGTTCTTAAGTTAGAAAAGTTTACAGATATTGTTGTGTCATGACTAATAGGTAGTGTAAATGATCAAAATTCCGAATATGGCCATTCTTGAAATCAGGGTAATCAGAAAGAACTCTAAGCGGTGGCTTCCGTAGTCCTCATAGACCAGATTAACTTTTTAGGATCATCAGTTCATTATGCCCAGTTCCAAAATCTTAGCCCAATCTTTCGACTATTATGGAGCTTACCCCTGCCCAGTCTGTCGAATAGGCAAGATTTCTCACATGCCATTGATGGAAGCTATGGCTTGTGACTTTTGCCAAGAGATTTTTACAGTCAACTTAGAACTACAGCAAATCAAGATGCCTTCTAGACAACCACCCTTAACTTGGCGCTGGAATGGGTTTAGTTGGACAGAAGGGCAATTGGAAGGAGTGGAATTGGGTTGGGGCTATGGACTAGCAGCAGCTGTTTTTGTAATTCTTCCCACGACTCTAATTGGCATAGTAGCTTACTATTTTCCTGCTAATCTCAAGGAACCCATTACCTGGATGCCTTATATTTGGACGATATTAACCTTATTATCACATTTATCAATTATTGTTTGGATTTTTATTGAAGTTTATCAGATTCCAGTTGCAGCATATTTGAGAGCGATCGCTCGATGGAGAAATGGAGAAATGGGAAGATGAGCAGGGGAGTGACAAAAGATGCAGCGAATAGATGGCTTCATCACTGATAATTAAGTTGATTGTCCACCAAAATATCGTATGAGCGATCTGGAGCGGTACTATAGAGTTTTAGAATTAGAGCCTGGGGCAACACTTGAGGAAGTGAACCAGGCTTACAAAGATTTAGTCTTTGTTTGGCATCCCGATCGCATTCCTAAAGACAATCTCCGTTTACAGCAGAAAGCACAAGACAAGCTGAAAGCCATAAATGAAGCTCGTGAAAAATTGCGCTCTCTAAAAACCAAATCTCAAACCACACACAACTCACCGCCACCTCAACAAGAAAAACCATCTCAAACAACCCACCAACAACCAAGGCAAAACTCAGACTTGAGCGGCAAAGACTACAGTCGGGCGAATTTGAGCAATAAAGACTTATCTGGCAGAAATTTGAGTTATGCCAATTTGAGTGGTGCTAATCTCAGCGATACTTTTATGCACAAAGTCAACCTCAGAGGGGCAAATTTATCTGAAGCAAATTTATTTCGGGCAAACCTACTTTTAGCGGATCTCAGGGAGGCGAATTTACGCGCGGCTAATTTGATTGGAGCCGATCTCAGTGGGGCTGACTTGCGAGGAGCCGACTTAACGGGAGCGCGGATTCGCTCTGGTGAGCGCCTTCTGGTTAAACTAGTTGGTACTAACTTAGCAGGGGCAATTATGCCTGATGGGTCAGTTTATCAATAACTTTATCTTATTCCCAGTCTCCAACTATTGGTGACAAATTCAGAAAAAGGTAAGTTTGTCAACAGGTACATCAAGTACAAAAACCAAGACAAATTCAAGAGTCGGAAACTGTTTTTCCACACATTTTATTTGTTAACACTTCTCCCAAAAATCGAGATTTGGGAGTTGTTAAATATCAATCTAAATCTCAACAATGATACATTTTGGACTTATTTCCACACACCTTTTTACATTTTGGCGTAGAGGTAAGGGACTTCCAAATAAAAAATATCCAACTATTTCTTGTGGGGTGGGCGTCTCGCCCGCCCATGATTAGGGGCGCTGATGTTGCCCACCCCACAAAATTGAATAATTTATTTCTTGGAAATCCCTAATGTCTCAAAGCATTGTTGCTTATAGCAGATTTCAGGTAAATGAAGTACATATATAAAACCCAAAACCTTGTAGAGACGTAGCAGTGCTACGTCTCTACCTGTATTCGATTAGAGCGCAATCTGCTTACCAACTTTCACGTTAAGTTGACACCAATGAGCAAGGCTGTGTTCAGACAACATCTTTCAAATAAATCAAAACTGCTGTCAAACATCAAAATTTATTTGCCACTATAGAAAAAGGCAATTTCTTTCTCTTTTAGGGGTGCGAAATCAGCATCTACAAGTAATTGGTCGAGTTCTGCCTGGGGAATGTGCTTTGCGCCAATTCGGACAATGCGCGATCGCATGGTATTAGATACGCCACTGCGCTGTCTATTGCCTTCTAGCGCCATGACTTTACCATAAAGATCAAGCTTGGCAGGGGGAATGGGAGAACCATCAAAATCAATTCCCTGTGCGATCGCTTCATCAATCGCATCAGCACCGGTGGTAGTTTGATTCCCTGGATTAGTTTCGGTAGGCATGGTAATTTTCTCTTCTTCGCTATGGTGTAGATTTTACCAGCCTTGCTGACACCAAAGTTAAAACCGTCCCTCTCTGACTCGGAGATAAACTTTAACTAAAGTTCAAGGCAGGGAGAGGTTTGTCGAACGTTAGACTAGGGAACTCCAAGAAATAAATTATCTAATATTGTGGGGTGGGCATCCTGCCCGCCCAGTCCATAGGGCTCTCGTGTCGCCCACTCCACAAGAGTTAATTGGATATTTTTTTATTGGGAAAGTGAAGGTTCAAAACCTCGCCCCTTGTGGGCGAAACAGTCCTTGTATCTGAAGGTAGGTAAAAACCCCACCCCGAAGTGTCTGTCTTGATTTTGAAGTAATGAGTAATAAGTAATAAGTAATGGGTATTACTCATTACTCATTACTTATTACTTATTACTCTTTTTATTTGTCAGTCCCCTAATCACGAGCTTGGCGCGTCACCAAACCCCCAACAAAAGCCCCTAAGATAGTACCTGTCCATAGTCCTGTGGTGCTACCTTGCCATATTGCTCCTGGTGTCATCCAAGCGTTGCACATCTCCTTTAAACCCCAAGGTTGGCTTTGGCACTTTTGGCTATGGAGCATTATGGTAATTTGCCCACTGGTGTAAGCACCAAAAAAACCTGATGACAACGCCAAAAAAGTACAAATTAAAATTCTATTTTTTGTCATTAGTCATTAGTTATTAGTCATTTCTCCTCATTCCCATACCCCATGCCCCATGCCCAATGCCCAATCAACCTGTATTTCTCATCCCAGCAGCAATCCCATTAATAGTTAACAATGCTCCTCGCAGTAACTCGCCTTTGCTGTAACGAGAATGAATTACGCCAGATGTAGCACTAATATTTTGGGATTGCCGTAGGCGCTTGAGTAGTGAAACTTGGATAAATCCCAAGGGGACAATTGTGCCATTGCGTAACTGCACAGATCGTTGCAATACAGGATCACCATCTAATAGTCGATTGTGATCGGTGATTTTTAACACCAAATCCCTTGTGAGATAGAACTCGCTGGCAATTTGGTCAAAAACTTTGGCAAAACGAAGTTTATCTTCTGGTTTTGACAATTCCTGCACATAGTGCTGTGCCATTTGCATATCGACTTTTGCCAAGGTCATTTCGGCCTTAGAAATCACCATCTTGAAAAATGGCCACTTAACGTAAAAGTAGCGCAGTAATTTCAAATGTTCTTCTGGTTCTTCGTTTAAGAATTCTTGTAGAGCTGTGCCAACGCCATACCAGGAAGGAAGCAAAATCCGGGTTTGTGTCCAGCTAAATACCCAAGGAATAGCTCGCAAACTGCTTAAATCTTTCTTACCAGATGGACGGCGGGCGGGACGGGAACTAATTTGCAACTGGCTAATTTCTTCAATGGGAGTTACTTCGTGGAAGAAGTCAACAAAATCAGGCTGTTCATAGATTAGGGCACGATAATGTTGACGCGATCGCGCGGCTAATTCTTCCATAATCTCATTCCAGGGTTCAATATCATCAAACCCTGTTCGCAGCAAACTAGCTTGAATTACAGCAGTGGTGATGGTTTCCATGTGGTATAATGCCAAGTCCAACAAGGAGTATTTGGAAGCCAAAACTTCTCCTTGTTCGGTAATCTTGATTCGCCCATTGATACTATGACCCGGTTGAGCCAAAATCGCTTCGTAAGCAGGACCACCACCCCGCCCCACAGAACCGCCGCGTCCGTGGAAAATCCGCAAACTTATATCATAGTTTTCGGCTATTTGTTGCAGTGATTTTTGGGCTTTATGAATTTCCCAGTTGCTACTTAAAAAACCAGAGTCTTTGTTGCTGTCAGAATACCCCAGCATTACTTCTTGTAAGTTCGGGGGGAGGGGGGAGGAGTCAGGGGAGCAGGGGAGTAGCACTTCGGCTACGCTCAGTGACCGAGGGGCAGGGGAGGCAGGGGAGGCAGGGGAGGATGAATTTTCATTGGTATCCTCTGCTTTTGTTTGTTGGTAGCCACCTGCTAACAAAGCGCGATATAACGGGAGTTCAAATAGTTTCCGCATGACGCTTCGGGAGCGTTGTAAGTCTTCTACTGTCTCAAATAGGGGGACTACTTGAATGGTTCCCACAGCTATGGCGGGGTCAAAAAGTCTGGCTTCTTTAGCTAACAGCAATACTTCTAGCACGTCGCTGACGTCGCGGCACATGCTGATAATGTAAGTTTGGCAGATGTTGAGACCAAATTCTTGTTGCAGCGATCGCACGATGCGAAAAGTCTCAATGACATCGTTGGTTTTTTCGGAAAATGGCAATTCTCCCGGAATTAATGGCCGCCGGGTTTGTAGTTCTCCGGTGAGCCAAGCGACTCTTTGCTCTTCAGAGAGTTCGTTGTAAGGTTGAGGTAATATTTGCAGGTATTCCAGGATCTCGTTGAGTGCATCGGCGTGGCGCGATGATTCTTGACGAATATCTAGCTGTGTCAAGTTAAAGCCAAAAATTTCTACCTGACAGATCAGATTTTCTAATTCTCGACAGCTTAAACCTGTTTCTGTCAAGTTGCGCTGAATCATCCGCAGTTCTGCTAAAAAATCGTCTCCCGAAAGATACAGGGGACTATCTTGATTTGTTGGCGTTTCTCGATTGTACAAAGCTAGATTGCGATCGCGAGTATTTTCCAGCCGTTTCAGCACATAAGCCAGTTTCAGTCGATAGGGTTCTTGTCGATAACGCAGTGCCAATGCGTCATATACCTCACTCAACTGGGATTGATCCAATTCTAGAGATTCCAGTAAATCTGGTAAGACATCGCTCCAGTGCATCGACACACTCAACAATTCAATCAGATTTTTCACTGACTGAATATATCTCCCTAGCACCATTTTGCGCTGATAGCAAGCCGTTTTCCAGGTGATTTCCGGTGTGACTGATGGGTTCCCATCTCTATCTGAGCCTACCCAGGAGCCAAAAGAGCAAAAGTTTTTACTTGGTGGCTCTAGCCAAGGAAAGGTATTGGATAGAGTGTGTTTGAAACGCTTATAAAGTTGGGGAATGCCATCAAATAAAACTTCTTGGAAGTAGTGCAGGGCATAATCTACTTCATCTAGCACCGTGGGTTTGAACTGGTGAAGTTCGTCTGTGCGCCACCACAGGCGAATTTCTTCGAGCAATTGTTCCCGCACATCTGCTGCTTCCCAAGGATATGCCCCTGGTGTCGCCCCAGAATGGTTTTCCAAAGCATCTAGCTTTTGCAAAAGCTGCACCACCTGTCGCTGCTTATCCCGGATGGTATGACGAACAATTTCCGTCGGGTGCGCTGTGAAAACTAGACGCACATCCAGATGTGCAATTAGACGTTGAATTTGCTGGGGTGGTACATTCAGTTTGAATAAATAGGGAAACAAGGCAGCGAAAGTACCTTTTGGTTTGACTGGCGCTTTTTCTACATAATTCTTTCTGAGGAAGTCTGCTGCGATTCCCTTGCTAACAGGTGCGTCATCTTCTCTTTGATTGGAGGAATAGTTGACATTGGCTGGTGTTTGCGGCTCTACTTCCTCTGTTTCTGCTTCATAGCGGCTCAACTGCTGCCGTTGTTCGTATTCCTGCTCTATGATGTTAATCAACTGAAAATACAGAGCGAAAGCCCGAGCCGCGCGAATTGCTTCGTTGATATTTAGTTGTTCAATTAATTTGACGGCTGAGGATGCTTGGTCATTTGTTGCTTGTCCTTCTGGGGAACATAAATCGCGCAACTGCCGCAACAAATCTACCATATTTTGACCACATTCTTGCCGGAGAACTGACTCCCACAATTCTTCCACTACCTGGAGACGATGGCGCAAAAATAATTCCGACACCGGGTATATATCCGCAGTTTGAGACGAAGAGTATAAAAGGGAACCCATATTCTCTATTCTTGTAAAGCTAATTACTGTTTACGGTTCTAGGTTTTGCACTTAATGCTCACTGGGTTGTTCCTGAGCAAATAATTATTTGGTGTATATCTTCTCATCTTGATTGATTTCGTGTTCATCTGGGAAATCTAGGTTGGGTAGGCGATCGCCTCGAAATAATTCTTCACTGGCTTCTCCTATGGCTTCTAGCGCTCTTGCTGTAGTTTTTCCGCTAATCAGCAGCAGTAATATAGACGCTGTACCTATTTGTAAAAGGAACGACGGGGGAATGGTAAATAAATCCAGATTGGATGCGGGTTTAGGTGAAGACTGTTGGTTGGTAGGAGGCATTGCTAATTTTTGGTTATGGGAATTATGAGTAAAAAGGAGTTAGGAGTTAGAAGTCAAGAGTTAGGAGTTAAGATGACTCCAACGATCAAGGCATGGGGTTTAAATGAGATAAACATATTGTCTGTTTCGCTCATCAGGGGCGTTAGCACATGGGAAAGCGAGTCTGGTCTTAAAAAACAAGTCATCAGCCAGTGATATAGAATTATTCTGATTCCTGACTCTTAACTTCTAACTCCTAACTCCTAACTTCTGAATTTTGACTCCCTATTAGTAAAATAAACGCAAAACTCAACATTAGTCAGACTTGCAACCTGTACAAGACTATCTTGGCCGATTTTGTGAGCTACGAAGGTAACAAAATTGTTAAAAAAAACCGTCAGAGTGTGATAGACAGATGGTTCTAGTTTACAAGTGCAGGCACTATCCCCCAACAATCGCTTCCTGTAAATTTAACTTCCCATGAAAACAGTATTACCAGATCGCCAGCAATCCTTAGTGCAATGGGTAAGCCAAGCAACAGGGATCAACAGTTTCGGGGTGAAAGTCCAGTTGCGGGGAAATGATCTTCATATTCTTTGTGAAGGTACGGAATGTCCGCAGCGTTGGCGTACTTTGTCTGACTTGCTGCAAGCACTACAGCAAACAAACTTAGATGTCCTCACAAACAGCGAACAAACCTCAATATATCAAGTATTTGTCTATGGCCGAAGAAAAGGGGAACAGCGCCCCAATTGGTGTCATCGGGTTCACTTGAATCAAATAGATCAGCATCTGGATCAGGTGCAGCAAGCGCTGCTAGCAGACTCAGAAAAATCAAACCAACCGGGTGGGGCGCTAATTGTCTCTAACGAAAGTTTGGCACGCCAAGGCAACCCAGAGGCGATCGCTAGATATCTCAGCGAAACTCTGAGTACATTAGGTGTATCGGTACAAGCAAAGATTAAGCTACATCAGCCAAAGAATTCTGAGCCAGAAGAAAATCGCCTGTGGATATTTTGCCAATCGAGCTATAGTCCTGATGCATCATTGCTTGCTGAACCCATAGCCCAAAAGTTGCGTTATCTCAAGCTTGCTGGCTACCAAGATGCCGTAATTGTTTCTCAGGTGAGGGGAGAAACTGCCCCTGATTGGTTGCTGCGGGTGGATTTGACACCACCAGAGGTAATGCTGAAGGAGTGGGCGCGTTGGGGAGATGTCCAAGCGATCGCGCGATTATTAACTGAGGTATTGTTAGGGTTAAAAGTTGCTGTCCAAGTTTCTCTGAAAGAATCAACGCTACATATCTTTTGCACCCCAGCTTTTGATCACTTAGGAACTGCCCCAATTCCAGATAAGGGAGTGTGTTTAGAGGCAATTTTACCCCAGCTAGAAGCGATCGCACCTCAAGGCATTCTCGCCGCCACCGTCTACGGACAAAAAGCAGGTGATAAACAACCAACTTGGATTGATTGGGTAGCTTTACCCGCAGCCAAGCATCCCGCTTTTGCCACTTCACCCCTAGATTTGGCCAATACTGGCGATGAACCAGCGATCGTATTTTTACTGGAACGCTTACTCAATCCTGACTTGGATTGGCGGCTATTAACAGGGGGAATTCGCGTACTGCTCCTCCTCAAAAATGATTTATTGCACATTATGTGTGATGCACCTGTTTGTCCAGCGCGTCAACAAGTAGCAAGTAAAATTACGCAGTTTATCCGCCAGTTAAAAATTCCCGGTATTATGGGAGTACGTGTCTACGGTCGCCGCGCTGGGAATAAAGAACCTTTTTGGCATTATGGCCTTGATATTGAGCAGCGCCAACGTTTAGTGCCACAAGCAACCCCAGAATTTGCTGCTACTTCTATATACATTAACGATTTAGTAACCCCTGAGACTAGTGAGCCAATTTTGCGCCCAGACTTAACCACAGAAGAAGTTCAAAATTTTGTAACCGAAGTAGCGCGAGATTGGATGGCAACGGCGAGTTCAACAGCGAAAAAATTCCTGTTGAAAAGCCAGCTATTTACTGAAAGCAACCAGCCAGCAGAACATAACCAAGATGTTCAAGGAATTAAGATTGCCCTAGTTTGGGGAACACTAGGATTATTGCTTACCCTCCAAACTGATTGGGTATTGGGTCGAATTATTGCACTTAATACGCCAAGTTCACTAAAAGTTGCTAGTGTCACCATCCCATCATCTTCTGGGCACAAGGCATCTTTGACATCTGGGAAAAATCAGAGTGAGAAAACGACATTTTTTCCCAGCACTTCTAAGACAAAATCGCCTCCAAATCAGAGTTCTGTATTTAACGCTTCGGAATTTACCCAAAGTGATAATACTCCCACAGATAATTTAGCAGCCGCACCACTGAAGGAAAAAGCCACCGCAACAGCTATTCTTTTAGCAGCGCGATCGCAGATACCAAGTTTCAATGTCAGGCAGTTAGACGAGCAACTAGCACTGTATAAACAGCGTTTAGCTAGAACTGGTAGTCCGCCAGATGTGTTAATTATCGGCTCCTCCCGCGCTCTCAGAGGAGTAGATCCAGCAGCCCTTTCTAAAGCTTTAGCGACTCAGGGCTATCCAAATCTAGACGTGTTTAACTTTGGGATCAACGGTGCTACCGCACAAGTTGTAGACTTTGTGATTCGCCACGTACTCGAACCATCAGAACTACCCAAAATAATTATCTGGGGAGATGGGGCCCGTGCTTTCAACGGTGGACGCGAGGATATTACCTTTAAATCCATCGCTGCATCAGCTGGTTATAAACAAGCATTCCAAAAAACACCAACAACTACAAGTAGCAATGATTTGCCAGAAAATCCGGTGAATTCAGGAGCAAAAAAGACAACCGAAGAAAAACCGGAGATCAGTACTTATGAAGCTATCAACCAGTCGTTAAATCAGGCTCTAGCATCTGTTTCTGCTAGCTATCAAAACCGCGATCAAATTAAAAGTTTACTGCAAAAACAACTTTTGAAACTTGGACACAATCAGACAGTTGCATCAGAAAAACAGCTAACAGACGGTGCTTCAGATGAGAGTACTTCCCAGCAAGCAGTTGACTTTGATGGCTTTCTACCTTTGTCTATTCGCTTCAATCCCACCAGATACTATCAAAAACATTCTAGAGTTCCGGGAAATTACGACAATGATTATAAATCTTTCCAAGTAGAAGGACAGCAAGATGCTGCACTTCTTGAAGTGCTTCAGTTTACTCAGTCTCAAAAAATTTCCTTAGTGTTTGTCAATATGCCTCTGACGGCAGATTATTTAGATCCAGTGCGTAGACAATATGAGCAACAATTTCAGCAATATATGTTGCATTTGGCTACTAATCCCAACTTTATTTATCGTGATTTGAGCCAACAGTGGATAAAAACAAATGACTTCTTTTCTGATCCTAGTCACCTCAACCGCTTTGGCGCATACGAAGTCTCGAAAAAGCTGGCTATCGATCCGATGATTCCTTGGCCAGTGAAGTAGGGACTGGGGACTGGGGACTGGGGACTGGGGACTGGGGAGATGAGGAGAATAACCAATGCCCAATACTTCGACTCCGCTCAGTACAAGTGCTCAATGCCCAATAACTAATGACTAATAACAAATGATTAAAAAATGAACTTTATATCAATTTTCTATGGGCTGTTCTTATTGAGTGTTTTAGGAATTTACTGGTCTTTAGCACAACAGAAATTGCGATTATGGACGCTGCTAATTGCTAGTTTGGTTTTCTACGCATCTTTGCAAACCCAGTACATACCATTAGTATTAGCATTGACGTTTATTAATTTCCGTGTGGGACTGGAGATTGGAAAAAACACATCACCAGGAAAACATTCTCTTGACTGGCAAATTTCTAATGAAGAGTGGCAATTTGCCCAAGGTGATTGGAATCGTCGTCGTCTAAAACTTTTGTGGCTGGGCATAACTCTAAATGTTTTACTGTTATTAGTTTTTAAGTATTTTACCCCTTTATTTAAGTTTGTTTTTCATGTACAAACAAACTCACCAGATAGCTCTTTTAAGTTGATTGCACCCTTGGGAATTTCCTTTTTCACCTTTGAATGCATTGCTTATTTAATAGATGTCTATCGTGGTGCCCCTGCTACCGATCAGTTTCTCAAGTTTGCCACATACAAATTATTCTTCCCCAAACTTATTTCAGGCCCGATTACGCGCTACCACAACTTAGCAAATCAATTCAATACACTAGAATTACCCAGTAGCGATCGAGTAGCTGAGGCGCTGTGGTTGATTGCTAGGGGCGCAGTCAAAAAAGGTATTTTTGCAGATCACCTGGGAATTTTTGTCGATTTATGTTTTGGTAATTTGCAACGGGCGGGTAGTACCGATCTCTGGTTAGCTACATTTGCCTACGGCTTGCAGTTATATCTAGATTTCAACGGCTATGTAGACATTGCCCGTGGTAGTGCTTTGCTTTTCGGCTTGGTTCTACCTGAGAATTTCGACTTTCCTTATTTCAGCACCAATATTGGAGAATTTTGGCGGCGCTGGCATATCACTCTAGGAGATTGGCTGCGTAACTATGTCTACTTTCCTTTGGGTGGTTCCCGTCGGGGTTTAGTCCGTACCTGCTGGAATTTATTTTTTATCATGTTAATCGCTGGTATCTGGCACGGTGCTGCTTTGGGTTATGTAGTTTGGGGTATATTTCACGGATTAGCTTTGGTGGTTCATCGACTTACAGATGCTTTTAGCGATCGCGTTGAAAATCTAGAACAATTCTGGCAAAATCCTCTGGGTATCTTTGTCGCTTGGTTCTTAACCCAACTGATGGTTTTTACCTCTTGGATTTGGTTTCGTCTACCTAATCTCCAAGACTCTTCTTTGGTATTTCGGCATCTTTGGGGTTATCCGGCTGACGCCCAGTTTGCCCAAAAGGTCTATGTGGAAGCCTTAAATATGAGCCAATCCCAACTAACTTGGGTACTTCTAGCGATCGCTGCACTTATGGCTGTAGTCTATGCTTTCAACCGAATCCTGAAGTTAGAGTTTAACTGGCCTCTGAAGCTAGTCTTCGTCCCCATCTGTTTCTACGCTGTTTGGTTATTAGCTCCTGAAGGTAGTTTGCCCTACATCTACTTTGATTTTTAAAGTCAACTTGAATTTGCAAATCAAAGTCGGATACTTGCTCTAGCCCTTGTCCACGCGTAATATTGATCATTTTCTTTGATTTGTATCTATTCCCTTATCCCTTATCTGCTTAGGGGTTGTAGTGGTAGTTACCTCCAACTCATCGTACTTTTTAACTTTGTAGATCAAAGTCGAGAGTAACCAACTTAATACAAAGATGCCAATGATCAAGTAGCCAATTGTGCCAAAATTATCACTTAGTTCACTAATAAAATCCCAAAACGAACCTTTCAGTTCTAACTGATCGCCAATGATGCTCAGAGCTTCAATCCCGCCAATGATTACAGCGACCAGTACAGAAACAAAGGTAATGGTCATATTGTAGTAGAGCTTGCGGATTGGTTTGACGTAAGCCCAGCCATAAGCACCAAGCATTAAAATCCCGTCAGTAGTGTCAACTAGAGACATACCTGCTGTGAACAAAGCTGGGAACAATAAGATCGACCAAATCGGTAGACCTTTAGCCGCCTGACTTGCAGAGATCCCAAGCAATCCTACCTCAGTCGCGGTGTCGAAGCCTAAACCGAAAAGAAACCCCAAAGGGTACATTTTCCAGCTACTATCGATCAGCCGAAACAAGGGACGGAAGAAGCGACCTAATAGCCCACGTTGGTTTAAAAATTCATCTAAGGACTGATCATCGTAGGTTCCTCCCCGCTTGACGCTTTGGAAGGTTTTATAGACATCCCAGAGAACCACCATATTAATTGCTGCAATTGCCAGTAGGAAAAGTGCAGAAACACTAGTACCAATTAACCCACCAACCTTTTGAAAGTTAGGAAAGTCCTTTTGGATGGTTGCGGCGGTCAAAGCGATCGCAATAGAGGCTAAAACTACAATGGTGGAATGACCCAGTGAGAAAAAGAACCCAACAGCAACAGGTCGTTTGTTCTCCTGCATCAATTTACGAGTAACATTGTCAATGGCTGCAATATGATCGGCATCCACAGCATGACGTAGACCAAAGCTATAAGCTAATACGGCAGTGCCAAGTAGAAGAGGGTAGCTGTGGAATGCAATGAGCGCAACTACCCAAACCAAAATATTCACGCTAATCAGGAATGCATAAATATTGATAACTTTACGTCTAACGTTTCTGGAACTATCGTTGAAAACACGCGAAAAACCTGATAACATGGATTCCCTCTTTAAAGATAGATTTTTGTTTGGTGAAAACGAATCGGACTGTATTAGCAGCGAAAAACTGAGCCTAACTATTTCCTGTAGACTCGTAAAGATTATTTAAGAGATGTAACTTTTTAATAAAACCTATTAAGATAAAAACTGCAATCCTCTAGGGGGGCATTTTAAGATTTGATCAAGACTTAAAATTTTTCCCCCGGGCTGATTGTAAAGAAGTGTGAAGGGAACTATTACAGTACGGCAGAAATCTACTTACCATCTCAATTAGCCAGACAATTGATTAAGCCCCTTCTGAAAGCTAGGCAAACTTCCGCCACAGTGTAGTGCTTTATCAAGTTAGTTTTGAGGGTTTGTAGTAAGCACTAAAGTGCTTAGTAAATAAGGGCTAAAGTCCTGACTACGAACTTGCTTACCTATAAATTTAAACTTGACATACTACATAGTAGGCGATCGCATCATTGAAAGTAATAGCTAGCTTGGTGTTGAAGTGGCTTATAAAGCTTCAATTTACTACTTTTATTATTATTTCCTAGTAGGAAAACTTTATAGTTCTATCAGCTTGTTAAAAAATTCTGTTACAGAATATTAAGTCACACATCGCATCCAAGTAAATGTCATCTAGACTATATTTCAACAGGCAAAATTAATCCGCTTGTTCCATTTTTAACAACACACCATATAGCACTTATAAAACCATGACCACAACCTTACAACGGCGCTCTGGCGCTAACGTATGGGATCGCTTTTGCGAGTGGATCACCAGCACCGAAAACCGGATATACATCGGTTGGTTCGGCGTTTTGATGATTCCTACCCTGCTAGCTGCAACCACCTGCTTCGTAATTGCCTTCATCGCTGCTCCTCCTGTGGACATCGATGGTATCCGCGAACCAGTTGCAGGTTCTTTGATCTACGGAAACAACATCATCTCTGGTGCAGTTGTTCCTTCTTCAAACGCTATCGGCTTGCACTTCTACCCAATCTGGGAAGCTGCTTCTCTTGATGAGTGGTTGTACAATGGCGGTCCTTACCAGTTAGTAGTTTTCCACTTCTTGATTGGTTGCGCTTGCTACCTGGGTCGTCAGTGGGAACTTTCTTACCGCTTAGGTATGCGTCCTTGGATCTGCGTAGCTTATAGCGCACCTTTGGCTTCTGCTTGTGCAGTATTCTTGATCTACCCAATCGGTCAAGGTTCTTTCTCTGATGGTATGCCTTTGGGTATCTCTGGAACCTTCAACTTCATGATTGTGTTCCAAGCCGAACATAATATCTTGATGCACCCCTTCCACATGTTAGGTGTGGCTGGTGTATTCGGGGGTTCATTGTTCTCAGCAATGCACGGTTCTCTAGTAACTTCTTCCTTGGTGCGTGAAACCACCGAAACCGAATCATTAAACTACGGTTACAAGTTCGGACAAGAAGAAGAAACCTACAACATCGTTGCAGCCCACGGCTACTTTGGTCGTTTAATTTTCCAATACGCATCCTTTCAAAACAGCCGTCAATTGCACTTCTTGCTCGCAGCTTGGCCTGTCGTCGGTATCTGGTTCACCGCTTTGGGTATCAGCACAATGGCGTTCAACTTGAACGGTTTCAACTTCAACCAATCAATCATTGACTCCCAAGGTCGCGTCATCAGCACCTGGGCAGACGTAATCAACCGCGCTAACTTGGGTATGGAAGTAATGCACGAGCGTAACGCTCACAACTTCCCCCTCGATTTGGCTGCTGGTGAAGTTACACCTGTAGCAATGACTGCTCCTGCTATCAACGGTTAATACTGAAGTTTAGCTAAATAAAAAGCGCCCTCCAGAAATGGGGGGCGTTTTTTCGTGAGAATTTTCAGTATGTGAGCGTGTTGATCGCTTATGGTGAACTACCCCAACCTAAGACGGACGGGGCTTCCCTATTCATCGGGAATAGCCTCCAGGACTTGATATTTATTTTTGAGTGGTGCAAAAAATCAATACCAGATGCAATCCTTACCCTACTAAGAGTTGAGGGTGGGACTTCCGCGATATGTTAAATTCAAATTACAACTCCTGCGGATGAGGAATCAGGTAATGGCGGCTTCTGTGGAACATGGCTTAAATAATAGCGCTTCCATCCCTCCTTTAGAAAGTGGCGATCGCTTAACCCGCCACGAATTCGAGCGTCGTTATACAGCAATGCCCAATAAAAAAGCAGAATTAATTGAAGGAGTAGTCTACGTGGCATCACCTCTGCGTTTTAGAAGTCATGGTTTACCTCATGGAAACTTAATTATCTGGTTAGGGAATTACAAAGTTTCGACTCCAAGCGTAGAACTAGGCGACAATGCTACCGTGCGCTTAGATTTAGACAATGAACCACAGCCTGATGTTTTGCTGTTGATAGAAAAACCAGCCAGGGGACAGGCACAAATCAGTGAAGATGATTACATAGAAGGCGCACCGGAATTAGTAGCAGAAGTAGCAGCCAGTAGTGCATCGATTGATTTGTACGACAAAAAACGTGCCTACCGTCGCAACGGAGTACAGGAATACATCGTCTGGCAAACTTTAGAGAATAAACTCGACTGGTTTTGTTTGCAAAATGGTGAATATTTGCCACTCGTCGCAGATGTAGATGGTGTAATTAAAAGTAGAATATTTCCAGGTTTGTGGTTAGCTGTCACCTCACTCATTACAAGAGACATGACGACAGTTTTAGCGGTGCTGCAACAAGGGTTAAATTCAAAAGAACACACGGAGTTTATTCAGGGTTAAACTTAGTAAGGCTTAATACAAGTAATTTGAAAAATACAAATATTTACATAGATAAAATTTTTAAAAAATATCTGGTGTATTTGGGTACAATTACTAAATTGTTACTCATTTATATTGGCAACCCATTGGTATAAATAAAAAATGTTTCTATTGACTACAAATCTCAAATTTTAGTTTTTGTCTCAATTCAATATAAAATCTAAAACTTAAAATCTAAAATCAACATGACAAACCTAACTCCTAATTCTAGTTTTAGTTTGACACTGCGCTTGCAGATTCCCAATCGTATAGGGATGTTGGCATCGATAACCCAAGCGATCGCCACCACTGGTGGTAATCTCGGTCAAATTGATTTAATCGAGCAAACCCGCAAAGAGTCTACCCGCGATCTGACTGTAGATGCTGCTAGTACCGAACACGCTGAAACCATTGTGCAAGCAGTCAAAGCATTGCCAGACATCAAATTACTCAGTGTCTACGATCGCACCTTTAATTTGCATCGTGGTGGCAAAATCAGCATTGTCAGCAGAATACCCCTAAAGAGTGTTTCCGATTTGGCAATGGCTTACACGCCCGGAGTCGGTCGAATTTGTACAGCGATCGCTCAAGATCCAGAGGAAGTTTATAACTTAACCATCAAACAAAACACTGTTGCCATTGTTACCGATGGTAGTGCCATTTTGGGTTTGGGAAATCTTGGACCAGCCGCCGCCCTACCAGTCATGGAAGGCAAAGCAATGCTGTTCAAGGAATTTGCGGGGCTGGATGCTTTTCCCATCTGTCTCGCCACCCAAGATACAGAAGAGATTATCCGAACAGTTAAGAATATTGCTCCCGTATTTGGGGGTGTGAATTTAGAGGATATTGCTGCACCTCGCTGCTTTGAAATTGAAAAGAGATTGCGCGAAGAGTTAGATATCCCCGTTTTTCACGATGATCAGCACGGTACAGCAATTGTCACCTTAGCCGCCTTGTTTAATTCCCTCAAGCTGGTACATAAGTCCTTAGCAGAAATCAAGATCGTGATTAATGGTGCTGGGGCGGCGGGAGTAGCGATCGCTCGGTTACTCCGTAAAGCTGGAGCAGAAAAAATCTGGATGTGCGACTCTAAAGGGATTATCTCTAACAGTCGCACCGATTTGACCGCAGAAAAACTCGAATTTGCCGTCAAAGGTCAAGGTACCTTAGCGGGTGCGATGCAAGGGGCAGATGTGTTTATTGGAGTCAGCGCACCGGGAGTTTTGACACCAGAAATGGTGCAATCGATGGCCAAAGATCCAATTGTGTTTGCAATGGCAAATCCCATTCCAGAGATTCAGCCAGAATTAATCAGCAAAGATGTTGCTGTCATCGCCACCGGTCGCAGTGACTACCCAAATCAAATTAATAACGTCCTCGCTTTTCCTGGGGTATTCCGTGGTGCTTTAGATTGTCGGGCACAGACAATTACCATCAAAATGTACCTCGAAGCTGCAAGTGCGATCGCTTCCTTAGTGAAACCTTCAGACTTGGATCGAGAGCATATTATTCCTTCAGTCTTTGATGAGCGCGTCGTCACTGCGGTTGCTGCGGCTGTGCAACGTGCAGCTCGTGAAGAAGGTATCGCTCACAATTAATTAACTAAAAGAATGGCTCTTGTGGGATGGGCAAGATGCCATTGGTCTAAACTTAAGATAAAAGTCAACCTGTAAAGCTCCGCCTCGTACCATTTCTTTGTGAGGCTGCGCCAAATTTTCTTTCTTTCTTTCTTTCTTTCTTTGTGTCCTTTGCGGTTCGTTCTTCATGTAGTTTGGCGCATCTTCATACAGAATTGGTATCAAGACCTACAGCAGGGCCGCCCAACGCAGTTGCTCCCCTTAAAAAAGAGGAATCTAATTCCAGTTCCCCCCTTTTTTAAGGGGGGTTAGGGGGGATCAACAAGTGCCTAAAATCACAACCAACTACTTTTCAAACAACCTCTCAGCAATCAAATAAGAGAATCAGCTATTTCTTGAAGTTTCATCTCTAATTTATTCTGGTTTACTTCTTGTCTCCACAGTCCAAAGAGTTTTAAAGCTTTGAGAAAAGGTAATTTGACATCTTGAGAATAAGCTTGATAAGCTTCATTAGTTATTTCTTCAGAACCATTCTTTACCTGCTTTATGTTTCCTAAAAAACGTTTAATGGAATCCTGATTATATCCTAATAAATAATCACGTACTTCTTGCTGATTTACACCTAGTAAATTATGTAATAATTGGTTGCGAAGGTCATCTTCTTCTCTTCTGTATCGACATGACCATTCCAAAAGTCCCCATGCTTTAAAATCCTGTCTGAGTTCACATAGCCATTGGAACTGCGTACTATTATTTAATTTTAAAGTACTATCTTTTTGATTCTGGTATTTTTCCCAGAATTTAGAATTAAAATCACCAGGAATAGGATTAGGAAATTTTAATTGGTTTAAAATTTCCAATGGATTTTGCAGATTGAGTAAGTTTTTGATAGTGTTTTGAGGTTTAATAAATAAACCATACTTGTCCCAACCTACAATATTTGACAATGCTATAGGACGTTCATAAATCTTTTTGGTTTGAGAAATAATAGCAGCTTTTAAAAATGTCTCTTGAGTAGCATTTAGAATAGCTACTCCCTGAATATAATTTTCTTGTTTAAAAAAGATTTCAACTAAATCAAGAGCAGTAACTATTCTATCAATAGACGCTTTAACTTCAAACTCTTGACCTGAGACTAGAGAACTTTTGATATTAAACAAATCAACTATTTGATTTATTTTTTCTATTGTTTGTTCATTAGCGATTCCTATCAATACTTCCTTAGCCGCAGCAGGTAGTCCTTTAATAATTAGCTGCTTTGCTTTTTGAATCTGCATACCACGCTGATAGCGAGAGCTTTGAATACTATCATATTTAGATTTTAGTTGATAATCTTCTTCATCAAAGTATTCATTGCTAACTAAAAACTGAACTTTTTTAAATTTCCCTAAAGTTACAAACTGGACAGCAGAAGATATTGCTGGTGTTCCTGCTTGATGACTAACATAAACTTCCTGACTTGCATCAACTTCTAACTCTTGTAATTTCGATTCTACCAGTGATAAAGTAGTATCCCAATTATCAACACCTGGAGAATTTTGATGGGGAATTAAATCTTTAAATTCTGGTTTACACGTAAATTGTTGATGTTGAAAATACCATTCAAATAGAGGTTTAAGTGTGGAAGTGTCTTTCCAATAGGGAGATTTTTGGTGAAGTCTTTGTTCTTCACTACTAAATATTTGAGATTGGTCTGTCAGAAGAATAATTATTTTTTCAATTATGATATTTTTATCTGTAAAATATTTACAATATGTATCAAGAAGAGGAAAGTTTAAATCATCTTCATAGCATTCTTGTAATTGTTTTGCATAAACTATACCTAATACCCTAGCTGGTACTGTATATCCAGCTTCTTTATCATCAGAATTTACTCGTGAAGCAGAGGCAAAATCTGAACATTCTAGATGATCGCTTGCTTCGTTGTGTAACCTTCCCCAAGTTTTATCATGCTTGAGGATAATATCACTATTACCAGTAGTCACAATCCAAATACTCATGTTTATTCTCCCCAAAGTTTAGTAAATTCCGATTCAGTCGTGGCTAAAAAGGTTAAAAAACCTTGTGTTTTCTCATCATTTTTATCTGGAAAGATTGTTATTAACTCTATATATTCTCTACCTTTGCGGTTCATCTCATTATTTGTGTTTTTCATATAGTGTGGGTACATTCGATGGTAAATTCTACCAATATTACCCATTTTACCTGTCAGTCTAGAATCTTTAATTGACTGACTTCCTTGATAATTACCATGAAACCATCTCACAGCTAAACTATCATCTTCATCTTGGGCAATGCGTCCCCAAACCTGCACCTTCTGAGGATGAAAAGATTCACGCCATGAATTTACTTGATTACTTGGGGTTTTGCCTTTGAATATCAGCCAATTATTAACTGTTTTCTGAACACCATCAAGAATATTAGTTATATGTTTAAGATTATTGACAGGAAAATAGTAGTTATTTGATGGTTTTTTAAATTCCCAATGACAACCTATCATTGGTTTATTGCCATTTTTTAAATATTCTGGGAAGAATATTCGATGATCAATTCTTCGCCATGATTTCCCAAAACCTCCTAAAAGCATAGAAAATTTGAGAATTTGTGTTACTAATGTTTTTAATTCCTTTTTATATTCATCTGCAAAATTACCCATGCATAGAATATGCAAAGTTCCTGCATTTAATTGATAAACAGGCATGATAACGCTTCTGTTATATCTAAATTCATCCAGTTCTAAATCAACGGGATTAAATGCAATTCCTAAATGCCCAACTATTGCACCATTAGCACCTGCAAATCCTCCCCAGAGTTCTTTAGTTAATTCCTCTGCTGTATTCTCATCAGTTATAGCGCTAAATAAACGCAGTGTATGACCACGTAAAGCAGCTTTAAATATATTAGGACGAAATTCACCACTTTTATCGATTAATTGTGATGCTAATCCTTGTCCTTCTAAATTAACAGTAATTAGTTTAGTTTCTCGGTGGTTAATAGGTTGACCATAACCAGCACTAACTCTAGAACCAATACCCCTTTCTATAGCTTTATCCCAAATAGTCCAGATAGTTTCCCATTCACTTTCGGTTATTTTAATAGTGCTAGAAATACCAAAAACTAAAGTAGGCTTGTAAAGAGATATTTGCAGAAATGCTGAATGAGATTCACTATTTTTAACTTGCCAATCTTGCTGAGGATGAACTACATCAATTAATGGTTGTTCACACCAACTATCATCTTTGGGATATGCACCATGAAAGCGAAGGATTCCCGGTTGGGTTTCATTACTAGAAACTTGACTACCGCAGTATCTTTGTGCTTCTTGGGAAGTACAAGCACGTAAAAAAGCACCTTTCATACTTGCACCGGGATAATAGGGAAATCCCTTAGCAGCGATAACTGGCCGAATTATATCGTCATCTTGTCCACTGTTAGAAACAAACCGCCAGGTAATTTTATATTCTTTGGTTTTTACATTAGCGCTAAATTGAGGAGATTTAGTTGCAGCAGCTTCTACCCATTCATCAACCCATCTGGCAGATTTTTCGGGCTGCTGAATATATTGAATTTGTCCCCGCCCGGTGACTGGTGCTTGAAACATTAAGGGAACTTCATTGCTATTCGGCATCACTATCTCCTGATTTCTTATAACGTTGAGTCCACCAAACTAAGCTGTCACAAAATTGTGTAAGTACGGCTAAACATATTCTTTGGTCTTCAATGGGAAATTCCCATAATTTAGCAGCATAGGTTTGTATTTCTTGGGTGTTCTTGCCATTAACATCTTCTTTAGGAAGTTTAATTCCTGCATTATTCATGATTGTCACAAAAGTTTTCCAAGTATCGCGCCAATATTCACCTTTTGTACGTTCTTTAACGTCATTTTTACCTAATAATCTTAATTGTTCACCCCAAAAGCGCTCTAAACCATAAGCTACAGTAGTTCGCATTTTGTGTGATTGACCAATTACCCCTTTTTTGTCACGATGTTTGAGGACTAGTTTTTGGGCTTCTTGGTCTAAGTTATAAGAGTTCCAAGTCATATATTTACAATCCATTTAAAGTTAATTCACAATGACCTAAACCGATAGATTCTAAGCCACCAAGATAAATATCTGCGCTTTGATTACCATTGAAAGGCTGCCAATTTTTGCCAGATTTATCATCTCTAATAGCAAGAGGAAAAACTAAAATTGTTCCTTCTGGTAAGGCTTCAGTGTTGAAAAAACTAGCACCATCTACTACTTTTTGGTCTAGTTTTAAACGCACACGACTTTGACGGTATAAAGCCATGTCATGAATCATGCCAATATCACTATCGTCTACTATGATTGCAGGTTGCTCTTTTTTGTCAGGGAACCAAGGGGATAAGTCTACTGTTTTACTGACAGTGACAAAACCTAAGTTAAAGAATAAGGTTTTTGTCCCACCGGGTAATTGTTTTGCTCTTAAGTTTTTTGAACCTGTATAAGGGTCAGGGATATCTATATCTTTGAGGAATTTAGTTTTACCATCAACTTGAACTTGAACTACATCACCAGCAATTCTTTTATAGCGTTGAAGTAAACGGCGACTAGTTACCCAAACTATCGGTTGTCCAGGACAAAAGACAGGAAGCCAAAGAATAGAAGCGTACTCAAATTTAACGATGGATTCGTTATTATTATCTGATTGTTCTGAACCTGCTTCATTACCGTACCAATATTTTGTCGCGTCTTCTCCAGCTATCAGACGCATTTCTGAACGCAGACGACCACGAATAGAACTACCGGGAATGATACCAGTTTGGGTAAATTGGTCTCGGAAAATCAAGTTTAAATTACCGCTTTCTTCTCCGGCTGTTGCACCTACATGAAGTGGTGCTAAAGTCTCAATGATGCCATAAGCTTTTTTGTACATTTTATGCCACTCCTTTAATTTCTACTGGTAAACACAAACCACAGCCAACTTTTTTCAGGCTGTAACCTTCTTTGGGAAACCATGCTTCGTCCCATTTCCACCAAGGTTTATTTATGGGTTCTTTGAGAACGTAAACACTTCCAGCCGGAACGGCATAACGTCCTCTTCCTAATGTTCCTTGGGAACGATAACGATAAGGAACTGGCTTATCAGTTAACATTTGGGTAGTTTCAGGGAAAGTATCATGTTGAGGTTGACGGTAAGATATCCGGTTAGAACCCCAAATTGCTGGTGTAATTAATGCGAAGGATTTACCAATGGGTTGATTTAAAATATCTACTGTTTTTTGGTTAAGTTTGTCACAAGATATTTCAACAATGTGATTTTCACCACCAAAGCGATACCAACCGTTATCAATCGGATAGGTTGATAAATAAACTAAGCTGATATCATCGGGAATCTGTACGGAATTTTCTAGAAATAGTCCGTCGCTTTTTTCTACACAACGTTCTGATTTTTGAATTTTAGGATGGAGGAAAGAAACGAATTTCCAAGGATTATCAGCAATTGATTTACTTGTTTTGAGTCCTTTTGATGATGTTTTCCAAGAATCTATAGTTTGCCAGCGATAATCAGGTTCTGGTTTATCTATGTCTTTTTCTAACCGCCATTCACCATTTTCTATTTTCCATTCTCCTGTGCCTTTTTTAGAGATGATTTTATGCCAGGGAATGGGAATATAAAAGTTTTGCTTGTTGTTAATATTTGCCCAAAATGGACCTGTAACATAGAGATTTTCTCTCAATTCTATTTGAGGAATTTGCTCAGTGGTTTTGTTAATGCTAAATATTAAACCGGATAGTGTAGAAGCTTCAGGAGGAAATTTAGCACCCGAACGACCAACTAAGTTTTCCGGTGAGAGAAATGCGCCAGCACTTCCATACATAAATCCTAAAGGATTAATGGTAATTAAGTATTTGAACATAAATGCCAGCCTACTTCAATTAAGTCTGTAATCCAATCAATTGTGGCTTTTGCTCTGTCTATTTCGTCGTCCTTTTCGTTAAAACCAACAAGATGTTGCGCTAATTTATTATTTTTATCTTCTAGTAATTTCTTCCCTTCTCCTGGAAAGTAAATATCAAAAAATTCAATTGCTGATTTTTGGACTGTATAGGCTTCGTTTTTATTTTCAATCTTAAATGTCCGTCGAGATTCTAAATGTGCTAGGTCTTGATAAATATGACTCCAGTTAGATTGTTTTTCTCGATCTTGATATTTATTTAATATATGCAAATAATCCCAAGGACAAGTCCACTGCACATATTGACCACTATTAAAAACTACTCTAATTGTGACTCGGTTACGTCCTAACGACTTAGCTACTTTCTCGGCTTCTCGACAATGTTGCAATACATCTCGTTGGGGTACGCTACCAGCAACCCAAACAAAGCCAACACTTAAATTAATCGGCTGTTGGTGTTCTTTCCATTGATTATTTAATGTCATTAACCATTCAAAGGCTTCTAATGGCTTGATAGGCTCAACAGAATTTTCACTGTAAATTATGCCCAAGAAGTCATCACCACCGGCGTAAACTACTCTACCTAAGTTTTTCGGGAAGTTTTCACTAAATTGTTCTCCCCAATGACGAATTGCATCACTAAATTTTTGAATTTCTTGATCTGTATTATTTCCATCTGCTAATTTTTTTAGATAGTCGCCAACTTTATCACCATCAGCCATGAACCAACCTGTCCATTGTCCTGGTGTGGTGTCAGTTTGCTTGCGTTCAATTTCGTGAAATCTCTTTAGTTTTTCTAGGGGTTGATTGTTTGGACTTGCTTTGTTAATTAAATCTACTATTTCAGGTAAGGTAATTAGACGTTTTACTAGTTCAGGAATACTTAACTTTTCGTTAGGTGCAATATATTTACCTTCTGGTTCTTTGTCAGGTGGACAATTATCTAATTTTCTAGCAAGTTTTGTATAAAATTCTTTAATTTCTTCTTGTTCTGAATGATAAATGAGAAATTTAGGATTGCGAGTTGTCGCACCTAATCCCGGAAATGCAATTCCATCTGTACCTGTTAAACTAGAACTCTCTCCAATCCAGTTGACAGCAGTCCACCCACGGGAAAGTTTGCGGGTTTCTAAATTATCCATTGCTGCTTGAATACTGTCGCCTTCTCCCCAAAAAATTTCCCAGGCGTGGTTTCCCCAGTTTGTCCACTCTCTTTCCCAGTGGTATGTATAGTCAGGTAATTTTGCTTCTATCCACCATCGACATTCCTGCAACATCCTTTTCCATGCAGATAACACAGTTTTTTCTACCTGTGATTTGGAAAATTCTCCTTTAATCAGAATGCGATTTGGCATTCCTTTTTGGAGGTTAGGGATGGCTGGGGAAATTACTGTTGTGGTTTTTTCAGCTTCTTTTACTAGTTGCTGGCTGAGATAGGAGAGAATCAGAGATGCACCATACAAGTCTCGAAGTTTACGGGATTTCTCGATAAACCCCTGCACGGGAGCAAAGGTGATTGCTGTATATTTGGCCACGTTTACCATAGTTAGTGGATGCGGTCTTGTTTAAGTTACAGTAAAAATTTGAACTTGTACTCAGTAGTTATACTTTGTAATAATTATCGATTTTGGTAATTGGGAGTGATGTGGCACTGGGGGAATTAGTGTGACTTTTATATCTTGCTAGAAAATTTGAGGATGTAAATACCTTTTGATGCGAATGACGAAATTTTTTTAATTGTGTTGAGTGTTTGTGAGATGATTTATCTCACGCAGAGGCGCAGAGAGGATGAGGAGTTTTAGAGGTTGTAAAGTGTTTGGCTGTGATTTTAAGTAGTTTTAGATCCCCCCTAGCCCCCCTTTTTAAGGGAGGAACCGGAATCAAAGTCCCCCTTTTTAAGGGGGATTTAGGGGGATCTTGTTTTGCTACTAAGGCGATTTACAGGAATAAATATACCGCCGCCGTTGGTTTCGACTTCGCTCAACCAACTGAAAGATCGAGAGTTGAGCTAAGTGATGCACTGAGCGGCTTGCCTTGAGCGCAGTCGAAAGGAGTCGAAGTGTCGAAACTCGCCAACACAAGTATTTTCTTTCTCGGAAATCACCTAACAAGAAGACTTTTAAAACACCCTTTTAGAGGTTCATCGACACCACTCGCCAAATCGCCGAAACCCTATATTTTTCGTCGAGTGGTGTCGATTGTTTACTGGGTAAGGATTTGAGGTATGCGTGTTGTTCAATTTTACATAAGATATATAATGTTTTTTAGAGTGGTGTCGATTTGCCGGCTGAAAACCTTACGGGGCTAAGGCTCCTAGACGAACTCCCTACCGATTGGGTTAAATCGGAATTAATGGAAACACAAAGCAGGCTGACCTAGAGTATTTGTTCCAACTGGCCCTACCGATTGGGTTAAATCGGAATTAATGGAAACTCAACATTTGGGCACCGTTTAATTTCTAATTCGGCAGTCCCTACCGATTGGGTTAAATCGGAATTAATGGAAACTTGAAACAGTGTAATTATCCAGATTATTCAGCAAACCCTACCGATTGGGTTAAATCGGAATTAATGGAAACACGTTTCCATTCCGTCTTGGCTTCTACAATAAGCCCTACCGATTGGGTTAAATCGGAATTAATGGAAACGATGAAATTATTGTCTAAATCTGCCAGCCTGAACCCTACCGATTGGGTTAAATCGGAATTAATGGAAACGACCAACTGGAAAGCGGCGTGTCCCAAGAAGCCAAAACCCCCTACCGATTGGGTTAAATCGGAATTAATGGAAACGTAAATGTTGTCGCTCCAAGTGTGAACTTAGGTAAAGCCCTACCGATTGGGTTAAATCGGAATTAATGGAAACTTTACCAGACACAAGTGTTAGATTTTCATCAATGAACCCTACCGATTGGGTTAAATCGGAATTAATGGAAACGTTTGCCTCCCCTGCTCAATCTGCTCAGTTGCTACCCTACCGATTGGGTTAAATCGGAATTAATGGAAACGTTGTCAATTGGCACGTGTAGTTTCCAACAGGAGCAGGCCTTACCGATTGGGTTAAATCGGAATTAATGGAAACGTAACATTAACGGTTCATAGCTCCAGATGTTTCCTATCCCTACCGATTGGGTTAAATCGGAATTAATGGAAACATAAAGTTCAGAAATGCCAAAATATATCCCCATAAAAAACCCTACCGATCGCCTGAAATCGGAATTAATGAAAACATCGCCTGAAATCCGATTTAATGGTATTGCACCAAGGAAAGATCCCCGACTTCTTAGAGAAGTCGGGGATCTTTTTTTTCACGAAGGATTTAATCGCTTATTGCATTAAAATCTGACGGATTAAAATACTCATCACCTCGCCAGGTTTGGCGGTTGGTAGTAATGGACTCCAATCTTCAGTGCTTTTATCAGCAATTTTTTCAATAATTTTATCTAAACTTCATATTTAGACTAGATTCAATAAGCAAAATCCGCGATTACTTACTCAAAATGCCATTTGACTTTCTCAAACCCCAGTTTGTTTTCTCATTTTGGTGTTTTCCACAAGTAAAATCAGCTTTGAATTTCTCAAACCCCAGTTTGCTTTCTCATTTTGGTGTTTTCCGCAAGTAAAATCAGCTTTGACTTTCTCAAAATGCCATTTGACTTACTCAAACCCCAGTTTGTTTTCTCATTTCGGTGTTTTCCGCAAGTAAAATCAGCTTTGACTTTTTTAAATACCGCCTTGGCAATAGAAATTATCAGGGCTTTCTCAAAATTATTTTCTCATTCGCTTGAAAACCCTAGACAACGAACAAATAACAGCTAAAAGTTAAACTATAGCGGTTCTCGAATCAAAGCAATACACTTTGATCTCTCTCCTAAAAGGAGCTATGGTGTACACACAAGTATTTTAAAGTTGTCCCACAGGCTTTTGATCCCCCCAACCCCCTTAAAAAGGGGGGCAAGAACCTCTCAAAGTCTCCCAATTTATCGGGGGATTTAGGGGGATCTACAACCATTTTGATTTGGAACCGCTATTGAAAAACTTTTAGCCTGGAACTGCTGATGATTTGTCACTTTCTCATCGGTATCCCCGGTAGCGGGAAAACCACTTTCGCAGTCGAGTTAGCAAAATTGGGGAATTATCGCCTTGTCTCCACTGATGCAATTCGTCAACAACTCTATGGCGATGCAAGTATCCAAGGTGAGTGGAGTCAGATAGAAGAAAAAGTAATTTCTGAGATTGTTGATGCAATTATTCAAGGTAACTCCATAATCTATGATGCTACCAATGCCAAACGTGCGTGGCGGATAGATTTGCTAAGAAAGCTCAATTCATCTCTTACCTCCCCAGTGCTGTGGATGGGGTGGTATTTGCAAACCCCGATTGCAACTTGCAAGTTATGGAATCAAAAGCGCGATCGCCAAGTTCCAGAGATTGTAATTGAGAGTATGCACAAATCTCTGCAAGAGTTTTTGCCAGTAGCAGCAGAAGGTTTTGCAGTAGTCAAAGTAATTGATGTCACTTCTTGCAACTTTGATATTCAACAAATTCAAAACCAAATTCAACAGCTTGGGCGTACTCTTACCAATCGTGCTAACCGCAATCGCCACGTAACCCTACATTCATACAGTAAGCTGCTGGACTTTGAACGCCTCATGTATCTAATTTCCTTGATAATACGCTATCCGGGTATTGGCAATTTGCAAATCACTAACCCCAGTCTGCTAGAAAGCATTTTTGGTTATGTTCCTCAATTTCCTAGTTCCATAGAAGAAGTTACCGCTTTAATAGGTAAATTGTGCGGCACAATCTATGCTGATGCTGGGGCGATCGCATCTGACTTAGACTGGTTACAGCAAAATTCACTCATTGGGGCTAATACTATTGCTTGGTGTTCTCCCATTACCCCACCACTTCATCACTCCGTTACACCATCTGACTTTGTGACTCATGGCTATTCTGACTTCTACACATTCCAGAGGTTAGTACAAATAATTCGTTTTATTCTTCATCATCCATTCTTAGCAGATACAAGCAAGGGAAGTTTGCCAACTCTTGTATCTGCACTTCAACAACATGAAATTATTGATGGTGATAGCTTAGATACTGTTCGCAAGGACATTGAAAAAGTTCTTAAGCCTTATAAAATATTGCCAGAATTTCCCCTGAGAGACGGCTACTTCGCGGGGACGGCGATTTTATCAACATACGAGTTAATCAAAGTGTTTGACGTTCTCCAGTCTCAAGCTAAAAGTCTGAATGACCCCGTAGCGTTGGAGATTTATGAAACTTTTGCTATGCGAATGGTACAAAGTAAATTGGGCGTGAGTAAGGTATATCCGGTACGGGCGATCGCAAACCGCAATATGGTTGATCCAGAGTTTTTACCGTTAGATGCCTTATCTAAGAATTTACAGCGAGTTGAGGAGGCAATAGTTAAGGGAGAACTACTGGAATTGAATCGCTTTCCGGGTGGGGGCAAGTTTGCACTAGACGAAGAAGGTTTTTTTCTAGCATTTCCCTTGCAAATCGTCTTCTGTAACCAAGCATGGTATTTGGGTTACGAATGCGAAGGAGGAAAGTATGCTGGACTTTTACGTTTTGAACGTTTGGATAGATTGTTTATAGGTCAACTTCAAATCATAGTACGTTCCAGACAAGAACAAGAAAAGTCATTACAGAATTTACAAAAACTTTATGCTGCTAGCCCTGGTATTTTTATTGGGTATAGTGCAAGTGACCAGCAGAAGTTTCTCGGTCATAGTAAACAAGAAATTTCTCAGGTTTGTGTGACAATAGAGTTGTGGTTTAATGATGCTATATTTAGATTTATCACTGAAGGTACTAAAAGATTTTCATCACAGCAAATGAAAATGTCTTCACCTGTAAACAACGGAAGATTGGCGTTGCCAAAGTCAATTTTCTGCCTGAAAAAAACCACAGATAAACACTTTTCCAATCGCTTTCAAGTTGTATTACCTAAATGGTATTTGGGCGATGTAGAGTTTCTGAGATGGATTGTTGGTTTTGGCGGTAATGTGAAGGTCGTACAACCAGAGGAATTGGTAGCTAAGGTTAAGGAAATTGGTGAAGCGATTTTAGCGGTTTATAAATAACAACAAATAATCAAATATTTTTCAGAATCTTTCAAAAGGTCGGAGTATAAACATTCCGACCTTTTGTGTTTCCATTAATTCCACTTCTACAAAGAGAAGCGTCCTAAGAAAGAGCACTCATACTTATTGTGTTCTGCTTACCAAGGTTTCCATTAATTCCACTTCTACAAAGAGAAGCGTCAAGGTAAGTTAATTGGTCATACTCTAGAGTCTTTTTTGTTTCCATTAATTCCACTTCTACAAAGAGAAGCGTCTAATTTTCGGAGGGAGAAAGACATCCGACCTGGGAATTATCAGTTTCCATTAATTCCACTTCTACAAAGAGAAGCGTCACTAACACACGATGATTGGGTGTATGACTACTTGAGTTTCCATTAATTCCACTTCTACAAAGAGAAGCGTCGGTGACACTGGTGTTGGTAAGACTACGTTCGCTAGTTTCCATTAATTCCACTTCTACAAAGAGAAGCGTCCATTATATATATTCGCTCAAAGGGCGAGCCTGAATTGTTTCCATTAATTCCACTTCTACAAAGAGAAGCGTCTTGAGCTTTTCAAGGCTAAGACATTGCAAGACGCGCAAGACCAATTCAGGTTTCCATTAATTCCACTTCTACAAAGAGAAGCGTCCTCTCAATTGATGCTATAACTCTTCTAACGTCTCTCGCGTTTCCATTAATTCCACTTCTACAAAGAGAAGCGTCTTAAACACGGGCACATTAAAGATGATAACTGGAAAGAAATACCGTTGTTTCCATTAATTCCACTTCTACAAAGAGAAGCGTCCGAGCCGCGCTGGCCCAGTCCGATGCCACCCACATCGCGGTTTCCATTAATTCCACTTCTACAAAGAGAAGCGTCACAGGGCCACGGCGTTTCGGATGACAACCTTCAGTTTCCATTAATTCCACTTCTACAAAGAGAAGCGTCATTAGTTCACCTTCTCCCCGATGAATTCACTTCCCGGTTTCCATTAATTCCACTTCTACAAAGAGAAGCGTCCCGGTGACGCCGATCATCCCGAAGAACACCGCCGTGCCCAACGCCTGGTTTCCATTAATTCCACTTCTACAAAGAGAAGCGTCATCGAAACCGCTCATGGCGGCAATTTCAGTAGAAAGTTTCCATTAATTCCACTTCTACAAAGAGAAGCGTCGAATAATAAATGATAAAGTCACCTTTACGCATGCGCTTCAATGGAGTTTCCATTAATTCCACTTCTACAAAGAGAAGCGTCGTCGCAGGAACGTAAACTGATGCGTTCAAAATTTTTAAGTTTCCATTAATTCCACTTCTACAAAGAGAAGCGTCCAGCTTCTTCGCGGCTATCGGGGCTTACACTTATATACAGTTTCCATTAATTCCACTTCTACAAAGAGAAGCGTCAAAGCATTAAAACTCAGGAAATCACTGCTGATTCCGTTTCCATTAATTCCACTTCTACAAAGAGAAGCGTCCCCTCTTATTAAACCTCTGACTGTGCCTGATGTCCAGATGCCATTTGCGACGGGGTATCCACCTACAGACAAATTCAACCATAATACATAGGCATCAAAATGCTGTAACCCTTACTGGAAAGGACATCGGCGGGGTCAACGAGAGAATAAGCATTTACAGCTTTTGCCGACCCCGCCGCAGAGAAAATAGAAAAATATAAAAAATTCGTCATTCGCATGAAAGCCCTAGCATGATTCCAGATCAGCCTCTACCTTAAGACATAGAACAAATTCACCAACACCATTACATCTATCTATGTATATATCTTCTCGTGCAGCATTAGTTCGCAACCTTGGTGTCGCCTTACTCAACGGCACTATTACACTAATTATCCTGTTAATTGCACCACTAGGACTAGCAGCAGTAATTATCAACACAATTTTGGTTACAATAGCCAGCTTTGTCAACGCTACAGCAGGTGATGCTGTAGTGAATTTTTTGCAACCATCCCAAATTAAAACGTTGCTAGCCGAAATCATTTCCCAACAGTCACAACTGACCAAAGAAAGTAAAAAGTAACTAACAATATTTTTATGCGTACACTCTACGTTTCCCGACAAGGTTGTTATATCACCCTCAAGGCCGAAGCCCTAATTATCAAACAAGGAGAAACTATTCACGGTGAAGTACAATTACCATTGCTAGAACAAATACTAATATTTGGTAAATCTCAAATCACCACCCAAGCAATTCGTACTTGCTTATGGCGAGACATTCCCATTGCCTATTTGTCCCGCATGGGATACTGTTACGGTAGACTGATGCCAATTGCCAGAGGATACCGTCAATTATCTCGTTATCAACAACAATTAACAGCAATTGAACGGTTGTTAGTAGCCAGACAAATCGTTCAAGCAAAACTCAAAAATAGCCGGACATTTTTACTGCGACAGCAACGGCGCAATCCTTCCGAAACTGCTGAAATTGCCATCAAAAGTTTAGAAGTTCTGGGTCAAAAATCAGGAGAAGCTGAAACAATAGAACGATTGATGGGATTAGAAGGTGCTGGCGCGGCACAATATTTTTCAGCCTTTGGTGAGTGTTTAAATAATCCCAATTTTATATTTTTAGCGCGTAGCCGCCGTCCACCAGGAAATCCAGTCAACGCCATGCTGAGTTTTGGGTACCAAATTCTTTGGAATCACCTATTAACAATAATTGAACTTCAGGGATTAGACCCTTATCACGCTTGCTTACATCAAGGCACAGAACGCCATGCTGCTTTAGCTTCCGATTTAATTGAAGAATTTCGTTCCCCAATTATTGATTCTCTGGTACTCTGGTTAATTAATACCAAAGTTATGGATGTCCAAACAGACTTTGAGTATCACAGTGGCGGTTGCTATCTAAATAATTACGGTCGCCCAAAATATATAAAATATTTCTTACAGCGTCTAGAAGAAGAAGTACAAAATACCAAGGGTGAAAAACAACCTCGTTGGGATTTAATGACACAGCAAATTAAAATTTTTAAAGAATTTATTTATCAACCTAGCCAACTATATAAACCTTATCAAATTCGTTGAATGCTATTTTATGTAATAGTATATGATATACCCTGTGATAAAAGACGCAAAAAAGTATCTGATTTATTAGAAGGATATGGACAACGAGTACAATATTCAGTATTTGAATGTATTCTAGACCAAAATAAATATAAGGAACTCAAAAAAAGACTCCATAAACAAGTGAAATCTCCAGAAGATAGCGTGCGGTTTTATCCTTTAAGCAGACATACATTTAACCAAATCGAAACTTGGGGAGAACCAGCAGTTACAGAACTACCAGGTTCAACTATTATCTGATTTAAAAACAGAGGCTTTAGAGGTTGTTTGAAAAGTATTTAGGGACTTGCGTGAAAATAAAGTACCAGTAAACCGAGTTTCGACTGCGCTCAACTCTCGACGGCTGAGGGTTGAGCGCAGTCGAAACCCGGTTGGTTGGGACACTATAGCGGTTCTCACTTGGATGCAATACAGTTTGACCTCACTTCCATTCCTCTCTCCTTTTAGGAGAGAGGCTTTGAATCTTACTCCCCTTCCCTTATAGGGAAGGGGCTGGGGGTTAGGTCTGTATTGCACTCAACTGAGAACCGCTATATTAACCCGCAGATCCCTTAGCTGTGATTTTAGCAACTTATAGATCCCCCCTAACCCCCCTTAAAAAGGGGGGAACCGGAATCAAAGTCCCCCAATTTATCGGGGGATTTAGGGGGATCTAAAACTTTTTGCTACCGACCAGAGGACTTTTAAAACATCCTCTTATACCTTGTGGGGAAAAGTTCTTTATTTTTGTCCTTTCCCTCTTCTTGTTAAGTTTTAACAATGGAGCTAAGCGGATTCGAACCGCTGACCCCCTCAATGCCATTGAGGTGCGCTACCAACTGCGCTATAACCCCAGAAACCTAACTAGGTAAGCTTTTTAAGCTTTCTAATTAGTTTTATAAATTGTATTAGCTTAACTATTATGCAAGTTTATGCAAGTTAAGTCAAGACAACTTTTTAAGAAACGCAAATATTAAGTAAGTTTTGGTAAATATTAATACTACTATTTTCACTTATTGAATTTAATACAACTTACCAGTACTAAATTAGATGTACTACCATTAAAACTTTTGGAAGTAGAGCGATCGCAGGGCAAACGCATCTAAAGTATAATAATCCTTTAATAAATAGCAAGGGTTTGGGCGTTTTATAATTTAGACTATTTTTGATCAAGATCCTTATCCAACAAGGGTTAAAAAAATTATGTGCCTTTGCCCTGCATTACGCCGCCCAGTAGTAGAAGTCAAGATTGGTTAAAAAGTTTGACTTTTGGGGAAAATTATGGTTTCAACTTCTTCAATTTTCGGAAAGATTTTCTTGTGGTTAATCAGACCATTTAATTTTGTGTTCGCAAATATGAAATTTCTCTCACCACTGAATGGTCGAAATCGAATGAACCGCGTCTTTCCCATCCGAAATCCCATTCTGTGGGTAGTGCTGTTAACATCCCTGCTACTATCCGGTTGTGTTAAGTACGATGTGGGGCTTAACTTTGACAATTCAAATAGTGGTGAACTAGTACAGCATATTAAGTTGGGAGAACGCCTAACCAGTTTTAGCGGCGATTCTGTGTATGAATGGTTAAACAGCATAGAACGCCGCGCCCGTCAACTTGAGGGTAAAACACAGCGAGTTTCCCAAGAAGAAATTATCGTCACAATTCCTTTTAGTAGTGGTAGGGAATTACAAGAGAAGTTCAACGATTTTTTTAACTCCCATGCTAATCAACCTTCTGAGTCTGTGCAGAGCGAATCTGACTCAAAACTACCGAAAATTGAATCAAACGTCCTCTTGGAGGAAAACAATTTTTTACTTTTAGTCCGAAATCGGTTAATTTATGATTTGGATTTGCGATCGCTATCTCTAATTGCCAGCAAAGGTAATGTCCTGTCCAATGCTGGTTCAATTCTCGACTTGGAATTTAGCTTGAAGACTCCTTGGGGAGCCAAAAACATTCAACTAACTGAAACTGCCATTGAGCCTGAAAAAAATGGCAATCAACTAGTGTGGAAACTCCAGCCTGGTGAGTTAAACCACATAGAAGCAGTTTTCTGGCTTCCCAGTCCCCTTGGTATTGGTGGGTTGTTAATTATCGCGTTTGTCTGGGGAGGATTGTACTTGAGATACAACTTCATGCCCGATCCTAGAGTTCAGTTTCCTGCCAAAGCAGCAGCGATCCAGGAACAGTAGACTATATCAGCCGATGGAAAATACATCGGCTTTTTACTTCATCAAATACTTACGCGAAAGCCGTTAACGCTATAGCTTTTGTTCGCTGCCATACCAGCGTTCGGCAAGTGCATTGAGTTTATGAAGCACATCAACTAATTCCTCACCACGTTCTGTAAAACCATAAGTTACTTGTGGTGGAACAGTTGCTTCATAGTAACGATAAATAATCTCTGCCGCCTCCAGCATCCTCAGTCTTTCTGTTAGAACTTTGGTGGAGATGCCCTCTACTTGGCGCTTCAAAGCACCAAAGCGAGTCGGCCCACTATTACACAACACCCACAGTATATACATTGTCCAGGGGCCTGATAGCAAGGACATCAGAATACTGACTGGACAAGCATCAGGATTTTTAGAACCCGACATCGATAAGTTAGCCAAAATTATCCAATAGTTACTTTATGGTAACTACTTTACTTTAGTAACTAGTTACTTTTAGTATCTAATGTAATGCTTTGACAAAAAAAGTCAAAGCAGAAATCCTAGTTAATCAGGAGATAATTGGTGGTAAACATTCTACATATTGATTCCAGCCCCCGTGGTGAACGATCGCACTCACGAGAACTATCTAAGGAATTCGTCAGTGGTTGGAAAGCTGCACATCCTGAAGATGCGATCGCCTATCGAGATTTAGGGCATCACCCAGTTCCTCACGTTAATGAAGCTTGGATTGCGGCGGCATTTTCACCACCAGAAGCCCATACCCCAGAATTAACTGAGGCGCTGAGGATTTCTGACGAGTTAGTAGATGAATTTTTGGCAGCCGATCGCTACGTTTTTGGAGTGCCAATGTATAACTTTAATATACCTTCCACTTTCAAGGCTTACATCGACCAAATCGTTCGCGCCAACCGGACTTTTGCTATAGATGCTCAAGGCTTTAGAGGGTTAGTCGATGGTAAAAAGGCGGTTATCATCACAGCACGCGGCGGTGACTTTAGTCCCACATCTCCTGCCGCTCCTTATGACTTCCAAGAACCATACCTGCGGACGATTTTCGGCTTTATTGGGCTTACAGACATTCAATTTATTAACGCTAATAGCTTGAATGGGGGAGATGCAGCCCGTACCCAATCTATATCAGAAGCACAGGCAGCAATTCAAGATGCGATCGCCCAGTGGTAAGAGAGAGGGGCAGTAAGAATTTTAGATTTTAGATTTTGGATTTTAGATTGAAATTTAATTCAAAATCTAAAATCCAAAATTGAATTGCCCCATGCCCACATCTTCTTATGGTGACAACCGCTCAATTTTCCAAGTGCCATTATCTAAACGGCTATAAAGCAAGCGATCGTGTAAGCGGCTAGAGCGTCCTTGCCAAAACTCAATTTCTCTGGGGATTACTCGTAAGCCTCCCCAATGAGGCGGTCGAGGAATCTCCTGATTTTCATATTTGTTGTGGAAGTCCTGCAAGCGTCGCTCCAGGACTTCTCGGCTTTCTATCACCTCACTTTGATTAGATACCCACGCACCCAAGCGACTTTTTGCAGGGCGACTTTCAAAATACTGGTCAGACTCAGTTTCAGAAACTTTCTCTACATACCCCGAAATTCTCACTTGACGTTCTAGTTCTGCCCACCAGAAGACTAAAGCCGCCTGGGGATTTTCTGCCAGTTCTTGTCCTTTATGACTGTTGTAGTTGGTAAAAAAGGCAAAGCCCCGTTGATCAAAATCCTTGAGTAGCACCATTCTGGCAGAGGGCTTACCGTCTGGTGTAGTAGTGGCAATGGTCATGGCATTTGGTTCGGGGAGTTGTGCCGCTAGAGCCTGATCGAACCATTTTTTAAATTGGATAAAAGGATTGAGGTCTACTTCGAGTTCACTCAAACCTTCCAAGGTGTAGTCTTTGCGAAGGTCAGCTACGGTTTTATCCATTGTGATTTGTTTACTTGCTATCAGGTAAGCTTATACATAATCTTTGTTGAAAATATCTATGATGGTGATCACCGCCATCAAGAATTTTACAAGTTCTCTCAACGAATATCTAAAATAGGTTGCATAAGATGCGCCGTTCAGCCTCCCTTCGACGCCTGTTAATTTATGGTCTGAGCGGTCCGATTATCGCTCTCAATGTCTGGCTACTGTCTGTGCTTTTTCGCTATTTCCAGCATCCCATTACCGTCTTGAGCATTGCGGCGATTCTGGCTTTTCTGCTAAATTACCCGGTTAAGTTCTTTGAACGTGCTCGGATCACGCGGACTCAGGCGGTGATCATCGTTTTACTGGCAACATTAACCCTGTTTGGGATTCTGGGCGTTACCCTAGTGCCGTTGATCATTGACCAAACAATCCAACTGTTAAAGAATATCCCTGATTGGTTAGGTGCCAGTCAAGCAAACCTAGAGCAGTTTGAAACGCTGGCAAAGCAACGACGTTTGCCAATTGATCTCAGGGTTGTGAGCAGCCAAATCAATGCCAACATTCAGAATTTGGTGCAACAGCTAGCTTCTGGTGTAGTGGGATTTGCTGGAACACTGCTTTCAGGATTGCTTGACTTAGTGTTAGTCATTGTGCTGGCGTTTTATATGCTTTTATATGGCGATCGCGTCTGGTATGGTCTGATCAATCTTTTGCCCTCTAATATTGGAGATCCCCTGACTGCATCCTTACGCCTAAATTTTCAGAACTTCTTCCTCAGTCAGTTGTTGTTAGGACTATTTATGGTGCTAACCCTAACGCCAATTTTCTTAGTGATGAAGGTGCCCTTTGCCCTGTTGTTTGCCATATTAATCGGTATTTCAGAACTCATTCCCTTTATTGGGGCATCTCTCGGCATTGGTGTGGTGACGATTTTAGTCCTGTTGCAAAATTGGTGGTTGGCAGTTCAAGTGGCGATCGCGGCGGTTCTTATGCAACAGCTTAAAGATAACCTGTTAGCTCCCAGGTTACTCGGCAACTTTATCGGACTGAATCCCATCTGGATTTTTGTGTCGATTCTCATGGGATTTGAAATTGCTGGGTTATTGGGGACGCTTGTTGCTGTTCCCATCGCTGGTACTATCAAAGGCACTTTCGATGCGATCAAGAGCGGCAAGCCGAGTGATTTTGTCTCAACTGTCACTATTGCCCATGACTCACCCCCCGATTGAGGAGGCAGGGAGAGCAGATTAACAATTCAAAATTCAAAATTCAAAATTAAAGACATTTCAGTCGGGGTTTAAATCACCGATGGTTCCTGAGCGTAGCCGTTGGCGCAGCCTCTCGTAGAGAAGGACTGAAATGGGTGCTATATGTAGATTGCAGGTTCTTAAACCCTTTAATTGATAAACAATGCCCAATCTCCAAGTAAAAAGTTGCACAAGGGAGCATCCACTTTCGGCGGATCTACTTTTTTAGATGAACCATATAGTAGGCTTTTCGGAGTATCAGAATTATGTTTCTTCCAAAAGTGGATGCTCCCGTTGCACAATCTAATCTCACAATTCACAATTGAATTTACGATCTTTGATTCTGATTAATTAACTTAGAACCCGTTGATGGAAGCTTCCGAGCTATTAGAAACAATCACACTCTTGATTTATCAAGCCCAGCAGGGAGAAATTGATCCTTGGGATGTCCAAGTGATTCAGGTGATTGACCGTTATTTAGAACTGATGGCACCGGGGGCAATAACAAGAGGCTATGAAGCGGACTTGTCTCAATCTGGACAGGCATTTTTGTCAGCATCAATGCTGGTATTATTCAAGGCCAATACCTTGATGCAATTGTCAACAGTAGGAGATGCACAGGATGGTGTAGAAGATGATGCCCTACTAGAAGGTGAAGATGGTGTATCACATCAGGGTCATCGTCTACCATTAGAACGGCAATTGCGTCGTCGTCCATCGGCAATGCCGCCACCAAAGCGCCGGGTGACTCTGCAAGAGTTAATCAAGCAATTGCAGATTATGGCAAACCAACTAAAACAGGTAGAAAAAGCCAGTAAACCCATACGTCCCAGGCGTCAACCTAGCGTCCAAAGTATGCGGGAGGCGCTGGAGTTAGCTCACCAGGAAAATCTGACAGAAGTTGCTAGGGAACTGGAGCAGGTGTTGAATTTGTCCACAAGAGAGCTAAGTTTAGAGCAAACTTGGTTGAATTTAGAACAACTTGTAGAGTTGTGGACTAAAACAAAGCTTATCAAGCCAAATGGGTCTGGACATGAGTCTAAACAGAGTCAACTAGTTAGCGTTTTCTGGGCGTTACTACTACTCTCGGCTCAATCGAAAGTAGAGCTATTTCAAGAAGAGTTTTACCATGAAATTAAAATTCGGTTACTTAGAGATTCAGCTAACTCTTGTAAACCCCTTGAGCAACCGATGAACTAAGAAAGGCAAAAGTAGCCCGACAAATAATTTACAGATTTTTGATTCAGCCCCAAAATCCGAGTAAATTGAAAAGATAAGCGATCGCTTGTCATCTAAGTATAGTTATGGTTGCAATAACCACTAAATTCCTGTTACCCCTGTTTGGGGATAACTTAGAGCAGAAATAAAACTGATGATTAAGTATCACTCGATGAAAGTAAACTGGCTTGTGGTTGAGGAATAAATTTTTATGAAAGCGATGATTCTCGCGGCTGGTAAGGGTACTCGCGTGCGTCCAATTACTTATACAATTCCCAAACCGATGATTCCCATCCTGCAAAAGCCAGTGATGGAGTTTTTGCTGGAACTGTTACGCCGACATGGATTTGACCAAATTATGGTCAACGTTAGTCATTTGGCTGAGGAAATAGAAAACTATTTCCGTGACGGTCAACGGTTTGGGGTACAGATTGCTTATTCCTTTGAAGGGAAAATTGATGACAACGGTAAACTAGAGGGAGAAGCAATTGGTTCAGCTGGAGGGATGCGGCGCATCCAAGACTTCTCACCGTTTTTTGATGATACCTTTGTGGTTTTGTGCGGTGATGCTTTAATTGACCTAGATTTAACTGCGGCGGTTAAATGGCATAAATCCAAAGGAGCGATCGCGACTATTATTACAAAATCTGTCCCCAAGGAAGAAGTTTCTAGCTACGGTGTAGTTGTCACTGACGAAGAGGGGCGTGTCAAAGCTTTCCAAGAAAAACCTTCAACTGAAGAAGCCCTCAGCACCAATATCAACACAGGTATTTACATCTTTGAGCCAGAAGTTTTTAACTATATCCCCTCTGATGTGGAATATGACATTGGGAGCCAATTGTTTCCCAAATTGGTAGAAATCCAAGCTCCCTTTTACGCCATTCCGATGGACTTTGAATGGGTAGATATTGGTAAAGTCCCAGACTACTGGCGGGCGATTCGCGGTGTGCTGCTAGGTGAAATCAAAAATGTGCAAATCCCCGGTCATGAAGTCGCCCCCGGCATCTACACTGGCTTAAATGTCGCCGTAAATTGGGACAAAGTTGATATCACAGGCCCAGTTTACATTGGTGGTATGACGAGAATCGAAGACGGAGCTAAAATTGTCGGTCCGGCGATGATTGGCCCAAATTGTTGGATATGTAGTGGTGCAACAGTAGATAACAGCGTAATTTTTGAATGGTCGCGCCTGGGTCCAGGAGTCCGGTTAGTCGATAAGCTAGTATTTGGTCGTTATTGCGTAGATAAAACTGGCGCTGCGATCGATGTTCAAGCCGCAGCTTTAGACTGGCTAATTACGGATGCCCGTCAGACAGTGCCATTACATACCCCTGTTGAGCAACAAGCGATAGAGGAATTATTGGGGACAAATGTAAATTAGGGAATGGGTATTGGGGACTGGGTATTTGGTATTGGGAAGAAATTTCCTATCAAGTCCCCAGTATTCTTCTTATACTCTGTCCTAGTCCCTAGTTCCCAATCCCCAATCCCCAATCCCCAATCCTAACTATTTAAGTACGTATATCTTCTGAGACTCTGCTCGTAGGTTTGCAGCAGTCGTTGAGATTCTGCTAGGGTGATGCGCTTTTCTTCTAATGCTTTCTCGCAACGCTGGCGAATGTTTTCAACCATGTCTTCGGAGTCATACTGCACATAGCTCACTACTTCGCTCATGGTGTCACCTTTGACAACGTGTTCAATCTGGTAGCCTTTGGGCGTTAATTGGATGTGAACGGCATTAGTGTCGCCAAATAAGTTGTGTAAATTGCCCATGATTTCTTGGTAAGCTCCATTCAAGAACATCCCCAAATAATAAGGTTCTCCAGGCTTGTAGGTGTGCAACTCTAAAACCGATTTGACATCGCGCAGGTCAATAAAGCGGTCGATTTTACCATCACTATCACAGGTTAGGTCTGCTAAAATTCCCCGTCGGGTTGGTTCTTCATCCAAGCGGTGAATTGGCATAATCGGAAATAGCTGATCGATCGCCCAGCAATCTGGTGCCGATTGGAACACTGACATATTCACGTAATAGATGGAAGCCATGATTTTTTCTAGGTCTTCCAGTTCATCGGGTACGTATTCTTGCTGTCTAGTGATGGTCAGAATTTTCTGACAACAAGCCCAGTAGAGGCGTTCGGCTTTGGCTCGTTCTCTGAGGCGTAAAATTCCTAAGTTGAAACGGCTGATGGCTTCTTCCTTGAATTGGGCAGCGTCGTGGAACAATTCTTGATAATTCTCTTGGTTGATGGATTGGTAGCTTTCCCAAAGATAATTAATAATTGGGGATTCTCCCTCTTGCGGAGGTTCTGGTGGATCGAGGGGGACATCGCTAGTACTAAGAACGTCGAAAATCAACAGCGACTGATGGGAAGCAAGCGCTCGTCCACTTTCACTAATCAGTGTTGGTACGGGAATCTGCCGCTCTGCACAGGTATCTTTTAACTCTGCTACGATGTCGTTGGCATAGTTCTGCATGTTGTAATTTTTAGATGCATAGAAGTTGGTTTGGGAACCGTCATAATCTACGCCCAAGCCACCACCTACATCAAGGTATTTCATATCCGCCCCCAGCATCGACAATTCTACATAAATGCGGCTGGCTTCTTGGATGGCATCTTTAATCACATTGATGGCAGATATCTGTGAGCCGATGTGGAAGTGCATCAACTGCAAAGAATCGAGGAGGTTAGCTTCGCGTAACTTGTCAACAGCATCGATGACTTCCGGCATTGTCAAACCAAATTTAGCGCGATCGCCACTGGAGGCTCCCCAACGTCCCATACCTTGGGTACTGAGTTTAGCACGAACTCCTAAAATTGGCTTAATACCTAACTGGCGATTGGCATCAATCACCAAATCAACCTCTTCAATCTGTTCTAAGACGATGATTGGTGTTTGCCCTAGTCTTTGGGCTAACATTGCCGTTTCGATGTATTCTCGGTCTTTGTAGCCGTTGCAAACGAGTAATGCTCCTGGTGTATCCAATACAGCCAGAGCAATCATTAATTCTGGTTTAGAACCGGCTTCTAAACCAAATTGATGGGGTTTGCCAAATTTGACTAAATCCTCAATCAAATGCCGCTCTTGATTGCACTTGACGGGGAAGACACCACGGTAGACACCAGGGTAATTGTAGCGAGCGATCGCTTTGGCAAAACAAGCGTTCAATCGCTCAATCCGGTCTTCCAAAATATCCGAAAAGCGAATCAACATGGGAAGTCCCAAGTTGCGCTGTTTCATGGCGTTGACCAATTCAAACAAGTCAAGAGATCCCCCGCGATCGCCCTTGGGTGCCACGGTAACGTGACCAGCAGCGCTAATGGAAAAATAAGGTTGTCCCCATCCTTCAATGCGGTATAAGGCTTCGCTATCCTCAATTTTCCAGGGGCGAGGTAAATCTCCTGTGGTAGGAGTAGGTGGTAGAAGTTTTTTCTGTTTATGATGTTTCACTTCAGATTTTTGTCCATTGGACGGTAGTACCACCTCTTCAGATGTAGCAGTTGACTCAACACCCATTTGTTCCTAACCTCTGTTTTTCACCCACGAGTTAACAATTTAGCGCATTCATTTGGCAACGTATATGCACCTAAAGATAATTTCTGAGATAAACTCTGATTGGTCAAGAGTCGGATGTCATTAGTCATTTGTCATTGGTCATTAGGGACTGACAAATAAAAAAACATCCCAAATTTTCTTGTGGGATGGGTGTCCCCACCCGTCCCAGATTTAGAGCGCTCATGTTGCCCACCCCACAAGATGGATAATTTATTTCTTGTCAGTCCCTTAGTGGAAAACCCTTGGACTCAAGACAGAGAATGACAAAGGACAAAGGACAATTGACCAGATAAAAAATTCATTAAGTTTTTGGAGATAGCTTTGGAACGTACATTCTTAGCAATTAAGCCAGATGGAGTACAACGGGGATTAGTGGGGGAAATTATCCGTCGCTTTGAAACTAAAGGTTTTACCCTAGTTGGTTTAAAGTTCTTGAAAGTCAGTCGGGAATTGGCCGAACAACACTATGGGGTTCACCGGGAACGTCCATTTTTTGGTGGTCTAGTAGAATTTATCACTTCTAGCCCAGTGGTGGCGATGGTATGGGAAGGTGATGGTGTCATTGCATCTGCCAGAAAGATTATTGGTGCAACAAACCCCTTAACAGCAGAGCCAGGAACGATTCGCGGCGATTTTGGTCTGAATATTGGTCGCAACTTAATCCACGGTTCTGATGCTCCAGAAACCGCGCAACAGGAAATAGCCCTATGGTTTAAGGATGAAGAATTGGTAAGTTGGCAACCACACTTAACGCCTTGGTTGCACGAGTAAAACATTAGGGAGTGGGGAGTGGGGAGTTAAAAATTAATAACTAACGTCGTCTGCAACTTTTAGTCAAACCTAACCCCCTAGTCCCCTTCCCTATGAGGGAAGGGGGAAAAATCAAAGCCTCTCTCCTTTTAGGAGAGAGGTTTGGAGAGAGGTCAGAATATTAAGTTACACATTGCGTTAACTAATAACTCCTCACTTCTCACTTCGAGACTTCACTCTTTTCCGGTTCTACTTGGGGTAATTCAGTGCTAACACGTTTGGAAAATCCCCAGCCTAAAATTAGGAAGATGGCAGGAATCATGATCCATTCTGGTGGAACTAGATCATCGTTCACCACTTTTAACAACAACCGCAAGCCCACCAAGGCTACAGTTACATAACCTGCATCTTCTAGGTTTTCAAATTCGTCTAGCCAACGGATAAACAATCCCGCCATGAATCGCAGCGTAATAATACCAACTGTTGCACCCGTCAGCACCAGCCATTTTTCTTGAGAAACTGCGATCGCAGTTGTCACGCTATCCAAAGAAAATGCCAAATCTGTAAATGCAATCACGGGTATAGCTTGTAACAACGAACTAAAACGCGGCTCGTGATGGCGATCGTCTTCACTTTGTTGAGATGTAAAGTGTTGGAATACCAACCACAACAGGTAAGCAGCACCCAATAATTCAAATTGCCAGAATTGTTGTACCCAGGTGGCAGTTAAAATCAGGGTGATTCGCAGCACGTAGGCAACGACCAAACCAAAGTTGAGGGCCTTACGCTCAAGTTCTTTGTCTTCAAGCCCTTGAGCGATCGCAGCCAGAGCAATCGCGTTGTCGGCAGATAACACCGCCTCTAAAAATATCAGGATCAGCAGAACTATCGGGGCTTCAACGCTGAAATGAAAGTTGAGGTTATCAAAAATTTGGTCTAGCATTCCGGGTTTCTCAAGCAGAAAAAATTAAAATTTGACAGAAACAGAGATTTTCATGTTAAAAAGCGCAATAAATTGCTACTCCAAGGGACTGACAAATAAAAAAATACTCAACTACTTCTTGTGGGGTGGGCGTCTCGCCCGCCCTTGTATATGGGCGCTCATGTTGCCCACCCCACAAGATTGGGTATTTAGGCGATTTACAGGAATAAATATACCGCCGCCGTTGGTTTCGACTTCGCTCAACCAACTGAGAGATCGAGAGTTGAGCGAAGTCGAAACTCGCCAACACAGGTATTTTCTTTCTCGGAAATCACCTTATTTGTTGGAAGTCCTAATTCACTCTAACAATTTGTGGTGCATTTTGAAGAAGGTTCAATGGGTGCGATCGCAGTGCGAGTGGGGTAATTGGCGTATAAGTCAATACAGCCAAGGTTTTAAGATTTAGTGAGTGCGATCGCAATGGGCTGCTGTCCATACGCATCTAAAATTAGAAGATGAGAACAAAAATATGGTAATAGCTTATGAATATTTCCTTAACGACCGAGCTTGAGCAGTTCATTCAAAGTCAGGTTGCAAGCGGGAAGTACAACTCAAATGAGGAAGTGATTCTTGCAGGTATTAAGCTGTTGGAGGAACGGGAACGTATTTACAAGGGTCGGTTTGAGGAACTGCAAAGAGAAATTGCGATCGGGGTTGAGCAACTCGATCGCGGAGAACGACTCGACGGTAGAGAAGTAATCGAGCAACTGCGTCAAAAAAACCAAGCTTTGAGAAAGACTCAGGGGCAATAATGAGTTTATATTTTCTATCGCCTCAAGCTACCCAAGACTTACAAGAAATTAACGATTACCTGTTTGCTGGAAATCCAGATATCGCAGATAGATTTCTCACAATCATCACTCAAAAGTTTGATATATTAGCACAGTTTGCCAGTATGGGACGTAGACGGGATGAGCTTTTACCTGCGTTGCGTAGCTTTCCAGTTGATGATTATTTGATATTTTATCGCCCAATTGCAGAGGGGATTGAAGTTGTACGGATAGTGAGTGGCTATCGTGATTTAGAGACGCTGTTTTTAGATGATGATTTAAGTTAATAATTTTCACTCTATTAAAAAACAAATCTTCTTACAGTAGGCTTTAGCTTCCCGTTCTAGATATTCAATTTCTCCTTTCCACCGCTCAAGCCTGTTTTCTCGGTCTTGTAATTGAGATGTTGTAGGGTTTCTGGAAGGGTGGGTATGTGGATTAGGCAAAATTCCATTATTTGCAAGCCAGATGCGGGAAAATACCTGCCAAAGAAAGACATGATCGTGCTTATCGCCACCTAGACAGCGAATACGTTTGACTGAAAGTGTTGATTCACCAAAAAGGATTTGCTGATTTTTGGAATTTTTAGGAAACAGACGCGTCTCACCACCTCTTCCACGAAAGAATTCGACTACAAACCACTCACCAAAATCAAATATACAGACTTCTGTCGGGTCGCTACCATCATCCTCTAACAGATCAACATCATTTTGGATTTGATACCCTATGGCAATTTGTGATGTCTTGGGTAACAAGATGCGAAGCCGTTCAAAGCGGTTACTGTAACTAGCCCAAAAGTCCCTGCGACTACATAGCCGATTTGCCTCGAAGTCTGGTAAATCGAGCTTGTTCAATATTAGATTTACTAACTTTTGGAAATCACCATAATTAATACCTCCAATCCACTCTCTAAGTCTTTGCCTTGCTGGATCTGAAAGTTTATACCAATTTTCACCATTTCTATAGTTGTGTTTCAACCAATCAATCAGTACAGGATGATTGCTTGCTATATCATTGGAAACATTAGTTAGCAAATAATTAACAGCTTTTATTTGCTGACTCTCTGACATTTCATCCAAACAACTTAACAGCCATCTAACTTGCTGCTGATTTGGAGAGCGAATTGTAGTAAAATAGGGGATTATCTCTTCTATAAATTTGCTGAATAATGGAATCCAAATAGGTAAATCTTCTTTGATTATGTTTAGTAATTCAGTTCGATTAACACGCTGTTCACAAGCAATTTTTGCTAATTCTATACCTGCTTGTGTACTGCGAAATGCCCGAATAATTTGAAATGGTAGCAGGTGACTAACTGAATTAGCAAAGATATCAAAAGATTCAGCTAAAGACTGTGCTAACACCTGTTCTTGCCAATCACCATAATAAAGAGCTAAACGCCACAATAGCTGATGTTGCAACCATGAGTTAGAAATTGCTACCTTCCAAATGGCTGCTGATATTTTCCTGGATCGGTCAAGATTTTGCTGATCCCACTGTGCTTTAGCATAGATGCAGTAAATCCAGTCCAACTTACTTAGTTGATCGGCTTTACCCTGTTCAATAGCTTCCAATACTTTATCAACACTTGGTATTGATATTGTTGCATCTGGTAAGTTACTTGCAATTTTAATAAGTTGATTAGGACTACACTGGGGAGTTTCAGGTAGGGAAGGAATGGAAAACTGAGAATTCAATGTTTTAGCTCCTTTCAAGAGAGGTTTTGACGATATCTTTTTTTAACTCATCACTACGAAACTGAAAGCGGAAAACTACCTTGCGATCGCCTGGATTATCACGTTTCTTGTCAGATTCGATTTCTCCACGCCCAGCAGCTAATATTTTCTGGCTTAAAGGTGCTTTGGTAGGGAAATTCATATCATAAAAAATGTAGTTATAAACTGATGCTGATCGCAACAAACTTAGTTGTAGATTGGTTTTTTCGTCTCCATCGGAGCTAGTGTGACCTTCTATAACTACGCGGCTAATTTCCTTATCAAATTCTGGTTTTGAGAAAATAACACCACTGTAAACAGGAACAAATCGGCGTAGAAAGGCTTTCCCTTCTGGTTTAAGTTCTGTACTTCCCTTGGCAAAAAGAATTGATTCTTGGATACTGATATCACCAGTTTCTGGGTTGACTTTAACATTGATATTGTTACTTTTCATCTGTCCCACAACATTACCAATTACTACCCGTTTTGGTGCATCCTTTTGTGCAAGCTGGAGTAGTGTAGTGATAAATAGCAACGCAAAAAACATGAGTAAACTAGACATCATATCAGCAATAGACAGATAGATACTAGAGTCATCATCCTCTATAATCTCTGCATCAATTTCACCTCTGATAAAATTATCCATGATTGCTTCCACCATTAACAAATTGGCGGTTATCATGTGCAGCAGCCAGCACTTCTGCTGTCTGTAGTAAACGTCCGCAAACTCTAGACATAGAAGTATCTGCTTGCTGGAAAAAGTTTAACTGTGAGTCAACAGTCCTTTGCATAGAAACTTCAAGATGACCCTGCCAAGACTGAAGGCTATTGTCAAATTTTTCATTCAAATTTCTGTATGACTTGTCAACTATGTTCACTTGCTTGGCAATATCAGTAGTAAGATTTGCTAGTTGTATTAGTCGTTGTGAATCGTTTAATCCAGCCGCAATAACTAATCTGTTAATTTGTTCGACAGACCTCTGAATTGTAGTCATACTTCCGTCTACTTCTTGAGTCAAGATACTACGTCTTTCAAATTCCTCTCTGAAGACTTGATCAAGATTGTTCACAACCCCAGATAATCCTTCTTGTTGTCTGCCTAGTGTCCCCTCAAGTAAGTTGTTTTGTTCTTGAAAAAACATCTGTAAATTCGTTTGATATTCTTCCCTAAATCTTGTCAAATCTTCCTCTACTGTTTGGCGGGTAGCTGTGAGTGTTGTGTCGATATTTCCTAAAGTAGCCAGAAGATTATCCTTCGCACCATTCATCAATCCAGAGGCTTGATCACCCACTGTTTTTAGAGTATTAGTTTGCTGATGAAAAGTTCTATTTGCTTCGGTGAGAATATGAATAATTCCAGTCCGAGTAGCTTGAAGCGTCTCCTGTTCTACTATTGCGCGTTCTTGTAGTGCTGTTTGCAGTTCCTCTCGGATTCCTCGGAAGGTAGCAGCAGCTTGCACTGCACTTGCTTCAAAAGCACTTCGTTGGGCTGTCATTCCTTCGATACTTTGAGCTACACCTCGATTAATTTCGTGAGATGTTTGTTGTATAACTCCCGTAGTTTCAGTTTGGAATTGACTCAAAGTTTGCCCCATATTGTTAGCAAATCCTTGAAGCATCTGCTGTTCTACTGCTGCACGTTCTTGAAGTGCTGTTTGCAGTTCCTCTCGAATGCCTCGGAAAGTAGCAGCAGCTTGCACTGCACTTGCTTCAAAAGCACTTCGCTGAGCTGTCATTCCCTGGATACTCTGATCTACAGCTCGATTAATTTCGTCGGCTGTTTGTTGTAAAACACCTTTTGTATCTGTTTGGAATTGATTGAGAGTGTATCCCAGGTGGTTAGCGAATACTTTGAGTTCTACCAAAGTTTCTTTTTGAAAGTTCTGAATTGTCAGGATGGAACTTGCCAAACTTTGAGATATACCACCCAATTCTCTATGCAGAGTCAGCACAGCTTCAGAAGCTTGTTGGGTTAACTCTGCACTTTTATCTAGTCGATCTGCAATCGGTTCGAGTACTTGAACTCGCATATCCTTAATGAGTTCTTCTAAAACTCTCTGTCCCTGATTTTCTTGGAGTTCCCGGAGGTGTTTCTGCTCTTTGAAAATGGCTTCTAAAGCTGGAAATATCTGCTGACGCACAGCTAGACCAATAGCTTGGGCTGATAATTGATTTAACCCGTCGAACTGTTCTGCTATACTGTTACCCACAGATTTACCAATGGCTTCAGCACTCAGTTGATTTAACCCGGCGAACTGTTCTGTTATACTCTTACCTACAGATTTACCAATGGCTTCAGCACTCAGTTGGTTTAACCCTGACAAACTATTTCCTACACGGATAAATGCCTCAACTAGATCACCATTGTTATTGTCTGTTGTTTTTAAAGTTGCGATCGCCTTCAATTTCTGACGCAAACTATCACGCCGTTTCTGCCGTAGCGAATCACACCCAAACAAAACTAGAGTAAACAAGCTACCAGAACCAAGCCCCATCATGGAAGTAGAAAAAGCTGTTTTCATTCCCACCAGTAGCTCTTTACTAGCAGTTATCAGTTCTTTGGTATCTTCTGTAGATAAATTGATTCCTTGGAGTCCCTGTTGTATACCATAAAAGGTTCCTAAAAGACCAATGGCAGTACACAAGGTTGTCACGAAGCGTAGGGAACTACGAGGTATTGGGTGAGCTAAGACAGATGGATACTTTATAAATATGAAATTACTATCTTGTTGTCTGAATTTATTAGAGTCATCAGTTCCTAAATGCTCTTTTAACCAGGGGTGAACTTTGTTTGAAAGCTTGACATTTTTCCCCTTTTTAAAATTATTCAAAAATTTAATCGCGGCTTCAGTTGTGCCACACTCTGAGAGCCAATACTGCAATAACGTACAAAACTCGACAATGATTGCGACTACCAACACAAAAGCAACTGCCCAATGAAAAGGTTCGTTATGCCAAACAATGTTCCAAACTTTTGCTATTTCCACGTTGCACCCCTCTTGTTTATCTTGGTTATATGTTTTTGAATTGCTTTAATTCTTTATCGGTAAGAACTTCTTCAGCTATCCGTATTGGGAGATGTTCTGCATACAGGCGGTTTCCTATAGGTTCCCGGAGGCATAAGCTGTAAAGTGGCTCACCTTCTGATTTTTTATCCTCAATTAAATAAACCTGTTTTGGTGCATAGCTTCGCAATAAACGCACCTGCAAACAGGTTTTTAAATCCTGCGAAGAAGTAGATAGCGGTGAATCTTGTCCAAATAATTCACGAGCTACTTTCCAAGCGTGGTTAACTGCCACAATCTCGTTAACCAATTTCTCCACAGAGGGATACAAAAGTTCCGCAGATTCATTAATCAATGCTTTTGACCTACTTACCTGAGATTTAATAGGTCTATAGTTCCCAAAATCGAAACTTATTTAACTTTTTTGCTAAAGTTATATTGATAAAAGTAATTTTTGATGTCAGACTGCTCTTTGGGTGTTGAAAAAGTATAGAGGGTGTTACCGCCTTACAGCACTTCCGGCGGCTATGAGGTACATCCTCAAAGCTGAAATCTATGATAGGAGAGGGGCAAGACGAAAATCGTATTGCATAATAGCCGGAAGCACTGTAGCGTAATGCACCGAAAACCTGAAATGGTGCGTTACGGAAGCCGTAACACACCCTACTGGCGTGACAAGACTAAATGTGTCCATTAAGAAAAAAGCAGAAAGCGTTGATTTATCTCAATTTTCTCAAAAATCTATTGCACTATTTTAGCCTTGCCACACCACTAAAACTGAAAGTTAGGTTTACGCTGTCAGCGAAAACTTTTAATGTTATTAACCAAAGTTTTAACGTGAGTAACAATTGCTTCAACATTTATAAGAAAATATTTAATGTTTGCAACAAATGCTTAAACGTTTTTTATACATGGTTTAACGTGGGTAACAACTGCTTCAACATTCATAAGAAAATATTTAACCTTTGCAACAAATGCTTAAACGTTTCTTATAAATGCTTGAACGCGAGTAACAATTGCTTCAGCATCTATAAGAAAATATTTAACCTTTGCAACAAATGCTCAAACTATCTTATGAATCCTTCAACGTGAAGAATAAATGTAAATAGCCTCGACCTCAAGAGAAGGGTCGGCTATAAATATTGGGACTGACAAATAAAAAAACATCCCAAATTTTCTTGTGGAATGGGTGTCCCCACCCGTCCCAGATTTAGGGCGGGCAGGATGCCCACCCCACAAAATGGATAATTTATTTCTTGTCAGTCCCATTAAACATCGACCAAATTTATATATGCGTTATCCAGAACCCTTGTAGAGACGTAGCAGTGCTACGTCTCTTTTTCACCAGATATCTATTTATTTACTGGTAGGTGGCTTTAGGGATAATTGTAAATTAATTTGTGAAAATTGCGTAAATTGTGAATCAGCCTCTGATAAATATATAGGCTTGACTTTACGGACTAAAGTGCCTAGCTCATCTGCTATTAACATGAGGATGAGTTGAACTTGTTATTTCATTATTTATACCTGTAGTTTCTATCATCAAAAATCTTATTCGTAGGAATTAATCATGATTTCAATGGATGAATCACCCCTGCCTAATATTATTGGTTTTCTAGCATTAGCTAGTTATATAGCCACATTACTTCCCACAATTCTCAGAATTGTTTTTCCTCAGACAAAAGAGACTGGTATTCCCCAATGGCTGCTAAAACGCCGCCGGGTTATTGGTCTTATAGCTTTCTTTTTGGCTTTAGGTCATGGTTTCCTAATGGTTCAAAAGAGAAATTTTGATTTTTTTGACATCAAAACATTTTGGATATATATCCAGGGTGTAAGCACTTTCATTATTTTTACACTCCTCTCTATAACTTCTAATAATTGGAGTATAAAAAAGCTGAAAAAGAACTGGAAGCAATTACATAAGCTCACTTATGTAGCTATGGTTGTTTTGATTTGGCATATCTGGGATAAAATGTCGGGTCATTGGACGTATTTAACACCAATTAGCCTTGCTGCTATTACCATCATCACAGTTTTATTTGTGATCCGACTTTGGATTGAATACCAGAGTAAGCAACAAAAAAATGCAGCTAACGTAGCTAAAGCAGATTTAGTCGGAAAAGGCGTTAGATAGTTTCATTAGTACAACATAGCAGAAGTAACTAATTAGTTAAAAAAGCTAAAACAAGCTTTATTTTCTTCTGCCTTCTCATATTATTTGCCGCCCAAATTATGTAAATTGAGAGTCGCTCTATAGTGTCAAAGATAATTGTTAATAAAATTACAGTATTACTGGCAATTACATCTACAGTAACCTTGGCTGGGTTTGGCTCTTATCGTTTACTATTACCATCCCAGACAGTCACAGCTGGGGTTATGGCCTTGCCAATTATTCAACCTGATCAAACTCTCAAAGGACATTCAACCTGGATTTATGCGATCGCTATCAGTCCAGATGGTAATACTTTAGCTAGTGGTAGCTATGATGGCACGATCAAGATTTGGAATCTGCATACTGGCAAATTACTCCACAGCTTTAAAGGTCATGCTGATGCAGTTGTATCCTTAGCCATTAGCCCCGATCAGCGTGTACTTGTTAGTGGCAGCTGGGATAATCGAATTAAACTGTGGAATCTGGAAACAGGAAGTCTTATAGCTACCCTTGATGGACATAAAGACGATGTAGAAGCGATCGCTATAAGTCCCAATGGAAAATTGCTTGCTAGTAGCAGTGCTGATAATACCATTAAACTCTGGAATCTAGAAACAGGCAAAGAACTCTTGACGCTCCCGGATGTAGGCTGGGTAAAGTCTGTTGCTTTTAGCCCCGATAGTCAGAAGTTAGCAAGCGGTGGTAGAGATAACTCCATCAGAATTTGGCAGCTAAACACTGGTAATCCGATACTTATACAGACTCTCACAGGTCATTCCCAAGCAGTATGTTCTATTGCCTTCAGTCCTGATGGGCAAACTCTTGCCAGTGGTAGTATGGATAAAACCATCAAGCTGTGGCGAGTGAGCGATCGCAAATTGTTGCACACTTTAGCAGGGCATTCTCATGCCGTCTGGTCTGTTGCTTTTAGTCCTAATGGACAGACCTTAGCCAGTGGTAGTTATGACACAACAATCAAACTCTGGGATTTAGCTACTGGTAAAGAGTTTGCCAACTTTGCAGGACATACCAAATCTGTATGGTCTGTGGCCTTCAGTCCTAATGGGAAAACCCTAGTAAGTGGCAGTGGTGACGAAACCATCAAACTTTGGTCTGTACCTCGTGATACCACTAAAGTTTCCAGGCTGGACTTCAAGAAAAACTCGTCTAAGAGGTTGTTTGAAAAGTCCTCTTCTCGGTAAAAAAACGTTTAGATCCCCCTAAATCTCCCTTAAAAAGGGGGACTTTAGCCAGAACCCTTGTAGAGACGTAGCAGTGCTACGTCTCTTTTTCTATTGTAATTATTCTTACATATTTTACTAATTATTAATTCCTTTGAGACTTTAGCAAAATATTGGCATCAGTAGTTGAAATTTTTATCTAATTAGAGATTCTACTAAGTTTTAAATTGTCAAACATCTATTACAAATGGATATTTGACAATTTAGCAGATATTGAATTGGCATAATTTTGACATTTTTAATAATATTTTTTCAATGTTTTACCTTCTACTTTTCATCCATTTATTGGGTAACTGTTTCTCATAGTACTGAAAGTAACTGTTTTTTTTTAGTTCCCATGTTACTTCTAGATCAACTGCTTCACTTCAAGTGAAACCACAAAAATGAATCTCAACTCGCAGACTTTTAGCTCAACCCGTAAACCTAAAAATTTTAATAATCCAGAGCGTTTTATTGAGGGATGGTATTGGGTAATACCCTCTCAAAATCTACGGGTGGGTGAAGTAAAACCTGTCACGATTTTGGGTAGAGAATTAGTGATTTACCGTGGTAAAGACAAAAGAGTAGTTACCTTTGATGCCTACTGTCCACACATGGGCGCTCATCTTGCTGAAGGCAAAGTTGAGGGTAATGCACTACGTTGTTTTTTCCATCACTGGAAGTTTGATGCTGAAGGGATGTGTATTGATATCCCATGTTTAGATACAACCCTCTCTGTGAAGTTACAAACTTGGCCAACTGCTGAAAAGTACGGGATGATTTGGGTTTGGACTGGAGAAATACCACAACAACCTCTACCTTTTGTTCCAGAGTTGGAACAAAAAGAGTGCGATGTGGCCATCCATTCTCACTTTGTGATGAACTGTCACCCCAATGTGGTGATGATTAATGCGATTGATGCTCAACACCTCAATACAGTTCACAAACTCCCAATAGAAGTTGTTTTTGAAAGACTGGAACTGAACGAAAATGCTATTATCTTCAACAACATTACACCCATCAAAGAAAATTCATTTTTCATTAAGCTCATCCGTCTTTTCTACAAAAATACCATAACTTACAGTATTTGCTATTGGTACGGTAGCCTTGAGATTATGACAGTTGGACTTGATTTCTTCCATGTCCATATCATGTTTGCAGTTCGCCTCCATGAAGAGGGAAAAACTGAGGGTCAAATCCTGTTGATAACTAAAAAACGTAAAGGATTTTTTGGTTGGTTATGTAATCGAATTGTGCTATGGCTAACTAAGATTGCAGGTAAGTTTTTTCTCATGGGTGATATCAAGGTTGTCCAAACAATTAAGTTTGATTTGAAAACTCCCATGAAAGCAGATCAGTCAATAATCCAATTTATTAACCATCTTGAAAAACAGCAATCCCTAATGTGGGGGACTTGGCAAGAAGCGCGATCGCGCGATGTAGAGAACAAGCCCAAGCGCGAGAGATGGGAAGATACAATGAGTAATGACTAATATCAGGAGTCAGAATTCAGGAGTCACGAGTAGAAAAAGTCTTTATATCTGGCTTTCAGAATAAAGCATTTTACTTCATTTAGTTGCAAATTGCTGTCATAACTAAATAAAAGTTAAAAGTTCAACGAAATTACTTTTAACTTTTTATTTATTTTTTAGTAGGCTACCAGATCAATAAAAAGAAGTGGCAAAGCCACTTCCTAATTCCCAGGTAGAACCTAAGTCATGAGTATAACGACTACAAAAATTTGAAATAGTATAAACAAACACCAATTAACTGAATATCTCTATTTTTATTGTTTTCTGGGTGGAAAAATCTTGATTTCCATACGCCAAATAACTGTATATTTAGATAAATATTATGATTGCAATGCAGACTCAATTTTATCCAGTTCATCGCTGAGATATGCCAGTTTTGCCTCTTCATCAAGAAGCTGCTGTTCTAATTGAAACTTGACTGCCGTACCAGCCTCAATAGCTACAGCTTTTTTCATCTGCTTAAACTTCTCGCTACGGATGTCAAATTCTGCCTGAAGTGCGTCTAGTTTTTGTTGCGATCGCCGTCGTTGTCCAGCAGTTAAACTAGTAGCAGGCGGACTAGTTTCAATAGTTGCTGCTTCACCAGATAAAAATTTACTTCCACCAGCGTAATAGCAAAGGGGAAAATTATCGCCCAAATCCAGCACTTTATTTACAAACGGGTGCTGCGGCCCTGATGCTCTTTTTGGCACTTGGTCAAACAAGTAAACTAAAATATCAAGAATACGTGCATATCCATCCTTATTCACGGCTGCTTTACCTTGCAAGGCTTCCACCAAGCAATCTGTAAAAGCACTATAGGGTTGACCCGTGTAAGAATATTCGTCTTCTCGCGAAGAAGCAACCACAACTCGACCGCTTCCTGTTCCTAGCACATTTAACAGTTCCGGCGGTAAGGGTGATTTTACAAAGGTTTCCCCTGGTTCCTTCAAAGCTGGAACCCCACTTGCATGACAGCAATCTAATAAAACTACGAGTTTACGCGCTGTAATTGCTTCAATCTTTTGGGTAAATTCTCCACCTGAGATGGCTGTGTCTGCGCGTTGACTGGGGTCATAACCGAATGGTACAAGGAAGTATTCATTGGTGCGCTGGATGCGTCCACCGTGACCAGAGTAGTAAATGATCACAGTTGCATCAGGATTTTGATTAACCTGGGCGATGATTTGGTCAAAAGCTGCGAGGATATTTTGCCGAGTTGCAGAGGTTTCGGTTAGCAGTGTGACTTGCTCTGGTGGATAGGCAGCGCGATCGCTATCAATCAGTATATCTCCTATAGCCGTTGCATCTTTGACTGTGACTGGTAAATCAGCACCTACGCCAATAAGTAATGCATAACCGTTGGTAAAAGTTTGGTTTGTCATGCCTTATCTTCAAATTTTATTGCAGTGTTTTGTCATTAGATGTGACTAATTCAGTAACATCAAAATAAGCTAAATTTTTTTAAACTCTGCAAATTAATAAAATATTATATATTACATGATAAATTGCTTCCTGGCAGTTCTCCCTTCTGCCAAATTCCACTTTTAGAAGATCCATCTGCGGATTGAAATATTCCTTGCCCTTCACAGTTCCCAGCTTTAAAATTGCCTCGATACTCACGACCATCTTTCCATCTAAGTTTTCCTAGCCCCTCAAATTGATCATTGACAAATTGACCTACATAATCTTTACGGAGAAAATAGGTGCTTGGGGTATATAATAATACGCCGCAACCATTGCGCTTACTCTTGTCGAATAGTCCATCGTATCGAGTACCATCCTTAAATTTCATTACTCCCTTACCAAAGGGGTTATTATTTTTATCTTTATCCCCATAATATTCAGTACCATCTGGATACTTTATATCGGGTTTTCTAGTTGAAGGAAGTGAAGTTAGTTCCGAACTGCAAGGTAGTGAAGTAAATTGTTCAGTATTTTCAGTTATTTGGGGAGATTGCTGTTTGGAAAAATAGGATAATCCAACCACTGTCACTACTCCTATTCCGATTACAGTTCCAGCTAAAACTTTCTGATTAGATTGCCATCGCCACCCTCTTAAAATTGTTAAGCCTTGAATAAAAACAAAAGCAAGTTGTTGACAAGGTATCAATATGATATTCTTGAGCTTTATAAGATAAGGATATGGGGGCAGATTATTTTGAAGTTTTACCTTAATCTGTATAGGAATAGGTAAACTGACTCCGGCAACTTGTATCTGTTTTCCTCCTTCCAATATCTTGGCAAGTTCAGCTTTTGCAGCCTCCAAGTTACCACGAGCAAACTTTTCCATCCCACGGGCGTAAATCACTAGTTTCTGGAATTCAGCCAATGGCTCGGTAAATGTTTCCGTCAATGATGCCATTCGTATTAGTTCCCCTGTATCTTTTTGATCCAATTTCAAGAATGCTAATGCTATTTCACGCGCTGCTTCACTAGGTCGTGTGTATGCTAGAGCCGTCCACTGTTGAGCTTGGGCAAAGTCTTTAATATCAGGATCATCACTATGAAGTTCCTGCCTTACATAATCCAGCAAAAAATCCGACAGTTCATTAATCCTCTGTTGACCAAACTTTTCATCTTCCTGTAATCGTTTTAGTAGCAGATTTCGCACTACCACATTCATCTCATAGAGTTCATACCCAACTTCATCGCATAGGCCAGAAAGCAGCAGATCCCCTACAGCTATCCAGGGGATGCCTAGTATTTCAGCATGAATATCCCGTTGAAAGTTAGCCCACAGACGGTATAGTAGATTAGGTGTAAGTGCTAAGGGAAAAGCCGCATGATACGCCAAATACAGGTGCGGTATTCCAAAACGTTTTGCAAAAGACTCTATGTGTCGGTTGGCAACTTCAGGTCTGATTCTACTCATATTCTCCGCCCCTCAAAGTTTGTTGGGCGTCCATGCAACACACCTATAGCATCCTGTAAACCCCGGCGGCTGACTTCAAACATTGGGACAAGATGGGCAATTTCTTCAGATGTTGTACCCAGCCAACGCTTTTTTGGCATTGGATTTAGCCAAGCAATGTAACGTACTTTTTGTTGCAGTTGGGCAAGAAATTTTTTAGTTAATTCGTAACGTTCCTCGCTATAACCGCCACGGGCAGCACCACCATCGCTAAAAATTAATACAGCCGTCCGGTTAGAGCAAACATGAGTAATGATATCACTGACTAACTCTGTTTCTTGATGATTGGGGTCATGATAAAGGTATTCAACAGGGCAATTGTGAAAGTAGTAAATGCCAGCTTTGCCTAAACGACCTCCACGCCAAGCTGTTTCTGCCAAACGACGCGACAGCTCGTGAAAAGGAACCATTGAGCCATCCTGATCAATTAATAACAGCAATTCCGCCCGATTTATTAGACGTGGTAGCAATACAGGTTCCAGGAGTAAACCTTGGCGTCCAATTTGGTTGACCGTTGCTTCTACATCTAACTCTGTCTGTAGACCCTCACGTACTGGACGGCGTAAGTAGCGCCAAATCTGTTTCATTTGCCGCTCAGTTACAGGAAAATACTCGGTGTTGAAGATGAAACGTCTGTAAGCGATTTCTTCACTTCTGCTGGTAGCTTGCAGTACAACTTGAGCAACTTGTACCTCATCTTCTATTGTTTGTGTCAATTTTGCAGGAAGAGATGAAGTAATTGAGCTAGTAGTTCTTTTAGCCAGGGAAGTACGGTGATCAGTGAGCTTTTTTTCTACTTTGAATTGAGCTGCTGTTCTTAAACATATATATACAAAACTCAAGCGCATAATTGATAGCACACTCCAAGCAATAAAATCTGGTTGGATTTCCTTGATACTTTGTGTACTATTTGGCTGTGCTGTTGCAGATGGCTTTTGTGTTTCAGATGGCTGTGGTGAAGGTGAGTTTTGTGTATTAATTGGCTTTTGTAAACTAAATGCAAAACCCAAGACAAATGCAATTCCGAAAATCCCTAGCATTGTATAGTAAGCAATCTGAGAAATCTTTGACTGCTGAGATTGGATAACTAATATTTGCGACATTGACGAGACAGCTTTACTGCCCATCACTTGCTCAAAGTGATACTCAAATAACTGCATTTCCTCTGTAGATTTGACCCACAAAGTCTGACACAGACGCTTCAAAGCAGCTTGGTCATTAATTCCAAAGCCAGCTTGCATAGCCTGTAAAACTAACTGATACTCATCAATACCTAGTGGTAAGCCAGCTTCGCGCAGCTTAGTGAACAGTTCCAGTAAAGGCAAATCATTCACGTCCACGGCTCTGTCTCAAGTAGCGTATATGGTCATCCCAACTTTTCAGCAACACGCCAGCATAAGGTATCTTGCCATCCAGTTTTGCCAGAGCCTCATCTTGAGGATAACGACGCAGGATGCGAAACCAGTCAATTAATTCACTAGTGCTGACTTTCTTGCCAGCCTCCCCTTTATCTTTTCGCATTTCCTCCCGTAGCAGTATGAAACGAACTATAGCTTTATCCACTAAAGCTTGGGGTGACGTAGGAAATAGAGCGTTAACAATCTGTATCAACCGCTCACGACTAGGAAATTCAACATAGTGAAACAAGCACCGACGCAAGAATGCATCTGGCAAATCTTTCTCATCATTGCTGGTGATTAAAACAATTGGTGCTGCCTTGGCTTCAATTTCCTGACCTGTTTCCTCAACAATAAATCGCTGCTCATCTAATTCCAGCAGCAGATCGTTGGGAAAGTCAATGTCAGCTTTATCAATTTCATCAATCAGTACGACAGTGCGGTTTTCTTGCTGAAATGCCCGTCCCAGAGGCCCCCAGCGTATATAGGTTGTTGGGTCATCAATTCGCTGGATTTGTTCTTCTGTCAGCCGACCAGAAGCAGCTAGCTGGGCATCTCGCAACCGTCCAACGGCATCGTAGTTATACAAGCCATCTCTTGCCCGACTGGTAGATTTGACATACCAGGCTTCCAAGTTCAAACCTAGCTCGTAGGCAACTGCACTTGCAAGTTGCGTCTTACCGCATCCCGGTTCACCTTTGAGCAGTAAAGGACGTTCCAAAAAAATTGCTAAGTTGACTGCTTCTAGCAATTCAGGATTAGGCAAATAGGGATATAAAAGCTGTCCGTTCGCCCCCCTTTCTCCTAGTTGGGGCTGCACTTTACCTGTATATTCCAAGAGTTTTCCACCTACAGCCTTAACCATTTTTCCTCTTCGTCATACCAATTACAGCCAGACAGGTGACAAATTTCGCCCAAAGCGTGTTCTGGAATGCCATTATCACTGTTTTTCAGTATTGTTTTTACTGTTTCATCTAACTGATCTATTAGTTTAGTCGGCAATTCGTCCTCTGCATACTCTAGCCAGTTAGTCAGTTCATCGTCAGAAAATTGATTAATCTCAGGTAGTTTTATAGGGTTATCTGGCTTCCAGGTAGGGTCGAGCCGTTCTACAAAAGGAAGATTCCAACTACCTACGCAGCCATCATAATCTACCAGGAACATTAATAATTTGAATTGACTCGCTTGCGGGCTAGCCGTTTTAACTTTAGTCGCTAATAGTAACCAGAAATCTCGGATCAGATCGTGTAAAAGACTTTCCGAAAGACAATCCACATCGTATAAAATTAACAGGACATTCTGAGTTAGCCACCATTGATAAACTCGTTCGGCAATTTCAGGAATTGAGCTTTGCCTACCCAGACCAACTCTACCACCAAGTTCACGCCACAATGCACCACTGTCACTTCTCCGAGCAATACGACTGAGTTCAATTCGCACAACCTTTCCCGTCATGATATTGGGGACATTTTGTACCACTAACCGATTCAACAGCCAGCGTTGACCATAATAAGGTGAACCGTGGATTAGAAAGGCTCCTACTGAATGAGTCTCAATGAATCTCCGAAATGCTCGCGTCTGCTCTCGATAACCCAATTTCAACAAAGCACGATACACTCTTCCACTAGATAAAGCTCGTTCCAGATCATCAAACTGTTGAGCCAATTCGTTTAGTTCAGCTTCAGTTTGTTCAATTTGCTTTTCTAATTGGAAGCGAATAAGAGTATCTGCTGCGATCGCATAATCACGACGCAACCTTTTTAACTTCTCGGCTAGCAGGTCATAATGTTCCTGTAGTGCATGGCGTTTGTGCTGTAGATGCTTCTCAGAGGACATCCAGGTACTTTTTCAGTCAATAATCTTTACTCAAGACGACTAGCCAGATTATCGATCTACCAATCTGGTTTACTGTGTTTAGTTTCAATGGCTGAAACATCATTGCCACACGAGATGTCACTTATGTAATTTCTTCTGTCAGTAATTTACCAGTTCCAGACTTAGTATAAGAACGTCGTCTCCATAGTTCCTCTACGCCCTAGCAAGCAAACTGATGTTTAGCATACCACTACTGACTTGGATTCAATACAACGATAATTTCTGTTAGCCTAATTCCCAGAGGTTTCCAGTGGGAATTACTGGAGGAAAAAGTACTATCTCCTAACACTGATTGGTAGTCATTGGGGAACTTTTCAGGAGCATTGGGAGCAGCATCTACTCGTAAAATGAGTTTGCCTTGATAGCGGGATAATTTGCTACTATCCAGCAAGATAGTACCGCCGTAATCCCACTCCAATCCATAAAGTTTAAAGTTACCTAACTTCTTGCGTAATTCGCTCAAAGGGGTTCCCACTCCGATACCTTCGCGGGTTTTCCAAGCTGAACCCAGGTTACGCACATCTAGAGGTTTAGTACGAGTATTATCACTCCAAACTACTAGCAGAGAACGTCCTTGATTTAGATTTAACTGAGTAGCTGCAAAACTACCCATTCCTTCAGGGCCAGAAATCGTTTTATCAACTAGATGGGATGCACCAAATAGTTTGACTAAATCTTGCTTGGTGGTTGTGCGTGTTATCGGCCCCACTAGTTCGCCAGGAACAATCAAGATATCTTTTGACGCTTGCGTAGCAACAGTACTTGGATGATCGATTTTTTGCGGTAGTGCAAAGGCTGGGTTTGCTGAATAATTTAGCAGTAAAGCTAAAGTAGCTGTAGCAATACCTTTAATTGATGAATTCATAGATTCTATTTTGGGTAGCAGAATATGAGTGAAAAGTATTCATAGTTTAATTACTACAATTTTCCAACTACATATTCCCGATTGTCCAAAATTTTATTTCATTGCTCTAGTGGCGTTTAAAATTGCAAGTATTGCTACTCCAACATCAGCAAATACAGCTTCCCACATTGTCGCTATACCTAAAATACCCAATGCAATAAATACAGCTTTAATTGCTAAAGCGAACCCAATATTTTGCCAAACAATTTTCCTTGTTTTTCTAGCAATTTGTATTGCTTCTGCCACTTTTAATGGTGCATCTGTCATGATCACAATATCGGCAGTTTCGATCGCCGCATCTGAGCCTAAGCCACCCATTGCCATCCCAACATCGGCTCTAGCAATCACTGGCGCGTCGTTAATGCCATCTCCAATAAAGGCAACTTTACCATGCTTACCGGCTGTGCTGATTAATTTCTCAATGGCATTAACTTTTTCTTCTGGTAATAACTCTGCCTCATAGCTATCTATGCCAAGCTGTTGAGCAATCCGGGAAGCGATCGCTTGATTATCTCCTGTCAACATTACTGTTCTCTCTACACCCATTCGTTTGAGTGTTTGAATAGCAAGTCTTGCATCTTCTTTAAGTTCATCCGAAATTACAATATATCCAGCATAAACATCATCCACTGCTAGATGAATAACTGTTCCCTCTAGCTGGCAATTATCATGAGAAATTTTCTCTCTATGTAATAGGCGATCGCTTCCCGCTATCACTACCCTATTTTCAACCTTGGCTCTAATTCCATAACCTGCTATTTCTTCATAATCTCTCACTTCTGATGCATCTATTTTTTCACCATAAGCATTGCGGATAGATTGAGCGATAGGATGATTGGAGTGTGATTCTACTTTGGCAGCTAGTTGTAGCAATTCTTGTTCGTCATAGCCATTTAATGGCATTATTTTGGCTACTTTAAATACCCCTTGAGTTAACGTTCCGGTTTTATCAAAAACAACTGTATTGATTGCATTTAACGTATCTAAAAAAGTAGAGCCTTTAACTAAAATGCCACGCCTAGCTGCACCTCCCACACCTCCAAAGTAACCTAATGGAATACTGATAACAAGTCCACACGGGCAAGAGATAACTAGTAAAATTAGGGCGCGATAAATCCATTCGGTAGAAGTTGCACCCGAAATGAATAAAGGAGGTAATATTGCAACTGCTAGAGATGTAAAAACTACTATTGGCGTATAATATCGGGCAAACTTAGTAATAAACTTTTCCGTTTCTGCTTTTTTACTTTTGGCATTTTGCACCAAGTCTACAATCTTGGCAATGGAAGATTCATCAAAGAGTTTTGTTACTCTAATGCTGATCACACCCATTTTATTTATCATTCCAGCCAAAACTGTCTCTCCCAACCTCACCGTTCGTGGCACAGATTCTCCAGTTAACGCAGATGTATCAACTTGTGAATTACCTTCTATAATTTCACCATCTAAGGGAATCTTTTCTCCGGGTTTAACAATGATAATATCCCCAATATTTACTGTTTCTGGCGATACCTTCTTGAGTTCTCCCTCTATTTGGATATTGGCATAGTCTGGGCGGACTTCCAATAATGCTTTGATAGAATTACGGGAACGACTGACGGCAATATCTTGGAACAATTCCCCGATTTTATAAAATAACATGACTCCGACAGCTTCGGGTAATTTATGAATTGCGATCGCGCCTAGTGTCGCTACCGTCATCAAAAAGGTTTCATCAAATACTCTACCTCTGAGGATATTACGCCCAGCAGTTTTTAAGACACTCCATCCACTTAATAAATAGGCAGGGATGAAAAGCAGATATTCACCTATTGAATAGAGCGTATTGTGTAATTGATTTTCAAAAATTACACCAGGCGCATATAAACTTAAAATCGCTACCAAAGGCAATATCTCATTTTTCAGATTGAATTCTCCACCGTGGTCGTGATTGTGGTCATGGTTATGATTCTCATCATGATTGTGATTATGAGCATGGTTATGATTCTCGTGATGGTCATGTTCACAGTTGCAACAACCTGAAGATTCTGAATGTACTTTCTGCTTCATTTTTTCTGTTGAGGCTAGTAAATTACTTGATATATGAGTCTTTTTTCAAATGTAATAAAAAAAAGAATTTTTTACAAGTTGATAATTTAAGAATGAGAATCTATATCAGACTTATTGTTAAATATTCATCCGATATTTTGGTTAAAACTAAGATTTTTAATCTTGTAAAGATAGCTATAGCAGTTCTCAATTCTATGAAATAATCTAAGATATAATTTTTGTTCGTAGTGAGCAATTTATTGCTCTGCATCAGATTTTACATAGCTAGAGTCGCTGACTAAACAGGAAAGTTAGTCGCTCAAGGAAGAACACCGCGCTAACTACGAGCTTTAATCTAATTAAGCTCTTATACTTACATCAAGGTAACCATCACCCAAGGCCAGATATCAAGCCTGTTTGACTGCTGGATTATGCTGTAGCACCTAATTTGCGATCAAACTGGGTAGATATGGAACTTTCTGCTGTAACAAGTGTCTACCTAGCTATTCTCAGGGAAAATTCACTTGAAGTTTGAAAGTTAATCGAATACCCTAAGCTAGTAGACTATTTTCTCAAGGAAATCTATGAACAAAAAAATTCTTCTGAATTTGCTTTCCACTTCCTCAATTTTTGCGTCGATGATGTCTACGCTGGGAGTATTTCATCCTGCCCATGCTAATAGTAGTATTACTCAGCGATTAATGCACACACAAGATGGTCGTACCTGTATCACTAACCCACATGGGCAAAAAGATTTTGTGTGCATTCGAGATTCAGAGAGAAAGCAACCGTATACCTCTACACGTTCCTCAACCATTGTCACATCAGTATCAGATAAGAATATTGCTATGTTGAACTTTACCGAAGCGGAAAGCGATCGTGCAATTCAGTTATTTGGATGTGACTGTCCATTATGTATAAATTCTTTGCGTCAGTTGCAAGGTGCTGGAAACTTGGTGTACTAAGATTGAATAGCGCTTGTAGCGACTATAACTTCTGTTAGATACAGGTGATTAATCACGTATAGAAGATATACGAAACAAAAAAAGCATTTTTAACTAAGTACCACTACTATTATTTGGTCAAATGTAAATTCATTGTTGGGGCGGTTTGTAGGGACAATTCATGAATTGCCCCTACAGCGTGTAGTTTTGCGTAAGTCCTGAGAGAAGAAGAGCCACAGAAATTATCAAAGACTCTCTGTGTATAAGAGCCTCCTATTTATTCAACTACCTCATTCACAGGGAATCTATCAATCAACTGCATCGCGCGATGGGCATTACGCTGGAAAGAGTCTGGTAAATGGGGAACGTGGGGTATCTGCGATAATAAATCCAACGTCCGGCGTAAAATTCTCACCACATCGCCTTCATCCAAGGTGGTGTTTTCGCAGAGTTCTGTCCATTCCATTCCCAGCGCCCATTGTTCCACGATCGCAATTAACTCAAATTCTAACCAGATAGGTAACGCTACGTTATACCGTCGTTGTAGTTGGAACATTTGGCGGCGAATTCCCCGCAATTTTGCCAAAGCTTCTGCTACTTCATTACTAAGCTCAAAGTTAACCTTGCTATCTGGACGAGGCGTTTCCATCACCAAACCGGCGGCGGCGGCGGCTAAATGGTGCGGATCTAAGTTGTCCAATTCACCACTAGCGAATACTAAACCGAGCCACAATTCATTCTCGCCTCGAATGGCGGCAGCGATTCGCCCCAATACTGTGGGCACTAAGTTATCCAAAGCGCCAAAGTGTTGTAGAATTGCGATTAAATTCAGAAACTCTTCCCAATGACGTTGTGAGTGTTGCTCTACTTGCCCTTGCAACTGTTCGAGTTCGGCTTCTAGTTCCACATAACGTGCCCGGCGCTTGAAAAGGGTTGCAGCGTTGCCTGATTGATGCAGGGGATGAGCTTCTAATTGCTCTTGGACGGCGGTAAGGCGACTGAGTTGTTCGGCGACTTCTGGTGCTAGATGCAAAGATTCTATCGGATCGGGAATACGCACTGCGATCGCAAAGCTTCCTTCGTTACCACGGCGCGACTGTCCTGGCTTCAAGGGCATCTCTGGCGGGGGTAGTACATCAGGTGGCACTTCAATTCGCGGCAGTTCCGCATACAAATCCACTACATCCCCTGTGGTTGCCACATACCAACGGTTATCATGCCCCAAGCATACCAAGTAAGGAGCTTGACCAGAACCAGGCGATTTTCCAACTAATACTGCGGTTACGGGTGAAGACACCATGATATTTTTGCCTTTGAGACTTAACAGAGTTCCCGACACTGCAAAGTCCAACATCATCCCCAATTCTTCTTGTCTATCTGATTGGGCTTGCTCTTGCAGGGTTTTGAATATCTGGCGTTCTACTTTTAGACGTTGCCGCAATTTCTCATAAAGAGCCAGTTCATTTTCATCAACTGCGGCGATTTGCTCATGAAGTTGAGCTAATTGTCTTTGTAGTTCAGCAATCTCATCATATTCTGGTCTTAAATGCAAAGTAGCCATGTACTGCCCAAAACTGCGCTCTATCAGTTCCCTAGTTTGCTCTAGGGTGTGAGTTTGCAGCAAGTTGAGTACCATGCCGTAACTGGGCGTAAACTGGCTAACAAGAGGGTCTGGCTTGGATGTTCCCAAATACGCGGCTTCTTTAGCTCCTTCAAAGGGAGTTTGGACTGTCACCACATGACCTTGTTTATCCATCCCCCGACGGCCGGCTCGTCCTGCCATTTGGAGAAATTCGGAAGCATTCAATAGGCGGTGTCCGGTGTCAGTCCGCTTGGAAAGGGTAGAAATTACCGTTGTCCGGGCGGGCATATTAATTCCGGCTGCTAGTGTCTCAGTAGCGAATACTACTTTAATCAGCCCTTGCTGAAATAGTTCTTCTACCAGTGCTTTCCAGGCGGGCAAAATTCCGGCGTGGTGGGCAGCAATTCCCCGATATAGAGGTGCAATTTGTCCAGAACGCCCTGCATCGGGATTGCGGGCTAAAAAGTCATCAATCTGTTCCCGTAAAATTTGGGATTCTTCACTATTTACCAGCCATAAATCACCGACTTCCGCCACCGCTTTGTCACATCCCCGACGGCTGAAGATAAAGTAAATCGCCGGTAACATATCCCGTTGCTCTAACTGGCTGAGGGTAAAGATTATACCAGGAGCTTCAGGTCTACCATTTCTCCCCCTATCCCTTTCTCCCCCTTTCCCCTTCTTTTTTTGAAGGCGGGGGTTGATTTTGGTTTTGCTATCATTCAGTAGGGGAAATAACCCTTTAGGATTGCAAAAGTGAAATTCTAAGGGAACTGGGCGAAAATCGGAGTAAATTAGGTCTGTTGGTCCGTGAACACGATTTAGCCAATCGGTGAGTTGATCGCTATTGGCAACCGTTGCTGAGAGGGCTGCCAGTTGCACTTCACGGGGACAATAGATGATTGATTCTTCCCAAACTGTACCACGCTGGCGATCGTTCATGTAGTGGCACTCATCAAGTATCACCGCTTCCACGTCTACTAATGAGATGCCGACTTGCCCAATGGGTGTACCGTAGAGCATATTTCGGAAAATTTCTGTGGTCATCACCAAAATCGGTGCATCCCTGTGAATGGAGGCATCTCCAGTTAACAGACCGACTTGATCAAACCCGAATTTTTCTCGAAAGTCACGTAATTTTTGATTCGACAACGCCTTGAGGGGAGTTGTGTAAAATACACGTTTTCCTCGTGCTAGAGCGCGATAAATGGCGTATTCCCCGACTAATGTTTTGCCCGAACCTGTGGGCGCACATACGACTACGGAGCGTCCGGCGTTCAGGGACGCGATCGCTTCTTTTTGAAACTGATCCAGATCAAAGGGAAATATAGTCCCTAAATCAAGTTCTGGAGACGGTGCAGGATAATTCACTCAATCACATTTGCAACCAGATTGTTTACTATACTAACGAGTCTTTTGTCAACTTCGTTAGGGATTGGGTATTGGGGATTGGGGATTGGGTATTAGGTATTTAAGAAGAATTTCAGCGCCTAGTCCCCAGTCCCCAGTGCCTAGTCCCTAGTCCCCAATCCCCAGTCTCTCATTTTCCCAACTCTTGCGATCGCTCGGTGGCAGCTTTGACTGCTTCAATTAAAGCGGAACGAAATCCCGCCTGTTCTAGTTTGGCAATCCCCGCAATGGTTGTACCGCCGGGACTGGTAACACGATCTTTAAGTTCTGCGGGGTGCATTTTGGTTTCCTGCAACAATTTCGCTGTTCCCAGTACGGTTTGCAAGGCTAGTTGATTGGCAATGGCTCTAGGTAAACCTGCGGCTACTCCGCCATCTGCAAGTGCTTCTACTAAGAGCGCCACGTAAGCGGGACCGCTACCAGATAGCCCTGTGACTGCATCCATCAGCGCTTCTGGCACTTCCACCACTTCACCCACGGCAGAAAAAACTTGCTGTGCTATTTGGTGGTGCTTGGGGCTGGTATATGCACCTGCACAAATGGCGGTAACTCCCGCTCCCACCGTTGCTGGGGTGTTGGGCATTGCTCTAATCACTGGCACTTGCACAAATGCCGCTTCTAGCTGACTTAAAGGCACACCCGCCAAGATGGAAATGATCAGGGGTGAATGTTCTCTATTAAGAATATCAATATCTGCTAATTCTTGAGCGATCGCGCTAAATACCTGTGGCTTTACTGCCAAAAGGACAACTTCTTTTGCTTCGGTGAAAACCTGGCTATTATCTGTCGTCACGGCAACATCGTATTGCTGTTTTAATAAATCTAGCCGAGAAGATTGCGGTTCGCTAACGATGACTTCTGATGATTGATAAATTCCCAACGCGATAAGGCGGGATAAGAGCGCTTCTCCCATTACCCCACCACCAATTAAGCCAAATTTTATAGTCATTAGTCATTAGTCATTGGTCATTAGTCATTAGTCACTTGTACTGAGCGTAGTCGAAGTATTGGTCATTAGTCATTAAACCAACAAAGGACAGATGACACCGGACAAAGGACTAACAACTAATTTAACTTTATTGTTGTGCCATGCGGTTAGTTTCGTTGCCCCAGGTTTGATTTGAAGAACCTGTAGGACGAGAGGGGCGTACTGGGGGTTGTGGTACTTCATGAAGAACGCCACCTTGGGTACTAACTTGCACACAGCTTGGTGTAAACAAAAAGATGCTCTCACCGATGCGCTCTTGATGTCCATCTAGGGCGTAAGTACCACCTGCGACAAAATCTACTGCTCGTTGAGCTTGATCTGGGTCCATGATTGTCAGATTTAATACCACTGACTTGCGTTCTCGCAACGCTTGAATTGCCTGGGGCATTTCTTCAAAGGTGCGTGGTTCGAGTACTAAAACTTCCGAAATTCCGTTAATTGCTCCTGGCATACCAATCACATTCCCCATTGGCTTTTGACCTGCTGTTATCTCATCTCCCATTGTAGGCATTGGTTCCCGCCAACGTCGATTTTGAGCTGCTACGGTCTCTTGTGGTACTGGTTGGGGATTTTCTTGCTGATACAGATTTTGGTAATTCTTATCTGTTTCTGGTTCTTCTTCGTAATATTCGTATTCCACTTGCTCATTTAGACCCACAAAGTCTCTGAGCTTGGAAAATATGTTGTTCATTGTGTGTGTACTCTCCTGGTGCGAATAGTCTGTATTGACTTGACTTAGGATTGATTGAGCTATGAGCAATCGCTACATTGGTCGATACTTCAGCAAGTGTATTGCTATTTGTAGCCCATACTACGAGTTTTGGCGATGAACTGACACTTATTGGAAAGGTCTGTGCATCGCCTAAACATAATAAGGAGTTAAAATTATATCCTAAGGTTTATCCGAAGGAAACTTCTTTATACCCCATTTTCCCTTGACGATTGCTCTTGTCAATACTATATCCTTTGTTTCGGATTGCACCAGTCTCTGACAAAATTCTTGTCAACAAATCCTTAGCTTCTATTAATACCCAAGAGTAAGGTTGATGATTAATCGGCTAAGAGCGATCGCCAAACAATATTGTTCCTAATCGTACCATTGTCGCCCCTGCTTGCACTGCCAGTTCGTAGTCGCCTGACATCCCCATCGATAAGTGCTGCATTTTAATCTGCGACCAGTTTTGCTCCTGGATTTCTTTTGCTAGCTCCCGATTGAGATTAAACACACTTAAAATTTCCGAATCATTTAATCCTGAAGGCGGAATTGTCATCAAACCTTGAATTTGTAAACTTTTGTATTGGTTGAGTGTGGGTAAATCAGCCAAAAGTTCTGATACACTCCAACCATACTTGTTAGGATCGGGGAGAATTTTCACTTGCAGGCAAACCTGGGGACTCACCCCTAGCTGTTGCGCCAATTCATCTAAGCGCTGTGCCAGCTTCAAATTATCCACGGAGTGAATCCAAGGGAATTGCTCGATGGCTTTTTTGGCTTTATTGCCTTGCAAATGTCCAATAAAGTGCCAGGTAATATCCGGTAAGTCTTGCAACTCGGCTTGTTTGCTGGCGGCTTCTTGGATACGACTCTCCCCAAAATCACGAATTCCGGCGTTGTATGCAGACCGAATGGCCTGGGCAGAAACTTGCTTACTAACAGCAATCAATCGGACTGAAGTTGGTAGTGAGGAACGAATGGAAACAATACGTTCGGAAATCGAACTGTTCATTGGAAGGTGCGTTGGAAAACACTCTGAAGCTGATCGTACTCCTGAGATTGTCCACTGCGCCGCAGGGTACGTAAGCGATTTTCCAGCATCATTCTCGCCTCAGTACGTCCTAGAGACTGGAATTTAACACCTTTAACGTCATTTGCCACCAAAAAAAATAAGCGTTGGGCATAAAGTGTGGTGAACAAATCCTGGTTATCATCAACCATACAGATTTTGTAGAGTAAACCCCAAGTTGGATGGTTTATGTAAGTTTCTGGGTTTTCTGAATTCATTTAAGAGTCAAGGTGTAGTCAAGGTGGAAGTATATATATCTTTTCGCAGTGAATTCCAAACATTCAGACGATAATACCAAGATTCGCCATGAATATTTGGTTAAAATGCGAAACTGCGGTTACGAAGACCTTGATCTAGTTCCTAATGGGCAGATGAAGCTAGTGGTAGTGAAGCGCAATGGTACAACAGAAGCCGCGAAGCGTAGATTCAAAGAGTAGAGGCTGGACAGATATCACCATCTGCTTTGGTGACTTCAATTTACGAATCTGTGGGAATAAGGCACCAAATAATCCTGATCCTGTTGTTGAAAGTTCGACGTGGCAAGGAAACACACCCTTTGAAGTTTCCAACGGCAACAGCGAATTTTTTAACTTCTTTCCATACTGCCACAAATGTCGCCCAATGGCACGAAATTCTAAGTGGGGATTGGGGACTGGGGATAGGAAAGAAAAATGTGTAGGTTGGGTTTCGTTCCTCAACCCAACCTAGAAATATTCAAAACCTACGCAATATTGAAGCGCATTGCTCATTGGTGTCAATTTCAGATAAAACCCTTTTAAAACCTCGTTTCCAGCCTCTGGCTGGAAATGCACCTCATTGCGGCTCTGCCGCTCTTTCTTGAGGCGGCAGCCCTCTCATAATGCATTCCCAGTCTCTGACTGGGAACGAGAGAACGAGATCATCTCTAAAAGCTTTTGAATTTTGAATTGTTAAACCTCAGTTCCGATAGCTAGTCGTATTCCCCAAAATAAGATTAAAGTTGCAATAGCAAGCCAGTCATGCCCTTTTAATCGTAAGTCGTGCCACTGGACTCGATGCTCGTTGGGACTGGTAAAACCTCGCACCATCATTGCATTTGCCATTTGATCGGCTCGTAAGAGGAGATTTTCCAAAAGTCTCTCTGCGACTGTCATCCAAAGCTTGAATGCTCCTTTTAATCCCAGCTTTTTCCAATTAATTGCCCTTGTCATCACGGAGCGAAATAAGTTTTGGACTTCTTCTAAAACCAGGGGAATAAAGCGTAAGGACAAGGTTAAAGTTAAAGCAATTTCTGTGACAGGCAATTTGAAGCGTCGCAAGGGTTGCATTAGGCTTTCTATACCAGATGTGATTTCTTCTGGTGCGGTTGTCAACAGATAGAGATTGGTGCTATAAATCACGGTGAATATCAGTGTACTCAGGCGTACTGCCAAACTCAAGGAGTAGCGAGTCACTTTGATTGGGCCTTGGTGAAATAGCACGTAGCTGTATTGTTTTTTCTCAACTGCTGGCACTGGAGCAGGATTTTTGGAGAATGCTTGCTGAGTTAATATTTGTTCGTTTGCTGGCAGTCGTGGCTGATTATCTATACCCAATCCATCAGGACTGATGGCTGCGATCGCTAAGACAAAAAACGCTAACATTAATAGCCAACCCATTTGCTGCTGCCATACTCGTCGGGGTATTCTAGCAATTAAGGTGGCAATAATCAATGCTACTACCAGTAATATACGCCAAAGGTTGTTCGCCAAAACATAGCTTGTTAAAAAGCTCATTAACCAGGCGAACTTGACGCGCGGATCAATTTTATGTAGCCAAGTTTGGGGTTCTTCTAAATAAAGTCCAAGTGGTAGCGATCGCAATAAATCCATTTTAGAGTTAGGAGTGAGGAATGAGGAGTTAGGAGTTTTGACTTTAACTCATAACTTTTACCTTGTACCCCCATCAAACTTAAGGTGATAGGGTTCTTTAATTAGCAATTTTGGTTTTAACTCATAACTCCTGTACAGACGCGATTAATCGCGTCTCTCCTAACTGATTTTGACGCGAGTTGCTCTATTCACATTACCACTTTCAGCATCACGGACTTTTTTGCTCCGCCACAGCAAAATTATTGGCGTGCCTTGAAATCCTAGCTGTTGCCGGAATTGTCGTTCAATGTAGCGGCGGTAGTTGTCGTTGAAGCGTTTGGAATCATTGACAAATAGGGCGATCGTTGGTGGTTGGCTACTGACTTGTGTACCATAATAAATCTTGCCCTGACGCCCACCACGAGATGCTGGCGGTGAATGCCAACTAACGGCATCTGTTAAGACTTCGTTAATTACTGATGTGCTGACACGACGTTTGTGTGATTCTGCTGCCGTTTTCACCAATTCGAGAATCTTTTCTACCCGTTGCCCTGATAAGGCACTGACAAAGATTGTTTCTGCCCATTCGGTAAAATGTAACCGTGATTGCAGAGTTTTTTCGTAGTCGTAGATTGTGTAAGAGTCTTTTTCGACGGCATCCCACTTATTAACGACGATGATACAAGCTCTGCCTTCCTCAATAATTCGCCCAGCTAATTTTTGATCTTGCTCAGTAACTCCATCTACGGCATCGATTACTAATAAAACCACATCAGCGCGGCGAATCGCTTTAAAAGCGCGGTTAATACTAAAGAATTCCGTGCCGTATTCGATGTGTTTCTTTTTGCGAATGCCGGCGGTGTCAATCAAGCGATAGGTTTGTCCTTCGCGTTCAATGACGGTATCAATAGCATCGCGGGTGGTGCCGGAAATGGGGCTGACAATTGCCCTCTCTTCCCCGACAAAAGAATTGAGTAAGCTGGATTTGCCCACATTCGGACGCCCCACAATTGCTACTTTGATTTCATTCGTGTCTGGGATGTCTTCAACAGCAGGGATGTGATTCATCAAGTCGTCGAGCAACTCACCTGTGCCACTCCCATGAATCGCGGAGATGGCGTAAGGTTCGCCCAATCCCAATTCCCAAAATTCGGCAGCTTGCATTAAGCCTTGTTCTGGAGATTCACATTTATTTACAGCTAGTAGCACAGGTACGCGTTGTTGGCGCATCCATTCGGCGATTTCTAAATCTGCCGATGTGGGGCCTGTTTGACCATCGACGACAAAAATAGCGCCACAGGCTTCTGCAAGGGCTGTCATTGCCTGTTGGCGAATCAGTGGTAAAAATTCGGTATCATCATTAAAAACTAACCCACCAGTGTCTACCACTAAAAATTCGCGCCCATTCCAAAAAGCTGGTAGATAAGTGCGATCGCGTGTCACTCCCGGTTCATCATGGACAATCGCCGTTTGTTCCCCGGCGAGTCGATTAACCAGGGTGGATTTGCCCACATTTGGGCGTCCGATAATTGCAACAATTGGCAGTGCCATAAAACCAGGGTAAGTGAGAGGTGTAGTATATCACGTCCTTACATTTTACTCACTTTAAACTGGAAGTTTTAATTTAATTTTTGGGGATTGGGGATTGGGGACTGGGGATTGGCGACTGGGGACTGGGGACTAGGAAAGAAAAGATGAGTAAGATTTGTTTGGGTTTCAATGCCCAATACTTCGGCTACGCTCAGTACAAGTGCCCAATGCCCAATACAACTCTTCGAGAGGCTGCGCCAACGACTTCTCTACGAGACGCTACGCGAACGCGGTAGTTGAGCATAGCGATGCACTGAGCGTAGCCGAAGTGTCGAAACTCAGTACAAGTGCCCAATGCCCATTTATTCAGTGATGCCATACTTTGAAAAATAAAAAAGGTAGGAAGTCCTACCTTTTACCCAAAAAAAGCATTTTGTAACCAAATACCAAATTCAATATCGCACAGGCTTTTGACGGATCTATTGCAAACCTATGACGAGGGTGTGACGTTTAATTTGTAGTTGATTTCGCTATTACTCCCAGTTGCAACCCAGGTGGATAGCTACCTTCTTCCTTGATCCGCTTAATTTCAGCATCGGTGATCTGCAAATTTAACTTTTGTGCTAGCGATCGCACAATATCTCCCCGATCAATTACCCCAGCGACAGCGCCCGCCGGAGAAAGTACGGTAATTCTAGGTAACTGCTCATTTTCTAGCTTGTTAATTACCTCAGCGATGGTTGTTGTTTCAGTAACGGTAGGTATTTCTGTCAACGGATGCACAATGCTGTGTAAAGTTTGGGTTTCCCATTCACCCCTTTGGGTTAAACGGAAATCCTCAATAGAAACTAAACCCCGGTAACGTCCATCAGAGGCGGCAAAATAAACCTGTGAGGGAGAGGTTTCCAAGAGGTATAAATCGGCAAAGGAACGCAATGTCTGATCGGCATCAATGACGCGAAAATCACGAGTCATGGCATCGGTTGCTGTCACCTTGAGTAAGCTTTCTTGCAATGTAGTGATATTGTCATAGTTACTGGCATTGCGGACAGCAAACCAACCTAACAGCGCAATCCACAAACCAGTTACTAACTCTCTGGTAACAAAATCTACAACAAATCCTAAGGCGATCGCAGCATAACCCAATATTTGCCCCGCCTTTGCAGCCCAGTGTACGGCTTGAAAACGATTACCTGTAATTTGCCATAGTGCTGCTTTTAACACTTGCCCTCCATCTAGAGGTAAGCCAGGAATCAGGTTAAATATAGCCACCACCAGGTTAATTCTCGCTAAATCCCCAACCATAACACTGAGTGGACTGGTGTCAGGTATCACAATAGTTGCCAGACTGAGGAGGAAAAATAATATAATACTCACCAAAGGGCCAGCGATCGCTACTTGAAAAGCTTTGAAAGGAGTTTTAGATTCTTCTTCAATGGCAGCAACTCCGCCAAACATAAATAGGGTAATTGAATTAACTTTAATGCCTTGCGATCGGGCTACCAAGCTATGACCTAACTCATGTAGCAACACCGAAGCAAATAGCAATAGTGCCATAACTATTCCAGCACTCCAAGCTATAACAGTGCCCCATTCCTGATAAGCTACCCCAAAATTAAGAGTTGCCAACCCTAAAATCACAAACCATAACGGGTCTAAAAACAGGGGAATTCCAAATAATGACCCAATTCTCCAATTTGTTTGCATTACATTGTCCTAAAACTAGATATCGTCAGTAGTTTTTATATTGAGATACTACACGTAGTCCTATACACATTTATATTGAGCATCAATTCGGTAGTGTCGAGTGACGAAATGCTCTTATCTCTACAATAGACAATTAATGGCTGTGAGCAAAACTTTGGAATTGGGAATTGGGCACTTGTACTGAGTTTCGACACTTCGGCTACGCTCAGTGCATCGCTACGCTCAACTACCGCGTTCGCGTAGCGTCTCGTAGAGAAGTCGTTGGCGCAGCCTCTCCAAGAGTTGTATTGGACATTGAGAATTGGGCATGGGGCATAAGTTATTTCTTCCCTACTCCCCCTGCCCAAAATCGGTTTTAGGAATTTTGTATTGATAGCAGCGTTACCATTAACACCTCTGTCATCACAAAATTACAAACGACCGATGTTAGTCAGTCCTAAAACGATGCCAATGCCGATAATATGACCAAAAGCCATTGCCGCAACGAATGTTGGAATACTAATCGGCAGAATAGGTAACTTGGGGCCAACTAGGGGTTTTTCGATCCTAGTACTTAGTAAAACCACTACTAAGCTGCTGACGCTGATGATGATCGCTACGGTGGGATTCCATACAGGGGTTGCAGGAACAGATGCAGCTGCTGCTAGTAAAATAGAGGAAATCAAGCTTTTGTCTCCTAAATGGAAAAGTTAATGTAGACCTACAAGATTATAAAATTACTAGGCCCAAAAGTTTTTTAGATAGTTTAGAGTTTTTTGATGATTATTTTAAATTTGTTAAATATTTATGCGCGTTAAGATTTGCGGCATCACCCAACCACAGCAGTCTATAGCGATCGCCTCTCTAGGCGCAACGGCACTAGGATTTATTTGTGTACCAAACTCAAATCGCTACATTACCGCATTGCAAATTCGCGCTGCGGTGGCAGAACTCCCGGCAAATATTGACACAATTGGTGTTTTTGCCAACGCCAGCATCCCTGAAATCTGCCAGATAGTTGCTGATTCTGGGTTGACTGGCGTCCAGTTACACGGAGATGAATCACCAGATTTTTGCTACCAATTACGTCAAGCTTTACCCAATGTCGAAATTATTAGAGCATTAAGAATTCGCAGTCTTGAGTATCTTGCCACAGCAGATGATTACACAAAATACGTAGATACTTTACTACTTGACGCTTACCATCCGCAACAGTTGGGTGGTACAGGCAAAACCTTAGATTGGACGATGCTAGAACAATTTAGCCCTAGTTGCCCTTGGTTTTTAGCTGGGGGATTAACAGCAGACAATATTGTAGAAGCCCTGAATCAGGTTAATCCTAGCGGCATTGATTTATCTAGTGGCGTAGAACGCTCACCTGGAGATAAGGATTTAGATAAAGTAGCTAAGTTGTTTGAGAAATTAGGCAGTAGGGAGTAGGGGAGGCAGGAGGAGCAGGGGGGCAGGGGGAGCAGGAGAAGAATAACAAACAATGCCCAATGCCCAATACAACTCTTGGAGAAGCTGCGCCAACGACTTCTCTACGAGACGCTACGCGAACGCGGTAGTTGAGCGTAGCGATGCACTGAGCGTAGCCGAAGTGTCGAAACTCAGTACAAGTGCCCAATGCCCCACGCCCCACTTCTTAAAAGAACGCCCCTTGATGGCGAATCAAGTTAAAAAATTCTTCGCGGGTTTTGTGATCTTCTTGGAACGCACCAACCATTGCGCTAGTGACAGTCCAAGAACCTGGTTTCTGCACGCCCCGCATCACCATACACATGTGGCTAGCTTCCATAACTACGGCGACACCTTGAGGTTCCAAAATGGTCTGAATTGCTTCGGCAATTTGGCGGGTTAACCTCTCCTGTACTTGCAAACGTCGGGAATACATCTCAACAATGCGGGCTAGCTTACTCAGTCCTACAACTTTTTGGTTGGGGATATAAGCAACGTGTGCCCTACCCATAAATGGCAGTATATGGTGTTCGCACATACTAAAGAAATTAATATCTCTAACTAGTACCATCTCGTTATGCCCTTCATCAAAGATGGCATCGTTAACCAGTTCTTCAAGGGATTGGTTGTAGCCACTGGTAAGAAACCGCATGGACTCGGCCACTCGCTTGGGTGTTTTGAGGAGTCCTTCGCGTTCGGGATCTTCACCAATGCCCAATATTAGTGTCCGCACGGCCTCCTTCATTTCCTCCATCTGTTCCTCTGTTGGCGGTAACACATCCGCTTGTCGCCCGTTATGAGTATTGCGATCTGGTCTAGGAATTATGGCTTCTGCTAAGTCGGGAATCAGAGGCGATTGAGAGCTATTGGAACCGTTGGAACTAGCAATAGTCATGATTCAGTCTTGGTTATGGTTTTAATTTAGTTATGAGTTATGAGTTAAGAGTTAGGAGTTAAAAATTATAATTCCTAACTCGTAACTCTTAACTTCTAACTTCGCAATTAGAGTGCGCCAGCGCTAGGCATCAAGGTCAATTCATCAATAACTGCCTGTTGTGGTAACAGAACTGTGTAAAGAATTGACTGAGCCACAATTTCCGGGGTTAACATTTTGGAACGGTCTAAGTTGACATGAACTGTTTCTGTATCCCAAAGTTCGGTGTTAACTGCGCCGGGACAGATAGCTGTGACACGAATGCCGTGGGTGCGTTCTTCTTGTGCCAGGGTTTGAGAGAGGGCTATCAAACCAGCTTTGCTGACGCTGTATGCTCCCCAACCAGGAAAGGGTTGCTTGGCGGCAATTGAGGCGACGTTGATAATTGTGCCTGTGCCCCGATCGCGCATTGAAGGTAAAATCCCCACAATGCACTGAAACACGCTGGTAAGATTCAAATCAATTACCTGCTGCCAGCCTTCTAGGGGAGTTTCGCTCAAAGTGGCTGTATAGGCGATGCCAGCATTGTTTACCAGAATGTCTATATCCCCAAAGTCAAGAGCGATCGCTTGGATCTTTTCTTTGACTTCACACAGCCGCGCTAAATCTACAGCGTAAGCTTTTGCTTCCACCCCAGTATGCTGTAGAGCTTCTGCAACGGCCTCCAATTTATCCAAAGAACGGCTGACTAAGGCGACATCTATTCCCGCCTTTGCAAAAGCTAAAGCCGTTGCTTTTCCAATTCCACTACTTGCCCCAGTAATCAGGGCGCGTCGTTTTTGCTCAACACTCATGGTGTTTCCCAATTTTTTGGCAGTTCCTAAAGCCTATTAGCATCTAATTATTCACACTTCTCGGTTTCGATATATTAAAGGAATCTAAAAATCTGATGATTTTCATTAAGCAAATGCTATGATGCAATGCAATATTAGGTATATTGTGGGTTTTGCCAGTGAAGACAACAAATCATCGCCTGGAAAACCACGCCTTACCTCAAGTTGGATTACTCGAAAATACAAAACCAACTCAATCAAATTGAGTAGATTTACCAAATACGCAAATGCCTATGGCTAGATTGTTAAAAATCTTTAAGCACATAGGCAATTATAGCATTGCTGCTTTGCTAATCAATCATTCTGAAGTGCTGTTAGTGGGCAACTTCTGTAAAAACACCAATTTTGCGGAATTTTTCATAGCGCAGTTGGCGGCGTTCTGGAGCGGTTAAACGATTGAGTTCGTCCAAATTTTCTAGCAGCACTTGCTTGAGTGTGGTGGCGGCTTTTAAAGGGTCGGAATGAGCGCCACCAGTGGGTTCAGGCAGTATTTGGTCGATAATTCCCAATTTTTTCAGGTCGTGGGAAATAATTTTCAGAGCAACGGCGGCTTGAGGAGCTTTACCAGCATCTTTCCATAAAATGGCGGCACAGGCTTCGGGAGTGGCGACAGTATAAACGGAGTGTTCAAACATGAGTAGGCGATCGCCCACGCCAATACCGAGTGCGCCACCGGAACCACCTTCACCAATGACTGTGCAGATAATTGGCACATCTAAACAGAACATTTCCCGCAAGTTGTAAGCGATCGCTTCTCCTTGACCTTGGTGTTCTGCTTCTACCCCAGACCAAGCTCCTGGTGTGTCGATAAAAGTTAGTATGGGCATACTAAACTTGTTGGCGTGTTCCATTAACCGCATTGCTTTGCGGTAGCCACCAGGGTAAGGCATTCCAAAGTTACGGGCAATATTGTCTTTAGTATCGCGGCCTTTTTGATGACCCAACATCACCACAGGTTGCCCACTCAGACGACCAACACCACCAACTAAAGCCGGATCGTCACCGCCACAGCGATCGCCATGCAATTCCATCCATTCATCACTAATAGCCTGAATGTAATCGAGAGTACTGGGGCGACGTGGATGACGAGCGACTTGCAATCGCTGAGACGGGGATAGACTAGTGAAAATTTCCTCACGTAGTTGCATAGCGCGTGCTTCTAGTTGACGAATTTGACCAGAAACATCGACGCCATTTTCTTCTGCAAGTTGCCGAATTTGATCAATTCGGGTTGCGAGTTCTGCTAGGGGTTTTTCAAAATCTAACAGTAGCGGTTTACGCTCAGTAGTTGCCATCGTAGGGGTTATAAGTTACGAGTTATAGGTTTTTGAGAGTTAGGAGTGAGGAGTTAGGAGTTAGGAGTGAGGAGGGGTGGACTTATAAAAGTTATTAACTCTTAACTCTTAACTTTTAACTCCTAACTCTTAACTCTTAACTCTTAAACCAGCAGTGGTCTAAATCCATGTTTTACTGATACTCGACCAATCTGCTCCATTTTGTCTACGGTAATCTGATTCCGTCCCCACGAAAAGTTCGTGTATAACTTCTCAAATTCCAGCAGCATTGATTCGGCAAAACAAGCAAACAACTGGCGGCCTGGTACGTCCATATTGACGATTTTCATAATTTTCCAGTCAATATCCAGGGAATGCTCTACAATCCCACCATTTAACACGTATACACCAGGATGCTGAACTTTTGTCGCTAAGTTTTTCGGATAGCCACCATCAATCAACAAACAGGGTTGTTTCAAAGTGGTAGGGTCGATTTCCACGCCTTTGGGCATACTGGCAACCCAAACTACAATATCAGCTTGGGGCAGTGCTTCTGTCAAACCCATGATTTTTCCCCGTCCTATTTCGTCTTGCAATTCTTTCAGACGTTCTTGATTACGGGCGATCAGCAGTAGTTCTTTGACATCTGTTTTCGCATCTAGCCAGCGTGTAACTGCACTACCAATATCTCCAGTTGCCCCACATATAGCAACAGTCGCCTTTGACATTTCAATTCCCAGTTGTTTTGATGCTTCTTCCACCTGCTTACAAATAATGTAGGCAGTATGTGTGTTTCCGGTGGTGAAGCGCTCAAACTCTAGTTTAATGTTGCGGACTTGGCTAAACTGCTCTAACTTAAAGTTTTCAAAAATAATTGAGGAAAATCCGCCTAAAGCTGTGATGTTAATACCTTGCTTTTGTGCAACGGCCATGGCATTAAGGACTTTGCGTGTTGCGGCTTTGATGCGCCTAGTAGCCAACATCTCTGGCAAAAAGCAAGATTCTACATACCGTCCTTCAATTTTTTGCCCAGTTACACTGGTGACCATAAAAGTCTCAACAATTAGCGGCGGGGCGCTGCACCAAAAGTCTAGCCCTTGAGCGGCATATTCTGGGTATCCCAATTCTTGAGCTACCGCTTGAGCGTGTTCTAAACTAGTCAGATGTCCAATTAGACCAAACATGTAGTGATTATTAGGCTTATGCTGTCTTGAGCGCGTGGAAATTTTGTAGAGTTAGGAGTTGGGAGTTAGGAGTTAGGAGTTAAGAGTAAGGCTCATAATTTCTCACTCCTAACTGTTTTAAGCGGCTATGAGTCCGTAGGCTGATAAGCGCATAATATCGCGAGTTGTAAAACCAATGTTACTCAATGCTTCACCGTACTGAATCATAAAGTCTTCTACCAAAGCATCTTTTTCCATTGCCATTGTGTGGGCATCACCCTCTACTTTGTTGAGCATTTTCCAGACTATGGGTAGGTTCTGGCGGTTTGCAAGTTCAAGTTCAGCTTTCGATTCTGTAAAGTGTTCTTTCAACCACACTTCTCCAAAGCTGAGGTGGCTATATTCTTCTTTTACTACTCCTTCGGTAATTTTGCGGGCGAAATCGTCGGCGACGGGGATGTAAATGTTATATGCTGCGATCGCAAAACATTCAATAATCAAAGACTGAATCAACAGACAAGTAACTACCTTGCCTTCTGCGGCGGCTGTTTGGAAATTTTGGTGTAGTCCAGAGAAAAACTCTTTGGCAAATTCCAAATCTGGGGTGACTTTCAGATTGCGCCCACAAGCTTCAAATCCTTTCTTGTGGCGGCTTTCCATCTTGGAGAGGCGAATTAATTCATCATGAGATTCTGGCAGCAGTTGGCCTAGTGTGATGTAATTCTCATAGGCTTCTTGTTCCCCTTCAATCACGATGGCATTAATCCGGCTATAAGCATCTTTGTACGTTTCGCTCTGGAAATCTAATTCTTTAACTTCGTCTGTAAGCTGCTGCATGGTATGTTTACTCCTCTAAACCGGAATTATTTGACACTAGGATTCAATTTACCCTATGAACTGAGGGTAACAATCACTGTGGTTTAATTTAACTTAACAAGTAATTATATTTATAGATTAACTGTTGGTGGGGGCGATGCTCTAGTCCTAGCGAAACAAATGCTTTGCAGCTTAAGTTATGTCTAAACCAAACCCGAATCTGAAATCTGGCGATTTTTTGAGCCTAGTAGTCTTACTGCTAGGGGCATTTATCGTTCTACTACCCTTGTTTGTGGTGTTTCTTACCTCCTTTGCACCAACCGCCGCCAGCCCAGAAAGTTTGTTCAAAAATAACTGGTCTTTAGCTAATTACCGCGTTGCATGGCAACAGGGAAGGTTTTTGCTAGCGTTTGCTAATTCTACCTTGGTAGCGATCGCTGTGACGGCGTTTCAGGTTGTCACTTCGGCTTTGGCGGGTTACGCCCTCGCACGGCTGAAGTTTCGCGGACGCCAAGCACTGCTATTAGTCGTTTTAGCAACCTTAGTGATTCCCTTTCAGTTATTGGTGATTCCCATCTTTTTGGTTTTGAAGTGGGGACACCTGATAAATACATACTGGGCGCTCATTTTACCCACTGCGGTTAACGGATTTGGGATTTTCTTGTTACGTCAGTATTTCCAGACAATTCCCGTAGAGTTAGAGGAAGCCGCAGCGATAGATGGGGCGAACCGACTGCAAATTTTGTGGCGGGTGATGTTACCTTTAGCCCGTCCGGCGTTGGTGACGCTGTTTTTATTCACCTTCATCGGCGAGTGGAATGATTTGTTTAAGCCTTTGGTGTTTACCACCCGACCGGAATTAAGGACAGTACAACTGGCGTTGGCTGAGTTTCAAGAGCAATTTACGAATAATTGGCCTTTGATGATGGCGGCGGTGACTATAACAACAGTTCCAGTGATGGTATTATTTCTCATCGGTCAGCGTCAGTTTATTCAGGGTATTGCTGCGACGGGAATTAAGAATTAGTGGAGAAGCTGTCCGAATTTGAGATTTTGATCAAGTACGAGGAATTAACGACAACAAATTGTGTCATAACGACAGATTTGATTTTCTGTCTGCATGAGAAACATGAACTAGGTAATATTACAGCAGATTTCAGATAAATCAAGTACATATCTAAAACCCAAAACCTTGTAGAGACGTAGCAGTGCTACGTCTCTACGTGTATTCGATTAGAGCGCAATCTGCTGTAAGGTTTTAACCTGTTGGCTTATCCAAACCGTAAGCAGAGTATGAACCGATCAGTAAGCTAGATTCATGAATGCTTTCAGCAAATCCAGCATAAATATATGAAGTTTTGTTACACAATGCGTAATTATAACTAGCCAAGCTGAAGTCATAATTATGGGAGTTCGCAAGAGCTTTAGAAACCTAATGCTGTCGTGCCACTCTCAACTCTGTATCCTTGATTCCTTAGTTACCAAACTGTACTAATGGAAGTTAGCTTAAATTAGTACATCACAAGATAAGTTCACACATTTACCAGTCTACAAGGAGAGCAAAATTCATGGAATCTCAAACACTACAGCCAACAGTTATAGATGCTCAAACATTACAACAGTTAGAAGACGAAATTAAGAACGAATTAACTAACATTCTCAATAACTCTAATTTCGGCGAACTACTCAAAAAACACGGCATATCAGGACAAAATATTTTAAAAGTTCAGTGCTTGCTCGATTCAACTCAAATCCAAGTTAGTGATGCTGATGATAATCAGCAAGCCAATAATTTTTCGCAAGCAATTCAAGAAGAAAAAACAACCTTTATAACAGTTTCAGCAAGTGTTTTTTGTAACCCTTGCCCAGTACCTGGCCATCCTGGTGGCTGCTGGGTAAATTAGATATAACTAACTCCCATCTAGTGATGCTGGTGAGGGTAAGCAAGGCAGATAATTTTCATAAACAATTTTGCAACAGTCAACAATGCTAGTGAAATTGTGACAGTGAACCCCTTGTCTGCTACCTCACTATCTTCAATACTTGTATCACTCATCCTCCTAGCAGAGCTTCTCTAGTGAGTAAGAAAATGCTAATTATTCACTTATTAGCTAGGCTATAGAGATCACGTTGCCCGATCATTGGTTTTAATAATTTAGATTTACGCACTAGACAAATTAATGATGGTTTGCTTTGATCAAAGTAGATCGTTTCCGGCTTTGATTCATCATTACTTTGATAGTAAATATATCTGCGTTGTAGGGGTTTAGCATTGCTAAACCCCTACAACGCAGATAGGGTCTTTTACACCGCACATATTTCGTATTTTCTGTCAATGCCTAAGTCTTATAATTAGCCCTTTCAAGGTGGTGAAATTTGGAACCAAGATTGGTTATTTCAATCTTCAAAAAGCCCAAAATCTGAGCGGATAACTCATGATGATCACACTAAAACAACGTATCTTCGTTTGTCACCTTGAAAGGGCTAGTCTTATAATTAATCAACAGTATTTCACTACTAAATCATTCTTTCTCAGGTGCAAATTTTATTATGTCTCAAAACAGCAGAGTTTGGTGCTGGCAATTAAGTCTAATGAGTTCTTTAGCAATTACTGGAACATTGGTCTTATCTGAGTATTGTGCCTTTGCACAGACTAAAGAGATTAAAGAGGATGTCACTCTCGGAAGTAACAGTTCAATCGTTACACGCAAGCTGATTAATGGTCAACCTACTGACCAAATTGATGGTGGGGCAATTTATGGTAGAAACTTATTTCACAGTTTTGAACAGTTTTCTGTTCTCGCTGGCAATACAGCCTACTTTAACAATGGGGGAAATATTGATAACATCGTCGCCCGCGTAACGGGCAAGTCTATTTCTAATATTAATGGCATACTTCGAGCCAACTATGCAGCCAACCTCTTTCTAATTAATTCCAACGGGATTGTTTTTGGTCCCAATGCTTCTTTAAACATCGGCGGTTCATTTGTGGCAAGTACGGCGAGTAGTCTGAACTTTGCCGACGGTACTAAATTTAGTGCCACAGATCCCCAAACCACACCCCTTCTGACAGTCAGTGTTCCCGTTGGCTTACAATTTGGAGCTACACCAGGAACCATCCGCAATCAATCCCAAGCAAGTCCAGTTGGCGCAATCAATGCCTTGCAAGCGCCTGTTGGTTTACAAGTGAAGCCAGATAAAACCTTAGCACTTGTAGGCGGCGATCTGGTGCTGGAGGGAGGAAATTTAACAGCAGAGGGAGGACGAATAGAGTTAGGAAGTGTTGCTCTGAATAGTCTGGTTAACATGAAGCAAATAGACCAAGGTTGGGACTTGGGATACGAAAGTGTAAAAAATTTCCAGGATATCCAAATAATTTCGCGAGATGAAATCCCTTCTTATGTAGATGTCAGTGGCGGGGGTGGAGCTAATATTCTGGTGGAAGGCAGGCGCGTGTTGTTAACTGGTTATTCACAGCTTTTTGCTAATAGCCTAAGCGCGGAACTAGCAGCAAATTTGACGGTTACTGCCTCAGATACTGTAGAACTAATCGGTGGTACTCCTTTGAGGGTTGGGATTGATCGTCAAGGAGGTGCTGGAAACTTAACTATCAACACTAGCAAGTTGATTGTCAGTAATGGGGCACAAGTATTGCTTGATACCTCTCTCTCCGATTCGCTGGCACAATTGACCGTGAACGCCTCTGATTCTGTGGAACTAATCGGTGGTTTATCCTTTCCAGTCTCCACTTTTTTCCCCAATGGTGGTTTTATAAGTAGCGGATTGTTTAGCGCAACTTATGATGTGGGAAATGCTGGTAACATCACGATTAATACTCAGAGGTTAAGTATCCAGCAAGGGGCACAGGTATCAACACAGTCTGCTGGACTTATGGTTGAGAACCTATTTAAACCCGCTACGGGACAAGGAGGGAATTTGACTGTGAACGCCTCCAAGTCCATAGAATTAACTGGAACTTCACCAGACGGTAATACCCTTAGTAGCTTGTCTGCTTTAACTACTGGTTCTGGTTCTGCTGGAAATTTGGAGATCACAACGGGGCAATTGATTGTCCGAGATGGAGCTGCAATAAGTGTGAGTAGTGAAGTTCAAAAGGATGTCAAGTATCAAGGGGGTGTACCCAATTTAGGGAAAGCAGGTGAACTGAATATAAGCACTGGCTCTATACTTCTAGACAAAGGAACACTCACATCTAATAGTCAGTCAGGTGAAGGCGGGGATATTACGCTACAGGTGCGGGACTTATTAATGATGCGCCACAACAGTCAAGTATCTACTAATGCCGGTGGTGATAATACTGGCGGTAATATTACCATCAATGCACCTAATGGCTTCCTTGTTGCCACTCCCCTCGAAAATAACGATATTACTGCCAACGCCAACTTTGGCTCTGGTGGTAAAATCACAATTACCGCTAAGAACATTTTTGGGTTTGTGCCTCGCACTCGTGCAGATGTAGAAAAGCTTGATCTAACAGGCGAAATCAATCCGAATAACCTGCCAACAAGTGACATCACGGCATTTTCTCAGCAAAACCCTTCATTAAATGGCACTGTACGAATCAACTCACCAGATGCTGACCCTAGTAAAGGATTAGTGGCATTGCCCGCAAATGTGGTTGACGCTTCGCAGCAAATTGTTGCTAGTTGTAGTTCTGGTGGAAAAATAGCAAGAAGTTCATTTATTACCACTGGGCGTGGAGGACTAGTAGCAGATCCCACGCAGCCATTGATAGCTGAAGATGCGGTGCTGGCAGATTGGATCACACTCTCTCCAGAGAGTCAGAATCGTGCTGGCGGTATTCAGAAAAGAGCGCTTGCTCAGGCACAGCGAAACACAGAAGAAAAATCACAGAAAGTTAATTCTGTCAATGAACCTACTCAAATTGTAGAAGCCCAAGGGTGGGTTATAGATGCCAATGGGAATGTAGTTCTGGTTGCTCAAGTACCCACTGCTTCGCCCCATAACTCCTCGCTCACCGCTACATCTTGCGCTGCTCATTAGAATTTGAGCAGCGAATTCCATTCGCGGCTACACAAGCAAAGTCCGCCTCCACGGAAATCATGAAAAATTGAGGTTTGAAACCCACAAAGATAGGTTTTGCCTGTGTAGACTAACAGACGCGATTAATCGCGTCTCTCCAAACTCCCCACCTCCTAACTCGTCTCCTGAATTTGCAAACGAATAGTGTGTTCAGTTGCACCACTAAGTTTCAATTCCATAATTTCACCACCCAGAGGTTCCAAGCAAGTGAGGAGCGATCGCAAGTTGGGTGTACTTGCGCCAGTATCCACATATAATCGATCTGCTAAATTACCGATCCGTTTCCAAGTCATGTACAATTTAGCGATGGTTTGTTCGATTTGCGATGCTTGATTGACCAAATCAGCCGCAATGCTCAAACAGCCGACTCTTTGCGCTTCTTCTAAGGCTGTTTCAATATCAACATCTTCCTGCGTTAGCGCCTGAACTTGAGCCGCCCCTTTGAGATATTTCGCCAAGTTACGCGCTTCGGTAGTTACCTGTTTCAATGTATCCACATCAGGATTGGCAGCTATTTCCTTTTGGATAAACTTTTGATGCGATTCTGGCAGTTTTTCCATTTCCTTCACCAATGGGGCGATGTAGCGTGGGGGAAGGGTGTTATCTGCGGCTTTTTCTTTAACTGCTTCGGGTAATAAATCTGAGGACATGGCTGTCCATTCATCACTGAGTTGACGGACTTCGCGCCTGGTGATGCGATCGCCTTTTTGGGCGGCTTCACTCACCATCTGTTGCACTTCTGGAGAAGCTTTGGAGGTTTCGACAAATGCCCGTTTGCTGAAGTTGTTCACAGATCCGGGGTCAAGTTTACCGTCTTCAATCAGACTATCGGCACTATTGGCCAGTTGAATCCAGGAGTATGCTTGACTTTTGCTGATTTCCCGCTCTTTTAGCCATCGCAAAAAGCCAGTACCACGTCCGTCACCACCGACTTTCTCTCTGTCGCGGATAGCGCGTAAGATTCGCCCCCGCCAGATTTCAGTTTGCAAATCAAAGCGATCGCATACCTGCCAAGCTATTTCTAGCTGCTGTTGAAAATCTGACTCTAGAATCTGTTCATCTTCTGGATCGGGCAGTTCAAAGCTGATATCTGCTGGCTGTAGTAGAGCAGCAGCAAGGTCGTTGATGGAGTCGGTGTCTTGCACGATTGATGACTAACGAGTGGATGCGATCGGCTTATTATGCCACAATCTGTGGACTCCCACTTAAGGGGGAGTACGGTATTTTGAGTTACAACAAATATAGTAGGGAGGGGTAAACCACCTTTGTAAAGTCTTTAATTAATCAGAGAGAATAAAAATAAAACGATGAACCAGGTAGACTACCTCCGCATTAGCTTAATCGATCGCTGCAATTTTCGTTGTCAGTACTGTATGCCAGAGGGAGTAGAACTGGACTATATTCTCAAGCAAATGTTGTTGAGTGATCAGGAACTACTCACTTTAATTCGAGAAGTATTTATTCCAGTCGGCTTTACCCGATTTCGCTTGACTGGGGGTGAACCCTTATTGCGTCCCCATGTAGTAGATTTGGTAGGCGCGATCGCAACTCTCCCCCAAACTCAAGATATCTCAATGACCACGAACGGTTTTTTGCTGGCTCCGATGGCACAAAACCTCTACAATGCTGGGCTGCGACGAATTAATATTAGTCTGGACTCTCTTGATCCTGACATTTTTGATCAAATTATTGGTAATCAAGGGCGTTCTCGTTGGCAACAAGTTTGGCATGGCATACAAGCTGCCTATCACGTCGGATTCAACCCTCTGAAGCTGAATGTGGTGGTGATTCCTGGCGTTAATGACCACGAAATTCTCGATTTAGCCGCCCTCACAATTGACAAACAATGGCACGTTAGATTTATTGAATTTATGCCTATTGGTAATGTGCATTTGTTTGGCGATCGCGGTTGGGTATCTTCAGCCGATTTACGGCAACAAATTCGCGATCGCTGGGGCTTGACAGAATCTCAAGTTTGTGGTGCTGGTCCTGCTGATGTTTTTCAAATTCCCGGTGCGAAGGGGACACTAGGATTTATTAGTCAAATGTCGGAATGTTTTTGCGATCGTTGTAACCGGATGCGCCTGAGTGCTGATGGCTGGCTGCGTCCCTGTTTATTGAATGAAACTGGTCAAATAGATTTAAAAACTGCCCTACGTTCTGGTGTCAGCACCGCTCAATTACAAGAACAGGTCAGACATTTACTCGGAATCAAACCAGAAATTAACTTTAAAGGGCGCGATTCTGGGATTTCAGGTGCATATACCCGCACCATGTCGCAAATTGGCGGATAATCATTGGTCATTTGTCCTTGGCAAATAACTAGGGACAAATGACTAAGGACAAATGACTATTACGCTTGTCGTGAGTAGTATTCCACCACAAGCAGTTCATTAACTTGTAGTGCCACCCATTCGCGTTCAATAACGCTGTTGACTTTGCCAACCAACTTATTTTTGTCAAACTCCAGATGACTGGGGAGGTTTGCCAAACCGGGATATTGCAAGTTAGCTTCCACCAACTTCCGGGATTGTGCCCGATCTCTGACCGCAATTACTTCACCAGGACGGCATTGATAGCTGGCAATGTTTACCACACGACCGTTAACAGTTACGTGACCGTGATTTACCAGTTGACGAGCGGATGGAATAGTTGGGGCTATACCCAAGCGGAAAACCGTATTATCCAAGCGCATTTCTAGCAATTGCAGCAGCACTTGTCCGGTAGAACCAGTAACACGTCTGGCTTTCCGCACATAGCGGAGCAATTGCTTTTCAGTCAAACCGTAGTTGAAGCGGAGCTTTTGCTTTTCTTCTAGACGGATAGCATACTCAGAGCGCTTCTTGCGGTTCTGACCATGCATACCAGGCGGGTAAGCGCGTCTAGCGCTTTTACGAGTCAATCCTGGTAAGTCGCCCAAGCGACGGACAATTCTGAGGCGTGGTCCTCTATATCGGGACATGAGTTTCCTTAATCTAATCCTGTTTAAACTTTACACAGACATTCCATTTTGACATTCACCTGATGATCAATCAGAGGATTCTTGGTTTTGTGAGGCTGCTTACCTTGGTATGACGTATCATACCAATGTAGAGGCATCAACTTCTGCGCCAGTTGTTTTAAGTCGGTAGAGCCGACGCACTGGCTTCCAAGCTTGAATTCCGACGTGCCCCGCCGTACTCCTGCCAATAAGTTTTTTGTGTTTATTTAGTTTCGTAGGCTACTCAATCATCAGATTGGTTTACGCAGTATTCTTACTCTGAAATACTTTTTACGTTGCCTACTTATCTTTCAAACAGTTATATTAACACAATTTTCGACATAACTAATTATATCTACACTTTACTACCGCCGAAATTCTTTGATTACAGAGGATTTTTAAGAGATTTGAGTTAGCATAACTTTGGGTGTTTGGAGAATGGCAATGTCAATGAGCAAAAAAGTGGTTAATAAAGGTAAGAACAAACAAGGCAGTTCGACATCCAGGATTTTAACAGTACCAATTTTGGCTGTAGCTGGATGGTTGACAACAATCTTCCCGAATGTGGCAGTTGCTGCGTCCTACAGTAATGATTATAGTGTCTGTGCGGGTAGCCTTGTGAAGGCGGGTGTCACAGCAGAAGCGGCATCACAAGGTTGTGCAAAGGCACTGCATCCAAGAGATTTGGCTGCTTGCGTGGTTAAAATTGAGAAGCAGACCCAAATTGCCGCCACAGATGCGCTTTCTTCTTGTGGCAAGGCCCGCCGCCCTGAAGAATTAGCCACCTGTGTAGTCGGCGTTAGCTCAAGTACTAAGGAAGCAGTTAATCCGGCAGCTTTAGATTATTGTGGTCGTAGTTTGTTGCCTGTGCGCTTTGGTCAGTGTGTGGTTGGCTTGCGTAGTCAAATCGACCTTCCTCCTACCCAGGTTTTGGATACTTGTATTGATGCTAGTGACAGCGTAATCGGTGCTTCATCTTCCTCTACACCGCCGACTATAATTCCTGCGGGATCAAGTCCAAGTATCGAGACTACCCCATTTCCAACGCAACCGGTTGTGCCAACGCAGCCGATTGTTCCATCACAGCCACGCACTAATTAATCTGAAGCGATACTAGACAAGGGGCTTAAGCCCCTTGTTAAAGATAGACAAACTTCCGCTACATATTTCAGCTGTTACGTATACAACTTGCATTAGGGACTGACAAATAAAAAAACATCCCAAATTTTTTGTGGGATGGGTGTCCCCACCTGTCCCAGATTTAGAGCGCTCATGTTGTCCACCCCACAAAATGGATAATTTATTTCTTGTCAGTCCCTTATCAGGTTGGGCAAGATACCATTGGTATCAAGTTAAGAAAAATAGAATCTTGTCAAGTGGGTAAAACTTTCCCCCTCATATCAGTCACCTCCCTCGTCTAGATATATGGACAGGTGAACCGAAAGGTTCTACAATTTGACTGATTGCGGTAAATTTACCTATTGCCCAATCCATATAAGCATAGTAAAGATTTTCTAGTGATTGCGCTTAATTGCAGAATCACTAAATTAATATAAGAAAGTCTTTAAGTAAGGGCAGCAAAGAAATGGATGTAAAGCTGATTCTAGCTGGATTAACAGTTATCTTTACGCTTTCGTGCTTATTTTTTGGCACGAAAAATGGATTCTATGATTCAGATAACTATCACGGTAATGGTTCCGCACATTGATATAAGTCTGTAGATACTTGGGCGACTTCCCGTAGGGTGAGTTGGCTAAGATAGCTCAGAACTTGCATAGGGAAAATAAACAAGAGCTAAAGGAGTTTGGCTCCTAGCTTGATTGCTTCTCATTAGCCCACCTTTCCGAACCAGTGCGGGTTCGGTGGAGGCGTCCTCCCCAGTCAAAAATCTGTATTCTCAGGGTGTAGGGGCGCACGATAAAACTTACCCCTAAGTCACAAAACCAAAATTTTTGTAACTTTTGGCTTTTGGGATATGTCCATGATGATCAGGTTTGAGGGGAGGAGAGCATGAGGAATAATCTGTCGGCATCTTCTCGCGTAGATGCTGCGGAAGCGAGTAGTGAATTAGAATGTTTGCCCTATAGTGTCCAGCATGACAATGAGGGCATGTGTTTATTGGTGAAGATGGGACCACACCGCATTCTGTTAGATTGTGGTTTGGAGGATATTTCATCGCTGGCTAAGGGGCTTACTAAGTCGCTACCAGCAGATTTAGTTTTGATTAGTCACGCCCACCCAGATCACGCCAGAGGTTTACTGGCACTGCATAAAGCTTTTCCCAAGTTACCTATTTATGGTAGTGAAGTAACTAGCAAGTTACTGCCTCTGAATTGGCTAGACGAAGACGCTGAGGAGATTTCTAAATTTTGCCATGCCTTGCCATTGCGATCGCCTGTGGAATTGCAAGATGGTCTAGTGGCAGAATTATTTCCCGCAGGGCATCTACCAGGGGCAGTAGCAATTCTGCTTACCTACACCACCCAGCAGCGTACTTACAAGCTACTGTATACAGGTGACTTTTTTCTATCCAACTCCCGGCTAGTAGAAGGTTTGCGTTTAGAGGAACTGCGGGGCTTAGACTTGGATGTGCTAATTATTGAAGGTAGTTATGGCACATCCCGTCATCCTCACCGCCGCAACCAAGAAAATCAACTAGCCGAGCGAATTAATCGCGCCATCGCTGATCATTGTTCTGTAATCCTTCCCACCCCGGCTTTAGGATTGGGTCAAGAATTATTAATGCTTTTGCGATCGCATCACCACTTCACCGGACGAGATTTAGATATCTGGGTAGATGGTGCTGTCGCCACTGGCTGTGATGCATATCTAGAACTGTTACCCCATCTCCCTCCATCCGTGCAGAACTTCGCCCGCCATCAACCCTTATTTTGGGATGAACGGGTGCGTCCCCGCGTGCGTCGTTTACAATCAGAACATCGTCCCACAGTGGGTAAGTCACCTTGTATTGTCCTCACTGACTCGACATCTGATTTAGGTGAACATTGCCAATTAGACACTGGACCTTGGCTGATTCTCCTACCAGAAAAAATTGATATAAAAGTTAACAAAGAATATTTAGCACCCACTACTGTTGAAAGCTATCTCTTAGCTCAACATAGTGATGGACCTGGTACTACGCAGCTTATTCATAATTTGCGTCCCCAGCACGTCATTTTTGTCCACGGTTCGCCTGCTTACTTGGCAGACTTGACTAGCTTAGAGGAGTTGCAAAACCGCTACCATGTACATTCCCCGGCGGCTGACACTTTAGTAGAACTGCCGATCGGCGATACGTTTTTACAACCAGCAGCGCCAGAGACTAACTACGAAGGGGAACTGACAGAGTTGGGAACAGTAATCACAATCACCCTAGCTGATGTGATTACTGCTGATCCGCGTTGGCGGCAATTTGCTGATACTGGTTTGATTGAAGCTCGTTGGCAAGGGGAAGAATTAGTATTAAGGGGATTGTCTCAACGAGAACTGCTCAACCAAAATAGCGATCGCTATACATGGACAGATGTAGACTGTTGTGGTACCTGCCGGCATCAAAGGGGGCAGAGGTGTTGGAACCCAGCTTCCCCGTTGTATAACTTTAAGGTAACTCTCGAAGGTTACTGTCCTGCCTTTGAAGGTCTAAATGATAGTCAATAGTCATCAGTCCGATGCCCTTTGTCATTTTTAACTAATGACTAATGACTAATGACCCTTACGGGTGATGCCTCCGGTACGCCAGGGGCGAACGCCAGTCGCTCATGGGGGAAACCCCCAAAACCGCGCTGGCTCACCAATGACCAATGACTAATTATTCAGGATTCGAGTCAGTGTAACGGTTGTGGATGCGCTCTGCTTCGGGACAATCTTCAGTCATCAGAGGTTCCACATTCCCGCGTGGTACTGAAGCCAATTTTTGGGTTACAGCACCAATGCTCTCAAGGCGAACCATTTCTTCCCAAGAACAAACTTCGTCCTCTTCTTCTGTTTCATAGCGTAGGGTCACTAAATCTCCCTCTATGTCTATGATGCGGGCGCGTTCAATCCAGCGTTGCTGGTCCCGCAAGAAAACACATACCTCGCGCCCATCGCAACACAGTTGATAAATCTTGCGGTGTAGCATGTATTGTTTCTGCCTTTTTAAACAACGTAGTTAAACCTGTCAAAATCTGGGTTCTACCCCATTACATTACACCTTTAAGAGGTTAATTTCACTGTTCAGAACAACTACGCTTCATTACTCAATCCCAAGATTTACTTCTAGTTGTCAAAATATCGGGAAATGTTGGGTGATCAATAAATCGTTGCTCTCGCAATGAACTTAATCTCCTTCCGGCTCGTTCTAGGGAATGTTTGCTTTATAGAAGTCAAACAATTCGGTACCTGTCCTAACCAGGTTCATATTCGTTGCTGAGTCATTCTTACCATTATGTAATAAAGAATACTCCAAAATAATCGTTGATTGCGGTTGTTTAACTTGCCTACTTTTAGTCATTGGCATTACTGGGAAGTCTGGGGACTTGGCTTTAGTTTTACCCACTTGTATCTGATCTTAACTCATTCTCTTGCTGACCTTCATGGTTTTCAGCAACAACACCCAAAGAGTTTTGAGTTTTTAAGGTTTTTGCCTGCTCATGACTAAGAAAAAGTTGACGGAGTAGGGAAAGAGGCAGAGGGGAAAGACCATGAGGAAATTTGCCTCTGCTTCTGCTGTGGTAATCTTAAGAGGATTTATTGGGTAGGGGAAATTCCATAAGCACGTTCGACGAGGATGCTTCTCGTTTAATTTTACCTGCGCGAACTGCATCGTATAGGGCTGCGATGTCTGGCAAATCCTCTGACTGATAGCATTTAGTGGCTAGCACTTGCTGGAGTAAACCCTCAGATTCAACACTAAGACATCCAGTTTGGAAAGCAGATTCAACGAGTGTGCGAATCATCTTGATTAGGGCAGGGTAAACAATTTATTATGTCAAGTGTGGAACATTTTTCTCTGCTTTTAATTGATATAGAACGTTAGTATCATGTGATTATAGTTACACGATATTAGTGATTTCTATCACACAAATCAACCAATATATTAGCTATGTGTGCATCTATCCAGGAATATACTTATATAAGTAAATACAAAATTATTCAGTATTAATATTTACAAGCTAGATGATTTAACAATATTAAAGATGTCAAAAAACTTTTAGGCAAGCATCCAAAAAATATAGTTAAACATGGGCAATCAAGCAAAAAACTGGCGGAAATCTTCATCCTTTTGACTTAATTGCACCCAATCTAGTTTTAAGGACTGGAATTTTTGCACCAAGCGATCGCAAGCTGGGCGTTCGGTAGCGTAATGTCCAGCATCGATTAAAATGAGATTGCGGTCGCGGCTTTCTTGAAATTGATGAAATTTACAGTCAGAAGTCAGATAAGCTTGGGCACCAGTTTTGGCGACGGCTGAGATGTAACTAGCCCCCGAACCACCCAAAACGGCAACTTGTGAGATTTTTTGCTGTAAATCAGTACTTGGGGAAAAAATCAAATTAGGGGGAGCAAGTCGGGTTTGAATGGTGGCGAGTAATTCCTGTAATGTCAGAAATGGCTCTAGCAAACCAACACGACCATATCCTAATCCTCCTTGTGTAGGTACTATGGGAGTAACTTCTTTGAGTTCTAAAATCTGAGCCAAAACGTCAGCAGTCCCATCCTGCACTTGGTCGAAATTGGTGTGGGCGCTGTAAATACCAATATTTTGGGTAAAGGCTAACCTTACCATTTCGGCGATCGCTTCACCAGTGCGTAAAGATTTGAGAGGATTAAAAATTAAAGGATGATGGGCAAATATCAGATTAGCATCAAGAGCGATCGCTTCCTGCATTACCGCCAAAGTTGGTGTCAAACACACCAAAACCCGTGCTTTTTCTTGTAAAACTCCTGGCTCAATCTGCCAGCCACAATTGTCCCAGCTTTCACACCAAGCGGGATTTGCCCATACTTCAAACCAAGTAATTAAATCGGCAATTTTCATAATTATTTTCTTCAGCAATTTTTAATTGCTAATCAGTGTCTCTGTGGTTGAATATCTAATTTTAATGCTAATTGCTGACGCATTTCTTGGAAAGGTTTGTTCCATACAGGGCTAGCATTCCAGTTCCATGCTGCTACTGGAATAAGTTGTTCTTCAGCAAGATAAGTTAGCAGACGGTATTCATCTTCTGGTTCACGAGAAAAGGTAAAGGGGTTGCGGTAGCCCGTCTCACACAGTTTATAAGATATAACCTGACCATGATTAATACGTTGTAAAAGTTCTTTACCTTTAGCGAGCAAATAATCAAAAAAAACTAGACTAAAAGGTTCTATATGTGCGCGATTTTGTGGCTCTTTTTGTACCCATCTTGCCCAGTCAAATCCATACATAAAATCATGAACATAACGGAAGCGCATTTCCGTTTTATTTCCGAACATCTTCGTCAGACAAACCATCTTTTCACCAAAAACTTTTAAGAATGGAACAGCGCCCTCATCTGCAATTAAAGCCTGTCTCAGCATACTACTTACAAAAAAATCAAAATCCCAGAAGATGTTTTCTGGGAAGTTTTGCAACTGAGTACGAACTATGCTTTCGAGAGTTTGTTGAATGCTTGTGATAACTTGAACATCGGTGTTTTGTTCACCAATTAAATTTCCCAATTCTGCAAAGCTGGTAATTAATGTCTTTTGGGGACTGAGTGACAATAAATTAACAGACTGCTGGTTAAGGATCTCATCAATAAATTGAAAAGTATGAGTGGATGTCAGTTTTTGCTTCATAGTAATCTAAATACCCCAGAAAACCTACACTAAATATTAGTGTAAATCGGATTTAGTAGATCATTTAATAATTATAAATAAACTTAACTTTTAAAAATAAAACTTGAGAAATATCTATCCAGATATGTGAATAATCAATTCTCTAGAATGACTACTTTGCCGATGTTCCCAAATATAAATTCCCTGCCAAGTTCCCAGTACGAGATGACCACGATTAATGGGGATATGTTCAGAAGTGTGGGTGAGTGCGGTACGAATGTGTGCCGGCATATCATCTGCTCCTTCTGCATCGTGGATGTATTTGCCTGATTCTGGAACAAGTTTTGCCATAAAGTTAGCTAAATCCACAAGAACATCAGGATCAGCATTTTCTTGGATGACTAAGCTAGCTGAAGTATGGCGTAAAAATAAAGTACAAAGACCAGTTTCAACTCCCGATTCTGCAACTGCGGCTTGAATTTTTGCAGTGATGTTGTAAAAAGATTTGCCAGTGGTAGAAATTTTTAGTAACTTTTGGTAGTGAGTCATTTAAAACAGTAATTATTGATGACAGTAAAAGATAATTAGCAGTTCAATCTGCTTGATTTGGTTGTTGTTCTGCCGTTGGTTGATTGCTTGACTGAGTATGTCTTCTCTTAAAGAGGCTTAACACCGCATTTACAGAATCTTTGAGAAAATCGGGGATGATAGGTGTGTTAGGCAGATTGTGAGACAAAGCTGTAATGTTAGCCATATCTGGCTCTGGCAGTTGTAAACTTTCTTTAGAGGATGTTGTATCGTCTTGGTTGGTATTCATAGTTTTTGTAGTTCAGGAATGAAATAAACTGTTACTTGATGTAACAAGGCAATAAAGGCGATCCCAGCAGTCACAAAAGTAGCATACCTCAAGGATTGAGAAATATCCTCTACTTGCTTCTGATTTTCATTATAAGTCTCTCTCAAGTTAACTAACATCTGTGACTGGTATTCTTGAGGTGAAAACTTCAAATATTTATTCTGAAAATCGTCAGTTTGTAGGTTGGGAGTGACAAAAAATTTGCGTGGTAATAAAGCCCGTATTAGTAGCATAAAGTTGAAAAGCAGTAACAATATTTCTACTATACTGAAAAGACTAAATATTGTAATCAGTCTAGATATTGTTAGAAAACTTAATAATGCAGTGTTTGTGACAAATAAGATGTTCATCTGAGTGATTAAAACTTGACGTTCTTCCTTTTGCCTTTCAATTACTCGACGCACGTCTTGGGCGGCTAGTTCTAGAGTTTCTTTATCTATTATTGGAGATTCCATTATTAATTGACGTTGTGTTGAATAACTTTATTTCGTCTGTAAATAATTCATAACAGCTTTAGCGATCGCTTCATTACCATCCTTAGCAATTGGTTGAGATTGCTTTGGTGCTTGGGGTAACTCATAAAGAAAATCCCAAGTCCCTTGAAAAAACTCAGATGGAGTGATAATTTGATGCTGGTTGTAATTAGTTATACCTTCTATAATAAAAGTTGCTTCGGCAAAATCCTCACGCGGTATAGTAACAATTGGTACTCCTAATATTGTGGCTTCAGAAAAAGTACTGTAACCAGGTTTAGAGACGACTCGCGCACAAATAGGCATAAAATCTACAGGGCGGTATTTACGGTCATCAATTTTCACTAAATTAGGTAAATCAGGCGCAGATTGATCAAAGACGATAAATTGCCAATCTGGAAATCGCTGTAGGTTCTCATAAGGGATTTGCTGTAAACCCAAGCCACCAAAAGTCAACAAAATAGTTTTTTCGACTGGTGCAGTTATTCCCCAAAGAGAGCGTAAATCATCAGCAGAGTGGCGGGGAGAACCGCCTGTTAAGCCAACATCTGTGATATTGTTAAAAGCTGGCATTGGTTCGTGGAAAGGGAGACGAAACAGGCGATCGCACTTTGAGTACCAATCACTAATCCAATCTGCAATTGGGGTAAATTCACCTCCCCAATCCCGATAGATCAAGTCCCAGCCGAAGTTACTCATCATCCAGCAGGGAATATTTGCAGCTTTAGCAAACCCAGCAGCGAGGAAGGGGATATCTGCCAAGATGAGATTAACGCGATTTTGGCGGATAAAATTCACTTCTGAGGCAATCAGCGAATTTTGATGCTTTTTAATATCCAGCAACTTTTCTAAAGTCGCTACTTTATCCATTGTCAAACTATCGGTTTGCACCACACCCAAATCAAATGGACGGGGACGATAGATAAAATCGCCTTGTATATAGCACTCTAGCAACCAGCGTGGGGCAGTAGTCGCTAGAATTAGCAGAACTTCTGGACATAACTTTTGAATGGTTGCAGCTACAGATGCGGTACGGGTAGCATGACCAAATCCGTGGTTAGTTATGGGTAAGTATAAGATTGGGCGTTCCATTTTAGAGTTAGGAGTTTGGAGTTTGGAGTTTGGAGTTAAAGTTATAATCTTCAGACTGATAACTTATAACTCCTATAGCGGTTCTCAATTGCATGAAGTACAGACCTAACCCCCAGCCCCTTCCCTGCTAGCGTTGGGGAGCAAGATTCAAAGCCTCTCTCCTTTTAGGAGAGAGGTCAAAATGTATTGTATACAAACAAAAAGCCCGATGACTTTTAATTAATTTTGCAAAAATTTTGAATCGCCTCAACCAATAGGTCGATTTCCGATTCTGAAGTAAAGTAATGGACGCTGGCGCGTGTACAGCTAGGATCGGCAATTGTTCGAGTTAATATTCTTTGTGAGTCTAAAAATTGCACCAACTTAAAATGAGCTTGAGGCGGATTATTTATTAGTTGAAAAGAGACTATACCGCTTTCAGGTGGGGAAGTTCGCAAACATTTAATATCGGGTAACGCCACTAAGCGCCGCCAGAGGTACTCACTGTTATGGCAAATTTGTTCGTAACGTTCTTGTGACGTTCCCCATTCCTGGTGGATAGCGATCGCTTCCCGTAACCCAACATACAACGGATAAGCTAATGTAGACACTTCGTATCGTCGCCCATCTGGAAGCCAATCCACAGACTGCTGAGATTCACTATCAAAAACAATGCCACTAAAGCCAATAAAGGTGGGTTTCAGGCTTTCTCGTGCTTCCGGCCTGACATACAAGCCACCAGCACCCGCAGGCCCACATAACCATTTGTGACCAGTGAAAGCATAAAAATCTACTCCCAACTCAGTCAAGTTTAAAGGCAACAAACCAGCAGATTGGGCAGCATCTATCAATAGTAAAGAATGATTATTTCTGCATACTTCGACAATTTTATCAAGAGGTAAAACTTGACCAGTATTCCAGAAAACATGACTCAATATCACTAGGCGGGTATTGGGGCGTAAATCCTGGGCAATAACTTCTACCGGATCGCCCTCATTTAAAGTCGCTTTTAGGGGACAGGTGGTAACTTCTATAGCGAATCTTCGCGCGATTTCTTGTGCTGTGGCAATCACGCCTGGATGTTCGCAGTCTGAGAGTAGCAGATGGTCCCCAGCACGCCACTCAATGCCCCACATAGCGATATTACAGCCAACAGTGACATTATCTGTTAGGGTAATTGTTTCAGCTGGTGCATGGAATTCCGAAGCGATCGCTTCTCTTGTGGCTCGAGTTTGAGGTGCTATCCAGCGATACGCCTCACTACCAAAGGGGCCTATTTGCTGAATATAAGCTTGAGTTTGGGTTATAGCATCCATTGCCCTTTGGGGCATCGGTCCTTGTCCCCCATAATTGAAATAAGCCTTATTAGCTAAAGCGGGAAATTGCTCTCGATGGCTATGCAACCTGGTTTGTGCGACAGAAGTACTGGTCATAACAATTTTAGATTTTGGATTTTAGATTTGGGATTAGCATTAGTTTCTCATCCCCCTCACTCCATTATTAATTGTCTGAGTTACTCCCAGAGTGTACGAATTCTTGTTAACTTAAAAGGATGCTAATTAATGCTGAACTCCTACTGCAATACCAACGCTGTAAACGCCGGACTTTTCTAGATATCCACGGTGACAAAAGTCAGCGCGATGCTCCCAATGAGTTGCTACGGAAACTGCAACAGGATAAAATCGCTCATCAGCTGAGTGCTTTGGCACAGGTGACTTATCATCAACCAGATTATTCTTATGGAAACTGGGAAAAGGCAGAGAAGGCAACTTTAGAATTGATGCAGCGTGGGGTTGAGTACATATATAAGGGAGTGCTGTTAGCAACTTATTCTGAAGCAGACACCCTACTAAGTCGTCCAGATTTACTCGTGAAACAACCAGGACAATCTGATTTTGGAGATTGGATCTACGTCCCGGCTAATATTGAACTGGGTAAGCGCCCTAAGCAAGAATATCAGGTTGTCGCTGCATTTCATGCTCAAGTGTTGGCAATAGTGCAGGGAGTTCCACCTGAAACAGCTTCGCTCATATTGCGAACCAAAAATACAAGTTATGCGGTGGATCTGTTTAAATGGATGCCACGGATGCAGCAGATTCTAGAGGAGTTTATTCAAGTTATAGAGTTACCGAATCCGCCAGAGGTGTTTATTGCTCGACAAAAGTGTAATCTTTGCCATTGGTATAGTGAATGTTATGCGATCGCTCAATCTGAAAAACATCTCTCACTGTTACCAGGCGTAACACCCATTCGCTACACTCAACTTCAAGCCTTAGCCATCACCACACTGGAATCTCTCGCTAACACCAGTCCCAGCACCTTAGAAAACCTCCTTGGTTTTGACAGCGAGATAGCGCCCAAACTGGTAGTGCAAGCTCAATCTGCACTAGAAAAACGGCCTTTGATCTTACCATATCCGCTACCAATAAAAGATATTACATTCACAGCACCCATAGAAATTTATTTTGATATTGAAGCCCAGCCAGACTTAGATTTAGATTATCTCTTAGGGGTTTTGGTTGTTGATAGACTTGCCAACACAGAACAGTTTTATTCGTTTTTAGCAGACAAACCAGAAGACGAAGAATTAGTTTGGCAGCAATTTTTGGATTTGGTTTGGCAATATCCCGAAGCGCCAATTTATCATTTTTGTGTATACGAGTTTGATACAGTCAAACGGCTAGCAAAGCTTTATCACACCCCGAACTCCTTAGTGCGTCCTGTACTGAATCGATTTGTGGATGTGTATGAACAATTAACCCAAAGTGTAGCATTGCCCGTAGAAAGTTATGCCCTGAAAGCGATCGCTCGTTGGATAGGATTTGAGTGGCGGGAAAAAGAAGCTAGTGGTGCCAAATGTATTTACTGGTATGATCAGTGGCTAGAAACAGGCGATCGCACCTTACTAGAAATTATCCAAAGCTACAACGAAGATGACTGTCGCGCCACCCATAAAGTCAAAGATTGGCTTGTCAATTTTTTTCAAGATGAATATGGTTTGCGACTAGCTTAATGAGTTCTGAGATCGACTCCAGTCAAGTCACACTCTCCACTAGCCATTTGATACTTTTCAAACATCCTCTCAGTACTGTTTCAGTGCTATCTTGTTTATGATTTTCAAAATTTAGCAATAGCTTTCCATGCAGTTAATTAAAAAAATCTTTGTATTTCCACGAATTTTTTACTTTTTAATCCCGATTCTAATTATTACCCTCCTATTTACAAATTTCTACTCAAATGCTGTTGAAGTCAGTAGCATAGAATTTATTGGCGAAGCCACCTTACCGAAAGGTTTAATCTTTCAAAAAACTGAAGTAGGAGGTTTATCTGGAATTACTTATGATGGCAAAAACAACCTTTATTATGCTATTTCCGATGACCGGGGACAAAAAGCTGCCGCCCGTTTCTACACCCTAACAATCGACTTGAGCAAAGGTTCTCTACAAAAGGGTAAAGTTGTTCCTGTCAGTGTCACCACATTATTAAATGAAAATAAGCAAACATTTCGCCCTGGTGAAACTGATACAGAAGGTATTGCATTAACTAATAAAGCAACTGTATTTATTTCTTCTGAAGGCGATGTAGCCAAATTAATTAATCCCTTTATTAAAGAGTTTTCACTATCTTCTGGCAGAGAAATTAAAACACTTCCCATCCCAAACAAATTTTTGCCAGATAAAAATGGTCAAAAAGGTATCCGCAACAATTTAGCTTTTGAAAGCCTCACCATCACACCCGATCAAAAGCATCTATTCACAGCCACAGAAAATGCTCTAATTCAAGATGGTGTCGCAGCTAAACCTAACGTCGGTAGTCCTTGCCGGATTTTGCAATACAACTTGCTCAATAACCAGCCAGAAAAGGAATTTCTTTACCAAACTGAACCAGTTAGACCATTTTTGAATGTGACTGGCAAATTCGCTAGTGGATTACCTGATTTGCTTGCTCTCGATAATCAAGGACACTTCCTAAGTTTAGAACGGTCTTTTACTGGTTTAGGATTTGCTATTTCTCTATTTCAGGTTTCTTTAGAAGGAGCCGATGATATTCATCAGGTAGACAGCCTTTTAGCGGTTGACTCCAAAAATATTAAACCAGTTCAGAAAAAACTGTTGTTAGATTTGAGAACCCTAAACGTACTGCTAGACAACATCGAAGGCTTAACTCTTGGCCCTAAACTACCCGATGGACAGCAATCATTAATTCTCGTCAGTGATAACAATTTCAACTCCCTGCAACGCAACCAGATACTAGCTTTTAAGATTAAAATTGAAACTCCGCTAATTAGATTATTACGTCGCTTACTCCCAAATCTTAACCATTAATTGCGATCGCGCCTTTACTGCTATTTACTTGTTTCTACTTATTCCTGTGTATTCACGTAATTTACTAGGTAACTTTATCTAGCCTAATTGTAGTTTCCGTGTAATTTCTCAACCGTGATCTTTAATAAATATGTTACACAATATTTAGGAGCTTCTGTAGAGAGATTAAGCATAATTACAGTAGGTGATCAGTCTTCTCCAAGTTCTGATACTTTTTAGATTTAAATTTAATAATTAGCTAAACTTATTAAAGTATTTTGCCAACAATATTTTTCATGAATGATTTTTATGCCAGAAAATAAAATTGAGAATATGGTAGGGCAAAAAGCAGAATTAGACAATTACATTGGACAATTTTTAAACAACCGCTATTTAATCAGAGATTTGATTGGCAAAGGGGGGATGGGTAGAGTTTATTTAGCAGAAGACACTGCTAAAGGTGGTATACCGATCGCAGTCAAAATCTTATCACTTAGTTTGGCGAATCAACAAATGTCCCAGCGCTTTGCCAGAGAGATTTTTATTGGCGCTCAATTGGGTCGAAAAAGTAAACATATTGTCCGTATTTTAAGTTATGGAGTGACTGAGGATAAAATTCCCTTTTTTGTGATGGAATACCTCCAAGGAAAAAATCTCAAACAAATTCTCAAAATTCAGCCATTAACAATACCGAAGTTTTTGGAGATTTGTAATCAAATTTGCTTAGGCTTACAATGTGCCCACCAAGGTATCAGCCTCAAAGGAGAGATTTATCCGATTGTTCACAGAGATATTAAACCAGAAAATATATTTATTAGTGAAGATAGTAAACAAGGAGAAATTGTCAAAATACTCGATTTTGGGATTGCCAAATTTCTCACAGAGCGAAGTGGAATGACGCTGACAGATTCTTTTATTGGTAGTTTACCTTACTGTTCTCCAGAACACATGGAAGGGCGCAAACTGCTAGATGTCCGCTCTGATATTTATAGTTTAGGAGTACTAATGTTTGAAATGCTGACAGGAAAACATCCATTTCAAACAAAAAGTAACTCCTTTGGTACTTGGTATCAAGCCCATCGCTTTCAAATGCCACCTACAATTGAGGAAGTGAATCCGCAAGTCAAAATACCGCAGATATTAGAAAAAATACTGATGAGTTGTTTAGCCAAAGAAGTAAGCGATCGCCCTCAAAATATCAACCAAATATTACAAGATTTAGAAAAGGTTAATATTCAGCTTAATGATGTTATTCCTAGCAATAGCAGTGACATTATTAAACTCTCGCTCCCAGTTCAATTAGTACCCGCAACTTTATTATCAGAAAAAGAGTGTTTACAGAAAAATTGGCCTAAAAATAAACCAATTGCCCCAATTGGATTTCCCCATTTACTACAGACTCTCCAAAGACCCATACCAACTTTTTGGGCAATGTTGCCCAAACAAGAGATTACAAAATTTTTGGATAAAATACATGGCACTGAATTTATTAGTAAAATGGATGTATACCCAATGCTCTTGTGGGTAACAGTACTATACGATGCCCAACCTTATATGACTAAGTGGCTACCTTATTTTCTGGATTTAAAAGATAATAAAGGGCAGAATATAGCACGTAGTTTAGCAGAAGTAGGCTACTATCATCTACTATTTTTTCCGCTAGAAGAGCCAACCCGTTGCTCTCATGTAACAACTTTAAACCTCACGGCTAACCAACGTCAGCAACTTGTAGATTGGTTAAATATGAGTCAACAGTCAAATGAATTAATTTTGCCTAATCAAGCCAAAAGTATTCTAAAAACAGATTACGAAAAGCTGAAATTAGATATCTTAAAAAAGTTATCCGCACATCAAAAAGCGGAGAAAGAAGGTTTAACAAATTGGATGGATAAATTCATGGAGATTTTTTTTAAACTTTTATCACGTTCTTGAAAGTCTGCAATGATAATCAAAGCTTGCCACCATTACCTAATGATATTTTTATGTATGTATTGCTAACTTTAAATGGACTCAGCAGCAGAGGTGAACAAAATGAATCAGAGCTTATTTTCATCTCCAAGTAGTACAGGCTTGCTTGCCAATCGTTATCAACTCAAGGAATTGATTGGTAGCGGTGGCATGGGTGAAGTTTTTTTAGCAAATGATATTTTGTTAGGAGGTATACCGGTTGCTGTCAAATTTTTGACTCAAACTGTTGTCGATGCCAAGATGCAACAAGACTTTGTTCGTGAAGCTTTAATGAGTGCAGCTTTGAGTCAAAAGAGTGTACATATAGTGCGGGCGTATGATTATGGCGTGAATGAAAAAGGAAAACCCTACTACGTCATGGAATATCTATGCGGGAAGAGTTTAAAGGATTTAATTCCGTTGCCCCTCCCCATGTTTTTGACTCTCTCTCGCCAAATTTGTTTGGGCTTACAGTGCGCTCATCAAGGTATTAACATTGATGGCAAAATTTCTCCATTAGTTCATAGAGATATCAAACCTGCCAATATATTAGTTATTCCTGATCCGATATTAGGTCAATTAGTTAAAATTCTCGATTTTGGTATTGCTAGATTTTTAGATTATGCATCAACAGCTAGTACATATAGGGGATTTAATGGCACTTTACCCTACTGTTCTCCAGAACAACTAGATGGAGAAAAATTAGATAGTCGCTCTGATATTTATAGCCTGGGTGTGATGATGTTTGAGATGCTCACAGGCAAAAAACCTTGGGAACCAGAAACTAATTACTTTGGTGCATGGTATAAAGCACATCATTTTGAAGAACCCAAAGCGATCGCAGATGTGAAACCCACTCTAAAATTACCTCCAAAACTAAATAGTTTAATCATGGCTTGTATTGCTAAAAAAGCCAGCGATCGCCCACAAAATATTGCTCAAATTTTGCAAGTATTAAACAGTTTAGAACAATCAAATTCTCCTAGTTTACCTACAACTTCATCTCCTAGTTCCATTTTTAGCCACCCCTTAGATTCGGGATTAACAATCACAGTAGAACAAAGCTGTCGGCAACTTTTGTGGCCTCAAAATAAACCAATTCAAGAAATTGTTTTTCCCCAGCTTCTAGATACTGCACAAGGATCGATGACAGCACTATGGTTGATGTTGCCTAAACAAGAAATCAAAAACTATGCGGTTTCTACCCGTTACAACCAGTTTATCTTCATGACATCCCCTCACCCAATGCTGTTGTGGGTGACTATACTCTACAATCGGCAATTTGCTCCTAAGTGGCTACCGTGCTACTTAGATATGCAAAATCCCCAAAATCTTAAGCTGGTAAGTTTCCTGGCTGAAAATGAACACTATCCTTTGATTTTCTTTACTCTGGAAGCACCACATTCCTATACCAACCTTCTCAGCAGTCGCATCGAGCCAACTCAACGGCAAATGTTGAAAACCTGGGTGCAACACAGTCATAGTCTACCACCGGCTTCTGAACCCCAGTTGAGCAAACAGCTATTAAAGCAGCAGTATAAACAAATGCAATCCCGGATATTGCAGCATCTAGAATCAGAGCCACAGGTTGTATTATCAGGATCTAGTTAAGTGAACTGCTCCGCCGTAAGACGGACGGAGCTTCCCAATTCATCGGCAATAGCCAAGAAAACTCCGTAGTTCTATTGGTCTGACATTGCCTCCAAGGGCAGGAGTCCTGGTTCCCAAGACCCAAATCTTTTACCCTGAGCGAAGCGGAAGGGTCTTCTTGCAACATATACCTAAAAGCTAATGGTTTTCGCTTATGGCATTGATGGTGAAAAACGCGGTCTTGGGGTCTCCCCAAGTAGAGCGATTTTGAACCCGGAGGGTCAAGACTCAATAATTCTATCAGAAAATTTTGGCGCTGTCTTGCAAAGTTGCTCCTCTTGGGGAGACCCCAAGACCGCACTTTGCGCTTAGTCATACATAAGCGTATTTGTTTTTGCTAATGCAAAAAAACAATACTGGATGCAATCCTCATCCCCCGCTCACAATCCCCACCTTATGAGTACATTGAAGCTGGGAACTTCCGCGACACGTTAACCATCTTCTTCGGTCAAGACTAAGTTAATCTGGCAGGTGTAGGATAGAGATCCTACATCAACTCTTGATTTTTTATGTCTGCTACGCCTCTTGTATCTCAGGTTGACTCACACAACCCAGAAAAATCAGAATTAATCCCACCCCTACTAGGTGCCACTGTTGCGGAATTAACTACTTGGGTACAGCAGCAGGGACAACCTGCTTACAGAGGAAAGCAACTGCATGAATGGATCTATGACAAGGGTGTGCGATCGCTATCTGATATTTCTGTCTTCCCCAAGCAATGGCGGAAAGAAGTAGCAGAAATCCCTATTGGGCGCTCAATTCTACATTACCGCTCAATGGCACCCGATGGCACAGTCAAATATCTTTTGCGATTAACAGACGGGCAAATTATTGAAACTGTTGGCATCCCTACCTTCGCAGAAGGGGGAGATGGCCCAAAAGCCCGTCTGACAGTTTGCGTCTCAACTCAGGTAGGTTGCCCAATGGCGTGTGATTTCTGCGCTACTGGTAAGGGAGGCTACAAACGCAACCTAGAACGGTACGAAATTATTGATCAGGTGTTGACTGTGCAAGAAGATTTTCAGCAACGGGTTAGCAATGTGGTGTTTATGGGACTGGGTGAACCGTTGTTGAATACTGAGAATGTCCTCGCAGCCTTGAAATCTCTAAATCAAGATGTCGGTATAGGACAGCGATCGCTTACAGTTTCAACAGTTGGCATTCGCGATCGCATCCGTCAGTTCGCCCAAAATAATTTGCAAGTAACTCTGGCTGTAAGTCTCCACGCACCCAACCAACCACTACGAGAAAAACTCATCCCCAGCGCCCGCAACTATCCTCTAGAAGATTTGCTGGCTGAATGTCGGGAATATGTAGAAATAACTGGCCGCCGCGTTACCTTTGAATATGTTCTCCTTGCTGGTGTTAACGATTTACCAGAACACGCCTTACAACTTTCAAAATGCCTGCGAGGATTTCAAAGTCATGTGAATTTGATTCCTTACAACCCCATCCAAGAAGTAGACTACAAACGCCCCAACCGCGATCACATTCAAGCTTTTGTCAACGTCCTTAAGGAGCAAAATACTGCTGTTAGTGTGCGTTATTCTCGTGGTTTAGAAGCCGATGCTGCTTGCGGACAACTGAGAGCAAGTAAGAATTAAACAAGCTTAGAAGGTTAGCAATTACTGCCACAAGGCGGCGGGAGAAATTGTTATATTAAGGTTAAGCGATCGCTCAACCCAACCCATAACAAATAACTGTATGTTGAATCGCTCATTGATGCTTAAACTATGGCTATTGGTAATTGTTCTTGCAAAAGCTTTGCCGATGAATTCTCCTGCTTATGGACAAATAATTCAGACGAATCCTCAGCAACCTGAGTTCTTTCAAGAAAGAGTTAGACAACAACAAGAGGAGCGAAATCAGCAAACACAAGAGCAATTGCAGGAAACATGGCTACGGCTAAACCTTAAAAAACCACAACTACAACAACAACAGAGAATCCAACAGCAAGTATTTACACGGCAACGGCAAGAACTGATACGTCAGCAACAACTGAGAATACAACAAGAAGAAACGAGACTACAACAGCAAGAGTTTACACGACAGCAACAACAGATACTACAACAGCAACAACTCAGACAAGATCAACAAATTAGGCAACAGCAAGAATTGAGATTAGAACAACAGAGACAACAGCAACAACTAAGACAACAGAATAACAACCTGTCAAGTGTTCAAAGGTTTTGATAAATAACTTTATTATTAAAAATTAGAGAAAACATTCTCCAATTTTTAATTTTTATTATCTAGCGGTGTGCAAGAATTCCTGGGGCATAAGCCTCAATGACTTTTCCCGTGCGAGTGCAACTAATCATTAAATAGTCACAACTTGGGCATTGTGTCCGAGTTAATTGACTATCAGAAATATAATAGCGCTCCGCGTGGCTACCACAATTTGGGCAGTGAACCTTTTGTACTGTCTGCATTTTAAAACCTCTGGTTGTAATTATTTTCTACTTAGTAAAACTGCGCTTTAAACCAGTAAAAATTCTGGTTCGACCCAACTTAACAAACTGCCGTGATATTGGCTGATTATTTTAAACAAAATTTCAAGTTTGAAAACTTTATCTCTATTTATTATTCTAGAAGTTAAGTGATTTTACCCTCCTACTTTAGATACATAAATTATTTTTTAATCAAATGCTGCTTAGAGATTTACTGATCCCTATAATTAATGCCTTGAGAGAGCCTTGTTTATAGTCATTTCAGACTAATACAAAAAAGCCGTTCTTGTATTCAAAAGTTAAAACCCATAAAATACTGTATATTTAGTAACAAAATCCCCATCTTAAGATTTGGTTAACATTTGGTGATAATATTTATGAGATTAAATTATGTTGAGATAATTTAATTAAAATCACCGAACTTTAAGAGCAATACGCTTGGGTTAAGGCTAGTACTATGAGTATGAGTCAAAGTCATTTTTTTAACGTAGACGCTTCTCTACGAGACGCTACGCGTAGCTTGCTTCCACGAAGTGGTACGGCTTCCCGCAGGGTACCGCAGAGGCGCAGAGGACACGGAGAGAGAAGAAGGATGAGGAAAAATTGCTTAACTGAACTGTATTGACTTTAAGAGGGATGAAAATAATCGTAAATTTCTTGAGCCAAACGTGGCCCGATTCCTGCGACTTCAGCCAGTTGTGCGGTTGTTGCTTGCCGAATATAATCTACTGAGCGAAAATGTCCTAATAGCTGCTTTTGTCGATGATGTCCTAAACCGGGAATTTCATCTAAACGCGATCGCTTCAATTTATCACTACGCTGCTGACGATGGAAACTCACTGCAAACCGATGGGCTTCATCGCGCAACCGCCGCAATAACTGTACTCCCGGTTGTTCTGCATCAGTTGTCAAGGGTTTAGATTCTCCCGGTAAGAAAATCTCCTCTCGCTGCTTTGCTAAACTCACAACTCGCAAGTCTTCTAATAAATTCATCTCTTGCAAAATGGCGACAACCGAAGATAACTGACCTTTACCGCCATCGATCATGATTAAATCAGGCCAGTCAGGATTACCCAAACGTGCTAATTGCTGATCTTCCCCATACTTGCGAAAGCGGCGCTGGATAACTTCAGCAAGACTAGCAAAATCATCTGAATGTCCTGCTGTCACTGTGGGATTTTTGATTTTGTAGTGGCGATAGTGCTGTTTGGCTGGTAATCCGTCGATAAACACCACTTGCGAAGCCACAGCATTTGAACCTTGAATATGGGAAATGTCATAACCTTCAATCCGGTGGGGTGCATCTGGTAAATCGAGAATGGCGGCTAAATCTTGCATTGCTTGGTGATTGCGATCGGCAAATTTTTGCATTCTTTGCAATTCATACTGAGCATTTCGCTCTACCATCTCAATTAATTCTGCCTTAGTTTGCCGCAAAGGAGTTAAAATTGTGACTTTTTTACCTTTACGTTGAGTTAAGACATCCGCCAATATCTCCGCATCTGGTAAATCATGCTGTACCAAAATTTCTAAGGGTATTTCCACGGAGTCAGCAGTTTGGTAATGTTCCTCTAAAGCTCGTTGTAAAATAGCTCCCGGTTCGGCGTGAGCATCCGCCACAAAAGCTAAACGTCCTACCAATTGGCCGGCGCGAATCTGGAATAGTTGAATGCAAGCGTGCTGTTCATCGGCTGCCAGTGCGATCGCATCCCGCGAAACGGTATCATCTGGTAAGGACACTTTTTGGTCGGCTGTCAGCGACTTTAACCCAGAAATTTGATCGCGAATCCGTGCTGCTGACTCAAAGTTCAAGTTTTCAGATGCTGCGTTCATCTGTTGAGTCAAAATCTCAATCAATTCCTGAGTTCGCCCTTGGAATACCATCGCCACCTTTTGCACAATTTTGCGATATTCTTCTGGTGAAGTCAGCTGTTGACACACACCCGGACAACGCCCTAAATCATAATTTAAGCACGGACGGTCTTTAAAAAGTGGCTGAGGCCGTTGTCGCTGTGGAAAGATCCGCTTGCAGATGCGGACAATTTCTCGTAACAAACCAGCATCAGTATAAGGCCCATAAAACTTATCCTTTTCTTTACCGAATTGGCGTTTACGGGTAATAAAAATTCGTGGATAATCTTCTGACCAAGTAATGCAGAGATAGGGATATTTTTTATCATCTTTGAGCAGCACGTTGAAGTATGGCTGGTGCTGCTTGATCAAATTGGCTTCTAGCGCTAAAGCTTCGGCTTCAGTATCAGTGACGATGAATTCAATTTCTGTCACCAACTTGACCATCGTGGCGATGCGTTCACTCTTATTGTAGCCATCGCGGAAATAGGAACGGACACGCGATCGCAACTTACGTGACTTACCTATATATATAATGCGATCGCTCCTGTCCCGCATGAAATAAACCCCCGGTTCCGGTGGAATTTCGGCTAGACGGTTTTCCAGTCGTTCTGGCTCTTTAACCAGTGGTAATATTTGAGTAGATATTGTCACAACCAAAATTAAGTAATCTTTCTCTATTTTAAGAAAAATTATTTTTTCGTGCCGATTTACAGACTATTTATCAAGTAAATATAAAGTAGCCATCCCCACCAAGAGAAGTCTGTAGACACTTCTGCGGCTTCCTTCAGGGTGGGTAAGTTTTCCAACTACTAGTCCACCACACCAACTATAAGTTCGTAGTCAGGACTTTAGTCCTTGACTTGAGCGCTTTAGCGCTCACTACAAACCAAGCATTATTGACTTGACGAACTACAGACCTTTGCCAGAAAACTTGCTGCAAGCATCAGAACATCTGCGATCTTAGTCATCGGCTGCTACTGTCAGAATAAAAACTTTACTTTTTGAATTTATAATTAACATCTTTAAATTGATAACGTTTTATCATCTGAAACTTCATATTTTAGATAAAAATATTTTTTGTATTTAACTTTATTACTTTTTAAGGATAAAAAATATGTTTAGATATCGCTTAGATAAATGTCAAATAAAAATTTTATAAATTGCCAATATTTCGGTTTACTGATTGGAGTTATAACATTAAGCGAATTAACGGATTTAGGAAATTAACTTTACGATTATGATTGAGAATATAGTTATTCTAATGATTTCAGACAAGAGCTAAACCATGAATTTACAAGACTTTGAATCACAGTACCGTGAGGCTATGGCTGAAACTCTCAATGAACTGCAAACAGCAGTTTTGTTGTTAGCCCAAGTACAGCAGAAAATTTCAAAAATTGGCGGTTCTGTACAAACCCTTAGTGAGCGCGTTGAAGAGTTTATTGCTGACCAAAAAGCGGAATAAATGCACATCCAGCAGAAAAGTTTATCTGTGATGACAAGTAAACTGTTCTTCGATTGCCAGGATGAGATCCTTGAGCTTTAAAGGTTTGACAAAATAGCGGCGTGCGCCCAAACTCAAGGCTAGTTCTTGATCTGCTTTAAAAGCAAAGGCTGAAACCACAATGATCGGTATTTTTGACAAATTAGGTTTTTGCTGGACTTGTCTTAAGAGCGAATAACCATCGATATCTGGCAATTTTAAGTCTAATAACATTAAATCCGGCTTAAATTTCTCTATAGTTGAGAAAAAACTAGAGCCTTCTGATAAGCTTTGGACATCGTACCCACAATAACTTAGATAGTCAGTAAGTAACATCCGATTGAGATAATGGTCTTCAACTAGCAAAACTCGTCTAACTTTTTGTGACTGCAATGGCTGATCTGTCATTGATTAATTGTGCTGTCATTGCTACCTATTATCTGATAGTTTTAATTAAAAGCCAACAATTATTACCACAAATAGCTGCAAGAAATTAGGGAGCATCTCACCTTTGCAAATATACCTGACGATTAGAAATCGCGGCTACACAAACTTTCGTCCGCACTTCGACAGGCTCAGTGACCACCTGCGCGGACTCAAGAAATTGGAAACCCAGGTCGGTGGGTAAAGTCTGCTATAGCCACGAATTTTATTCGCCAGGGCTAGATATATTTTTACGAAAGTGAAAAGTCAGATGCTCCCAAGTAATTATTCATCAAAAAAGGGAGCTAGCAGCTCCCTTACTTGTTTTTAGTTTTGAACCCGCAATCTTAGATAGATGCTTTTTTAAATTTGCGTTGGGTAGCAAACACACCAGCAACACCTAGCAGACCCAGTATTATTGATGGTTCTGGGACTTGCTTTAAAGGAGCAATGTACCCAGGTGTGTTCCAAGTGTAATATGCACTGTAGGATACGCCGTCATCAGAGGCTGTAATTCCTGACGCAGTGGGCTTAAAGCTATAAGCGTAGGAGGTTGTACCACCAGTAACTACTTTGGCAATTTCACTAACTCCGATTGCACCTGTGTAGCCATTTAATGTCGCTTGGAAGTTGAGGAGGTCTTTGTATGATGTGAGTGCATCTATTTGAGATTGCAGCTTTTGCTTTTGAGGATCAGTAGCCAGTTTAAGCGATGCTTGAAGTAGTGAAATCTTAGCTTGAACATCTGAAGCGCTTACATCTGCTTGTAGTTTGACTGATATTGGTAGCACTCCTAGATTCAATATTGCTCCGACTCCTCCACTCCACACAGTGTTAAGATTATTACTAATTGTAGTTGAGAGTTTGCTCGTTACATCCAAGTTACCAACCAATTGCACTTGTACACCGCCATTTTGACCAAATTGGAAGCCACCAATGTTAGGATCTCCTATCCCCAATGAAGAAAAAGAACTTGTTATTAATGATTTGGTAGTGTCTGAAAACCCATTCCACACTGACTGAAATGGAGTATAGGCATTCACCAAATCAGTCACCCATTGCGAACCAAAAATTTTCCAGTCATCAGCAGTGATACTGCTAACGGTGGCTTTGTAGTCTCCTTGTGTGGCGGTGAAGCTAGCGTAAGAACCTGCGGCTGGGTTTTCGCTACTATACCAAAGCTCAACGTTAGAACTGGAATCGTTATCTGTCAAAGCTTTGATGGCAGCGTCAGTACCACCTGCTGCATTCCCCCTAATGAAGTCACCCTTTGAGGTACCAGTGTAAGTGTTAATTTCTGCTGTATTATCGAAGCTAAAAGATGTAGCGTGTGCTGGGGCAGTGGCAAGAGCGCTCACACCAATAGCCATTGAAGCACCAATTACAAGTTTCTGAAAATTCATCTTCATTGTTTTCAAGTCTCTGTTAGTTTGGAAGTTAAGTTTTAAACTACTGCCGTTTTTAGGCTTTGGCTGTCTTGACTAAAGGCTTTTTGGCAATACGGCGGCTTTTAAATGCAACCTGCATTGTTAGCCATACTTGGTATATCAGCGCACAAACCCAGTTTACGAAACGGAGAGACCTGATTGGGTAAAGTTCCTGCTGATTATCAATGAAAAGATGAAGAATATTTTGATACTTTTATAAGTTTAATTACGCATCTAGCTTAAAATATGTTGTTTTATAAATAACAATTCAATATTTTGAAGTTCAGTACAATACGGTAATTAGTAGGGACAGAAAAATTTGCATTGGTGTCAATTTAAGCCCAAACCCCTTTCAAACCTCGTTTCCAGCCTCTATTGGGCTGCTGCCACGAGTCACGGAGGCGGCAGCCCTCCCCTATGCATTGCCAGTCTCTGACTGGAAACGAGATAACGATATAATGTCTGAAAACTTCTTCTAGACGCTTTTACCTGAAGTTGACATCTATAACAACTGTGTGCCCCTACCGCGTGTTGCATTCCTAGACTTTTCCGCCAAAAATCCTTGGCGTTTCACTTGAGAAGAAATTCAATGAAGGAACTCAGCCATTCTTTCCACGGCAGTTTCTAACAAAGGTGGCTCATGCACCAAGGCAAAACGGACATACCCTTCTCCAGATTTGCCAAAACCAGCACCTGGGGAAGCGGCTACACCTGTTTGTTTGACTAGCTGGGTACAAAATTCTATGGAGTTTTGACTCCAATGTGAAGGCAATTTTGCCCAGATGTACATTGTGGCTTGGGGAGTAGGAACATTCCAGCCAATGCGGTGTAAGGCACTGATGAAAGCATTACGCCGCCCCTGGAAGGTGGCGACAGCAGATTTTACGCCAGCTTGAGGGCCAGTTAGAGCTGCGATCGCACCATTCAAGATTCCCCGATACTGATTAAAGTCAACGGCGGCTTTTACCTGGCGTAAGGCGTTAATTAATTGGGCATTACCGATGGCGTAGCCAATGCGGAAGCCGCCCATATTGTAGGACTTGGAAAGGGTGAAAAATTCAATTGAGACGCTTTTCTCTGGATCGGCTTGGAGAATTGAAGGGACTAGGGATCGGGTATTAGGGATTGGGGATTGGGAAAGATTTTTTCTAGTTCCTAATTCCCAGTCGCCAGCGATGCACTGAGCTTGTCGAAGTGTCCCCAGTCCCCAGTCCCCACTTTCCCCGAATACCAAATCTACGTAGGGGAAATCGTGAACTAGGACGAGATTGTTTTGCTGACAGAAGGCTACAGCTTCTTGGAAGAAAGATAAAGGCGCGATCGCAGCTGTGGGATTGTGAGGATAACTTAATACCATCATCCGCGACTGAGCCAAGACTGAGGCAGGAATATCAGCAAACACTGGTAAAAAACTGTTTTCTGCCTGTAGTGGCATTGGGTAGATTTGACCACTGGCTAGGTAGACTCCCCCAGCATGGGAGGGATAACCCGGATCGAGCAACAGGGCAAAGTCTCCGGGATTGAGTATTGCTAGGGGTAAATGGGCTGTGCCTTCTTGAGAACCAATCAGAGGTAGTACTTCAGTTTGCGGATCGACTTTGATGCCAAATTTTTGTTCGTACCAGTTGGCTGCGGCTTCCCGAAACCCAAGGGTACCATTAAACAACAGATAGCCGTGGGTGCTGCGATCGCCAAGAGACTGAGCGATCGCTTCAATGACGTGCGCCTCAGCTGGTAAATCAGAAGACCCCAAGGACAAATCAATTACCTGTCGCCCAGCAGCCAAAGCAATCGCTTTGGCTCTATCCATATCAGCAAATACATTAGATTGTAGGGGTTGTAAACGTTTTGCAAATTGTATGTTAGTCATTAGTCATTGGTCATTGGTCATTAGTCACTTGTACTGAGCGACGTCGAAGTATTGGTAATTTGCGATGAATTATTGACTAATTACTATTTAAGTGGGTATCTAGGAGAGCAAGTAATTTTTCTTTGCTGATGACTCCCTCAGTGGATTCTAGTAGTTTGTCTCCTTGAAATAGTCTGAGGGCGGGTACACCTTCCACTTGGTACTGCTTAACAGTGATTGGGTTGGGGTCAATTTCCATTTTCACGACTTTGAGGCGATCGCTATATTCGCTAGCAGCAGAGTTAATCGCGGGCGACATCAATTGACACGGCCCACACCAGGAAGCCCAAAAATAAACTAATACAGGCTGCTCGGCTTTTAACACTTCGGTTTCAAACTCAGCATCGGTTATGGTGATTACAGCCTTACTCATTGCAGTCTCCATCAGGTGGCGATCGAAGTTGGCACACACAATACTTTATCCCAAAGTCGTCAATAATCCATAGTCAATAATTCATGGTTAGGGACTGACAAATAAAAAATACTTAATTACTTCTTGTGGTGTGGGTGTTTCACCCGCCCGTAGTCAGAGCCCTAGTCAAAGGCGCTCATGTTGCCCACCCCACAAGATTGGATAATTTATTTATTTGTTGGAAATCTCTTATTTGGACTATTAACTATTGACGTAAAATCCCACACCTGTTGGCTGTGGGACTAGCTCAAATAAGTTTAAGTTTTCTGCCAATTTTACAGTTGATCCAATTGCTTACGTAGGGAATCCAACTCGGCATCAACTACCTCATTAGACTTAGGATTAGGAGCAGTGGTTTCTTGTTGCGGTGGCAGTTGGGGTTGATTTTGGGGAGTGGCGGGTGGTAACATTTGAGCTTTCAAAGCTGCCAATTCATCATCAACATCGCTACCAGATTCCAACCGGGCAAATTGACTTTCTAAATCAGCACCGGCTAACTCTCCTGCTGCCTGTGCGCGGGATTCTTGCATCAAGACCTTTTCTTCCATCCGCTCAAAGGCAGCCATTGCACTGCTGGTATTCATCCCACTCACCATGCCTTGGAGTTGCTCTTGGGCTTTGGCGGTAGTGATTCTCGCTCTGAGCATTTCTTTCTTGGTTTTAGCTTCAGAAATTTTGCTTTCCAGCTGGATTAAGTTGCGCTTAAGGGTTTCAACTTGAGTGCTTTGGGTATCTAAACTAGCTTTGAGGGCACCACTGGTGTCCGTATAAGTCTTTTTGCGTTCTAAAGCTTGTCGCGCTAAGTTCTCATCACCTTTTTGCAGTGCCAGTTGAGCATTGCGTTGCCACTTATTGATTTCATTTTGGGCATCATTGTATTGTTTCTCACTGCGTTTTTGGGCGGCGATGGTCTGGGCTACTCCCTGACGCAGTTGCACCAAGTCTTCCTGCATTTCCAGGATGGCTTGCTCTAGCATTTTTTCGGGGTCTTCGGCTTTGTTAACGAGGTCGTTGAGGTTAGAACTAACTACTCGCTTAATGCGATCGAATAATCCCATAACTTTGTTTTTCCTTGTGTAATTTACGCTTCTTGTTGGACAGTTAGCTTTTTTACTTTTTAATAGCTACCTATTTCAATGTAATCTTTCCGGTTTGAATCAGTACCTTCTAACAACTCTTAATTTTTAAGATATCTCGAAACTGGGTTAATTAGCCGAACTTCAAGAGTCTTGAGTTTTGGGTAACTGCTGTTGGGGAGGCTGCGCTGTGTTCTGGTTCTCCTCAGTGAGGAGACTGTTGTGCTGTGTGTTTTCTGCCTGGTTTAAAACCTGCACCTTCATGGCTGCCAATTCGGTATCTACATCATTAGATTCCAAAGAAGTAAATTGTGTTTCCAAGTCGTCGCTACTGAGTTGAGCTATGGCTTCTGATTGAGCTTCTATCTGCAAAACTTTTTCTTCCATGCGCTCAAAGGCACTCAGACTGCTGGTTGCAGAAACTGTGCCCAGCATTTCTTGGAGGCGATAAGACGCTTCAGCAGAACGGGCGCGAGCAATATACATATCTTTTTTTGTTTTTGCCTCGCCAATTTTTAACTCTAGCGATCGCATATCCTTTTTTAGCCTAGCGACTATCTCGTTTTGCTGCTGTATCTGAGAAAATAGGGCTGTAGTGGTTTCTTTATAGGCTTGGCGCTTAGTCAAAGCTTCGCGTGCTAGAGGTTCGTTGCCTTGTTGCAGTGCTAATTGAGCGCGGCGATACCATTCTTCCATTTGAGACTGAGCCGCAGCCGCCTGTCGTTCGGTGCGTTTTTGGGTAGCGATCGCTTGTGCTACACCCTGCCGCAACTGCACCAGATTTTCCTGCATCTCCAACACAGCTTGCTCCAGAATCTTTTCTGGATCTTCTGCACCACCAATCAAACTATTGAGATTAGCGCGAATCACCCGCAGGATACGCTTGATTAACTCCATATCGGCTCTCCTTCACGAAACTCAATGCTGAGTGCTGAGTGCCTAGTTAAAGCCCTGAGTATAATAATTTTTATTGTCGGGTAGTTATGGAGTGCTGAATACCCAGATGAAGTCCTGAGTATAAGAATTTTCTGTCGTAAAGAAGCAAGATTCTGTCTCTACTACTCAGCACTCATAACTCAGCACTGTTATCTCATAGTATCGTAGATTTTTGCAACTCATCACTGCTGAACCCGTGCCTTGATTCCCCTCGCCTGTAATAATTGCATCTGTTTTTGTACTTGCTCTTTAGTCTTAAAAGCACCCAGATAAATCAATTGTTTGTCGAGTGATAAATAAGCATCGGGAACTACTTGCCGTGCCGAGTCTAAAACCGCGCCTTTATTATCTATGACTATATGATAAAACCCATCTGTTCCTGGTTTGATTTCTGCACTCAGTTTTGGTGAAGTTGTCATTGGCTGGGGTGAGGTTTTTGTCGTTGAAGCCGGAGGCGAATTCAGGAGAGGTAAAGGTTGTACTATCGGTACTGGTGCTAAAGCGATCGGATTTGTCGGTTTTACCGTTGTGTTAGGCACTGGCAATGGTACTGGAGGATTTGCGGGATTTTGGGGAACGACTGAATTAGGCACTACTGTGAGGGTTGGTTGGACTTTGGGTTTTAAGCCAACTAGATCATTGGGATCTTTCACCTCAGGAAACTCTTCATTAGCTAGATTGGGATACTTAGGTATAGATGTGCTTGGTGGCTGGTTCTGAGGTTGGACATTACTTCCAACTTCCTCAGTCTTTTCTGGTGCGGGAGACGAGTTCCCGTTAAACAATTTGCCTAAATTCCATTGTGACAAGCCTTTGGGATTGAATACTACATAACCCAAGGTAAGACTCGCCACCAATAGCAGCAACATTGAGCCGATACCCAAAGGTGATAGCAGACTGTCACTAGAATTGCTTGGTTTCCTGGTTTCTAGTTGTTCTTCTGTCAGACTTCGCAGCAGTGCTTCACTAGATTCCAAATAGTCATCTGGGTGTTTAGGTGTGTCATCTGGCCGCAAGAGATTTTCGCTATTAGTATCTTTAACGACTGTTCGCACAATGCTGCTACTAAAGTTGGGCGGGGGTGGTGGAAGTTGAGTTTGTGTTTTAGCAGAATCGGCGGTTGAGGGTACATTAAGATTATTCAGTTCCTCAGTCTTTGCCGTAGCTGACGCTGGTTTCATCTCAGAATTCACAGCTACAGCAGATGCTGGTGGTTCGTCAATTTTTGCCGTAGCTGGCGCTGTGGTTCCCTGATGATTCACAACAGTTACAGATGCAGACTGCACATTGGTTGTAATTGCCGTTACTGATGACTGAGTTGTGCCCGGTGTTGTCGGAATGGCAGTCAAAGGCTGGGCTTGACTGCTCATGTAACTTGCAACACGACGCTGGTTTGATGACACCAAACCATTTCGCGTGCGTCGATATCGAGCTAACTCTTGATCTAGTGGTACCTCTAAACTCGCTAGCGCTGCTGCTAGTGCTGGTTTCAATCCAGGTGTTTTAGACGATTGAGTACCGGAATCGTTCAGGGGGTTTTGAGTCATTGTCTGTGTGCCTCAAACGTTGATTGCTGGGATTAACTTTAGATATATTTGTGACAATAGTAGCGGAAATTATTTAAATAGATGGATTGTGTATTGGGTATCCCTTCGGCTTCGCTCAGGGCAAGTGGGCATGGGTGGGCATGGGGCATGGGGCATGGGGCATTGGGAAAGAGGAGGCAGGAGGGAGAAATAAATTCTTTAATTTTGAATTTTGAATTTTGAATTTATTTCTCCCTCACCCCCCACCTTGATGAAATCAATTAATGATATTTTGGGCGCTCTGGAAAAGCAAGAAAAATGGCAGGAGCAACCATTTCAACGCTTGCTCAAATGTTGGGCAGAGGTTGTTGGCCCAGTGGCTGCCGCAAATACTCGACCATTGTCGATTCAGCGTGATGTTTTGTCAGTTGCAACTTCTAGTGCTGCTTGGGCGCAAAACCTAAGTTTTGGGCGCACATCTCTGCTTTTAAAGTTGAATAAAAAGCTGCCAGCACCTTTGGTTGATATTCGCTTCTCTACTGCTGGCTGGCAGAATCCATCTGTGGAGAGAAAACAGCAACAAACGGTTTCGCCCCATGAGCATCCCAGTTATCTTGGTGATGAGATTAGTCGCCCTGATGTTACACCCACGAAAGATGTGAATGCTGCTTTTGGAAATTGGACGAAGATTATGCGATCGCGATCGCACAACTTACCCCTTTGTCCCCAATGTCAATCGCCCACCCCACCCGGCGAACTCCAGCGATGGCAAGTCTGTTCTGTCTGTGCTGCTAAACAGTTTGTAAAGCAAAATAGTTGAACGATAATTCCTTACAGCAGATTTCAGGTAAATGAAGTACATATATAAAACCCAAAACTTTGTAGAGACGTAGCAGTGCTACGTCTCTATGTATATTTGATTAGAGCGCAATCTGCTGTAAGCAGAATTTATCCAAAAGTAACTTGCTCCTACTACATAAAATACTTCTGATTATTGAGAAAAAATGTATTTTACTGCAAAACTATGCCGAATGTGGTAAGAAAAGCAGACTATTTATCTTAAAATCTATGCCTTAAGCCATACTTAAGGAGGAAGTTAAAAGGCTGGAAAAATCAAAAGCTTTACTTTTAATCTTGATCCCTAATAACTTTTAGGCGAAATCTATATGTAACCGCTCTAAAGATTATTGAAATATATAACAAGATTATAAAAACATCCTGAAGTTTATTTTTGCCTGGGGATCGCTGAAACCTATAGAAAATAATGACTTTTTGGCTTTTATCCGTCTTTATATATAGAAGCAAAATATAAGGATGAAATTCAGCCAGAAACGACACTAAAGATGAATCCAAATGAAACCTATTAAAGTTTTAGCATCTGCCTGTAGATATTGCCGTCATTACCAGCCAGAGGGTCGCCGTGGTGGAATGTGTCAGCAGTTGGGCGCACCAGTTCAAGCAACTTGGAAAGCTTGCTCTTTGGCGCTCCCACCTTTTGCACCTTCTTGGGAAACCTTAGAAGATGCTTGGGGTTTGCCAGATGTAGCCCCAGTTTTAACATCTTGTCAATCTCTAGGCTCAGATTTAGACAATGCTGCTCTGATCCCTGTAGAGAAAATAACTGCCTCGATCTCTCCTCTTAACAGGTAAAAACTAAAGCAGTGGTCATTTAGTTATCCATTATTACTGGACTCAGTTTGTAGTCCGCTTAAAATAAGATTTTTTTTTAAGATTTTTAGTGCTGAAAAAGTTGATATATACAAAAATCGCACCCTTTAGTGAGATGCGATTTTTGCAATTTTAAGGCAACCAAGGAAAAGAGCGAAAATCTGGTGGACGCTTTTCGAGGAAGGCTTGTTTGCCCTCAGACCCCTCTTCTGTCATGTAATACAGTAAGGTGGCATTACCAGCGAGTTCTTGTAAACCAGCTTGTCCGTCACAATCAGCATTAAATGCAGCTTTGAGACAGCGAATTGCGATGGGGCTTTTTTCTAAAATCTCCTGCGCCCATTGAATACCTTCAGTTTCTAGTTGTTCCACTGGGACAACGCAATTAATTAAGCCCATTTCTAGAGCTTGTTGTGCATCATATTGGCGGCAGAGAAACCAAATTTCTCTAGCTTTTTTTTGTCCCACGATGCGCGCGAGATAGCTGGCTCCAAAACCACCGTCGAAACTGCCAACTTTCGGGCCAGTCTGTCCAAAAATGGCGTTATCGGCGGCGATGGTAAGGTCACAAATCAAGTGTAGGACGTGTCCACCACCGATCGCATATCCAGCTACTAGAGCAATAACTACTTTCGGCATGGAACGAATCAGGCGTTGTAAGTCCAGCACATTTAAGCGGGGGATGCCAGTTTCGTCCACATAACCTGCATGTCCCCGCACACTTTGATCGCCACCGGAACAGAAGGCATATTTGCCATCAGTGTGTGGTCCATAGCCAGTAAATAGTACTACGCCGATAGTAGTATCTTCACGAGCATCACAAAAAGCGTCGTAGAGTTCAAAGACAGTTTTCGGACGAAAGGCATTGCGTTTGTGGGGACGGTTGATGGTGATTTTCGCAATGCCATCGTTTTTTTGATACAGGATATCTTCGTAGGTTTTGGCAGTTTGCCAGTTAATTTGCATTGGTATCGAATAATTTATTTGTCGGAAATCTCTTAGCCTAAATCGAAAAGCAAGATTTCACCACCGATGTTGGTGCTAATTTCTAATTGTTCTTCGCCGTTGATTTGCACTCCATCACCTGCTCTGAGTTCCTCCCCATTTAAGTTAACTATACCTTGTGCTATTTGTAACCAGGCATAGCGATCGGGTTTGACTTGATAATTAACAACATCACCTGACTCTAAAACAGATGTATATAAATCAACATCTTGATAAATTGTCACAGCACCATCGCGTCCATCTTTAGCAGCAATTAACCGTAATTTGCCGCGCTTTTCTTCTAGAGGAAAAGCTTTTTGCTCGTATCTTGGTGTCAATCCTTCTTGGTTAGGTAAGATCCAGATTTGTAGTAAGTGCAGTGGTTCAGTTGGTGAAGGATTAAATTCACTGTGACTAATTCCAGTACCAGCGCTCATAATCTGGGCATCACCAGGGCGAATCACCGATCCAGTACCCAAGCTGTCTTTATGCTCTACAGCACCTTCTAAGACATAAGTGAGGATTTCCATGTCACGATGACTGTGGGTAGGGAATCCAGCACCAGGGGCGATGCGATCGTCGTTGATTACTCGCAGAGAGCGAAATCCCATGCGGTTGGGATCGTAAAAACTACCGAAGGAAAATGTGTGATAACTATCAAGCCAGCCTATTTGAGCATGACCACGGGAGTTGCGATCGTGAATTAAGTGGGTAATTGTATTTTGAGACATAAATTTACCTCGTTGTTAATGAATATTTAGTTAGGGACTTACAAATAAAAAAATACTCAACTACTTCTTGTGGGGTGGGCAACATGAGCGCCCCTATACAAAGGCGGGCGAGACGCCCACCCCACAAGATTGGGTAATTTATTTGTTGGAAGTCCCTTAGAGGATGTTTGAAAAGTATTTAGCTGTGATTTCAAATTAGGACTAAAGTCCTTACTACAAACCTTGAATTATTCACGCCGCTCTACTTATTAATCTTGATGTATCTACTTGTCGAAGATATTTGGGAATTTTTCGACTTAGTTTTGAACTATTTCAATAGTAAAGTATATACATATAAAAGAAAAGTACGCACTTAAAAGTGACGTACTTACCAAAAAGATACTATTAGATTTACGAAAGACTACTTTTCTCAAAAGTCCTTATTTTATACCAGCAGGGATCTTTTGAGTTTTAGTAGTAGTTGCTTTGCCATTATCTGCCTTAATTTCTGCTACTTGCAGATGAGCTTCTAAGAACCAGAGTCGTTTGTCAATGGTGCGAGAAATTTCGGTGTAAAGGTCGGCGGTATCGAGGTCGCCTAATTCATCAGTTTTATCGATCGCTTCCCGGAGATGTTTAGCATAGAATGCATAACGATCTGACAACGCTGTTACGTGGTCTTTACCATCCAAAATATCTAAGGGATATTCTGGCAAAATTGAATTACTAGCTGCGGCGCGGGCTGTTCCAAAAGCGTATCCGCCTAAAGCTGTAACGCGTTCAGCGATCATATCGATGTATCCTTCTAATTCCCCAGCAAGTTCATCAAATAATAGGTGCAACTGGTAGAAGTCAGTTCCTTTAACATTCCAATGCGCTTGCTTTGCTTGGGTTTTCAGATCCGAAGTAGCAGCCAAACTTTGGTTGAGAAGTACCACAATTTGCACTCGCGCTTCGGCGGGAATGTCAATGCGGGTAGGGTACAAACGTGATGTAATGCTGTTGTCGCTCATGATTCTACGTTGTTAATACCTTTTATATCTAACTCTACAGAATTGCAAGGCTTGGCGAAACTCTCTGACGATGGATTGAATTAATGCCTGAATGTGTTACTGTTTATTACTATTAGTTAGATACGATGGTTTTCTATGGTATTGAATGTACCACCGAAAAGGCGATCGCGAATTACATCATTGTGCAAAAAGTCATGGGGAAAACCCAATTCAATTTTACTCACTTCATCTAACCGTTGCAGATGTTCTGCTGAGAGGGTGACTTCTAAGGAAGCTAAGTTATCTTGAAACTGGGTTAATTTACGCGCCCCAATGATCGGAATAATCACACCACTTTGAGCGTGTAACCAAGCTAATGCTACTTGTGAGGGTGTATGGTCAATTTCTGCTGCAACTTGGCTGACAACTTGCGCGATCGCTAAGTTCCGTTCGGAAATAGTTCCTAATGCTGCATTTGCTAATCGCCCTTGTTCGCTACCCTCTTGAGGAGGCTGATTATACTTACCTGTCAATACACCACCGCCCAAGGGACTCCACGGTGTTACTGCTAAATCAAAGGCTTTTGCCATCGGTAGCAAATCCCGTTCTGGTGTGCGTTGAATTAAACTATACTCAATTTGCAGGGCGACAAACTGCGTCCATCCTTGGTATTGGGCGATGGTATTTGCTTGGGAAACGATCCAAGCGGGTGTGTCAGAAATACCGATATAAAGTACTTTACCTTGGCGAACTACATCATCAAGCGATCGCAATACTTCTTCAATCGGTGTTGTGAAATCCCAAGCGTGCAACCAGAATAAATCAATATAATCGGTATTCAGCCGTTTTAGGCTACCTTCTAAAGACTGAATTAAATTCTTGCGATGGTTTCCACTGGCGTTCGGGTCGCCCTTTTTGTTATTCATCTGCAAGGGAAAGGAATATTTTGTCGCAACTACAAAGCATTCCCGTTCTAAGCCAATCAACTCACCGACAATTTTTTCACTGCTACCATCGGTATAACCGTTGGCGGTGTCAATGAAATTTCCCCCTGCTTCTACATAGCTATCAAAGATTTTACGACTTTCGTCAACAGATGCACCCCAACCCCAATCTTCACCAAAGGTCATGGTTCCCAAGGAGAGTTCAGAGACTCTTAACCCGCTTTTGCCCAAGAGTTTGTATCTCATGAATATTTTCTCATTAATGAAAAAACTAAGCAAATACCATCCTAAAAACATGATAATTCAGATCCCCGACTTCTTTAAGAAGTCGGGGATCTGGCTTCGCTACAATAAGCCTACGTCAAGTCAGAACAAGACATAATGACCTACACTTCACCAAAACTACTTACCTTCGAGGAATTTATAGCCCAATATGGTGATAATACACGCTACGAACTCATTGATGGGCAACTAAGAGACATGGAACCTACAGGGCCACACGAAGCTGTGGCAGGTGGTATTGCTGGTAGAATCTATGTCGAAATTTTTAATTCTAATTTAAACTGGTTGGTTCCAAAAACTTGTCTGATTAAACCACCTGCGGCTGAAGCTACAGCACTGCGTCCTGATGTAATTGTTTTAGATAAAGCAGAACTTAGTAAAGAACCGCTATGGCAAAAAGAACCGATTATTTGTAACGGCAGTACAATCAAGCTGGTGGCAGAAGTTGTAAGTACTAATTGGCAAGATGATTATGCAAGAAAAGTGGAAGAATACGCTTTTCTTAACATCCCGGAATATTGGATTGTGGATTTTCGTGGCTTGGGTGGTTTGCAATTTATTGGGAATCCTAAACAACCTACCTTTACTGTTTGCCAGTTAGTTAACGGTGTGTACCAGCAACAACAATATCGCTTAGGAGATACTATCTCATCTGAACTATTACCAAATTTACAATTTAAACTTGACGATATTATACATATTTGATTAATGAAATTTTGCTGCCCAGATCCCCGACTTCTTTAAGAAGTCGAGGATCTAAATCCAGCGATTTAGTAAGTGAGATTCATCGCTACGGTTTTCTAAGCTAGAATACCAAAGTTGTGTTTAGACACATCCGATAAGTCAATTGCTAAAGAGCCGTTATTTATATGAGCTACTACGTAATCTACGATGGGAATTGTAATCTCTGCGTTACCCTGGTGCGATCGCTAGAAACTTTAGACAGGGGAAATTTATTTCGCTACGCTCCTATGCAAGATGAGCAAACACTTTTACAGTGGGGAATTACAGCCGAAGATTGCGAACAAGGAGTGATTTTAATTGATGGCAATGAACCACAGAGACGTTGGCAAGGTAGTAATGCTGCTGAAGAATTTGGGCGGTTATTGCCAGCAGGAAGTATATTTGTAGACGCTTATCGAGCCTTACCGGGGATGAAATGGGCAGGCGATCGCTTTTACGAACAAATCCGCGATCATCGTTACACCATATTTGGTAAACGTTCTAATACATATCAATCGTCATACTGCGTGGATGATACCTGCAATCCGTAAGGTAGTACAGCTATGCTAGCTTACGAACTATTGTCATTAGACAGAGTTTATTTTAGTCAAAAATCCGCCTCCAGATGCTAGCAAAAAGTGTGCTAGACCAACCATTATGCTATCTGGCGTGTTTAGTAAAACTTGTGCAATCAATGACATTTGCGATCGCCTACGGTGGGCGGGTACGCCATCGCGCCACAATTCGGCACAACATAGAATCTGATGGGAGGATACTGCGTGAGAATTGGTGCTAACTACTTGGGTAACGGGGAGTGTGAATTTACAGTTTGGTCTCCACTACTAGATAGCGTCACGGTACAAATTTTGACAGCAGAACAGCAGCTAATTCCTCTCAAGCCTCAGTCTGAGGGATACTGGCACACGAAAGTCAACGATGTGTATCCGGGTACGCTTTATCGCTATGTTTTGAATGGACAAGACACCTTTGCCGATCCCGCGTCACAGTATCAACCAGAAGGGGTACATGGGCCGTCGCAAATTGTCGATCATCACTTTGAATGGACTGATGAAGCATGGGCGGGGATTCCTGTGGAGTCGATGATTTTTTATGAACTCCATGTTGGTACATTTACGCCGGCAGGAACTTTCACCGCCATCATTCCTCGTTTACCGGAACTGCGAGAACTGGGAATTAACGCTATTGAAATCATGCCGATCTCCCAGTTTCCGGGAGACACCCATGTTGAAGCTGCTTTGACATATCGCAACTGGGGTTATGACGGCGTTTATCCCTTTGCTGTCCAAAATTCCTACGGTAGCCCAGCCGAACTGAAGCAATTGGTAAATGCTTGTCACCAACATAATATCGCCGTCGTGCTGGATGTGGTATATAACCACTTTGGGCCAGAAGGCAATTACATGAGTCAGTTCGCGCCCTACTTTACTAAAACCTATAAAACACCGTGGGGCGAAGCGCTGAATTTCGATGACGCCCATAGTCAGGGTGTGCGAAATTATTTTATCCAAAATGCGCTTTACTGGTTGGGCGAGTTCCATATTGATGCATTGCGGTTGGATGCTATTCAAGCAATTTACGACTTGGGTGCCAAACATTTTTTATGGGAACTAGCGGAAGCTATTCATCATTTCTCACAACAAGGGCAAAAATGGAAACGCCATTTAATTGCTGAAAGCGATTTGAATAATCCGCAAATAATTCGTCCGGCAGAATTGGGTGGATATGGACTAGATGCTCAATGGAGTGATGATTTTCACCATGCATTGCATACACTGTTGACAGGCGATCGCCAAGGATATTATCAAGATTTTGGGCAATGTGCTGATTTGGCAAAAGCTTATGAAGATACTTTTGTCTACGATTGGAAATACTCGCCCGATCGCAAACGATTTCATGGCGTATCTTGCCGCGATCGCTCTTTATCACAGTTTACAGTCTGTATTCAGAATCACGATCAAATCGGCAATCAAATGAAAGGAGAACGCCTCAGCCAGCGCATCTCTTTTGAAGGATTAAAGTTGGCTGCTGGCGCTGTGTTATTGTCGCCCTACTTACCGTTGTTATTCATGGGAGAAGAATACGGCGAAACAGCACCCTTCATTTACTTTGTCAGTCACTCCGATCCCGATTTGATTCAAATGGTTCGAGCCGGACGCAAAGAAGAATTTGAAGCATTTCACTATGCAGATGATCCCCCAGATCCCGAATCGGCAGAAACTTTCCTTAGTTCTAAACTCAATTGGGAATTACGTCATAACGGTAAGCACAAAGTTCTGTGGGATTGGTATCGCCAGTTAATTAATTTACGCAAGACGCATCCAGCGCTTCTCAATCAAGACCGCAATTTCATTGAAGCGACTAGCGATGAACACAAGGAAGTGGTCATTGTGCGTCGTTGGTGCGAATCGAGTGAACTAATTTTTGTGATGAATTTCAATTCGTCTCCGGTGACAGTGACTTTGCCAAGTCAACACGATGTTCATAAGTTATTAGACTCAGCAGACACATTATGGTCTGGGCCTGGTTCTGATGCGCCGGAACATCTCTCTGTGAAGCAAGAACTGAGAGTAAAAGCTACTAGTTTGGTGCTGTATGAAGGGGGAGTAGAAAGTTAAGAATTCATGCATTCAAAAATAAATGAGGTATAGCACTTCTGGGTTGAGTGTAATAAAGACCTAACCCCCAGCCCCTTCCCTACTAGCGTTGGGGAGTAAGATTTAAAGCCTCTCTCCTTTTAAGCTACGGTGTATACACAAGTCTTGGAGAATTGCGCCACAAGCTTTTGATCCCCCCAACCCCCCTTAAAAAGGGGGGCAAAAACTTCTTAAAGTCCCCCTTTTTAAGGGGGATTTAGGGGGATCTTCACGATTTTGGTTTTGTACAAAGATGTGTGTACACCGTAGCTCTTTTTAGGAGAGAGGTGAAAGTGTATTGCTTCCATTCGAGAACCTTAAAGTTTCAAGCTCAAAGGTTCAACGTTCAAGCTCAGAGGTTCAGCGTTCAAGCTCAGAGGTTCAACGTTCAAGCTCAGAGGTTCAACGTTCAAGCTCAAAGGTTCAACGTTCAAGCTCAAAGGTTCAGCCTTCAAGCTCAAAGGTTCAACGTTCAAGTTAAAAGGTTCAAACTCCCTGATTTCCCTCATCCCCATCACTCCCCACTCCAAAAAACTATGCGAATTCCCACCGCTACTTATCGAATTCAGTTTACACCTGAGTTTGGCTTTGACAACGCTAAAGCGATCGCAGCTTATCTGGCAGATTTAGGTATTTCTGATTTATACGCCTCCCCCATTTTCAAGGCACGCTCCGGGAGTACCCACGGCTACGATATAGTAGATGCCACTCAACTAAACCCAGAACTGGGAACTAATGAATCCTTTGATGCCTTAGTTGATGAAGTTCAATCCCTTGGTATGGGCTGGTTACAAGATATTGTGCCGAACCACATGGCCTATACCAGCGAAAACCTTTACTTGATGGACATATTGGAACACGGCCCAGATTCCAGTTATACCGACTACTTCGACCTTTCTTGGAATGCTCCCTTTGGCGATCGCCAAGAGCGAATTTTAGCGCCACTACTGGGAGATTTCTATGGTGCATCCCTGGAAAACGGACATATTCAACTGCAATACGAAGAAAACGGTTTAACTGTCAACTATTACAGCTTGAAACTGCCACTCAGGTTGGAATCTTATACAAAATTTATCACTCATAATCTGGGTAAGCTCACACGCACACTGGGACGCAATCATCCCGATTTTATTAAGCTATTGGGGATTCTGTATATTCTCAAAAATGTGCCTTCAGAGGTGGCGGGTAAACAGCGACAAGACCAGATTGCATTTATTAAAGGATTAGTTTGGGAACTCTATACCACAAATGAAGCCATCCGCGAATTCATTGATGAAAATATTGAAATTTTCAACGGAGAAGCGGGTAATTCTGATAGTTTTAACCTCCTAGATGAATTACTGAATGACCAGTTTTACCGTCTGGCTTTTTGGAAAGTTGGCGCGGAGGAAATGAACTACCGCCGTTTCTTTACTGTCAACGAACTGATTTCCGTTAAAGTTGAAGAAGTGCGAGTATTTAATAATACTCACAGCCTCATTCAAAAACTAGTTGAAGAAGGCAAATTTACAGGTTTACGCATCGACCATATTGATGGACTTTATAACCCAATCCAGTATCTAGAAAGGCTGCGGGAAAAGACGGGCGATATTTATATCACCGTTGAAAAGATTTTAGAACTAACCGAAGACTTGCCGGAAAATTGGGCAATTGAAGGGACATCTGGATATGACTTTCTCAACTATGTAAATGGCGTATTTTGTCAAAGGGAAAATCAATCACAGTTGGATAAAGTTTACCAGAACTTTATCGGCTCCAGGGCAGATTATGCAACTATAGTGAAAGAGAAAAAGCACCTGATCTTAGAAAAGAACTTAGCAGGTGATATTGACAATTTGGCTCTTTTATTAAAGAATATTTCCAGCAAATATCGCTATGGCAACGATTTTACCCTAAATGGACTAAAAAGAGCGATCGCCGAAGTTTTGACTTTATTCCCGATTTACCGCACCTATATTACCCCTGATGGAATTGGAGATAGCGATCGCGCTACCATCGAGAAAGTAATTCACCAAGCCAAAGAACAAACACCCCTGTTACAGCACGAACTAACCTTTATTGAAAAGTTAATGCTACTAGAGTTTGATAACTCTCTGACTCAAACAGAACGCGAACAGTGGATATATTTTGTCTTGCGAATGCAGCAATATAGCGGTCCATTAATGGCGAAAGGCGTTGAAGACACCACATTATATGTTTACAATCGGTTGCTGTCGCTGAATGAAGTGGGGGGTAATCCCGGTCATTTCGGGATATCTGTAGCTGAGTTCCACAGTTTTAACCAACAGCACCAAGCAACCTGGCCGCACACTATGAACACCACCGCTACCCACGACACCAAACGCGGCGAAGATGTGCGGGCGAGGTTGAATGTCCTTTCAGAAATCCCCGAAGAGTGGGATCAGCAGGTAAATACTTGGAGCGCCATTAATCGGGGACATCGTAGCCATCGCCAGGGATTTGCTATACCCGATCGCAACGATGAATATTTTCTTTATCAAACTCTAGTGGGGGCGTTTCCCTTTGCGGAACATGAACAGACATCCTTCGTCGAACGGGTGAAAGACTATATAATTAAGGCAATTAGAGAAGCGAAAGTACATACAGCATGGTTGCGACCTGATAGCGAGTATGAAGAAGCTTGTACTTCCTTTATTGAGAAAGTACTCGACCCTTCCATCTCCGAGGAATTTTTAGAAGCCTTTCGTCCCTTTCAACAGCGAATTGCAGAATATGGTATATTCAATTCCCTTTCCCAAACTCTCCTGAAGATTACCGCACCCGGCGTACCCGACTTTTATCAAGGAACAGAACTTTGGGAACTGAGTCTAGTCGATCCAGATAATCGCCGTCCTGTAGATTTTGAACAGCGACGTACTTCTTTAAGCGCCATCCGCGAACAAGTAAAAACAGACATTCTCGGACTAATTCAAGACTTACTAAACCACAAAACAGACGGTAAAATCAAACTATTTTTAACGGCTCAATTACTCCAAGCCAGAACCAACTACGTCTCATTATTCCAGGACGGCGATTATTTACCCTTAGAAGTTCAAGGAACCTACGCCAATCACATTATCGCCTTTGCGCGGCGAGAAGGGAATCAAACAGCGATCGCGATCGCGCCACGCTTTTTAACCAGCCTCATCCAGCCAGGAGACAACCCCTTAGGCGAGTCAGTTTGGCAAGATACACACCTCCAATTACCCCCTGGAACTTCCCTCACCTGGAAAAACGTCATAACTGAGCAACCCTTACAGGCTAAAGAAACTCTATCTATAGCATCAGCCCTCGCCCATTTTCCAGTTGCCTTGTTAATTAGTACTGCTGAGTAAAAACTCTGCGTTCCTCTCTGACTTTTGACGTTATGTGGAAAAGCCACGAAAAACCTAACCCCCTAGCCCCCTTCCCTTGTAGGGAAGGGGGAAAATTCAAAGTCTCTCTCCTTTTAGGAGAGAGATTTAGAGAGAGGTTTTCCAGATACCGTAAAAACTCTGCGTTCCTCTGCGTTCCTTTGCGTTAAAAAAAATATGACCAATCCCCCAGCACCAACCACCGCCCAGATAGACAAAGTGCGCCTCCATATCAAAAAAACATGGAAAACCTTAACGCGATCGCACGAACACTTATTACAATCTGCCAAAGATACCAAACTAGATCACAAACCAGAAACTCCCTGGCTCGTTTACATTTCCCTCTCCGAAGATTGTCCGAACATTCAGACTGTGTTAGAGCGATCGCTATCTCCCAAAGATATGCAACAGTTAGAAATTCGCACCTTACCATCAGAAGTGGAAGCGATTGAAGAGCATGGATTATTATACTTACCAGGGTCTTATGTGGTACCCGGTGGCCGCTTTAACGAAATGTATGGCTGGGACAGCTACTTTATATTACTGGGACTTTTGCGCGATGGTGAATTAGAGCTAGCCCAAAGCCAAGTAGACCAATTGCTGTACCAGGTAAAGCATTACGGCACCATCCTCAATTCCAACCGGACTTATATGTTGTCGCGATCGCAGCCTCCAGTCCTCAGCATGATGGTTTGGGCATTATTCCAGCACACCCAGGATGAAGAGTGGTTAAGGACAACGGTCCCGCTTTTAGAGCAATTTTACTATTATTGGGTAGTACCGCCCCATCTAAATGCTGCAACCGGTTTATCTAGATTCTATGCCTTTGGGGAAGGCGCTGCGCCAGAAGTTTTGTTTTCTGAGCGGGATGAAGAGGGAAAAAGCCACTACGATCGCGTCAAGGAATATTACCAAAGCTTTGAGGTTGCAGATTATGATGTGAACCTTTACTACGATCGCGAAAATGACGAACTGACTAATTTATTTTACAAGGGCGATCGCACCATGCGCGAGTCCGGTTTTGATATCACCAACCGATTTGGCCCCTTCAGTGCTGATATCCTCCACTATGCTCCTGTGTGCCTCAACAGTTTGCTGTATCAGATGGAACAAGATTTAGCCCAAATTAACCATGTTTTTGGGAACGAAGAATTGGAACAGCAATGGCGCGATCGTGCAGATATCCGCCGCGATCGCATCGATCAGTTTCTCTGGGATGAAGAACAGGGACTCTATTTCGACTATCATTTCCAAAGTGGAGAACGCCGCCGCTACGAATTTGCTACCACCTTTTATCCCCTCTGGCTGGGAATTGCTTCTCAAGCCCAAGCCCAGCGCGTCATGGAAAATCTTTCTTTATTTGAAGCCCCAGGTGGAATTTTAACCAGTACTCATGTCACCGGTAACCAGTGGGATGCACCTTTTGGTTGGGCACCACTGACATTAATTGCTGTCCAGGGACTTCACCGCTATGGGTATCATCTAGAAGGCGATCGCATTGCCAATAAATTTATCGCTATGGTAATTAAAGAATTCGAGCGTCGTAATACCCTAGTTGAGAAATATGATGTTGAGCGCTGTTCTGCTAACGTTTCCGATGATATTTCCTTTGGATATAGTTCTAACGAAGTTGGTTTCGGCTGGACAAATGGAGTCATTCTAGAACTTTTAGCAGCCGGTGGGAAAAAAGTTTAAATAAGAAGGTGTGAGTTTTTCCTCACGCCTTTACCTTATTTATTACACTTGACTCTATATGGATTATGAGTATCTCGCCCAATCGACTTAAAGAACTCCAAAATATCCCTGATACAACGATTGATACTTCAGATATTCCTGAATTAGATCAGCAATTCTGGGAAACAGCCAAAATGGTAAAATGTGTTAGCCCCCTGGCGATCGCTGAATCGGTTGTACACTCAGACGATAGCCGAGATTGTTGACGGTGCGTTGCGCTCTGCGACAACACACCCTACATTAAAACTCCTTAACATAGCTGGAAATATTAGCATCGACTTACTTAGCTTAGTTATAAAATGTATCTTAAAAGCCTCAATAAATCTATCATGAGGAATAATCACAATGGTTCAATCAGCCTCAAAAATTCTAACCGTTGATGAATTTATTAACAACTACAGTGAGTGCGATCGCTATGAATTAATTGATGGTGAATTAATTGAGATGGAACCAACTGGACTACACGAGCAAGTATCAGCATTGATTGGACGAAAACTGAATGTAGAAATTGATCGTCACGATCTAAGCTACTTTATCCCCCATCGCTGTCTAATCAAACTATTAGGAACAGAAACAGCTTTTCGTCCCGATGTGATTGTGTTAGACCAAACTCAATTAATTAATGAACCATTATGGCAACAACAACCTATAATTACATTAGGAAACTCAATCAAATTGATTGCTGAAGTTGTTAGCACAAACTGGCAGAACGATTATGCCCGCAAAGCTGAAGATTACGCCTTGTTGGGAGTTCCTGAATATTGGATTGTTGATTATCTGGGTATTGGTGGCAGAGAATATATTGGCAAACCCAAACAGCCAACGGTAACAATTTGTAGTTTAATAGAAGATGAGTATCAAAAACAGTTGTATCAAAACAACGATCAACTTATTTCCTCAATCTTTCCCAACTTGCAACTAACGGCACAACAAGTTTTTACGGCTGGGCGATCTGTCATTGAGTGAAATGGGATATAGCAGTTCCCATTCAGATGCGTTACAACATTATATCGCAAGGTGTAGGGGCACGGCATGCCGTGCCCCTACGGGTTTACATCACTGTGGAAACGCTTAATTGAAGCAGCTTACCCAATCAATAGCTGCATAAGTGCCGCGATAAGTAGTCCAACTAACCGTACAGGTTTTTTTTGCCGAATAACCCTCAAGAAGTAAATTAGTAATTTCTTGGTACAAAGGATTATCCTTCCACAAACATATCCAACCACCAGCAGTTGGTAATGTAGGGTTTATTTGAAGACATACACCCCTTCCTGGTACCTGACTATTTAGATGATATTGGTTAATTGTACCAGTTGCATCGTAAGCCAGAGATGGTGTATTACCCAGCATAACTAAAGCACAAGGTAAACCCAAATACTTGAAAAGTTTTGCATTCATAAACTTTCAGTCCTTTGTTATGTGATTAAATGTCTAGAATTGACAAAACAAACGTCTAATCCTAGACCCAAAGTAGTTTTAGTAAACTAAATCAAGCCAAATAAAAGCATATCTGAAAAGTAAAAAACGCATCCTGCCAAACTACTAAACTAGCCTGAGAGAGTTGCTAGAAAATTTACTTTTTCAGATTAAAATGCTGATGAAAAACAAGTAAATATTATGAGAGGATGTTTTAAAAGTATTGGGCGAATCTAATTCGCTACTACACAACATAAGTCCACCGTCGGGGACTAATGCAAAATCAAAAGTTTATTAACCTGCGGAGGCAGGTAAAGTCTCGTGTAGCGGCGATTTCTAATCGCCCAGGCGAGCAATAAACAAGACTTTACAAACATCTTCTGAAATTCATAACCAGATTATCTTAATATTTTGTCGCCGATAAGTCAAGTTAATAAAATTCATATTTTTAATTGCAACTATAGTCCTACTTAATCATTTGTAAACAACGAGATCCCCAACTTCTTAGAGAAGTTGGGGATCTGAGTCTTGCGATTTTCACAAATCAAATAGGATTCCTATATGACGCTCTTTTATTACTCTGGCTAGAGAATATTAAAAACCTTGTTTCTCCGACTTTAAAAAAGATTGAAGGTCAGAATCTTATTTTCCTCTTTGCAGAGATATAAAACACCGATAAATAAGTAGTGCGGGCAGCGTTCGACTGAGCGCTTACGCCGAAGTCTTGCCCGATACTACAATATGGGAGCAAGATGCTCCCGCTACTATCAGCAAGGATTTTTATATTCAGCACCTAATTATTCTCATCTTTACGCTTATCATAAGGCTCACCTGTAAAAGGTTGTACGCCACTAACAGGATAAGCATCATCGCTAGGGCTAAAAATCCGCATTGCAGCTTCAGAAATATACTTGGTTATGTTCGCAATGATGTTGGAAATAGCCATAATATTTGACTCCTTATTTTCGAGTCGCTATTAATTGTGATACCTACACTTTAATGCTGATATTGAACGCTTAGTCATGTTCTCAATATATTGAGATTATACGCAATATTTATTCAGATAACTTCGCAATACTTTAATTTGTCAGAAAGCCAAACTTTTCTCATTAATTCTAATTGTAACTTAGTCATTTTTTCAACCCAAGTCTGGGAAAGAGGCTGGTAAACAAACTTGCCTTACCAGGATATTATTTTCTTTCATTAGCCACCTGTCTAATTAAAATAATTACATCACAAAACAAAGACGCGATAAATCGCCATCTCTACAAAGGACTGATTATTGTCAAGACGGCAATTTATCGCGTCTCTTGCCAAAACCTACGCAGTATTGAATACAAACCTAACCCCCAGCCCCTTCCCTACTAGCGTTGGGGAGTAAGATTCAAAGCATCTCTCCTAAAAGGAGAGAGGTCAGAATGTATTGCATAAAAACGAAAAATGCTATATTACTATTAAAAAATATTAAGTATTTGATGAAGTTAGTATTAATTTATCGATAAATCTACGGTTTTACGGCAATCTCAGGAAATATACTTCGTGGTAGTTGACATTATTTATGGTAAATATTACCATAATCAGCAGAAGCATCTTGTAAGGAAGCTCTTGCATGACAACTTTGCCAGATTTGAATTATGTACATAAACAGCCAAGCCAGCAGAACCAGGAACTAAACCTTTCTGCCGATGACTACAGCTTGCTGACCGACCTTTACCAGTTAACAATGGCAGCTTGTTACACAGGCGAAGGTATAGAACAACGACGGGCAAGCTTTGAATTGTCTGTCAGACGATTGCCAGAGGGTTTTGGTTATTTAATTGCAATGGGGCTGACGCAGGCATTGGAATATTTAGCCAAAATCCGCTTTAGTTCCGCGCAAATTGCGGCATTACAGGCAACGGGAATTTTCGCTCACGCAGGCGATCGCTTTTGGTCACTTTTAGCTGAGGGAAAGTTTACCGGTGATGTTTGGGCAGTACCAGAAGGGACAGCCGTCTTTGCCAATCAACCACTGTTGCGGGTGGAAGCACCACTTTGGCAAGCCCAACTGGTAGAAACTTACCTGCTGAATACGATTAATTACCAGACTTTGATTGCCACAAAAGCAGCCCGGTTGCGTGATGTAGCGGGGGAGAAAGCAACACTTTTAGAATTTGGCACAAGACGAGCATTTAGTCCCCAAGGCTCTTTGTGGGCGGCGCGGGCGGCCTTAGCAGGTGGGTTAGATTCCACCTCTAATGTGTTAGCAGCGCTACAACTAGGACAACAGCCAAGTGGTACGATGGCGCACGCCCTGGTGATGGCGTTATCAGCAATAGAAGGCACTGAAGAACAAGCTTTTAGTGCATTTCATCGATATTTTCCGGGTGCGCCATTGCTGATTGATACTTACGATACCATTGCTGCTGCCCAACGCTTGGCCGAAAAAGTCAATTCCGGGGAAATGCAATTAACAGGAGTGCGATTGGACTCAGGAGATTTAGTTACCTTATCAAAACAGGTGCGATCGCTCCTTCCCGGTGTGCCAATTTTTGCTAGTGGCGACTTGGATGAGTGGGAAATTGCCAAATTAAAAGCTGCTGGGGCGCCAATTGATGGTTACGGATTGGGAACGCGACTAGTTACAGGTTCGCCTGTAAATGGAGTTTACAAACTTGTGGACATTGATGGCATCCCAGTGATGAAGCAGTCTAGTGGTAAAGTTACTTATCCAGGACGCAAGCAGATTTTTCGCTCGTTTACGGGAGGTAAGGTAAAAGCAGACAGGTTGGGACTTTTAGGTGAAATTGCTTTGGATGAAGAAGCTTTGTTGCAGTTGGTAGTGCAAGAAGGTGAACAGGTGCAGCCTTTGGAGTCGTTGGCAACAATTCGTCAGCGTACCGCCGCCTCAGTTGCTAGTTTGCCACAACATACACGGCGTTTGGATCATCCGGTGGCTGTAGAAGTGGAAATTTCTGAGGGGTTACGGGTGTTGACTGAAGAAACTAAGAAACGAACCGCAGAGGCGCTGAGTACACAGAGGTAATAATTACTCTTTCGGTATGTCTTAATTACGAATTACGAATTACGTTAGCGCAGCGTTAGCGAGTCCTTGAGCGTCATTACGAATTATTATGAGAGTTGCTTTGTTTGGAACTAGTGCCGATCCACCAACTGCGGGACATCAAAAAATTCTGAGTTGGCTGTCTGAGGGTTATGATTGGGTAGCGGTTTGGGCAGCAGATAATCCATTTAAGTCTCATCAAACACCCTTAGAGCATCGGGCGGCAATGTTGCGGCTGTTGATTGCGGATATAGACGCGCCACGGCACAATATTGCTTTGGAACAAGAATTGAGTAGCTTCAGAACACTGGAAACAGTAGAAAAAGCGAAGCTTATTTGGGGTGAAGATGCTGAATTAACGATGATCATTGGTTCAGATTTACTGAGTCAGCTACCACGTTGGTATCGCATTGAAGATTTGTTACAGGAAGTGCAACTACTGATTGTACCGCGACCCGGATATGCAATAGATGAATCTAGTTCAGAGGTAGTGCAAAAGCTGGGAGGGAAAATTGCGATCGCTAGTCTGACCGGTCTAGATGTTTCCTCGACAGCGTACCGCGAACATGGAGATTCTCAAGCCCTCACAGCCCCTGTAGTTGCCTATATTAATCGAGAGCATTTGTACGAATGCCAGGACGTTCCCAAAAGAAGATACCAACTCCGTTAAACCAACAACCTTTGGCCGATTTCAAGGTTGGTGTTGATAATGTAATTTTTTCTGTAGATACTGTCCAAAATCGGCTGTTAGTTCTATTAGTAATGCGACAGCAAGAACCATTTTTAAATCATTGGAGTCTTCCTGGTACTTTGGTGCGTCCAGGAGAGTCTCTAGAAGATGCCGCCTATCGCATTATGGCAGAGAAAATTAAGGTCAACAATCTCTATTTAGAACAACTGTATACATTTGGCGGGCCAAATCGCGATCCACGGGAAGCAACTGATAGTTATGGTGTGCGTTATCTATCAGTTAGTTACTTTGCCCTAGTGCGATTTGAAGAAGCCGAATTGATTGCCGATCGCATGACTGGTATAGCTTGGTATCCGGTAAAACAAGTGCCGCAATTAGCTTTTGACCATAATGAAATTCTGGCTTATGGACACAGACGGTTACGAAATAAATTAGAGTATAGCCCGGTGGCTTTTGAAGTCTTGCCAGAAATGTTCACCTTAAATGATTTATATCAGTTATACGCCACAGTTTTAGGTGACAATTTTTCCGATTATTCTAATTTTCGAGCGCGTCTACTCAAATTAGGTTTTTTATGCGATACCGGAATTAAGGTATCACGGGGTGCTGGTCGTCCAGCTAGTTTGTATAAGTTTGATGCGGAAGCTTTTGCTCCCCTGAAGGATAAACCTCTGGTGTTTATTTAATGAACGGTTACGTGAGATGAGAAAGATAAAGGGAATAACCAATCTGACTTTTAACGTCATGTAGAAAATCTCACGTTAAACCTAACCCCCTAAGCCCCAACTCGTCGCCGGAAGGGGGAAAATTCAAAGTCTCTCTCCTAAAAGGAGAGAGAAATAGAAGTGAGGTTTTCCAGATACCGTGAAAAGTCAGAATAACCAATGCCCAATGCCCCATAACAAATAATATGAAAATAGCGATCGCTCAAATTAATCCTACTATCGGTGATTTGCTTTTCAATGCCCAAAAAATCCTGGAGGCGGCACAACGAGCAGCATCTAGCGGTGCGCGTTTATTGCTGACACCAGAACTTTCTTTATGTGGCTATCCACCAAGAGATTTATTACTAAATCCTAGTTTTGTGGAAGCGATGGGCATCACTTTACAAAACTTGGCGCAGGATTTACCACCAAATTTAGCTGTGTTGGTAGGAACTGTTCAACAGAACCTCGAAGCGTCCATTACTGGCGGTAAAAGTTTATTTAACAGTATGGCTTTGTTAGAGGATGGCAAGGTTAAGCAAGTTTTTCACAAACGACTTTTGCCTACTTACGATGTATTTGATGAACGTCGCTATTTTGAACCAGGTTTGCAAGCTAACTTTTTCACTTTAGATAATATCAATATTGGCGTAACTATTTGCGAAGATTTATGGAATGATGAGGAATTCTGGGGCAAACGTAGCTATGCAGTAAATCCGATTGCTGACTTAGCAATTTTGGGTGTAGATTTGATTGTAAATTTGTCTGCTTCGCCCTACACGGCTGGCAAGCAGCAGTTCCGCGAAATCATGCTCAGGCATAGTGCAATACGTTTTCAACAACCGATGATTTACGCTAATCAGGTTGGCGGAAATGATGACCTTATTTTTGATGGGCGGAGTTTTGCCTTGAATCGTCAAGGTGAAGTTATGTGTCGTGCCTGTGGCTTTGATACCGATTTAGTGGTAGTTGAATTTGATGAAACCCAACGTGATTTCCAATTGGGTTCTGTAGAACCTGCATATCAATCAGAAGATGAAGAAATTTGGCAAGCGTTGGTTTTGGGAGTGCGAGATTATGCTCGGAAGTGTCGCTTTTCTAAAGTAGTATTGGGTTTAAGTGGCGGGATTGACTCTGCCATAGTAGCTGCGATCGCTACTGCTGCACTTGGTAAAGAAAATGTCCTGGGTGTTCTCATGCCCTCCCCTTACAGTTCGGAGCATTCTATCAGTGATGCTGTGGCATTAGCCGAAAATTTGGGGATTAAGACTAATCTTTTACCAATTGGCGAGTTAATGCAAGGCTTCGATCAAACATTAGGTGAATTGTTTGCGGGTACTGAGTTTGGACTGGCAGAGGAGAATATCCAATCGCGGATTCGGGGTAATTTATTAATGGCGATCGCAAATAAATTTGGCTATCTGCTTTTATCTACCGGTAACAAGTCAGAAATGGCAGTTGGTTACTGTACCCTCTACGGCGATATGAATGGCGGCTTAGCGGTAATTGCAGATGTTCCTAAAACCCGTGTGTATTCACTTTGCTATTGGTTAAATCGCAATAATGAAATCATCCCAGAAAACGTCTTGACTAAAGCACCCAGCGCCGAACTCAAACCAGGTCAAGTTGATCAAGACTCTCTACCGCCCTACGAAATTTTGGACGATATTTTGCAACGCCTGATTCACAATCATCAATCAGCAGTACAGATTGTTGCAGCCGATCACGATCCGGTGATTGTAGACAGAGTAATCCAAATGGTGGCGCGGGCTGAATTTAAACGGCGACAAGCACCCCCCGGCTTGAAAATCACCGATCGCGCCTTTGGAACTGGTTGGCGAATGCCGATCGCTAGTAACTGGCTTGGTGTCAAAAACCCCTACCAGACTAAAACCATAGCTACACCTACCTTAGTCTGTTGGGATGGACAAGATACCCATTAGTTTAGGATTTATACCGACATAAAAAATCCAAGAAGTTACTGTGGCGACGTGTAGGAGAGTTTGTAGATGCTGCCACTGTAGTCATCCGAGATTAACAAATTACCCTGTTGATCCACAGCCGTATCCACCGGTCGCCCCCAGACTTCTTGCGTTTCTGGAACTACCCAGCCACTAACTAAATCTATCTGCTTCCCTGGGATCTTTGTTTTACTGTTCCAGCGAAAGTAAGCTATTTTATAGCCCGTTTTCTCCTGCCGATTCCATGAGCCGTGCAACCCTAGCAGTACCCCACTTGAGTAGAGGCTGGGAAATTGAAGGGCGCATAGCTCATTGTGTTAGACACCTTAACCTTGGCTTCAACAGACGCACCTGCTGGGATGGCCAACGCTGGGGTGGAAACAACCTCGAAGGGCATCATAGTAGTAAGCAGGGCGAGCAAGCTAACTAGCCGCGCAGATACTATCCGTCCGAGCCACTGTTTTGGCTGTAGAGGAAACACAATTGACATTTTCAACTTCCTTTTAATGTGGGTAATGAAGAGTGCTGAGTTAACAATCAGAATTCATTCTGAATTCTGTCCGAATGGCGGATAGCGGACTTCTTAGGCTCCGCCAACGAGTCTGCGATTCTGAATTGACTCAAATTAATGAGCAAAAAACCTTGTGGGGGTTAAATAACATCCAAATCGGGCAGACCATCAAAATAAAACAACGCTATTTTTCGTCTCTAAACTATCAGCAGCTACATGAAATACTCATTGCTGTATTGTTTGAAGACATATAGATAAATGTTGTCTAAAACCCTTAAACAGACTGGATTATAAACTTCCGAAAAAATCTAATTGTTACCCGAATATCTCTGAATTGCAGGTTTGATTGATTAAGATTGCTCTTGCCTAGATTTAATTAGCATATATAGAACTCCGACTTGATTGATGAAAAGTTTTTAAGATCAAAGTTTTGCTGGACAAAAGTTTTAGTCTCAGTATGCTTTCAAAATTCAAGTCTGACTTCTATATTTGGTTACATACTATTGAGAGAAAATTGGAAAGTAATTCGTAGATTCACTAATATTTAAATTTACTTTAAAAGATTGTGAGTAAATTTACGTTAGTAAATTTACGCAAGGTAGAATTTAAGATCATGTTTTAGCAAAAAGTGGCGATACTCAAATACGAGTTATTGTTAGCTTACTGACATCATTTCTCTATCTTCATCCTTACCGGAGAATTACTAATAGAAAATCCCCGACGCGTAGGTTTAATATTAGCTAACTCTACCTGAAAAGTTACCTTATCACTCATTTCTCCACTTCTGGCTTCCAAAGTCCACTTACCAGGGTGCAAATTCCAAAATAAAGAATTAGCTGAATGAGTATCTAACTTTTCACCATTTAACCGCCACTCCACAGATGCAGATTTATTTCCCACTAATTTGAATTCTAATTTTTGCTTCGCTTCTTCGCCGGGATACACTAAGAATAAATCGCCCTGACGTGGAGATAGAATTCTCAAATTGTTAGAAGTAAAATTTGATTGCTGTTGTTTTGCCAACCATTCATCATACTCTGGTGGCAAATTAAATTGATTTTCAGCTTCGTAATTACTTTTATCTTCTGGATAGAAATATTCTTGCACCACTGAGGTACAATCTGGTGTTGGTCGTAACCCCGAAATTGCACAAATAGGTAATTGCACCAAACCTTCTGGAGGCGGAAAATCTGCTGGTTCTTGATGTTCGTGCAGATGTAACATAATTCGATTCCATAAGGGTGCAGCCCCTGTCACACCTGAAACCTGTCGCATCGGTTCGCCGTTGAAATTACCTACCCAAGTAGCGACGGTGTAATCTGTGGTGAAGCCAACAGTCCAAGTATCACGAAAATTGGAAGAAGTACCAGTTTTAACAGCAGAGGCAAAGGGTAAATGTAACACTGAGTCTACACCAAAAGCTGTTGCACGAGCATGGTTGTCACTGAGTATGTTGGTGATTAATTGCCAGATTGTGTAATTAGGGAGTGGAGAGTTTGTAGAGACGCGATTCATCGCGTCTGTAGGGATTGGGGAATTAGAAAATGTGCTGACTATTGGGGTTGCATCTCCAAGTCGTGCTATGGTCAGGTAGGCACGGGCTAGTTCCCACAGACTGACTTCGCCACTACCTAAAGTTAAACCCAAACCATAATGTTCTGGAGTTTGATTGAGGTGTTCAAATCCCAGTTGATGCAGTCGTTCTAAAAAAGTTTCCACACCTACTTTTTCTAACACCCTGACTGCGGGTACATTTAGGGAATTTGCTAAAGCGATTCGCACCCGCACAGGGCCAAGAAACTTTTCGGTGTAATCAGTTGGGCTATAAAGTTTTGCACCGGGAATTGCATAATGGGCGGGTACATCTGCCAAAATGGTATTTGGACGAATTAAACCTTTTTCTAAAGCTAATTCATAGACAAAAGGCTTAAGGGTAGATCCTGGTTGACGTAGCGCTTGCACTCCATCATTGCGTCCCAGTTTGGCTTCATTAAAGTAATCAGGGGAACCGACATAAGCCAAAACTTCACCAGTGCGGTTGTCAATCACCAAGGCGGCTGCATCATGGACATTGTTAGCGGCGAGAGAAGAAATTACCTGCTGTACTTGTGCTTCGACAAACTGCTGTAAAGGGCGATTTATCGTGGTGCGAATCACGGATTGATCCCCCCTAACCCGCCTTAAAAAGGGGGGAACTAAGCCCTCTTTTTCAAGGGAATTTGGGGGGATTTGATTGGCTAACCAAAATAAAAAGTGTGGTGCGGCGATAATTCCCCTTTGGCGAGATTGAAACACAACTTTTTCGGCAGGTGTTCGGGTGGCGATCGCCTCACTAATATACTTTTCCTGTACCATCCGATTAAGGACGTATTTTTGTCGTTGCTTCAGCCGTTCCCAATGCTCATAAGGATTAAAATATGTGGGATTATTAGGAATAGCAGCCAACAAACTAGCTTGGGCAAGATTCAATTCACTAGCTGGGATGGAAAAATAAGTCCGCGCAGCTGCTTCTACACCATATATATTCCCTCCCATTGGCAGCCGATTGATATATGCAGAGAGAATTTCATCTTTATTCATCCCTGCTGCTAACCGCCAAGATAGCCAAATCTCACTCAGTTTACCAGAGAAACTGCGAGGCACTGGATCTAACATCCGTGCCAACTGCATAGTAATAGTGGAAGCACCGGAAATAATTCGTTTCGCGTGAATAGCTTCTTTGCTGGCGCGGATAACAGCTTTCATATCCAACGCCCCATGATGGTAAAAGCTGCCATCTTCGGCGGCTAAAATTGCATGGATAAACTGGGGCGAAACCTGATTTAGTGGTACTACTGATGTATGCTCTTGGTCACGGGTGAGTATTGTTCCTAATGGTAAACCATTGCGATCGCTAAATTGCATTGCCAATTGATTTTGGACAATATCTGCGGCACGAATGGGCGCAACATAAGGTATTAGGCGTACAATCAGGCAGATTAGCAGCACAGCCACAGCTAGGATAATTTTACTAGTGCGCTTAAGTTTGAGTAGCGATCGTGAAATTAGTTTCATCAGGGAATCCCCTGTCTAAGAAAACTTACCTTAATTTTCCTGCCGACTTACTTACATCTACATCAGTAAATATGTCAAACCCTTAATAATTCATTGCTACTAACTTAGCAGATGTAAATTAATGTTTGCGAAATTAAAATACTTCTTTATAGTTAAGAATTGTAGTCATTTTCTGGAACAATCACACTGAGTTGGTTATCTATATAAATAAACATAGTTTCATTCAAACTTTGGGTACAAATAACTAGTTATATGATGTACTTTATTAGCCTTGACATTGCCCACGGAATAAAGTAATGCAAGGTTTTGTTCACTATAATTTATGAATTTTTAATTTTGAGCTACTAAAAAATATGATTATCAGATTTTTACTCCGTTTACAACATACAATTTCCCATCTCTTATTTAACGTTCTTGGCGGTAGCCTTCGGCAAGCCGTACCCCTACGGGGAAGCAAGCTACGCGTAGCGTCTCGTAGAGAAGCGTCTACGTTAAAAAAAATTAGTCATTCCTCAAATCGCAAGAGAACAATACAGTTTATTCTGCTCTTTACATTTACACTAGCGATGACCGGGTGTAACTTTTTTGGTATCAACTCAGCTAAAGAACAACTCCCAGCAGTTTCCTCACTCACACCGCCGAAATTACCAGACTGGATTGAACAAATTAGTCCTATTGGGGATGCCAAACCTCTCAACCAAATCCGCATCCGTTTTAAAGAAGCTTTAATCCCAGTTGAAAGTCTTGATAGCCCAGAACAGCAAAAATTATTACAAAAATTTGCCATTTGGCCGCCTTTGCCCGGTCAATTTCGCTTTTTAACACCGCGCATGGTGGGATTTCAAGCTGATAAAGCATTGCCAATAGCAACAAGATTTCAAGTCACACTCAAAGCAGGTTTAGCCGATTTAAAAAATCATCGCCTAGATAAAGATTTGCCTTGGACATTCAACACCGAATCTATCAACCTGACTAATTTACCCGGTGTCAATCCCATTGAAAAAGCTGATATTGAACCAATTGATTTACAGCAGAAGTTACAGTTTACTTCCAATGTAGAATTGGATTTAGCTTCTGTACAAGAACATTTGCAGTTAATTCCTGAAGGAAAAAACAAGGGTGTAGGCTTTAAAGTCGAATTAAATAAAGAAGAAAAACCATTAAAAAATGAAGAAGACCCTTTAGAAAAATTTGACCCCTCAGCAAGTAATTGGATTTATAACCTCATCCCCCAGCAGAATCTCGAAAAAGCAACTCGTTATCGCCTAGTATTTTCTCCCGGAATCCGCCCCGCTTATGGCAATCTACCTACAGAGAAACAATTTGCCACTAAGTTAGCAACTTATTCACCTTTGGCATTTCAGCAAATTAACTTTTACGGACAGCCAGATTCAGGTGGAACTTTTGGAAGGTTTATTAAAGGCAGCCCGCAGCTAGAATTTAATAATGTCTTACTGCCAGATTCAGCTATAAGAAATATTACTATTAATCCACCACCAAAACCAATTTCGAGAGTTATCCAAATAAACGAGCAAGATAAAATTATTGGCATCAATCCTTATGCACTAGAACCAGCCAAGAGTTATACAATTACTATCGGCGAAAATCTCAAAGATAAGTTTGGGCAAACTTTGGGTAAACCTATCACACTTAAATATGATACTGGAGATTTAGCCGGGGATATCTGGGTGCCATCAGATTTGAATATTTTCCCCACAGATAAAGATTTACAGCTAAATATTAGTACGGGAAATCTACCAGAATCCAAATACAAAGCAGCTTATCGAGTAGTTAAACCAACAGATTTAGTTTATTTTAATAATGGTAGTGATTTATTACCACAACCTTCTGAATGGCAAAGCTTTCAGGTTTCGGGTAAGAAAAATCAATCAGTTGATATTGCTGTTCCTCTGCGGGAAAAACTAAGTGCGGCGACGGGGATGTTAGCTTATGGAGTGCAAGCCCGCACTAATAAATATCAGGATAATGGTAAGGAACTGTGGCGAGAACCTACGACTTACGGCTTAGTTGAATTGACGAATTTGGGCGTATTTACTCAGTGGTTTCCTGAGTCAGGGTTAATTCGCGTCAATCATCTTACAGATGGTTCGCCAGTTAAAACGGCTGCTATTGAAATTTATCAATCAAAATTACAAGCAAAATCTCGCACTGAAGCAGTACCTTGTGCAACGGGTAAAACTGATGAAAATGGAATTTTTAGAATTGTTAATGAAGGATTACAGAAATGTTATTCTGGGAATGAAAGCTCAAGTAAATCACCACAGTTATTAGTAATTGCCCGTGAAAATCAAGATTGGGCATTCGCTAGAACGGAAGAATATAGCGGTGTTTATGGATATGGGATTGATGCAGGTTGGCAAGATGCTAAACCCGAATCACGCGGGGTAATTTTCTCGGATAGACAGTTGTATCAACCAGGTGAAAAAGCTTGGTTGACTGGTTTTGCGGACTTCTTGCAAAATGGTGCAATTCAGCAAGATAAAAATGCTGTTTACCAATTAACTCTGGCAAATCCTGATGGACAAAAGACCAGCTTAGGTACGCAAACTACAAACGAATTTGGTACATTTTCTCTAGAATTACCAATCAAAACTACTCAGCGCTTAGGCTACTATACAATCCAGGCGAAGGGGAAGAATGGACAAGAAATTTCTGGAGAATTTCGGGTAGCTGAGTTTAAACCACCGAATTTTAAAGTCGAACTGAACTTAGATAAAGAATTCGCATACATTGACGAGAAGGTTAATATTAATGCTACAAGCAATTATTTGTTTGGCGCACCTGTAGAAGGTGGAGAAGCAAAATATTTTATTACTCGCCAACAGGCTAATTTTGTTCCTAAAGGTTGGGAAGAATTTACTTTTGGTAGACAATGGTTATGGCCGGAGGAAACTCCTAGTATATCTAGTGATGTATTGCAAACTAATGCCCAGCTAGATGCTAATGGTAAAAGTAGTCAAACTGTGAATGTGGCTAATGATTTACCATATCCGATGACTTATCAGGTAGATGTGCAAGTTGCAGATGTTTCTAATTTGTCTGTGGCGAATTCCAAAACTTTTACAGCCTTACCAAGTAATCGCCTTATCGGGTTAAAAAGCAATTTTATCGCTGATGCTGGTAAGGCTTTTCCCATTGAAGTGATTGTTACTGACCCTACAGGAAAACCGATCGCAGGTCAAGGAGTCCGGCTAGAATTACAACAGATTAAATACAGCAGCGTCACGCAATTAGTGGAAGGTAGTCGAACACCAAAAAATCAAGTTGAATATAAAACGGTAGGACAAGCAGAAATTACATCTGCTAGTAATCCACAATCGGTAAGTTTGACAGCACCGGAATCTGCTTCATACCGGATTAGAGTTAATTTTAGCGATGCCAAAAATGAATTAAGCGCCACAGATTTACAAATTTGGGCAACTGGAGGAAATTCTGTATTTTGGGGTTCTAAAGAAAAAGATGTTTTAGAAGTTAAATTAGATAAAAAAGAGTTTAAACCAGGTGAAACCGCTACTGCACTAATTCAATCTCCCTATCCAGATGGAGAATTGTACTTTGCTGTGATTAAAGACAAACCCCTGTATCAGCAAATTATCAAAGTTCAGGGAGGCGCACCACAAATTCAGTTTAAAGTTACGCCAGAAATGCTACCTAATGCAGCCATTGAAGCTGTATTAGTCAGACAAGGTAAACCCATAAACCAGGTAGAAGCGGGAAGTTTAGATAACTTGGTGAAGATTGGTTTTACACCTTTTAAAGTTAACTTAGAGGATAAGTATTTAAAACTGCAAGTCAAGCCAGTGCAAGCATCATTAGAACCTGGTGCAGAAGAAACGGTACAGTTAGAACTGAAGGATAACCAAGGCAATCCCACCAAAGGACAGTTTACAGTTATGGTGGTAAATGAAGCGGTGTTACAACTTTCTGGTTATCGTCCGCCAAATCTGGTGGATACAGTTTATGCAGAACAGCTAATATCTACCCGCTTTAACGATAATCGTGCGGATGTAATATTACAAGCACAAGATGTAGCTAAACCCAAAGGTTGGGGTTATGGCGGTGGTTTCTCAACTGGTGCAGCTAATACCCGGACTCGCACTGATTTTAAAGCTTTAGCTTACTACAACGGTTCTGTTCTTACCGATGCAAATGGGAATGCACAGATAACCTTTAAATTACCGGATGACTTAACTACATGGCGGGTGATGGCTGTAGCCACCGATGGAAATCTGCGTTTCGGGAATGGGGACGCGACGTTTATCACCACCAAGCCACTGCTAACTAATGCTATTTTGCCACAATTCGCCCGTCCAGGCGATCGCATCCTCGCTGGTTTATCTGTAACTAACAACACCGGGAATACAGGAAATCTCTCAATAAATGGCGAACTTAGCGGTACGGTGAAGTTTGCTGACAAAAACCCCACAACTAATTCTTTGCAAACCAAAGCTGAATCCGCAACTCACGCTTACCGCTTTCCAATGGTGGCGGATAGTGTGGGAGTTGGTAAAGTTCGGTTTACCACTCAACTAAATGGTACAGCCGCAGATGCTTTTGAAGTTCCTTTGGAAGTTAAGCCAATTGAAATTACAGAACAAGTCGTTGAAACTGGTGTCACTGATAAACAGGTGAAGATTCCTTTGAATGTCGATAAAAATACCTTCCCTGATGCGGGAGGTTTAGATATTCAGTTGGCGAGTACTTTGATAACGGAGATTCAAGCACCAGCCAAGCAGGTTTTAGAAGATGATGATTTACCCTTTACAGAACCTGCGGCGAGTCAATTAATAATTGCGGCTAATCTGCAAACTATTGCCCAAAAATATGGTCAGAAATTTACAGAATTTAATCCTAGCCAACAGGCAAATCAAGCCATTGATAAATTACAAAAACTCCAAATAGCCGATGGTGGTTTTGCAGCTTTCCCCGGACAAGAAAAATCCGACCCTTGGGTTTCTTCATACACGGGTGAATCTTTAGCTAAAGCCAGTCAGATATTCCCTAATTTAGTCGATTCTGTAATGGTATCTCGCCTGAAAACTTATTTGCAAAAAGTTCTGGCGAATCCTGGAGAATACGATTTTTGCAAACAACAATTATGTAAAAGGCAACTGCAACTTAATGCTTTAATTGCACTGGCACAAATTGGGGAAAAACGCAATACCTTTCTTGGAGATATTTATGAACAGCGCAACAACTTTGATTTAGTAACTCAAATTAAACTAGCGCGATACTTATCTCAATTCCCAGAATGGCAAAAGGAATCTCAACAATTAGTAAACAAGCTGCAACAGAATATCTATGAAACAGGCCGCACAGCAGTTGTAAGTTTACCAGGAAATTGGGGATGGATGAGTTCATCTACTGCGACCCAGGCGGAAGCTTTACGCTTATTTATTGCCAAACAAAGTAAACCCGAAGTTATAGATAAGTTATTCCAAAGTCTTCTCGCACTCCGACGGGATGGCACTTGGCAAACTAACTATAACAATGCTCAAGCCTTAACAGCTTTGGTAGAATATAGCCAACTGCAACCTACGCCGCCTAATTTTGTCGCCACAGTGGAATTAGCTGGTAATAAGTTAGGAGAAAATCGCTTTGAAGGCTATCAAAATCCTAGTTTACAGCTAAATGTGCCAATGAATAAATTACCTCGTGGTCGTAATGATTTAACGCTGCAAAAATCAGGTGATGGCACTTTGCACTATCTGGTTGCTTATAATTATCGCTTGCAGGGAAATCAACCAGGCAGATTTAATGGGTTACGCATAACACGAAAAATTAGTCAAGTAAATAAAGATCAAGTTTTGCAAAAAACAGGTCTTTACGCTTTTGATAAACCCTTGACTTTAGCCTCTGGACAGGTGTTTAATATTGGTTTAGAAATCATTGCCGATCATCCTGTGGATCATGTGGTGATAAAAGATCCTTTACCATCAGGTTTTGAGGCTGTGGATGCAAGTTTCCAAACTACCACAGCTACATTACAAGCAAACGCCGATAGCTGGGAACTTGGGTTTAAGAATGTGTACCGCGATCGCATTATCGCCTACGCCGACCACCTGGAACCAGGAGTTTATAGTCTGCATTACTTAGTCCGTTCTGTTACCCCTGGGACATTTTCTTGGCCTGGTGCCCAAGTTCACTTGCAATATGCACCAGAAGAATTTGGGCGTACTGCTGAGTCTACATTAATATTGGAGGATGGGAAGTAATCAATTCATCTTCTACGCTTATTGAATTGGCATTTTAATTATTAGTTAAGCATAACAAGTACTGAATAAGCATTATATTTAATGCATAAACCTCTGATAACGTAGTTGTTAGCACAAATTTTTATACCACAAATTAAGCTCGCAATACTTAATGATCTAAAGAGCAAAAAATACAGTAATGTTAGTATAGGCTCCATCTACACAAAAGACTCACTATTTTAATCTGTTTTAGTGTATTTTATGTAGAAAAGATGAAGTTAATCTTACATAAGAGGTTTAAGTTGTGTGATTTGAACTTGAAGATATTCTGGAGGATGCCCGTTTAATTTGTCCTTTCCTTGCAGAATTTTTAGAACATGATGCACTCCGTTAGATCGTCAATTGGCTCGATCACTTTACACAATTGACAACTCAAACCCTTATGTATACTTAAAGCCAGCAGCGGGATTTGAACTCGCGACCTTCCGATTACAAGTCGGATGCACTACCACTGTGCTATGCTGGCAAGTTTAGCTTCGGCGTAGCCCACTGTTGAGCATTGCTCTTAAATAGCAACCACAATTTCTTATTGTACCATAATCAATTTATTTGTCTAGCTGTAATTGCTAAAAATCTCTCCCTCTTCAGAAATTAGGCTAGAAGACTAGAGATTTTGGCAATATCGCCGCTTTTGTGCCGCGTAGATGGTTTGATGGGCGTAGCAATTGTGATCAAACAGAAACAAATCTGCGATCGCAATCACTGATAAAGTTGATAAATTAATATTTATACCAAAAGCTCACTCAAATCCTGAACTGAACGCGAAAATATCTGGTCAGTTCTAAAACTGTATTTTCTTGGCACGGTTGAATAAAGGAACAGAAATATATAATTATTTTTTACAGATTACAAGCATGGCAGCATTGCTCGGACGAGATTTATTAAGTCTATCGGATATCAGTCCAACGGAACTCCAAGAACTCCTGCAATTGGCAACTCAACTGAAATCACAACAGTTTAAGTTGCAGTGTAATAAAGTTTTGGGATTGTTGTTCTCTAAAGCTTCAACTCGCACGCGGGTAAGTTTTACTGTGGCGATGTACCAACTGGGTGGACAGGTAATCGATCTCAACCCTAATGTTACTCAAGTTAGTCGCGGAGAGCCTTTGCAGGATACCGCGCGGGTATTAGATCGATATCTGGATGTTTTGGCAATTCGCACTTTTGCACAGCAGGATTTGGAAACTTTTGCTCACTACGCCAAGATTCCAGTGATTAATGCACTTACCGATGCAGAACATCCCTGTCAGATATTAGCGGATTTATTGACGATTCAAGAAGGCTTTGGTACTCTTGCTGGGTTAACTTTAACCTATGTGGGTGATGGAAATAATGTGGCTAATTCTCTAATGTTGGGCTGTGCTTTGGTGGGGATGAATGTCAGAATTGCTACTCCTAGTGGATATGAGCCGGATTCTCGGATTGTAGAACAAGCAAGAGCGATCGCTAATAATAAAACTGAAGTTCTCCTGACTCACGATCCAGAATTAGCCGCTAAGGGATCTGCTGTACTTTATACTGATGTTTGGGCAAGTATGGGGCAAGAAGCAGAAGCAGATAACCGAATGCCAATTTTCGAGCCTTACCAAATTTCTGAGCAACTATTGAGTCTTGCTGAACCAGAGGCAATTGTTTTACACTGCTTACCAGCCCATCGTGGTGAAGAAATTACCGAGGCCGTTATTGAAGGTTCTCAATCACGAGTTTGGGAACAGGCGGAAAACCGATTGCACGCGCAAAAGGCTTTGCTTGCTAGTATCTTAGGGGCAGAATTTAGGAGTTAGGAGTTAGGAGTTAAGAGTCAGAATGACGAGTGTGCTACTGGCTCTTAACTAGTTAATTTGTAAAAAATCAACAATAAATGGGTAAAAGAAAATAAAATAATTTTGCTTTTGCCTGGGATATTTTTAGTTTTCTCTTGTTATGGGGAGTTTTTTGTAGTACTAATGTTCTAGAGACATTTATAATTACTCCCCGCTTTGTTTATGGAACGTCTAACTGAAGCTCAACAAGAACTTTACGAATGGTTGGCAGAATACATCAGAACGCACCAGCATTCGCCTTCTATTCGCCAAATGATGCAAGCGATGAACCTGAAGTCACCAGCACCAATTCAAAGTCGTTTAGAACATTTACGCACTAAAGGGTATATAGAATGGACTGAAGGACAAGCGCGAACGATTCGGATTTTGCGTGCTGTGAAGCAAGGTGTACCAATTTTGGGGACGATCGCGGCTGGTGGTTTAATAGAACCGTTTACTGATGCTGTAGATCATTTAGACTTTTCTAATTTCGAGTTACCTCCCCAAACCTACGCTTTGCGCGTAGCTGGCGATAGCATGATTGAAGATTTAATTGCTGATGGCGATGTTGTATTCCTGCGTCCAGTAGCAGAACCTAATCATTTAAAAAATGGTACCATCGTCGCCGCCAGAGTAGATGGATTTGGTACAACTTTAAAACGTTTTTATCGCCAAGGCGATCGCGTTACTCTCAAACCAGCAAATCCTAAGTACAATCCCATTGAAGTCAGTGCTATGCAAGTACAGGTGCAAGGTTCACTCATTGGTATTTGGCGTGGTTACAACTGAGTAGTAGGAAAGTGATGAGTTATGAGTGATGAGTTTTAAATTACTAACTCCCAACTCCCAACTCCCAACTCCTAACTCCCAACTCCTAACTCCTAACTCCTAACTCCCACTATGTACCTGACGAAAAATTCAGTGCAGCAACTGCCCACTTTCCGGTTGAAATTACCTTATGCAAGGGAAAGTACGGGCAGTTATTACACTCCGCAACCATTACCAGGATGCCCAAGAATGCCTCCGTCTCTGCAATTGCGGCAATATCAGCGCCAAGCGATCGCTAGCTGGTTTACCAACAATGGCAGAGGGACGCTAAAAATGGCTACTGGTAGTGGTAAAACGATTACCGCACTTGCGATCGCTTGTGAATTATATCAGCAGATTAATTTGCAAGTTCTGGTGGTGGTGTGTCCCTATCGCCATCTCGTCACCCAATGGGCGCGAGAATGTGAAAAATTTAATTTGCAACCCATTTTAGCTTTTGAGAATTTACGCACTTGGCAAAGTCAACTTTCTACCCAAATTTATAATCTGCGTTCTGGTTCTCAACGGTTTATCACGGTGATCACTACGAACTCCACTTTAATTGGAGATGGGTTTCAGTCTCAACTCAAATATTTTCCCGCCAAAACCTTAATTATTGGGGATGAGGCGCATAATTTAGGCGCACCCAGGTTAGAAGAAAGTTTACCGCGTAGTGTGGGGTTGAGACTAGCTTTATCTGCCACGCCAGAGAGGTATTTTGATGATTTTGGTACGCAATCTTTATTTGATTATTTTGGCCCAGTTCTCCAACCGGAGTTTACTTTGAGGGATGCGATCGCTCAAGGTGCTTTGGTACATTATCTGTATTATCCGGTGCTAGTGGAGTTAACTGAAGCCGAAAGCATTGCCTATTTAAAGTTAACTAAAAGAATTGGGCGATCGCTACTTTATCGCGATCGGGAAAATGGCGGAAATTTTGAAGACAATGAAGATTTAAAACCGTTATTGATGCAAAGAGCAAGATTAATTGGTGCGGCGGAAAATAAATTAAATGCTTTGCGGGATTTAATGACAACTCGCCGCGAAACTAGCCACACTCTTTTCTATTGCAGTGATGGTTCCCAAGAGTCGGGAGAACGTTCATCTCTACGCCAACTTAAAGCTGTTGCTAAAATTTTGGGGGTGGATTTGGGGTACAAGGTAAGCACCTATACAGCCCAAACAACTTTACAAGAAAGAGAAATATTACGTTGTCAATTTGAAAGCGGCGAATTGCAAGGTTTGGTGGCAATTCGTTGTTTAGATGAAGGTGTTGATATTCCAGCAATTCAAACTGCGGTGATTCTATCAAGTTCTGGTAATCCCCGCCAATTCATTCAACGGCGGGGGCGAGTTTTACGTCCTCATCCAGGTAAAGAACGTGCCACTATATTTGACATGATTGTTTTGCCACCAGATTTAGATAGAGAAACCATAGAAGTTGAGCGCAATCTGTTAAAAAAGGAATTGCGTCGCTTTGTAGAATTTGCTGATTTGGCTGATAATGCGGGCGTTGCCAGAATGAAGTTACTGGATTTACAAAAGCGATATGGTTTATTAGATATTTGATGATGAATCTGACAATGGTTGTATTTATTTGTAAAAATTTTTCGAGTTTTGAAAAAACAAGTATTAAGTATGAAATAATAAAATTATGAGTTTGATTATAATGGGATGCAACTGAAAATTTTAAAGCTGCTTACATTCGATTGTGATCTAGATTAGTTAAAATAAATCATAACAGAAAACAATAAAAGAATAAAGTATTTTTTCAAATAAAATTCGGATTTTAAAGAGAACGTAAACAGTGGCTTTACTGAGGTTATTCCAGCACTAAAGAAAGTTAAAATGTAGAAAAAGTATATTTCAAAACTCAATATGTCACAAGAGGCGAATATTGATGATGTGCAGGAGCCAATAACCAGCGCTCCACCGGAAGTACGGCAAATTATTGAGCGAGTCTGGAAGGAGGAAAAAGGTAGGCTAGATAAGAAAAGCAACAGCCATATCAATGATAATATTTTGAAAATTATCAAGGAAGAGGTGCGATGAAGCTAACTTCAATTAAGCTATGCAACTTTCGCTCCTTTTATGGTAAGACACCAGAGATGCTCCTAGCTGGTGGAGATGTTCACAACACAACGATTATTTATGGGAATAATGGATCGGGAAAAACCAGTTTACTAAATGCCTTTACTTGGGTATTATATGAAAAGTTTAGTGCAGCCTTTGCATCGATAGAACAGCTAATTAATAAACGTGCGATCGCAGAAACTCCAAAAGGTCAAGCTGTAGAATGTTGGGTAGAAATTGGCTGGGAACACGAAGGTAAACGCTATCGAGTTAAACGCGCCTGTCGGGGTTATAAAAACGAAGGTGATTTTGATGCTGGCAAAACTCAATTATCTATATGGGTTGGTGATGACGATGGCAAATGGAAGATCCAAGATCAGCAACTAGAAGATATAATTAATCAAATTCTACCCGCCACTTTACATCAATATTTTTTCTTTGACGGCGAACGAATTGAACAAATAGTCCGTTCTGACAAAAAAGCTGAAATTGCCGAAGCTATAAAAATTTTCTTGGGTGTGGAGGTAATCAACCGTTCTATCAGACATTTGGGAGATGCTAAAAAAACTCTAGAAAATGAGTTAAAAGCTATTGGTGATTCCCAAACTAAACAACTATTACGACAGCAAGAAAAGATAGAGCGAGAACGTGAACGCATTACCAAACGGCAAACAGAAATTAAAGAAGAGTTAGAATATCAACAAACTTTTAAAAAAGAAACAAGTAACCGTTTGCGAGAACTGAGCGCAGCTAAAGAATTGCAAGAAAGATGTCAGGATTTAGAATCTCAGAAAGCGGCGAATCAAGAAGAATACAAAAAAAACAAAGAAGCGCTAAAAAAAGTTATTTCTGCACGAGGTTATACCGTTTTCTTGTCAGAAACTACAGCCCAGTTTCGAGGAATTATCAATGATTTGAAGGCGCGAGGCGAATTAACATCAGGAATTTCGCGGGAATTTGTCAGTGATTTACTCAATTCTCAACGCTGTATTTGTGGTGCAGAATTACACGCAGGTAATCATTCTCATACTCATGTGAGTACTTGGTTAAATAAAGCCGGTTCTTCGGCGGTAGAAGAAACTGCAATTAGGATGATAGCTCAAGTAGATGAAATTGATAAGCAAGCCATCGGATTTTGGGAAGAAGTTGACAGAGAGCAAACTAGGATTAATCAGTTAAGGCAAAGCATATCTCAAATTGAAGGCGATTTAGACAATATTCAAGAGCGATTGCGAAAAGATGCTAATGAAGAAATTAGCAGTTTGCAAAAACGGTTAGACGAAATTGAAAGTAAAATTGATGAATTAAATCGAGAACAAGGTGCAAATCAGCAGCAAATTGCTCAACTTACAACTGAAATTGAAAATTTAAACAAACAAATTGCCAAACAAAAGCTGAATGAAGACAACCAAACTTTAGCACAGCGACGAATTAATGCCACTCAAGATGCAATCGAACGGTTAACCGAAGTTAAAAATCGTCAAGAACAACAATTTCGCCTGCAACTTGAAAAACGTGTACAAGAGATATTTACCGAAATTTCTGTAACTCCATATATTCCTAAAATTAGCGATAAATATGAGCTGACATTAGTAGAAAATACCACAGGTATAGAAGCACTAGTTGCAGCATCCACCGGGCAGAATCAAATTCTCAGTTTATCCTTTATTGCCAGCATTATTGACAAAGTGCGGGAATGGAGTAAGAAACGGAAAATGATGATGATTCCCGACAGTAGCACTTTCCCAATTGTCATGGATTCACCCTTTGGTAGTTTGGATGAAAGTTCGCGGCGACACATTGCAAAGACAATTCCCCAATTAGCGAATCAGTTGATAGTTTTAGTTACTAAGACTCAGTGGCGGGGTGAAGTAGAAGCAGAAATGACAAACAGAATTGGTAAAGAATATGTGCTGACGTATTATTCATCTAAGCCGGATTGCGAACAAGATTATATTCAGTTAAGTGGAGAAAGATATCCTTTGGTGAAACAAAGTCCGAATGAGTATGAATATACTGAAATTATCGCGGTTGAACGTAATGTTTAAAGGATAAAGTTATGGTTGCGAGTCTAGGCGGAACCAGAGAACGAGGAGAATACATCTTCAAGTCGCCGATGTGTGAAAGCAGCGATTTATTTTGCTTTTTGTGTCAGTGTTTCAGGAAGTTGAAGGGTGACAATTTCAGTGATTTTCTACCAGCTCCCTTTTACCAAAGAATTGGGTCTAAAGCCCCGTGCTTCACGCAATGCTTTAAAGTAATGAGTAAGGAGTAATGAGTGGATGAAAAATGGGTATTTACTCATTACTTATTACTTATTACTCATTACTCCTTCTTAAGAGCGCCTTTAGGTCGGTGAAGAAGTCAATTATGATTGTATCTGCGATCGCTCTCTTGTTTTACTTCCCATCCTCTGGTTAAAACTGGGCTTTATCCGCAAAACTCAAGTTTTTATTAATACTTCTTTCCTTCTGCTGCACTCTTTTTCCTCTTGGTGTCTTGATGGTAGCCTTTTCTTACAGTTAAAACTGGAAGTAGAGAAATTCACTGTGCTCACTACTGAAACCTATTCCAACGAAAAATAAGATTGTTGCTAGCACAGCATAGAATGTTGTCGGCTTCCAGCCCCACCAAGGGCGAGATTCACCCTCTAGATGGTGGTAAACATCCAGCACCACAGGTTCGCCTTTCATAAACTCATAAATGTTCGGTAACAGGAAGACTGCTGTAAGCACTCCCAAGATCACAACGCTCCCATCAATACCGCCGAAGTTATCGACCTTACCAAACTCGACACCGAAACGGCTGAGTAGGGCTAGTTTTGTGACATAAGTCTCCGGCAAGATCAAGCCCTCTAACCCAGCCATACCACGTAGGATATTTCCTGCACCATCTAATGTCTCAGCCCGGAACAGCACCCAAGAAATGACTACAGCCAGGAATGTTAGCGCCCGTGCTGCGAACTGGCTCAATCGACTAGAAGGTGCTTTCCAACCGCGCTGACGGAGAAACTGCTGCCAAGCGTGATCGATGCAAAGATAAGTGCCATGCAAACAGCCCCAGAGGATAAACGTCCAGTTTGCTCCGTGCCAGAAGCCCCCTAAGAGCATCGTGATAATTAAGTTAAGGTAGCGGCGTACTTCCCCTTGACGGCTTCCGCCCAGGGGGATATAGAGGTAGTCACGCAGGAAGCGTGAGAGGCTAATGTGCCAACGCTGCCAAAAGTCACCAATACTGATTGCCTTGTAGGGTGAGAAAAAGTTCATCGGCAGCTTAATATTAAACAACTTCGCTAACCCTACCGCCATGTCTGAGTAACCGGAGAAGTCGAAGTAGAGTTGCAGCGTATAGGCAATTGCAGCCTGCCAGGCCAGAAAAAAGCTAATAACTTGACCATGATCAGCCATTTCAAAGATCGGCGTGGCATAGCCACTAATAGAATCAGCGATGACGGTCTTCTTGAACAAACCGATGCTGAAAACTGTGAAGCCTAGTGCCAGATTGCGGGCATCGAAGCGATAGTTGAGCGAGCGAAACTGTGGGATCAACTCGTGGGCGCTCAGAATTGGACCAGCAATCAGATGAGGGAAAAAGGTGACAAAGAGCATAAACCGAGGCAAATTATAGTGTCGCCCCTTGCCAAGCGCGACGCCCACTAGATAGCTAATCTGCTCAAAGGTGTAAAAAGAGATCCCCAAGGGCAGGATGATATCGTTGATCTTCCCCAGGGAAGTACCAAGACCGTTGATAGTGTCGATAAAGAAGTTAATGTACTTAAAATAACCAATTAGACCAAGGTTGAAGGCGATGCCAAGGAACAGAAGCACTCGAATGGCATTTGTCATCGACTGACCATCAAGTAGTTTGATTCGCAGCCGCGCCATGACTTGGCTGACTAGCCAGTTGACAGCTATGCTGACCAGCAGCAACAGTAGGAATTTTGCGTTCCAATATCCGTAAAAGATTAGTGATACAAAGAGCAGCCAGCCTGTCACCAGCGAGGGGATACCTACCCAACAAAACAAAAAGAAACCACCCAGTGCAAGGGGCAAAAAGAGAAATATAAATTCATAAGAGTTAAAGAGCATACTTCAAAATTTGTCTACATTAGGTTCTGAAAGATGTTTCTTCAGGAGATTTATGACATTTTCGGTTCGCAAAGTCCTACCTTTATCATTGGGATGATAAATTGTATTAAACATCATTTTTTCTTCGAGAAAGCTTTGACTAGGAGAGTCTTGAAAAAGAAAACCTTGTTCTAACCAAAATGTCTTGATTTGGGAAAAATAACTTTTATATTTATTAGAATCATAATTTAAATTAAAGAGTAATGCTGGATAAAGAGGTATAAGAGTAATTTTGTGTTTTTTTGCATACATACAAAAATCTCTGATAGAACCAGATGTATCGATAGGTTTGTTCAGAACAGGATCAATTAGTTTTTTATTAATATCTTCAGTTGGCGATTTACCTATGTTACATGTCTCATCGCCATTTTTATTTAGGGACATTCCTGTATAACATTTTCCTGTGTGAACTCTTTCTAAAATTCTACTGTAAACCCTGTTCTTGTCAAAAGGTGATTCATTTTTGAGGATTGCTGCAATGGTATCTATATCTTCTTGACTGATACCAGAGGGATCTAGTATAACTTTTAATTTGTCAATTAAGCCAAGCTGATTCAGGTAATCATGATCGTAAGAAATGATATATTTTGTTAGTAATGTGTTTGATAATAATTGATCGTCTTTGCTCTGATGATAAAGTGAAAACTCCAGAGGAAGTAAAACAATATCCCCAGGTTTTAATGTTTTCTTTGCCTGATACAAAATATAATCAATCCCCAGCCCTGCGTGAACTGCGAGATTTACTGTTGGCACCCCAGTAGAAGATTCAATTTGCTTCGCATCCATGCCAAATAGTGCATTACTACCAGAAACAATCAATATTTTTTTTCTCAGGATTTGCGATTCATACATTTGTTTGTTTTTATATGCATAGAAAATCCAATCTTCCGTTTTATACTTTCTGTAGTCTCCTGAAATTGTTAGGAGATTAATTACTGGTTCTTTTGCATAAAAAATAAGCGTAGTTAGTGTTACTATCCGCAGAAAGTGATAATAACTAGTTAATTTATTTTGATTTTTTATTGACTTTTTATTCATTTAATTTTTTTACCAACTTCCCATACTTCATTTTGTAATATACAAAAGTTACCAAAGATAACTATGACTAGGTTGGGCTGCACCTACGCTATGTAACCACAATCATAGCCCAGTAGCTAATAGTCATCAGTACTAATACTTAATTATGTAACTACTACTGATAACTATTTTTTGAATTATTAATATACTACATTTTGAAGTTTAGAATCTGGGATGTATCATTCCATCCAAATCTTTAGAGTTACAGCCTTCTATCTGAATTAAGTTCTCTCTTTCTTTGCGTCTTTTGTGGTTCATTCAAAAGAGCTAGACAGAATAGAACTCGCATTACTATTAGCTGAATTGTTAGACAACATATCAATGTGGGAATACTGAGTGAAGTGTAAATATTTTAGCAATCAAGAGAAGATTATGACTATACTATTGACAGTAACCTTTACGCTTGCTAGTTGGATTGTCAAAGGACTGCAAGATGGGACTTTAGAAAGGGTTGGGGGTGTAATTGTAGAAGCAGCGAACAAACATATTGTTACCTGGTTAAGGGAACCCAATAATTCTCCACTTCCAGCATCAAGTTCTTCCCCTAACAATTTACTCAACCTTATTTTCTCCGGTGCCAATCTTGTTGCTTCAGGGGCTAATGCAGCTGTCACAGGAAAAGGACTAGCTGATGTTAACCAGCGTTTAGGTGGAGTTGAACAAACAAGTTTAGGTAACATAGCTGTTTCAGGGGTAAATCTGATTGGAACAGTCGCTAATGCGGCTATTTCTGGGAAAGGCTTCGCCGATGTCAATGGACGTTTAGATGGGATTGAAAATCAGTTAGGGGAAATTGGGCAGAATCTGCAATTAACTCAAGGTTTTTTGCAAGTAACTACTGCTGCTAGTGTACTTAATCTAGGTGTTTCAGTAATAGGCTTTGCTGTAATAGCACAGCGCCTCAATGAATTAGAACAACGCCTAAAAGAAGCTGAGAAATTACTGAATAAAGTCAACCGCAAAATAGACCTTAGTTTTTATGCAAATTTTCGTGCTGCAATCGAATTAGCAAATAATGCTTTTACAATGACCAAAATTGAAAATCGTAGAAGCAGCGCACTACAAGCTATTAACCGATTTTTAGAAGCACAGCATATCTACACTGAATACACCGATATCGAAATTGAGCAAAAAAGCCAAATTGCTGATGAATATCTGCTAACTTTATCTTTAGCCTACCTAGCTGAAGCACGTTGCTATTTAGAATTAGAAGAACACGAAACAGCACTTCGCCGCTTTCAAGAAGGGGCTAAAGTTATCCGTTCTCGTATCCATAAATATGTTGAGATTCTGCTAACCTCTAACCCCGCAGCATACTTACATCCTCAGTTAAAAGGTCAGATTGATTTGCGAAGACTGACCAGAATTTATCAATGGATTGATCCAGCTTTGGATGAAAATGCTGTGTTTGAGCTTCAGCGTAAAAATCTGTTTAAAATAGCCAAAGATCCTCAAAAATGGTTAGACTCAATACCAGCAGCAATTTTAACTCCTGTTGAGGTTGAAGGTGGTTGGTTTGGCCCAAGTCAGGATGATTTGAACCAAGAAGCTTACAAACGTCTTCCCCAAGCATTTGAGGTAATGGAATCTATGATTGAAACCAATCGCCGCTTTGAATCTTACCAAACAGAAGTACAAGCAATATCCCAACTAGGAATCAGCTTTCATGACTGGCTTAAATTAACTCCGTCTACAGAAATTAAACCAGACGGCGCAGAATTAATGTACATAATTCCATCCAAACCTTTAGAGTTACAGCCTTCCATGTGAACTAATTACAGGATTAAAGATGAATTAATCAAGGTCAATAAACTCTCTGAGAGTAATAATCTGGTTTTGATATTCGGCTAGGTTTATGATTCATCGGCGAGTAATTCTTCTAGAATTTCTTCGGTTAATCCTTTGGCTTGGGCATTTCTGCCGATTCTGTCAAAAACACTAAGTAAATCTTCATCTTTATTATTTGAAGAGGTTTTTTTTATTTATTCAATAAGTTTTTCTTGTTCTTGTGCGGGAAGTTGTAGGACAAGATTAAGAATTCGCTCGAAGCTTAGGGGGAGTAGATAGTTTTTTTGAGTCATGGTGAGTTATAGAGTTAGTGAATAGAAACTTGTTAGCTTTTTTAATCAGGTTTGAGCCACTTTTCTACTTTTAAATCACGATTCCTCTATACCTTGGCGAATTGCATTATCTATATCCTCAAGAGTTTTAGGTTTTCGTTGATATTTTAAATAACCTGCTACATCATCTAATTTAGTTTCTGGAAAAAGCTTCTTAGGTTTTAAAACAATTCTATTACGCATATCAATAGTAATAAATTCTTGCTCCTTTGGTAGTGATGATTGCATTTTAATTTCCTTTAATTCATAGGTTCAAAGTCAGCAAAAAGCAAATTTATTCCATCCATTATTATGGAAAATTTTTCTTCAGGTATGTTTAACTCATGAAAACATTTATCTCTATATTTTTCTTTTTCAGTAAAATTAGTGATGGCTTTAACTAATGGCTTTTTTACTTCGTAGCTTTCTTCAGCTTTAGCGATCGCACGTGCGGGGATTTCATTATTTATACGCAATATTGCTAAGTCAATCAAATCTCTAGATTGTGTACTTGAATCATTCCATCGGTCAGCATTAGCCATTAGTTTTGATGTAAATCTATCGCTTATACTCAGACAAGGTATTTTTGTCCATTCTGGATAAACAGGAGGGTCTAAAGTAAAAATCCCATTGGCTACAATTTCTACTTTAATAGTTGTTTCATTGACTACAACAAGGAAACGAATACCATATTGATTTATTGTACTGTCACCTAATTCGATATTTGTTATACTTTGAAATAATGCTACAATTCCTTCGTCATAAATCAAATTTCTTAAATACCTGTAATTTTCAGTTCCATAAGGGAAGAGGAAATCGATATCTTTACTAAGCCTGTATTCATCATATTCTAACGCCAACAGTGTACCACCGCCAAAGTATGCAGAAGCTTTTTTGAAAATTTCTGGATTGAAAGCATTAAGGATTTTAAGTATATTATTATGATGATCGAGATGAAACATTTCAAAATCCGGTAATATCCAGGAGTTATATTTTTTTGCTAAATAATGAACAAAATCCTTTTCTTCTTGTTTTAAATTGTTGAAGGTAGTTTGATAATGCCAATTGCGTTGATACAATTGAACAATTTCTTTCTCACTCATTTGATATACATTTTTTAGCTGCCAACCAATAGACTCTAAAAATGGTAGCTTTTGTGGATTTAGCATAAAATATGGTTGAATTTTTTCTATAATAAACTCTCTCAAAATCCAAACCAAAATCCTGTATTCACCATTGTAATGCTCCTCGATCACTTTAGTCCTTATGCGGTTTTTGGTTAAAACTGGGATTTTTAAATAATTATGAGACACTCATAACTGGATAATTAAGCTGTGCTAGGGTGTGAGAAATGATTCCAGAATTTGACGAAAGTGGTATCTTACCACCAGGGGTACATTGGGCAGAATGGTCAGAATTTCAATAAATATTTGGTACAAGTTTGACTAGACAGCGCATGATAGACGGTCTGGAACTGGCAATGACGCAACTAAAAGCAGCTGGCTGTAGAACTATTTATGATGTACGGAGCTTATTCAAAAATCAAATAGGATTCATATATATATCTGCGATCGCTCTCTTGTTTTGCTTGATATCATTGGGTTAAAAAAGAGCGATAGACTGAACTAAAATAATATCCCCACCTCAATAAACTTTATTGCTCATAATGATATTTGCAAGTCAAAATAATCAATAGATCTTCTTGCACTTTGTAAACCAATCTATGTTCATCAGTGATCCGCCTTGACCAGTAACCTTGCAATTCATATTTTAATGGTTCTGGCTTCCCTATACCTGCAAAAGGATCTCTTTGTATATCTCTAATCAGTTCCAAGATTTTTTTGAAGATTTTTTTGTCTTCTGTTGCCCACTGACCTAATTGTTCAAAAGCTTCTGGTTCAAAGGCAACTTTTTTCATATTCATCTAAATCAACATAAATTAGGTTTCCTGCTGCTACATTTTCCAAAGCTTTGAGTAGATTATTTTTGTTAGTTTCTGATTTCAGAAGATAGTTAGTTTCATCTTCTTCAGTTGATGGTTCAACTAGGACAATGACTTCTACTACTGTTCCTTCTGGTAATTCCGTTGTTAAAAGTTCAATCCTGCCATCTTTTCCAACAACAGCTTTTTGTTTAATGCCACTAAGCATAATTCATATTTACTCCTATCTTTACCACCTTATTGTAACTTTTAATTGAGGGCTGGTTTCAAGCCGCGTTCAACAGCAACTTTTAAGGCTCTTGCTTTACTTACTAAGCCACGTCGATAGACCTGCATGAGTTCATCTAGTTGACGAACTTCTGCATCATTAAGCTGTCCCTCTCGGTGACGCGCTTGCAAGTCACTGAAAACCTCTTGCTGCTGACTTTCCATCTGCATATCGCACATAGCCAAAACCTGATCATCCGGTAATGATTCCATAGGTAGTTCGGTAATGGCGCGGTCAATCCATTCTAGTAATACATCTTCAAGTCGCCGATGTGTGAAAGCAGCGATTTCCTTTGCTTTTTGTGCCACTGTTTCAGGGAGTTGAAGGGTGACAATTTCAGCCATTTTCTACCTGCTTGTCTTTTACTTATGATTGTATCTGCGATCGCTCTGCATCTTCTCGTTAAAAATAGCGATCCCTCTCTTCTTTGGCTGTGCTTTGCGCTTTTGGAAAATTAAACAAAATTAAATAAATCCTAAAGTGCTTACTGGTAAATATCTTTACTGGAATATAAGCAGTATTATCATTTATAAAGATTACTTCTTGACAGTGAAGCAAAAAACATATACTTTTTAAGTAGGAGATATCTAGTGAACCTTATTGATTGCCGTTGTTGATCCTGCGACGGTCAGCCGAAAAGTCAGCTTTACGTATAATTTGCTGTGATGCGTTTTCTTTGAGTAAGTGGGAATAATGTTCTAGATATCTCCACAATTTTTTAAAGAGTTGGTTATTCCACGAGGAATTATATAGTAACTATCAGTAAAAGCACACATCATTCATTTTTAATCTAAACATAAGGGTTTGAACAATGTCCCAAAATGGAGAAGAAAAGAGTCAAGCGAGAAAGGCTCTTAAACCCTGTTTGGATAAAAATTGTGATGAATTAATTAAAAAATTTTACTCTTTAAGGAGTGGAAGAGATGTAGCAAGACTTCTAGAAATACCATACGGAGATTTAGTCTACTATTTGTATGTAATTCCTTATGAATCTAGATATACAACTTTCCAAATACCTAAAAAATTAGGAGGAAACCGTATCATCTCTACGCCTGCAACATCTTTAAAGTTAATCCAAAAAAAACTTAATCAAGTTTTACAGTGCGTATACCAAGTCAAGCCTTCAGTTCATGGCTTTGTAAAAAACAAAAATATTGTAACTAATGCAAAAGCTCACATAGGTAAGCGATATGTACTTAATTTTGACCTAAAAGATTTTTTTGTTTCAATTAATTTTGGACGAGTAAGAGGAATGTTTATGGCATTACCCTATGCTTTAAATCCTGAAGTTGCAACAGTTTTAGCACAGATTTGTTGCCATGATAACCAATTACCCCAAGGCGCTCCTACTTCACCAATAGTATCTAATATGCTCTGTGCCAAGCTAGACAGTCAATTTCAAAAACTGGCAAAAAAATATAGATTTACATATACGAGATATGCAGATGATATTACTTTTTCAACAACGAGACCTAACCTACCTGAAGAAATAGCTTACATAATTACAACAGAAGATCAAGAAAAACTTAAAAAAGTGATTTTGGGTAAAGATATATATTCAATTATTCAAGAAAACAACTTTGAAATTAATGAACTTAAAGTACGAATACAGAATGCTCAAGAGCATCAAGAAGTTACAAGTATAACTGTTAATACATTTCCTAATGTGGATCGTAATTATATACGTCAGATTCGAGCTATGCTTCATGCTTGGAGTAAGTTTGGTCTTGAATCGTCTGAATTGGAATATTTAAATAAATATGAATTCAAAGAGAGGCATTATAGTAAAGGTGTAGCTAAATTTCAGCAAGTTCTTCGCGGAAAAATAGAATTTTTAGGTATGGTTAAAGGTAAAGAAGATCCTATTTATCAAAAATATTTAACTCAGTATTTTGAACTAAGTAATAGAGATAAAGATTTGTTACGTAAAATATTAGTTTGGATTAAAGGAAATTTTTCTTATGGAGATAAATGATAATGATATTGATGATATTAAAAATGATATTTCTATCATTAAAAATAACATTGATACTTTATCTTTAGCATTTAAGAAGCATATTCAAGAGCATTTAATTGCTTCTTCAGCAACACAGAATGATGGTGTAACTACTACTGTATTAGATAATAGTCAGAAGAAAAGTGATGTTTCTATTATAAAAAGTAGTTTAGATGTTTATCCTGTTGAAAATCAAACAGAAACAATCCCGAATTATGATAATAAATCTATCCGTACTGATTTAATAGATTATTCATTTATTGATAAAAATGACAAAAATAAATTACTAATAGAAATTATGTTTAACAGCAACAAAAATATGTGTTCTCTTTATGAGAAGAATTTTCTTGGATTTTGTCGTTGTGCTTTCGGCCTTCTTGAAGATGTTATAAAAATTTTCTTAGAAAAAAAGTTTTTTGAAGAAAATAATGATCAGTTATTAAAAGCTTGTGATTTATTTGAAAAAAAGTATCCAGAAATAAAGCCAAAGAAGTGGATATTTCCTGATATATATTTACCTAATCGTGAATATAATGCTCACAAAGTAAATACAGATAATTACTGCTATATTTCAAATAGGGAAGCGTATTTGTCATTACCCAAGCTAAAATCACAAAATATGAATTTTAGACTAGAGTTATGTTTTATTATATTATACGGTGAATATTTTTATAAAGAAAAATCTGCTAATACTATATCTCGTAATGTACAAACATCAAATAAAGCACTGAAAAGACCGTCAGCCAAACTACCTTCCTCTCTTGAACTATTAAATAAAAAATTTTATTTTCGTATAGATAACGTAAGAGAATTCCGTAATATTTTTGAACATAACCCGAATAATGAAGAAGCACAACAAAACGAGCTTCAAGAAAAGATATCAAAATATAAAAAACTTGAAGATGATCTAGATAATTATGATGGAATATTGGAAGCTGTAACTTGGTTTGTATGCCAAATGTACTTTGATATGACGAAATAAAAAAAGGCGAACCCAAAAGTTCGCCCGTAACATACTATTATGCTGTTGCTAAATCCAAACCCAAATCTAAATCTTCGCTTCTTCTCTCACCAACTTATCCCAACCCAAATCTTTCAAATTATTATTCCGACGCAACGGACGAGTCACTAACTCTAACATGTCACGCGCATTTGTAAAGCCGTGAATTTGAGCAAAAGTGAACTCCACAGACCACTTTGTATTAATACCCCGTGCTTCCAACGGATTAGCGTGAGCCATACCAGTAATTACCAAATCTGGTTTCAACTCATAAATTCGCTGAAGTTGATTGTAATTATCCGGCTTCTCTACAATCCTTGGCAGGGGTGAATTCATTTCCTGACAAGTTTTCTCCAACAAAGCCAACTCAGCAGCTTGATAGCGCTTATCCATGTAAGGAATGCCGATTTCGTGAACAGTCATCCCACAACGGATTAAGAATCTTGCTTGGGAAACTTCCAGCAAGTTATCACCCATGAAGAATACAGACTTACCGCGAATCAGTTTCACGTAATCTTCCAAGCCTGCCCAAATTTGGGCTTCCCGTTCATCCAAACCCTTGGGAGTAATACCAAACACCGAGCAGATTTTCTCAATCCAAGCGCGGGTACCATCGGGGCCAATGGGGAAGGGTGCGCCAATGAGTTTACACTTGCGGCGGCGCATTAAGGTGGTAGCGGTGCGGCTGAGGAAAGGGTTGACACCAGCGACATAATACCCTTCTTCCAATACTGGCAATTCAGTGAAGCGCTTCGCGGGTAGCCAGCCGGAAACTTTGATGCCTTGTTTCTTCAGTTCCAAGGTTAACTGAGTAACTACGGGGTCGGGAAGGGAGCCAAAGAGAACCAGTGGTGGATGATCTACGTACTCAGATTCATCTTGGGCGACATCTTCTTTCTTTTTACCAAAGTTGAGCAATTTAGCGATCGCATTTCGTTCAATTTTCTCAGTTTCCGCCACCGGAGCTTTATCAGGACAACGGTTAGCCATTGCTGCCAATACGGTGTCTTCCCCTTGAGTAAAGGCGTAATCTAGACCATTTGCCCGCGCGACAACGATGGGAATCCCGATTTCAGATTCTAGCTTCGGTGCCAAACCTTCTAAATCTGTTTTGATAATTTCTGTAGTGCAAGTGCCAATCCAGACAATTACACTAGGATTGCGATCGCGTTTAATCTGCAAGCACAAACGCTTTAACTCTTCATAATCACTCAGCTGTGCTGAAATATCGCCCTCTTCCAACTCTGCCATTGCATAGCGGGGTTCAGCAAAAATCATCACCCCCATCGCATTTTGCAGGAAGTAGCCACAAGTTTTTGTCCCAATCACCAAAAAGAAGCTATCTTCAATTTTTTGGTATAACCACGCCACACAGCTAATTGGGCAAAAGGTATGGTAATTTCCAGTTTCACATTCAAAGCTTAAAGCTTCTGGTTGTTGAGCGACAGTCATTTTGGTTTTTTCTCCCCTTGATATTTAATGGCAGTTCAACCAATTTTAGATTTTAGATTGATAATTTTGGTGAAGCAGCGCGGTCTTGGGGGTTTCCCCCCATGAGTGACTGCTGAACCCGGAGGGATTGAAGACTGGGACAACAAAAGTATCCTCTGTCTAACGACAATTTCCCTAATTCCTCATCCAAAACCGTTCGACTGAGCGTAGCCGAAGTCCCAAATCTAAAACTTAAAATTGCGAAGAACGGCAATAATTAAGCATTGGGGAAGAGGCGGGCAATTTCTGATTCATCAAAAACGCCTGCTGGCAGTTCTTCCCCCAAAAAATCGTTATTTTCTTCAGCCTTTTGCAAAGCTGTTTCATCACCCCAGACATCTGATAACACGTCTTTAAACGCATTCTCATCTAGCGGACTATCTTCAAGCGCCTCTTCTTCATCCAGCTTTACTTCCATTGCAGCTGTTGAATCGAAGGCAATTTCCCCAAATTCATCTGCTTCTAAACTAGAGGTTTCGAGAGACTCATCTTTTGAGTCGTGTCCGTTGGTTAAGGAAATATCGCCAAAGTCATCTTCGATTTCCTCCAACTCGCTGATTTCCAGGCTTTCATCATCAGAATCCACCATTATGAACTCTTGAACTACCGCCACCGATGCAAAACCATTTGTATGAGAATGTGTCAATGTATCATCTTCAGACTTTTCATCAACGATCGCAGCAGCAGCTTCTACGTATTTCTCTGGTTCTGGGTTGACGACGAAGCGATTACCGAGAGCTAAATCTGGGTCAAAATGCAAATCCAGCACCTGAATTAGCGTATCGGCATCAGGATTGAGTTTGGCAAAGGGCAACATTAACTGCGCTAGTTTTGGCTCTAGGGCGTTAAGAACTCCCAGGATGAGGTAAGAAGGTGGTCGCTTCCCGCCATCAGGTGTGTACACTGATTCCACTTCCATGTGCAAGGTAATCCAGTCTCGATTGTTCTGGAAAAATTGCAACCACTTTTGTTTGATTGAATCCGTAAAGCTGTCAAAGAAAGCCATATTATTGTCCCCCATCCTGAGAACTTGATGATTTATACAATCATCAAGTCTAGTTCCTCTTCTGAATTAGGAACCTGGGGTTTACCCGGATTTAGATAAAAATCGGACAACAAAGAGAACAACTCCCGATCTGGTGTGTCGTTAGGTACAACACCTTCAGGACGCGCCAGAATTTGGTCGGCAATGTTGAGATAGTAGTCGCAAACGTAGTCTAGGGAAGGATCTTGCTCTGCCATCTCAAACAAAGTTTTACCTTTCACACGGGAAACACGGATATCTTCAATTAAAGGTAAAACTTCTAGAACTGGCATGGGCACAGCTTCTATATATTTTTCAATCAAGTCGCGCTTGGAGGTGCGATTGCCAATCAACCCAGCTAAACGCAGTGGGTGAGTTCGCGCTTTTTCGCGGACTGAAGCAGCAATCCGATTAGCCGCGAACAAAGCATCAAAGCCATTGTCTGTAACGATCAGGCAGTAATCTGCATAGTTGAGTGGTGCTGCAAAGCCACCGCAAACTACGTCACCGAGAACGTCAAAAAGAATTATATCGTATTCATCAAAGGCGTTGAGTTCTTTAAGTAATTTTACGGTTTCACCGACTACGTAGCCGCCGCATCCAGCACCCGCAGGTGGCCCACCAGCTTCTACGCAATCCACACCGCCGTAGCCTTTGTAAATTACATCTTCCGGCCAGACATCTTCGTAGTGATAGTCCTTTTCTTGGAGGGTGTCGATAATTGTTGGAATCAAAAACCCAGTCAGGGTAAAGGTACTGTCATGTTTGGGGTCGCAACCAATTTGCAGCACTTTTTTGCCACGTTTAGCTAGGGCGACTGATATGTTACAGCTAGTTGTGGATTTACCGATACCACCTTTTCCGTAGACTGCTAGTTTCACTGTTGTTTGCCTCTTATAGCTGTTTGTCAAACTTGTGGCTCAAACATTTGCCTTCACCTGTCCTGAGATGGCGATGCGTGAGGTACGTGAATATCATTATTGGGCAAATTACCTAGAAAAGAAAGTGGCTCTTAATTTGGAAAACGGTCTGATCCGATGAATTAAATCAAAATTACATCTATTTAGCTCTTTATGAGCTTTAAAGACTTTATTAGCTCTAAAAACCATAAATAAAAAGTTTTTATTACTTATTTTTATAAAAAGAGTTACAAAATACAAAAAACTGAAATCGGCTTTTTTGAATGCTTTTTATCGAATTAGCTGATGGTAGTACAACGTGTTTTCAAGGCATTTTGGTGCAGTGCCAAGGGTAAAGAGAGGTATATGCAGCCTCATGCTGGAAATACTACTGGAATTTGCGTTAGCGTAGCTCACCGTACCACTTCCCTGCGGGACGCTACGCGAACGTGGAAGCAAGCTACGCGTAGCGTCTCGTAGAGAAGGTATCGGAGATAAATTGCCAGTTTTGAGTCTCTAGTCACAACCATTTAATTGCTGCTTGAGAGTAAGTTAGTCAGTTTTTGTAAAAATTTATTAATTTACCAAATTTAGGAGGTGGCAGCCCTCTTGAGGGGCATTCCCAGTCAGAGACTGGGAATGAGGCTAATTAACACACTTCAGTTTCAAGTCCGTGGATTTCCTGTAATGTTTGCCAGCCAGCTTGCCACTGGGAGTTATCTTGTAATAATTTGGCATTCATCCAGAAACGGACTTTCGGATCACAAGCAGCAACCATTTCGGCGTAAACCCACTTAGCCTGATTTTTCCGGTTGACAACTTGGAAGTGCCGCCAGCCATCAACTTTTTGCTGTGCCGTCCACTTAGAACCAACTAGGTAAGGAAATTTTTGTTTTTTTGTCATTTCTTATTTATTATTTATTGTGCATGGGGCATGGGGCATTGGGCATTGGTTATTAATTCATCCCCCTCATCCCCCTCTTTTAAGATGTAACCAAATCACCATTACGGGTAAATTTCTGGCAATGCAACTCACTATCTTGCTGTACACATAGCGAAAACCATCTAATATGGCTCCAGCAGGTGTTGATGTTGTTGGTAATTTTGCGCTTTTTCTTGGAAAGGCGTTGTCTTACGACTTCATTAGGGCAAAGAATTTCTAACGTACCCGTACCATCTTCATAATTGACGATGCGAAATAGACAATCTTGCAGCATAGCACGGCTGCTGCTGTCGAAGAACCGCTTAAACCTCTGTAGCTTTTCCCCTTCAGTCATTTGGCTGGTGGGTTTTATTTTCAAGAAATCTTCATCCTCAAAGTCAAAGTCATCATCTTCAAAGTCGTAGGGGTCAATCATTTTCAGCATCCACTAGGCGACCTGGGATTATGTTAACTCTGTGTGGCGGCAGGAGGAGAGTGTCATTACTTTTTATCGTCGTGCTTTTAAACTCCGGCTGAGTGCTAGTTTGATTCCAACCAGAGCATTTTCTTCTGGCGTTAGTTCCAAAAATCTGAAACTGTGCCAACCTTCCAACCCCTTGCTTCTAGACGTTCTTTTTTAAGTTGATCCATCACTAATACTATGTATCTGTATCGTATTTACTCAATCGCTTTTTACGTTACCAATGCAGTCGAAGGAAATGCTATTAAAGAAGCAATTGCTAATCCGAGAATTCGTTTCATAAAACTGATATATTAATTAAAATTTTTGCATGGTTAAAATCAGATTTTGCCTACAAGAGTATAACTACTTTTTAGCAGGTTTATCAGATACCACATTTTATTTATCTATTACCTATAATTGGTTCAGTAATTCTGCTAAACCTTAATCTGGTAACACCCTTTAAGTAAAAACTAATTTATAAAGCAAGTATGAATTCTCTATAATCGCTTTTTACAATTTTCAATCGCTTGCTTAGGTGTTGTTCGCGTAGAGCTATAATTTGAGGCAAAGGATTCCAAGCTGGAAGTATGACTACAGTAGCAATCTTGCCAATGTTTGATGCTGATGGTGAAAAAACTTATCGCGCCATTGCAGGGGATAAGCACTCTGTTGGCAAAACTGCGGGGCAAGCCCTAGACGCGTTAACTACTCAGTTGGGTGAAACGGAGTTCAGCGCACTGCTTGTCATTCAAAATTTTAGCCCTGACCCGTTTTTTAGCGCTAAACAACAAAAACGGTTATCGGAATTGATGAGTTTATGGCGGTTGGCACGAGATCAGGGGCAAGCATTGCCACCAAAGCAACAAGCAGAACTGGATACTTTGGTTGAGGCTGAATTAAGAGCAGCAGCAGCCCGAACAGCTGCATTGCTACAGCAAGAGAGTTTGTGAATCGGTATTACGGTGCGTAAGCGAAGCTCGTCGTAGACATCGCTGGGCGTGCCAACCATCGTTGTGAATACTGCCAAGCCCCTGAACTAATCTTTAATTTTCCATTTGAGGTTGAGCATATTATCCCGCTCTCTCGCCAAGGTGAAAATGACGAAGCAAATTTAGCTCTGGCGTGTCGCTCCTGTAATCTCCGTAAAGGAACTCGTATTAGTGGCATTGTGCCTGATTCCAACACTGAAGTTAGTTTCTTTCATCCCAGACAGGATAAGTGGAGTGAGCATTTTCAGGTTGATAATCAATCTGGCAAGATTATAGGCATAACTTCCTCTGGAAAAGTCACTATCGAATATTTGGAGATGAACAGCGCCTCTCAAGTAGTAGCCAGACAATTATGGATTCGCTTGAGTTTGTTTCCGTAGTCGGACAGCACAGCAATAAATTGGAAATACAAAGTAAGGGAAAATACGACTTTTACAAGACGTGAACACCGATCTAGGCGATCGCTGCCATTTTCTTACAATAACCTTGTAAGCAAAAATTTTCTTTCCTTAGCTACCCTACGGGAAGGCATTCTTAGGGTGTCTAATGCGGTTCTTTATTCCAAAAGCCTATGCAACCTACTAATCCTGACCAATTTACAGAAAAAGCCTGGGAAGCGATCGCTCATACCCCGGATATTGTTAAACAATATCAACAACAGCAAATTGAAAGTGAACACCTGATGAAAGCGCTGCTAGAACAAGATGGTCTAGCAACTGGGATTCTGACTAAGGCAGGTGTTAACCTCCAAAAACTGCGCGATCGCACGGAACAATTTTTCCAACGTCAGCCGAAAGTATCTGGTAGCAGCAGTTCTGTCTATTTGGGACGCAGTTTAGATACACTTCTAGATCGAGCAGATGGATATCGCAAAGAGTTTCAAGATGAATATATTTCAATTGAACACTTATTGCTGGCTTACGCTAAAGATGACCGCTTTGGCAAAGCTTTATTCCAAGAGTTTGGTTTAGACGAAGGCAAGCTAAAAGATATTATTAAACAAATTCGGGGGAGCCAAAAAGTGACCGACCAAAATCCAGAAGGCAAGTACGAAGCACTGGAAAAATACGGGCGTGACCTCACAGAAGCCGCCCGTAAAGGTCAACTTGACCCAGTGATTGGGCGAGATGATGAGATTCGTCGGACTGTGCAAATTCTCTCTCGCCGCACCAAGAATAATCCTGTGCTAATTGGTGAACCAGGTGTTGGTAAAACTGCGATCGCCGAAGGATTAGCACAGCGCATTATCGCAGGTGATGTACCTCAGTCTCTCAAAGACTGCAAGCTAATTGCTTTAGATATGGGTGCTTTAATTGCTGGGGCAAAATTCCGGGGTGAATTTGAAGAACGTCTGAAAGCGGTATTAAAAGAAGTTACCGAATCTAGCGGCAAGATTGTTTTATTTATTGATGAGATTCACACCGTTGTCGGCGCTGGTGCAACCCAAGGCGCGATGGATGCGAGTAACTTGTTAAAACCAATGTTGGCGCGGGGCGAATTGCGCTGTATTGGGGCGACAACTCTAGATGAATACCGCAAACATATCGAAAAAGATGCCGCACTAGAAAGACGCTTCCAGCAAGTTTATGTGGATCAGCCCAGTGTCGAAGATAGTATTTCGATTTTGCGCGGGTTGAGAGAACGTTATGAAAACCACCACGGGGTGAAGATTTCTGATAGTGCTTTAGTTGCCGCCGCCGTATTGTCGAGTCGATATATTAGCGATCGCTTCCTCCCTGATAAAGCTATTGATTTGGTAGACGAAGCCGCCGCTAGACTCAAAATGGAGATTACCTCCAAACCAGAAGAACTCGACGAAATTGATCGTAAGATTCTGCAATTGGAAATGGAGAAGCTATCACTGAAAAAAGAAAGCGATGCAGCTTCTCGTGAACGTCTAGAAAGACTGGAAAAAGAAATTGCCGATCTCAAAGAAGAACAAAAAACGCTGAATACTCAATGGCAGTCTGAAAAAGATATCATTGACAAAATTCAGTCTGTGAAAAAAGAGATTGAACGGGTTAACTTAGAGATTCAGCAAGCAGAACGCGACTATGATCTTAACCGCGCTGCTGAGTTGAAATACGGCACTTTAACCAGTTTGCATCGTCAATTGGAAGCAGTAGAAGCGGAATTGGCAAATACTCAAAGAAGTGGTAAATCACTATTACGGGAAGAAGTTACAGAAGGTGATATTGCTGAAATTATTTCTAAATGGACAGGAATTCCCATCAGCAAGTTGGTGGAATCGGAGAAAGAGAAACTGCTGCATTTAGAAGATGAACTGCATCACCGCGTCATTGGACAAGAAGAAGCAGTCACAGCCGTAGCCGATGCAATTCAGCGATCGCGCGCTGGATTGGCTGATCCCAATCGTCCCATTGCTAGCTTTATTTTCCTTGGCCCTACGGGTGTGGGTAAAACCGAGTTGGCGAAAGCACTAGCGGCGTATATGTTCGACAGTGAAGATGCACTAGTACGAATCGATATGTCGGAGTATATGGAGAAACACGCCGTTTCTCGTTTAATCGGTGCGCCTCCAGGATACGTGGGTTATGAAGAAGGTGGACAACTTACAGAAGCGATTCGTCGCCGTCCTTACTCAGTGATTCTCTTTGACGAAATCGAGAAAGCACACCCCGATGTATTTAATATCTTCTTGCAAATTCTCGATGATGGTCGCGTCACTGATGCCCAAGGTCATAAGGTGGACTTCAAAAACGCTATTATCATCATGACCAGTAACATCGGTTCCCAGTACATTCTGGATGTCGCCGGAGATAACGCCCATTACGACGAAATGCAACGTCGGGTAATGGAAGCAATGCGAAATAGCTTCCGTCCAGAGTTCCTGAACCGGATTGATGAAATTATCATCTTCCACGGTTTAGATAAGAAGGAATTGCGGCAAATTGTGCTACTGCAAGTTGAGAGATTGCGGCAAAGATTGAGCGATCGCAAAATATCCCTCAAACTCTCGGATGTTGCACTTGACTTTTTAGCAGAAGTAGGGTATGACCCAGTTTATGGGGCACGTCCACTGAAGCGGGCGATTCAGCGAGAGTTAGAAACTCAAATTGCCAAAGCCATCTTGCGCGGTGAATTCACCGACGGCAACACCATCTTTGTAGATGTGCAAAATGAGCGTCTTTCTTTTAGTCGCTTACCTGCTGAGGTGTTCACTAGCTAAGTGAAGATGGATAGGCTTGGTGTCAGTGATATTTTGCCCACAAAGATGATCACCCCAACCCCCCGATAAATTGGGGGGCTTAATTCTTTTGTCACGGGATTGATCCCTGGGGTTAATCTAAAATCTAAAATCCAAAATTGATTAACCCTTACAAAGCACTTGTCGCATTTTACGCATATTTGCCGGCAACTCCAAGTTCATTGCTTGTTGAATGAAAATTGATGGAATTGGAATCAGAGGTGTAGCTTGCACAGTATAAGCAAGTATTGTGCCGTTACCGCAATCTTTGAGTTCTAAATTGGCGTTAAAGTCCTCAAAAGTCCCTTTTTCCATGCGAAACTGGATTTGCTGCCCCAGCACTTCTACAACGTTGAGGTAAATTTCCACTTGAGCCGTGAAAAAGAAGAAGGCTTTTTGTGCTGCTTGATATAGACGCTTGACTTCACCTTTCTGTACTACCTCGCTTTTGGTAATATCGGGAAAATATTGCACCCACCGGGGATAATCAGTTAGTTGCTGCCAAACTTGCGATCGCACCATCGGCACATACATCCAGGCTGTCACCGCGCCACCACACGTCTTGTGCGATCGCGTTTCTACCAAAATTTCACCCTGTACCAATAACTTTTGCTTGTCTTGACTCCAAGCCATATCTGAACCTGCAATAATTGAGTCTGATATATAAGACGCAGACATAATGATTTTAGTTACTCCTCAACTCATCCACCTAAATAGAGTTGAAACTACAAGCCATAAAACTTGATTTAGATCCAACCCATTAAATTTTATTTCCAGTCTAATACCTATCTTTCCCAGAAACAGTGATTTTCTGCTAATTATTTCAGTCACTTTACTGTAAAAACTGTGCTTCTTATCACAATTAACACAATCAATACTTAAGTGAGGTTTATCAGAGCAATATTTGTAGATGAAAACTGAGTTGTTAACAGCTAGAATGGCACAAACACAACCTAATATCAAGCACCTTAGCCCTAGCTCTGGATAGCATCTCTGGATTTTTAAGTGTTATTTCTGATGAAACTGTAACTTCATCGTAACTTCATATCTTAATTGTGAATATCAAGTGTAATCTCTATTGAGTTGAGAGGAAAAGTCGGTGAGTCAATCTTCTTTAAATCGTAGATTAATCCAAATTTTTGGTATGCTTCTCGGCGTTAGTGTCGCCGTCTGGGTACTCAGAGGCTTTGGGATTCTCACTTTTATTCCAGGTGGAATAATTTTGCTACTGCTACTAGGGGCTATAGCGATCGGGATAATCAGTTACGCCCAAAGGAGATGGTGGCGTATTTAATCGGGAAGCAATACCAACAATTTATTAAAGGAAACGAACATGGCAAAGTATAAATGCACTATTTGTAGCTATATATATGACCCAGAACAAGGCGATCCAGATAGCGGTATAGCACCGGGAACAGCCTTTGAAGATATACCAGAAGATTGGGTGTGTCCAACTTGCGGTGCCCAAAAATCAGACTTTGAACCTGATGAAGAGTAAAAATAACAGCTAGCCTAGTAAAGTACGTGCTATTGAGAAATTTTAGAACTTGCTACCGTTACAAATTGTAGTTATTGGGGGTGGGGCTGCGGGATTTTTTGGCGCGATCGCTTGTGCTAAAGCCAATCCTCAAGCCGAAGTTACATTACTCGAAGCGAGTCGCCAACCCCTAGCGAAAGTGCTAATTTCTGGTGGCGGACGCTGCAACGTGACTCATGCTTGCTTTGACTCTGAGGAATTGGTGCAAAATTACCCTAGAGGTGCAAAAGCTTTGCGGGGTGCTTTGACTCGGTTTGCCCCTCAAGATACAGTAGCTTGGTTTGCTACTCACGGAGTCTATCTCAAAACTGAAGCTGATGGGCGGATGTTTCCTGTCACCAATACTTCAGAAACCATTGTGGAATGTCTGATTAAAGCGGTGGCGACATCTGGGGTAAAACTGCGTATAGGGACACACGTCACTTCAGTGAAACGAACCTCAGCAGATGAGGGGTTTGATATTCTGCTGAAGTCGGGAGAGACGATTAAATGCGATCGCCTACTTTTGGCAACCGGTAGCAGCCTTGTGGGTTATAAAATTGTCCGAGAGTTAGGTCATCAAGTTGAACCCCCAGTACCCTCCTTATTTACCTTCAACATTGTCGATCAAAAGTTGCGGGATTTGGCTGGAGTTAGCGTTAACCCTGCCCAATTGCGGTTATCTGGGGGCGGAAAATCCCAATTACAACAAACTGGGCCATTGCTAATTACCCACTGGGGTTTGAGTGGCCCGGCTGTTTTGAAACTTTCTGCTTGGGGTGCGAGAGTTTTGCACCAAGGCCGCTATCAAGCCACATTATTGATTAATTGGCTGCCTCTTATGCACCAAGAACAAGTGCGAGAAAAAGTTTTAGCAGTTAAAGATGAATGGGGAAAGAAAGCGATCGCATTGCATCGTGGCGTTGATCTCCCCCATCGTCTCTGGCAATATATCATTGCTCGTGCAGGCATCACCACAGAAGACCGTTGGGCAGAAATATCTAGCAAAACCTTAAATCAACTAGTGCAAGAACTTACTCTGGGACAATACTTAATCAACGGCAAAGGAGCCTTCAAAGAAGAATTTGTTACCTGTGGTGGTGTCAAGCTTAAAGAAGTCAACTTCAAGACGATGGAAAGTAGGTTAGTTCCTGGTCTTTATTTTGCCGGAGAAATCTTAGATATTGATGGCGTTACCGGTGGGTTTAACTTTCAAAGTGCTTGGACAACCGGGTATTTAGCAGGAGTGGCAATGGCGACTAGCGATTAGTACTTCCGCACAGGGATTACAGCAGATTTCAACTTCTCTTCTTAGGCTACGCCAACATGAGGTACTGATATCGTCACCGTATAAATAGTTGTGATTTCCACAGTCATTGCACCCCACCCCCAACCTCCCCGCTCTTCGGGCTACGATGTACACACAAGTCCTAAAACCCAACTTGATAAGGCTTTACTCGTTCCCAGGCTCTGCCTGGGAACGAGAGAAATGGGAAATCGAGCTTTTTTCGACTTGTGTGTACACCGTAGGCTCTTCGGGAGGGGAGACAAAGCGTAGCTTTGGCGGGGTGGGGTTCTTCGGGTTTAATAAGTAATCAAGCGGGCATGATATGACTTAACTACTCTAATTTGCGTCAATTGAAAAAAAAAGGCGGGCAAGATGCCCACCCCACAGAATTTTGAGAATATTCTGTTGCTATTAACCCAACAATTGTTTAGCCTTAGCCAACACATTATCAACGCTAAAACCAAACTTCTCTAAACAAACATTACCTGGAGCCGAAGCACCAAAGCGATCGATACTAACGCAATCGCCTTCACTACCCACGTATTTGTGCCAACCGAAACTGCTAGCAGCTTCTACAGACAAGCGCTTGGTGACAGCTTTCGGCAAAATCGACTCTTTATAAGCCGCATCCTGTGCTTCAAACAGTTCCCATGAAGGTAGCGAGACAACCCGGACTTTCTTACCTTCAGCCGTGAGTTTTTCGGCGGCGGTGACGGCGAGGCTCAATTCTGAACCAGTGCCAATCAGGATGATCTCAGGTGTACCTTGGCTATCAACCACGGTGTATCCACCCTTGGCTACGCCCTCAATGGAAGTACCTGCCAAGTTTGGGACATTTTGACGGCTGAACGCGAACAGAGATGGAGCATTTTGTTTCGCCTTTTCGATCGCTATTTTATAAGCGCCAGAGGTTTCGTTACCGTCTGCGGGACGAAACACTAATAAATTAGGAATAGCTCGCAAGGAAGCTAAAGTTTCGATGGGTTGGTGTGTTGGCCCATCTTCACCTTGTCCAATGGAATCGTGAGTCATCACCCAAAGCACGCCAGCTTGGGAAAGGGCGGATAAGCGGATGGCAGCACGCATATAATCTGTGAAGATTAAGAAGGTTGCACCGTAGGGAATTAATCCCGAAGCGTGCAGCGCTATCCCATTACAGATTGCGCCCATAGCATGTTCCCGTACACCAAAGTGGATGTTGGGGTTTTCGTAATGCCCTTTTTGGAAGTCGCCCTTACCCTTGATTTCGGTCAAGTTGGAGTGGGTTAAGTCAGCCGAACCACCAATCAATTCAGGTAGAACCGCCGCCAGTTTGTTGAGGCAAGTTTCTGAATGTTTACGGGTGGGTAATCCTTTATCTTCTGGGGTGTAAGTTGGTAGTACTTTATCCCAACCATCGGGCAGTTTGCCGCTTATGTAACGTTCAAATTCAGCCGCTTCTTGGCCATACTTAGCTTTGTAGTCGGCAAAGGTTTTGTTCCATTCGGTTTCGTAACCTGCACCGCGCTCAACTGCTTTGCGTGTGTGGTTGAGAGCATCTTGTGGAATATCAAAAGGCTCGTATTCCCAACCCAAATTTTTCCGAGTCAATGCTATTTCGTCTCCACCCAAAGCAGCACCGTGAACGCCAGCAGTGTTTGCTTTATTGGGGGAACCATAACCGATGGTGGTTGTCACCTTAATCATTGATGGTTTATCGGTGACAGATTTAGCTTCTTCAATTGCTTTAGCGATCGCTTCTAAATCTGTATTACCATCTTTGACGTGCAAAACGTGCCAACCGTAAGCTTCAAAGCGCTTAGAAACGTCTTCGGTGAATGCCACATCTGTGGAACCGTCGATGGAAATGTGGTTGTCGTCGTATAAAGCGATGAGTTTCCCTAATCCCAAGTGTCCCGCAAAAGAAGCAGCTTCACCAGAAATTCCTTCCATGTTGCAACCGTCACCTAAAATTACGTAGGTGTAATGGTCAACAATCTTGGTATCGGGTTTGTTGTATTTAGCAGCAAGGTGTGCTTCGGCGATCGCTAAACCAACTCCATTGGCGATTCCTTGACCCAAGGGGCCAGTTGTGACTTCCACGCCTGGGGTCATGAAGTTTTCGGGGTGTCCAGGGGTTTTGGATTCCCATTGACGGAATTGCTTGATATCTTCAATGGTGACGCTATCGTAGCCTGCGAGGTACAGTAGGGCATACTGCAACATCGAGCCATGACCGGCAGACAAGACAAAGCGATCGCGATTAAACCACTTGGGATTCTTGGGGTTAAACTTCAAAAAGCGATCCCAAAGCACAAAAGCCATTGGAGCCGCGCCCATTGGTAGTCCTGGGTGTCCCGATTTTGCCTTTTCTACGGCATCAACAGCCAAGAAGCGGATCGAGTTAATACAAAGTTCTTCGAGGGATTGGGTTGCAACAGCCATAATCTCTTGTTTTTAACGACGGGTTAGCACTCTTTGTAGCTTCTCTTGCTGGGGTTATTTTTAGATTCCCCATAGTATCTTCATCATCCCATTCCCGCTTGTAGATGGACAAGCGGGATCTCCTGAGTTTATGGTGATAAATCAAGCTGATAATTGGGTCATGCTGAACGCTTACTTTATATCCGAATGATATTTCTGATACTTTGGGCATCCCTTCGGCTTCGCTCAGGGCAAGTGGGCATCCCTTCGGCTCCGCTCAGGGCAAGTGGGCATCCCTTCGGCTTCGCTCAGGGCAAGTGGGCATCCCTTCGGCTCCGCTCAGGGCAAGTGGGCATCCCTTCGGCTTCGCTCAGGGCAAGTGGGCATCCCTTCGGCTTCGCTCAGGGCAAGTGGGTATCCCTTCGGCTCCGCTCAGGGCAAGTGGGTATTGGTTATTAATTCTTGTCCCTCACTCCCTCATCCCCCTCATCTCCCCCTGCTCCCTGCTCCCTGCTCCCTGCCTCCTGCCTTCTTTTAAACGTATTTCTTAAAGGCTAGTGTGACATTATGACCGCCAAACCCAAAAGAATTGGATATTGCTACCTCGACTTTTTGAGCGCGGCTAGAGTGAGGCACATAATCTAAGTCACATTCTGGATCGGGATTTTCCAGATTGATTGTCGGTGGAATTTGGTCATTAGCGATCGCCAGTACTGTTGCTATTGCTTCAATACCCCCAGAACCGCCCAATAAATGACCTGTCATCGATTTGGTGGAGCTAATTGCCACCTTATAGGCATATTCTCCCAAGGCTTTTTTGATTGCTGAGGTTTCAGTTGAATCATTAGCTGGGGTGCTAGTGCCGTGGGCGTTAATGTAGCTAATTTGTTCGGGAGTTACTTGTGCATCCTTGAGAGCTAGTTCGATGGCTCTAGCTGCTCCGAGTCCACCAGGTACGGGGGAAGTGATATGGTAGGCGTCGCAGGTCATACCATAGCCGATCATTTCGGCATAAATGTGAGCGCCGCGATTGATGGCGTGTTGGAGTTCTTCTAGAATTAAAATTCCTGAACCTTCACCCAAGATAAATCCATTGCGATCGCGGTCAAAGGGACGGCAAGCATGAGCCGGATCATCATTGTTAAAAGAGAGTGCCTTGCAAGCGGCGAACCCAGCTATCGACAATGGTGTGACAGCTGACTCCGTTCCCCCGCAAATCATCGCCTGGGCATATCCCCCTTGAATTAAGCGAAAAGCATCTCCTATGGCATTGGAACCAGCAGCACAAGCGGTTACAGGGCATGAGTTGGGACCTTTAGCGCCTGTGTGAATTGCCGTTAATCCTGCTGCCATATTAGCGATCATCATCGGGATCATGAATGGACTACAGCGATCTGGACCACGGTTGAGGTAGATAGTTTGCTGGTCTTCTAATACCTTAATGCCACCAATGCCAGAACCGATCATGACACCTACCTGTTCTGCATTCAGGTCATTGATCACTAACTGCGCGTTAGATAGAGCCTGTTTTGCTGCCGCAACCCCAAATTGGGAAAATCGATCCATACGCTTGGCATCTTTACGCTCCAAGTAATCATGGGGATCGAAATTTTTCACCTCACCAGCAATCCGGCAATCATGGCGAGACGCATCAAATAATGTGATGTAGTCAATGCCATTGCGTCCACTCAATAATCCATTCCAATATTCTGTTGCTGTGTTACCTATTGGTGTAATCGCGCCAACACCAGTTACAACAACGCGTTTACGTGTATGATCTGTCATGATTCAGTTAAAAATGGCGAAAAAGCAGCAGGCAAAAAATTCGAGCCTACCAACTAGGTACTGGTGAGCCAGCGCGGTCTTAAAGGTTTCCTTTGTGAGCGACTGGCATCGGATTTGCCGACTTAGAGCGAGTGGCGTTAGTGACGTTCCTAACGTCACATAAAAGGTGACTAGGTGTTGGATAAAAATTTTCCCAATCCCCAATCCCCAATTAAGCTGATGCGGTAACTTTACTATTGATGTAATCTACTGCATCTTGAACCGATGTAATCTGCTCCGCAGCTTCATCGGGAATTTCGATTTCAAATTCTTCTTCCAAGGCCATCACCAATTCAACGGTATCGAGAGAATCTGCTCCCAGGTCTTCCATAAATTTGGCTTGTGGTGTCACTGTATCAGGCGATTCAACACTCAGTTGTTCGATGACGATTTTCTTGACTCTTTCAAAAAGTTCCGTTTGGCTCATAAGTAATAAAATTCCTTAACCAGTTGCGAAGTTCTGCTCTTTAGAGGAGACATTGTTTTGAGCATATACATCTTATCGTCAAGCGCGATCGCCCGCATACTGCCAAGGGTTTTTATCTGAGAAAACCTTTCTTCTAATGAAGAATGGGGTAAGTTTTCTCTTAATACTTGGGTAGTGGGGCGTGTTACGCTATGGCCGATACCTTGTAAATGCTTCAGGTTTTCAATTATTGCTAAGATTTTTTACAATGTCTCCATCGGTATTTACAGCCTTGCTAGCAATCAGAATATGTAGATGCTGCGGCTTTTAACCTAGACGGTTAAAGGGTTGCTGAACATCAAACATCAGAACTTCGGTGCTAACAAGGGATGAAAAAACAGTTATTGTTTAGAGCGATCGTTCTAACCCAAACATACTTCTATGCTACCTCACACCCTGAAATACGCTTACTTCCCCGGTTGTGTTGCCCAAGGGGCCTGTCGGGAACTTTACCAGTCAACTCAAGCCCTGACTCAAGCACTGGGCATTGAATTGGTTGAACTGAAAAAAGCTGCTTGCTGCGGTTCTGGCACATTTAAAGAAGATTCCCAATTGCTAGAAGATACAGTCAACGCCAGAAATATTGCTTTAGCAGAAGAATTAAATCTGCCCTTGCTTACCCATTGCAGCACTTGTCAAGGTGTTATCGGTCACGTCAATGAAAATCTGAAGGAATGTAAGACTTCTAACCCGGACTACATTGAACAGGTTAATGGCTTGCTGCAAAAGGAAGGGTGTTCGCCTTATCGCGGCAGTACTGAAGTTAAACATCTTCTCTACGCCTTGGTGACAGATTACGGTTTAGAGGAAATTACCAAACGTGTCACCCGGAAGTTAACTGGATTAAAATGTGCCGCGTTTTATGGCTGTTATCTCCTCCGCGCCCAAAAATCTATGCCTGATGACGATCCGTTCCAACCGGAAGCGATGGAAAATATGTTTCGGGCGGTGGGTGCAACACCAATTTATTACCGAGGTCGGACACAATGTTGTGGTTGGCCGCTTTCTAGTTATGCCACTACCCAATCTTTCCAGATGGCGGGGATGCATATTCAAGACGCTTTAGCATCTGGTGCTGATTGTATAGTTACGCCTTGTCCTCTGTGCCACTTAAATTTAGATTCGCGTCAGCCAGAGGTGGAAAAGGTGATTGAACAGAAGTTAGGTTTACCAGTGTTGCATTTACCCCAGTTGATTGCTTTGGCACTTGGGGTTAGTCCCAAAGAACTGGGTTTAGACCGTCACGTTGTTTCCACAAAGTCAGTGTTGGAAAAATTAGGATTTTAGTTTAGGCGATTTACAGGAATAAATATACCGCCGCCGTTGGTTTCGACACAGGTATTTTCTTTCTCGGAAATCACCTTATTGAGTAGAAGTTTCGAGTTCTGAACTCCAACTGCCGAGTCAAAAGGTGCAACTTCCGAGTTCTGAACTCCAACTGCCGAGTTAAAAGGTGCAACTGCCGAGTTCTGAACTCCAACTGCCGAGTCAAAAGGTGCAACTTCCGAGTTCTGAACTCCAACTGCCAAGTTAAAAGGTGCAACTTCCGAGTTCTGAACTCCAACTGCCGAGTTAAAAGGTGCAACTTCCGAGTTATAAACCTCGTTTCCAATTTCTCGACTGGAAATGCTGCTCTTGGTGGCTCTGCCGCCAGTGAGGGCTAATACTGCGTAAATACTGCGTAGGTTTTGAATCGATCCCCCAACCCCCCTTTTTAAGGGGGGCTAAGAATCAATACGCTTGGGTTAAGGATTTTTGGTATTGATTTTAGACCTGTAGAGACGCGAAATTTCGCGTCTCTACCAAGGATTTCGGGCTTAACTGAACAGTATTGGGCTAAGAATGGCTCTATTTCCCCCTTACCAATTCCCAATTCCCAATTCCCCCTTACCAATTCCCAATTCCTTTAATCTTGTGGGCAATCGGGCAGTGTTGTGACTTCAAACCAATACTCCACAAGCAGTTGAATATCTCGTTTCAGTTGAGAAAAATTTATCGGCTTAACAATATAACTGTTGACTCCCGATCGATAGCATACTTCAATATCTTTGGGATTATTAGAGGTGGTAAACACCACAACCGGAATCATATTCAAGTTATCATCATGTTTAATTCGGTGCAATACTTCTCGTCCATCAGTTCCGGGCAGATTCAAGTCAAGCACTATCAAACCGGGACGGGGCGAACTCTCGCGCTCTACATACTTGCCAGTCCGATAAAGAAAGGCCAACGCTTGTTCCCCACTCACACACCGATGAATGGGGATACTAATGTGAGATTTTCGGAGAAATCTTTGCAGTGCCTCAAAGTCTTCGTTGCTATCCTCGACAATTAAAAGTAATGGCGTTTGCCTGAGAGGAGAAGCTGAAATACTAGTCATGGGTTAGCCTCCGCTGACAGGGTGAAATAAAACGTACTTCCTTGAGTGGGAGTGGATTCCACCCAAATTCTACCACCGTGACGTTCGACGATTTTCCGGGCAATGGTTAACCCTACCCCAGTTCCCCCGCCAAAGTCGTCTCGTCCATGTAAGCGGCGGAAGATTTGAAAAATTTTGTCGAGATGCTCTGGTGGGATGCCAATGCCGTTATCACGGACATAGAAAGTCAGAGGAGTGGGAGCAGCTTTTTCTTTCGTATTTTCTTCGAGCAAACCAATTTCGGCCCACTTCTCAGGTTTATCATTGTACTTAATGGCGTTGCTGATCAGGTTGCTGAAGAGTTCATTAATCTGAGCGCGATCGCACAAAATGCTTTGAAGTGGTCGAGGAATACGAAACTCAACTTCGCTTTGCGGTCGGGCGATGGTCAAGGTGGTGATTATCTGTGGCACTAATTCATCCAAATTCACTGGTTGTCTGATCAGTTCGGCGCGTCCCAACCGGGAGAAATGCAGCAGTGAATTAATCAAGTCTTCCATGCGCTGCGTCAGCCGTACCAGAGTTTGGAGTTTGGCAACCCCATCATCATCCAAGACTTCTGCATAGTCTTCCATTAAAAAGTTAGCATAATTGTGAATGCCCCGGAGCGGTTCTTTTAAGTCATGGGAGGCAACGTAGGCGAAAGAATCGAGTTCTTCGTTACTGCGTTGTAATTCATAATTCATTGATGCTAGTTTGTCTGCCTGCCGCAACACAACGCCCACAACCAAGCTTCGCAATTCAGTAACCGCTTCAATTTCACAGGCTTTCCAGGGCAGGGCACACCCTTGCACTGTTTCTTGCCATAATTCAAAGGATTTGCGAGGAGATATTCTTAAATTACCATTTGATAAAAGTTCTACAGGTTTGTTGGGGTTGCCTCCCCAATTCACAGTTTGCATCACCTCTGGACGAAACCAGAGAATGTAATTGTGGTGAACTTTAGAAATTTCCAGGGCTAACACCCCACTAGCGATCGCTTTAAATGACTCGGCGGCAGGATAATCTTTAAAGAGCGATCGTGTCTCAAACAAGTTATGAAAAAGGTGAGGTTTAATCCAATGGAGTAAAGCGTGAACCTCTTCCTCTGATGGCGTTTTACCCACTCGAATGCACTGATCGCCACTACATATCACCGCTCCGGTAGCATTCACCAAATTGAGTAATTGCGATTTCAGTTGCACCATGCCATCCAGGAAATATTCAGCCTGAGATAACGCTTCGACAAATTCAGTTTGTAATGACTTCAATTGCCTTTTATATTCAATATCTTCACTCGCTTCTTTGTTTGCCAGTTCCACAGACATCACCTGTCCAATAAACTCGCACACGGTGCGGATATTGTAAGGAAGATATTTGGGCGACGAATGATGACAGGCAATCAATCCCCAAAGCTTTTGATCGTGCATTAGGGAAATAGACATGGAGGCAGTCACGCCCATATTTTGCAAGTACTCTTGATGAATTGGAGAAACACTCCGCAACACCGATAAACTCATATCAAGTGGTTGATTTGTCAAGGGATTGTCTGCTGGAATTAAGGCAACAGGTTGATAATTGGCATTTGGGATCAGCCGCAGCCAGTTGAGAGTGTATAGCTGTCGAGCTTGCTTGGGAATGTCAGAGGGCGGATAGTGTAAGTCTAAATAGGGCGTTTCCTGGTCAGTATCTTCAGCGATTACCCTACCTGCCCCTTCCTGATCAAATCGATAGACCATGACACGTTCAAAGCCAGTAATCCGCCGAACTTCTGTAACTACGAGTTGGCATATTTCCACGAGCGTGGGGGCTTTTTGAATCCGGGTAATGGTTCCTCTTACCTGTTGATAGAAGTCAAAAAAGCCTGTTTTGCCTTTCGCTTTTTTCGGCTCCAATTCCATAATAATCATGTTATCTAAATGATGCACAATGCCATCAAAATAGATTGATTTTTTCAAATGCTTGATGGACAAATTGAGGGGATTGATGCTTTCAAAATCTTCTTTTAGACATTGTTCAATCAGCTTAATCTGCTTGGCATCGAATAAGTCTGATAGCGGCTTACCCAGCAATTCCTCTGGTTGACGGCCAACAACTTGCTGAGTGTTGCTGCTCACCTGAACTATTTCCAGAGTAGGATATTGCAAAGCTAGTAAAATCCCGTGAGGTTGAATTAGACCTGGAATGTGAATCGGTTCGCGATCGCAGTTTGTCAAATCAATCGTCTCATCAGTCACGTCGCTTTGCTCCCAATTCCAAGTTGCAAATTCAAAATTAACAAGTTTTTAACCCAAGTTCGCGTAGCGTTCCGCAAAGGTGCGTAAAATCCTCGTGACAAAACTTACAGCTATTTTCAGATAAATAGACCACGCGGTAGGGGCTTTAGCATTGCTAATTGGTGTCAACTTCAGGTTAAAAGGGCGGTTAGAAACCGCGTCTAGACGAGGCTTAAGTTGACACGCATGAGCAATGCTGTGTCCTTACGAAAGATGTGGTTCAAATACATAAAAACTGGTGTAATTACAGCACTTTTGCTAGCTTTGAGGATGTACCTCATAGCTGAAAGGTATGCTAGGAGAGGGGCAAGGAGAAAAACTATATTCCATAATAGCCGGAAGCGCTGTATGAATACGAATTGGTTTAATCATTACTATTTTTTAATTTACGTTGCAATTGTTTTAGCGATTGATACATATCTGGCAGGCGACTATAAACAGCAGATGCCTTGAGATATAATTTGTGAGGAAGGGCTGGAGTTCCAGAGACAATTTCTCCTGGTGCAACATCGTTATGAATTCCAGCTTGAGCAGATGCGATCGCTCCATCTCCCATTTTCGCTTGATTGGCAATTCCTACTTGCCCAGCTAGAATTACCCGATTTCCAAGTTTGACTGCGCCGGCCATACCAGCCTGAGCTGCGATCGCACAGCCGGCACCAATTTGGCAACCATGACCTATTTGTACTAAGTTATCAATTACTGTATTGCTACCTATCCGTGTTTCTCCGACGGCTGGGCGGTCAATGGCGGTATTGCAGCCAACTTCCACGCCATCTTCTAAGACTGTGTAGCCAGATTGTTCCATTTTGAACCAACCAGTCCGGGTAGGAACGAAGCCAAAGCCTTCTGCACCAATGACAGCCCCACTGTGAATGACACAATCTGCACCGATGCGGGTGCGTTCGTGGATGGTACAGTTGGCGTGCAAGGTGGTGCGATCGCCTATTTTGGCATCTGGATAAATCACCACATTGGGATGAATGATTGCACCATTGCCAATTTCTACCCCTTGTTGAATCACAGCATGGGGGCCAATATAAACATCACTACCAACTTTTGCGGTGGAGTGAATTACAGCACTGGGATGAATTTCTGGGACGGGGCGATATGGTTGGTAAAAAAGTGCGATCGCTTTGGCAAACAACAGTCGCGGATTTGGAGTCTCTATCCAGACAATACCCCTCTCTTGTGCAAGCATCTGTAATTTTTCGTCCTGGGGCAAAATTAAAGCAGTCGCATTGGTCTTGCTGACAAAAGACCCAAATTTTGTACCTTCTACGTAGCTGAGAGTACCGTTGGTAGCTTCATCAACGGCTGCTACCCCTGTAATTTCTAGGTCATGATCTGGGTTGCTAGTCAGACTATGATTGGTAGCCGCATCACCAAATTGGCGGAGGATTTCGCTGAATTTCATTGTTCGGTGTGTTCAAAATTGATCTACAAAGGATGGTAGCTTTATTTTTGCCATATCTAAGCTGAAAAAAGTTGCCTAGTTTACCGCCGCAGGCATCGCTCAACTTTTTAGAGGCTATCTACTACCAAAAATATTGATTTTCTATCACTGTTGTTTGGCGGGTGGAAGAGTCGTATTTCAGCAGGTATTCACGAGCGATCGCTTCGTTTTCTCGCAGTGTTTCTACTTCTTTCTGTCCAATCTCGGTATCGGTAGATAACAAAATTACTTGATGGCTGGCGGATGGAAAGTAACGTTCAACTAAGTTACTCCGGTGAGAGGAATCTAGTCTACCTAACGGTGTATCGATTGCTACTGGCAAGCGGTGTCCAGAGACTTTGGCTAAACCCCAGAGGAAGGCGATCGCTAGTAGTTGTTTTTCGCCAGCCGATAAACGATGTTTAGGGACTGGTTTACCATTGAAATCATACAAGGAAAGTCCGAAAGTATTAGTATCAATGGCAATACGATGCACTAAATCTGATTTGTGAAGGAGATAAAGGAAGCAATTTTTAACTTCTTCCTCTAATTTATTGAGTTTTCTCAAGGTTAATTTCTCACGGAAAATCTTGAGTGTTTCTTGAACTTTAGCCGCAGAGTTAATAATATGTTCGTTATTTTTATATTTAATATTTTCTACAGTGTATTCACTTAATTCTTTTTTAGACTTAGCAATAATAGTTTCTAATTCAGCTAACCGACGGCGAATTGTTTCGTAACTTGCTTTAGCTTCAACAACATGATTTTGTGCCGCTTCTACTGCCTGACGGAGCTTTGTATAATCTTCTGGTGCTGCTGCTGTTTGCACTTGTCTTTCCAGAGTGATAATTTCTTCTTCTTGATTTTTGATAATAGCTAATTTTTCTTTTGCCGAAATTTGAGAATTTTGCAAATGATAGATGAGATTATCTAGCTGACTTAAGGTTTCATCATCAGCTAATAACCAAGATGCTTCCATATCGAGAGTTTTTGCATATAAATTCTCTACATCTTCGACTAGAAATGATTGAATTTTTTCAACTTGTATTACAGCAATTTCTACCTGACTTAGCCAACTGAGTAAGCGCTGATCTCTCTCAATTAACAAATCTTTGGAAATTTGGATCTGTCGATGGCGAAATTCTTGTTCTCCCTGGGTTTGCACTTGAGTAAGTAAATTGGGAATTAATGCTAAGGGTAAAACATCAGCCGCCAATTCACACATTAACTGACGCACTTGTTCAATTTCCGCAGTTTTCGCTTTCTGTTGTATTTCTAGTTGATTGCGTTCTGCCGCAATTTTACCACCCTCCGAAATAAATTTATCAAAAGCTTCTTGCTGCTTTATTTCTAATTCTTCTAGTTGATTTTTGATATTTTCTAAATTCTGTTCACTTTCTTGATAATCTTGTTGCTGTTGCGTCAATCTTTTTTCAATTTCTTCTAGATTAGCTAAATCTTTAGTATCAGCAAATTCTTTGCGTTTACGGTTAACTAAAATATCTAAATCAACTGCCAAACGATCTGCCAACTCTAGTCCAAAAAGTCCGCGAATAGCTTCAACAACAATCGGTGGTGGTATTTCCTGTTCTGCGAGTTCTTTAACCTGTTCACCATCAAAGAGAAATAAGTTAGAAATTCCTAAAGGTAGGAGATTTTCTATATACTCATCCCAGATATTAACTAAAGCATCAGGCCAGGTATCACTGTCGCCTAAAATACCTAATGTATCTTTACCATCTTTAGGGTTTTTTGTCCAACTACGCACAACACGGTATTTTATTGGTTTGTCGTTTTCAATATGTTCAAAAAGTAATTCAATCCGGGTATCTGCAACTGGATCTATTCTCTTGGAAAGTTGCTCCTCTTGGGGAGACCCCAAGACCGCACTTTCCGCTTTGTTGTTAACACATTGATTGAGAAAATCGTTATAACTTAAATTACCACGGGTAGAACATTGGGCGCGGGGGCCGTAAAGGGCGAGACGAATGGCATCCATAAGGGTAGTTTTTCCGCCGCCATTCATCCCACCTAATAAGATAATTGGGTGTGAGCTTTCCTCATCAATTTTTGGGTTAAGATTGATTACCTGTTTCCCACTGTAGGGGCCAAAGTTTTGTAGAACGAGTTCAAGAAATATCATTGATTTTTAAGATTAACATGAGTTCGACAGCGATCGCAGAAGCAGAAAGTTTGTGATCAAAGGAATCAGATAAAATTAATTAGATGGTTTTGTCTGACGCATTGATAAAAAATATTGTCTATGAAACATAGATAATACCATCACTAACTGTTAAGAAATACGATTGTATCTGTCTCTGTGTTGGTAAGCGTAGCTAGATTTGCACACCTCCAGCTTGAAAAATCTGTTCGGGGGTTAAATTCAATTCTGGGAAAGTAGGCGAGACAATATGGGTATCGCCTTTAAATTGAGTAACTTGGTACTCACCATCAATTAATTGATAAATGGATATAGTAGGCAGCTTAGGATTGCCAATAAACTTCCTAGCACCTATAGCTGCATAATCTATAATCCAATATTCGGGAATACCTATACCTTCATAATCAGCTAATTTTTTGTAGTAATCATCTCGCCAATTAGTACTAACAACTTCAATAACTAATGGAATAGATGTAGCTTGAGATACAGTTGATTCTTTTTTCCATAAAGGCTCATTCACTAAATTTGGTCGATTGATTATTAAGATGTCTGGTGAATAAGCTGATTCACCTTCAAATGGCTTGACTAATACAGTTTTTGGAATGAAGTAAGGAAGCTTTTGTTGCCCAATTTCGATAGATATATTTAGCGCCAAAAAACCAACAACATCTTCATGATCTCCGACTGGTTGTGCCATTTCAACAATCACGCCATCATGTAATTCGTATCTCCCACCCTCCGGTCGCCAAGCTGCAAAATCTTCAAAAGTTACTAATTTGTGTATGGCTTGAATCATAGAACCTCGCTTGTTTTAAGATAACCCAACTTTGTCAAGCGTTCTTTAAGTAGTTTGGTTGACTCCCGTCTTCTATTATTCTGAGTTTTCCTTTTTAAATTTCATACTTGCCCAAGTTACCTGCTCATCACTTTCACCTTCATCGACTTCATTGATTGCTGCAACATCGCCCAAAGTCATCTGCTTGACTTTTGCAACATCACCTTGACTAACCGCTTCGCTTAATTCGCGTTTTAAACGAGCATTTTTGATCGCATCTTCTGGAGAACGGGAACTCGTATTAAAACATTTTTCTAGGGTGTCGTATATTCCGACGCGACGAGTCTTTTTGCGATACTGGCGTTCTGTGTCTAACAATTTCGCCATCAGTTCCAAGTGCATCGCGTCACCTTCACAGATTTCTTCTAATACTATCCATTCATCACGACCTAGTAGGCTATAGTCAGCACCAGGACGGGGGTCTTGAAATTCTTCGCCTGTCACTTCTTGATAAATCCGGGGTAAGCTATCATCAAATTCGTGTTTGTCTTCTAGCCAAATGCGGCGAATTTCGCTCATTTCTTCGAGAGTAATTAGGGTGATATCGCGCATATTTTCTGGCGCTGTCCGACGGGTTTTTGTTTGCGCTTCTAATAATCGTCTGAGCCAATGTTCCCGCCAATATTTGGTATAGGGACCAGGTATTGGTTCGACAGATATCTCCCCATCTTTATTACGCTCAAAAAGTTGGACTTCACCCCAAATTCTTCTAAAATCTCTTTTATCTCGATCATCTTTAATATCTAGTTCGTTACGGATATCTAATAATGGCTGCATCCATTCTTTTTCTTCATCATTTTGAATCATTGCCTCCATTGATCTATCCTTACTCACTAGTGTGCAAACCCAGCAGCCAAATCGGGAATCACCGCAGCTAGGAGTAGAAGTATCAACAACTAGTGGACATTCATTATCGGCTGTTGCACCTCGATACATAGTGAATAATTCTTTATTGCTTTGTCCCCAAGGATTATCCCACTGATTCAGGTATATCCAGACATCGTTATTACTCCAATCTTCAATAGGGGTATAAATTAAGGAGTTGGGTAAGCTGGCATTAGGACTCAGGCGATCGCGTACTCTATCAAGTTGATGCTTTTTCATTGTGGCAGCACGTTTGGAGCTTTCTGCTTTGCGAGTCCCCAATACAAGAATTGTTTCACCGTTAGCTCTAACTATTTCACGGATGAATTGATTAGCAGGATTAATTTTTAAACGTGGTGTACACCAACGAAACTGGTTACGAGGTGCTGGATATCCCTTACCAATAAGATTTACCCAAAATGTGTCTTCAATTACTGGTTGTAGTAGATGTGGATCAATTGGCATCCCCTGTTTATTAGCAGCTACTTTGAGATTTTGCAAGGATTTGCGAACCCAAGCAGACACTACAGGATTTTCTACCTTCGTATCTGTTGTAATTACATAGACTGTTTTAGTTCTTTTTTCTGGAGGAAGAGCCGCGATCGCATTCCATACAAGCTGCAATACTGTACTAGAGTCTTTTCCCCAAGATACGCCTAAAACCCAAGGAATCTCATCTAAACAATACAATTCTTGAATTTCAGTGGTGAGAGCTTTGATATCTTCCACTAAATCTGCTACAGTACGTGCTTGCTGAACTTTATTTTCTGGTTGTTGTGCTGTAGTCATTTCTCCTTCTCTCTGGAAACACTGGCATAATATTCGGGCGAATAGAATTCGTTATACATACAAAACCCACCGACCTGGGTTAAATAAAAGTTTTTAAAAACTTTACTACTAATATCCAATTTTCTGGATAATTAAACTACATAATCTTATTCTGTTTTTAAAATTTAACATGAAAGATAGTTCATCTGACTCAACTGCTGACATCGCTAGAGAGTACCTGGAACGGGAAAACAAGGAAAAACAGGTACTAGCTTTACTCCTAGAGAACTTTTTAGGGAGAAAAGATCAGATTCTCGTTCAAAAAACCGAGATGGGTGGTACTGAGGCTTATGTTAGCTCTGTTACCTTGGAATGGTTTGCCGGTCGGGTTCACTTCGCCTCTGGCTTACCTCTGTTTCAAAAAAAGTATAATTCTGAGACTGATAATGTCGAGATTGACGCAGATAGTATTGATGAAATTCAACAGCGTCCCCTTGATTGGTCACGTCAAGCACCGCTAGTCCAGTATTTAGCGGCTCGACAAAATCACAAGTTTCCGCCAGTGCTGGTAGTAATTAATCAACCGTGGGTGGATAATCCTAAAGCTGCTGAGTGGGATAGTGAAGGACGAGCTACAAAGTCTACTACTGATTTCATCCCCCTAGATAAAGACGCTAAAGTAGGTCTGCTAAATATTTCTGAGGATGATGTAACTATTTATGCACTAGATGGTCAACACCGATTAATGGGTGTACAGGGGTTGATGGAGTTAATTAAAACTCGCAAACTCCAGCGCTATAAAAAAGATAAAGGTGCTGATGACAGTTTTATTACAGTAAATGATTTGATTGACAAGTACCAAGTAGACCTTGCTTACTTGCAAAATTTACCCAAAGAAAAAATTGGTATTGAGTTCATCTGTGCAGTAGCGGCTGGGGAAACTCGCACCCAGGCGAGGCGGAGAGTAAGATCGATTTTTGTTCATGTTAACCTGATGGCTGCACCCTTAACTAAAGGGCAACTAACACAGTTGAATGAAGATGATGGTTTTGCGATCGTTGCTAGAAAAATTGCAGTTACACATCCACTATTAGAACAAAAACAAGATCGCAATCCCCGTGTTAATTGGAATAGTGCAACAGTGGCTTCCAATTCTACAGTTTTGACGACTTTGCAAGCTCTGCAAGATATGTCTGAGCGATATTTGGCTCAAAAGTTCCCCCACTGGAAACCCTTGGAGAAAGGTCTAATTCCCATGCGTCCAGAGGATGAAGAACTTCAGCAGGGAATTGAGGAATTTAAAAAGCTATTTGATTCTTTGGCTAGTCTTTCTAGTTACAAAATTTTAGAACACGAGGATACACCAGCTTTACGGCGCTTCAGCTTTGAGAAAGATGGAGGTGAAGGAAATATGCTTTTCCGTCCGGTTGCTCAAGTTGCATTAGCGCAAGCTTTGGGAATTTTGGTTTTTAAAAAAGGTTTTTCCTTAGCAGATATTTTTAAGAAACTGCGGAAGTTTGACCAGCAAGGTGGTTTTAGTGGTATGGAGTATCCCCAATCTCTCTGGTATGGGATTTTGTATGACCCAAATAAAAAGCGAGTTCAGGTTGCTGGACGAGATTTGGCGGCGAAGTTATTAGTTTACATCCTGGGTGGAATTCAGGAACAGATGGAACGTGCTGAACTTCGTAAAGCTTTAGCGGATGCTAGGACTGTGGAAGATAAAACTATAGGTTTTGATGGCAAGTTTGTTGAACCGAAAGCGGTAGGACTTCCAAATATTCTGAGCTAGCAAAGTTAAGTATGGATTTTCAGTGTGGTTTTTACCGATGCTACAGTCCATAAGGGTTGCATATCATGTTTGCTAACATCTACTAATTTATATTAGGTATTGATATGACTCAACCAATTGAGGATGGGAACAATAGCATTTCTCCTCAGATTAAAGCTCAGTTTAGCTCCTTTATTGAGCCATTTTTCTCACAATATCATCGCGATCGCTGCTATCCGGGGCTAATTTTTCAGCAGGGAAAGCGGACAATGTTGCAAATTAATGTACCTGCGAGTGACTTTTCTGGTCTTCTCCAAGCTAAACCATCAACTGGGAATGATCCTGATTCTGGTAAAAATCGCCCAGAGGTTAAAGGTCATGCTGATGAAATTAAAAAATATATTGTTGACCGTTCTCGAAAAGAAAAACCTTGGATTGTCGGAACTTTGACTGCTAATGTAGCTCCAAAAGACATAACAATTCTTGAACTTGGTAGGGGCATTTGTCTAGTTGTTATTCGTCGTGGAGTCAAGTTAGATATCACAGATGGACAACATCGTAAACGTGCAATTCATGAATTGATAGAAAGTACTGAAAGCCACTTAATCAGTGATGATGATTTTGCAATTACTCTAGTTTTAGAGGGTGATTTTCAACAATGTCAGGCAGATTTCAGAGACATGGCTCAAACAAAACAACTTGATAAATCATTGTTATTATCATTTGGTGAGTTCTCTGGCCGAGTTGGTATTACTAAAGAATTAATAAAACGAGTGCCAATGTTTCAGGGTAAGACAGAGAAAATTAAATCAAGTCCTGCAACTAAACAAAAGCTGATTTACACAACAAATTTTATAGCTAGGTTTGTAAGTTGCATTTTTACTAACGATCCAGGTAATCAGCTTCGAGATTATGATGTTTATCAAGCATCAGATCCTTTGGTTATCTGTCTTAATAGATTTTTCTCAGAATGTAGTAACACTGAGTATATTGCTGATACAACTGTTGAAGAAATCACAACAGATGAAGTAACTGCATTTAAAGAAGACTGTATTCTAGGTATAAGCGTTGGACTGGAAGTTTTAGGGCGTTTATTGCACTATATATATGATCCAGAAAACAATTATTTTAATGAAGAAAAAATTTCACAACTAGCACAGTTAGATTGGTCAAGAGAAAACCAACTTTGGAAGGATAACGTAATTAGAATAGATGCCCAACCTAAAAATCCAGACAAGCCATATAGAATATCTGCTACTGTTAGTGCAGTAACAGATGCAGTCAAAACAGTAAAAATTACACTGGGGTGGATGTAAAGTTATTGCTTTGAAGCATTACTTAAAAGTCAAGATAGGAATTTGGTTAGATCAAATTCCTCATCTTGCTGCTCTGTATTATTTCTCTCATAACTGAGAATTAATAAAAGTCGCTCTGAATAGTCTACTGCTCCACGCAGTTCATTTTGTATAATCTCTAAACCAGCATTAGCATACTCTTCAAAAATGTGAATGCGTTCCTCGTCAGCTACATTATCATCATCTATAATCTTAATGTTTTCTGTTTCGGTGATAGCCAACAAATTAATTAATAGAGTGAAACTACTAGTAAAATAATCTTGTCGCAGTGGTGATAAATCTTTAGAAATTACCTCTAAAGGAACGCGCTTTTTATTTTTAACGCCCAACGCTGCTGCAAACACCATTACTTCTACATAAGTCTGAAAAGGCCCAGTTGTGTCTTTTGATGCGACTAGAGATTTCACTAACTCAGCCTTATCTTTAGCAACCCTGATTCTATTTGCAGCCATGATTTGAATATCTATTTTGTAGCTATATTAACCGAAAATTACAAGGAATGCCTAGATTGGGCTTTGCCTACGCTCCCATAATGACGATTATTCTATACTAAGTACGATAGCGATCGCTTAAACAAACAAATTATTCACTAACATAGTCTATCCTGGCACTGCGGGTTCAACTTCAGCCACCTCACCACATAAAAAACTCAAAAAACTGAAATGACTGAATTACAAAATATCCAGAATCAAGAATTATCTTCCAGAAAAATAGCTGTTAAATATCTTATATGTGGCCCCAAGACATTCCAAATTGCTAGTGAAAGTTCGGTCTGAACAGGAATAAATACAGCCGAGTAATTAAAACTATTTGTGGATTAGTTAGATTACGACTAAATCGATTAGTTTTATTCACATAAATAATTAGTAGCTGCTCTGAAAAATGATTTTTGTCTCTTCTATCTTGGCAGAAATCTTTGATAAAATAGCCGGTTATAGTGTCAAAAGCCTACTTTTATCGTGGCTTTCATGACGCGATCGCAATTCCCCATCCCGGCAACCTGCGGTGTGGTGGGAGTACCCTTACGGAGGACTGGATGGGAGCTAACCTCAAACAGATTGCCAACTATTTAGACAACCTTGGTTGGGACTACCGTTTTGATGATGAAGAAGACCGAATTATAACAGGTGTGGAGGCTGATAACTTAGAAGATTTCCTAATAGTTGTCCAGTTGGATGAAGAAGGAAAATTTTTTCGGGTATTTGCCCCTCAAGTTCTGGCAGGAATTCAAGACCATCCTCACAAGGCAATTATCCTACAGACAATGCTTGCCATTTCCTGGGAAACCAAAATGTTGCAATGGGAGTATGACCCATCCGATGGTGAAATTCGTGCAATTATTGAGTTTCCTTTAGAAGACTCCATTCTCACAGAAAGACAATTTCACCGTTGTCTGAGTGGGTTAATTCAGATTGTGGATGGCATAGCGATACCTCGCCTAAAACAAGTGATGGCCACAGGTCTCGATCCGGGGAATATAGAACTTGGGGAAAGACTGTTACTCAGTATCCAAGAAGAAGCCCCAGGATTGTTAGATTTGCTGGAAAAAGCAATGGAAGCGCGAAAAAAACGAGGAAGTTTTAAGGGCGAGTGAGACGGAACATCACTTAAATAGCTATACTCCAAAGTGATACCCTCACTATATACTGAAATTTTCTGGGGCTGGATATTATGACATCCTATGCAACCTCCTCTGCCAAAGCGGAAATGAGTGAACTACGGCGGTTGAAAGGCTTATTACCGCCAGAATTACAGAGCTGGGTCACGGTTGAAGGCACAACTGAGGTCAATCCACCCCTGGTTCGTTGCGAAGAAATTGGTAAAGACCAGGTAGAAATTCAAATTGACTTGGTGAAATGGGATGCCCTCGCAATGGATCAGCGTAATCTGCTGTTCTGGCATGAAGTTGCTCGCGTTCAAAATGACACAATTCCTAAAGATGGTTGGGAAATGGCAGCACTAGCCATCGGTTTAGGTGGTGCTGTAGGTGAATTGTGGGTACAAGATGGATTGCTACTGGTGTTAGCTTTGTCGCTGTGTGGTGTGTCAGGCTGGCGACTGTATCAAAAGAATAATGGGGAAAAGCAACTAAAAGAATTGCTGAATGCTGATGAGAAAGCGATCGCCTTAGCAACTCGTTTTGGTTATAGCCTCCCCAATGCCTACAAGAGTCTTGGCAGCGCCTTAAAAACCCTGATTGACAATACTCCTGGTAAGCGCCAACGGTCGAGATATGAAGCAAGACTCTCTGCTCTCAAACGCAGTGCTAATAAGGCAAAAGCTAAATCCAAAACTCCAGATGAGGACTCACTGTAAAAACAAATCAACCTGAGTTCGATGAACCTCTTCCCTACCTGTTAAGGGACTGACAAATAAAAAAACATCCCAAATTTTCTTGTGGGATGGGTGTCCCCACCCGTCCCAGATTTAGGGCGCTCATGTTGCCCACCCCACAAGATGGATAATTTATTTCTTGTCAGTCCCTAAAGTCTATCCCTCTCCGAATCGGAGAGGGACGGTTTTAGGCAGTAAAACCAGGGAGAGGTCTTTTGATTGAGCTAATTAGATTGCCTGCAACAGCCTCACAAAATCTTACTTTTTTCTTGACTACATCTTTATCAAACTCAAATTTTACAACTGGTTCAGCATTTTATGCGTCTGGGGGATCACACGCACATGTTTGATAAACCGCTTCATCAAAGCTTGCCAGGTCAAAACTTGATCGCTTGAAGGGGCAAGTACACTTCTTGGGGAAAATTGTTCAGATACTGCCAAAGGCGTAACAGGTTGTAAAAATACTGAGATATCTGGACTAACCTCTGCCACCAAAGAAGCTGAACGTTCCAACTCGGCGGGATCTGTGTTTTGAGACACAATTATCTTGACAAAAACATTTAAATATGAGTCATAACATAACTGGAGAGATTTACTATGTTCTTGCCAATGACTTTCGCCGCTAACACTGGGCAATTTGAAATCCATACCTACAGAGTCTAAATAGGGGAGAATCATTGCTAGTTGTTCTGGGCGATGTCCGCCAGTTTCTAAGTATATAGGTAGACCAGTTATGGCTCGCACTTGAGGTAGAAACTGCGTTAAAAATGGGGCATGAAGAAGTGGTTCGCCTCCAGTTAAGCTAATGCTATCGTGTAGACAAGGTAGATTTTGCTGTTTTACCCATTCGATTAATATGGGTAATGGGACAGGGTTAGAGTGGATTTCAAAGTCGCGCAATCCAGGCGATCGCTCTATCCGACAAGTAGCAGGTGCATTCCAAGTCTGGGCACTATCACAAAAGTGACAGCGCAAATCACATAAAGCAAAACGAATAAATATCTGACGTGTCCCTACATTCAGTCCTTCTCCTTGAATGGCAGAAAAGACCTCAATCAGGCGTGCGGTAGGTGTAACCGTATTTTTAGCAATCATTATGATGAGAGCAACGCGATCGCGCTGCGTCGGCACAACAGCAAGGATATTTTTTGGCTTCTTGTTCTATTGTGAATCGTCGCTAGCGATCTCCAATCTCAGCCCCGGTAAATAGAAATTAGTCCTATTACTACTGATTCCGATATTAGGTGAAGTAATTTTGTAGGACAAAGTGGTGTTTGGCAGATTACATTATACATGGCAACGAAAGTGCAGAGCTTCATGACTAGCCAACCGACAGAGGTCGATTTTCCAGTTCATTCCCTAAACGACACGGCTATAGTGCAGATGCCGACGCGGTTAAGCGTGCTGGAGGCTTTAGGCTTTAAGCAAACCTGCCAAAGCTTAATCCAGCCCAATTCACATCCGAAGGAAATTATCATTGACTTTCACCAAACTACTTTTATGGACAGTAGTGGCTTAGGTGCCTTGGTCAGTAATTTTAAATACGCCCAGACGAAAGAGATTACATTAACATTGCGGAATGTAACACCTCAGGTAATGGCAGTCCTAAAACTTACGGGATTGGATCAAGTTTTTCCCCTTGAGTCTGTGGAGGATGGGTCGCTAATAGAACAAGAAGACCTAGTAGATAATCGGAAGACAACTTCCCGGAAAGTTGAGCAGTTACCCACTACTCACCCTTCTGTGGCATCTTGGATGAAACGGTTCTTAGATATTATAGGGTCAATAGTCGGTTTATTAATTACAGGAGTTTTGTTTATTCCCATTGCGATCGCTATTCAAATTAATGATCCTGGCCCCATTTTCTTTAGTCAAACCCGTTGTGGCTGGATGGGTAAGCGGTTTGAAATTTGGAAATTCCGTTCCATGTGTGTGGATGCGGAAGCGAAAAAATCCCAAGTCAAAAACCAAGTGCAAGGTGCCTTTTTCAAGAATGAGAATGACCCCAGAGTTACCAAGGTAGGGCGATTTTTACGGCGAACTAGTCTTGATGAATTACCCCAATTTTGGAACGTCCTTAAAGGAGAGATGAGTTTAGTAGGCACTCGACCACCCACACCCGATGAAGTAGAACGCTATGAAGTACCGGAGTGGCAACGTTTAGATGTTAAACCTGGTATGACTGGCGAATGGCAAGTAAATGGACGTTCTACAGTCCGTAGTTTTGAAGATGTAATTCGTCTGGATTTGCAATATCAAAAAAATTGGAGTTTGGTGTACGATTTAAAGCTAATTTTTAAAACTATAGCTATTCTGTTTAATAGAAACAGTGGTGCTGTTTAGCTAACTACCCTTATTTACAATTTTTTGATAACTCCCAACTCTCACGATAATTCTTAAATACGCCCAAGCCTAAAATAGGCTTGGGTAAATTTTAGAGGATGTTTGAAAAGTCGTTGGCTGTAATTTTAGGCACTTTTAGATCCCCCCTAACCCCCCTTAAAAAGGGGGGAACCGGAATCAAAGTCCCCCTTAAAAAAGGGGATTTAGGGGGATCTAAAACTTTTTTCTACCGACCAGAGGACTTTTAAAACATCCTCTTAGGTCTTTACGGATTACTATTAATACACCAATAATATTTACCATATCTGCTTGTATCGCTCATATACTTACTTCTTAAGTATTCCAAACTAGTTTTGATATTCACACAAAGGCGCTAAGAAAAACTCTGCGCCTCTGTATGAGATTATCCCACTGCCTTCTGAATGCCAACTACTTCAACTTGTTGTACTTCTGGCAATAAACGCTTCATACTTTGCTTAACAAACCCCTGCAAAAAACCAATCTGCTGATTTTGCTGAAATACCTTTTGCAAAGTTTGCCGCAAATTATCCAAATTTAAACCAGTCCCAGAATCGATCGCTATTTCCTGCTGTTGGAAATATTCAACTAAACTTAACCCTGCGACTCTAGTCAGATAAGCTGCACTTACTCCCTGCACTAAGCCACCAGCAACAAAGGTAACGGCATTGCTTTTAAGAACAGTACTAATTGCCTTTGTCGAAAGTTCAACTAAACCGAGTTTCAGCATCAAACTTCCCATTGTTCCGGCTACAGTTTGTGCCTGTTCCCAAGAAAATTTCTGCTGATAGATATTACCCAAATCCATTACCATTTGAGCATTAATTGCCGCAGTGGCCAAAATATCAAGGGCTGGTACTGGGTTAGCAAAGGCAGCAGCCGCAGCTATCCATTGATATTGTTCAATAATTGGGGTGGCGCGATCGCGTCTGGTTCCATTCAACCAGTTTTTCGCCTCAGCTTTCAACAAGCCAGCTTTCCTCATGGTAGTTAGCCAAACCAGGCTTTGTCTTTGCTGTACCAAAACTTCACCCAACTGCTGCGTCAACTGCTGGATATCTGCTGCTGGTTGTTCCATCCACTCTTGCACAGCACCATCAGCCTCATGCTTTCGGACTTTGATGGTAATGGGAGAGGCGGCTGTTGCAACTACATTTCCCTGCATTCGCTGTTTCAATGACAGCAAGATGCTGGCGCTTTCATCGGCTAAATACTGATCTTGTTTATTGAAAACTACTATTGCCGGCTGATTTGCTGCCTTTAACTGCTGTAAGGTTTGAAATTCTGAGTCTGTCAAATCACCGTTTGTCAAGAATAGAACAAAATCAGATTTTGCTACTTCTGCTAAAACAGCCGCATCGGAATTTTCACCCGCTTCTCTAAATAAAGGTGCTGTCTCTTCTAAAGACACAAAATTTTGTGTCTCGACATTTTGCTTTAGCACTTGAATTAAAGTGCTTTTACCCACGGATTTACCGCCAGTCACAGCCACTTTAATTTCTTGTCTGTCTAATTCCCACAACAATTGGGCAACTTGTTCTCTGAGTGTTTGTAACGCCGGATGATTTTCTGATTCTTGTGCCAGTTGGTTAATTACAGTTTCAGTTTTAGCGATCGCACTTTCCACAGTCGCCCGATTTACCAGCATCCCATCTAGCTGCTCTAAACTGTTTTTCGGGCGATTTTGTTGGAATAACCACAAACCACCGCCTACAGCTAAAGCACTCAACAAACCAAACTCACCTACCTGCACTATCGAATCGTGCCAACTGTCCAACATCCACAGAGAAAAGGACAGTCCCAATCCTCCCACTAAAATTGGTCGCTGCAACTTCACAACCATGATTCTCCGCGCCTTTTAGATGGCTATTTCTTCCAGAATAGATTAAAAACCTGCTTCTGGGAATTTAACAGGCGATGGAACACAATTTTCTTTACCTACAGATGCCTGAAAAATTAACTCCCAAACCTCACTATGATCAGTAGTCCCAACTAATTCAACATAAAATGCTACAACTCTACGCAAATCTTTACTAAGCTAACATTGAGTTATTGCAAGAGTCTAAGATTTACAGGATAAATAAATATGAATACAAAACTAGTTGAATGTATAGCGCAGATTATTTTATCCTTATCCGAAGAAGAACGCGAACTTTTAGAAACAAAAATTACTGCCGCAGCGCCATCTTTAAAAGTTCCTCAGTCAATTCAGAAAGATATATTAGACTTAGAGAATCGCTTAAAAACATTTGAAGCACAATATGATATGTCATCAAGCAGTTTTTATCAACAATTTAAAGCTGGTAAATTAGGAGATGCAATGGACTTTTTTGAGTGGAGTGTATTCTATGAAATATGGGATAATACACAAAAACAATTAGCATCCACTCAGAGTTAATTTCCTGATGGAACTCCCGGATTATATTAGCAGGGTGAAAACAAAACTGAATGAAAGTTCAGTAGTCTATGCAGTTGTAATTGTTGATGAAAGAACTTTACTTAATCGGGGTTACTTTCGTGCCAGATTGCTTTTTCAAGTTCAACAACCGAACAAACGCAATTTTCTTGACTTAGAGATTTTGCTGAAATTAACTCCCAAGCATTCCTATATTCTGCCGAACGCGGTTTGCACTGTCTTTTCTCAGCTTCAACAAGGTGTATTTCGCTACCGTAGCCAATGAATATGTCTATTGGGAAGATATAAAACAGGTCAAGATTTTCTATATAAACTAAAGCAAAATTAAAGTCTGCGGGCTTATACGCTTCTCGAAGCATTTGTCGCCGATTGGTTTTAGTGCGCCGATTATCTACAACATAATTGCCCGAAGGTTCATCGAACCAAGCATATTTGACTTGAATTTTAACTAGAGTTCCCTCAACATCAAATACTAAATCATAAGGTAGTCTATCACCAACAGGTTTCAAAACTCCCCAACCACGCTTTAAGGCATGAAGAACAGCAGCTTGTTCAGCTATGTCTCCTCTAAGCTTTGTGTCCATCTGCAAAATAAAATTAAATAAAACAAAACCCCAGAATCTTTTAAAATTCTGGGGTTTCATTTCAATTTGGTGGCGGGAAGTGGATTTGAACCACTGACCTTCGGGTTATGCTTACCAACTACAACTTTCGTTGCCCAGATTTACTGGTTTGTGGTCTGGACTGTCCCTTCACCCTCGTCCTTATCGTTAGGGTGTCTGCCTTCCAGTCTCTACACCTTCTCCATTTCTGGAGCTTGGTTCGGGATTACCGCGCTATTGGCTTCCCCGAGTTTGACAGATAAACGCACATAAGTTTCTTTATGTACCGCCCATAGCAAACTTAACTAATAAGCGTCTAGTTAACTTTGCCCGTTGAGCCCGACGAGCTACCAGGCTGCTCTATCCCGCGTCGCTCTTGACTTTTTTATCATAACCCATAGTCAAGAGTTTGGCAACTACAAAAATGATAATTCTCCAATTACTTCTAAACGCTTGTATTTCCCTAAGGTGACAAACTTTTCTGAGAGGCTTTCGGCGGCGCTGGGACTAATCCAACCCATTTGCTGGAGTAAGTGAATCGCCACGGCATATTTTGCTCGTTTGGCCCCATCCATGACTTTGATTGCCAATCCCAAGCCTTCACCGAGTCTACCAATGCACTGCACTCCTTCGGCACCAGTTTTACTGACTAGTTCCCCTGGAGTTAAACGCATCAGTTCCGTATCAAATTCTCCATCTCCTGCGACCATCGCGGGGTGATGAGTCATAGCCCGGACAATGCGCTCCATATCCAGATTGGTACTAGAAGCTAACAGTGCATATAAAGATGCCATGTGACCGAGTTGCATCAGATAAGTTGGTGCGCCACAGTCATCATGAGCGCTGATAAATTCTGCTGCTGGCATTCGCAGCAACTCTGCTACTTTGCCCAAAATTAACTGCTGTATTGGGTGTTTGCGATCCAAGTAGTTATTTAAAGGCCAATGGCGCTGCTGACAAACGGCTAACATCCCTGCGTGTTTTCCAGAGCAATTGTATTCCAGAGGACTCCGCTTACCTTCAGGAATTGGACACTGGAGTATAGTCGGGTCAAGATCAGCCCGCCAAAGGATGTTAAATACCTGTCGGACTTGATCTATTGTTCCTTTGTGGGAACTTGTGATAATTGCTAAGTCGCGATCGCTGAGTTGATAGCGTTCTAGTGTACCTGTAGTGGTGACTGCGAGTGCCTGAAATGGTTTGAGGGCTGAACGGATAAATGCAGCAGTTTCAGAATTTCCGGCAACGGTTAGAACCCGTCCTCGTTCGTCGCAGACAACAGCGTGCACTATATGCCTGGATTCAATAATACCTTCCCGCAGCAACCGGACTTCCAGTGCTGTGGCTTGAGTTCGTTTTCCCATTGTCATGGGTTTATATTTATCACCTTTTTTAATTAATTTAGTCATTAGTCATTGGTCATTAGCTAAGGACTAATGACCCTTCGGGTGATGCCTCCGGCACGCCAAGGGCGAACGCCAGTTGCTAATGGGGGAAACCCCCTTAGCGCTAGCCTCTCCCTTTGGGAGAAGACCGCACTGGCTTACCAATGACCAATGACTCTTTAAAACAAATGCCAAACTATAGTACCAGTAACGTACATTCCCGCCAAGCCAGCGAAGGTAAATTGTAACCGCCGCAGAATGGGTTTGATTTCGTATGCAACTATTAAGCGATCGCGGTTAAGGACTTCCTGTGGCTTTATCCAAGTTTGGCCGTCATACCAGCCGGACTCTTCATAAAATACTGTGGGACTACAAAGGCGATCGCACACGTAGAACCAGCCTAAGTACAATCTTACCAGTACCAATACTACCCCGACACTCGCTGCGGCTGCACCACAGAGGATAAAATGTGCAATATACTTGTGGGGAGGAAAACTTGCTGCCGCCACAGGTGCTGCTAAGAGCCAAGATAAACCCCAAATCCAAACAAGTTTTGTGATATACTCGCGCCAATCTAAAGTGGTATCACGAAATAGCCAGGAAGTTTTTAACTCTTCGTACTCATTGAGCGGTTGTTGGTCTGTAGGAACTGGGCAATTAGAAACCGAAGACCTAATCATGTTCGTTTACCTTCACCCTCATCAGATTCTGGAAGGGAAATACGCTCTGCATGAATCCAGAACGCTTCTAAATTATAAAACTCCCGTTCTTTGGGCATCATGATGTGAACGATCACATCACCATAGTCTTGTAGTACCCAACTCCCCTCAAGTTTTCCTTCTGTCCTTAAGGGACGGCGTTGCAACTCAGTTTCGACTTTTCCTTCAATTGCTTGAGCGATCGCCCTGACCTGTACCTTAGAATAGCCAGTCATCATCACAAAGTAATCCGCCAGGTAAGATACCTCTGTGACTTTGAGCAATAAAATTTCACCCGCTTTGCGGTCTGATGCTGCAACAGCGATCGTTGCAGCTAATTTTTCGCTCGCATCTTCGGTTTGGCCGTGGCTTATTACCGCACTCTTCATCAGTGGAACAGATTGCAATGGGAAATTTCCTTGGAAATAATCAGTCATTAAACCTCAGGTGCTTTCTTCCTTTTGAAACAATTGTTTACATTTACTTACAAAAAACAAACAATTGATCTGCCAAATGTGTCAATAGGTTTTTTTGAATACTAACAAAAAAACAGGTGTCTATGGGGCTAGTACCGAAGGGCGGAATTAAAAATTAAAAATTAAAAGTTAAAAATGAATACAGCGAAAGCGTTTCATTGATTTGGAATAGGTGGTTTATTTACGCTGTGCCGTACTAGTTTGATAATTGGCTGTTTAGATTTTGACATCAGCAATTGCAGATGGTTGTTGTGCAGCGATAAATCAACCAATAGCTTTCCAGCAAGAATTTCCACCCAAGAAAGCTAAAAATACAATCCAACTGAGCAGACTCATATAAACATCATGCCCAAGTCCCCGAATTCTCACCAGAAGTCGGGGAATCTATCTCCCAAGGGTTTTATGTTTAATTACCTTAGTCTCAGAATCCCCTTATACTTAGATTTTGAGGGCATAGACCACTGAAAGGGTACTTATGTAATGTAACTCTACTGCCAGAGATCAAACTTCTTGTTTTGTAACTGTTGTAGACTGAATTGCTCGACGATTTGCCGTCAATGAGTAACATAAAGACTCATACTGATTTAAAGCTTGCTCAAAAGCGTAGTGTTCAACAGCATACTGACGACTTTTGTAACCCAGAGTTTTGACTTTTTCGGGGTTTTCGTACAAATTTAAAATTGCGATCGCTAAAGCTTGGGGATCTTCTGGAGGAACGATAACTCCGCCGCCACTTTGCCTAATGGCTTTTGCTGCCGTACCATTGTTGGGAACAGAGGCAACTAAGGCTCGTCCACTGGCAAGTAGCACTTGAATTTTTGACGGCATATTGAAGGATATAACATTTTTCTTTTGCACCACTAAACCAACATCCGCAGCTGCCAACATTTCTGGCAAACATTTGCGCGGTTGAAATGGTAGTAGCAAAACGTTATCTGCGCCGCAATCTAGACATTCCTGTTGCAATCGCTGTAAACCGTTTGCCTCTCCAACGATGACAAAAACGATATCTGGGATATGGCGCAACACAGAAGCAGCTTTGACGACACTTTCTAAGCCTTGGGTTAGGGCAATGTTACCAGAATAAAGTACTACAAATTTACCATTCAGATTATGTGCCGTGCGGAAAGAATTATTTTCTTTAGGCAAAGGGCGGATAAAATTTACATCAACCCAGTTGGGAATTTGCACAATTTTGTCAGCTTTTACGCCCTTAGATCGCAAATTATCTACAAACCCATCGGCGATGACGCTAATTTTGCTAGCACTGTGGTAAGCAAATTTTTCCAGTAATGTAAACAACTGGATGAGCAATTTATTTTTCAGTAGACCGACGTGGACGGCTGCTTCTGGTAATATGTCTTGTAGATTTAAGATCACAGGACAAGCACGTAACCATCCTAAGAGAGCAACTGGTACACAGCTTGGTAAGGATGGCGATGTTGAGAGAATCACATCTGGACGCCAACCGAAGAGGGCGGGCACAAAACTAGTGACAACGAAACTAGCATCTAGTAACACCCGATCTAATAGGTTAGGTTTTGGACGAATCCAAACGTAACTGCGTTGAATTTCAACGCCATTTTTCTCTTCGTTGAGATACAGCTTGCCCCGATATTCCTGGTAAATTTGACGCTCAGGGTAGTTGGGCATAGCAGTGACTACGCGCACTTGATGCCCACGTCTTACTAGTCCCTCTGCTAATTCAGTCATCAATGGGGCAATACCGATTGGCTCTGGATAGTAGTTGTACGAGTAAATCAAAATCCGCATAAAAAATTATTCCGAAGTAGCCCGATTTTTATTTAATGACAAATATTTGTCTGAAATATCATTTGGAGGTTGGAAACTCCTATATTTAATTGTGGCTCCAGACTCTTTTTATGTCAGGGATTTTCCTTAAAGATTGAGTAAACTTTGAACTGAAATACTTAGAGGCATTATGAATTTTTTTTACTATTTAAGCAGTCTTTATATTGTTAATTTTTTAGTGGTACTTACGTATAAACCCTAATATACTTAGGGTTTGGCAACCCCTAAGACCAAATTGGGATAGTTAGTATTAATTTCCTCTAGATAGAAGGAAATAATCAATTTTAGAAATATCTGATATTAAGAATACTGTTTTATAACACTAGTCATTCAATGAGCGATCGCCCTTGTATTTTCTCTTTTTTTGCTGGCTCAGGTTTCCTAGATTTAGGTTTTGAAACCAGTGGTTTTAATATTGTTTATGTCAATGAAATCTTCCCCCCATTCATCGCCGCCTATCGCCATTCGCGGGAAGTTCTGAAAATGCGATCGCCTGAATATGGATATGATCAGGGTGAAGGGGCAGATGTAACAAATCTTATTGCCGGAAAAGAAGCACAACGCCTTCAAGAATTAGTCAAAGACTGCCGCAAATCTCATAATATAATTGGTTTCATCGGCGGGCCTCCGTGTCCTGATTTTTCTATTGGTGGGAAAAATAGAGGAGGTTTAGGAGATAATGGCAAGCTTTCCACTTCTTATGTTGAATTAATTTGCCGAAATATTCCCGATTTCTTTTTATTTGAGAACGTTAAGGGTTTATGGAAGACGACAAAACACCGTTTATTTTTTGAATCGCTCAAGCAAAAATTACAGGAAGCAGGTTATATATTAACAGAGCGGTTAATTAATGCTATCGAATATGGTGTACCCCAGGATAGAGAAAGAATTATTTTAATTGGTTTTAAAAATAGTTTTCTTGAGGAAATGAAAATAGAGGTTGATAAAAAAAGATTACTATCTAAAGATAATTTTCCTTGGAATAATTACATTTTATATGCTCAAGAAAAAGTTTTTGCTTATCCCTGGTGCAACTCTGAACCATTCAAAGAAAATTCTCTGATACCTTGTCCTGATGGCATACTGGAAGAACTGACAGTTGAATACTGGTTTATAAAAAACAACGTTCTGAAGCATCTTAATGCTGAACACTATTTTAAACCAAGGGCAGGTATCACAAAATTTGCTGCTGTTCAAGAAGGAGATAATTCCAGGAAGTCTTTCAAGCGTCTGCATAGATGGCGTTACTCTCCAACAGCTTGCTATGGAAATAATGAAGTACATTTACATCCTTACAAAGTCCGGCGAATATCTGTAGCAGAAGCTTTAGCTATCCAATCTTTGCCTGCAAATTTTACACTTCCAGAGAATATGTCACTCACGAATATGTTTAAAACTATTGGTAATGGCGTTCCCTATTTAGCATCGAAGGCATTAGCTAAAACTATTTTTAACTTCTTAGGAATTAGTGTGAACAACGCTGTTGATCTTCCTAGCCTTACTACCATTTAACGTCAATTTAAATACTTACAGTAATTCCGGGATATCTGTAAAGTCAATATTCCAGATAAGTCGGCAGCTTGTTTTCAGGATAAACTTGTAATAAATGTGATTTAATAGATATATAAGAAATGTTTTAATTTTTTATAAAGTTTAATAATCAATCACTGGCAGAAGACACGATGGCAGCAGACTATCCAGACATTGATATTGCGCCATTTATCGATCACTCCCTGTTAATGCCAACGGCTACTCCAGAGCAGGTTGAGCAATGGTGTGAAGAAGCATATAGATTCAACTTTGCGGCGGTTTGTCTGTTTCCCGCTCATGTTAAGCAAGCAGTAGAACTCCTCCACGGTAAAAACCCGAAAGTCTGTACGGTGATTGGCTTTCCTTCTGGTGCAACGACTTCAGCAGTGAAACTGTATGAGGCTCAAGAAGCGGCAGATAGTGGGGCCACTGAGTTGGATGTGGTAATGAACTTGGGCTGGTTGAAAGCTGGCAAAACTGAAGAAGTCCACCGGGAGATTGCTGAAATTTGTGAAGAGACTGGGCAAACAGTCAAGGTAATTTTGGAAACTAACCTGTTGACAGATGCGGAGAAAAAAATAGCTGCTGAAATAGCTATGGAGGCAGGAGCAGCATTCTTAAAAACCAGTACTGGTTGGAATGGTGGTGCAACAGTGGCAGATGTACGACTTTTGAAGGAATTTGCCAAAGAAAGGGTGGGAATTAAAGCTTCAGGTGGTATCCACACTATCAATCAAGCCCTAGACTTAATCGTAGCGGGTGCTACTAGATTAGGCACATCTCGCGGTATGGATTTGATCCGTCAGCGCGATAACTTGGGAAAGGGTGAATAGTCATTTGTCCTTTGTCATTTGTCCGAAGCTAATGACCAATGACTAATTACTAATGACTAATAACTACTAATAACTAATGAGTAGAACCTACAAAGCAACTGGTATTAATCTTAAAACCCAGGCGCTGGGAGAATCGGATAAAATAGTGACGATTTTGACACGGGAATTCGGTCTGATTCGAGCAGTGGCTCCAGGGGCACGTAAGCACAACTCCAGCCTGGGCGGTAGGAGTGGGATGTTTGTTGTGAATGAACTATTGATTGCCAAAGGGCGATCGCTTGATAAAATTACTCAAGCACAGACGTTAAAAACTTATCCTGGTTTAGCTAAAAATTTGGGAAAACTGGCTGCCAGTCAATATTTAGCAGAAATAGTTCTGTGTGAAGCTTTGAGCGAACAACCCCAAGAAGAACTTTATGAGTTGTTCAATGAACATCTCCATCGCTTAGAGGTGGCCTCTAGTGCAAATCCATCTGGTGTTTTGGCTCATCTGGCTCATGGGGTGTTTCACCTTTTAGCCTTAGCAGGACTCACGCCGCAAGTGCAAATTTGTTGCCTATCCCAACGCCCCCTCAAGCCAGACTTTACAGACCCCAAGTGGCAGGTAGGATTTAGTATACCTGCGGGTGGAATAGTTTGTTTAGAAGCTAGGGAACGTTTGCGAAGAGAGGAGCAGAGGGAGATGAGGGAGATGAGGGAAATGGCGGGAGACCAATACCCAATGCCCCATGCCCCATTCCCACTTGCCCTGAGCGAAGCCGTTCGCGTAGCGTCTCGTAGAGAAGGGATGCCCAATACCCAAACAGTTGTTGTGCATCGGCAAGAAATACCTGTGATTTCTTGCCGTCTGGGTGCTATGGAACTGGCTTTGCTTCAACATCTGTCACAACCAGAGATAATGCAAATTGATGGTGCTAGAGATTATGACTGGTTATCTGTTGAGCAGATTTTGCGCCAGTATGCTCAGTATCAATTAGGTCGCCCTATTCGCTCTGCTACCTTGATCGACTCTTATTTTGCTGCCAACCATGATGCAACCGTCTGATTTGGATAAAAAAATCCTACCTTTGTCACCAAGCCTCGCCAAAAGACAAAATAGGGTATCAGAACCTACAGTCAGGAATCACTTGAGTACCGTTTCCAAGTGTACACCTAGTCAAATAAATGGCCAAGAAATGTCCCCAAAAGACGTTTCTAAAAACGATCAAAGTTGGACGGAGGAAATCCCAAAAACTGATGTTCCAAGCCAATCAGAAATACAATCTGAAGATAAATTAACCACAGATGAGCTAGATAGCAATGGCTCTCGCAATGGGCATAATTTGCCAGTAGCAGCGATCGCCGAAAAAGAACCACCGAAATTAGATGAGTCTGGTTCAGGTGGAAAAGCTGTTTCAGGTAATGTACCGCAGCAAGGGTTTTTGCCTGTATTAAAAAACCCTAATTTTCTGGCTCTTTGGGGTGGTCAAGTTTTCTCCCAACTGGCAGATAAAGTTTATTTAGTGCTGATGATTGCCTTGATTAATACTCAGTTTCAAGCAAGCAATCAGAGTATTAGTGGTTGGGTATCAGTCTTGATGATGGCTTTTACGATTCCAGCCGTATTGTTTGGTTCCGTTGCTGGCGTGTTTGTCGATCGCTGGTCGAAAAAAGCTGTGCTGGTGGCAACGAATATTTGGCGCGGCATCCTGGTTTTGTCAATTCCTTTTCTGCTGTGGTTGACTCATGATTGGAAACCCATAGGAGTGCTGCCAGTGGGTTTTATAATCATCCTGGGTGTGACTTTTTTAGTTTCCACACTGACGCAGTTTTTTGCACCGGCGGAACAGGCGGTAATTCCCTTAATAGTAGAAGAACAGGATTTACTCTCGGCAAATTCCCTTTATACGACAACGATGATGGCATCGGTGATTGTTGGGTTTGCCGTCGGGGAACCGTTGTTAGCGATCGCTGATGGACTTTGGCTGCAAATTGGTGGTAGTGGTAATTTTGGCAAAGAACTTTTAGTAGGTGGGAGTTATGCGATCGCGGGACTAATTTTGTTCCTCCTGGCAACTAAGGAAAAACACCACCACCCCGATACAGAATTCCCTCACGTCTTCTCTGATTTGCGGGACGGTTTTGCCTACCTCAATGGAAATCATCGCGTCCGCAATGCTTTGCTTCAGCTGATTATCTTGTTTTCTGTCTTTGCCGCATTAACTGTTTTAGCCGTTCGGATGGCAGAAATAATTCCCAACATGAAAGCCTCCCAGTTTGGCTTTTTACTAGCAGCCGGCGGTGTTGGCATTGCGGCCGGAGCAACAATTCTCGGTCAATTTGGTCAACGCTTCTCCTATACCCAGCTAAGTCTGTACGGTTGTATAGGCATGACAGCATCTCTGATTGGTCTGTCAGTATTTACAACCCAACTATGGCTAGTGTTGTTACTGGTGGCGTTATTAGGTATCTTTGGGGCGCTAGTGGGAATTCCTATGCAAACAGCAATCCAAACAGAAACACCTCCAGAAATGCGTGGTAAAGTTTTTGGCTTGCAGAACAATGTAATTAATATTGCTCTCTCCTTACCATTGGCATTAGCTGGTGTTGCAGAAACCTTTCTGGGATTACAAGTAGTATTTTTGGGATTAGCTGCCATCGTCTTTTCAGGAGGTATATTAACCTGGTATAACTCACACAAATAGTATCAGCTAAGAAGAGTTATTATTCATTACCTTTAAGTAATTAATATTTACTTAAAGCTTTTGTGTTCATGGTAAACTGTGATAAGTGAAAATTTATCGCATACTTGCGGGATATGAATCTGACATTAGTCAGAATAAGTTGTTTAAATATCAAAAATTAACAACTTATAAATAGAATAAATAAAGCCCAAAATCCACTGGTTTAATCAGCTTAAAATAAGCTTTTTAAACTAAGTTGTGGTGGAAATCTGTAATAACTAAATAAACCAGCAAGTATAGCTAGATAAAAATCACAAAGAACACACAAGTAATAGCTCAAACCCGCTTTTCTTACAGCTAAATAAAGAATGCGTATAGCCTGGATTGGAAAAAAATCACCCTTTTGTGGCAATGTCACCTACAGTCGAGAAATTACAAATGCCTTACTAGATAGGGGACATCAAGTTAGCTTTCTTCACTTCGCCCAGGAAGAGTCGGAACCTGACAACTGGCCAAATCTTCAAGAGGTTTCCCTCCCTTTCATTTACAAGTCACAAGTTTACACAATTCCCACTTTTAAAGCGACCAAAGTTTTAACCGATTCGCTGCGGGAAATCAAGCCAGATGTAGTCCATGCTTCATTGACGTTATCTCCTCTAGACTTTTTTCTACCGGAAATTTGTGAAGAACTGAGGTTGCCCCTAATTGCCACTTTTCACACACCATTTGCTGGCAAGGGGGCAAAGCTGGTATCGGGAACGCAACTTTTGGCTTATCAGCTCTACGCACCTTTTTTAGTTAACTACGATCGCGTGATTGTATTTTCCCAAATTCAGCGAGAATTATTGGCAGGGATGGGCGTAAGGGAAGAAAATATTGCTGTAATTCCCAATGGTGTTGATACTGTCAAGTATTCTCCAGGATTTTCTCAAATAAAAGCAGAATTTAAAGCCGAACGCTTGTTTGTCTATCAGGGTAGAATTGCCCCAGAGAAAAATGTCGAAGCTCTCCTCCGCGCTTGGAAGCAGTCGGCAATGGAGCCTGGTAGTAAGTTGCTAATTGTTGGTGACGGTCCTTTGAAATCTTCCTTAGAGCCATTTTATGGTTCAGAATACGGCATTATCTGGTTGGGATTTGTCGCTGATGAAGACCGACGGATCGAAATTTTACGGGGCGCAGATGTATTTGTTTTGCCTTCATTGGTAGAGGGTTTATCCCTATCTCTGTTAGAAGGAATGTCATGTGGGTTGGCTTGTTTAGCAACAGATGTGGGTGCAGATGGAGAGGTATTGGAAAAGGGCGCAGGTGTAGTTATTAGTACCAAAACAGCGCGATCGCAATTAAAAACCCTCTTGCCAGTATTCCAAGACCATCCAGAGTTAACAACTCTACTGGGGCAAAAAGCTAGACAGCGTGTATTAGACCGCTATACCCTGAGTAAAAATATTACTCTGCTCGAAGAACTTTATAAAGGAGTTTTAGCACAGCGACCTCTACCGCTAAGTCGTCGTAGAGCGTAGGGAAAGGAAGAAGTGCGATCGCACAGCAAATTATCAGATAAGCTGTTAACCAGCTTATCCACTCTGCCACGCAAAATTGAGGAAAGGTTTGGAATTAATTGTACAGTCGATTATCGGCAAAAATTAATAACCTAGTTAGAATGAAATAATAAATAACAGTAAATTAAAGCTACAAAATCAACAAATGACTGCAATCATCGACATAAAAACATTATATGAATCCAATTACCTGCAATGGTTAGAGGAGACTATTAAATGTCTCAAAAATCGACAATTAGCAGACGTTGACTATGAAAACTTAATAGAAGAATTGGAAGATTTGGCTAAAAATGAAAAAAGGCGAGTAAGAAGTTTATTGGAACAGATTATTAGACATTTATTAATTTATCAATATTGGGATTTAGAAAAGCCAATAAGTGCTAATCATTGTGCAGCAGAAATAATTAGTTTTCGGAATCAACTAAATGAAGATTTAAGTGCCAATTTACGCAAATATTTAGAGGATAACTTCAGCATAATTTATAGCAATGCCTTAGATTATGTTAAAGCTAAAACAAATTTAAGCAATTTACCTGAATTATGTGCTTATACCTTAGAGCAAATCTTTGGATAAAAATTGGTTGCCTTAATCTTAAATTTTGATTTTTTGCGCGAGACATATTCATATTTTAACTCAGCAATACCATAAAAATAAGTCGCTACAATTTATCATACTTCTTCTGGTTCTACGTTAGGGACTTTATTCAAAACTTGCTGGAATTTTTCCCAACTACCGCTTTTAGCTTTTTCTTCCAAATAGTCTTTGGTCATCCATGCGGAAACTTGTGCCGATAAAGCAATCGTTGCAAGTTGTTCAATGGAAATATTTTCTCTGGCTGCTAAAGCTTCAATTTGTTTATATAAAGATTCAGATACCTTTACATTTAAGTTAGTCATCGGATTTCTCCTACTATTTGCAAGAATTCTTTGGGTGAAACTACCCTCAGTCCAAATTTTTGTGCGCCTTGTAAATCTTTTTGATTATAAGTGATGATAAAGTCGGCTTGGCATTCAACAGCTAAATCGATAAGAAAATCATCATCAGGATCGTGTGCTACTGGCCGCCATAAATAGAAAATGCTACATTTATTAGCGATTGTACAAATAGCTTCAATAACATTGTCAATATTTTCATCACTCAATCCAAGCTGCTCTTTTTCTCGCTTGAGAATTTCTTCATACTCGAATACTAAGGTAGTAGAGACATTCAACTGCCAACGCCCATCATTAAGTATTGTTAATAGTTTGTAAGATGCACTATGGTTAGCTCGTAAACCAGAAAGGAGTACATTAGTATCAAGTATAATTTGGTACGGATTTGTCATGGTTTCGCCGTAGTATTTTTGCTCTAGCGACGAGCTTATACTCTACCTATTGATCAATTAATCTTTGAATTATCTACTAAAGACCATCCCAAAGTAGTTGGCTGTTCATAAACCCGCTTTAAAGTATTCACATCTCTGGGAGAAATAGGCGACGGGTTACGAACTTGAGAAAAATATAGGGCATCAGTTTGTAGCGGACTATGACCCCAAATTCCCAAAGCGTGTCCGAATTCGTGGCGGGTAGCTGCAATGAGATACTCACCTGTTTGACTCGGACTTAGCAAGATGGTGAAGCGGTTGGATAAAACATTGTTGCTGGTGTATAACTCGTAAGTAGTTTGTGCCGATCGCGCACGAGGTATATTACTACCAGAGGAAATTTGTAGAGGTGGCGCTTTTCGTGCGATCGTAATATCAGCAATTTCTGACTGTTCGACTATTGTTAAAGGTAAATAAGTACTCCACTCCTGTACACCCTGCAAGACACCATTAACCCATGCTTGAGCCTGCTTTTCGCTGATGGCTTTTGGTGGTTCTACGTAAACTCGAACCGGAAATTGTGACCAGACTAAATAACCTACTTGGGTTGTTGTAACTTGGGAAAAGTAGTCACCACTGTTAGTGTTATCTTGCCACTGTGCGAGTGTGGGCGGTAAGGGATGGGGTTTTAGGGGAGATGGTGAGGTTGAAAGAGAGATGATTGAGTTTGAATATGCATATTTTGGGATTATTGTAAACCCATGACTCGACTCGATATTAGTAAAAACGATTAACAGCCCTGTGCCAATAAACAAGGCAAGAGCTGTAATTAACCGTCGTGAAATTGAATTTATTAGGCTGTTAAGTATCGGGTGTTGGATTTTTATCCCCATTTACCTATCCTTATTTAGGAAGCCAGCCAGCACTTAAAACTACTGTTAAACCGAGAAAAATTACTGTCAATGCCCAAGTAATTCGGTTTAAGGTGTTTTCTGCACTTTTGGTGCTGCTAAATAGCTGGGCTTGTCCGCCAATAGCTCCAACGCCATCACCTTTAGGGCTATGTAGTAAAACTAAAATAATCAAACCAGTGGCGGAAAATGCCCAAATGCCTTGCACGATATTAGTAATTGTCATGGTAGCAATCTCATTTATAACAAGTTTCAAAAAACAGAATTCAGGAGTTAGGAGTTCACTAAAAACTCCTAACTCTTGTACAGACGCGATTAATCGCGTCTCAGGACTCTTTTACAGCCCTACTTGCACCGGGGTGCGAGTGCGTTGTAGCTCATATTCTGCGGTTTTCAGCAGCGATCGCCCGGTCATTTCTGGGGGCTGAGGCAGCTGTAAAATCTCTAGAATCGTGGGGGCAATGTCAGATAGCTTACCATCGGTTCGCAGTTCGACATTTGTACCATATCCAGGGATTTTGACTTTCTCGCCTTCTACCAAGATAAAGGGGACTGGGTTAGTAGTATGAGCCGTCCAGGGATTACCCCCTTCATCTAGCATATACTCAGCGTTGCCGTGATCGGCAGTAATAATTGTTGTCCCGCCGGCTTTGATCACGCTCTCTAACAACCGACCCAAACAGCGATCAACTGTTTCAATTGCTGTGATGGTAGGGTCGATTTGACCAGTATGCCCTACCATGTCTGGATTAGCATAGTTAATCACAACCAGGGAATACGTACCCTTTTGAATCGCTGCGATCGCTACATTTGTAACTGCTGCTGCTGACATCGCTGGGGCGTGATCGTAAGTCGCTACCATCGGGCTGCTTACCAGTTCCCGATCTTCTCCGACAAAAGGTTCCTCCAGACCCCCATTAAAGAAATAGGTGACGTGGGCGTATTTTTCGGTTTCGGCGGTGCGGAACTGATTCAGGCTGTGATTGGCTATGACTTCTCCCAGAATATTACTGAGATTCTGAGGCTCAAAGGCTACAGCCACGGGTAAGTCTGAATCGTACTGCGTAAAGGTGACAAAAGACAGGGGTGTGATTTGCTGTCTTGCAAAACCGTCAAATTTGGGACTGACCAAAGCTTGAGTCAGTTGTCTGGAGCGATCGGGGCGGAAGTTGAAAAATATCACCCCATCCCCTGGTTCTATTGCGCCTGGAGCAATTCGGATTGGGTTGACAAATTCATCTTTTATCCCTTGGTCGTAAGATGCTTGCAAGACTTCCACAGCCTTGAGACCATTACCAACACTATCTTGTATCATCATGTCGTAGGCGCGTTTGACCCGATCCCAGCGATGATCGCGATCCATCGCGTAGTAGCGACCACTGAGGGTGACTATACGCCCAATTCCGGCGCGGTCTATATAATCTTGCAGCTGCGCGATCGCTTTTACACCGTCAGTTGGGGCGGTGTCACGACCATCGGTAATGGCGTGGATACAAACTTCTGGAATTCGCTCTTTCTTGGCTAAGTCAAGTAGTCCGAATAGATGGGTGATATGTGAATGTACCCCTCCCTCAGAACAAAGCCCGACTAGATGCAGCTTGCTATTCCGAGAACGAACTTCCTGGCAAATTTTGACAAGTGCTGGGTTGGAGGCAATAGAACCGTCTTCAACCGCATCGGAGATGCGTACCAGTTCTTGCGGTACAACTCGCCCAGCACCAATGTTCAAATGACCAACTTCCGAGTTGCCCATTTGACCTTCTGGCAACCCTACGGCTTTTCCTGATGTGCGGATGAGGGTATGCGGGTAAGCTGCCCATAAACTGTCCACGATGGGAGTTTTAGCAGCAGTAATGGCGTTTCCTCGCGTTTCCTCGCAGTAGCCCCATCCGTCTAAAATGACTAGCACCACAGGAGCAACAGGTGCTTTGGTCATAGTAAAATTGCCCTTTACTTTTTGTAATACCCGAATGATACCATTGCTAATCCACGCCGCAAGTGAATTTTTGCTTATTAATTTATTTTATGGAAGACTTACAATGTTTTTTAAAATTCACTAATTATTGTGCGATTTTTGTCATGTCTCAACTGGTACTCTGAGTCGGAAATCAAGGTATCATACCCTGCCTTTACTTCTCCTCTTCTAGTACTGCTATACAGTACGAGTTTAAAAGTTCTCTAGGTTGAGAAACCCGCCTTGAAGACTCTTGAACTGCTACGCATCTACAAAATAACGGTAAAGCTTGTGATGTCAGGTTTTAGGGCTGAAGCTGGAGAACCAGTTAAAGATGAAAACCGTCAACTTAATGAGTTACCGTAATAATTTACTTGTTATACCAATTTTGTATGAATCAGCTAAGATTTGGCGCAGCTTCACAAAAAACTTTATTAACTGTCTTTTTATTTTTGAATTAGTTCTTAACTGTCTTAACTGTCTTAACTGTCCTTGTATGTTCACTACAAAAGTAATAGTATTTTCAAAGTTTCGTATTTCAAGTCAGAGCGATAGTTTGAAAAAACAAACTTCTGGCTAACTATCAACTAAATAGTGCGGTTAAATTCAACAATCAGACAACAGGAGAAAATATGGGCATTTTCACGACAACACACGAAATTAAATGTGACCAAGACACATTCTGGAATAAGTTTTTTAACGAGGATTGGAACACTAAGGTCTACAAAGAAGGTCTTGGCTACACTGAGTTTACAATCCTTGAACAGCAGACTGAGAGTAACGCTGATATTTTACGTAAAGTCAGAATCAGACCCAATATAGAACTACCAGGACCAGTAGTCAAACTACTCGGTACAAACTCGACATTTTTGGAAGAAGGCAAATTTGTCAAAGAAACCCAAGTTTGGTACTCCAAAAAAATATCAAGTACTCTTGCAGACAAGATACGCTGGGAAGAGACGATCCGGATCGAATCGTTGGGGAATAATAATATCCGACGGATTATAGAAACGACGTTAGAAGTAAAAATTTTCGGTGTTGGCGGATTGATAGAGAGTTCGTTTGAAAAATATGTAAGACAAGAAGCAGATCAATCTGCTGTAACCTATAATAAGCTGTTGAGTGTGTAATTTTCCAGAGGATTACAGAGTTACCAATGGTTGCAGACCCGAAAAAGTGCAAGTTATACGTGCGACAGCTTAATCCTAAATAATTTGTGAAAAGTTAGATACCCGACTTATTTAAAAAGTCGGGTATCTTGATACCGCAAATTTTCACAATTCAGATAGGATTGCTATATATCACTTCCGTTTCCCAGAAGCTTTAGCAGCTTTTTTTGCTGCTTTTTCAGCTTCTATTGCAGCTAACTTTGCTTGCTCTTTTTCTTCGGCAATTTTCTGGAGATAGTAATGATAATCTCCTAAGTAAACCCGGAATTCACCGTCACGAATTTCGACGATTTTGTTAGCTACTTGAGAAATAAAGTAGCGATCGTGTGAAACTACAATTGCCGTACCATCATAATTTTTGAGTGCTTCTTCCAGCATTTCTTTAGCTGGAATGTCTAGGTGGTTTGTCGGCTCATCTAATATTAGTAGGTTAGCAGGACGTAAGAGCATTTTTGCCAACGCCAAACGAGCTTTTTCTCCTCCACTTAATGCCCCAACTGCCTTAAATACAGTATCACCAGTGAATAAGAAGCGTCCCAAAAGCGTGCGGACTTCTTGATTATCCCAATCTGGAACTTCATCATGGATAGTTTCCATGACAGTTTTCTTCAAGTCCAAAGCTTCAGCTTGATTTTGCTCAAAGTAACCAGGAATAACGTTATGATCCCCTAATTGAACGCTACCTTCTGTTGGTGGTTCCATGCCCATAATTACGCGCAGAAGGGTAGATTTTCCAGCACCGTTGGGGCCAAGAAAAGCAATGCGATCGCCTCTTTCAATTAGCAGATTTGCTGCCAAGAACAAGATTTTATCACCATAAAGATGAGTTAAATCTTTAATGTCCACTACTTCGCGTCCACTGCGGGGTGCGGGGGGAAAACGGAAGTGTAGAGTTCTCATACCAGCGACGGGTGCTTCAATGCGCTCAATTTTGTCGAGTTGCTTTTCCCGGCTTTTTGCCTGGGTACTGCGGGTAGCACTGGCGCGGAATCTATCAACAAAGGTTTGCTGTTTCTCTAATTCTTTTTGCTGGCGTTCGTAAGCACTCAGTTGTGCTGATTGACTTTCGGCTTTTTGTTCCAAATATGCCGAGTAGTTCCCAAGGTAGGTACTGGAAACGCCACGTTCAGTTTCCACAATTTGGGTGCAGAGACGGTCAAGGAACTCCCGGTCATGGGAGACTATTACCATCGGCGTAATCAGCCCTCTGAGGTAATTTTCCAACCACTCAATGGTTTCTAAATCTAGGTGGTTAGTCGGTTCATCCAGCAGCAACAAGTCAGGTTTTTGCAGCAGGATTTTCCCTAAACTCATCCGCATTTGCCAACCACCACTAAAGGCACTGACGAGGCGATCGCCATCTTCTAGCCCAAACCCCATTTCTGGTAAGATTTTCCCGATGCGTGCGTCTAAGTTGTAGCCATCCAAGGCTTCAAATTTGCGCTGTAAACGATCCAACTTGTCGATCAGTCGATCGAGTTCCTCTGGGTTAGCCGTTTCCATCTCTTGTGGTATGTGCGCTAGAGATAACTGTACTTCGTTGGCTTCTTGGAAGACAGTCCAAAATTCTTCTCTAACGGTGCGGGTGGGATCTACTTCAAACTCTTGGTTAAGATAGGCTATATGTAAGCTATTGGGGCGAATGATTTCGCCGGCGGTGGGTTCCATTTCCCCAGAGATGATTTTTAGCTGGGTGGATTTTCCAGCACCGTTGACACCGACTAAGCCAATGCGATCGCCTGGTTTAACTTCCCAGTTGATATCTTTGAGAACTTCGCCTGTGGGATAAATTTTACTTATATGTTCTAATCGCAGCATTAAGTTTCTCTCAGGTAGGGAGTGGGTGGTTGAGGACGAAGTACTAACACCGCCTCTAATATTAACAAAAATTAACTATAAAATCGTCGTGATCAAGTTTGGAAGCCACAAACCAAATTTGGCTTGAGCCACAGATAAAATCTACCACATCTATCTCAAGGCTGACTTTGTGCTACTTGTCTGACTTCTTCGACACTGAAATCAAATGCCTCAGCCACTTGTTCCACTGTCACCCCCAATTTCAACAAGGTGGGTATTAATTTTAATTTGGCTATACGCTCCCCTATTTGGATGCCATCATGATATAGTTTCGCGTTTTGAACTTGGTTTATAGTTAAACCTAATCCCTCCGCAACTTGCTCAATAGTTAACGCTAAATCTAATAGACGAGGTACTGATTGCCGTAAACCTTCCAAACGCCCTTCTTCAAATGCTTCTTGATAAACTTTTGTATCTTTGAAACTCATAGTTCCTATGTTGTAGTCCACCAATTCCTCTACTCCTTGATTCAGAAGAATCCTACTGCACGGCTTGTCTGACTTCTTCGACACTCAAATCTAGCGCCTGTGCTATTTGTTCTACAGTCAACCCGGCTGCTAACATTGCTGGTACTGCTTTGAGTTTACCTTCTCCAATGCCTTGAACCCTACCTTGTTCAATGCCTTGAACCTTACCTCGTTCAATACCTTGTTCAACACCTTCCTGAAAGGCTTCCTGATAAAATCTGGTTTGCTTTAACTCGCTTAAGCCAAACATTTGCTCCATCTCCTCCCTAGTCATTGTGGGAAACTTATAAACCAAAATAGTCTCTATAAATTGTAATAACTGCTGCTGTTTTGATGGTGAGTTTATCTCTGACTTGGTTCTGTCTATCAACTCCCTTGCTTGGACAATTGCTATATCATCGGTTGCAATTACTAATTTAGCAGTTGCAATGCCAATTGGAAGCGATGCAGCTTCACCTAATTCATCCAAATAAATGCGTCTGACGCGCCCACTTGTGAAAAACTCATGGTAATGTTTGATATTGCCTGTATCTACATTCCTATTTGGGTATAAAACCACAGCACCCCAGTCATTTAATGGTTGATTCTGACGGAGGTATAAGCATATTTCTGCAATTAGCCGTGAATAAATTTCCCCATCAGCTTGAAATTGCACTTCAACAAAGTAAATTGGGTTCTCACTTCCTTGTGTAGGTAGAAACACACCATCGATTCTGAAGGCTGTTTGTTTGATTTCAACTGATGAAAATTGATAAAGGCTAGCTACTTCTGGAGGATTACCAATAAGCTCAAAGAAGATATCAGGGAATTCTTGAAACAGCCGATAAAAGATGATGTCTGTTTTCACAACTTTAGATCATTTTAATATTTTGATTTGCCTTTTTATTCGTTACTTGATAGTTCACAACCATCTCGCACTTCCAGCAACCGCTCTTTTGCCATACCTAATATACGTGATAAAGGCGCTAATAAACTATCATCAAATGCTTCTCCAGCATAAATATTATTCAGTTCCGTAGGAGATAATTTAAAGGTGTCACAGAATTTTGCAAACTCCTGGTTACTCAAATCAAGCTCTTTTTGCCTATCTTGAAGTAAAACTGCGATCGCTCTAATTCCATGCTTCGGACGTTCACTAGTTTTTATATATTTTTCCATTACATAATAGACTTTCCTGGTATCGCCGCCCAGTTTTTTAATTAAATCAGTACAAGCCATTTTTAGTGCTTTCTTTAAAACTTCTTCCTCGTTTAAAAACTTAATAATTTCGCTAGCATATTCTGGTTTAAAAAATCCCACCAAATCACCTTTATGGTAAACTGGGATATAAGGTTCATTTGATTCAAAGTGCCAATCTAACGGTTCGTTGCGTAGAGACATAGCTGCACCCCTCAATCATTTAAGATTTCACCATTTAAAACCATTTATTCTTTAACTGCCAGTAAAATACCCTAGCCCTGGCGATTAGAAATCGCAGCTATACAGACAAAACCCACTTCCGTGGGTTTCAACTTGCTGGAGTCTACGCAGACGGACTTAGTTTGTGTAGCCGTTATAGATTTCTAGCAGAACCTCGAACTCGACCAAAATTAGCGATTGCTAGGTGAATCAATGCGATTCTACTACTTACACACTTAGTTTTGTGATTCGTATTCTTCACAAATTATTACAGCAGCTTCTAGGTATCGATCTAGTAAATGATGATCGGATATATCAGGTAATACTAATTCGACTGCCCTAGTGGTTTCCATTACTCCACCACGATCTTCTCCATCTTTAAAAGCTGCCATCGAACCCCATAGTCGAGCTATTGCAGTTTGAATTTCTTCTCTTTCAGGCAAATACCATATTTCTCGACTAATTTCATTACACTGTAAAGGAGTTAAAAAATTGGGATCTGACAAAGCTTGCTGAATATATTTATTAAGCTGGGAGAGTTTATCCGATTTAGTATTGGATGAATATATTTGTATGCATTCTATTGCCCATTGGATTGCCAAACTATAGTGATATTTTTGTAATTTAAGTGCAATTGGATAAGCCCAAAGTATTTGTTTTTGCGCTATAGTTTGTTTGACATTTTCTATTACTTGTTTCATGGATGTAACTATATCTAAATAACTTAGAGTAAAACTTATAAGCATATAATTTTTTTCACATCGTCTACTTAAGGTATCTCCAAATCACAAATGAGCGTCATAAAAATAGTAGTAATTATCATTCCCAGTCTTGACGAGTATCGCACAGAAAATTGTCTGCGATCGCATCATCAAATAAATAAGGGCAATGCTCTGGAAAAGTCCGTAATGGTAGGTTAGTTTCTCGTAGCGCCAAATCGACTCCCGCTTCAAAGCCATCTAACAAAGCTTCTTCTATTCGAGACTTTAAGCTAGGGTTCTGCCGCAAATGTCTGTGAATGGCGCGGCGCTGTTCTCTAATTGTTAAAAACGAACTGCGACAACATTGTTCGGGTTGATACTCCCACTTCAAGAGATGACCGAGTAATACACTCAGACGACTCACGAGTTCCCGATATTCCTGTCTCCCCAAAGCTTGAATTTCCTCTTGCAGGTGTTGCCAGTCTAGTTCCATAACTAGCCTCTGCTCTAACGCTTTAGCCTGCTGCTGCGTCCAGCCATAGAAGTCTTGGTCATACAAAAAAGGTTTGTCCATAGAGTTCAATCTTGACAGCAAGAGACGACGAGCTATAACGCTTCTGGGTTGAGTCCAATACAGACCTAACCCCCAGCCCCTTCCCTACTAGCGTTGGGGAGTAAAATTCAAAGCCTCTCTCCTTTTAGGAGAGAGGTTTGGAGAGAGGTCAGAGTGTATTGCATACAAACGAGAAACGTTATATTTTAATGATTTAAATTCAATCCTGAACAAATATTCAACTAGCCTTCGCCTCATCCCCCGATGCTTCAGCCACAGCCGCCAATCTATCTGCCGCAGCTTGGACGATTTGAGCCACTTGAGCCAAAGGCATGTGCTGGATTTGTCTCAGAATCAGACTCAAATCTGAGGTTTCTGGAATTGGCTTGCCATCAATGCAGCTGATTAACTCTTCCATTGTGTAGCCTGCTTTCGATGCGATTCGAGCCAAATTTTCTGTATCTGGAACCTTCACACCTTTTTCCCACATCTGAACAGCAGTAGCAGATACCCCCAAAAGCTTACCAAATGCTCGCTGACTCATTGAACCGCGAGCTAGTTTAATGATTTCAATCAGTTTTTGTTTGCTTTCGATCTTCACTGCTTATATAGCTAGCCAACTGTATTTACAAGTTTACTTTCAATAATACAAGTTTACTTTTATATTGACAGCCTTGTGTTTTAGTACTAAACTATATCTCTGGTTGTAAATCAGCAACTACAGGCATCAAGCTAGTAGACTAACCCATCTATCTTTAACCAACCCAAAAAACTTAGTTTGCTACGGCGCTTTAGCTAGTAGCTCAACTTTGCTGCGAAGAAATAATATCGAAGGTGCATCATGTTTCGCAAGCCACGCAAAATTAATCAATATCGTCGCAAAGGTAAAAACCTTATAGCCACTAATAAAATTAAACCAGAACAGTGGAACATTTCTGACGCAGAAACCAAAGAAGCTTTAAAAGTTAAAGGCTACGATGTTAAGCAAATCAAAAAAATCCACCTTCTGAAACATCAAGTGTGTATTTCCTACTGGGATGCAAAAGGCAATATATGCAGCAGCTTTTTTAGCTACCGGATTTTTGCGCGTTGGCAAAAAGAAATAGAAAATTTAATTTATACCTGCCAAACTCTGAAGGAATGGGCGAAGCTAAACTACGTTATGAAGTACGAATTTGCCTATTACAATTATCCCAGTGAGATAGAAGATACACTCCACGCAATGTTAGAAAACCACCTGTCTGTCTTAAAAGCAATAGTACAACAAGTGGTTTTACAGAATATTTAACAGCAAAAATTAGTTAGCGGCAGCAGTCGCTAACTCCGCAAGACGTTCCTGTTGGTCTAGAGATATACAAGATTGGATCAGCGTCTCTAAATCACCCTCCAGAACAGGGTTAAGCGAATAATTCTGCCCTAACCGATGATCGGTAGCCCGGTTATCTTTATAATTATACGTGCGAATTTTTTCCGATCGCGATCCTGTACCAACCTGCGATCGCCGCATGGAAGTTACAGCTTCTTGTTGTTCGCGTAACTTCATCTCATACAACTTCGCCCGCAGAATTTGCATCGCCCGTTCTTTGTTTTGCAACTGGCTGCGTTCTTCTGTACAAAAAATCCGAATCCCTGTCGGTTTGTGCATCAAATCGGCGGCTGTTTCCACCTTGTTGACGTTTTGCCCACCAGCACCGCCAGAACGGGCTGTGGTCATTTCAATATCTTTTGGGTCAATGTGAATTTCCACATCATCCACCTCTGGCATAATCGCCACGGTAGCTGTGGAAGTATGAACCCGTCCCCCAGATTCAGTTGCCGGCACGCGCTGCACACGATGCACTCCAGCTTCAAACTTTAACTGGCTGTAAACGTCATTACCTTTAATTTCGAGAATGACCTCTTTCCAGCCACCCATTTCTCCACGAGATTCGCTCACTAGAGAAACTTTCCAACCTTGAGTCTGGGCATAGCGGGTATACATCTGCATCAAATCGCCAGCCCAAATACTTGCTTCATCGCCACCAGTACCAGCGCGAATTTCCAACATGATATTCTTTTCATCATTGGGATCGCGTGGTAGCAGTAAGACTTTCAAGCGAGACTCTAAATGTTCTATTTTTTCTTCAAGTTCTTTTACTTCCAGTGATGCCATTTCTTGCAACTCTGGGTCACTGGCAGATTCTTTGTAAACCTGACGCGCTCCTGTCAAGTCTTCTTGGGCTGTTTTCCAAATTTCATAAGTATTAACTACCTCTTCCAAAGAAGAACGAGACTTAGCAATTTCTTGATATTCATCAGGATTGCTAGCGGTATCGGGGTCGCCAAGACGACGTGTTAATTCATTAAAGGTTTGTTCAACGGATTTGAGTTTATCGAGTAAGTATGATTCAGCCATGACGAGTGCGTTCACGAAGTGTGTGCGGAGCGCATTCGCTCCTTAAAAAAATAACAAATTGGCTCGAGCATATAAATGAAAATCGACCCAGCTGATGCAGGGCCGTCGTTAACAGCAGAGCCAACTCGCTACTTTTTGTCTTGTTCGTCGCCAGATGTTTGAGTGCTGCTCATACCGTACTTACGGAGGAAGCGCTCTACTCGACCCTCAGTGTCAATAATCTTCTGAGTACCGGTGTAAAAGGGGTGATTTCCAGACCAAACATCTACGTGCAATTCTGGCTTGGTAGAGCCAATGGTCATAACAACTTGACCGTTGCAGTAAACTTTAGAATCTGGATACCACTTGGGGTGAATATCAGCTTTAGCCATTGTTCTTTTTGCGATGAATCTATATAAATTATAACTTTCAGCGTTCAATTGGAGTTATGAAAAGGGAGAAGGGAACAGGTTACAGGTAACAGAAAACTATCACCTGTCCCCTGTAACCTATCACCTTCTTCACCAATGCCCAATTCCCTAACGCTTAGAGTACTGAGGCGCTTTCCGAGCTTTATGTAAACCATATTTCTTCCGCTCTTTTGCTCTCGGATCGCGAGTCAAATAACCTTCGGTTTTCAAAGGTGGGCGGTTGTCTGGGTCTAGTTGGCACAAAGCACGAGCAACTCCCAAACGAACAGAATCAGCTTGTCCGGTCAAGCCGCCGCCTTCTGCTTTCACCAAAATGTCATATTCGTTTTCTAGTCCCAGAGTTTCCAGGGGTGCCTTAATCACTCCCAGGTAGTTGGGGTTGAATTGGAAATACAAGGTTCCATCTTTACCGTTCACAATCAGTTGACCGGTGCCTGGAACCAAGCGTACCCGTGCTACTGCGTTCTTACGGCGACCAGTACCCCAGTATACGGCGCGACCGCTATTAGCATCTGCTACTACCATTAATTTTCTTCTCCAGGAATTGTACTAACTTTTAGTTCTTTAGGTTTTTGAGCATCATGGGGATGGATCGGCCCCGCGTAAACTTTTAGCTTGGTAAACAACTGCTTACCCAGACTATTTTTAGGTAGCATACCTTTAACAGCTTGTTCTAAAATCCGCTCTGGTATGCGGTCTTGCAGTTTAGCGAAAGTTTCCGTTTTCATCCCACCGGGACGACCCGAATGGCGGCGGTAAAGCTTTTGAGTGCGCTTTTTGCCTGTGACTGCGATTTTCTCGACATTGATGACGATTACGAAGTCACCTGTATCTAGGTGGGGTGTATATTCGGGTTTCTTTTTGCCTCTCAGTACCTGGGCGATTTCGCTGGCGAGGCGACCGAGGCGTTGATCGGTGGCATCTACTATGTACCACTCACGCTCAAGGGTTGCTTGAGAAGGAAGGTATGTTTTAACTGTTGTCATTTCTCATTTGTCCTTTGTCATTTTTAATTTGTCATTAGTCATTTGTCTTTTATCATTTGTCAGTTGTCCTTTGTTATTCACTAATGACCATTGTAAAGATGCGATTAATCGCCTCTCTACTGACCAATGACTAATGACTCTTGACTAGTGACGAACTTTGGCAAGGTGTCGTACCAAATCTCTTGTGGAAAGGGAAAATCGGGATAACCGACTCGCAACAAGCACAAGCCTTGCGGCGGTGCGGCGTATTTCACCTCTTCCCGACGTTCTTCTTTCCAGAGTTCGGTGAAGCTAGAAAGTGTTCGTTGTCCAGAACCTACTTGTACCAGCATCCCTACCAACAGCCGTACCATGCCATACAAAAATCCATCTGCCTGTATTTCAATATGGATAAATGGCCCACTGCGACGACACTCTGCTGCTTGCACCTCTACCCAAGAATGCGATCGCTCTGAGCCTGCACGGTGAAAAGCAGCTAAGTGATGCTTTCCCAAGAGAGGTTTCAAGGCAGCTTGAATTAAAGATTCATCCAGGGGTGCATAATAATAATGCCAACTGAAGGGTCTTACAAACAAGTTAAGCCGATCTTCAGTATATATTGTGTAGCGATACCGTCGATAGGCTGCACTAAAGCGAGCGTGCCAACGGTTATCGACACTAGCTGAAGCCCTGATTAATATATCTGGCGGCAGATAGCTGTTGAGGATTGTTGCCCACTTGTGAGGCGGAATAAAACCTGTTGCTTCAAAATGGGCTACTTGAGCAGCAGCATGAACTCCCGAATCGGTTCGCCCAGCGCCATGTAGTGTCACATGATACCCAAGAATAGTCGCGATCGCTATTTCTATCTCTTCCTGGACTGTCCGTTGGTTTTTTTGCCGTTGCCAGCCATGAAAATGAGTGCCCAGGTATTGGATTACCAAGGCTACTCGATGAGTTTGTGTAGGCTGGTGGCTTTCTAACATACAGATTTTGTCCTTTGTCTTTTGTCATTTGTCCTTTGTCAGTTGTCCTTTGTTATTCACTAATGACCAATGACTAATGACTAATGACTAATTGACCAATGACTTAAACCAATTCAATTATTGCCATTTTTGCATTATCACCCCGACGCGGTACGGTACGCATGATGCGGGTATAACCGCCCTGGCGATCGCCATATCGAGTTGGAGCTTGCTCAAATAGAGCGTGAACCAGTTGTTTGTCGAAGATATAGCCAAGGGCTTCCCGACGTGCTGACAAGGAGCCATTTTTGGCTAGGGTAATCATTTTTTCCACTTCACTTCTTAGAACTTTCGCTCTAATTAAAGTGGTGGTGATCTTACCATGACGGATCAGCTCGGTGGCGAGCGATCGCAATAAAGCACGGCGTTGATCGGCTGGTTTACTGAGTTTTTTGACGCGACAACGGTGACGCATAATTATGCACTATGAATTATGAACGGTTTTTCTTAAGGGTGTTTAGAGCCTCTTTCCATTGGCAGGGTGATGCCCAGCCTTCGTTGTAAAGCTTCCACAACTTCTTCTGCTGACTTTTGCCCAAAGTTCTTAATTTCTAAGAGGTCTTCTTGGGTATAATCCAACAAATCTGCCACAGAGTTAACTTGTGCCCGTTTGAGACAGTTATATGCCCGCACAGAAAGTTGCAACTCTTCGATAGGGATCTGGGCAGTCGGGTCGTCTGGAATATCCGAACCTGTGTCTGTTGGTTCTAGGGAGATGTCTTTCAACGGGTTGAATAAATCTACCAAGATTGCAGCAGCCGAAGATAGTGCTTCCTGCGGGGAAATGCTGCCATTTGTCCAAACTTCCAACAGTAGTCGGTCTTTTGGAATCAAATCTTCCCCACGAGATTCTTCAACACTGTAGTTGACTTTTCGCACCGGCATAAATATGGAGTCGATTTGGAGAAAATCTAACGATGTGGCTTCCTCACGTCCTCGCTCTACGGTGCGATAGCCTTTCCCTTTCTCGATCCGAAATTCCATTTCCAGCTTTCCACCCTCAGCGATGGTGGCTACATACTGGGTCGGATCGATGACTTCTACTTCACTGGGCAAATCAAAATGCGACGCAGTGATTGTTGCTGGTCCGCTAACGAGTAATCTACCAATCTGGGGCTGTGAAGAATAGTTTTTTAGGATAACTTCCTTCATTTTCATGAGGATTTCCAGCACATCTTCCCGCACACCCGGAACTGTGGCGAACTCGTGTGAAACGCCTGCAATCCGCACGGCTGTAACTGCTGTACCTTCTAGGTTTGACAGTAAAACCCGCCGCAGTGCGTTGCCAACAGTTGTTCCTTGACCGCGTTCTAGAGGTTCCAAAACAAATTTACTGTAATGGTTCCGACTTTCCTCGGTATTCGACTCTACACACTCAATTTGAAACTGCGCCACGGATGAGCCTCCCTTTTTCTAAGGTGCTGCTAGCAGACAAATCAATTGCCTCCCGAATTGAACTTATGTCCTGTAGATTATAGGTATATCAAACTACTAGTATAAAATTACGGTATAGTTTGACACTTCTATTGAGCTTGCAGGGGCTAATAATATTTTGGGTATCCCGAAGTTTAACAGCTTCTCCGGTGGGAAAATCTGACACGCTTCTGGTTGCCCAAACTTTTACTCAATGACAGTTTGCACGTTAAACGCCCAAGCCGTCATTGCTGGTTGTAACTTTTCGTCCTCACAGTCTAAGTCTTAGTGTTTAAACTCGACGGCGCTTGGGTGGACGGCAACCATTGTGAGGAATGGGGGTAATATCCCGAATCAGTGTAATTTCCAGTCCTGCTCCTTGAAGTGCCCGGATAGCGGTTTCTCTACCTGCTCCCGGACCACTGACCATTACCTCAATTTGGCGCATTCCTTGATCAATAGCTCGACGGGCTGCACTTTCAGCAGCAGTTTGCGCTGCAAAGGGAGTTCCCTTTTTTGCTCCCTTAAAACCGCTAGAACCAGCACTAGCCCAGGAGATAACATCTCCATTTTGATCGGTAATGGTGACAATGCTATTGTTGAAAGTAGACTGGATGTAGGCCATCCCACTGGGCACATTCCGTTTCTGCTTCTTGCTCCCGGATTTTTTAGTTGGTTGTCTCGCCATACTTGTTTAGGTGATTTAAGGTAAAACTTGCTCGGATTAGCAAGCGTTGCAAAATTATTTCCCTGGAGCCTTCTTCTTCCCAGCCACTGTCTGCCTTCTGCCTCGACGGGTTCTGGCATTGGTGCGAGTTCTTTGTCCTCTGACTGGTAAGCCCATACGATGACGACGACCTCTGTAGGTACCAATGTCAACTAAACGCTTAATGTTCAAAGACTCCCAGCGCCGCAAGTCGCCTTCAACTTGATAGTTGGTTTCTATTTCCCCTCGGAGGGCTGTCACATCGGCATCACTTAAGTCCTTAACGCGGGTGTCTGGGTTCACACCAGTTGCCGCTATAATTTCTTGAGCGCGTGATAACCCAATTCCGTAGATGTAAGTCAGACCGATCTCGACGCGCTTATCGCGTGGAAGGTCTACTCCGGCAATACGTGCCACAATGAACTCTCCCTATTGTTGTCGCAATTACTGTTGGTTGGAAAAACGTGATTAATCGCGTCTTTTCGTTTTAATGATGATATGCGTGTTACAACTCACTCTGTTGGTAAGAGCGTTATCCTTGACGTTGTTTGTGCTTGGGGTTCACGCAAATCACCATAACGCGACCACGACGTTTGATCACGTTACATTTTTCACAAATTTTCTTGACTGAGGCTCTAACTTTCATGCCTTTTATTTTTTGACTCCAAATATAAAATTATAGCATTTCTAGGGAAATTAATCCAGTTAAATGACTAATAAACAGTCAAAAAAATGGTTTTATGGTAAAATTCTCTACATATACTTACTTCTTTCGTAGTCGATAGGTAATTCTGCCTTTGGTCAAGTCGTAGGGGGTTAACTCCACCTTGACGCGATCGCCGGGCAAAATCTTGATATAATTTCGGCGAATCTTGCCGGAAATGTGTGCTAGCACGTTAAAGCCATTGTCCAAGTCAACGCGAAACATCGCATTGGGCAAGGACTCTGTAACCGTGCCTTCCATTTCAATCAAATCTTGCTTAGACAATTTGTTTTTTCCTCAACTCAACAATTTCGTGTTCAGTTGCAGCCTTCATCTGCAAGAGAACACATTTTAAGAAATATATCAACAGTTTATTAATATATCTTAGCTAAAATTGATCTTTTTTTTGTTAGGGGCATTGGGCATTGAGAAAGAGGAGGCAAGAGGCAGAAGTTTTTGAATTTTGAATTGATTTCTCCCTCATCCCCCTTATCCTCAAGCGATTACCTTTTGTAATTCACCAGTGACATCTTCTTGGGACTGATTGCCATTGACTGTTAGGAGTTTATGGCGATCGCCATAATAATCAATTAAAGGTGCAGTTTCCGCACGGTATACTTCTAAACGACGACGAATCACCTCTTCGGTATCATCTTTTCGTCCTCTAGCAAGCAAACGTTCGATGACAATTTCATCTGGTGCATCTAAATTGACTACCCTTTCGCCACCTTGATGTATTTCTTCCAGTAACTTTTCCAGAAAAGCTGCTTGGGTCACTTTTCGGGGAAAACCATCCAGAATCCAACCATTTTTGGCATCTGGTTGACCGAGGCGCTCCTGTACCAAGTCCTGCACAAGCTGGTCGGGTACTAACTCGCCGCTATCAACATAACTTTGAGCTTTGATTCCTAAAGGAGTTTGCTCTTTCATGGCTTGTCTTAATATTTCACCCGTAGAAATATGGGGAATATTCAAGTGTTCAGCCAAAGTTTGAGCTTGTGTTCCTTTACCCGCCCCAGGTGGCCCCAAGAAGATTAATCGCGTCACTATTATTTCACCATTCCTTCATAGCGCTGAGAGATGACATAAGTTTGGACTTGTTTGGCTGTCTCAATTGCCACACCAACTAAAATTAACAACGAGGTTGCACCTATTCCCCGGAAAGTTTTCACATTCAAAGCGCTTTCTACGGCAGTGGGGATAATAGCAACGAAGCCCAAAAAGATTGCACCCAAAAAAGTGAGTCGGTTGGATACGCGTTCGATATACTCGCTAGTTGCCTTGCCAGGACGAATCCCAGGAATACTAGAACCCATTTTCTTCAAGTTCTGCGCCACATCTACCGGGTTGAGAATCAACGAAGAATAGAAGTAGCTGAAGAAAACGATGGAAATCATGTAGACCAAGGCATAGACCCAGGAGCTAGAACCGCTTGGACTCAAATAAGTGTTAACTATATTCGCTAAATCGGCATTTTTAGTAAAATTGGCGATTAGCAGTGGCAAACTGAGGATGGCAGCAGCAAAAATAATTGGCATTACGCCGCCTTGATTTAGCCGCAGGGGTAGATAGCTACGCTGCTCTGCCAAAACTCGGCGACCGACTTGGCGACGAGCCGAAATAATTGGAATGCGGCGCATTCCTTCTTGCACAATTACAATACCAACAATTGTCGCTAGGAAAACTAAGACCAGCACGATCACCCGACCCACTGCTTCTCGACCGCCGACTTGCACCAAGTCGATGGTATCGCCTAAAGCTTTTGGTAATGACGCGACAATGTTGACAAAAATCAACAATGATGCTCCATTACCAATACCCCGCTCTGTAATCAGTTCTGATGCCCACATGACGAACATAGAACCAGCAGTCAGAGCGATCGCAGTTTCAGCGACAAAAATTGGACCTGGTTTTAAGGCAAATTGCTGGATGAATAATGCTGAAAAAGCTGTACTTTGCAGAATCGCCCAACATACAGTGACATAACGGGTAATTTGGGATATTTTCCGCCGACCCGCTTCGCCTTCATTTTTCTGTAAATTTTCTAAAGATGGGATCGCCGCCGTCAGCAATTGGATGATAATAGACGCATTAATGAAGGGCAAAATTCCTAAAGCAAAGACTCCCAAAGTCGAAAGTCCTCGCCCAGAAAATATATCCAATAAGCCGAATATGGAATTATTGCCCGATATGGCTTCGGCAAATCTCGCTCTATCAATCCCTGGCACGGGCAAGAAGATGCCCAGGCGAACCAAAATTAAAATACCGACGGTGACAAGCAGCCTACCTCTGAGGCCAGCTGCCTGCGCCATCTGCATAAAAGTTTCTTGAGCCGTTGGGGCTTTATCTCGACTGATCATAGAGTGCTACCTTTATAGTGAACCAAGCACTGGCAGCGAGTTGGCTTGCATTTAAGTGCGCTGTTCCGGCTCACTCATAAAACTTCACAACTACCACCAGCTGCCTCAATTTTGCTACGAGCTGAACCTGTGAAAGCTGCCGCTTGTACTTTAAGCGGAATGCTCAATTCCCCGTTACCTAAAATTTTCAATGACCCTTTGACAGCAGTCAGTATACCTGCGGCTTTCAATGAGGCCAAAGTTACTTCCGTATTAGGGGGAAGGGAGGCTAGCTTCTCTACATTAATCGTAGTGTAAATCTTCTGATTAACAATCGGAAAGCCCTTCAGCTTAGGTAAGCGGCGGTACAATGGCTGTTGACCACCTTCAAAACCGGGTCGGGTACCACTACCAGAACGAGATTTTTGACCCCGCATACCTAGACCAGCACTGGCACCTTGACCAGCAGAAATACCTCTACCTACACGCTTCTTGCGTTTCTTTGAGCCTTTTTGCGGCTTAACATCATGGAGTCTCATAATTTATCAAGTTCTCATTTGTCGTTTGTCATTTGTGAGCCAGTGCGGTCTTCTGCCTTGGCGCTAGCCTCTCCCTTTGGGAGAAGGGGAGACGCTAAGAGCGATGGGGGTCTCCCCCATGAGTAACTGGCGTTAGCGAGTCATCAAGCGTCGGCACGAGCGTCACCTGGAAGGGCGTTTGTCATTTGTCATTTGTCCTTTGTTATTCACTAATGACTAATGACCAATGACTAATGACTAAATTAGATGTAGAGATTTTGAATAGGAATACCGCGATCTTCGGCGACTTCAGCAAGGGTACGCAGTGTAGATAAGGCGTTAACTGCGGCTCTAGCATTATTGAGCGGATTGTTGGAGCCTAGTTGCTTGGCTAAAACGTTACGAACTCCTGCTAATTCCAACACAGTTCGCACAGCACCACCCGCAATTACCCCAGTACCAGGTGAGGCTGGACGCATAATCACTTTTGCACCGCCACCGACACCATCAATGGGATGGGGGATGGAGTTGGATTTGGTGATTGGGACATCAATGAGGTGTTTTTTGCCATCGGCTACGCCTTTTTTGACGGCGCCAATTACATCTGAGGCTTTACCTACTCCGACTCCAACCTGACCGCGTTCGTTACCAACGACAACGATCGCTCTGAAGCTGAGTTTTTTACCACCTTTGACCACTTTACTTACGCGGCGGATTTGAATAACCCGCTCTTGCCAAGTGGTTTCTTCTTTTTTGGCACGCTTTGTTCTACTTTTACGCTCTGTTGCCATAATTTATGCTCTGGTGAATGTCAGTTGTCAGTTGTCAGTTGCCCTTTGTCATTTGCCAATAACTAATGACCAATGACTAATGACCAATGACTTTAGAAATCTAAACCAGCTTCGCGGGCTGCATCAGCTAGTGCTTTGACACGACCATGATATAAGTTACCACCGCGATCAAATACTACTTTGGTGATGCCTTTTTCTAGCGATCGCACTGCGATCAACTTCCCAACTTGCACCGACGCGTCGCGGTTTGCACATGACGCTAAACTAGATTTCAACTCTGGTTCGACAGTCGATGCGGACACGATGGTTTGATGCTGAGTATCATCAATTAGCTGGGCATAAATATGCTCATTAGAACGGAATACCGCTAAACGGGGACGTTCTGGGGAGCCAATAACTTTACCACGGACACGTCGATGACGACGGTTTTTTGATTCTCTACGAGTAAGTTTCATTTCTACTTCTTACCACCCTTACCAGTCTTACCAGCCTTCCGTCTGACCACTTCACCCGCATAGCGAATGCCTTTACCTTTGTAAGGTTCTGGTGGACGAACGGCACGAATTTTGGCGGCTGTGTTACCGACGATTTCTTTGTCATAGCCACTAACAATGACGTTAGTAGGATTTTCTACGGCAAACTGAATTCCTTCTGGTGGTTCAATTTGCACCTGATGGCTGTAACCCATATTCAAAACTAGGTTACGCCCTTGAAGTTGTGCCCTGTAACCAACACCTTGAATTTCCAAACGGCGCTGAAAACCTTGGGAAACTCCCTCGACCATGTTGGCAACTAAAGTGCGGCTTAAGCCGTGTAGTTGCTTTGAGGTACGAGTTTCATCCCGACGATTGACTTGTAATATTTCTCCCTCTTGGGAAACTGAGACATTCGGTGTGAGAGTGCGAGAAAGTTCTCCTTTGGGCCCTTTCACCACAATTTTCGTACCATCGATCGCCACTTGAACTTTGGCGGGAATAGTAATTGGACGTTTACCAATACGAGACATGAATTTTTGTCCTTTGTTATTTGTCCTTTGTCCTTTGCCTTTCACTAATACTTCGACTCCCTTCGACTGCGCTCAGGGCGAGTCGCTCAGTACAAGTGACAAATGACTAATGACCAATGACTACCAAACGTAACAAAGCACTTCGCCACCCAAGTTCTGACGCCGCGCTTCGCGGTCAGTCATAATGCCACTGGATGTAGAAATAATGGCAATGCCAATACCGCCTAGTACTCTTGGTAATTCTTTTCGATTAGAGTATACACGCAAGCCAGGTTTACTCACTCGCTTTAAGGCGGTGATTAGAGGCTGACGGGTTTTACCCTTGTATTTCAGGGAAATCACCAGATTGTGTTTTACCCCTTCTTCTGCTTCTTCGATTTCAGCAATAAAGCCTTCCTCCCGTAGCACTTTGGCAATGCTCCGGGTCATTTTTGTCGCTGGCACTTGTGTAGTTTGATGCCGCGCCAGGTTGGCATTGCGGATGCGCGTCAGCATATCTGCAATTGTGTCGTTAGCCGCCATCGTTCCCTCTATTGATGAACTTATTGATCGCGAAAGGGCATTCCTAATTCTTTAAGTAAGGCGCGACCCTCTTCGTCGTTTTTTGCTGTGGTAATGATGGAAATATCCATCCCACGTACTTGATCGATGCTGTCGTATTCGACTTCTGGAAAAATTAGCTGTTCTCTCACACCCAGAGTGTAGTTACCGCGTCCGTCAAAGCTTTTAGGGCTAACGCCGCGAAAATCTCGAATTCTGGGTAGTGATAGGCTAACTAGTCGGTCGAAAAAGGCATACATCCGTTCGGCTCTAAGTGTCACCATGATCCCTACTGGCATCCCTTGACGAATCTTAAAGCCAGCGATCGCCTTCTTCGCCCGTGTTACCACTGGTTTTTGACCTGTTACCAAGGCAATTTCGTTAATGGATGCCTCTAGAGACTTCGCATTTTGAGCTGCTTCACCCAAACCTCGGTTAATCGTCACCTTTACCAACTTCGGTACTTGATGAACGTTGGTATATTGAAACTGATTGATCAGTTTGGGAACGATTGTTTCTTGATATAAGGTTTTGAGTCTTGTTGTCGGCATAGTTTTTTTGTCCTGATATCCCTGGGCTTTGTCAGGGAAACTTTAATTTTGGATTTTAGATTTTGGATTTTGGATTAAATTTAAAATCTAAAATTTCAAGTTGGCTAATTCTTATTTATCCAGAATCTCGCCAGTTTTCTTGAGTTTTCTGACCTTTTTGCCTTCTGAGGTAAAGGTGTAACCAACACGACTGGCAACGTTTTGCTTGGTGGAATAAAGCATCACGTTGGAGCTATGAATTGGGAATTCTTGGGTCATAATTCGCCCTGATTCCCCTTCTTGCTGGGGTTTGACGTGCTTGGTTTTTATGTTGACACCTTTGACGATGACTTTACTCAGTTGGGGAAGTGCCTGAGTAATTTCGCCAATTTTTCCTTTGTCTTTGCCAGCAATCACTTGTACAGTGTCGCCAGTTTTGACGTGCATTTTGTGGAATACTTTGGGCGTACCTTGTTTGGTTGCCATTAAAGCACCTCCGGAGCCAGAGAAACAATTTTGGTAAAGTTTTTATCGCGTAGTTCCCGAGCAACTGGGCCAAAAACCCGTGTGCCTCTGGGATTACCATCTTTGTTGATGATTACAGCCGCGTTATCATCAAAACGAATGCTCATGCCACTGTCACGAGATACAGCTTTACGAGTCCGAACAATTACTGCTTCCACAACATCAGACTTTTTTACAGCCATGTTGGGTGTAGCATCTTTGACAACTGCGATAATTTTATCGCCGATAAAACCATAACGACGGTTGCCTCCGCCCAATATGCGGATGCACATTAGTTTGCGGGCGCCGCTATTATCTGCCACATTCAGGTAAGTCTGGGGTTGAATCACAATTATTCTCCCTTGTAATGTTGTTAGAAACTAACAACGATGAGGTTTAAGTAGGCTTGACGTTCAGGACTTCTGTGATTTTCCAGCGCTTGGTTTTGCTCAGGGGTCTAGTTTCCTGAATGCGAACGCGATCGCCTACTTTACACTGATTTTCTTCGTCGTGAACTTTATATCGTTGGGTGTTAACTACAATCTTGCCGTACTTGGGGTGAGGAGCGCGGTTTTCTATGGCGACTACCACAGTTTTTTGCATTTTATCGCTCACTACCAAGCCAACTCGTTCTTTGACTGCCATAATCTCCTACTTTTTTTCTTTAGCCGATTGACTTGCTGCCCGTTTGCGTTCTGTTTCTAGCGTCAGCAATTGGGCTAGGCGGTGGCGCATTTGTCGGAACTGGTGGGGCTTTTCTAGTTGTCTAGTGGCTTTTTGCAAGCGCAACTGAAATAGTTGTCTTTTGATAGCGACAATCTCATCAGAGAGCTTCTCGTCACTTAATTCTCTAGCTTCTGAAATCTTGGGAAGAGGCATAAGTTACTCCTGCTCCTGTGGTTGAGAGCGCACAATAAACTTGGTTTTTATGGGCAGTTTAAATGCAGCCAAACGCATAGCTTCACGGGCGATTTCTTCAGTAACTCCACCGATTTCAAACAAAATCCGCCCCGGCTTGACTACAGCTACCCAAAACTCTGGATTCCCTTTACCGGAACCCATCCGGGTTTCAGCAGCACGCATGGTTACAGGTTTATCAGGGAAAATCCGAATCCAGATTTGTCCACCCCGACGAATATAACGAGTCATTGCCCGACGGGAAGCCTCGATTTGACGCGAGGTAATCCAAGCAGGTTCTTGAGCTTGGAGTGCAAAATCACCGAAGTTGAGGGTGCTACCACGGGTGGCTAGTCCTTCCATCCGTCCGCGCTGTTGTTTGCGGAATTTAGTTCTTCTAGGGCTTAACATGATTGGCTACTGGGTACTAGGTACTGGGGATTAGGGATTGGGAATTAGGGATTGGGGATTGAGAATTCTTACCCAGTCCCCAGTCCCCATTCCCCAGTCCCCGTTTACCCTTCATTTGAACGGTCTTCAAATTGCTGGCGACGACGTTGTTGTTGACGGCGACGGGGTTCACGATCGCGATCGCCACGATCACGGGGATCACGGCTTGCCGGTGGTAGCGGAGCTGGTTCTTGTCCAGGAATAATTTCTCCCTTAAACACCCACACTTTGATGCCCAGAATGCCGTAAACAGTTTTAGCTGTGCAATAAGAGTAGTCAATGTCAGCCCGTAAGGTATGTAAAGGCACTCTACCTTCACGAGTCCACTCTGTCCGGGCAATTTCTGCACCGTTGAGCCGACCACTGACTTGGATTTTAATACCTTGGACACCAGCGCGTTGGGCACGTTGAATCGATTGCCGCACTACCCGCCGAAAGGAAACCCGACGTTCCAATTGTTGAGCAATGTATTCGGCAATCAGGTAGGCATCAGCATCAACTCGTTGAACTTCAACTACGTTAATGCGAATTTGGCGATTACCACCTAACACTCCTTGGAGTCCGGTACGTAAGGATTCGATACCTTGTCCACCACGACCCACGACTACGCCTGGTCTAGCTGTGCGTACTTCTAAGTCGATTTGGTCAGCTTTCCGCTCAATCCGTACTTCGGAAATTCCGGCGTTGTTTTGAGCCTGTCTACCCAGCTTTTGTTCTATATATTGACGGAGTTTGTAGTCTTCTTGTAGAAGTTCTGGATAACGATCAGGAACAGCAAACCAACGGGATTGATGTTCATGTGTAATACCCAGGCGAAAACCAACTGGATGAATCTTCTGTCCCACGAATGCTTCCTCTAAAATTTCTTACTTTACGCAATTTATTCGTGTAAACGTGCTTATTTTTCTGGGGCGGCTGCAACAGCCACAGTAATATGACACGTCGGTTTGCGAATTTGGTAAGCTCGACCTTGCGCCCTTGGCTGGAACCGCTTCAACGGCGGACCTTGATCGGCAAAAGCCTGAGTAATCACTAGTTGAGTCCGATCTAACCCAGCGTTGTGTTCGGCATTTGCAGCAGCGCTTCTGAGAACCTTTAATATGGGTTCAGTGGCACGATAGGGCATGAATTCCAGAATGATTAACGCTTCTCGGTACGATCGCCCCCGAATTTGATCGAGTACGCGACGCACCTTGTAGGCCGAGATGCGGATAAAACGAGCGATCGCTTTTACTTCAGTAGTATTAGTAGCCATAATTTTCTCCGATTTTGTCAATTGTCAATTGTCATTTGTCACTTGTCTTTAGCTAATGACTAATGACTTCATGACTAATGACTACCTACCCGCTTTTTTGTCGCTTTTTCCATGACCCCTGTAGGTACGTGTCGGGGAAAATTCACCCAACTTGTGTCCCACCATTTGTTCATTTACAAAAACTGGAACGTGTTGCCGTCCGTTGTGAACAGCTATAGTATGACCAACCATTAGGGGCAAAATTGTTGAAGCTCGTGACCAAGTTTTAATAACTTCTTTTCTGTTGTTGTCGTTGAGCTTTTCAATTTTCTTTAGGAGATGGTCAGCAACGAAAGGACCTTTTTTTAGAGAACGACCCATAATTCAATTTTGGATTTAGGATTTAGGACTGAGGAGTTAGGAGTTAATAAGTTACATTCAACTCATAACTCATAACTTCTAACTCTTTAAGATTCACGACCACCGCGACCGCGTTTAGAAGACTTACGGCGACGACGCACAATCAACTTGCTGCTAAGTTTCTTCTTATTGCGTGTCTTCGCGCCCAATGTGGGTTTACCCCAAGGTGTAACAGGACCTGATCTACCGATAGGTGCCCTACCTTCACCACCACCATGTGGGTGATCCACTGGGTTCATGACGCTACCTCTAACCTTAGGACGGCGACCTTTCCAGCGATTTCTTCCGGCTTTACCTGCACTTAGGTTTCTCGCATCGGTGTTGCCTACTTGCCCGATAGTGGCGTAGCACTCGCGTCGAATCAAGCGGACTTCTCCTGAAGGCAACTTGAGGGTTACGAAATTACCTTCTTTTGCCACAACTTGAGCGCTAGCACCAGCAGCCCGTACAATTTGACCACCTTTACCAGGTGTGAATTCTACGTTGTGAACACTAGTACCCAAGGGAATCTTCCAGAGCGGTAAGGCATTACCATCTTCAAAGGGAGAATCAGGCCCAGAAACAATTATTGTTCCAACTTTCAACCCGTTGGGGTGAAGGATGTACCGTTTTTCGCCGTCTTGGTAATACAAAAGGGCAATTCTGGCGTTGCGATTAGGATCGTATTCAATTGCTGCGACTTTGGCCGGAATATTATGTTTATCCCTTTTAAAATCGATGATCCGATAAAGCTGTTTGTGTCCGCCACCCCGGCGACGACTAGTAATCCGCCCGTGATTGTTCCGACCTTTGGCGCGATGCTTCGAGGTTGTTAGGGATTTCTCTGGCTCGGTTTTGGTAATTTCCGCAAAGTCAGAGATTGTAACTTGGCGAGTGCTGGGGGTATAAGGACGATAGGAACGAGTACCCATAATCTATTTTGGATTTTGGATTTACTTAAATTTTGGATTTTGAATTTTGGATTTTGGATTTAATGAGTGTTTAACTAATTGTGACCATCTTTGATACTTATTCAGTAAACTCCTCAATCTAAAATCTAAAATCTAAAATTCCTAGACTTCTGGGAATAGAACTTGTCTAATCTTGTCTTCATCCCCAGGGGCGACGGTGACGATCGCTCGCTTATATTGGGGCTTATAACCAATAAATTTACCAACGCGCCGCTTTTTACGCGGTGGTAGGATGGTGTTGACTTTTACAACCTTGACCTGAAACAAGTCTTCGATCGCAGCCTTGATTTCTGGCTTTGATGCCTTGGGAATTACTTCAAAGGTGTACTTGTTTTGCTCCATCAAGATGGTCGCTTTTTCGGTGACGATTGGGCGACGTACTAAGTCGGCAAGGTCACGGGGGTCAAAGCTAGGCACTGTAGACCTCCTGAATTTTTTCTAGGGCTGATGCCGTAACTACAATTTTGTCAGCGTGCAGTAAATCAAAAACATTTAGCTGGTCGGCTGCAATTAGTTTTAAATTTTCAATGTTGCGGGCTGACAGATAAACGTTATCTGTATCCGCAATCTCAGACAAAATTAACAGTGCCTTGCTTTCTGGTACTACTCCCCAACGGGCAAGCGCTGCCACTAATTCTTTAGTCTTGGGGCGAGATAGCTCGGTGCTAAATTCTTCTACTACGATCAAGTCGTCAATGCGACCTACAAATGCTGTCCGCAGTGCCAAACGTCGCTCTTTGCGGTTCAATTTGAGGTTGAAGTCTCTGGGTTTTGGCCCAAATATCACACCACCACCACGCCACAATGGTGAACGAATAGACCCGGCACGAGCGCGGCCAGTACCTTTTTGTCGCCAAGGTTTCCGGCCACCGCCTCTGACTTCAGCACGAGTTTTTGTACTGGCATTTCCTTGACGAGCATTAGTCAATTGCCGTACTAAGGCGCGATGCACAATATGAGAGGCTGTTTCTTCTTTGGCAACGCGCAACTCGAAGGTCGTCTCGCCGACCTGTTCTCCTTGCCAATTTTTAACTACGCTTTCAACCATTTTTCTTATCTGTCCTTTGTCATTTGTGAGCCACTGCGGTCTTGGGGTTTCCCCAAGTAAAGCACGTGGCGTCATTGGTCATTGGTGAGCCAGTACGGTCTTGGGGGTTTCCCCCATGAGTAACTGGCGTTCGCCCTTGGCGTGCCGGAGGCATCACCCGGAGGGTCTTTTGTCATTTGTCCTTAGCCAATGACTTTTGACTAATGACTTCTGACTAATGACTTTTGACTATCCCACTATTTTTGCAGGCACAACACTGACTAGAGCGCCTGGCTTACCAGGAATGGCTCCTTTAATTAGCAATATGTTGCGTTCTGGATCAACTCGCACTATGGTCAACTTGCGGATTGTGATGCGTTTTCCACCTAAACGTCCTGCCATCCGCTTACCTGGATAGACACGACCTGGTGTTGTACCAGCACCAATTGATCCGGGCGCTCTGTGGTTTTTGGAACCGTGTGACATGGGTCCACGAGCAAAGTTGTTGCGCTTCTGGTTTCCCGCAAAGCCGCGACCGATGCTTGTGCCGACGACATCGACAATTTGACCTGCGCTAAAAATATCTGCTTTAATCTGTTGACCTAAAGCATAATCACTAGAGCTATCGGTGTGATATTCATTTAAGTGACGCAATGCTGGGGCAGATGATTTTGCCAAATGACCCAGTAGTGGTCTGTTTAGTGCCTTGGGTTTGACTTCGTGATAACCAATTTGAATGGCAAAGTAACCGTCGGTTTCTTTCGTTTTAACTTGTGTAACGGTGCATGGACCTGCTTGAATGACAGTCACAGGAATAGCTACTCCTGCTTCGTCAAATATTTGGGTCATGCCCAGCTTGGTGCCGAGAATACCTACAGACACAGTAACTGGTTCTCCTTTCTACTTGCTGACCTTGGAATTCGACTCTAGAGGACACGCTTTGTACGCATCAGTTTAGGCTGGGTTAGCCTGCGAAATTTGGAATGGCTTATTTAAATAAACCGCTCCAAATGCTTTCGGACACAACAAACCGTGTCCGTACTGCTTGGTGAATCTGTTTAGCTTCACTCACTAGATCACCAGAACAGCCACAAGTCCCTTCTCTATGGGAAGGAGTAACTTCTGGAATCAATGCAAGGCGCTACAGCTTTAAGCTGTGTGCAGCAATGCTTTCGTCCAAGCAATTGCTCTGGCACTTTCTGGAGGCAGCGCTGTCGGCGGGGTTTCCGATTTTTACACGCCTATGAGACGGGTTCCCGGAGATTGGCTACTGCCGTGTTGCAGTTGGACTTAAGCGGTTTTTACCGCCCAGTATCCATTAACTGAGACTGACGTAATGCCATGAAACCAACATTGCTGCTCAGTTTTACTTCCTTAAATACCTTAAACTATTGTTTAAGATTTTGCCTACTTTTTCAGAGGCACAGGAGTAAATGGACTCTGGAGCTTAGGATGGACTTTGGTTGTTCGTCCTTCAGCCCCGATGTTGACCTGAAAGCTTTCTTAGTTTACCAGTCTATGATCAATCTGAGTTAGATTATCCAATTTGGATTAAGTCATCAGTTTTTGATGCTAACACTACCTCAGAATGACAGTAAAAAGTCAACCTAATTTGCGTGTTTGGTCACAATCTAATAATATAAATTATTTATTTAGGTTTGTCCAGTAATTTAGAGAGTTATTTTTGAAGGATGGGGAGTGGGGAATAGGGAATGGGGATTGGGGACTGCGGACTGGGGAAGAAAGAATTAATAGCCAATGTCCAATGCCCAAAAAAATGCTTTGAATCTATCGGTTCAGGGTAAATAATAGAGATATCTAAGTGGGATAAGACGAAAATCTATGGCACTAATTACCACTGGCAACGGTTTAATCCGCGATCTGGAAAAATTTGGCGCTCTTGGACTGTATGTACCTCTGGAAGGGGGTTATGAAGGTCGATATCAGCGCCGATTACGGGCAGCTGGCTATACGACTCTCCACATTACCGCTAAGGGACTGGGTGACGTAGCTGCATATCTCACAAGAATTCATGGAGTCAGACCTCCTCATCTTGGTAAAAAAAGCACTGGTAGTGGTGCAGCAGTGGGTCATGTGTACTATTTGCCGCCAATTCTCAATTCTCATCTAGAACAGCTATCACCAAAGTCAAAGGGGCTGGTCTTGTGGATTATTGAAGGGCATATTCTTTCTAATGAGGAACTTGAGTATTTAACAAACTTGCCTCAGCTAGAACCACGAGTCAAAGTAGTTATTGAAAGAGGTGGCGATCGCTCTTTCCGTTGGACTTCTCTAGAAAAAACTCTGTTAGCTAGTTAGTCCTTTGTCATTAGTCATAAGCTTATGACTAATGACTCAATTCAATCAGCATTTCAATAATGCTGAATCGAAAACATGGGTGTCCCATTAAATATGATGGGTTATAAAAGTTCGTAGTAAGGACTTTAGTCCTTGATTTGAGCGATAAATCGCTCACTACAAACCCTTCATAACTAATGGGACAGACCACTAGATAAGCTGTCGCGCAAATAAGATTGCACAACTAGGGCGCTCATGTTGCCCACCCCACAAGAGATTTATTTTTTGGAGGATGCAAATTAAAAGATTTTTAGCTTATCATCAGGGATTCAAATCAATTTTTTCTTAAATCCACGCAATCGCATTAACAAAAGCTTCGCCCAATTTCCACCTAGCAAATCGTGCAGCAGAATATAAAAACAGGGGATGATAAATAATGTCAGCATTGTTGCGATCGCCATCCCAAAGAAAACTACAATCCCTAAAGGCTGCAAAAACTCCGAACCTTCACCAATACCTAATGCCAAAGGAAACAGTCCCAAGATAGTGGTGACTGTGGTCATGATAATTGGGCGCAAGCGTTGAGGAGCAGCTTTCATGATGGCAATTTGGCGCGTACAACCTTCTTCATCCCGAATTTGGTTTGCAAGTTCCACCATTAAAATCCCTGCGTTCACCACAATTCCCACCAGCAGGACGACACCAACAATTACAGTTGCGCCAATTGCAGTTTGGGTAATGTAAAGTCCAAAAATCCCCCCAGCTAATGCTAGTGGTACGGTGAACATAATTACCAATGGGTCAATCAACGAATTGTATTGCACCGCCATGACTACAAATATTAAGAACGTTGCTAACGCCCCCAAAGTTTTTAAAGCATCCTGAAGTTGCTGATTAGTTTCTTGGGCAGAACTAGGGACAATGGAAACCCCATCAGGTAAGTCTACATCCTTTAGTACTTCGTTGACTTCTGCGATCGCTTCACCAAGACTAGCTCCTTCGCTAAGATTTCCGGCGACAATAAAAGCTTGGCGCTGATTAATCCGTTGCACCTCACCAGGCGCTTGACCTTCTTGAATGTTCGCCACATCTGAAAGCCGGATTAGTTGATTGTTTTCTGTAAATAGCGGTAATTGTTCTAGCTGCGAAGGACGCGCAATAGCTTCCTTATTTAGCTGCACCCGCACATCAACTAAACGATTACCGCGTTGGATTTGCGTCGGAACTGAACCTTCAATTGCTGTTTGAACTGTTGCACCAATTTGCCCGGCGCTCAACCCTAAAGCTGAAACCCTTTCCCAGTCTGGGCGAATTTGGATTTCTGGTTGTCGAGGGTCGGCATCTGGTCGGAATGTCGCTAATTTTGCCCTTTCTTGTAACGCTTGCAGCACTTGTGCGCCTGCTTGGGTTAAGTTTTCTTCATTCTCACCTTGTAGAATTACGTCAACGTCTGACCCTTGCACTGGAGAATTACTCAAGATTAAACCCCGCACCTGACCAGGATTGAGGCGCAGCAGAATTCCTGCTAAGTTGAGTTTGTTAAATTCCTGAGTTACTTTTTTGACGAAAGCTTCGACGTCTGTGCCTGGTTTAAGATTGATGGTGCTACTGGCACGTAAAGGATTTTCTGTAGTACTGCTACCAAATAAATTACCACCCACAGTTGTGAAAGCAGATTGGGTTTCTGGTTGTTTGAGCAAAATGTCATCGACAATTTGCATAACTTTTTCAGAGGTTGCTAAAGGTGTACCGGGCGGAAACTGCGCTCTCAAGTTAGCTTGACCAGTACTGATGCGGGGTAAAATTTCTTGGGGAATTTGACCAAACATCAAGAAGCTACTACCGCCTAAAATTAGTAAAGCGGCAGTGACTACGAGCAGGCGATAGCGTAAAACTCTGGTTAAGAAGTTACCGTATCCCCGCGTAGCGTCTTCAAAGCGATGATTAAATTGTTTAAGCAGCCAAAATTCACTGATTCGACTAGACCAGCGAATTCCCAAGAGTCGAGAAGACAGCATCGGTACTATTGTGATGGCAACAACAAGGGATGCTGCAACTGCAAAGCTAATTGTCAGAATCAGTTCATTAAATAGCAGTGCAATAAAGCCGCCAATTAAGAGGAATGGCACTACAGAAACTAAGTTGGCACCTGTAGCAGCAATTAAAGCAGATTCTACTTCTTGGGAAGCGGCGATCGCACTATCGATAAAAAATTTAGAATTTTTCCCCGAATCCCCTTCTTGCATCTCTCTCTGATTGGGAGTCATCCCCGCTTTTTCGGAAATATTTTCTAAGATCACAACCGATGTATCAATTGCTTGACCAACTCCTAATGTCAACCCTGCTAAACTAAAAACATTCAACGTTAAGCCAAATATTTTCATCAGAGCGATCGCTGCTAGAGTACACAATGGAATCGTCAAACTGATAATCAATGTTTGCCTGAATGATCCCAAAAATAACAATACTGCTGCTGCTGCTAACAACGCGCCAGAAATCCCCGAAAAGATCACATCATTTAAAGAATTGCGGATGAAGACAGATTCATCCGTGGTGGGACTCAAAATCATGTCTGCTGGAATTAAACCCGATTGTCGTAATTGTTCAATTCGCCGCTTCACAGCATCTACAACTGTGATTGTATTGGCCTCAGGCTGCTTTTGAATTGAAAATTTCACCGCAGGTTGACGGTTGAGATAAACAAATACTCGCTGTTCTTCGGTATCGTCAATTACCTCAGCAAAGTCTCGCAAGTAGACGCGGCGGGAAGGTGCAGGGGTAGTAGTGGAAGTGGTATTACTGCTATTAGTGGTATTAACGGTAGCAGGAGAAGAAGAAACTTCCAAAGAAAGGTTTTCAATTTCCCTGGCATTTTGGAAACGCCCGACAGTCCGAGTCAATGGCTCGGAATTTTGCCCCAGAATCCGACCACCTGAAGTATCTTGGTTACGGGCTGTTAATTCATTTAATACATCATTTAACCCCACACCCAAAGCTTGCAATCGGTTTAAGTCAACAAGTACCCGTACTTCTTCTTCAGCACCACCAGAGACGTCAACTGAAGCGACTCCTGGCACAACACTGAGTTCACGGGTTAACTCTTCATCAGCAAATACGCGTAAATCTTTACCTTGCAACGAAGCAGATGTCAGTGCCAATTCATAAACCGGCAATTGGGAGGGATCGACTTTAAATAAGCGAGGTTCCTCGATCGTATCTGGCAGTTGTCCTCGGCCTCGGTTAAAAGCGGCAGTCGCATCGTTTAGGGCTTGGTCAATATCGCCCCCTGGTTGGAAGTATAAATCCAGGTTCACCTGTCCCTCACGGGTGCGGGAAAAAATTTGCACTACATTCTCGGTTGCCGATAAAGTTTCTTCTAAGGGTCTGGTGATTTCATCTACTGCTACTTCCGGTGAAATACCAGGGGCTTCTAACCGGACACTAACTCGTGGATAGGTAATTGACGGGAGGAGATCGACTTGGATTGTTGTGAGAAAAAATACCCCAATGACAATTACTGCCACGGTGAGCATGAGTGTGCCAATGTGTTGGCGAATAGCGATCGCACTCAGGCTAAATCTGCCATTGCCATTATTATTTACCTGTTGCATGATACTAAGTGATAAGTGCTGACTACTGAGTACTTTTTTCCTTGGTATGGTGGTTATTGCTCACCCTACTATTGCTTTTCTGAAAGAATTGAAAGACTTACAGTGTCACCCTCTTTTAACGGCTTACCACTCCGAACAACATAGCGCTCTCCCGCTTGCAAACCAGATAAAATTTCCACTTTGCTATCAGCCCTTTTTCCGAATGTGACAGCACGCATCGCTACTTTCGTCTTACCATCTGTGTCTTTCACCACAAATAGCGTCCCCGATGGGTTTTCTTGCTCTTTCCTAGCTGCCCCTGCTTGTTTTTGAATCGCTGTTTGCGGCACTACTACGCGCTGTTGAGTCTGGGTTTCAAAATTGACTCGCGCCAGTAGTCCACTACCAATTTTCCCTTGAGTGTTGGGAATCACTACTTCTACAGGTATTAAGCGAGCTGTGGCATCGGCAGCTGGGGAAATGCGCGTAACTCTGCCAATTAATCTTTCCTTGGGGAAGGCATCTAAGCGCACTTGTACAGACTGTCCAACCTGAATTTGTGCCAGTTCTAATTCGGAAACTTGTACGATGACTTTGATACGGTTAAAGTCGCCAATTTTCAAGACTTCGTTACCTGCTTGCAGAAGATTGCCAGGTTCTGTCACCTTTTGTGTGACTACGCCAGTGATAGGTGATGTGAGCCGAGCGTAAGAGCTGCGCTCTTTGGTTTGAGCAACCAATGCCTGTTGAGCAAGTACTCTACCTTGGGCGGCGGCGACGGCTTGCTGTTCTGTACGAACCTGCTCTTGGGCTGCCCGTAATGCTTGGGCGGCTGTTTTTGCCTGGGTACGTGCTTGCTGGGCAGTTTGTTCAGCGATCGCACCTGCTTTGAATAACTTCTGCTGCCGTTCTGAGTCTGCCTGGGCTTGCACAACTTCTAACCGCGCCCGTTCAACATCTGCACGAGCATTGCTTACTTGATTGTTTGCCCTAGCTACTTCTGATTTGAGGGCTGCTAGTTCTGCTTCTGTTTGCTTTAATTGGGTCAAAAGTATGGCATCATCTAATTGCCCGACGTTTTGCCCAAGCTTTACTGTATCGCCCACATCAAGATTCAAAGCTAACAATCGGGCTTCTACTTGCGATCGCACTGATACAATCCGAAACGGTGTTGTATTACCTATATATTCTCGTTGTTTTTGCAGCAATTCAGTTCGAGCGATCGCCGCATCTACAGCCGTTGCACCACCACGTTGTCCACTACCAGAACTCTGAGATTGTGCATCAGCTGGTTCTTCTTTGGGCAGTGATCCGCAATTCGCTATCAGCAGTCCGATGCCCAGCAAACAGGGAATCAATAATATGGATGCAAAAGGGGAAGATACCTTTGTGTCAAAGCTACTTTTTGTTTCTGCAACAGCCACATCAGTCTTCAGAACTGAATCTAACTGGGCATTAATTACCTGGTTAGCGGCTGCCAAAGGTAAGATTTTCGCCTGCTTGTGCGGCTTATTTTTATCCAAAATCATTTATTCTTCTCGTATTTGGTCAGTTTTTGGGTTTAAACAGCCGTGCATTACCAAGTAATTTTGAGACATTATGACCAATAAAAAGCGGCGAGAGTCAATTAGCTATCTTCTTGCAGAACTTTGTATCAAAAACTACTTTTTATCTCGAAAAATTCTCACCACTTTAACTAACTACATTGATTAGGCAGCTTTTTAGCTGACGATGCAATTCATAAATTAGTATAAATATTTTTAAATTTCTTGCAATCTGCCGCTAGTAGAAGACTTAGTTTCCTGAAGATATCGGACTTCTACGCCCTTATTTCTCAAATGGGCAGCATCAAATACTAATACTGAGGCTTACTTAGATAGCCGATTTACCATAGCAAAATGCCTAGTAATTTTTACGCTTGATCTAATATATTAAGAATAGTAAACATAAATTGCTTTTTTTAACGCTGCAATATTTCGATTAAGCGTAGGCGTAGCCCGCACTTCTCTACGAGACGCTGCGCGAACGGCTGCGCTCAGTGACCGTCGTAGACATCGCATATACAGCAAAGAAAAAGGCGATATATATTACAGCCACCAATCTTAGGTCAGGAAAGTTACAAGTGACATCATTGCTAAAAATTGCACAAACTGCTGACGAATCCCAGATTTCGGAATTTTTCCAGGAATCAGAGGGGAAGTGGCGATCGCAACGGCGCTATTACACGCTACCTGAGGGAGAAATCAAGGAGATGGAGAGTATAGTTACGATCAGTTTTCTCAATCAGGGCTGTGATATATTGCAAAAGCTAGCTCAGATGCACGATTTGCCTGATACAGATAGTTTGATCTGTGGTGCAGCAGTTACATGGGAAAGTACGGATGTACTGAAGTCCAGGAAAGAGTCGCAAGGTTCGACATTATTTGGGGTTATGGGAAACATTTTGTATCGCGATCGCGGTTTTGCCATATCCAAACCAGTCACCGCCCAGTATTATTTCTCCAACCCGAAAACATTGTGTTTGCGAACTGAGTACAACGGTTCAGTGTTTGAAGAAGAGTTAAAGCTAATTGGCAGCAAATACCGCACCAGACAAACTATTATCTCCCGTGCTGGTGAGCAGTTGATGATTGGTCAATATTTAGAAAAGAGAGTGGAGAGTTAGTTTATCGGGTGAGTGCCCTTGGCTACAGCCTCACCCCTTCTGAGACTAGCAAACACCTAGCTATTAACTGCTTATATAACTTTTTATAACAGTTTTTTAAACTTTCCACCCGAAAGTTATTTGCTATGTAATTATGGAAAGTGAAATGAGAATTAATTCGGCGACAGTGTTTGTTTTTAGTATTGACAGGCTTTTCCCTTTTGGTATTACAGACTTCTCTCCGAAATCTAAATCTCTACAAACTTATGATTTTGGAGACATTTAATGTCAATTTACGTAGGTAACCTCTCCTATGATGTTACACAAGATGCGCTGAGTACTGTATTTGCAGAGTATGGTACTGTAAAGCGTGTTCAACTACCCACTGACCGTGAAACAGGTCGTTTACGCGGCTTTGCTTTCGTGGAAATGAACTCAGAAGATGAAGAAACAAAAGCTATTGAAGCTCTTGACGGTGCTGAATGGCTTGGTCGTGACCTTAAAGTGAATAAGGCCAAACCAAGAGAAGACAGAAGTGGTGGTGGGAACCGTGGTGGTGGTGGCGGCGGCTACAACCGTAACCGCTACTAAATTAGCTTAATTTAATCTACAAAAGGCTCAGGCATTAATGCTTGAGCCTTTTCTATGCAAAACTTTGACTCTAAATAATTTCGGGCAGTTGGTTATCATACCGCATATATCATTCTTTAACCAGAGTGCCCTGATGAAAGATCATTTTCCATTGAGCATTGTTCAATTTCCAGATGGAACTTCGCAGTGAATGAACAGGCTCTTCGCCAGATATATGTTTGACTATACGATAAGTTACTAAAACAACCCCTGTTGCCAAAATTAACGTTTTAAATTCTGTTATCGATCTTTGAGTCAGGGCTTCCATAGGTTCATTCTGCAAGCTCTTAATAATTTGCTGTTTATCGAAAACACGCCCTGAACTTCCGAACTCAATGAACTCATCAGCGAGTAAGTCCATGATATCTTTAGCTGACTTTCGTAAATTCGGTTGAAGCAAACGCTCCTCAAACTCACGAAAAAGCGATTCTTCTAAATAGTCTGCTTTCATATATTTTGTTAAGACTAAATTGTATAGTGGCAAGTGGCATCAGGCGATCGCTCTCAACTAATTGTATTTTGCGATTCACTGCTGACTTCCAGGAAAGGTTACGAAAGTTAAACAGACCTTTGATGCTGGATATATAACCAATCTGAATCGCCTTGCCAGCAAGGATCTAAAAGTATTATCAGTATTATTACGTAAATAAAATCTGAGCCTTAAGGTAAAATAAAATACTAGCTTTATCTATTTAGACAGTTATTTCACGGTGTCTTAACCCAAACATTGAGTACTAAAACTTATATTTGAGTGTCTATTATTGACCTTGCGACTAATACCACTCTCTTCAGCCAACTATACAGCGATGACAACACAGCTTGGGTAAAGTATCAAGGCACAACTGTTGCCACTGGCGGGAAAACACGCTGGCAGTTTGACTCAGTATCTGCTGCTGGTGGTAATCCCACAATCGGAAACTTTTTGGATGAAGTTTACTTTTCAGAAAAACCACCAGAAGGTTTCAAAACAGTTCCTGAACCCGCTTCTGTACTTGGTCTTTTAGTAATAGGTGCATTCGGTATTGTTTCTACCCGGAAGCGTAAACAGTTAAATATTGGGAATTAACGACTGTTTCTAACAAGTTTTTTGGGTTCTACTGACTTTCTTTATGCTGATTAATCCAAATGAAAGGTCTACAAAAAGTTCCTTTCGTAGCACTTGACACTATCTAGCATAAGAAGTATCGTAGAAGCATTTTTTTAGTTTTGATTTCATATCTTATACTTTTCGTTTTACGCGATCGCGTCTTCATGAGTAAGTTAATTGAAAAACCCCGTTTATTGGTAGGGATTCCAACGGGGTTAAATAATACAATTATTTTTTCAGAGAAACCAACACTAAACTTTATTACAGAGCTACTAGAAACTTTTACGACTAATAGTAACTATTTATGAGTTCTATGAGTTAGGTTTTTAGCATTATGCTTGTGATGTAGCTTGCGATGATGTTTAGCAGATTTTACGCTAGCGTGATGGGCAGTTGTAGCTTGAGCTTGAGATGCAAAAACGGTTACAGGAGCAGCAAAGACTAGAGCCAGAAGCAACGCTTTAGCGAACTTATTCACTTGAAAATCCTCATCAGTTAATCCAACAATTTAACTATCCACTAGGCGTATGTCATAAGTTTGTAATTGATATGAATCTTTCATGTCTATTTTTACATCCTTAGATATACGACTTACGTGCAATACTGTGGTAGTAGTACTTACTGGCATTTCGATCGTAGATGTAATATTTTTGACATTATCAATTTGGCTATGATCCCTGTGTTAATTTTGATTAATAAATGCTGATATCCATCAATTCTTCTGCTATATCAAAATTAGATGTGACATTCTGCACGTCATCCAAGCCTTCTAGAGTATCAATTAACTTGAAAAGCGATCGCGCCTGATCGGGATCAGTAACTTCTACACTATTACTGGGAATCCAGCGCAGTTCGGCATCAATTACCTTAATGCTTCGATCTTTAAGCCTCTGGCTAAGGGTTTCTAAATTTGCGATGTCAGTAAATACCTCAGCCATCTCATCTTCAGTCATCTCATAAGACTGGGCACCGCCTTCCAGGGATGCTTCTAAAAGCTGTTCTTCGTCAACCACACCCTTGACTACACAAACGCCTTTTTGGTCAAACATCCAGCTAACGCAACCTATTTCACCAAGATTGCCACCATTTTTACTAAAAGCTACGCGCAAGTCAGCAGCAGTGCGATTGCGATTATCTGTGAGGGCTTCGATTAAAATCGCTACACCACCAGGGCCATAACCTTCGTAGCGAATTGCTTCAAAGATAGCATGATCGCCGCCAAAAGTACCTGCACCTTTAGCGATCGCTCGTTCAATATTATCATTGGGGATACTCGCTGCCTTTGCCTTGTCTATTGCCGTGCGAAGTTGAAAATTCAGCGCCGGATCTGGTACGCCGCTTCTAGCTGCAACGATAATCGCCCGTGATAACTGAGTGAAGGTTTTTCCCTTCTTTGCATCTACTACGGCTTTTTGACGCTTAATATTTGCCCATTTACTGTGTCCTGCCATAATTTGAAATCATCAAAACTCTATTTAATATCAGGATATATCTAGCTTTTGCCCCGGTGCAAAGGTGCATTTGCTAAAAGGGAGTGGGGAGAAATCAATTCAAAATTCACGCATTCAAAATTGAAGAACTCCTGCCTCCTCCTTCCCTATGCCCCATGCCCAATTTAATCAATATTATTATGCATGATTTTTTTTCTCCTCCTCGTCATACCAAGCGAAAAATCAAGAAAGTGTCACGCTACTTTAGGAGCTTGCTGCTTGTATTATTGGTGGGCATACTAGCTTTAGTTGGATGTCAGGATATCTTACCTGGTGTTAAAGAAGATAAAGTAATTCATTTAACTCTCTGGCAAGGTGTCAATCCGCCACCAAATCGGGATGTGCTGCAAAAGCTGGTAGACAAATTCAATCAATCGCACCCAGATATTCAAGTAGAGTCGCTGTATGTTGGGCAACAGGATCAGCAAACGCCCAAAATTTTAGCGGCGGTGGTAGGAAATGCACCCCCAGATTTGTTGTGGTATAATCCGACGATCGCAGGTCAATTGGTAGAACTCGATGCTATTTTAGCTTTGGATGAAATGTTCGAAAAATCTTCAATCAAAGCCGAAATTGACCCCGCCTTGTATGAATCAATGAAATACGACGGTAAAATTTGGTCTGTGCCCTTTGCAACGAATAACGTTGGTATCTTTTACCGTCCAAGTTTATTTAAGGCTGCGGGAATTACTGAATTACCCCGGACTTGGCAGGAGTTTGCACAAGTTGCCAAAAAATTAACTCGTGATACCAATGGTGATGGACGAACAGATCAGTATGGAATGTTTTTGCCTTTGGGGAAGGGAGAATTTACAGTATTTACCTGGTTGCCGTTTATGTGGAGTGGTGGTGGCGAGTTGGTGAGTGGTGATTCCCAGAATGCGGCAGCAGTAGATTTGTCAGATAATCAAGGTGCGATCGCGGCTTTGCAATTCTGGCGCAATTTAATTACCGAAGGTTCCGCTATTTTATCTAGTCCAGAACGAGGCTATGAGACAGATGACTTGCTGAGTGGTAAAGTCGCAATGCAATTAAATGGCCCTTGGACTTTGGGGCAATTTCAAGAGACTGGTGTCGATTTTGATGTTTTTCCCATTCCGGTTGGGCAGAAACCTGCTACTGTTATTGGTGGTGAAAATCTCTTCTTTTTTAAAACCACGCCGGAACGCGAAAGAGCAGCTTTTAAGTTTGTCGAATATGCTTTGAGTGAAGAATTTCAGACAGAATTAGCATTGGGAACTGGCTATTTACCAGTGAATTTGAAGTCTCGCCAAAGTTCAAAATATCAGGGTTTTGTGAATAAAACACCACAGGTGAAGGTATTTTTAGATCAAGCTAAATATGGGCGATCGCGTCCAATATTTCCTGGTTACAATCGGATTTCTGACAGTGTAGGTCGGGCAATAGAGTCTGTATTGTTGGGCAAAAGTTCGCCAACAGAATCACTCAAAGCAACTCAGCAACGCCTAGATTTGATTTTTAAGTGAGATGGGGAATAGGGAGTGCGGAATAGTATAGTTCAATTAGTTGAAAAGCGCTATCAGGTGCGTAGTTTAGCAACCTAGGCATCGCATCCCCTTTAAATCATAAAAGGTTCAAGTTCACTGTTATGCCACTCATCTTCAACCCGTTCAGTAATTAGTGGTCTGATGATAAACTTGGGCGGGATACCATCGAGAACATCAATCCGCAAGCATGAGTAAGGCAGTCGGTTTTGGAGATTGTAGTCATGACGACCGACAAAAAGCTTTGAATCCGCAACCTTCCGAGTGGGTTTACCTGCAATTTCTCTAAAAGTCTCCATTAATTCAGTTCCCTCTCGCCGTTGATAGCGGGGACGATGACCGCTACCACCAGAGATAATGCAGTTAATGTGGGAGTCCGCAAATCCGGTATCAGTTGTGCAAAGATGCTCCAAACAGTGAGCGTGGCCATTTAAAATCAAATCAACTATGGGACGTTCTTTAATTAGAGAACCAAGAGTTTCTGCTACTTGTTCAAACACCCAGCGCAAGCGGTGGCGAACCGCTAAGGTTTGTGCCTGATTCCACTTAGTAGCTTCTGTGACGTAGGGTGGATGGTGGAAAAAGATTACACGTCCACGCACTTCAGAGTTATTCCAAGATTCGATTAGTCTGCTTCGCAACCATTCAAGTTGTTCAAAGTCGATGGCAGGCATTTTCTGAGATGCTAGTTGTTTCTCAATATCGATTTTTATCTCATTAATTTGATCTAATTTACCACTAAGGTCATCGAGTTGTTCCGCTTCGGTGGGTTTATCTGGGTTGAGGCCATCGCATATTTTTAAAATCTGCAATTCTTCTCGATCGATCTGATCACGACGCTTTTGCAATTCCCGGCGGTAAATTTCCCCTTCTTGAGTTGCAGGCAAAGGTGATGGTGTATTAAAGGTATTAGAATCCAGCGCGAAAAAGTCAATCCCGCCGTAACGAAAGGTGTAATAACGATTGGGTAAGCGGGTAAACTGTCCAGGTTCGTAACGCAAACACCGCCCTGTATCGGTTTTAGCAGTGTAATGTTGATCTAAATGACGTTCTAACTCTTGTGGGGAAGCGATCGCCTGTGTATAGTCCATAAATGCCCGTGCATAGGCATTGCCTTGATATGATCCATGCCAGCCAATCTCAATATCTTTGTAGCGGAACAGGCGACGTAGTGAGGATGTTGTGCCAGTAAATAAACGGTACATCAACGGCACATCGTAGTAATCATGATTACCAAGTACTGGCAAGAATGGCAGATTAAACACCATACGATCATAAGGAATGCTTTTTGGTTTGTCGCCACCGACAAGAAATTCCCGGTAAGGCTCAATAAAGTTTGTTGAATAATACTCTTGGGAACCCACCACATAGATGACATCGCCTGTGTGCAAGACAAAACTGCAATCATCGCGGTGAGTCAGCATCAGTTCGGCTACTTGCCGTTGCGGGTGGTGTCGATAATGGGATTGGGTACCGGAATCACCGATAACCATAAACGAAAATTCTGGACTATCTTCCCTGCCATCATCTATAACCATACAGGTTTGGTCAATTCCCCGTTGCACAAAACTTGGATGCATCCACCGCACCCGTTCCTTCATCTTTTGGATTTTCACAGGAATGGGTGGATCGGAAATCAATTTCATGGCTGATAACTCTTGAATGCCTAATGCACACGCCGATTGTAACGAAATAAGAAGGATTGGGGACTAGGGATTGGGGGCTGGGGACTGGGGACAAGGGGAAATTATTGAACAAGTTTCTTGCTTATGCCCGATTCCCGATTCTCGATTCCCAATCCCCAATCCTCATCCTTACGGCAAATTTTCTCGCAGTAATGCTCGAAAACCTGCTTGTTGAAAATGCTCATTAGTAGTAAGTGCTTCAGTGATTCCGCTATATTCCATCACAATAAAAGATACGCAATCGATAAATCCCCATTCTTTCTCTGTTCGTTCACGATATAGCTCAAAAGCACGTTCATAGAGTTCTTGGGAGAGGGGGACAATTTCTACTTTGGAGTCTGCTACTAGAGAATTTAATAATATGATTGCTGCCTGACGATAAGGTTGTTGGGATAAGGCATTGCCAATTTCCAACATTACCGCCTGTGTTGTCACCAAACGAGTTTCTGCCGCTTGTAACATTTTAGCCAGATGTAAGGCTCGGTCATGCAAGCGATCGCTCGGTGCAGATAAGGCAATGGCAAATGATGTATCAAGAAAGACTTCAGAATGCATGAAGAGTTTATTTATTATCCAAATATTTATCTATATTGGCAGACCAGTCAGGTGGACCCTCTAAGTTGAGCGATCGCGCCGTTTGCAGAAATGATACCGTTTCATATTCACTTGGCGGTAAAATTTCAAAACTGATTCGCACGCGGGTATTGATTGGCAGTGCGATCGCTTCAGATGGATAGAACACTTTGCCATTAAATATAGCTGTGATTTTTTCTACCATTTTCCTCAAAAATTACTTCTAGTCTATCCTAAGCCGATTGTGGTGATACGGGTAGGTTAGACGACGCAATAAGTAGTAAAGATACGTATACTTCTCTTACAAATTATCTCAATTTTTCAAAATTGTCTAAGCCACTAACTCAACTGCACCTCACTGTCTATTTGTCAACCAATAAAAGTCAGATTTGGCTACTTTTTCAATAACTTCTGGTTTTAAACCGACTGCTATTTCTGACTTGAGGGTGCCTAAAGGCGATGTCCAAAAGTAATCTTCAGATACTATTAAACACAAGGCTATTTCATTCTAAAAAATTGCTTAAGTGTGTATAACCCAAGGATCTAGAACGTTTTGCTACCAACAAGAGGACTTTTCAAACAACCTCTAATGTCTTGGAGATGAATGCCCCACGACAGTTCATTCCCTACCTGTTCGAGCATAATTTCAGAAACGTACAGCATCCAAATTAATTTTAAGATTTGCGGAATGTGAGGTAGAGCTACTGAAGTTAAGTAAACAACAAATGCCAATCCCTAAAGAAAAAATATGTCTAATCAAGTCGCTACTTTGGAAAAGTCAGTTCATATACTGATTAATCAATATCGTTTCCAAAATAGATTACAATCCCTAACATTTGATAGTCGTATTAGTGATATAGCCCGAAATCATAGTAGAAACATGGCAGAAAAACGGATTTCTTTTGGGCATCTAAATTCTAATGTTCGATATCAAGAGATTGATAGAATTATTCGTAATAATGGCTATAAAGCAGAAAACGTTTACTATTGTCAGGGAATGCCAAATCCAGCAACTTCTGCTTGTGAGAGTTGGATAGGCAGTCGTGGACATGAAAAAAACATAAGAGGTCCATATAGCATAACTGGCATTGGTGTTTGGTGGAACTCTTACGGTGAATATTATTTCACACAGCTATTTGTTGGATAGTAACTTAAGACGGAACAGCGTATCAAAAAGAATTCAAGAGTCAGAATTCAAAATTAATTCTGTGCGACTGGCGGATAGCGCAGCGTTAGCGAGTACTCGAGCCTCTGAATAAGCAGGTTTAAGACCCCCGCCAAATTGAAAATTTGATGGTCTACAATCATTAGCAGATATGAATCCCCCACTGATAGCGAGTCTTCTCCCAAGGGGAGACGCCAAGGGCGAACGAGCATCTTGATTCTGACCGGAGCTTCTGATTCTCCGGCTCCGCTCCTGAATTCGGAATTCTTTTTCAAATGGTGTTTTTTTTCAAGAAAAATCAAGTAAATTACTTTTGAGAATTCAAGGAGCAAAAATTATGGTTTTGATAATTCCGATAATTATAGGGATGTTGACTGCTGCTACGCTGGGATTGGGTGGTACTACGGTGGGATTGGCTGTGTGGTATTCTCGGTTTTCTCCCAAAGAAAAACAGGTAGCTGATAAATTCTTTTACGACATCTTTAAGGAAGTGGTTTATTCACGGTATGGTATTACGCTTCCTGATTATGTTCCGACTATTGATATGGAAGAAATTAAAAAAGAAGTTATAGAACAGCGAGTGGACGGAGACGAAGTTGACAAAATGTTAACCTATAGTATCGAAAAAGTGAAGAATTCAATTAAATAGAGAGAATAGTATATTTGCTACTTTGTCCCCCATTTGTGTTGCATACGGCATAAGAATCATGAAAATACTTCTTGTGTTTATGTGAACTTTATTTAGACAGTAAAATAATTTCACAAATGCTCTGATGTTTTTCCGTCTTTAGAGGTTGTTTGAAAAGTGTTTCCCTGTGACTTTATTCACTTTGAGATCCCCCCTAACCCCCCTTAAAAAAGGGGGGAACCGGAATCAAAGTCCCCCTTAAAGAAGGGGGATTTAGGGGGATATCAAAGTATTTGCTACCGAGAAGAGGACTTTTCAAACATTCTCTTAGGCTTCTATCAATCAACATTCCGATATCAAGAAGAATATACCCAAGCACTTAATCACACTCAAGAGAGTTTAAAGATTGCTAGAGAAATCCAAGCCCTCGGTGCAGAAGGGGATGCACTGAACAATTTAGGGGGTATTCACTTCAAATTTGGCAATCTTGGGGAAGCAGAAAAATTTCTCCGCACTGCAATGGAAGCCTGGGAATCAATAAGGGCAAGATTGGGTGATAATGATGCTTATAAAGTTTCAGTTTTTGAAGAGCAAGCTCGGACTTACCGATTATTACAAAAAGTCCTCATCGCCCAGAATAAAATCACTGAAGCTCTCGAAGTAGCTGAACGGGGACGCGCTCGTGCATTTGTAGAGTTGTTAGCTTCACGGTTATCCCCCAGCGAAAACCCTGAATCAACTATTGCTTCACCTACCCTACAGCAAATTAAACAAATGGCTAAAGCTCAAAATGCCACTTTAGTTGAGTATTCGATTATTGGTGATGAATTTAAAGTTGAAGGTAAGTTAGGATTTGCCGACTCAGAACTCTATATTTGGGTAATTAAACCCACGGGGGAAGTAGCCTTTTCCAGCGTTGACTTAAAACCTCTGTGGCAAACAGAAAATACAACAACTCTTGAAGACCTTGTTCTCGTTACTCGTAATGCTATCGGTGTAAGAGGTCAAAATCGAAAAGCTAAACCGGAAAATCCTGAATATTCTGAAGAAGGTCGCTTATCACAATGTCTAAAACGACTTCATCAAATTCTAATTCAACCAATTGCCGATCTACTGCCGACAGAAGTTAATGCCAAAGTTATCTTTATACCTCAAGGATCTCTGTTTCTTGTTCCTTTCTCTGCTCTGCAAGATGACTCTGACCAATATTTGATTGAAAAACACACCATTCTCACTGCTCCTTCAATTCAGGTATTGCAGTTAACACGCCAACAACAAGCAAAAGTTAACCAAGCTGCACTTACAGAGGTATTGGTGTTGGGAAATCCAACTATGCCTAGGGATTTAGACCGTTTGCCGGGGGCTAAAAAGGAAGCAGAAGCGATCGCACTTCTTTTTCAGACTCCAGCTATTACAGGAAGCAATGGTACTAAAAAGGTAATAGTAGAGAAAATGCCCAAAGCAAGAATCATTCATCTAGCTACTCACGGATTACTAGATAATAATCGGGGATTGGGTAGTGCGATCGCACTGGCTCCTTCTGGTAATGATAATGGTCTGCTTACTGCCGAAGAAATCTTAGACCTCAAACTAAATGCTGAATTAGTAGTTCTCAGTGCCTGTGACACAGGACGAGGGAGATTAACAGGAGATGGGGTAATTGGACTCTCCCGTTCCTTTATTTCTGCGGGCGTTCCTAGTGTAATTGTATCTTTATGGGCAATACCCGATTCTGCGACTGCGGAGCTGATGACTAACTTTTATAAAAATCTCCAGCACAATTCGGATAAAGCCCAATCCTTACGCCAAGCAATGCTAATGCCAATACAACAACACTCTCACCCCAAAAATTGGGCTGCTTTTACCTTAATTGGCGAAGCGGCTTGAGAAGTATAATTCAATGTGACTGAAATAAAGTCCTTACTACAAATCCTCAAAACTAACTTGTCCAATGAATCTCTTTAGAACGAAAAGCTCTATCCCAATCGTTAGCAATCACTTCCATCATATTGATCATGCCTTCATAGCCAAAATATGGCTTATCAACATAAGTTTCTCTGTTAGTGGGGCTAAATACATCAAAAGCAATTTTGATTCCTAGTTCCTCTGCCATATATTTTTCCCATGCCGAGCCAATCACAGCATCAACATCAAACTCTTCTAAAGTCTGTTTTACCTGATAGCCATCTGCCGAAAATATTACGCGGGAAGTAAGACCGAGGCTGTGCAGTTCTCGCTCCAAAATTGAACGAGAATCAGGCATCGCCGAGCGAAATAATAAGACTTCAGGAATCATCTCCAATTCTTCAAAGAGCATTCTAACCAGTCCAATGCCAAGCGTCCCATCCGCAGATACGGCAATTCTACAGTTACGATATCGGGGAATAATCATCAATGCTCGTTTGCGAAGTGTATCTACGACCATTTCTTCGCCTTGTTTAATTAGCGGTTCGACGACTTTTTCTTCGATCTTGAAATGTGCCGCCAATGCCTTCAACCATCGGCTAGTGTTGTTTACACCCACTGGTAAAGGTATATCATCAAGGATCAAAGGTATGTCATGGGTCTGTTGCATTTTCCGAGCAAACTTATACCCAACATCATGACTGAGAACAATATTGGCTGTAGCTTCACCAGCTTGCTCTAGTTCTTCAAAGGAGGTATTATGAGAGAAGACCGTCTGTACTTTAATTCTTAAAGATTTTAACGTCTTCTTTACCCATTCCAAATCAGCCCACCAAGTAGGATTTAAATTTGCCTGTGGCGCAATGATATTTACAATCCTTGGCTTCCTGCCCCTTCTCTTGGTCTGCCTTTTTTTGATAAAAGGAAGTAAAGCCTCCAAACCCATCTCCAAGCCATCGTAAGCATTGCCCCGAAACCCACCAGCCATTAAAGGAACGAGTTTGGCTTTGATATCTGGCTGAAGCTGGTTGCACAATCCCGCAATATCTTCACCAATGATGTCTGCCGCGCAAGTCCCAACCACAAACATCACCTTAGAATCAAAAGATTGATCCGCCTCTTTAATCATCCCTTTGAGTTTCTCAGACGCTCCCATCACAATGTCTGACTCAAAAAGACGAGTACAACCTACTTTCCGCTTGGTGAAATCAACCTCATGAGCATCATACCCAGCTGCGACAGTGGACGCGCAACCCTGTGGAGACTGAATCACAATACTGACATCTTTAATCCCAGCAACCGTAGTTGCAATACCTTCAAGGGCACAGCCAACTACTGGGTCTTTACTATGGTTACAATTGTCAAAAGTCGTTTCAGCAGACATTTTTCCTCCTGTTTCTCTAAGGCTTGACTATGGTAAAAATTTTACTCATTACACCAACCTGGAATAGTCTACGTAGGTTGGGGAGCCACTGCGTTGGGCGGCTCTACCGACTTGAAGCATGTGGCGTTTGAGGAACTAAATCCAACATTTTCGAGAGTTTTTTGGGTTTCACTACCCTGTAGTCAGCCGCCTCCGGCATCTACGTTCTACTCAACCTACAATTTTCTGCGTGTTAGCGTTCGCGGAGCGTCTCGTAGAGAAGCGGGGCGTAGCCCGACAAATCCATACTTTTATTCAGCAAAGTCACATTTTATTTATTACTCGTTCATACATTTTCCCCGTCTCTTCTCTGCATATACGGTACAATCAGGCATGTCTTGAGCTAATTTTCCGCTTAGTGATTGAGTAGATGCTAACCCGGAATTTTTAGGGAATACCATTTGCTTGGTTAAAGCACTCCGAGGTCTAAACCCATATTGAAGTGCTGTTTTAATACACCTTGCGACCTTTAAGGCTCCGCGATAGCCAAATCTAGGACGATTTAAGATAGCATTTAAATCGACTACGGGAATATGGGGGAAACTCAAGGAAGAACCAAAATAAACTACCGATTCTGCATCAAGACCACCAATGAAATCCAGTAATTCATCTTCCGTTTGTTTCATGGACTCGTACTTGCCAAAGGCCAGTGTCCCTTTCGTAATCAGGATTTCTGGGTCTAACCCTGTTTCCAATAAATAATCTACACTGGTTTCTCGTGCTTCTGTACTCCAGGGATGGAAGTTATAGATTACTACACGCATCCCAAAATCACGATCCAACATGTGAGCTAGGGATAAGCACTTGATAGCATCATGTCCTTCGATAATCGCTAACTTCCCTTCTATATAACTCTTAGCTGCTTCAAATTCAGTCTTGATTGCGGCATATTCCTTTTCCATTAGGGCAGCCGCCTGTTCTTGCATCCCTAAATATTTTGCCGCCCCTTCGAGCCATTTTTCTGTAGCGGTGATTCCATAGGGAAGGATAGTAGAGTTTAGCGGAGTACCGAACTTGTCTGACATGGCTTTGCCGATGGTATAGCCAAGATCCAAACATAAAGTGCAGTTGACTGCCGCACTCGGTGCTTGCTTGAGTTCTTCTAAAGTACAGTCACCAGCGATGACGCTGTGAACTCGTGCCCCCATTCCTTCTATCAATCGCACCAGTTCTTTGACATCGGTTTCAACTTCCGTCCTTTCAGGGCCCATCTTTGCACCCACAATATTGACAGAATCAGCTAGTTGTGCTTTTCTTTGTGGAGTTGGCGGCTCCATAAAGTCTACGATTTGCCGAAATACGATATCAAATCCACTGCGATACTCCCCGGCGAATCCTTCACAATGTATCGTCATGATCTCAGCATTGATTTCGCCGCGCGCCTTATTTACTACGTCATCAACACAGTCGCCAATAATACCAGACGCACAACTAGTGGCAACAACGATCGCATCGGGATGGTATTTTTCATCTACTTCTCGAATCGCGCCTGCTAATTCTTTTTCCCCGCCAAAAATTACCGCCTTCTCACTCATGTTCGTAGTCACCACGGGTTCATAAGGGGAACCACTGTTGCGGCTATTAGTCAGCTTATATGCCCGCTTGACTCCATAAGCACAGCCACTCGGTCCGTGAGAAATGACGATCGCATTTTTAATCCCACTTAAAATCTTTGTTGCAGTCCAAAATTTACAGGGGCGGGTATGACTACCTTGTAAAGTGGTCTTAATCTTACCCTCTTTTGCCAAGCGATACAGTTCGCTCAAATTTCCGTAAAATACGACATTCTGATCTATCATGATAGTTCTCCTAATATTTCATCTTTTTTAAACGCAGAGGGGAGGCAGCGCGTTGCGGGGGTTCCCCCCGTTGTAGCGCCTGCCGTCGCGCTGAGGTTGGCGCAAAGGAACGCAAAGTTTTGAATAGAGGCTCCAGTACTCAAACTCTGCGCTCCTCTGCGTTTTACTCTGCGTTCCTCTGCGTTAAAATTAAATCCTCAATTCCTCTTACCAGACGTTTAAGAGCCACTCGCGCTCGTGCTTGTTCTCCATATCTGCAAACATGGCGTTAGCAATGTTATCTGCTAACCATTCTGCTCCTTTGTAGCCAATCACAGGATATTTCCACAAACCTGCGCGGTCAAAGCTGGGGAAGCCTACCCGAACCATCGGAATTTTGTTGTCGATAGAAATATATCGACCCTTTGAATGGCCTAGAATCAAGTCGATTTCGAGGGATTTATCTGTAATGCGGCGCTCCAATTCCCAGAGGTCTGCATTCCAGATGACTTCGATATCACAGGCTGCTTGCTTCTCTAACTCGGCAATTCTTGGGTCTTTGGTGCAGGCTTTGTTGTCGTCTCCCAACAACATCAGCACTGGCTCTAACTCAACTTCTAAGCAGAACTCTGCTAGACCAATTACTAGATCGGGATCTCCGTAAATAGCTACCTTCTTGTTGGCAAAGAACATGTGTGCGAGGTCTGCGATCGCATCAATAGCTTTACCGCGTTCTCTAACTAAAGATTCTGGTATTGGTTTACCAGTTAATTTGCTGATATTTTGCAGCCAGATGTCGGTATTTTTGATACCAATTGGTGTTGGGCCAATGATTGCCGGAACTTTGAACTTCTCTTGTAAGAATTCGGCTGCGCTACCGCCTTCATATTTGCATAAGGCAATAGTTCCCAACGCATTGGCAGAATCAGCAATTTCTTCAATGGTGGTATTCCCAAAGGCAAAACTTGTTTTATCGGGCATGGTGGGCGCATCGAAGGTTTCTGTATCCAGTAAGATGTTTCCTGGAACGTCCATCTCTTTTAAGATGCGCTTAACTTCAATCACATCTCCAGGATTAAGCCACCCAGTGATGATGTTCAACTTGCCAGTTGGTTCGCCTTTTTTTGCTAGGCTAGAAATGATTGCGTGTACACCGACATTATAGCCTGTTACCTGGCTACCTTTGTAACTGGGAGTATGTACAGGAACAAGGATAACCTTGCGATCGGGATAAGTCTCTTTTAAATAGCCGTTGAGCTTGTTAATGGTTCCTTCGATATCGTCCCCAATTGTTTCAGTTGAACAAGTCGTAATAATTGGGATAATCCGTAAATCGGGATATCGTGCTACTAAGGTCTTTACGCCTTCCTCAATGCGTGGCTGTCCTCCAAGAACAGCACTATTTTCATGGAGTGAAGAAGAAGCAATGTCGAAATTTTCCTTCAAATGCTGGGCAAACAGGAGACGAACGAACATACTACATCCTTGTCCTCCATGCACCAGGGGAATACAATCTTTGATTCCGATGGAAGCGTATTCAGCCCCAGCAGGCTGACAGGTAAATATAGGATTGATGATTCCCTTGCGTTCTTTCTGTTTTACGACTAAAGACATTCTCTTGACTCCTATGTGGTAAAAATTGCGTGATTTTGTTTGGCGTTGCTGAACGAAGAGATGAAGTGTCTTTTTGAGCTTAAGATAAGTAGAGCGGTGTCTGCGGCGAGTTAAAGCTGCATCTAACCAAGAAGCAAGCTACCGATAGCATCGATTACAGAAGAAAAGTAGAATTGAATTTCGTGAAAATCTTGAAAACTAGATGAGATGCTTCTGTAGTCAGACGGTATGCGAACACTACACTTCTTGGGAATGCTTTTGGTGTAGGCTGTCGGGACATAGCTCTCTACTCTGTAAGTCTCTACTCTGTAAGAAAATTTCTGCACAAACACTAACAGGATGACAAGACTCTATTTCATACTCCAATTCAACAACGCCGTTCGTTTGTAGGACTTACGCAAAAACCCTCTCAAACTCTCATTCCCCCGTAACCTCTGCGTCCTCTGTGGTTTGTTTTCCTTACCTTTGCGTAAGTCCTAGTTTGGTTGAATTACCGATCTAATTGCTTTAATAAAGCGAATAATGCAACTCACCATTCTTGGACTTGGTTATTACAATATCGACCAGCATTGCCTTAACAGCTTCCAGTACAGCCTTCTTTTGCGAGTTTTCCATGCTATTTAACCATGAAAATCTAATTTCCAGGTCAGCCGAAAGGATCTTCGCATCTGCATAAAAACCTCTCTCGATCAAGGTTTCTAGAACCACCTTTTCTCCAGTCAAGATTTGGGCGGCCATATTGAGAACACCATTGATGTTTTCTTCCCGATCCCATGCACGAGAGTGAAACTGCCACAAACAGCGTTCTTGAATTAATTTTGTGACTTCCGCAGCTCGCTCTTGAATGTATGACGCGATTTCCTTAGCTTGCACTTGAACCTGTGGCGCAACTTCCTTAGCTGGCTGTTGAACCTGTGGTGCAACTTCCTTAGCTTGGGGTTGAACCTGTGGCGCAACTTCCTTAGCTTGGGGTTGAACCTGTGGTGCAACTTCCTTAGCTGGCTTTTGAACCTGTGGTGCAACTTCCTTAGCTGGCTTTTGAACCTGTGGTGCAACTTCCTTAGCTTGTGGTTGAACCTGTGGCGCAACTTCCTTAGCTGGCTGTTTAACCTGCGGTGCAGCTTCCTTAGCTGGCTTTTGAACCTGTGGTGCAACTTCCTTAGCTGGCTGTTTAACCTGTGAAGTGGCTTCCTTAACTTGCTGTTGAACTAAAGAAACGACTTGCTCAGATAGCTCTTTGGTTGCTTTACCGTTGCCATTACCATTGGTACTTGGCAGATTTTGCTCGCCACGGATATCATCCTTAGCCAACTTCATCAAAGGCGAGTAGATGGCATTGTACATATCCCTTGCCATATTCACCGCACCTTCAAAACCCATATAAGGGCCATTGTGGTAGCCGTGACCATTCACATAAGGCAAATGCAACTTCTTCACCAAAGCACCCACCCGTGGCCCAGTCAAAACCAAATCCGGCTTGACCATTTCCAGCACCTCGAAAAATTCGAGTTCATTACCATCATCAATATAGATAGTCCCTTCTTCACCTCTGGCAATTACCTTTTCAAAATCCTCTTGGTGTCCAAACTTGGACGACATCGCTACCACATGCATTCCTAAATCGTCTTCCAGAGCTTTAGTCCAGTGCCACAAACGTGGTCCACCTGTCCAAATACAGACTTTTTTGCCAGTCAAGCGCTCTTTGTACCACTCAAGCTTCGATTCATATTTAGCGACTTCTTCAGCAATCACCGCTTCGGCTCTATCTTCAATCCCAAAGAAAGCCCCGATTTTGCGTAACCCTTCCTTAGCATAGTCAAAGCCCCAGGTATCCACATCAATGCGGGGAATGCCATATTTTTTCTTTAATTCATTGGCAATATACCCAGCAGAACGGGCACAGTTGGTTACATTCAGCTGCGCTCTGTGCATCCCGCGTAAGGAGTCATAAGTACCATTGCCGGTAAAATGGGCAATAATTTGGATGCCCATTTTTTCCATGTACTTCTCCATTACAAAGGTATCCCCTTGAATGTTGTAGTCACCAATCACATTAATTGTGTATGGGCTGGTAATTTCTGGCTCGTAGGTTCCTACCTTGTCAGTCATCCACCCCATGTTAAATACGTGGTGTCCTTTGGACTGACTCACCCCAGCAAAACCGGGACACTCAACGGTGAAGATATCGACATCACCAAGTTCTTTTTCGACTTCTTTGACTACAGGCTTAATATCATCGCCAATCAAAGCAGTAGAGCAGGTGGTGTACACCATCATCCGCTTAATGTGGGGAAATTCTGCAAAGGCTTCGAGCATCGCCTTCTTGAGCAGCTTTTCACCACCGAAGACAACGTGCTGTTCCTTCATGTCTGATGACCAGACATATTTGAGTTGGAAGTTGCCATTGTCGCTGGGATAACGCTTGGTGTGCCATGTATCATAAGCACAGCCCACAGGTCCATGTATCAACTGGATAGTATCTTTGAGGACACCACCAATTACCAGTTTTGCACCACAATAGCTGCATCCACGCTCAGATAATGAGCCGGGAATGGTTTCAACGTGGGCGCTAGGGAGAAACTGGGTTGTATCTTCTCCTTTTTCTTTTATATATATGTGCTTCTCCCGTTCGGGAATTGTTTCGTCGCACTTAAACAACTTCATTGGCATGGCTGATTGCTCCTTGTGCAATAGCTGATAAGAAGAATGATTCTTCTATCTCTTGATTTTTGTCAGAAACTTCTTGGAGTTCCTTGATTTCAAAATCCTATCAACCTTTTTAATTAATAATAGTAAATTTGATAACAATAACGCTAATTAATATTGGAAAATAGAAATAAAACCAATTTATAATAGACAGTTCTGTATAAATTTAAAGCAACCCAAATCCTTTTATATATAAGACTTTTGCTAATAAAAATAGACAGACTATTCTAACTATATATGAGAGCATTAATGATTTAATTGCTATTCTGATTCTAGATACCTCAGTTGGATGAATCGGCGATATTTGCTCAGATCAAAACAATAGGAAAAACGCAATTGTTTGCTTTTAAGCTTTCTAGCTGATGAGTAATTGTAACCACGAATACTGTTTGTAAATTAGTTTGTCAGCGCAAGTAAATTGGCCAGATGTATGATATTCTTTATTTATAGGGAATCTAAAACCAGAATAAAAACTCCTTAGATTCCTTTGAAGTGAGTATCAGACCAGCCTCATCAGTTATTGGTGATGGCATAACGTTAATCGAAGTGGAGCAAAACCGCCTAAAAATCGGTTTTTCGTTTGGCGAAGCCGTTGCCATAGCGTAGGCTGGACTGATTTTTTTATGTATCTTCTTTGCAGCGAAAATAATACTTCTCTTGCTGTGATGAAGTAAAAATTTCTCATTCACCTGCCGTATCTGTGGAAGTTTTTTGTATTTTTGGTGACAGGATTGGAACTAATTTTTAGCACCCTTGTTGTATCTCGCATCCCGCTAATATTTACTGCCATATCTGTAAGAAGCTGTTTAACTTCTAGCAAATAACTGCAATATTTATAGTGCTGGATAGACGGTTGATGTCCACTATCTAATAGCATCAATTCAGTCACAAACTGGGTAGTAAATACTTTCAAGAATTACAATTCCAATTTGATTGAATACTCTGCTTGATTACACCATAATCTGGGAGCCAAATTAATAAGTCTGCGCCATTATTGAGGTTTTTATGCGGAAAATCGCTATTTATGGAAGAGGGGGAGTTGGCAAGTCCACAACAACTCAAAATGTAGTGGCTGGACTCACTGATCTGGATCGTAAGGTGATGGTTGTAGGGTGTGACTCAAAAGCAGACTCCACCCGGCTCCTCTTGGGAGGATTCCACCAGAAGATTGTACTCGACACGTTGCGTAAAGAAGAAGATGATGATTTGAATCTAGAAGACTTCCGCCAGGTGGGATGGGGGAAGACGCTGTGTGTGGAATCGGGTGGGCCGGAACCTGGTGTAGGATGTGCAGGTAGAGGCATTCTGACATCAATTGGGTTGCTGGAACAACTTGGTGCTTATGATGATGCAGTTAGACTTGATTATACATTTTATGACGGTCTGGGTGACGTGGTATGCGGTGGATTTGTCATGCCCATTCGTGAACGCAAAGCTCAAGAAGTTTACATTATCACTTCTGGGGAAATTATGGCAATGTATACCGTCAACAACATCTGCCGAAGTATTCAAAAGTATGCACCCATAGGCGGTATACGTCTGGGAGGATTGATTTGCAACTCTCGCAAGGTCGATGAGGAAGATGATTTGATCAAAGCTCTGGCAGAGAAACTGGGGACTCAAATGATCTACTCTATACCCAGAGACAATATGGTGCAGCAAGCAGAGTTCCACCGCAAGACGGTGATTGAGTATGCTCCTGAGTCTGAACAGGCGCAGCACTATCGCAACCTAGCAATGGCAATTGACCAGAATACAGATTTTGTCACTCCGAAATCTATGTCTAACGATCGCCTAGAGGAACTGCTGGTACAGTTTGGGTTGTTTAGACACCTCCAAACATTAGGTATCAGCCCAAACTCCACAAAGGTTGCAGATTCATTTTCGGAGATACCTCTTGAATAGGACGACGCAGTAGGGGTTATCCCTCATACAAAGTGTCTGGAGCAATTGGCAATCTCTGACTCGAAAAAGCAGAAAAAACTGCGTAAACTTCTTAACACCATTTGAGAAATCGGCGTTTTGAACCACGCCAAAATTCGTCTACCTCATTGAAGGAGGAGAACTCATTATGTTGACCGAAGAGGTTTTAGTCCAAAAATTTATCACCATAGCTCAGGGGCGCTGTCCTAAACTCGGTGAGTTGCTCCAGTACTGCCATGTCGAACTCGTAAACTCTTACTGGGGCTATCCCCCAAAACTTATACAACATTTTGTTGTTTATTATCCTAATATGCTGTTTGCCTCAGTCAATGCCTACCAAGACATTTTTAGAGGCGTTGCCCAAGATTTGGGGATATTGGACGCTGTTTGCATAAACGCTACACGGATTATTCGCGATCGCGCCTCAAGGTTGAAGGAAAAGAACCCAATCTTATGGTTGGAACTCCAGTGGGTAGCGGTACCAACTAAAAAACGCAATTGGCATTTAGATCAGGATTTACCGCACTCAGACTAGCGATCGCTAAATCGTATCCCCAAATGCAAGTATTTTAGCAGAATGTATGTTATGCTTGCAGTAAGATGTCTGACAACAAAAACGGCAAACACTAGAAAACCTGGCTATTGACCTAACAAATTTAAGTTTGTGCGCTGCGGCTTTTTCTAACGGAGAGATACAGCCTCATGAAACTGGATGTGAATCTTTGCAATAACCTGAAGTCAATTAGAACTCGCTTGGGCATGAGTCAGCAAGAATTAGCTAATATAGCTGGCGTAACTCGTCAGAGTATTGGTGGTGTGGAATTAGGACAATATGCACCTTCTGTTGCTATGTCACTACGTTTAGCTAAGGCGCTTGGTTGCCAAGTCGAGGACTTATTCTGGTTTGAGGAAGATTTACCAGAAGTTGAGGCAATTCTTGCTGGATCAGCCCCTAAGCAAGAGCAATCACGAGTTAGTCTAGCGCGGGTTGGGGATCAATGGATAGCTTATCCACTCGTTGGAAATGATGCTTTTCGGATTGAAATGATTCCAGCTGATGGTGAGACGCTTGCAGTGAGCCACCCCGTTGAAAGTAGGGAACCCGTCGATCCTTATGGGTTCCCCGAAGCACAGAACCAGATAGGTACAAATAAAGTCCAGGTTCGGCTTCTGGATGATATAGATAAACTGCACAATACAGTTGTGATTGCTGGTTGTACACCTGTGCTTTCCCTTTTAGCAAGAGCAACTGAACGTTGGCATCCGCAACTGCGAATTCATTATCGTTTCGCCCACAGCAAGGCTGCATTGCTTAGTCTGTGCCGAGGTGAAGTTCACATTGCAGGGATGCACTTATATGATGCTGAAACTGGGGAACATAACATCCCCTTTGTGCGAGAAGCATTAACAGGTAAGAGTGCAATTTTGATTACCCTTGGAGTTTGGGAAGAAGGTTTGTTAGTCCCACCAGGAAACCCAATGGGAGTTAAAACAGTTTCCGACTTAGTAGAATTGGGAGCAACTATTGTTACCCATGAAGTGGGTTCTGGCAGTCGGATGCTTTTAGAACGGAAACTCCGAGAAGAAGGAGTGCCATTGCACAAAGTTAAAGGATCTGACCATATCGTTCACAGCCATCAAGATGTTGCCTTATCTGTAGTCTCAGGAATTGCTGATGCAGGTATCAGTACGGCATCTATAGCTGCTGCCTTTGGCTTGGGATTTATCCCCCTTCATCGGGCGCGATATGACTTGGTGATTATTAAAGAATACTTGCAAGAAGAACCAGTAAAGCAGTTTCTCAGTATTTTGGGACATCAGCTAGTGCGATCGCAATTAGAGATTCTCGGTGGGTATGACACTAGCAATATTGGGGAAGTTGTAGCAAATATTTCGTAATACTTCGACTTACCTCGGCTCCGCTCGGCACAAGTCGGTCAGTACAAGTTCGTAATTCGTAATTATTACCCTACAGCTAAAAAATATGTCTTTTAGTTTCCACAACTCAAGTTAGCTGCTCTGTCTTTCAATTATGAATTCTTCAAGTCAATCAAAATCACCCAACAAGTTAGCTGGTTATGAATCATCATTTCACTATGAATAAACATCCCGTTCAGATTAACGATACAACCTTGCGAGATGGTGAACAAGCTGCGGGTGTAGCCTTTAACGTTGAAGAAAAAATTGCGATCGCCACTTTTCTTGATGCCATTGGTGTTCCAGAATTGGAAATTGGCGTGCCGGCAATGGGGCAAGAAGAAGCAGAGTCGATCCGAGCGATCGCTAATCTGGGATTAAATGCCCAATTACTTGGCTGGAACCGTGCTAAATTGTCCGATATTCAGGCATCTATAGATTGTGGTTTGGAACGGGTGCATATTTCCGTTCCGGTCTCAGAAATTCAGATTGCCGCCAAATTTGGGGGTAAGCAGCAGGTAATGTTGGATCTTCTGCGGGATGCAATTAATTTCGCTTGCGATCGCGGTTTAGCTGTATCTGTTGGCGGCGAAGATTCTTCCAGAGCCGATCCATCTTTTCTATTGGATGTGGCGTATTATGCTCAAGAGTTGGGAGCTTTCCGGTTTCGCTTTTGTGACACTGTAGGAATTCTCGACCCTCTGAACACTTACAGCAAAGTTCGCTCCCTTGTGCATCATCTATTCATTCCCATAGAAATGCACACCCATAATGATTTTGGACTGGCAATGGCGAACTCGCTAGCTGGTATTGAAGCAGGGGCGCGATCGGTCAACACTACGGTAAATGGGATTGGCGAACGCGCAGGTAATGCGGCGTTGGAAGAAATGGTGATGGCACTGAAACACCTCTACGGCATCCCAACGGGTATTAATACAAAACGGTTACTGGAACTGTCACGGTTAGTTGCTAAAGCTGCTAATTGGCCAATTCCTCCCTGGAAAGCCATCGTGGGTGAAAATACCTTTGCACACGAGTCAGGCATTCATGCTCACGGTGTGTTGCAAAATCCGGGTACTTACGAACCGTTCGCGCCGGAAGATGTTGGTTGGGAACGTCGCCTGGTTGTAGGCAAACATTCCGGCCGGCATCTGATATTCAGTGTGCTGCAAGAACATGGAATCACCCTCAGTCAGCCAGAAATTCAATCAGTGCTGGATGCTGTAAAGCATGAGTCAGTGAAAGTTAAGCGCAGTCTCACGGTTGAAGAACTCCTGAGTTTTGTTCCTCAAAGGTGAACTTAATCGGGAATGGGGAGTAGGGAAGGTTAAGAAAGCATCACAATTCCGTCTCTGGTTAGCGATCGCAATTATTGTACCAACTGATAGAATACTACCAATTATGTTGGTAATAGCTATGCCGAGAAAAGAGCAAGGATGGATCACTTTTCAATTGTCTCCAGAAGAACGGCAACTTCTAGAGCAGTACTGCGATCGGTTCCAACGCACTAAGACTGATGTTTTGCGCTCCCTGTTGCGTAGTCTCCAAGCACAATCACTCAAACAGCAGGGAAAGCAGTTTGATTCTGGGGAAGTTGATCTTGATCTACTTTGAGCAGTGGTGAAGAATTGCTATCGGTAAAACCAATTGTCTTGTAGCCAAACAAATTTGTAATGGGGTTGGTAATCCCTCTGAAATCGTAAAAAAGCGTTCAAGTTCAAAAGTTGACTATGACAAATCCTACAAAATTATTGCGATCGCATAAAATTCCTTTCAATTACGAAATTGATTGGAATAACTCTCTAAATGTTCTGACTTTTCACGTTATGTGGAAAAGCCAGGAAAAACCTAACCCCCTAACACCCTTCCCTACGTTCGCGTAGCGGCACGAAGTGCGGGAAGGGGGAAAATTCAAAGTCTCTCTCCTTTTAGGAGAGAGAAATAGAAGTGAGGTTTTCCAGATCCCGTGAAAAGTCAGTCTAACTGTTCCGGTGTTAAAACTTCTGCGGCTTGAGCAAAGCTTCTTGATGCAGAGGTAAATCGATTGTTGATGCTCTAATACCACTTGATGTCCAGGGTAATCATGATTGGTTAATTATACTAAAGCGTTTTTTCTACCATGCTTAATTTTGATTCCATTCGTGCCACAGCAATGCAAAAAGTCCCATACGATTGGGCTTTGATCAAAAACCTGCTTTCACCAGAAGCAAGCTTAGAACTAACTGCGAGTTTTCCCCACGAAGAGTTTCGCCTGTCGGAGGGAGAGGGATATGGATATTCTTGGGGAAAGATGCTTGCCACTAGCGAGGATATTTCCTTAATGCTCAAATCTAGCGATAATCGCTGGCGAGAGCGGATGGCACAAGGCAGACTTACTTATGACTTGAGACACCTCAGTAAAGTCTGGCGACAGTTGATAGAAGAACTGTGGACAGATTCTTACCGTGCAGCAATAGCTGAAATGTCTGGGTTGGAACTAAAAGACTGTGTAATGGATATTGGATTTCGTCGGTATAGCTCAGGACAGTTGCATCACCCTCATACAGACGAGCCGAACAAACTTTTAACTCATCTGCTATTTTTCAATCAACAATGGTCTGTAGAATGGGGAGGCTGTTTGCGAATTCTCAAAGACTCCCAGCCGGAATCTGCCTTCCAAGATATTCTACCCCTTAGTGATTCCTCAGTTGCGATCGCACGTTCTGATAATTCTTGGCATACGGTTACTCCCCTTACTTGCCCTGCATCTGAGTATCGGCTAGCTTTACGAGTGGCTTTTTTTCGGAATGAACGCCTAACTTCAGATTTCGGAGAAACCCAGCTAGCTGCCTAGCAATCAAACAATTTTGGATTTTAGATTTGCAATTTTGGATTGAAAAAGACCATTCGGTACTTGGCCAAAAAACTTTTTAATCCCAAATCCAAAATCGGTACGTTTTCGTCGTTAGTAATCCCTCTGAAATCGTCAAAAAGTGTTCAGGTTCAAAAGCTGATTATGACCAATCCTACAGAACTACTGCGATCGCGCTACGGTGAAGTTCCCTTCAATCACGAAATTGACTGGAACGATTCTCTAGAAACGCTAATAGCCCACCGTTCAGTTCGGTCTTATCTATCCGATCCTTTACCACCAGGAACCCTGGAATGGCTAGTTGCTGCTGCTCAATCTGCTCCTAGTTCAGCTAATATGCAAACTTGGAGTGTGGTAGCAGTTGAAGATCAAGAGCGCAAAGCCGAATTATGCAGGCTGGCTAATAACCAAGTATGGATTAACCAAGCTCCCGTATTCTTCGTTTGGTTAGCAGATTTAGGTCGTCTAGCTCATGTTGCTGACAGTTGCGGACTAACTCCCGTAGCTCTGGATTACGTAGAACTGTTGGTTAAAGCAATAGTGGATGCTTCAGTCGCAGCCCAAAATGCGATTGTCGCTGCTGAATCTATTGGTTTAGGAACGGTGTATATCGGCGCAATCCGCAAAAATACTCAAGAGGTAGCCACATTATTAAATTTGCCACCTTTTGTGTTCCCTGTGTTTGGGTTGTGTGTGGGTTATCCCAATCCGGAAGTACAACCTGTTGTTAAGCCGCGTCTACCCCAGCCAGCTGTATTTCACCGGGAAACCTATAAATTGGCAGAGCAAGATGATGCGATCGCTCACTATAATGATATCATGAAAGAGTTCTACACTGAACAAAATATGAATGTCGCTGGTGATTGGTCGCAACACTCAGCCGAGCGAATAGCCACTTTAGACTATTTAAAAGGGTGTAAGGATTTGCGTGAGACTCTGAATAACTTCGGCTTCAAGTTGTTATAAAAGGAGTCAACAGCCAATAAGGTTCGGTTAAGAATATTTGTAGGTTGGGTTTCACTTCGTTCAAGCCAACCTACATATTAACTTCTGATATCTGCACCAAAGCTTCTGACATTTAAAGACTCAAAACCCTACACTGAGTCTCAAAAGATGATTTCGGTGCGTAAGTCCTAAAATAGACCCGCTAACTCGCCAGCCCCAGCAATTCTCCTGCTTAAAACCTTTGTACGAATTTGGGGAATCTGAAGGCATTTAAGCAGTCCACAGGCAAAGGATTTAATAGGTATTCCAGCAAGCTTTATCTTTCAAAAAAGGGCTGACCTGTCAGAATAGCTCTTGTCATGAGAATTGCTGATCAAAAATGTAGAATTAACCCGCGAAACAAAAGGAGCTTCAAACAATGAATAATCTATCTACCAAAGACCTCAACAGACTACGCTCTCAAGGCAAAATAATTGTTAGTCGAGTGGAGATTTTCATAGAAACTTACTTATCAGAAGTCTCCCTTGATGAGAATCTGGTTAACCAAACCTTAGAAGAGATCATCAAGGCTGCGAATAACTTAACAACCGCAGCATCCAAGATGAAAACCGCCGAAGCCGTACATAAACTCAACGGTTCAAAATAGTTTAATAGTGCTGACTTTAGCCCCATAGCTAAATAATGGGGATTGAATACAGTTCCGTTAGCGGATAGCTAAGGTTTAGACCGTGCTGAGTAATCTATGCTAGATACTCAGCACTATTTTGGTTATGGAGATAAATGAATCTAGCCTATTAGGAAATACCATGCTCAAAGGGATAATTTCAAAGTTAAATAACTCGCTACAAAGAAATACAATTGTACGTAACCTGGAGTTTTTTCAAGACTTTATTATCATTTCTCTCTGCCTTGGTTTATTCTGTGTGATGCTCATCCGACTGGGAGATATGTTCTTCTCCTTTTTGAGTCCATTAGATTTGCGGCAAGTAACATCTGATATCCTATTCATTTTGATTTTGGTAGAGTTGTTCCGCCTGTTAATTGATCATCTACAACAACAGCGAACATCCGTGGCCGCAGCAGTCGAAATTACTATTGTTTCTGCTTTAAGAGAGGTAATTTTACGTGGTGTACTCGAAGTTCCCCGTGACCAAATTTTTGGAATAGCTGCATTTTTATTAGTACTAGCGGGAATCCTTGTAACTTTACCTTGGATATCTCGCTTTTTTGAGCAGGTCAAAATTGCTACCCCAGAAACAACGCAAACTTTGGCTGAAAATCTTCTATCTTCTGATTAATTGTAACCACACATACTGTTTGAAAATTAGTTCGCGATCGCAATAAGTTTTGCCAGGTGTATGATATTTTACTGGTACACTCAATGTTGTCTGATTTTGTGAATGAGTTGATTACAGCAGATTGCGCTTTAATCGAATACATGTAGAGACGTAGCAGTGCTACGTCTCTACATGGTTTTGGGTTTTATATATGTACTTCATTTACCTGAAATCTGCTGTAATTTTCGCCTTCCCGCAGGGTAGGGGCGCAGAAGCAAGCAGATAATTAGCCACTAATTAATGAAAGTTTATACTTAGAACAACCCTAGCTATACCTAAACTGACAGTTAAAACAGCAGATAGTAGACCATCAATGTCAAAATACTGAATCTTATGATGGGAAAATAAAGGTGAGTAATGTCCAACCCCAAACTTGCTAGGCCATTCACCCAAAACAGATAAACAGCGACTTTCATCAGTCAAAATCTATGACTTCAACGGTTCCCACTCAAACTCGAAAGCCGCCCACCCAAGCAATAGGAGCCAAAATCTTCCACTCTTGTAACATCATTAGTCTATTTATCATGCTCACCAGTGGACTACAAATTTACAACGCCAACCCTGTTTTTGGTGGACGTGGAGGTTTGCACATTCCTCCGATATTTACCTTAGGAGGTTGGCTTGCAGGAGGTAGACACTGGCATTTTGCAGCAATGTGGCTATTCTCGTTAAATCTCTTGTGGTATGGAATTTACGTTTTAATTACCCGACGCTGGCGACATCGATTTGTCGGTGCCAATGATTTCAAAGCATTACAAAAAAGTCAAAATTCCCAGCGTCTAATTTATGCTTGGCATCGGATTGCTTATACAGCAATTATTCCTATCTTGCTACTGGCGTTATTTACAGGCATAGGAATGTATAAACCTGCTCAATTTCCCTGGATTTTAGATATGTTTGGCAGTTGGCAAGCATTGCGAATCGTTCACTTTGCCTCAGTGCCGATGGTTGTCTTATTTGCAGTGATTCACTCAGGGTTAGGGCGGAAAGCTGGAGGCATTCAACTCACAGAATCGATGTTTTAGTAAACAATCTTTTTTTTACCGATAAATATGAACTTTTTTGATAAATTGAATCGAAATATCTTGCAAAATCAAAGCTTACTGTTTGTAGGACTTGATCCAAATCCAGAAATGATGCCTGTGCGTTATGAATCGGAAGAACTCATTGCCGGTTTGGAAAAGTGGTTAAAATTCATTATTGCAGAAACTGCTGATTTTGTTTGTGCCTATAAACCGACACTTGGCTTTTACGAAGCGTTAGGTATTCCCGGTTTAGAACTGCTGTACAAAACTTTAGCAGCTATTCCAGATCACATCCCAGTTATTTTAGATGCCAAACACAGTGACTTAAATACTAGTACAATCTTTGCCCGCACTGTGTTTACAGAATGGCAGGTAGATGCAATCACTCTCAGTCCCTATACAGGACAAGATCATGTAGCACCTTTTTTGGTCTATCCTGATAAAGCGGTGTTTATTTTATGCTGTACTTCTAATCGAGGTGCAGAAGCTTTACAGCAATATCCGACAAAGGAATCACCCCTTTATTTACAAGTAGTAAAAGAATCAAAAACCTGGGGAACTCCAGAACAATTGGGTTTGGAAGTTGGTACTACAAATCCTGAAGTTTTAGCACTTATTCGAGCCATTGCGCCGGAAAGAATTATTATGGCGCGTAGCATCTGGGCGGAGGGTCAAAACCTGAAGCAAATTTTAGAAGCAGGTTTGAATACTAACGGTGATGGTTTGCTGATTCCTGTTCCTCAAGATGTGTTGTCAAACACACAATTATCTCACGATATCCAATCTCTACGCGCAGAAATTAATCAAATCAAAACTGAAATTATTCATGAAAATTCCACTTGTTCTGTGTGGTTCTCTGATGTTTGTTTGCTAAATCAGCACCCACAACAAGATTTAATTTTACAACTTTATGACATTGACTGTATTATGTTTGGCAGCTTTGTCCAAGCATCAGGAGCCATATTTCCTTATTACATCGACTTACGCAAAATTATTTCCAATCCCCAAGTTTTTAATCAGGTTCTCAGTGCATATCAGGATATTTTGAAGAATCTGATTTTTGATCGGTTAGCAGGTATTCCCTACGGTTCTTTGCCTACGGCTACTGGTTTGGCTTTGCGCCTTCATTGTCCAATGATTTTTCCACGGAAAGAGGTGAAGGCACACGGAACTCGGAGAGTCATTGAGGGTAACTTTTATCCTGGTGAAATAGTTGTGGTGGTTGACGATATTCTCATTAGCGGCAAAAGTGTCATGGAAGGGGCAGGAAAGTTGGAATCAGCAGGATTAAAGGTTAATGATATTGTGGTATTTATCGACCATGAACAAGGAGTGAAAGATCGGTTACAGCAAAATGGTTATCGCAGTCATGCGGTTTTAACTATTTCCGAAATTACTAATACTCTGTATCAAGCAGGGCGAATAAATGAGGAGCAATTTTTAGCTTTTGCTGAAAGTTAGTAGTTGGAATAATTGAGAGTGAGGAATGGGGAAAGATTTTTCTTATCTCCTTCCTCTTGGGCATATTTAATTACCGGGTTCAATGTAGTAACTAGAATAATTTTGATTTTGAAATTAATTATGAATTTTTCACTGAATCAACTACTTAAATGGTTAATCTTTACGCTGCTATTTCCTCTAGTTTTTATCAATGGTTGGCTAGCATTTTTGCTTATTAAAAGTTTTCAACCTGTTGTCACAATTCTTGTCTTGGCTACTTTACTTGCATTCATTTTAAACTACCCTGTTTCGATTCTCCAACAGGGGGGAGTTAAACGCAGCTATGCAGTAGCATTAGTTTTTATATTAGCATTGGTAATTGTTGCTGCTTTGGGTATCACTTTAGTTCCCATTGTTTTAGAGCAATTTAATGAGATGGTTAAAGTCTTTCCCCAATGGGTTGATTCTAGCGAAGAAAAACTTCAGATTGTAAATGATTGGTTTTTTAGACACAAATTAAATGTAAATATAAGTGAGTTACTAACACAAATAACTGACAAATTACCCAATGAGTTAGAGTTTTTTTCAGATAAACTTTTAAGCATTATTCTAGATACTATTGATAGTGTTTCTGAGTCATTAATCACAGTAGTACTAACTTTTTACCTGTTGTTAGATGGCCCAAGAATTTGGGAGAGTATATTTAAGAAGTTACCGGGAAATTTTGCCCAGAAGGTAAGTCAATCTATTCAGCAAAACTTCCAAAATTACTTGATTGGTCAGGTAAGTTTGGCTTTACTGATGGGTGTTTCAGTAACATTATTGTTTTTAGGTTTTCAAGTCCAGTTTGGTTTACTCTTTGGTTTGGGAGTTGGGGTTTTGAGCTTAATTCCCTTTGGCGATGTCGTCAGTCTGATTGTAATCACTTTCATCATAGCTACACACGACTTTTGGCTAGCAGTGAAGGTTTTGGCGGTAGCTATTGTCATTGACCAGTTAATTGATCAGGCGATCGCACCTCGATTATTAGGTAAATTTACTGGGCTTAGACCTATATGGGTATTAATTGCTTTGCTTGTCGGCACCAATGTTGGCGGAGTCTTAGGTTTGCTAGTCGCGGTACCTGTAGCTGGTTTTATCAAAGATATAGCAGATGGTTTTTCTACATCTGGTAATTCTGATCAGATGGGTGAGGGTGAAGCAGCATCAGAATTGTTACCAAAGGAATCAATATCGCAATGAGTCATCAGTTTTAACAGTATCTTTAACTATACGGAAGTTTTGATTTTCAATCATATTAGGGACTGACAAGATATAAATTATCCATTTTGTGTGGTGGGCAACATGAGCGCCCTAAATCTGGAACGGGTGGGGACACCCATCCCACAAGAAAATTTGGGATGTTTTTTATTTGTCAGTCCCTTACTGCTATATCCTAAACTTATTATAAACATCTGTGGGTAGATGGGCATTGCCCACTCAAAAAGAATCGCACAAAAAAGCCCCTAGCATTTCTACTAGGGGTGATAAATAATACCATTTCACTTGATGTTTGTCTGAGATAACCCTGTTAGTGTCTTTGCTCTACGCAAGAGGCTGGAGTGTTTCTCAAAAGTTACGGGGTATAGAATTAGCCAGCATTGGCCAACAGTAACTCTCGTTTTTCTGATTTTTGGACTCTCACCTGAGAGTCATCATCAACATCGACGAGGGCTGTGTCTCCATTTGTGATTTCACCAGACAGCATTGCTTCGGCGAGAGAATCTTCTAAAAGGCGCATAATTGCCCTACGCAATGGTCTAGCACCATAGCTGGGATTGTAGCCTTCTTGTACCACAAGCTCTTTGAAGCGATCGCTAACTTCCAAGATAATTCCCTTTTCCGTCAACCGACCAGCAACTTCACGAAGCATAATCTCAGCGATTTGCTTAACTTCATCCCTGGATAGTTGGGTGAAGACGATAATCTCATCGAGACGGTTAAGGAACTCAGGACGGAAGTAAGCTTTCAATTCCTCATTTACCAAGGTGCGGATGCGGTTATAGCTAGCGTCAGCTTGAGTGTCGAAGTCAAAGCCTAAGCCACTACCACCTTTTTCAATCACCTTGGAACCGATGTTAGAAGTCAAAATGATCAGCGTGTTCTTGAAGTCCACTTTCCGACCTTTGGCATCGGTAAGATGACCGTCATCCAAGAGTTGCAGCAGCATATTGAATACATCGGGATGCGCTTTTTCGATTTCGTCGAATAGCAGCACTGAGTATGGTTTCCGCCGCACGGCTTCTGTAAGTTGTCCGCCTTCATCGTATCCTACATAACCAGGAGGTGAACCAATTAGCTTGGCGACGGTGTGGCTTTCCATGTATTCGGACATATCTAACCGAATCATCGAATCTTCCGCACCGAAGAAGTAGGCGGCTAATGCCTTCGCCAATTCGGTTTTACCAACTCCAGTGGGGCCAGAGAAGATAAAGCTGGCAATGGGACGATTGGGATTTTTTAATCCCACGCGGGCGCGACGGATACCGCGAGATACTGCCGAGACTGCTTGCTCTTGTCCAATGAGTCGCTGATGCAGAGTGTCTTCTAGATGCAAAAGCAACTCTGACTCAGATTCAGTGAGTTTGTTGACTGGTACGCCAGTCCAAGAGGCAACGATTTGAGCGATGTCTTCTTCGTCAACTACAGTCGAGTTGACAGGTTGCTCGTTTGGTGTAAACGTTGCTTGCAGTTGTTCTGCGAGTTTCAATTCTTGGTCGCGCAATTGTATAGCTTTGTCAAAATCTTGGACTCTGACTGCTGCTTCTTTTTCTTTGGTAACGCCAGCGAGTTCACGCTTAAGTTCTTTATTGGGAGAACTTTGGGAGTTCCGCAGACGAACGCGAGAACCTGCTTCATCAATCAAGTCTATTGCCTTATCGGGCAAGAAGCGATCGCTAATATAGCGGTCTGATAATTCGGCTGCTGCTACAAGTGCTGCATCCAAAATTGTGACTTTGTGGTGTTGTTCATAAGCACCGCGCAAGCCGTAAAGAATCTGTACGGTTTCCTCTACTGAGGGTTCCCCAACTTTAATTGGTTGGAAACGACGCTCTAGGGCGGCATCGCGCTCAATATGCTTACGATATTCATCAAGGGTAGTTGCGCCGATGCACTGGAGTTCACCTCGTGCTAAGGCAGGTTTGAGGATGTTAGCTGCATCCAAGCCACCTTCTGTACCGCCAGCACCAACCAAGGTGTGAATTTCGTCAATCACCAGGATGATGTTGCCGACAGTGCGAACTTCTTCTACGACTTTTTTGATGCGTTCTTCAAAATCGCCACGGAAGCGAGTTCCAGCTACCAATGACCCCATATCGAGGCTGATAACTTGCTTGCCTTGTAAGGTTTCGGGAACATCTTGGTTGATAATACGTTGAGCTAGACCTTCTGCGATCGCAGTTTTGCCAACTCCTGGTTCTCCAATCAACACTGGGTTATTCTTAGTGCGGCGACCGAGAATTTGAATCGCCCGCTCAATTTCCTTCTCACGACCAACTACCGGGTCGAGTCTGCCTTCTTGGGCTAATTTGGTCAAATTCCTGCCATACTCTTCCATCGTTAGCGGTTGGGTGCGCTTTTGACTACCACTACCAGCGAAAGCTGGTGAATTTTCACCCAAACGGCGAACGATGGCACTGCGGACACTCTTAAAGTCAACTCCTAGATTTTGCAGCACTTTGGCGGCGACACCTTCACCAGCCTCGGTCAATCCTAAGAGTAAGTGTTCAGTGTTAATGTAATTCTGTCCCAAACTATGAGCTTCTTTAAAGGATTGCTCGAAGAGGCTTTTCACCTTGGGGGTAAAAGGGATTTCTGGTGGTACAAAGCCAGAACCCCTACCAATAATTTTTTCTACCTCGCGGCGGGCATCTTTGAGGTTAACGCCTAATTCGGCCAGCACTTTAGCAGCAACTCCAGTTCCTTCTCCCATCAAACCCAGGAGAATTTGTTCAGTTCCTACGAAATTGTGTCCCAGGCGACGTGCTTCCTCCTGAGCTAACATAATTACTCTAATGGCTTCGGAAGTGAAGTGTTCAAACATAATGGGTTATTGCTCCCTCGCTGCTTGGACTTTGGGTGAGATAAAATTCACCCTCATCTAAAGTTTTTTGTATTTTCTTAAGGACTAATGTAACTTTATTTAAAGTTAAGTGGCAGTGGTGAGAGCCGTAAGACATCAGGTGTACTTGCCGTCTAATGTTAGTTAAGAGTGGGGAGTGATGAGTTAGGAGTTTTGGCTAAGTAAGGGGTTATCAATTTTACAATTAGTTTTTCCGTGCAGAAGATTATTTGATTTTGCCTTTTCTGCTCCTCTGCTCTCGGCTAAACTTAAAAACCAAGACTCAGCACTCTTAACTTATAACTCTTAACTCCTAACTCCTAACTTTTTACTCAGGATTGACGATGACTGAAGCAATGGCTGGCAAAGACCAACAACATCCACTTTATAACCGCGATCGCCCCCTTATTGATATTTTACTCTCTCAAGAGGCGACAGACTATAACTTAGCAGAATTCGGTAGACTGCGAATGCGTTATCAAGGGTTTCCAGGGGCAAGAGACATCCAAAAAGACTTAGATAAAGTCTTGCAGCAGTGGGGTTTGACCGAAGCCGAGCTTTTTGAGAAAACTCGTCAAATTCACGATTTAGGGGGAATTTATAAAAGTCGTGGTAAGAAAGACGAACAGGATTGGAATTAGGGAATAGGGCATGGGGCATTGTGTGTGCTATTTCTTCCTTTGGCAATGCATCGCCCGTATAACTCCGGTTATTTTGATTATTATTAAGTGGGCGGAAGTGGTGTAATTATATAGCAGTTATCATTTACGTGAGTTACACCCGTAGGGGCACGGCATTGCCGTGCCCCTACACCTCGTGATGTAACCTTGTACTGCATCTGAATGGGAACCGCTATATCTACTGCGATCGCTGAGTGTCTAACGCCCTTTTATTACTCTGAAAAAATAAAATATTTGTAGGTTAAGTTGAGCAAAGTGAAACCCAACAAAATCAACGATTATTGCTGTTGGGTTTAGGAACGAAACCAGGCAGTGGTGTTGATGAGCTTCAACACACTTGCTTTGCAGTAAAATACCCTACTTAAAATTGTCAACCTGTGTTACCTCTTTCCCCGTCTCCCGTTGCTTACCATACTCCCGTAGCTGCTTCAAAAGGTCTTCTTGGGATGAATTAGAGACAGACTGACTGGGTATTGGTTGAAGGTTAGTGTCGGCAGTTTCAAAATTAGCAGGTGAGGGATTAATTGTTGTATAGATGGGTAAAGACTTGTCGTGAAACACCGGCTGTTGGGTTGGTGCTGGGGTAGGAATTAGATTCTTTGGTTTGCTCACAGCAGCTTTTACCGAGTCTAGAGTACTAGCAACTTGTACTTGTTGCTGCATCTCTTGTGTAGAAGATACTAAATGACTTAGACCATTGACCAATTGCAGCAGATTTTTGCGAAAAGTCGGATCACCTGTCAATTCATCTAAATCAGATGTAATTTTTTGGGTATTTTCAAAGGTTACTCTTGCTGAATCTAAAGTTTGTTGCAGCACCACCACATTCTTGGGATCGTTTAAGGTTTTAGAAGCATCGCGTAAATTAGCTGAGGCTTGCGCTGCATTTGCTGAAAGAGTTTCTAAGTTGTTGAGTAATTCTCCTTTAGTCAATCGATTCACAGATGGTGATAAGCTACTGACTGTAACACGCAGTTGGTTGCTGGTTTCGGTGATATTGTTCAAAGCCCCAACTAGCGCCGAACGATTTGTTGTCAACAGATTATCCAGGTTGTTCAGCAAATGATTTGCTTGAGTTGCAGTTGTACCGAATTTATTTATAGTTTGAGTTGTGGATGTGCTAAGTTGGTTTGTCGCCCGTTGCACTGAATTAGCGGTGGCGGAAAAGGTATTAAGTTGTTGTCGTAAGCTTTTGGTCAAACCTCGAAGATCCTGACTTAGCTCTGTAAAACTGGATGCTGCACCTGTAGTTGCTTCCAGAACCCCATTGATATTTTTATATACTTTTGGGTTATTGTATGTATCGGCTAGCTGAGTTGAACTACGAATTAGTTCATCAACACTGATGCCAACCTGACCTTTTAACCGAGAGCCATTACAGACTATCAGACTGGAATCACAACTTTTATCTAGGGGTTTAGCAGTTACCACCCCAGCAGGTAAGATTGTTTTTGGTGTGATGTCGATAATACTTTCGCTAATTAACCCGCTCTGATTAGCTTCCACCACTACATTCCTGGGGATAATTAGGTCAGTTTGGGCAATTTCAATCTCTACATCAATAGCATTTGGTCTAGGTCGAACGTGGGAAATAGTTCCTACCTTAACGCCACGATAGCGGACTGCTGCTCCCTTTTGCATTCCGCCAGCATTAGCAAATTCCACAATAACTTTGTATGAACGCCCAGCAGCAGTGAATCTATTTAACCACAGAAAGAGTAATCCAAATACCCCTAGTCCTAGCAGGAGTAATAACCCTACAGAACCTTCTCTAAATGTTCGCCCAGACGCGAAGCTGCTTGTCATAAGACCTCGCATTTTTTTGCCTCCACCAACAACCAACAACCAATTAGGAATTAGGAGTTGAATTTAACTCTTAACTTCTTAGTTCTTAACTCTTAACTTCTCATTCTTAACTCATAATTCCTCATTGTTAACTCCTGACTTTTAAGTTTCTAGCCGGCGACTTTAATCGGCCCTTTCACACTTCCACTGATAAATTGTCTGATCAACGGATCTTCTGTGTTGTATATTTCACTAACTGTACCCTGCCACTGCACTCTACCTTCATAGAGAAATATAAGTCTATCAGATGTGCGGCGGATGGTGCTGTCTTGGTGGGTAACAACAGCATAAGTACTACAAACCCCATGTAAACATTGCAAATAGCGGATTAAATCTTCGATTACTGTTGAGGCAATGGGATCAAGTCCGGCTGTTGGTTCATCGTATAGTAGAACTTCTGGGCCTTCGGTGGGACTATCGGGGTTAGACATAATTGCACGGGCAAAACTCACCCGTTTTCGCATTCCTCCAGAAAGTTCGGCTGGATAGAGGTTACCTACTGCTGGCAAACCTACCATCTCCAATTTTTCTTTTACCAAATCTTGAATGCGCGATCGCGGCAGCTTGGAATTTTGATAAAGTAAAAATCCCACATTCTCATCCACCGTCAGCGAATCAAATAGCGCCGCCTGCTGAAATACCATACCAATGCCAACCTGCTGGCCACCATCCTCAATCAAACCGTCTCGCCGCACTCCTTGCACATAAATTTCCCCTTCATCGGGACTAAGTAACCCCGCCATTATCCGTAAAATTGTTGATTTACCAGTCCCCGATGGCCCAATAATCCCCAGTGCTTCTCCCCGATGAATGGTCAAGTCTACATTATCTAGAACTTTATGGCTACCAAAGGACTTAGAAACACCTTTCAGTTCAATCAATGGTTCAGTCATTAGTTATTAGTCACTTGTACTGAGTTTCGACTACGCTCAACTACCGCGTAGTCGTTGGCGCAGCCTCTCGTAGAGAAGTATTGGTCATTGGTCATTGGTCAGTAGAAAATAAACAAATGACTACTGACAACTAACAAAGGACAAATATGCCCAACAGTGATGTCATCGTTATTGTTAGGGCATTGAAAATTACATTATCAGTATACGATTGGTATTCTGATTAGCAAACTTTATTTTTTAGTCCTATTAACCCTCCAAAATCCTCTCAAGGCAATGCTTAGTAACACACCCTAGTAATTGAATGTCTTAGCGAGGCGGAAGTAGCACTCCAGTTTTCTATGGACATCAGCAAGTCTATAACTAGTACCAGATTACTATAAGATGGAGCTAAAACTACTCAGATAACAACAAGAACTAACTAACTTACTATTAGCCTTTCAAGGTGACTCAGAAAATCTCTAATTTCCTCTCTGCGCTGCGCCAGTTGCTACAAGTCGGGGAACCCGCCCAACGCACTGGCTTCTCCGTGCCTCTGCGGTTTAAAAGTAATTTATCTAACCTTATTAGGTGCAGATAACACAGAGTCAAGAGGGATTCTTTGACCAAAATTTTCCCCACCTTGAAAGGGCTACTAACTTACTATTTATACGTTGACATAAAGCATATAATATGTACTTAAGGTAAAAGCCATTATAGAAACAGATTTTAAAAGAGTTTGAGCTGAAGTTGACACCAATGAGCAATGCGCTTTACCCCTACAACGCGGGTCTATTTACCATCAAAGTATAATAACTACTGTTAAAAATCAAAATAGAAATTATGAGTAGGCAATTAGAACAGTTTGCAAGTGATAATTCTTCTGGCATTTGTCCTGAAGCCCTGGAATATATGATTAGGGCAAATCAAGGTAGTGTTCCAGCTTATGGAAATGATGAATGGACTCAAAAAGCTAGTGATTATTTTCGGGAACTTTTTGAAATTGATTGTGAAGTATTTTTTACCTTTAACGGTACAGCCGCAAATTCTTTATCTTTAGCTGCCCTTTGTCAATCATATCACAGCGTTATTTGCCATGAAACATCTCACATAGAAACAGATGAATGTGGCGCACCTGAATTTGCATCTAATGGCTCTAAGCTATTACTTGCTCCAGGTAAAAACGGCAAGTTAACATCAGAGGCTATAGAGGCAATTGTCACCAGACGTACTGATATTCATTATCCCAAACCTAAAGTTATTAGCGTTACACAATCAACTGAATTAGGAACTTTATACTCTATTGATGAGCTTTTAAATATTAAAGAAGTTGCTAAAAAATATAATTTAAAGATTCACATGGATGGCGCTCGTTTTGCAAATGCAGTTGCTGCTATGAATAAAAGCCCTGCTGAAATTACTTGGAAAAGTGGAGTTGATGTATTGTGCTTTTGTGGTACTAAGAATGGGATGGCATTAGGTGAAGCGATTCTTTTCTTCAACAAAGCCTTAGCTGAGGATTTTGATTATCGGTGCAAGCAAGCAGGTCAGCTAGCCTCAAAAATGCGGTTTATTTCTGCTCCCTGGTTGGGTTTATTGGAAACTGGTGCTTGGCTAAAAAATGCTAGACATGCCAATCAATGTGCTGAATACTTAGAAAATCACCTGTTAAATATAGAAGGCGTTGATTTGATGTTTCCTAGAGAAGCTAACGCCGTGTTTGTGAAATTACCTGAACAAGTCATTCAGAGTTTAAAAACAAAGAACTGGCAGTTTTATACATTTATTGGTGTGGGCGGAGTACGTTTTATGTGTTCTTGGAACACTACTCAATCAAGGATTGATGAATTGATTGGTGATATTAAAAATGCAACTAAGTAAGTGTGCATGAATAATCAAAGGTTTGTCGTCAGGGACTATATCTACTTAGGACAAACCTTTAATTGATTTTACATTGCGTAAGAGGTTGTTTGAAAAGTATTTCGCTGTGACTTTAGGCACTTTAGATCCCCCCTAACCCCCTTAAAAAGGGGGGAACCGGAATCAAAGTCCCCCAATTTATCGGGGGATTTAGGGGGATCTAAAATTTTTGATACTGGCAAGAGGACTTTTCAAACATCCTCTAATATGGGTTTATTTATTTTTGCCTAATTGCTTATTTTACATGGAATTTAAACTGCCGTTTTGATTCCTGCCACAATCCCAAATGGTTATTTTTAGCATTGGCTTCTGCAATTAAAAATTGGGTTTTAGTCTCATAGCAATTTTCTAAAGATTCCCGGTCAACGACAGCATTACCTGACTCTACCAAAAGGAGATTTACTGACCGATTATCCACAAACACTTCACCAACTGGTTTACCATTTTTGAGTTGTTCTGTAGTTCTAATCACGACACGACTTTGAGGTGGTAGTAGCTGTTTAAGCCTTTGTGTTGCTGCTAAACCTGATTGCTGCTCACTTGCCTCTGGTGCATTAATACACGCTAGCTTTATTGTAGTTGTTTGTCCGGCATTATCTTTAACCAAAATTGTGTTACTGTCTGCAACACCAACTATTGTGGCTAGCACTAAAATTAGTTCAACTAAAGACATAGTTTTGTCTGCAATATTTTCTGAATAAATATAATTTTATTTCAGTGCTTAGGTTATTAGTGTGATTTAACTCACAAGATATAGATATTATCTATTAATGATATTTATTGCAAATACCTGGCATTTATATCAAAACTTCATTGAAGAATTACAGGTAATTCAACACTCACGGTAGTTCCTGTCAAGAGGTCAGAAGATATTAACAGTTTACCAGTATGAGCATTGACGATGCGTTTGCTAATAGCAAGTCCTAGTCCAGTACCACAAGATTTTGTAGAGAAGAATGGCTGAAAAAGTTTGGCGATAACTTCCGATGAAATTACCTCGCCACCATTGTGGACATTAATGCAAACTTTATCTGTATGGGAACAATCTACTTGCCATTTAACAATATCTCCTACTGAAACTGCTTCGCAAGCATTACGAACAATGTTGATGAATACTTGTTTAAGTTTGTCTTTATCTCCTAAAAATTTCACTGTCGGCGATGCCGGAATAAATTCAATTTTTCGTTCCAAAGCTTCTGGCATTTCACGAATGCATACAAGCAACTCATGAATGAATTCATTCACCTCTAATTCACAAAGTTGCAATACTTGGGGCTTGGCGTAAAGCAAAATTTCACTTAGCAAACGTTCTAAACGACTAGCTTCGCTCAATGCCAACGCTAATCGCTCTTGAGCAGATTCAGTCAGAATAGTTTTTTGGAAATACTTCAATCCCATGAGCATTGTAGTTAAGGGATTACGAATTTCATGCACAATAATAGCAGCAAATTCACCAATAGCTGCCAGTCGTTCCTGTTCTAAAAGCTTGGCTTGGGCTGCTTGTAATTCGGCGGTGCGTTTTTCTACCTCAATCTCTAGAATATGATTAAATTTACACTGTTGTTGATAGAGATGATAGTTGTCAATTGCTGTTGCAGCTCGTTCAGCAAATAATTCTACTATTTGAATGTCTTCTTTTATAAAATTACGTGGTTGTTGATTAAAAGAACAGATAGTACCAATCACTTCGCTTTCTGCAGTCCGCAATGGTATCCCTAAATATGCACAATAACCTTCTGGTGCTTGTCCATACTCTGGATATTTTTGAGCATCTTCCACCGCTAATGAATGACCAGTTTCGATAACAGTACCAGTTAGTAAACCATGTAGTGCATAAATATGTTCGCCTTCGCCCATTTCGAGACTACTCGCTAGAACAGTTTCAAACCCTTCTTGGCAAAAGGTAACTACTGTCCAATCAACTCCTATAAGTTCGCTGACTCCGCAAGCAATGTTGTGCAAATAGCTACGCAGTTCGCCAGTTCGATAGTTCAAAGAAGACAAACGTGCGATGATTTGCCGCTCACGTTGCCAAGTTTGCTTGTGCAATAACATTTCGTCATCACTGGTTTTGCTCATGGATGCTTATTGCATGAGTGGGGAGTGGGGAGTGGGGAAGAAGGAAGGTAGAAGTGTAAGAAGATGTTTTAAAAGTCTTTCACTGTGATTTTAGGCACTTCTAGATCCCCCCTAACCCCCCTTTTTAAGGGGGGAACAGGAATCAAATATTTTTCACATTACTTAACCTACTTTGATTTATTCTCGCCTACTTACTGAGTTTTTTTTAATAAAATAGGAGTGTTATTGTAGGATGATATTTAAGTCTGATTATTTTAGTTGTTTGACTTTCTGGAGATATTTATAATTCTCGATTACCAATCTCCAATGATTTAACACACCATTGTATTTTAATAGTTTTAACTCCTAAGTTTCTTTGTATGCCTGAACAACAGCAGTGGACTATAACAGCAACCGAACAACCGCCTGAGTGGTTTATCCAAGCAGTTAAGCAGTATACACCCGCATCAAGTGGACTGTATGCAGCACAATTGTTCTGGCAACGGGGAATTAAAAACGATCAACAATTAACAGCTTTTATCAACTATAAAGCTTATCAACCAGCAAGTGCTTTTGAGTTTGGACAAGAAATTCATCTAGCGATCGCACGGTTGCAACAAGCATACAATACTAAGGAAAAAATTGCCATCTGGGGAGACTTCGATGCTGATGGCATTACCGCCACATCTGTACTTTGGGATGGATTGGGGCAGTTTTTCGCTCAAAATACCCAGTTAATTTACTATATTCCCAATCGCCTGAAAGAATCCCACGGACTTAATCACCAAGGAATTGATAATTTAGCCAAACAAGGTTGCAAATTAATAGTTACTTGCGATACAGGTAGCACAAATCTTGAGGAAATTATCTATGCAAAACAGCTAGGCATAGATGTCATAGTTACAGACCATCACACTTTACCCACCGAACGCCCACCCGTCGCCGCGATTATCAATCCCCGCTATTTGCTAAGGGAACATCAGCTATTTCATCTTTCTGGGGTGGCGGTAGCTTATAAGTTGGTGGAAGCATTATATCACATTCTGCCTAATATTGCAAAATATCCCTTAGAGGATTTATTAGATTTAGTTGCAGTGGGATTAATTGCCGACTTAGTGCAGTTAAGTGGAGATTGCCGCTACTTGGCACAGATGGGAATTCAACGATTGCAAGAAGATTTTAAACTGCCAGTAGCAGCACGACGGCGGCCAGGGGTGGGGCGATTATTAGAATTGTGCCAGAAAAGTGGCGATCGCCCCACAGATATTTCCTTTGGTTTAGGGCCAAGAATTAACGCTGTTAGCCGTATCCAAGGTGATGCGAGTTTCTGCGTGGAATTACTTACTAGTCGTGATGTCAAACGTTGTAACGAACTAGCCGAAGTTACAGAACTCGCAAACGCCCGCCGCAAATCTTTACAAAAAGATGTGCAAGCACAAGTCGCGCAAAAGCTCACCCAATTGGATTTATCAACCACCAGCGTCATTGTTCTAGAAGATGGCCAATGGCCTGCGGGTGTTTTGGGTTTAGTCGCCGGACAGGTAGCACAAGAAACAGGTCGCCCGACTATTTTGTTAAGTACAGAAGGGAGTGGGGAAGATTCTACCCCTACTCCCCTCGCTCGTGGTTCTGCCCGTTCGGTGAATTCTGTTGATTTATACCAATTGGTGAAAGACCAAGCACATTTGTTACATCGCTTTGGGGGACATCCCTTTGCGGCGGGTTTGAGTTTGTTGGTAGAGAATATTCCTTTATTTACTGCGGCGATTAATCAACAGTTGCGGCAATCTTTAGGTAGTACAACCCTAACGCCAACTGTGCAAGCAGACTTGACGGTAACGGTAGCAGACTTGGGGAAAGAGTTATTTTTGGAACTAAAACTGCTAGAACCTTGTGGAATGGGTAATCCTGTTCCGAAATTGCTAATTCAAAACTGCTGGTTTGAAAATTCTTGGCATCGCAATCAGCAGGATTGGCAAGGGAAAAAGGTACAGTACATTAAAACTGAGTTTGACATTCGGGATGATTCTAGCAGAAGTGCTTTTCCTGGCTTATGGTGGGGACACTATAAAGATGAATTGCCCATCGGAAGATGTGATTGTATAGCCGAACTAGACTACAACACCTTCAAAAAACGTTATGAAATCAGATTAATTGCTGTACGTCCCAGTGTTAACTCAGCACTCACGACTCGGAACGGGCTAAACCTTAGCTATCCGCTAACACCACTTATTCTAGACTGGCGTAACTTCCCCACTACTTCGGCTTACCTCGGCTCCGGCTCCATCGAGCGAAGTCGAGATGCTCGGCACAAGTCGCTCAGTACAAGTCCCTACTCACCATTACCCACTCCCCCACTCTTGCTTGAAGATTGTCCCACGAATTGGGATGATTTACGTATGTGGTTGCGGCGATGTTTAACGATCAGCCGCTCTGCATCTGGGCTTGACAATCAGCAACAATTAGCGATCGCTTGGTCTAAACCCAACCACCAACCACCCAAAGAAATTTGGCTGACTCTTGTCGGAATTGCCAAATATCTCAGTCGCACCAATCAACTAGTTACCCGCGTACAACTCTTAGAGAAAATCGGCATCAGCGACCAAACCTTACTTGTGGGAATCAAAGCTTTAAAATATTTAGGGTTCACGGTCAAATTACAAGACCGTTATTTACAATTTACCTGGAATCCAACCGATAATGCCGAAAACCTTGCGGACGCAGCAGCTACACGGTTTTTAGCTGCTGTCCGAGAAGAACAATTTCAGCGACAGTATTTTGCAGAAGTACCTTTATCTACTATCGTTGCGATCGCTAGCTACGACAATAATCACAGTTAAACCATATCTATCTTGAAACCTGTAGTTTTTCCCTGATGAAAAGGATTTGCCCTCATCCCCCAACCCCTTCTCCCAGAGATGGGAGAAGGGGAGCCAGAATTTCAAAGTCCCTCTCCCATGTCTGGGAGAGGGATTTAGGGTGAGGGCAAAAACTACGCTTCTCAACTTAGATGAGGTTTAAGGGACTGACAAGAAATAAATTATCCATCTTGCTTGTGGGGTGGGCAACATGAGCGCCCTAAGTCTAGGACGGGTGGGGACACCCATCCCACAAGAAAATTTGGGATGTTTTTTTATTTGTCAGTCCCTAAAATCATTTCCTCTGCCATTTTTTGAGTATTCCAAAAGCGATCGCCTAAAACCACTGCCCCCAATATGAAACAAATCTTTTCACAAGGTGCTTGATTCTTCTAGCTGCCTGTGATAAGTTTCTTTTTACGTCCAATAAATACTATAACTCTATCGAAATACAGTAGATTATGAGACATTGAGTATTACCGAGTAATTCGTAATTAATTCTCTTTTGATGCACTCATTTATGGGGAAATACTAATGTTCTTCTTTGTTGCAATCAAGCAGATTGATTCAGTGGGGTGATAATTACGAATTATGCTGACTTCTGGTTCAAATTAGATCAGCTTGTAGCCGCTAGTAATCTCAAGATAGATCGCCCAAAAGGTACATCACATCCACGTTATCCATCCTTCGTTTATCCCCTGGACTATGGATACTTGGAAAACACTGGCTCTGGAGATGGATTTGATCTTGATGTCTGGATCGGAAGCTTGTCTAGTAGAACAGTCACCGCGATCATTTGTAGTGTTGACTTGCAGAAGCGGGATACAGAAATCAAAATACTTCTGGGCTGTACCTCTGAGGAAAATCAAGCCATCTTGGACATCCACAATATCGGCTCTCAATCAGCAATATTGTTGGTTCGCAAGTAAATTACATTTTTGAGCGTAGGTTTTTATGAGCTTAGAACTAAAGCTATCAGGTAAAACAGCGATCGTCACCGGAGGAAGTGCGGGAATTGGTTTAGCCACCGCCAAAGCACTTTATAGTGAAGGTGTGAATGTTGCGATCGCATCTCGCAATCAAGAACGCTTAGATCGGGCAGTAGCTGACATCCAATCTTTACCCACCCCAGGCGCTAAAGTTATTGCCATCAGCGCCGATTTGACTAAAGCAGAGGATGTTGAGAAAGTTGTCTCCACAACATTGACCCAGTTTAATCAAATTGATATCTTGATTAATAATGCAGGTTCAGCCCGTGCTGGGTCTTTCCTAGAATCCACAGATGATTTATTTTTGGATGCTTGGAACTTAAAATTATTGGGCTATATCCGCCTAGTTAGAGCCGTCGTCCCCCATCAAAAAAGTCGCGGTGATGGCAGGATTGTCAATATAGTCGGCGGTGCAGGACGCACACCTCGGCCTAACTTCCTAGCTGGTGGTACAAGTAATGCCGCTTTGCTGAACTTCACAAAGGGCATTTCTAAAGAGTTAGCCGAGTATAAAATTCGCATTAATGCTATCTCTCCTGGCGCTACAGCTACCGAACGTGCCGAGACTTTAGCGCGGCAGAATGCCCAAGCGCAAGGGATTACTGTCGAGGAAGTAAAGGCACAAAACATCCAAAGTATTCCTTTAAAAAGAATTGCCCAGCCAGAAGAAATTGCTGCCCTGGCGCTATTTTTGGTGTCTGATCTAGCTGCATCGATTACAGGAACAGAGATTATCGTTGATGGCGGATCTACCCCTGGTGTTTAACAGTACGTGAGTTCGATGAACCTCTCCCTCCCAGCCTCCCTCTCCGAAACGGAAAGGGAGGAGTAACGAAAAATTCAGCTTTTTGCTCCCCTCTCCGTGTCGGAGAGGGGTTGGGGGAGAGATCAAATAAGACTTGTTGAACTCACTCACGTTAACAGTAGAGACGCAATGAATCAGACGCGATGAATCGCGTCTCTACATCGTTGTAAAAACATAAACTTCTTGGAGATTAAAAACATGGGTTCTCAATACTTTGACATCAAACCAGTTGCAGGACGTATCGGTGCTGAAATCATCAGTGTTAATCTGAGTTCTAACCTCAGTGATGACATCATCAGCGATATTCGCAAGACCTTAGTTAAATATAAAGTGATCTTTTTCCGTGGTCAGCAACAACTTGATGCTGATGGACAGGTTGCCTTTGCTCGTCGTTTCGGTGAACTCACTACAGCCCACCCCACTGTACCATCGCTGCCAGAAAATCCAGAAGTCTTAGACTTGAATTATGGCCGTACCACTTCCCGCGCCAATAGCTGGCATACCGATGTGACATTTGTAGACCGTCCTCCTCTCGGTTCTATTTTACGAGCGCTTGACATTCCCCCAACTGGTGGCGATACAATCTGGGCAAACTCCGTGACTGCATACCAAGATTTACCTACCCACCTGCGTAATCTTGCAGATCAACTTTGGGCAGTACATAGCAACAAATACGATTATGCAACTGGATTCGACCTACCTGAAGATGTCAAAGCTTATCGGGCTGTCTTCACCTCCACTGTATACGAGACTCTGCACCCAGTTGTACGCATACATCCCGAATCTGGAGAGCGCGGGCTATTCATCGGCGGATTTGTGCGTCAGTTCCGTGGCTTATCAACAACTGAATCAGATGACATTCTGCGGCTGTTGCAAGCATACATCACACGTCCTGAGAACACAGTGCGGTGGCGTTGGCAAGTTGGTGACGTAGCTTTTTGGGATAACCGGGCTACTCAACATTATGCGATCGCAGATTACGGCGATCAGCCCCGCCACGTTCAACGCGTGACAATTGTCGGCGACCTCCCAGTGGGCATCGATGGTAAACAAAGTGAGGCTATTAAAGGAGATGCTTCTGAGTACAATCGACGTGAGGCGGTGACTGCGTAATAGAGACTCGCGTCAAAAGTAGTACTTAGTTTTGAGTGTTTGTAGTAAGGACTTTAGTGCTTAGAAAATAAGGACTAAAGTCCTTACTACGAACTTGCTTACCCATCAATTTTAACTTGACAAACTAGTAAATACCACTGAAAGATATTTCAGGTATTTCCTAATTTATTGACCAGATTTTTTCAAATGTTAAAACGATAGACATTTGAACCCAGTATCTAATGGCGATCGCGCTTTTTTATGAAACTATTCTATACACCTAACTCACCCTATGCACGCATTGCACGGGTAGCAAGACTAGAACTGAATCTGTGCGATCAGATCGAAACCCAAAAAGTCATTGCACGAGATCCGAACAGCGACCTACTTAATTACAACCCTACAGGTAAAGTTCCAACGCTAGCGACTGACGACGGATTTATTTTGAGTGAAACACGTATAATATGCGCCTATCTGAATCACTTAAATCCTGAGATCAAACTTGTTGCTGACATTTATAATGGCTTTTTACAGCAACTTGAAGGTATGACTGGCGGGTTCATAGATGGCATTGCTGTTTGGGTACGGGAGTTAAGGCGTCCTCTCAACGAGCAGTCTCCTGGGGTGATCGAGTTTGAGCGTGAGCGGGCGTTGAGAATTTTGGACTACTTCGAGAAGATATCAGATAAACTCGACCAAACTCCTAAACTTGCTCATATAACTCTCGCCTCTGCACTTGGACTAGAGATCCGTCTTCCCGATCTCCAATGGCGGCAAAAATATCCAAAACTTGCTAATTGGTACGATAAATTCTCTAAACTACCCTCCATCGAAGCAACAAGACCAGAGTCCTAGCGTGAAAATCTTGGTTTACCCCGTCTGGTAAAGCAGTTCACCACAAAGACTACTCCTGAACCTGTGGGCGTCGGTTCCTCAGCAAAGTTTTTATTGAACAACTGGCAGTGTTTTTGAAGCGACGGCTTTGATTTCCTGAAACTTCATCTGGTTTGTTATTCCAGTGGTTTTAACAATACAATCAAGTCGTCTCTAAGGAAACTTTTTATCGTGTTGGGCATCCTAACGGTTTTACTATCCTCCTTTGTTTTGACGTTTCACAACGTTACTGTCCGAGTTTTGTTTTCAGAACATCTCGTACTTGGTTTATTTTTACTCGGTGGATACGTTAAACCGGATTTGCAGAATTCATTCTTGCTGATGTTCATGCGAATGCTGCTGGTGGTTCCACTCATGGCATCTCTATCATTCAAGCTATATCCATCTGCTTGGACAGAACTCCAATACTTGTTCACCCGTAAAGGTAGGGATGTTCTAATCCAAGCTCTTGGCTGTGGGGTGCTGATGTTTGTGTATATTGCCTCACTCTACATTGCTATTGGCTTGATTCCCACAGGTATTGCCTTGACCCTTTTCTTTACCTATCCCGTATTTACAGCCCTGCTGTCATGGAGATTTTTTGGCGATCGCCCCACATTGTTCCGTTGGCTGGTAATGGGTATTATCCTGGTGGGAAGCGCTCTCACCATTCCCCAATCTTCTGCCACCTACAGCAGGCATACCATTGCGATCGGCATTTTCGCTAGTTTTGGCGCTGGAATTGTTTACGCCTTTTATTGCATCATTGCTCAAAAATGTTTAGAAAAATTCCATCCAATTCCCTTTACCTGGATCAGTTTTGCCTGCACTCTACTGCTTTCTGGTATTAGCTTACTGTTCTGGCCAGCTAATAACGCCCAACTTGACTGGACACCCCTATGGATTGGTAGCATATTTTCGGGACTTATCAGCTTTATTGGACACACTCTAAACAATGTGGGGATTCGGATGGTTGGCGCATCTACCGCTTCCATAATTGGCTCTAGCAGTCCAGCATTGACAGCGCTAGTTGCATGGATAACGATTAGCGAAACTTTAAATGTGGTTCAGAGCGTGGGGATTGGTGTTGTCACATTGGGCATCGCTTTGCTAAGTGGAGAAGGCTTTGTGAAATCGCTCAAGATTAGGGGTTGAATTGGGAATTAAGATATGCCTTTCTCCGCAGTCCTTTTTGATTTAGACGGGACTTTGACAGATCCTAAACCTGGCATCACTGCTTGCATTCAGTATGCGCTCTCTGAACTCGATTACAAACCACCAAATGCTGATGAATTACATTGGTGTATTGGCCCTCCCCTGAAAGAAAGCTTTTCGCAATTACTCAATACCTTGGATAGCATAGTAATTGAACAGGCTATTTCACTATATCGTCGTCGCTTTGCCACCATTGGATTATTTGAAAACTCCCTTTATCCCCAGATTCCAGAAATCCTAAAAGCCATTCGTTTTGCTGGTTATAAAACTTTTGTTGCGACTTCTAAACCATATATTTATGCTACACAGATTATTGAATATTTTGGCTTATCGTTGCTTTTTGATGGTATTTATGGTAGTGAACTTGATGGAACGCGAAGCATAAAAGGTGACTTAATTCACCATATTTTATTAACAGAAAAACTTTTACCCTCTATTGTGGTGATGGTAGGCGATCGCTCACATGACATTATTGGAGCCAAGCACAATCAAATCGCTTCCATTGGCGTTACCTATGGCTATGGAACCGAAGAGGAATTGAAAGCTCATGGTGCTGATTTAATTGCCCATTCTCCAAGTGATATTCTCAAACTTGTAATTCGTAAATAATGCCACCATCATTAACACTTTTCCATAGCTTACTTCTCTTTAGTACCGCTTTCATTGCAGGCGGCTTAAATGCTGTAGCGGGTGGTGGAAGCTTTATCACGTTTCCAACTCTCATCTTTACGGGTGTACCCCCGATCGCAGCTAATGCCACGAATAATACCGCGATGTGGGTGGCGGCTCTAGCCAGTGCTGGAGCATATCGTCAAGATTTGGGCATCGAGCGGCGAGATTTTTTACTTCTATGTGGTGTCAGTTTATTTGGTGGCATGATTGGCTCCATAGCTTTGTTGTATACATCACCAGATGTCTTTAAAAAGCTGATTCCCTATCTATTGCTGCTAGCAACAGTTGTGTTTACCTTTGGCGAACCATTCAAAAAGTGGTTACAGCGTCAAAACCAGAATACATCACCGGAATCTGTACCCTTGTTTAATTTGATACTGGCTCAACTAGCGATCGCCATCTATGGCGGTTTCTTTGGTGCAGGCTTAGGGATTTTAATGCTGGCAACTCTGACATTTTTAGGTATGAAAAGTATTCACAAAATGAATGCTTTCAAAACATTTTTAGGGAGTTGTATCAATGGTATTGCGATCGTTCCATTTATTTTTGCAGGTGTAATTGCTTGGCATCAAGCTATTTTGATGGCAGTCGGTGGCTCTCTTGGTGGTTATTTAAGCGCCCATTATGCTCGTAAACTTGAACCCGACTCAATTCGGAAATTTGTCATAATTGTTGCCTTCAGCATGACTACCTACTTTTTTATTCACGGTTAAGAACTGGGAACTACTCAGGGGTAATGTATGGAAGCATCAAGAAAATAGCTCTGACGATTGAAAGAGTGCATAATCAGCCATAACATAAAAATTGGTAACAACAATGACTAGCGTAAATGACCCTACTGTTGTCGCTGAAGTAACTGATTTGTACCTCAAGTATGAAGAAGCCCTTTCTAATAACAATTTGGAGGTGATGGATAGCTTGTTTTGGGATGCGCCCGAAGTAGTGCGGTTCGGATTAGCAGAAAACCTCTATGGTGGTGATGAAGTTCGTAACTTTCGCCAGAATCGACCAAACGCAAAAATAGCGCGAGAAATCTCGAATCTCAAGGTTGTAACTTTTGGGAAAGATGGAGCAACAGTGACTTTAGAATTTCGCCGGATTATCAATGGTGTAGAGCGCTTTGGGCGACAAAGCCAGACTTGGTACAGGTTTACTGAAGGATGGAAGGTTGTTTCAGCCCATGTTTCATTATTGCCAGTGTAAATTTCAAAACTATGTAAATTGCAGATGACAGTGATTTTAAGAGAAAACGCACAAAGACGAATAGCACGCTTGTAAAGCCCAAAGGCTTGTGTCGCCAAGGTTTTGTGCTCTGTATCTCTGTGGTTCGAGCGCTCTAAAAAAATTAGCCCTTTCCTTACTTAGAAGGAAAGGGCTAATTTAATCTGAAAATAATTCGTAATTTTCCGGTTGAATTACGAGTTAGTTAATATCCGCCTTCTTCTTCGTATTCTGGCTGTCTTTCCTTGACTTTCTTGGGAATATTCACGGGCTTCGGCGCATCTTCCCAAGCATCGCCTTCTACGTCGTCATAATCATCGTATTCGTCAACATAAGGCTTGCTATAGGGCTGGGCTTCATACTTTAGCGGCTGCTGCGGTTGTTGATACCTGTCGCTGCCTGTTGCCTCGCTCCAGTTATCTTCTTCCTCATCCTCTTCGTATTGAATAGATTCATACTGCCGCGCCTTCATTACCTGACGCTGTGGCCTTTCTTCTTCCACATAGTCTTCATTCCATTCTTCTTCCCGCGCTACGGGTTCGGGGGCGCGAACTTTTTGTCTGGGTGGCTGCAATGGCACTCCACTAGGTAGTTGATTTGGTGCTGCAATTGTACGTGGTGGAGTATAGCCTTCTTCTTCTATATCTCGCTCCCACGGTGCTTTGCCGATACCCAGACGCTCTAGTAAACCAGATGTCAACTGATTTACTCGTTCTTCGGCTCCCTCAAACACAATCAAACGATTGGGGCCAGTGCTGACAATTTCATCTACTGAAAACTCGTAAGTACTCAAGATTTGGTCGGGAATTTGGGGCAAGCCTAAAGAAGCAATGACTATAGATTCAAGCTTCCCGGTTTCGCCGTTGAACTTGAAGCCCCGAACTTTGCCTAATACTTCGCCTGTTTCTGTAATTACTTCCCAGTTAATCAGATTACTGAGAGATTCAACTTCGATATCTTCAATGACATCTTCGTTATCAACCAGGATGACATCACCAATCTGGCTGATGTTGTTGAGGTACATATAGCGCGGTATGCCCGAAATGGAGATCAGGCTGTCTCGCAAACCAAGGGCCACAACCTCTCGTTGATCTATATCAACCCAGACTTGACTGATGATGCCTAGCCGCTTGCCGTTGTCGCGGGTAATCACCTGGGTATTTAATATGTCGGAACGCCTAATTATCTGTTCGGAGGTCATTCTATACCGAGTCCTGATCTCGAATCCGGTTTATCCATACACTATTATTAACAAAAACTCAAGCAGATGTATTGGATGATTGTAACTTAATCCCCAAAACTTGAGTGTAAGCTCCTCGTGCTTGAGTAACGCCGATTGTGCGTTCGGCTGATTCTATCATCGGACGACGCAAACTCACAACTATAAATTGCGCTTGTTGTGACTGTTGTTTAATCATTCTAGCTAATCGCTCTACGTTTGCTCCATCTAGGAACATATCTACTTCGTCAAAGGCGTAAAATGGCGATGGACGGTAGCGTTGCAGGGCAAAGATAAAGCTCAAGGCTGTGAGTGATTTTTCTCCGCCTGACATGGAAGCTAGGCGCTGTACGGGTTTGCCTTTGGGGTGCGCGACTAAATTCAACCCACTGCTAAAGGGATCTTCGGGATTTTCGAGTTGCAAGAAGCCGTCGCCGTCGGAAAGAATGGCAAAAATCGATTGAAAGTTTTCGTTGACAGCATCAAAAGCTTCTTTAAAGGCAAGTTGCCGCAATGTGGTAAAGTTTTCAATCCGTAAAAGTAGTTCGGTGCGTTCTCCTTCTAGTGTCTCTAATTTTTGCGTCAGTTCCTGGAGACGGTTTTGAGTGCGTTCGTATTCTTCTAACGCCAGCATATTAACAGGTTCCATTGCCTGTAAGCGTTTGGTAAGCGATCGCAATTCTTTCTGCAATTCTTCTAAATCTACCTGATCTGGAACTTCCGGCAAGGGATTTGGCAATTCTGCCCCCACATCCCGCAACTGGCTTTGCAGTGCAATTAGTTCTTCCCGGCGCTTCTCTTGGGTTTCTTGGAGTTTTTGGATTTCCCATTGCAATTGTTGTTGGCGCAAAAGATGCGATCGCACTTCTAGTTCTGTGGCGTCGCGTTTTTGTTTCTCTTCTCCCAAATTTTGCTCCATAATACTGAGAGTGGCGCGGGTTTGGGTGATTTGATCGTCTATCGTTGTAATTTGTGTGGAGACGCGATGAATCGCATCTCTACAAGAGGTTTGTTGGGTTTCGTATTCGGTGATTCGCGTTTCACCTTCTTGGATTTTTTCTTGCAAACGTTGTTGCTGATTTTCTAAATTTTTTAATCTTTGTTCGGCTTCCCGTAACGCTGTTTCGCGTTGTTGCAATTGTTGCTCTTGAATTTTAATGGTTGCCTGGATTTGTTGCCATTCGCTGGGAGTTTGGGATGCTTCCAACTCTGCTAAAGCGTGTCGCAATTGTTGCAACTGAGTTTCTTGTCCAGGTAATTCCCGCTCTAAAATTTCTAATCGGGATTGAGCAGTGGCTAACTTTTGGCTGTTTTGGGCGAGTTGCGATCGCGTCCCCTCTAATTGCGTTGTTAAACTCTTAATATCTTTCTGCAACTGTTCCAATTGCAACTGCTGTTCGCGCCGCGCCTGACGCGCTTCGGTGAGTTCTTGGGTGAGTTTTTTGGTTCTGGTTGACAAAGTGGCGATCGCTTCTGTACAACGCTCTAAAACTCGCTCAATGTCCACCAAACGACTTCTGAAAGCGATCGCTTCATCAGATTCTGCCGCTTCCGCATTGCCAAACCGCAAGGCTGAACGATTGCTGTTACTACCACCAGTCATTGCACCACTGGTTTCTAAGAGTTCCCCATCTAAGGTGACGATGCGATACAATCCTAAATTTTTCCGCGCCGCCTCCAGGTTGGCAAAAACTACCGTGTTGCCGAAAACATAGCTGAATACATCTTTGTAACGGCGATCGCAATCGACTAAGTTCACAGCATAATTAACGTAACCGTTAGCAAAACGCAGCGTTGCATCTTGAGTAAATTTGGGAGCGTGAATTTTATTTAGTGGTAAAAAAGTCGCTCTCCCTGCACGTTTCTGTTTGAGCAATTCAATCCCGGCTGCGGCGATGCTGTCATCTTCTACCACAATATGTCCCAAGCGTCCCCCAGCAGCCATTTCCAAGGCTAGCTGATGGCGGGGTTCCACCTTTCCTAACTGCACAACTAAGCCGCAAAGTCCAGGCATTGCCGATTGTAAAATTACTTTACTCGCTTGGGTTCCTTGAACTTCTTGCTGTGCTTGCGCTTGCGCCTCGATTTTATCCAACTGGCGTTGTTTTTCTCGTTGTTCAGAAAGTAACCGCTTTTGAGTTTCCTGTTGGATTTGCAGTTCTTGTTCTGTAGCTGAGAGATTTTGGGCTAAATTTTGGATGGGTTCGCTAGAGGTGTTAAATTCCGTTTCAACTCGATAACACTCAGTTTGTTTTTCGGCTAACAGGGGTTCGTCGCGTTCAATTAACTGAGTTTGCTCTTGGATAAGCTGTTGTAACTGGCTATTGCGTTCCCTGAGTTGTGCTTGTTCGGTGCGTTGCGGTTCTAGGGTGTGCAGCAAAGCTTCAATTTGACGGTTGAATGCAGTTTGTTGCTGCACCCATGCTTCCGAAGCGGAGGCGATTTCTGCGGCGGCTTCGCGGGAGGTTTCTAGAGTTTGCTGTGTTTCATCTCTTTGTTGCTGGGAAGATGCGATATATCGCGTCTCTACAATTTGGGTTTTGGCAATTTCTTCTAGGGAAAGACGGTGTTTTTGAATCTCTTGTTGAGTTTGAGTGAGACGTTTGGCGGTTTCTTGGGAAGTCGTTTGTAATTCTGTGAGTTGACGCTGGAGTTGTTTTCGTTCTGCTTCTTGGGTGGCGAGGGTAGATTGTACCGCCAAAAGTTCATCTTCTCCCAATGCTTTTACATGGGCATTGAGTTGTTCAAGTTCAGCCGTTTTTTGGACGATTTGGGAATTTAGGTTTGTGAGTTGGGTAGTGAGTTCAGTAGAATTGCGATCGCCTGTTTGAATTTCGTTAACTAACTTTTCTTGTTGTGCTTGTAGCGATCGCCATGATAAAACAGCTTCCCAGGATTGTTTAGCTAGAAATTCCGTGCGGAGTTTTTGATATTTCTCAGCTTTCGCCCGATCTTGGGAAAGGCGATCGCGCTGTGCAGTTAATTCTGTCTCAATAATCCGACAGCTATCTTCTTTTTCCTTCACCTCATCTAAAGTTGATTTGGCTTGGACAATTTTGCGATCGAACGCCGCCACCCCCGCCAATTCATCAATAATTTCCCGCCGTTCCCGTGCATTCATCGAGATAATGCTGGTGACATCTCCTTGCAGCACCACGTTGTAGCCTTCAGGATAAACCCGCAGGTTACTTAGTTGCCCATGTAATTCTGTCAACGTGCAAGCTTCACCATTGATATAGTAATTCGATGTGTAACTACCTTGGTGAGTGACTCGCAGCCTTCTAGTAACACTCCACTCTGCCGATTTTGGATTTTGGATACTTCGACTTACCTCGGCTTCGCTCGGCACAAGTCGCTCAGTACAAGTTTTGGATTTTGGATTTTCTTCCTCTACTTCCTCTACTTCCCCTACTTCCCCTGCTTCCCCTACCTCCCCTGCTTCCCCCCTTTGTGCCTTTGTGTCTTTGTGTGAGATTTCATCGGACAAATCAAACGTTACCGTGACGCTAGCCTCAATAGAAGCCCGTCCTTTAGCCGTTTGAGTGTTATTTACCAAATCGGGCAAGCGTTCGGCTCGCATTCCCTTAGAACTGGACAGTCCCAGGCAAAATAGCAGTGCATCTAAAATATTAGATTTACCCGAACCATTTGGCCCAGATATGACAGTACACCCCGGTAGCAAAGGGACTGAGGTAGTGCCACCGAAGGATTTGAAGTTCGTAAGTTCCACGCGCTTGATATGCACCATAGGCGCTGGTTCACTGGGCTAATGAAGAACAAGTGTATCAACTAATTAAAAATTCGCAAGAGGGTAGAGGAGAATTCAGGATGAGCAAACCGCTTCAATGATGTCTATGGGTGGTGATCCTGGCGCTCTTAAGATAAACATTAGACCGATAAATATTATCCTGGTGTAAGTAACACAACTAAGATTAGTCCTTTCAAGGTGGGTAAAACTTGGGACATAATTTATGGAAACCCTGCTAAACAACCGCTATCGAGTAATTCGGACTTTGGGTAGTGGCGGATTTGGTGAAACTTTCTTGGCAGAAGATACCCAAATGCCGTCTAATCGCTGTTGTGTAATTAAACAGCTTAGACCAATTCAAAATAATCTTCAGATTTACCAGTTAGTGCAAGAGAGGTTCAAGCGGGAAGCGGCAATTTTAGAAGACTTGGGCGGCGCAACTAAACAGATACCCGCCTTGTATGCTTACTTCCAGCTAGATGGTCAATTCTACTTGGTTCAAGAGTGGATTGAAGGTGATACGTTAACTCAAAAAGTTTACCAGCAAGGAGCATTCAGTGAAAGTGCGGTCAGAGAAATATTAATAAGTTTATTACCAGTAACGGAATACGTACACAGTCAAGGGATAATCCATCGAGATATCAAGCCAGATAACATTATTTTGCGTCATCGCGATCGCCAGCCAGTGCTGATTGATTTTGGTGCGATCCGCGAAACGATGGGAACAGTGGTGAATTCTCAAGGAAATCCTACGAGTTCAATTGTGATTGGTACGCCTGGATATATGCCCAGTGAACAAGCCGCAGGTAGACCACTTTTTTCTAGTGATTTATATAGTTTAGGAGTCACAGCAATTTATCTGCTCACTCTTAAACAGCCACAAGAATTAGAAACAGATCCACGTACCGGGGAAATTGTCTGGCACAAACACGCTGTGAATGTGAGCCAGACAATGATGCAGGTGATAGATAGAGCGATCGCTTATCATCCACGTGATCGCTTTTCCACTGCCAAAGAAATGCTAGAAGCCTTGCAAGTTGGTGCAGTCAACTTCCCGCCGACGGTACCTTATATGCAACCACCAGTCGGAACTGCACCTGCAACACTTCAAAATACAGTTGCTCTCAGTCCAGGGGCTTCATCTCAACCTGCCCCTCAAAATAGTCGGCACAGAGAAGTATTTCTGCCTAGTCTGATTGTAGGTGCTTTGATTGGTGGTTCTATAATCATTGGTTTTGCCCTGAGTAGATCGCCCCAACCACTGGAACAGTCGAGGGTTTCACCTGAATCTTCCCCAACCCCCGATCAGGTGCAAAATCCGCCGACACCTGCACAATCCCCAGTTTCCATCGCTCCAGAACCTACCACAGTTCAGGAACCACAGGAGCAAAAAGTGTCACCTGTACCACAATTTCCCACCCAATCTGCTGAATTGCCTTCTTCAACACAGTCTCAAATCGATAGGCCAACACCAGAACAAGCTGTACAAAATTATTTTGAGACTATTAATAAACGTGATTTTCAAACTGGATGGAATCAACTATCTCCTAACTATCAAAATAATAAATCCCTGCATCCAGATGGCTATCTTTCATACATTGACTGGTGGGGAGGAAAGGTTCAAAGTGTAAATGTTGAACAAGTTAGTTTGGTAGAAACAACTGCACAAACAGCTACAGTAAACGCTAATATCAGATACTTTATGAAAACGGGAAAGGTAGTTCCTGCTTCTGTAAGCTTTTTCCTTTTATGGGATGCCCAAAATAGCAGATGGGTTGTTAGTGACACCAAATAGTTCCATTAGCATCATCCTTGTAAACTTCTTTAAACGTAAAATCATCCCGTGTGGGCAACCCGCCGCAAACTGGATATTATTCCGATGATTAGCGTAAAGAACATTTACAACAGATAAAGCTATTTCCAGATTTAAGTAAGTCGGTGCTAATATGTGCAGCTATGTTAAGAAATTTTAATGTAGGGTGTGTTGTCGCAGAGCGCAACGCACCGTCAACAATCCCAGGTGCGTTAGCCTACGGCATAACACACCCTACAGCTAATTTATATTTCTTCATATACATGGAATTTTTCTCACCGACTTACTTATTGTAGAGTAAGCAATGCCTATCCAATCCTGTTAATTGCTAAGTCTATAAGTAAATTTTCTGTCTAAAACTTATATCCAAATATTCTGAGATAAATACGATGAAAACCAATTTACCTCTGAAATTGTTACACTTACCCAACAGTCTACCGTTAGATGGTGCTGTCCGCATTGAGTTAGTAGAAGGAGTGCCGATATTTCGCGCTTCGAGTTTAGTACAGGGGCAAATTGAAGCTTTATTAATTAAACAAAAAGAATCTGCCCTGACTTTTGAAGAAGAAACAGAATTAGATGAATATAAAGAATTAGACGATTATCTGAGTTTGGTAAATCGGATGATCCGAAATACATCGCTTACTCAAAACCTCAGCGAACACTTTATTTGGTCAACAGATAGTATCCGCTCAATAAATCGGGGCGAACTACCAGATAAGTAACGATTTTACGCCATTTGAGGCTTGTCACTGAGCGATTTACCCCGGATTATTGAGCGGTTACGAAAAATTCAGCTTTTTACTCCCCTCTCCGCGTCGGAGAGGGGCTGGGGGAGAGGTCAAATAAGACTTGTCGAACTCACGATTAGTTATTATTTTCTGGCTTGTTCGCAGCTTCAACTTTTGCTTCCACCTTCACCGTCTTCACACCTTTAACTTCTTTAGCTAAGGTTTGAGCTTTCTTGAGTTCTTCTTTAGAAGCGGCTGTGCCTTTGAGGATAATTTCACCCTCTTTGTTTTCAACTTGTAACTTATTGCCTGGTAAGCCTTTGTTCAACTTTTCGCTAACTTCGGTTTTTAAGTCGCTCTTAGCTTTTGTTGGAGCCGTTTTTTCAGAATCAATTTTAACTTTAGTACCTGTATTAGCTACTGAAGGAGTCGTTTCTGTTGCTGGAATTTTGGCAATAGTTTTATTCGTAGTTTGACTTGTCTGAGAAGCTGGTTTTGCTGGTACTTGAGCGGCTTCGCTAGTAGTGCTAGGAGTTTCCGAACCAGTTTTAGGAGCGTCTTGGCAGCCAAAAGCACCAATTACCAAAACGCCAGTAACTAATAATGTAATTAGATTTTTCATTATCTATCTCCTAATTGAGTACTTGAAGCGATTAATTGAGGTGTGTGTCATGGTGAGGAGCAGATGTTAAAAAACCATTAAATGTGATGCAGTAAAACTACCCAAACAATCACTCAGGTTACTGAAAATTGAAACTTAGACGATTTCTTGAAGCTAAGATTTTGCGCCTTGTTTTGAGAAATGCCAATTCAATTTTCCTGACGGTTGCTAACCACGATGGTTCCGCACACAGTCTAAGCTCTCGATGAATTTAACGTAGATGCACAGTAGCTCTTTCAATGGTAGACTATGCGATCGCAACAGTGGTGACTCGATGTTATCAGATTTGATTCCCTTTGGCGATATCTACGATGAATTGAAAACTTCAGCGTTTTTGCAATCCTATGCCAGCAAAATTACCAACAAAATGTTACTTTATAAAACTATGGCTTACTTACAATTCCCTAAATATCAGGAAATATTAGCCAATGCCCTACCTTACTTCCGCCAGTCAAATTAGTGCCATTGTCGCTGAATATACCAATGCCAAAACTCTGTGGATAGATACAGAAGTGGCTGACTATAAAAGTCGTAATCCCCGATTGTCGCTGATTCAGGTATTGGATAATCCCCAAGATATGAGTGGCGATCGCGTCTATCTTTTAGATGTCTTAGATCAGCCTCACATTATAGCTGAATTTATTGAAAAAGTTATGATAAATTCTACAATTGAAAAAGTTTTTCATAATGCCAGCTATGATCTAAAGCTTCTCGGTAACAAGAAAGCTAAAAATATTACTTGCACTTTGGAAATGGCAAAAAAAATTCCCTACTATCTTTTACCATTACCCAATTATCAACTCAAGACCATAGCGACAAAACTTTGTAGCTTTAACAATATCGACAAACAAGAGCAAACAAGCGATTGGGCAAAACGCCCCCTAACTGAAGAGCAGATAGAGTATGCTTACTTAGATTGTATTTATCTGGCTCAAATCCACTTAAATTTGTTAGGATTACAAGCCCAAGCCAGCCCCGAACCAGCAACGGAAGACTTAATATCACTAAGTACCAGATACTCGCAACTTGAGCAGCAATGGAAGTTGTTGAATTCCGAATTTGAGCATTTACAAGAACGCATGAAAAAAGCCATGCAGGTTCAAAATATATCGGAAACTTCTGATTATAAGCTAACTAGTTATGAGCGGACTACAGTCAAAGCTACTTTTGCAGAATTGGCAAGACTAGCACAAAGCGAAGGTATTAATTTAGATTTTGCCATTACACTAACTCAGAAACTTCAAAAAGATTTAGGGCAAAATCTCGAACAGCTTTCTGTAGATATTGACAAAACCACCTCTTGGCGGCTAACTTCTAAAACTCAAGGGAGTGAAACCGAGGATGAGTAAATTGTTCATTAGGCTACAAATTGCAGGAATTATAGAGTTATTGTGAAGAATAAATATTGATACTTTATAAGTATTTCCTCTTGGATTCTCAGAGAGATTTATAAAATATTAGGGAAATTTGTAAATTAAATTTAAAAGTCTATTAAAAGTTAGAATGATGATTGAGTTAAATAATTAATATCTAGGTTTTAGTCCTAATTTTGCTCAGGTGTTATGGCAGTTTATATTAACTTATGAGACGGCGTTTATTTAGGCAAAAGCGAACAAGGGTAAATCAGGTATTTACCATAGCTATTTTTACTACATTGACCGCAATTAGCAGTGTTTCTTGTAGTAAGAATGACAATGTGTTGGTAACAGAAATCGGAGTCAACCCACCTAGCCGTCGTTCAGCTACAACATCCATTGGCGGGCAATTCTATCTTCAGGGAAAGAATCAGCATTTAAACGGCGACTTGCAAGCTGCGATCGCATCATATAGTAAGGCAATTGCTCAAAATTCTCGCTATGGCGCTGCTTACAATGGCCGGGGACTAGCTTATTTTGATTTGGGAGACAAGGAAAAAGCGATCGCAGATTACAATCAAGCCCTTCGGATCAATCCTAACGACGCTGAAGCCTACAATAACCGAGGAAATGCCCGCGCCTCAGTCGGAGGTAACAGAGAAGCAGTTAAAGATTACAGTGAAGCGATTCGCCTAAATCCCAACTATGCCGAAGCCTACAATAACCGAGGGAACGCCCGCGCCACCAATGGAGACAAAAAAGGGGCAATAGAGGATCTTGACCAAGCGATTCTCCTCAACCACAAATATGCGATCGCTTATAATAATCGAGGCAATGCCCGTGCTGCCAATAGAGATCCACAGGGTGCGATCGAAGATTACAATCAAGCCATTCGCCTCAATCCTAACTTTGCCCCTGCCTACAATAACCGAGGAAACGCCCGCGCCACCAATGGAGACAAGCCGGGGGCACTCAAGGATTTACAACAAGCAGCAAGCATTTTTCAAAGTCAGGGTAACAATGACTTATACCAACAAGTGATGAATAACATCAAAGAACTTGGACAGTAGTCAAAAGTCAAGTCAATTTCAATACTGCTCGGTTAAGATTTGATCCCCCCTAACCCCCCTTAAAAAGGGGGGAACCGGAATCAAAGTCCCCCTTTTTAAGGGGAGCCACTGCGGTCTTGGGGTCTCCCCAAGTAGAGCAAGTGGCGTGGATTTAGGGGGATCTCCAATGACTATGCAGCAAAACCTACGCAGTATTGAAGTCAATTTAACATTAAAAGGGCGGTTATAAACCGCGTCTACACAGGCAAAACCCACGCAGGTGGGTTAAAAACCTGAATTTTCTCTTAGTCCGCGTAGGCGGACGAGAGTTTGTGTAGCCGCGTTCGCCCTACAGCCCTTTGGGCATCCTACGGCAGGCGTGCCGGAGGCATCATTCTATTCGCCTTCTTTGTCCGTTAACAAAATCACATCCCAGAACCAATGTGAATGCGATCCTCAACTTCCGCAAATTTTTCCTGCGCTTGCTGTTCAGTACTCAATAGTGAAACGACAATCGCCACAATAAACGCCAATGGGATACTAATTAATCCAGGATTTTTCAGTGGAAAGGGTGCAGAAGCGTGCTTGAGAATCGTTACCTGAATTGTCGGTGACAAATAAATCAGCACCAATGAGGAGACAGTACCCACTAACATACTCGCAACTGCACCGTTGGTAGTGAAGCGTCGCCAAAGCATTGATAACAGCAACGCTGGGAAGTTTGCACTAGCAGCGATCGCAAATGCTAAACCTACCATATAAGCTACGTTTTGTCCTTTAAACAAAATACCTAAGAATATCGCCACTAATCCCAAAATCATTGTTGCACCGCGAGCCACCTTTAGCTGTTCTGACTCGTCAGCATGACCAGAACGTACCACGTTCACCCACAAATCATGAGACAATGCAGCCGCACCTGAGAGTGTCAACCCAGCCACAACTGCCAAAATAGTTGCAAAGGAAACAGCAGAAATAAAGCCTAAGAAAGCATCACCACCGAGAAATTCTGCCAACATCGGCGCAGCCATGTTACCACCACTACCAATTTTTTTGATGGCATCTTGTCCTACCAGCACCATCGCGCCAAAGCCTAGAATGAAGGTTAGGAGATAAAAAACGCCAATAATAGCTGTAGCATAAGTAACAGATATCCGCGCTGCTTTGGCATCCGGTACTGTATAGAAACGCATCAGGATGTGGGGTAGTCCAGCAGTGCCGAACATCAAAGACATCCCCAAAGAGATCGCATCAAAGGGATCAGAAACCTGTTTGCCTGGAGCTAATACACCTGTATACTTTTCAGATGCGGCAGCGAAAAGAGCGAGTGGGTTAAAGCCAAATCGTGATAGTACTAAAATAGCTAGTAAAATTGTTCCACCAAGCAGCAGAACAGCTTTGATAATTTGCACCCAAGTGGTAGCAATCATCCCGCCAAAAATCACATAAGCCATCATCACACAACCGACGATGACCACAGCTAATTCATAATCAAAGCCAAATAATAGTTTGATTAGCTCACCAGCCCCTACCATCTGGGCAATTAAGTAAAAGCTAATTACTACCAGCGTTCCAATGGCGGATGCGATACGTACAGGTTTTTGCTGCAAGCGATAAGCCACTACATCGGCAAAAGTATATTTACCTAAGTTGCGTAGTGGTTCGGCAATTAGGAACATGACAATCGGCCAGCCCACCAGGAAGCCGATAGAATAAATTAAGCCGTCAAAGCCATTAAGTGCCACCAGCCCAGTGATACCTAAAAAGCTAGCCGCACTCATGAAGTCTCCTGCTAAGGCCAGCCCATTTTGGAAACCGCTAATATTACCGCCAGCAGTGTAGAAGTGGGCGGTATTTTTGGTGAGCTTTGCCGCCCAATAGGTAATGCCTAAAGAACTGACAACAAACAGAAAAAAGAAAGCGATCGCTAACGGGTTAAACTTACCAAGACTGGTAATATCCGCCGCCAGTGGCAGATTGAACCACACATTATTCATGCTTTTTTGGTTTAGTATTTTGGATTTTTGACTAGAAGTTGCTAATAGCTAGCTATTGGGCATTGGGCATTGGGCACTTGTACTGCCCTTCTCTACGAGACGCTACGCGTAGCTTGCTTCCACGAAGTGGTACGACTACGCTCAGGAACCGCGACTTGCGCCGAGCCTGTCCTGAGCGTAGCCGAAGGGCGAAGCCGAGGTAAGCCGAAGTATTGGGCATTGGTAAATAAATCAATGTTCTTTTTCCCCTACTCCTCATCTCCATTCCCCATTCCCAATTTTCACTTGCGTGTCAGCTTGGCGATTTGATCGTCGTAACTGCTATTTGCCCAACGCACGTAGATAAAAATTAATACCCATGCTGAGACAATTACCAACGCCCCTAGTAAAATTCCGAGACTGAGACCAGGAACTACTAATGACCCCAAGAGGGGCTTATTGAACGCGATTAAGAGGATAAAGCCAAAGTAAATAAATATCATGGCTCCAGTGAGAATCAGGGATACCCGCCAACGTTCAGCCGCGAGAGCCTGAAGAGCCTTTGTGCGATCGTTCATGTCTTCCTTATGAGTTGAAGAAGATTAGGTCAGATTGTCTCATTGAAGTTGATTTCTGCATAATTTTCTTAAAGATTATTAGTAAATCTATTGTTATGTCAGGTAATAAAATTAACTTTGCAAAGTCATCAGCTAAAACACATCTAACTTGCAGATTCAAATTTCCTCAATATCTTCTGGGGTAGGCAACATGAGCGCCCTGATTATGCAACTTGAATGCTAATTAACTTATACCAAAATTACAAGATAATACTCCCTCTTTCTTAAACCTCAGAAACAAGAAACACACGAATAAAGCTCAAGGGCAGTATTCCTCCCGCCCTCAACAATAACTACTTTTTTTTTTAAATATCTATTTTTATACAAAAAATAAAAAGAATTGCGTAGTATTTACCAGGACTAAAACACCTTTGTATGCCAACTAATTATGGTTTTTAGGCAATTAAAGTTGATCGATTAAATCAATTTAATTTAAAAATATACCAAAATTCACCGAGCTATATACGTAGATTAAACGCTATTATTTGTATCAATAAGCTCGCGATTTAGATGATTTTCTCATTTACCGATATTTTTTGATGCTAGTGCTGCTTAAATAGATTTTCCTCTGCATTCCAGTAGAGAGCATCTCAATTTTGCAAAAATATTTCTGAAAGAATCCGAAAATCAACAAACTAATTTTGTAGATAAATCTATACCTCCAAAATTCAAATACACTTTTTCACTTAGTTCTCAGAAAGCGCGAATTTCAGCTTCTACCATACCACGAACCAGAATATATGTTTATCCAAACACTCATCACAGAGCCGATTCATTTTTTTAGAATTATTGTAATTGTCATATTTTCCATCACTATACATGAACTTGCCCACGGCTGGGCTGCAATGAGTCAGGGAGACAACACTCCACAACAAACTGGTCATCTGACGCTTAATCCTGTAGTTCACATGGGCAAAGAATCGCTGATCTTTCTGTGTCTCATGGGTATAGCTTGGGGACAAATGCCCGTCAACCCATCTAAGTTTCGCTCTGGGAAGCTAGGCAATATTTTGGTATCAGCAGCAGGGCCATTATCCAATCTGGCTTTAGGCATTCTATTTATTGTGCTGCTCAAACTTTTCTTTAATCCTAGTCTTTCAGGAGTCTTTAGTGTTGAATTTCTTTACCTAGCGGCTCGGATTAATTTGACGTTGTTTCTGTTTAATCTATTGCCAATTCCGCCACTTGATGGCTTTCATGTTTTCAGTGAGATTTTTCCTCAGCTAAAGCCACTGCAATATACCCAATTCGGACTCTTTGCCATGATGCTTCTATTTATAATTCCCGGTTTTGGGATAGGACTAGCTAGCATTGCTGATTTGTTTATCCGGTCAGGATTGGGGATGTAAACAGAAAATTTTTAGGCAAAGAAAAATTTGAATGAAAATCAAGCAAAAATTTTTGGTTGCTGCTACTAGTATTGCCTTGAGTTCTGCTGCTGTGCTTTTACCATCTGGAGAGTAATGGCGAGTATATTTGTAGATAAATATAGTAATAAATGGCATTCTGCCAATAACTATTTAGTGAAATCCCCCCACGAAATAAGTCAACAATTAATAGTCGTGCAACCAGTGCTATAGCGGTTCCCATTCAGATGCAGTACAAGGTTACACCACGAGGTGTAGGGGCACGGCAATGCCGTGCCCCTACGGGTGTACCTCACGTAAATGATAACTGCTATATTTAACTCTGTATTAGGGAATTTGGAAATTGAAAAAGGTAATTTTATATCCTGTTTGAATCAAGAGCGATCGCCCTTTACTTCTTCCATTGAATTATTGATGAGATTATTGATTATTGGAAGCTTTGGTTCTGTGGGAATTGCTGGCTATTCTTCCTTTATAGAGCGTTATTTTCAAATCATTAATAAATATTTAAAAATAATTTACTACAGTATTTTCTTGTTAGTGTCTTTAGAAATTATCTGTAGTGTTATTGTTTTAATATCTTCACCCACAAGTTCAATTTCCTCTACAATTCATCCAAATAGCTGTATTTTAGGCAACCCATAATCCATTAATCGTAGGGGGCATTATGCGATTAACGCACCCTACGAAACTATCGGCGGCAAAAGCAAAGCGTTTAATTCACAATCTACTTTTCCATAGTAACAGCCACTTTTTTGCTGTAATATTCTGTCTGGGGATACACACTAATAATGCTGTCACCCACTACAAAAAACTTACCTTCTTGCTCACATTTAGAAAACTGTAAGTTTGGATATTGAGTAGCAAGTTCTTCAGCCGTAATAGAATTAACCGCCATTTCATTCGGTAACAGACTAGTAACACCAACATAAAAAACCAAAGGAGAAATTTTATCTCGGTAAATTTTGTCTGTATATGCCTCTAATTTTGTTTTTGCTGCTGTCAAAGCTGTAACCATTTCCTCCTTGGTGACAGTACCTTTATCCTGCAAAATCTGCGCTAAAGTATCAGCACCAACTTTTGATAGAATAGCTGTCACTATTCCGTTATCCTCAAGTCCTAAAAAATCATCAAAAATTGGTTTCATCAACTCATCAACTTTTGTAATATTGGTACGTGATGACAGTAGTTTGTGTCTAAAAGCGAGATTTTCCTGGAATGCCATTTCAAAAGTAGGCTTCTTGATAACTTCCCTAGTCTCTTTGTCATAAAGACGATACATTCTACCAAGAAATCTGTTAGCAGAATACAAGTTACCGAGATTGAGAATATCTTTACTACCGATATCAACTTTATAGCTAACTCTTGATTCCAGAGTACCATTAATCAGAGCTTCATTGATATCGCTATATTCGTTGGTTGTGGGGAAGTTAATGTAAATGTTCTTAGACAGATAATGGTTTTTCAATTCATCTACCTGTGCTGCTACAAACCTATCTGACTCCTGTTTTAAGTGAGCAGAAATAATACTAGAAAGCACTTTAATTTCTGCTAGTTGAGAAAATAAGCCATCAATACTGCTGTAGTGTCCATCAGAAGGTACAAGCCCTAAGTTATCTAACTCAATGGTATGTTCAGCATGGAAGTCAAATTCTTCTGCATCTAGTATGCCTTTTTCTTTGAGCAAGTCAAAGGCTTTTTTACTGCTAATTTTGACTTGTAAGGACTTGACGTTGATTTTGCCGTCACTGACAATCGTGTAATTATTAAAAGTATTGAGGTCATTTACTAGCAACCCTGCTACTTCAAGAGTGGGAGTTTTGTCTTCAATTTTGGCAAGTTTCGCTTTACGTTTGACAAGCATATTGATAGTAGCAGTATTGCGGTTGAAGTGAAACTCACCCATACCAACATACTCAGCATTATCCATGTATTCTGTTCTCAACCAAGGTTGGAGCAGTTCTCCATTTTCGCCTCTGACACCTTTAACGCGCTTGATAGCTGTTCTTTGGTAATGTTCTTGCAGATGCTTGATGTTGACAATAATATTGTTGCGATATTGTGCAAAAATTTGGAGCAATTCTACCAGAGAAATTTGATTATTTGTCATATTGCTACCTTTCGTATAAAGGTCAAGAATCTTTTAAAGCCACAGTTACTGAGGTTTATTACTCTCACAAAATAAGCTGCTACAACCGTGCAAAATTGAAGGGCAAACACACAATAATTTGATTACGAAACTCAAAGTTTCGTAAATTCGTGGAGAATTGAGGGTTTGAGTTTAAACGCACAGGGACGCAGAGTTTGTTTTAGTTCATCATCCGCTACGAACTTAGGCAAAGCTGTACTTCGCGTTGCATACTTACCGGATATTCAGGCGTTTATAGTACAATTGTATCATAAAAATGCCAAGTTGTGTAGGCGTCAGATCGTCCTAGACATCGCCCTGCAAAGCAATTCGGTTAAAATCATTCCGAATTTTTTCAGTCCCCATTTTAAGCTCCAGGTTTGAAATAATCGAAGAGGCGATCGCCTGAATCTGCGCGAATCAATGCTACAACTACATCTGGTAAGGTAGCTAAACTGGGGTAAACCAAATAACGTGGTTCCCAACGGGGGCGGAACTTCTCTCTATAGGCGTGCAGTCCCTTGAAGTTGTAGAAGCGATTCAAATGCCCGTAAAGATAGTGCAATACTTTCTCTAAGCGGCGCGATTCTGGGTTATCTCCAACTCCCGCAAGGGCAGAAAGACCGAAATTAAAGCTGTCGTAGCCACCCTCTTTAAAATGTTGAAGCAGGGAAATAAATAGAAAGTCCATTGTGCCATTTTCTAGGGACGCGCGATGTCGCATCATGTCAATAGTGGCTTCGTTGAGTTGGTACTCCCGGAGAATGTTGGCAAAGGCGCTGATATTACCTTCAGGATTATGCACCACAGCAATCTCGCACTCTCCCAGGTAAGCTTCGTCAAACCAACCCAAAGAAAAGTGTTTTTCTGAACCTTGTACCATCTTCAGCCATTCATCACTTACAGATTTGAGTTGGTGCAATAAATCATTGGATATGGGTGGTTGGTAAAAGTCGATTTGGTATCCTAGCTTAGTTAAACGACTGATTGATGGTCTAAAGTTTTTACCCGCTTTACCTTGTAACGTAAAACTTTTCAAGTCAACGATCGCTTCTTCTCCAATCTTGAGTACCTTAAACCCCAATGACTTGTAAAGCTCAACATCATCGGGCATAGTTTGGTAAAACCCAGGATACCAGTCATTGCGCTGGCAAAACTGCCAGAAAGCAACAATTGTCTCTTTGCGGTCTTCAATGGGTCCGATGGGATCTCCTAAGGCGATCGCACCCCGTCCTTTGGGAACATAAGCAATTACACTATTACCCGAAGGACTGAAATAATAACTTTTATCATTTAAAAGTGTGAACGCTGCTAAAGAAGAACATCCATATTGCTCAACAATTTCTTTAGCCTTTTGCCGCTCATTTGATGTTGCTAGATTCCGCCAAAACACAGGTTGCAACAGCATTACCATTGCATAAGTAATAGTACCTGCTGCAATAATATAGATAGAATTAGCAAAAAAGTCTCCAAATCGGCTCTTTGGTTGCAGTCCCCAATTATCCGCAGTGAAAAACATCGCTAAAGTCTGAAGGACAGCATCACGCCAGTTAAAGTTTTCAGAAAATTTGCCGTCTAACAAGTAAAATCCAATAGTTCCGTATGCCAGAGTAAATAATAAAGCGCCGATCAGCGCTCGAACTCCACGTGCAATGGAAGGACGGTCTGATTGCGCTGTGAAAAAATGGCGCATCAAGATTAATTGCACCAGCAAAACTCCAGAGAGTAGACTTTCTTCATAGTCCAGTCCCTTTAGCAAGTGGCTGAAAATGGAAATTACTAGTAAACCAATGGTCAGTAACCAGGCTATTCTTTTTCGCCGTAATAAATTAGTAGCAAGTGTGAGTAAAACAAACCCAGTTAGTGCTGCAAATACATGACCACTGGCACGAGTTTCAAATGGTAGAAATTCCTTCAACCAGTGATTTCGTCCATACAGGTTAGGTGTCACTGCTGACACCAAATTTACTACTCCGACTAAAGCTGTAAGAGAAGCTGCACTCCAAAGTGCAATCTGATTTTTTAAATTATTGGTCATTAATCTAGAAGTATTAATTAGGAGTTAGGAGTTTTCGCTTGACGACTCTTTTTAGGGACTAAAATAATAAACAGACCAGTTTTATCGACTTTGTTAATTATACAGATTTTTAATGTTTTGAATTTTCTCCATAACACCTTAATTTTAATGCCATACCACAATGGGAGCAATATAACCTAAATTTTCAAATTTTAACTCCTAACTCTTAGCTTTTTTAAACTGTTCACCTACATAAGAGAGTGAATCTTTAAGATGCTTGTGGAAGTAGTTCCAGCCTACGTCTGCACCAGATAAACCATGACCTCCAGGAAATGCATAAAATACGTGAGCAATGTCTAACTTATTTAAAGTTTCGTTAAAAGCTTTGGTAGAAGCCAGCAGGTCAGCATCGTTCAGACCCGCATCCAGGTAAACACGCAATTGCTTCCTGTCTTGAAGTGGTAGCTGTTGCACAATTTGTTGGGGACTATTTTGTAAACTGCTGTTATCGGTAAAGTAACCGCTATGGCTAAACAAAATATGGAAGTTGTTTAGATAGCGTAACCCGATATTAAAAGCCCCCCATCCCCCAGAAGACAGACCTCCCAGCGCCCAAAACTGGGGTTGATCTAAAGTGCGGTAGCGGGACTTGACAACTTGCACTAATTCTGAGCCAATCAAAGTCCCGATTTTGCCGTTGGGACCATCATAATAATCAGGATCATACAAAGGACTGGAACCGCGATTATCATTACCATCAGGTGTAATCACAATCGATGGCGGTAATTTTCCACTTTTATAAAGTTCATGGAGTATGTCTAAGAGTGCATATTTATCAGCGTAAGCACGAGCATCATCATGACCTCCGTGTAGTAAGAAGATCACAGGGTAGCGCTTTTGCAGATTTTTGTTATAACCAGGGGGCAAAATCACACCGTAGTTACGCACTGCACCCATTGCTTGGGAATTGAAGGTTGCTAATTGAAACTTTAGCCCAGTATTTGCCTCTTCTTGGGGTGGGTCTAGTTGTGGCGCACCTAAGATGAATACATAATAATAACCGACGCTGGTGAGGAGTGCGATCGCTCCTACCAAGCTAATTAAAAATTTAGAAATCTTCATATTCTTTTAACATTTCCCAAAACACCTCCATGAAAACAGAGGATGAGTCCCTAGTAGACGGTTGATTTGCTCATTACATATACCTGCGACTATGCCACAATGGTCAATATCTTGTATCTTAATATCTAATTATGAAGTTGTCATGCTTCCAAAATACAATATGACATGACGCGATCGCACCCGCAAATTTTGGGATACAACATAGCTTATATCTACCTCCAAGAAAAAACTTAAACACATTAGAGAAGCGTCTATTAGACCGGAAATTAGGAGTTTTACAACCAAATTATTGGTAAAAAGTGCGTCAACGCATCCAGCAAATATGGTTTTCTCTTAAAGAGTAAAAGATATGACTTCCTTTTCTCAGTATATCCCTCAATCTGATCCGCCTCTTCCTCCTTGGGAAACTCTACCAACGATGTATGATTTACCAAGTTATAACCCAGAGGAACCAGGTTTGCCAGACGATTTTCACTTTTTACAACCCTTACTTTTATACTTAACTTTTCAGCCCATTAACTGGAATCCAGAACTAGTTTACAGTGCTGCTGACCTCAATCTCTACTATGATCTCCAGCATCCTTTGTGGTACAAGCGCCCAGATTGGTTTGGTGTAGTAGGCGTAGGAAAATTATACAAAGGGCAGGACTTACGGTTAAGTTATGTAAATTGGCAAGAGCCAGCAAATCCCTTCGTGGTTGTTGAGTTATTATCTCCAGGTACAGAAGAAGAAGATTTAGGCACAAAAAGAGAAAATGCAGCAAATAAACCTCCTAGCAAATGGGAAGTTTATGAACGAATTTTGCGGATTCCCTACTATGTTGTTTTTAGTCGCTACACCAATGAAATTCGGGCTTTTCAGTTAGTAGGCGGCCATTATGAACCGATGAATTTGACTGATGGATGCCTACTAATGCCAGAGATAGATTTAAGGTTAGGCTTATGGCAAGGTTCATTTCGAGATATTGAAAGGTTGTGGTTAAGGTGGTTCACTTTAGCAGGAGAATTAATTCCCGCACCCACAGAGGAAGCCACTGCTGCAACTCAACGAGCTGTTATTGCTGAACAAGAAACTGCTCAAGCTAAACAAGAAACTGCTCAAGCCAAACGAAAAGCCGAAAAATTAGCAGAACGTTTGCGTCAGTTAGGCGTTAATCCTGATGAACTAGATGAATTCTTGTAGCTTTAAAAGTCTTATTTTATACCCGACATAATTTTCTGCTTTTGATAGTCGATGGCAAAGTAGCTATCAAATAACAGCGTCATATCTCATAAAGATTAATTTTTGAGAGCGATGTCTACGACGAGCTGCGCTAACGCATATTCAGCACTTGAAATATATATAATGTTTCCTTGAGGAAATCTATAGCAACTTCAGTTGTTTTGAAAAACCATGATGTCACGCTATATCCTACTGTTACTAAATTCAGTGTCAATTGGGTTACTAAGGATAAGATAAGGTTCAGCAGCAAATCCAAAAGGCAATATTCGCAGATATTACCGCAGACACTGGTTATGTTGCGGCTGCTAGAATACGTAAGTATGAGTGGTATGATCAAATCTACCCAAGTAAAAATTGTCTATTTGGTCACACAAGACCATCAAAAGATTGTAGAAAAGTGTATTTCCTGGTCTTGACAGTGGTGCTAACCTCAATTTAAAGGATGTTATCAGCCTTTATCTGCTAGAGTTCTGACTTTCAGCAAACTAGATAATTTATCACCAAGAAAATCGCTAGGAGTGCGATGATGATGTCACAGTCACATATCACAAGGCCAGAAATAACTGCTGGAACTCTAATCGACAACCGCTATATTATTCAAAAACTTCTAGGACAGGGAGGATTGGGACGAACTTACTTGGCCTTTGACACTCGTCGGTTTAATGAAGCTTGTGTTCTCAAAGAATTTGCACCCATTGGCACAGGAGAGAGTGGACTAGAACAATATCGTAACTTATTTAAAAGAGAAGCAAAAATTCTTCATCAATTGCAACATCCTCAAATTCCCAAATTTTTGGCTTGCTTTGAAGGAGATGGTCGGTTATTTCTAGTACAAGAGTATGTTGACGGTAAAACATATTCGAGACTGCTAGGAGAACTTCAACGTCAAGGAAGAAATTTCTCTGAAGACGAAGTTATACAGTGGCTAAAGAATCTTTTACCTGTTTTAGAATATGTCCACCAACACAACATTATCCATCGAGATATTTCCCCTGATAACATCATGTTACCCGATGGCAACGATCTGCCAGTGCTGATTGATTTTGGTGTCGGTAAGCAAGTTGCGGACATGAACGAGGGGAGAAGTTCTAACCACCAAGTAACGTTTGTTGGCAAAATGTCCCTTGTCGGTAAAGTGGGATATGCTCCCCGCGAACAGATTAGCTTGGGTTTATGTTCGCCCTGTAGTGACCTTTATGCTTTGGGAGTAACAGCTATTGTACTACTCACCGGCAGAGATCCATCTTTATTAATGGATCAGTACTCACTAGAATGGAATTGGCGTGATTATACATATATTACTGATAGACTCGCTCAAGTCCTTGATTGTATGTTGGCAGATAGACCTAACAAGCGATACCAAACAGCTAGGGAAGTTATCACAGATTTAGAGCGTATTGGAGAACCAGAAGCGGTAATGTCTCCTGCAATCATACTTGATGATTTGCCTTTGACGGTATTTAAACCGGAATTTCAGGCGATGCCGCCAATATCCGAATCATACAACCAACCGGAAGAAACTATTTTTAGTTCACCGACTAGTCCACAAACTGGGCGAATGGAACAACAACCTTCACTGCAATCGGCATTTATCAAGCGTTGTCAGCAAGAGTTAGCCTACCACATCGGTCCAATGGCAAATCTGATTATAGAAGAAATATTGGCTCAAAATTCTTATATTTCACCCGACCAATTTATTGAACTCATAGCTAGGGAAATTCCTAACTTTCAAGCAGCTTTTGAATTCAAAAAAAGCTTATTCTCATAGATATTTTAGACACCACGAATTTAGGCGCAGACAATTGTTAATTTTTAATCCCCTGTACCTCCCTGAGTGCGTTTGATTCTTTTCATTGCCATTTCTAAACTTAATTGCATCCGTCTAAAGGCTTTAGCTAAGTTACCAATTTCATCATTAGACATCTGCTCAAATTCAACTTCCATGTGTCCCGTACTAACTTCTTCAGCTATGCGAGTCATACGTTTGAGAGGTATAACAACTTGTCGATTCAAGAACAAGTTAACTAACAGAATAGTCGCTATAAATATAGTTGATACAATTAGGATAATTAGTAAGGAAGACTGATTGGCTTTGCTGATGACATCATTGGCCGGTACTGATATAATCTGAGCGCCAACAATATCATTCAGCTTCCACCCAAATCCATTAGCTGCACCATAAAGAGTAATCATAGTTTGAGGCGCAGCTTCAGGTGTGCTATGACACTTCAGGCAGCTTTCTTCCGAAACTACTAAAGGACGAGCAATATAAAAGATATCCCCACCAGGAATCGAGCGAAATCCACTCACTTCTTTAAGGTCTGATTTATTTTTGAACCTTTCGACAATTTCTGTTTCAAAACCGTCAGCTTTATCCCGAAGATTTGTGGGATTGAGAGTTGCTTCTTTATAGAAGAAATCACGGTAGTCTGTTGTTTTCCGTAAAATCTCAAATACTTCCCGTGCTGAGTATCCAGGTACCGTTTGCGGCAAAAATTCAGTAGCCAATTTATCAGCTAGCTCTGGATTCACCTGAGTACTGGTGTATTTACGAACAGAACTCATTGTTTGGATCAGCATAAGGCCAGTTGAGCTAATATCTTGTTTAGCATTCTCTCTGAGCAGAGAAGAAAGAGCAAATCCAGTCAAGCTCAAACCGAATGTCAGAATTACCAGCAGCAGAATTGTAAATTTTTGTTTCAGATTCAGATTTTTTAGCATAATTTTAGATGATCTACAAGTCAAATTATTATGAACAAATATGGCTAAAGTCATCGTTTACTCTAACATGAGCAATCAAAGGATCATATTTTGGTGAAAAGGCATACTTTAAATATTAGGGTATATCCAACTTTATACTATTAGTAATTATTGAGGTTAATGGAAATCTTCTCTAAGTAACTAAGTTCTAAAAAGCTACAACAACAATTCAAATGGAATTCCCAAAAATTCCTGTGGGCTGAACTGAATAGCGTGCCAAAATAAATACCAGCAATTGTCAGATATTACTAATGGTGTGGAATGCAGGAAAGTCTTTATTCGGCGAACGCTACATTATCGAAAGACAACTAGGTGAAGGCGGAATTGGCATTACTTATCTTGCCAGAAATCAACGGAATCAACAGCGAGTGATTAAAACCCTCAAAGAAGAAATCCTGAATCACCCCGCCTGGATACTCCACCGAAACAAGTTAAGGCAAGACTTTCGTGATGAAGCAGTTCGACTGGCTGTGTGCCACCATCCTCATATAGTACAGATAGAAACCATCTTTGATGAGGGAAATTTGCCCTGCATGGTGATGGATTATATCGAAGGGGAAGACTTAGGACAGCGCTTGAGGCGAATAGGGGTGCTATCAGAAGCAGAAGCGCTACTGTACATCCGGCAAATTGGCGACGCTTTGACCTTAATCCATTCTAAAGGACTGCTGCATCGGGATCTCAAACCACGCAACATCATGATCCGCATTGATAAATCAGAAGCAGTGCTGATAGACTTTGGCATCGCTAGAGAATTTATTCCTAACATGATTCAAAGGCATACTGTGTATCGCACTCCTGGTTTTGCCCCACCTGAGCAGTATGAATCAGAAGCGCCACGAGGAGAATACATTGATATCTACGCCTTAGCCGCTACCTTATATAATTTACTTACCGCAGTTATACCTACGAATGCAGATGATAGACGTCACAATATTAATTTAGAACCACCACAATATTTTAATCCTAACATCAGCAATAGGGTGAATCAGGCTATTATGTGCGGCATGGATTTGGAGTCAACTTATCGTCCTCAGTCTGTGCAGGAGTGGTTGGATTTATTGGGTTCTGATACTGGGGAAGATGTAACAGAAATCTTATCTACCTTAGTGATAACGCCTAGAGTGAACCTGACTCCACCTGTTGTATTAGATCAGCAGAACTGGCAGTGTGTACAGACCCTCAAAGGTCATTCTAGTATGGTTCATGCGATCGCCATTAGTCCAGACGGGCAATTTATTGCTAGTGGCAGTAATGACAGGACTATCAGACTTTGGCAAGTCGGTACTGGCAAGCTAGTACGTCAACTGGGTCGTTGGTCTTCTAGTCATTCTAGTATGGTTCATTCCGTCGCCTTTAGCCCAATCTCTCCAAACCTTTCTTATCAAGGGGAGTCTGGTAAATCTGGGGGAGTTACAGACCTGAACCGGGGAATCTTAGCTAGCGGTAGTTGGGATAACACCATCAAATTGTGGGATGTCAACACAGGCAAAGAAATTCGTACTCTCATTGGTCATACTAATTGGGTGAATTCCGTTGCCTTTAGTCCAGATGGCAAGTTTCTGGCTAGTGGCAGTGCTGACTGCACAATCAAACTGTGGCAGGTACACACAGGCTTAGAAATCCAAACTCTCACAGGTCATTCCGACCCAGTTTCGTCAGTGGCCTACTCTCCGAAAACCCCTGCAACCAATAGCCAGGATAGGCAGATGCTGGCTAGTGGGAGTAATGATTACACTATCAAACTGTGGCAATTATACACAGGTAGAAACATTTGCACACTTACAGGTCATTCCTTCTTCGTCAACTGTATCGCCTTCAGCAATGATGGGGAAATTCTCGCCAGTGGCAGTGGTGACAACATAATTAAACTATGGCACGTAAATACAGGCAGAGAAATTGGTACTCTCATTGGTCATTCTGATTCAGTTTCGTCAGTCGCCTTTAGCCAGGATGGACAATTTCTCGCTAGTGGTAGTTGGGACAACACTATCAAACTGTGGCAAGTACACAGTGGCAGAGAAATCAGCACACTTGTAGGGCATTCCAACTATGTTAGATGTGTCGCCTTCAGTCCCGATGGCCAAATCTTAGTTAGCGGTGGTGATGACGACACTATCAAGATTTGGCGAAGGGAGTAATTCGTAAAACTTCCATTCTTAGGTTGTGGTGGGTCATACAAATTAAGAAGTTGTTTGAAAAGTGGCTGGCTGTATCTTCGCACTTTTAGATCCCCCTAAATCCCCCTTAAAAAGGGGGACTTTGAATCTGGTTCCCCCCTTAAAAAGGGGGGTTAGGGGGGATCTTAAACGTTTTGCTACCAAGAAGAGGACTTTTTAAACAACCTCTAAGGATTACAGCCGATTCTAAGTAATTCGCCAACAGTATCTTCGCCACTTTTAGACCTAAAAAACCGCTAGTTCAGCGTAAGCATCAATGGTGGGTATACTAGTACCACCGCCATCGTGAGAACATACAAGATCAAGGGTGTATGGCACAGTGGAAGTCCTATATGTAACGCCGCTAATTGTAGCTGCGTTAGTTGCACTTTGACCACCGCCAACAACAGCTGTGTGCTGTTCAACAAAACTACCGTTTGCTCTAAGACCGCATCGGACAAATTCCCCGACGTAGTAGTTGGTTACACTTACTGAGTAAGTTATCACCTTAGAACCAGCAGGAACGGTAACCCGATGTATTATGAGTTGTTCATCGTTGTTAAAGGGCAAGTTAAGGTATTGTGTCGTTGTCCTAAAGATTGCCTCGATTGCTGTTGCTGGAATTGTAAAACTGATAGTTGATCCGACAATAGCTAACAACGAACCACACAATGTCAATCGCTTCATATTAAATATTTTCCTGGAATATAGCTGAAAATATTGATCGGTATTTGAAGAATGAAACAATCCCGAATTTATCCGTTTTTTTGCAACGCTCAAACTGACGCTGAAACCTTTGTGGAACCGTAGCTTTACTTTTTAAATTTCACCGAGAATCTGTGACGTGGAAAAACTATTTGCCAAAAACCCTGGCTTTTTGCTGGATCAAAAAACCGACTTTTTAATTTTGGATAAAGTCGAGCTTAGAGGATGTCTCAAAAGCTAAAAAAAAATGCACCCCACCAACGCACTCAAGTAGTTCAAATGAGGCTTTGTAAAGACAATTTCTCGTTGATTCAGAAAGGCTGGTCGCCCTTGAGAAAGTAGCAATAGAGGTTTTTTTTAGACATTTTCTAAGTGTTAACACTTCGTAGTTTAAGTCAAATTTACAGTTAATAATATTAATTTATATATTTGCTTACAACATATTCAATATAACCAGTTGGTTAAAGCTTTTGCAAATTTCAATTTTTATATGTGGACACACTACATTAGCTGTCTTTTTTTTTACGCAAGACGTGTAATAAACTTCTCAATTATTAATAATATTAAGTATTAAGTTGTATAATAATTTTTTTGCTGACTATAGTTCGATACTTTTAAATCTACAGATAGAAAATAGAACTGCGATCGCCCCAAATTTGCGACAATGATGGGATTCCCGCCGATTTTCGTTGAGGATGTACCTCATCTGAAGAGTATTACAAACGGATTGCTAAAAACATAGGTAGATGACTAGTAGAAATAATCGATATCAGGGACGAACCTTTGCCAATAGTTAAAAGGGCGGCTACAAACCGCGCCAGGTGCTTCAAGTCGGCGGAGCCGCCGCCAGTCGCTCATGGGGGGAAACCCCCAAGACCGCGCTGGCTCCCCAACGCACTGGCTTGTCTACACAAGGCTTTAACCGCCTTTGCTTCTCTACGATAGGCTGCGCGAACGGAACGCTACGCGAAAATTTGATTTTTTATTAGCGCTCCCCCAGGTAGCAAATCTTGAGGCTATGAGCGCGTAGCATTCCCTCTTAGAGGATGTCTGAAAAGTCAAAAATATATCCAGCTAAAGTACTCAAGTAGTCGAAGTGAGGGTCTGTAAAAACGATTTCTGGTTGATGCATACCAGTTTCTCGCCCTTAAGAAAGTAGCAATGGAGGCTTTTATTCAGACATCCTCTAAGTGTTAACACGTCTAGTTTAAGTCGTCAAATTGGGTGTCAAATTGACGGTAATATCGTAATTCCCTGTATTACCATTATATCCCGCTACATCAAAGTAGTAGTAACCGGCTGCTGGAGCAATGTAGGTCAATGAGCTGTTACGGTTGATACCACTATCGTCATCAAAGCCTACTTGTGTGTAGTACGCATTAAAGAGTGTTATGGTCGTGTCCACATCATCAGCGTAGGAGCCTCTACCAGAGGTGTTAATGGAAATTGTATCTCCCGCTTTAGGGGCATATAAGTAGAAGTAGTCGTCGTCTCCAGGACCAATATAGTTTCCATAAGAGGCATAGAAATTAAATCCTTGGCCTACACCTGTGAAAGTGGCAGTGTTAAAAGTGTTGTTGGGTTCCAGTTCCATATTTACTCCTGTTCAATAGAACGAGTTGGTTAAAGCTCTTGCAAATTTAAATTTGCAAGAGCTTTACTACTTAACTCTCTTTTTTCTACACAAAAAGTGTAATAAACTTCTCAATTATTAATAATATTAAGTTTTATAAGAGTATACGACTAGCCCTTTCAAGGTGACTCGTAAAATCTCTGTTTTTCTCTCTGCGCTCTCCGTGCCTCTGCGGTTTAAAAGTAATTTTTTAACCACAGAGACAAGACCGCGCTGCCGCGCAGAGAACACAGAGTTAAGAGATTAAAGAGGAATTTTTTGAGCAAAATTCTTACTCACCTTGAAAGGGCTAGTGACTTTTAAACCTAGAGATAGAACTGCGATCGCCCCAAACTTGCCCTAAATTTGTATTATGGATGCTAATGCTATCTTCGGACTCGTTGATAAACAAAAAGTTTTGCCAGAAAATACCGCATCAATTATCTAAGGCTTAATAACTGGGCGCTTCACTATTGAAGAAGCAACAGAAATGGGGCTGCCCGTAACCGTCGGACTGCCCCATTCTATTTATGATCTCATGGATCTGTACCCGCAGCCGCAAGCAGGGCAACCCAGCGTGCAGTACATTCCTATGCCTTACAATGACCACCGTCCAATTCTACCTACACCCAAAGGTAGACCCTTAGAAGAACCAAATCAGATGACTTAAGTGGCTCTGTGGTAGGAGTTGTTTGTGGCAACTAGGGTGTAGTTGTGGGTGTCGCTGTTGGGGTAGCTGTGGGTGTAGCTGTCGGTGTAGCCGTTGGTTTAGCTGTCGGTGTAGCCGTTGGTTTAGCCGTTGGTTTAGCCGTTGGTTTAGCCGTTGGTTTAGTTGTCGGTTTAGCTGTCGGTGTAGCTGTCGGTTTTGCTGTTGGCTGACTTAAGACTGTCTTTGCTTCTTCATTCAGCTTTTGGCGGAGTGCTAAATTAGCAATTCCAGTTTCTTGCAACTGATATTTCTTCTGATATTCCTTCACCACTTCTTCCGTCCGTGAACCATAAAAATGATCGCGCGGGAGGGGAGGATTTGGCTTCACCACTGCATTCAAATTTCTGTGCAGAATTTTAACGATATTAGCAGCAAAATCTTGGGTTTTTGCCCCTGCTATCCCATCAACTGGTTTTAGCTTATAACCCGTCTGAAATTCTCGAATTGCCTTTTTAGTTTCCTCGTCCGTCAAAGCACTATTTGTTACCTTGACGTTATAGCCTAATCCCCGCAATACTTCACGGAATTGCTGGGGCGTATAGCTACGTTGAGAGGCTGCGAACCCAGTGTCTCCAATTACCAAACTAGCAGTCATCAGGCAAGTAACAGCAAAAGTTGCACTTGATTTTCCAAACCCACACCACATACTTAAAACTCCTTTGGGCTAAATCAGCAGGATTATAAAGGTTAACAGCTGCATTTTAAGTTTGTTTAATAACTTTTTTCATGATTATTTAATGAATTTTGAATAATTTGTGATTTTTTTATCAAAATTAGCCAAATTCACAATAACTACCTTATGTCATCTATCAAAAGAAGTATCTTGTATGAGCAGAGATACATCGGTTATCATTTGAATCGAATACACCCTTTGAACTAGCGATTGGGGACTGGTTGTACTAGGGACTGGGAAGATTTGAATGGGGATTGGCACTCATGAAGGTGGATAAAGCGTCGTGTATGTATTTGTGGTCTCTAACAGTCCTTTTAGCTAGGGTCTACTCAACTGCAAATAGCCGAAAATTAATAAGTGAAAGAGCTTATATTCCAAACTTGCTAAAACGTATAATATATGACAAAGAATGAAAAACATAAAATCTTCTAAACAACGGAATCTTTGGTTTGAAAGGTTTATGGCAATTGCTGCCACCGTAAATTTAGGTTTAGTTGTGTTTGATTTAAGTTACGTACCTGGGCGAGATTTTTATTTGCGAAAACTTCCCCAAATTATTGAGATTTATGACCCAATAAAAGGTATTGAACGGCATCGAGAGACGAAAAATTATTTAGAAATAGTCAAGGCATTAGAAGAACAAGTTAGCCAAACAGGGTTACAGTCGCCTCAGGTAAATAGCAGACTAGAGGAAATAAGGCGTCTGAGCAATGAAATGATTGACACTAACCCGTTTGCGGGAGTGAATAAGAGTGGGACTCTGGAAAAAATTAAAAAGCGGATGCGATCGCACATCGGTAACGAATCTGCAAAACAGTCCTTTGGCACTTTTTGGAGTCAGCTGTACCTATCACAAAAAGGCTGGGTTGAAGAAATTAATTTTTTTAACAAAAGCATTGCCCCTTTGATTGCCTCTAACTACTACCGCCAGATCGGTGAAAATGGCGAATTTGTTGATAATTTCTGGGAAATTGACTTCCCCTTTGTGATTTTATTTGGCGTAGAATTGCTGGGGCGTACCTTCTTGCTCAAACGGCAACGTCCTGCTTTAAGCTGGTTTGAAGCATTATTGTGGCGTTGGTACGACCTATTTTTACTACTCCCTTTTTGGCGGTGCTTGAGAATCTTACCTGTAGTAATCCGTCTCGATCAAGCGCAGTTATTGGATCTCCATTCAGTGCGAAAGCAAATTAATCAGGGAATTGTTGCCAATTTTGCCGAAGAACTCACAGAAATTGTAGTAGTGAGGGTGATTAATCAGGTTCAGGGTTCAATTCAACGGGGTGAGTTAACGAGTTGGCTCTCGCAACAAGAAAATTTACGTCCCTACATAGATATTAATAATGTGAATGAAGTGGAAGCGATCGCAGGTCTTTTGGTAAAAACAATTGTCTACGGAGTACTACCTGATATCCAACCTGCGATCGTTGCCATTTTGCGCCACAACATCGAAACTTTCCTCCATCAAGTCCCCGTCTATCGCAACATAAAGAATCTCCCTGGCGTGGGACAAGCCCAAACCCAGTTAAGCGAACAATTGGCGACTCAAATCACAACTAATCTTTACAAAACTTTAGTTGGCGCTGTTGAAGATCCTGTGGGAGCAAAACTCACCACTCAACTAGTAGAAAGCTTCAGCCAAGCCTTGGGATCTGAGATCAAGGAAAAACACGTACTTTCAGAAATTCAGAGTTTACTTTTTGACTTCTTAGAGGAAATCAAACTCAACTACGTCCAGCGTTTGTCTGAAGAAGACATAGATCAAATTATCGAGCAAACCAGGAAGTTAAGAACACAAGTATCAGTTCCAACAGTAGTGGATAAAGGCACTACTCTGCCTCAAATCAGGGAAGGGTAGGAGGATTGGGGACTGGGGATTGAGGATAATTCAGTTCCTAGTCCTTGGTAGAGCTTTGGGTAAAATTTTGGCGAATTGAGGGTTGAGATTTAAACTCATAGGCGCTTCTCTGCGAGACGCTACGCGAACGCCTTACAGCAGGGTAGAGAGCTACGAATTAATTGTACTTACTTCCTAATCCCCAGTCCCCAATACTTCGGCTTACCTCGGCTTCGCTCGGCACAAGTCGCTCAGTACAAGTCCCCAATCCCCAATACCTAATCCCCAACGCACGACTACAAAAGAAATGCGCTAAACTCAAATTAGGCGAATCATCATTGGTTCGTCACAAGACTTCTTGGAAGATATACCTATCGCAGGAAGTGGGTCGATGCCCACTTTTTTTATTGAATTCTCTCATGGCTCATCCTTTAATTCCACAAATTATTGATTTGGCGACACCAGTGGCAGAAGAACTGGGATTAGAAGTGGTTGGCGTGGTTTTTCACACCAACCAAAGTCCACCAGTATTGCGGGTAGACATTCGCAATCCTGAGCAAGACACCGGTTTGAATGACTGTGAGAGGATGAGCCGTGCTTTAGAAGCTTCCTTAGATGCTGCGGAAATAGTTCCAGATAAATACGTCTTGGAAGTGTCTAGTCCTGGTATTTCGCGGCAACTGGTAACAGACAGGGAATTTATTTCCTTTAAAGGATTTCCTGTCATCATCTCCACAACGCCCCCCTACGACGGACAACAAGAGTGGATTGGTCAGTTGATTCGCCGGGATGAGACAGCACTTTACTTAAACCAAAAAGGCCGTGTAGTCGAAATTCCCCGTTCCCTAATTACTAAGGTGCAGCTAGACGAGCGCCGATAAACGAGTGATTAAAGGCTAGAGGCTAGGGACTAGGGACTAGGGATTGGAGGAGCAAAAGAGCAGAGGGAGCAGAGGAGCAGAGGAGCAGAGGGGAAGTTGCTGCAAGTCTTTCCCCTTTGCACCCAATGCCCCATGCCCAATCCCCACTTCGGCTTACCTCGGCTTCGCTCGGCACAAGTCGCTCAGTACAAGTCCCCACTCCCCACTCCCCACTCCCCACTCTCTAATTTTTAAAGGAGATTGCTTATGTCAATGGTTACTTTACCTGGATTAAAAGAATTAATTGAAAGTATAAGTCGCGATCGCAATTTACCCCGGCTTGCAGTTCAATCAGCGATTAGAGAAGCACTACTCAAAGGCTACGAACGTTATCGCCGCGCCCAAAATTTAGAGCGCAGACAGTTTGACGAAGATTATTTTGAGAATTTTGAAGTAGAACTCGATATTGAAGGAGAAGGGTTTCGCGTCCTTTCCACCAAAACTATTGTTGAAGAAGTCAATAATACAGACCACCAAATTTCCCTAGAGGAAGTTCAACAAGTAGCTCCCGAAGCGCAGTTAGGGGACTCTGTTGTGCTGGATGTTACCCCCGACCAAGGCGAATTTGGTCGGATGGCGGCGATGCAAACTAAGCAGGTATTGGCGCAAAAATTACGGGATCAACAGCGCCAGATGGTGCAAGAAGAGTTCCAAGATTTAGAAGGAACTGTTTTGCAAGCAAGAGTCCTGCGGTTTGAACGGCAATCAGTGGTTCTGGCAGTCACCAGTAATTTTGGTCAGCCAGAAGTAGAAGCCGAATTACCAAAGCGGGAACAACTGCCCAACGATAATTATCGAGCAAATGCCACCTTCAAGGTCTATCTCAAAAAAGTCTCCCAAGGTCAGCAACGAGGCCCACAGTTGCTTGTGTCTCGTGCTGATGCTGGTTTAGTGGTTTATCTTTTCGCCAACGAAGTCCCAGAAATCGAAGATGAAGTGGTACGGATTGTTGCCGTAGCTAGGGAGGCAAACCCCCCCTCCCGTTATGTCGGACCTCGCACTAAAATAGCAGTAGATACTCTCGATCGCGATGTAGACCCAGTTGGCGCTTGTATTGGAGCCAGGGGATCGCGAATTCAAGTGGTAGTCAACGAATTACGCGGTGAAAAAATAGATGTAATTCGCTGGTCGCCAGACCCAGCAACATACATCGCTAATGCCTTAAGTCCAGCACGGGTGGATGAAGTGCGCCTAATGGACCCAGAATCGCGCCAAACTCACGTATTAGTGGCTGAAGATCAATTGAGTTTGGCCATAGGCAAAGAAGGGCAAAACGTCCGTTTGGCAGCCCGCCTGACTGGTTGGAAAATAGACATCAAAGACAAAGCTAAGTATGACTTTGCCGGAGAAGATGCCAAATTTGCAGCCGTCAGAACAAAATATCAATCAGAGGAATCAGAGGAAGACGATCTGGAATATGAAGAAGAATTCGAGGATGAAAATCAGGACGAATTAGAAGAAGATACTTTTGACAATCACGATGATGAATAATTGATTAATTTTGTAAAGTTTTGATACTGTAGATTCTAGTCTCAGTCTCAAGGGTTATTTTGTCAAAAGCCACTTGGTATAAGTAAAAAATAGTCATAGTAAACTTGTTTTTACATCCCAAATCCGGGACTGAGATCACAGAGAACCGATGAAACCAAATTATCGGCGCTGTATTAGTTGCCGTAAAGTAGGCTCAAAAGATGAGTTTTGGCGGATTGTCCGCGTCTTTCCATCGGGAAAGGTACAATTAGATCAGGGCATGGGGCGTTCTGCCTATATTTGTCCCGAAACGAGTTGCCTACAAGCAGCTCAAAAAAAAAATCGACTAGGGCGATCGCTACATGCATCAGTGCCAGAAACACTGTACCAAAGCTTGTCGCAACGTCTAGCCCCCAGTAATACCCAAAATAAAATTTAGAGTAGTTTTCTGTGGGCAAGTAAAATTTTGACGGTACAAAAGTGTTCAACACTTTTCTATTGATCAACTTCTGCGGTGGGGCATCCCGTGGAATTAAAACAAATGCTCAACAGAGCCGGAGACCCTCCGCCTCTGGTTAATGTCCGGGATACCGGAAGTGGTACAGAAGCCTACACTATCCCGCAGGTCAGGGTAGAAGTCTGTCACTGCCAAAATATAAAATGGGTGTAAGAGGCATTCGGCTCTCTAATAACAAGAGCGGCGAGGCCAGATTCCCAGAACAAGATGTAATCGATTGTGTTGTGGAAGACTCAGAATCAACAAAACAAAAAACTACAAAATGGCAACCTGGTAGCGCTCAGGCGCAGTTCGGCGTCAACGGTTCCTATAAAAATCCTTTATTTAAGAAATTTTTATGGGTATACCTCAACCATCATTCCTGGTGGGGATGCCATTATTAAACCGAAACATCTCTCTTTCCTGATTGGAGGCACCGGCAAAAACTGAACGGCAACCTAAAAACAGTAATCCAAGGATGGAGATGTCGCAAACCAGGCAACCATCCGCTAAAACTGTAAATTAAAGGGGAAGAGTGGATGAACAACGGCAAAGTTAGAATCTATGAATTATCAAAGGAATTGAATTTGGATAACAAAGAGCTATTAGCAATTTGCGAGCAGCTCAGCATCTCGGTCAAAAGCCATAGCAGCACGATTTCAGAATCCGAGGCAGAAAACATCCGGGCGGCAGCAGAAAAGCTTGCAGCTACGAATGTATCTGCCAAAAAGGAACTAGGTACAACCAGCCATAAACCAAATTCACCACCCAACGGCGGACGTAACCGACCAGCTGCACCCCACAAACAGCAAATTTTGGAAATACGCAAACCCAAAATATTGAGAAATACTACTTCCAACGCCCCAGAGGCGTCACTTGCTAACAATACCCAAGCTGCCTTGTCTGAAGCTAATCCTCCCTCTCCTCCACGGCCTTTCGCTACACCAGTCTCGCCCATGAAGCCGGCAGCACCAACTAGACCTGTGCCCCGGACTCAATCTGAGACTCAAGAGCAACCTCCGATCGCCAACTTGGAACAAACGCCGAATGTAAATCAGGCACCGGAAAAAATAGCATCCCCAAAACCGGAAAAAACAGTTCCACCCAGACCGAAAGCGGAAAAACCGATCAAACCGCAACTAGTTGCTCCTCCATCCAGACCGGCGGCAGAAGAAGCCCCGGTAGCAGATGAGCCGGGATCTCCGGCATTTAAGCCGGTTCTCAAACGCGACCAACGGCTACGACCCGTTGAAGGCGATCGCGATCAGATTAAGCCAAAAGTTGCTAAACTGCCAACTGACCAACCCTCACCAGCTGCACCACAAAGAACAAGTCGTCCTACCCCTTCACCCACCAGACCAGAGCAGAGGGGCACTAGACCATCTGCACCATCACAATTGGGAGAAGGGCAACGACCCAGGCCAGCACGTCCAGGTGAAGGTGTAGCTGCCGCCATGCCGATCGCTACTCCACCGAGACAGATGTCAGGAATAGCCGGCAAATCTCAAGGATTGGGTGATGAACCAGTTACACCGGATCTCCTCGATTTAAAACGCCCAAGTCCGCCTCGACCAACCAAAGGCGGCAAAAAGTGGGTAGAAGAGGAAATCATTGACGAAGTTAAAGAGAAGGCGAAAGCTGGTGTCAAAGGCAAGCGGATCAAACCCATACTTGATGATGAGTTTGAAGAAGATTTGCTGGATGATGACGATATCGACTCACCAGCCACCGTCCAAGTCAGCCTTTCCATCGCTCGTCCTCCCAAACCGAAAGCGACTCGACCTGTACAGATGCCAGGTGCAACCCTTGCTAGCGCCCCAACTGCAAGAGCCAGGAAATCTGGTTCCAGGTCTGGTTCCAAGTCTGGTTCAGGCCGCGACCATCACCAGAACCGTCGCCAAGAAGCCGATACAAAGCGCGATCGCCCCGAAAAAGTGACGATCACAGGACCGTTGACAGTGCAAGAACTGTCTGACGTTTTAGCTGTTGCCGATACAGAGATTGTCAAAATCCTGTTCCTTAAAGGCATGGCGGTGAGTATCACCCAAAATCTGGATATTCCCACAATTACCCTGGTAGGAAAAGAACTAGAAATAGAAGTCGAAACTGTCGAGCGAGAAGCAGAAGCTCGGAAAATTACGGAAATGGTCGGCGCAGAAGACCAAGAATATCTCCATCGCCGTCCGCCAGTCGTGACAATTATGGGTCACGTAGACCACGGTAAAACAACCCTGCTCGACTCAATCCGCAAAACCAAAGTGGCTGCTGGCGAAGCTGGCGGTATCACTCAACACATCGGCGCATACCATGTGGATGTGGTACATGAGGGCAAACCGCAGCAGATAGTCTTCCTGGATACACCTGGTCACGAAGCCTTTACAGCGATGCGGGCACGAGGAGCGCGGGTAACAGACATTGCCGTATTAGTAGTGGCTGCTGATGATGGTGTCCGTCCCCAAACCATTGAAGCCATTAGTCACGCCCAAGCTGCCGGAGTGCCAATTGTTGTTGCCATCAACAAAATTGACAAAGAAGGGGCACAACCAGAACGGGTGAAACAAGAACTTACCCAGTATGGTTTGACCGCAGAAGATTGGGGTGGTGAGACAATCATGGTTCCCGTGAGCGCTATCAGAGGTGAAAATCTGGATACGCTCTTAGAGATGATTCTGCTAGTAGCAGAAGTTGGCGAACTATCTGCTAACCCAGATCGTTCCGCCAAAGGAACTGTCATTGAAGCGCATCTGGATAAAGCCAAGGGAGCAGTTGCTACCCTGCTAATTCAGAATGGCACACTCCATGTGGGAGATATCTTAGTAGCTGGTTCGGCCTTTGGTAAAGTCCGGGCGATGGTGGATGACAGAAGCAAGAGAGTAGAAATTGCTTCTCCTTCCTTTGCTGTGGAGGTACTAGGTTTAAGTGATGTACCAGCAGCAGGTGATGAGTTCGAGGTCTTCTACAACGAAAAAGAAGCCAGGGCACTCGCTAGCGATCGCGCCGACAGACAACGCCTATCCCGCCTGTTACAAGGTCGTGTTACCCTTACAACCCTGTCCGCTCAAGCCCAAGAAGGCGAGTTGAAAGAACTCAACTTGATCTTGAAGGGAGATGTCCAAGGTTCCGTAGAAGCCATTGTGGGAGCGCTCAAGCAAATCCCGCAAAACGAAGTCCAAATTCGGATGCTGTTGGCGACTGCTGGGGAAATTACCGAGACAGATATCGACTTAGCAGCTGCCAGTAACGCTGTAATTATCGGCTTCAACACCACCTTTGCCAGTGGTGCTAGACAAGCCGCCGATGAAGCAGGTGTAGATGTTCGGGAATATAACGTCATCTACAAACTCCTAGAAGATATCCAAGATGCCTTGGAAGGTCTTTTGGAACCAGAGTTGGTGGAAGAACCCTTGGGTCAAACCGAAGTCCGGGCCGTCTTCCCAGTCGGTCGTGGTGCGGTTGCCGGTTGCTACGTTCAATCTGGCAAGCTAGTTCGCAACTGCAAAGTCAGGGTGCGACGTAACGGTAAGGTGGTCTTTGAAGGTGTCCTTGACTCCCTAAAACGGATGAAAGAAGATGCCCGTGAGGTCAACGCCGGTTATGAATGCGGTGTCGGCATGGATAAATTCAATGATTGGGTTGAAGGTGACATCATCGAATCCTATCAAATGGTTACGAAGCGCCGCACACTCACCTTAACGAGATAGTGTTGAGGGTAAAATGGTTAGACGTTAGGAGTGATAAATTAGGAGTTAGGAGTTAAAGGCTGCTAATTCCTAACTCCTAATTCTTAACTCACAACTTTTTATAATATGCATTCATTTCGCTCTGAACCTATTTTGTGGATTCACGTCGCTGGATTGGCGACGTTGCCTGTTTTTTTAGTACTCTGCTTATTGTTCCTGTCTGTAGGCGAGCCGTTTTTACCAGTATGGATGGAGCTATTTTTAGTTGCCGCCATTGGTGTTCTACCCCTGCTGTGGATGCAGTTGCGCCGCCCTTTTTATATATTTGCTCTTTTAGGAATAGCCCTAAAGCCAGAAAATCTGACTGAACGGCAGCGAAAAATTCTCTGTTTAATTAATACAAAGTTAAATCGTATCCTGGCATTAGTGGCAGCAGTATTGTCAGTTTGGGTACTGTGGAATCTTTACCAAATTGCCCCATTAGTAGCAAATTCAGCCAAATTTCTCCCACAATGGCGCAGCCTTGCACTAGTCCTTGCGGGATTAGCCTTTTTGGGCAGCAATCTATTTTTACAAATACCTGTGAGTGTAATGCGAGTTTTGGTGATTAATGAGACAGAATTCGCTGGCATAGAGCCATTATCTTTAGAAAAGATTAAGCAAGATTTTACAATTTTAGGGGTGAGGGTTAATCAAATCGTGCCCCGATTGTTGCAATCCTTGTTTAGGATAAATACAGATTCGTAGCAGCCCGTAAAGTATATTATTTCACTTTAAAGGGCTAGAGAGAAAGGCAGGGGCAGGGGGAGATGAGGGAGAGAAACTAATAACCAATGCCCAATTCCCAATGCCCAATGCCCAGTTACCATTGAAGTAAAAATAAAGGAATGAGGAACTATGGCTCAAATTCCAGCTTCTAGCGATCGCCAATTTTCTGCTCATACTGAAATTTGGTATAGTCTCAAATGCGCGATTTCCACTAGTTCCGGTTTTCAGCGCTGGCAACTAGAACGCGATACTCAATTACAGGGAATTCGCTTGGAACAGCAAGTACAACGGTATTTAAGGGAAACTTTAGAAACTTTAGCTTACTAAACACAATGTTTGCAAGGGATGGAGTTGATGGTATATACCCTCTAAGCGATGCCTACGGCGGTAAACTACGCCATCAACTTCCACTTTATTTGTGGGATTATTTTTAATAATTTCAATCAGCGACACCTGCTAGTCAAGACTACCAGAAAGTACCAATGCGGCTGACAAAACCTGTCGCCGAGACGGTGTATAAATAATTTGACTAATTTTATCCAAAATAATATTACTAAGCCGTTCCGCATTTAATTTGTATAATTAGGGCGCTCATGTTGCCCACCCCACAATAGTTTTATCAAACAGAATTCAGGAGTCAGGAGCCAGAATTAAGAATGAATTTTGTGCGACTGGTGGATGAATAAACGGCGTTTTTGCACCCCTACCAAATTGAAAATTTGGTGGTCTTCTCTACGAGACGCAAGCGCGAACAATCAGTGGCGGGTCTGAATCCCCCATTGATTGCATTCTGGCTCCTGAATTCTGACTTCTGAATTCTTCTTCATTTAATTTGATTATTCAATTTAGATGGTTTTCAGCTTACTCTATCTAAACTCACATCTTGCACCTAGACCAGACCTAGCGATTAGAAATCGGGGCTATACAAACGTACTCCTTTGGAGAACCCGTTGATGCAGCCTCTCGAAGAGAAGGGTAGGCGGACTACGCGGACTAACGCAAAATCAAGGCTTTTCAACCTGCGGAGGCAGGTTTTGTCTATGTAGCCGCAACTTCTAGTAGCCTGGTGCAAGATACAAGTAAAAATACAGTCCCTTAATTCCGGGATTCCGCTCTACGCAGTAGGGGCAATTCATGAATTGCCCCTACTGAAAATCATTCTTTTTGGCTATTGTTTGCGTAAGTCCTGTGAATAATACTGATTTTCTGCGGCAAGGTAGCCCCTAAAATGTATAAGTTCTGTGATCTATCTAAGGAATTTAGCTGAATCAGTGCTAATCATCCAGTATAGTTTTGCATGGGTTTTACAGCAGCTACAAGGCTGCTATCTTTAACCTTGTTCGACATACCGTAATTCAGCACATCACAGACTCAAAAAATGAAATATCGGGGTTTTCACATTTCTCTAGCGAAAAATTTTCGCCTTCTTTCTAGCAGTCATCTCAGATATACTTTGCGCGTGGGAGCCGGACTAACGGCAATGCTTGTTGTTTCTAGTGGTTCAATGCTACTACAGGGTAAGGTTAATGCTGATGCTACTCACCCAGGAAATATCGCCCCAACTCTCACAGCGCAAGCTCCCGCAACAGCCGCAGCCATTTACGTTAATCCAGCAACTGGTACAGATAGGGCTGGTAGTGGTACAACCTCAGCTGCGCCCTACAAAAGCATCAGTTTTGCTCTCAGTCAAGCCCAACCAGGTGCAGTTATTCAATTAGCACCTGGTAGCTATAACCAACAAAGTGGCGAAACCTTCCCGCTTTTGCTGAAACCAGGGGTAACACTGCGGGGTGATGAAGCTAGTAAAGGTCAGGCGATATTAATTACAGGTGGAGGTTTCTACACTAGTCGCACCTTTGCCAGACAAGATATTACCATCCTTGCCGACCAAGATACGACGATCGCTGGTGTCACCGTTACCAACCCAAATAGCCGGGGTACGGGTGTGTGGGTCGAGTCAACTAATCCCATTATCAAAAACAGTACTTTTACTAACAGTGTCAGAGAGGGTGTTTTTGTCACGGGTACAGGCAATCCCAAAATTGAAAGTAACATCTTTGTGCAAAACAAAGGCAATGGCATTTCAATTGCTAAAGCTGCCCAAGGAGAAATTCGGAGTAACTTATTTCAGGATACTGGTTTTGGTCTGGCGATCGGTGGCACTTCCACACCCCTAGTTGTAGAAAACCAAATCGTCGAAAACCAAGACGGTCTTTTTATCTCAGAGTCAGCGAAGCCGGTATTGCGTAAAAATGTCATTCAGAACAATAAGCGAGATGGCTTAGTAGCAACTGTTAGTGCTTTACCCGATCTTGGTACTAACGAAAGTCCTGGTGGCAATCTGATCCGGAATAACACTCGTTATGATGTGAACAACGCCACTAAAACCGGTAAAATAATTGCTGTTGGTAACGATATCGATCAGAAAAAGATTTTTGGCTCAGTAGATTTTGTTGCCGCAAATGTTAACGTACCCTCTGGAGGGACTACCGCCTTTAAAGATGTACCGACAAATTTCTGGGCAAAAAGCTACATCGAAGCTTTAGCATCCCAAAATATTATTGCTGGCTTTCCTGATGGCAGCTTTAAACCCAATGAACCTGTAACCCGCGCTCAATTCGCCACTATTGTCACTAAAGCCCTAACACCACCAGCCAAACGCGCAGCCATTAAGTTTAAGGATGTAGCAACCAATTTCTGGGCTTACGCTGCAATTCAATCTGCTTATCAAGGTCAATTTGTTTCTGGTTATCCCGATGGAACTTTTAAGCCACAGCAGCAAATTCAAAGAGTGCAGGCGTTAGTAGCTTTAGCTAATGGTTTGGGCTTAACTGCGAATAATCAGAATATCCTTTCCTTTTACAGCGATGCTGCCCAGATTCCTAATTATGCGATCGCTCCTGTTGCGGCGGCAACTGCACGGCAATTAGTAATCAACTATCCCACAGTCAAGCAACTCAATCCTAGCCGTGAAGCGACTAGAGCCGAAGTTGCTGCCTTTGTTTACCAGGCACTCGTCAATGCTGGACGTGCCCAACCAATTCCTTCATCCTATTTGGTAACAGCTCAGTAAATGTCTAGTTAGCAAATTAGAAGCGCCAGACTAACTTTCTTATCAGTCTGACGCTTCCAATTAATGTGAGTTTTTTATTTAAATTTTGGGTTTTTTAAACTGCCTTCAGGAATTAGGATTTTTACCCGATTGGGGGCGTTGTTGCCGACGCCGTTCCCACCGCCAGAGGAACACCATTAAGGCAACTATTCCTACTTGGAGAGCTAAACTTGGCATTGCACTCTCAATATTGCGTCCGGCAAGTACTTGGAAGAAAAAGACAAATGCACCAAGTGAGCCAGAAGCACCAAAAGCGATGTAGAAAAATTGTCGTAAGCCACGATAAGGAGCAGCTATTTCTGCTTTGAGGCTGACATATTGTTCAGAGTTAAGGCGATTTTTGGGATTTTGATTTACCATGATTAAATCATGTTATACTCTTAGATTGTGTACGCCGATGTGGCTCAGTGGTAGAGCAGCTGATTCGTAATCAGCAGGCCGTGGGTTCAAATCCCATCATCGGCTTTGATGAAAGTATTGTTCAATATTAGAGTTTGACATAAATCAAGTGTACAGTGACTAATTATCTGTCGTCAGTAACACATTGATGTCGTTGTGACAAATTATTGTCATCAAACCTAGTAATTCGCTGGTGATGATCGCCTGAACAACCTTTGCAATTGGCAGAGTTTGACAAGCAAGTAGCGACGATAATTCGGGTAGGGGCGGGTTCACAGATATGTTCAATTACCAACGATGATTCGGGTAAACCCGCCCGTACAGCCATGATTTATAACGATAATTCGGGTAGGGGCGGGTTCACAGATATGTTCAATTACCAACGATGATTCGGGTAAACCCGCCCGTACAACCAATAATTTATAACGATTATGATATTAATTACCAACGATAATTCGGGTAGAAGCGGGTTCACAGATATGTTCAATTATCAACGATGATTCCGGTAAACCCGCCCCTACAGCCACAATTTATAACGATGAATCAATAATATAAATTATGAAATATAATCCAGATAAACATCATCGTAGATCAATTCGGTTAAAGGATTATGATTATACACAGGCAGGGATGTATTTTATAACCATTTGTATTTGGCAACGTGAATGTTTATTAGGAACATTGGGAGGGGCAGGTTCACAAAGATTATCCAATATCAACGATGAGATCAACGAACCTGCCCCTACGGATATCGAATTAAGTCGGTATGGACAAGTAGTTCAATATAACTGGAATATTCTGGCTAATAAATTTAGTAATGTTCAGTTAGATGAATTTGTAATTATGCCTAACCATATACATGGAATAATTCAATTAACCGCATCAGGAGGGAAACCATTATCAGAAATAATACGTAGTTTCAAAACATCTTCTGCTCGTCGTATTAATCAATTGAGAGACTCAAAAAGTATAGCTGTTTGGCAACGTAACTATTACGAGCATATTATACGTAATGAGGAAGTATTGCAAAAAATTCGTACATATATATTTAATAATCCTTTATCTTGGGAACAAGATCAATAAATGCGTTCGCCAAATCGATAAATGCGTTGGCGTAGCCCAACCCAGGCATCGCCAAAATCACAAACGATAAATTGAAACTGCTACGGGGCGATCGCTTAGAATAAAGCAACTAATGAAAAAGTCAATTCATTGAGCTTCAGCAAATGCCTTCCTACTTGGTCAATTTACCTGTTCAACTACAGCAAGAGATAGAGCAATGGGCAACTAGCCAAGGAATTTCCCTCGATCAATTTATTTTGTGGGCAGTAGCAGAAAAAGTTGCCTCCCTTCGCCATCAACTCAACGACTCCTCCTTTCCCTTGATTAGCTATCGGATTGGAAGCAGTGGCCAAAAAATTCCCGTTGTTAGTGGTACAGGAATTCGAGTGCAAACTCTAGCGATCGCAGCTCATCAGTGGGGATGGTCTTGTCAGCAAATTGCCCAAGAGTATAGCATAACCGAAACTCAAATCAATGAAGCACTGGGTTTTTACACTGCCCATCGTACCGAGATTGATGAAGCGATCGCTACAGAACAAGCGATTGAAACTGCTGGTGTCTAAACTCCTGCTGCATTTAGATGCAGACACCTCCATTAAAGCATTGCATACGGCTCTAGTTGCTCGTGGTCATGATGTGACTCGCACTCCCAATGAATGGATGCCAGAAGATGCTAGCGATGAAATGCAACTGTTGAAAGCCACAGATAACGGACGGTGTATTTTTACCTTCAACATCAAAGATTTCTTGTCCTTGGTTATTCAGTATCCGCAGCACAAAGGCATTATTCTGGCGGCACAAAATAGTTGGAATTTGTCTGATCTCATTCAAGCATTAGATCGCTTGCTATCAGAAACTCAAGCAGAAGACTGGATTGGACAAATACGTTGGTTAAATCAATGGCGATGACAATAGCGTATCAATTGAAAAACAAAAGAATTTTTGGAAAATCAAGCGATCGCATCCTCCTGTCACCTGAAATTCTCACGCTTCTCACGCAGACGGAAACTGGCTACGCCACATCCTTAATCGCCCAAATAACAATTGCGATCGCTGAAATAGCAATTGCGAATGCAAAAATAAGATTGCACAGGGGAAACTAGTACTCCACCACATTAATTTTGCTAGGCTGCGAGATCCCCGACTTCTTGAAGAAGTCGGGGATCTCGCAGCCTAGCAACCCTTTATAAGGCTATGGTGTATACACAAGTCGAAAATTCACGCTGAACCTATATATATCCCTCCTGGGAATGAATTCCCAGGCTAATAGTGAAAGTCCGTTGAAACGGACTGAAGATTGTGGGAATTTATCATCTAGTCCTCTTGAGAGGACTTATGCTATTAGACTCGGAATTCATTCCGAGGCGGGATGGATACACTGCGCCAATATTTGCGTGTACACCGTAGCCTTTTTAAGAAAAAGCTAAAACTTTTTACACCCTCATTTTTCAGAAATTGAGGATAATACTGTTGAAGCTTCATCAAGATGCTTCTAACTACACCTACCCATGAACGAACAGCGCCTACAAGCTTATTACCAGCTAATCAAAAGCCTGCTAAATTGCACAGATGGAGAAGAACCAGAGATTTTAGCAGCAAACCAAGAATTACTTGATGCTGGCTTTGTGCAGACGGTAGAAGAAGTAGCACAGATGTTTTCACAAAATGGAGATGAGAATACAGCGAATTGGTTGCAAGGTTTGGCAATGCAACTAAGGGAAGTATTAAATCTAGATACTAAAGTAGATTTGCAATCTCTCAATGACGAGGAGATACAAACATATTTCCAATTCTTGATGGAGGTACTACAAACAACCGCAGAAAGTGAAGGTGACGCGCAGGTAGTTTACCCCTTCCTGGCAAAGAATACAGACAAGCTTGACGGAATGTTAGCGGAAATATTGCGCCGTTGGGGGACAAATATACTGGGGGAAGCGGAAGCCGATGTGGCGAAATACCGAGCAGGGGTTATTGTCAACTTTAGCAATCTAATTCAGCAATTCCCCTTGGGTAATAAAGCCAGCAATATGGAAATTGCGATCGCTGGCTATGAAGTCGCGTTAACTGTCAGAACCAGGGAAGCTTTGCCTCAAGATTGGGCAGGTACGCAAAATAATCTCGCAAATGCCTACAGCGATAGAATCAAAGGAGACAAGGCAGAGAATATCAATCAGGCGATCGCTGCTTTTACTGCTGCTTTAACAGTTTTCACCAGGGAAGCTTTCCCTCAAGATTGGGCAATGACGCAAAATAATCTCGCAAATGCCTACAGGGAGAGAATCAAAGGAGACAAGGCAGAGAATATCGATCAGGCGATCGCTGCTTTTACTGCTGCTTTAACTGTCTACACCATAGAAGCTTTACCTTTTGAATGGGCAGGAACGCAAAATAATCTCGCAAATGCCTACTATTCTAGAATCAAAGGAGACAGGGCAGATAACATCGATCAGGCGATCGCAGCTTTTACTGCTGCTTTAACTGTCTACACTAGAGAAGCTTTGCCTATTAATTGGGCAATGACGCAAAATAATCTCGGACGTGCCTACAGCGATAGAATTAAAGGAGACAGGGCAGATAACATCGATCAGGCGATCGCTGCTTTTACTGCTGCTTTAACTGTCAGAAGCAGGGAAGCTTTGCCTGTTGATTGGGCAGCAACGCAAAATAATCTCGCAACTGCCTACAGCTATAGAATCAAAGGAGACAAGGCAGAGAATATCGAACAGGCGATCGCTGCTTTTACTGCGGCTTTAACTGTCTACACCAGGGAGGCTTTGCCTCAAGATTGGGCAATGACGCAAAATAATCTCGGACTTGCCTACTATTCTAGAATCAAAGGAGACAAGGCAGAGAATATCGATCAGGCGATCGCTGCTTTTACTGCGGCTTTAACTGTCTTCACCAGGGAAGCTTTGCGTTTTGAATGGGCAACGACGCAAAATAATCTCGGACTTGCCTACACCGATAGAATCAAAGGAGACAAGGCTGAGAATATAGAACAGGCGATCGCGGCTTCTACTGCGGCTTTAACTGTCAGAACCAGGGAAGCTTTGCCTCTAGATTGGGCAGGTACGCAAAATAATCTCGGACTTGCCTACTATTCTAGAATCAAAGGAGACAAGGCTGAGAATATCGAAAATGCCATTGCATCTTATACTGCGACTTTAACTGTCAGAACCAGGGAAGCTTTGCCTCTAGATTGGGCAATGACGCAACATAATCTCGCAAGTGCCTACAGCGAGAGAATCAAAGGAGACAAGGCAGAGAACATCGAACAGGCGATCGCGGCTTTTACTGCGGCATTAACTGTCTTCACCAGGGAAGCTTTGCCTCTAGATTGGGCAGGTACGCAAAATAATCTCGGACTTGCCTACAGCGATAGAATCAAAGGAGACAAGGCAGAGAATATAGAACAGGCGATCGCGGCTTCTACTGCGGCTTTAACTGTCAGAACCAGGGAAGCTTTGCCTCTAGATTGGGCAGGTACGCAAAATAATCTCGCAATTACCTACTATTCTAGAATTAAAGGAGACAAGGCAGAGAATATCGATCAGGCGATCGCTGCTTTTACTGCGGCTTTAACTGTCAGAACCAGGGAAGCTTTGCCTCTAGATTGGGCAACCACGCAAAATAATCTCGCAAATGTCTACAGGGAGAGAATTAAAGGAGACAGGGCAGAGAACATCGAACAGGCGATCGCGGCTTATACTGCTGCTTTAACTGTCAGAACTAGAGAAGCTTTGCCTCAAGATTGGGCAGAGACTTTGTGGATGCGGGGAATTGCTCATCAAGATACAAACAAATTTGACTTAGCATACAATGATTTTGAGTCTGCTATTGTTACTGTAGAATCTTTACGGGAAGAAATAGTATCTGGAGAAGAAAGCAAGCGTAAACAAGCGGAACACTTTAACAAACTTTATAGCCGCATGGTGGAAGTTTGCCTGGAATTAGCTAATATCACCGAAGCGATTGAATATGTTGAACGTAGTAAAACCCGCAGTTTAGTTGAACAAATCCTCGAACGTGACTCTAAAACCATCTTTCCTCCAGAAGTAGTTACTCAACTAGAAAAATATAGAGATGAAATAGCCGTAGGACAATATCAAATCCAAAATGGCAAAGCTGAAAATCCCCAAGTTTTAGCACAACATCTACAACAGTTGCGAAACCAGCGTAATGAATTGCAAAACCGCTACTTACCCGTTGGTTATGGGTTCAAATTCGACTCCTTCCAAGGTTCTTTGGATGAGCATACAGCCGTTATTGAGTGGTATATTCTCAACGATAAAATTCTGGCGTTTATTGTCACAAAAAAGGGAGAGGTAACTGTTTGGCAATCCCAACCAGAAGATAGAGAAGCTTTGTATGATTGCAGAAACGAATATTTGTACAACTATTACTTGCAAAAAGACCAATGGCACAATAGCTTAGGGGAACAACTCAGTAAATTAGCCTCCATTCTGCACATTGATGAAATATTAACCCAGATACCAAAGCACTGCGATCAACTCATCCTAATTCCCCATTTGTTCTTGCATTTATTCCCTCTTCATGCAATTACAGTAAATCAAAATTCTGAAAATTCGTCTTGTCTTCTAGATTTATTTCCTGGTGGTGTGAGTTATGCACCCAGTTGTCAATTACTGCAACAGGTGCAACAGCGCAAACGTCCTGATTTTCAATCCCTGTTTGCGATTCAAAACCCCACAGGTGATTTAAACTATACAGATTTAGAAGTACAAGTTATTCAAAGCTACTTTAATACTGCCAACGTCGTGAAAAAAACAGACGCAACACTCACAGCAATTAATCAATCTAATTTAAATAATTACCACTGCGCCCACTTTAGCTGTCATGGCGAATTTAACTTAACAAACGCCAGTAAATCAGCCCTAATTTTAGCAAATGCACCCGTCGCAGACACACCAACAAAACCCGACTCCGAACGTTACCTGAATTTGCGAATAGGGGAAACCGTCGAGTTAGAAAAATGCCTTACCCTAGATAAAATCTTCGCTCTCAAATTAGAAAAATGTCGCCTCGTCACCCTTTCCGCCTGCGAAACTGGATTAATTGATTTTCAAAATACCAGCGATGAATATATTGGATTACCTAGCGGTTTTTTATTAGCAGGTAGCCCTAGTGTCGTTAGTTCTCTATGGAAAGTAGATGACTTGTCCACCAGCTTTTTGATGATTAAATTCTACGAAAACTTATTCAAACTTGGTCGATTGGAAGCAGGAGATATTGCCATAGCCCTTAAGCAAGCTCAAAACTGGCTGCGAAATCTGACTATTGAGGGATTAGACAAATTTTTGGAGGAATACAAACCCCAAATTGAAAAAGTCCTCGCTCAACTAAGAGTAGGACAACGCATCAGATTTCAAGAATCTTTAAAACGAATCAAGGAACGTCAACCCCTACCTTTTGCAAATCCCTACTACTGGGCTGGATTTACAGCTTCTGGACTTTAAGCACCAGATTCGGGGACTTTACAAAACTTTTTCGTACCCAGTTTAAACACGCAAATACTGAGTGCAGTTGCTATACCAGGAGGAATGGCAATACCAATAGCTACAGCTTCTATAGCTGGAGCAAGTAAACCAGATTCCAAGGCTTGTCTAACTTCTTCCTGACAGACAAATTGGCGGGATTTTTCCAACCAATCATTTAATCCTCTATCTGCTTCCTGTGCAGTTTCCCGCATAACCAGCAGTGGAATTGCATCGTCTAAATAGCCTTCACACTCTTCTATGGTATCCAATGCTGCTAAAGCCCCTGGACTATTTGCCAACTGGCTGCGAAACTGAGTAATTTCTTCTGGTGTAACGGTAAGCATTTAAATAAATACACGAAATTTCAGCAATTATACCTCTAATAGTTTCGCAGAAAGTTTTTAAAAAATCGAGACAGTTAGCGATCGCCTTGATCCTAGAAACAACCAAAAACTATAATGAATGCATCAAGCAAGCAATATAGGCAAGGTTAGGAGAATCTAAATAATGCAGGCTGATAGCAGTTCACAGCAAAGGCTACTTAAAAAAATTCAAACGCTACCTCCCGAACAAGTCTTGCTAGTTGAAGATTTTATTGATTCTTTGGGTCAGCAAAATACAGACCATAGCCTTACCTTTGCAGCAGCAAAACTTTCTGAACCAGTTCTGCTCAAAATCTGGGATAACCCTGATGATGCAGAATATGACACACTATAAATTTGGTGATGTTATCTATTTTGGGTTAATGCGATCGCTACCTTCAAATCAAAGCCTCTGTATATCACTCAAACTCAGTTTCGCAGAAAGCTTTTAACAAATCGATACAGTTAGCGATCGCTCCTAAATGAGCAATTTCATACCCATGTGTATTTTGGGTAGGAAATGCCAAACAAGCAGCACGCCCAACATGACCAAATTTCATCGCAATTGAAGCATCACTACCAAACCCGCTTAGAGTTGTCAATTGTATCGGCATATCGAGTTGCTTGGCACTATGGCGCAGTTGTCCATTTAGCCCTTCATCATATATCCCATAAGCATCTTGAGATAAAAGTACAGGACTTTCCCCATCTTTAACAGGATATTCCTCAGATAAGGGACAAATTTCTAAAGCAATCAAGGCATCCAAACGCTGATTTTGAGTGAAAAATAGCGCCCCAATTGCTCCCACTTCTTCTTTAGCTGACGCTACTAAATAAACGTCAACAACTGGCTGTTTCAGGTTTTCAGCCAAAGCTAGCAAAATGGCAACAGAGGCTTTGTTATCCAAGGTGTAACCGGCAATATGATCCTTTAACCGAATTGGACGCTTGCGATGCTTGCCGATTACCATTCTCGTTCCCGGTCGAATGCCAGCTGCTTCTAATTCAGCAGATGTCAGCTTCGTTTCAATCCAGGCATTTTCCCACTTCACAGTGGTATCTTCCTGCTGCACTTTTTGGGGCGATTCGTGAGAAACGTGGCGGGAACCAAAGCTGAGAATACCGTTGATAGTTTCGTTATCTCCCAGTAAATCTACCACGCCTTCACCATAAACCCACGGAAAAGAACCGCCGAGTTTACTGACTTTGACACGACCTTCATCACCGAGACTCTTGACAATTGCGCCAATTTCGTCTTTGTGTGCGGTGATGGCGTAGACGGGAAGCGGCTTGTCGTTAGACATCGCTCTGTCTGGACTTTTCCCTGGAATCTTCGCAATAATATTATCGGCGCGATCGCACCAAACTTCTACACCCAGCGCCGCAAATCGTTGCATCAAAAACTGGTTAATCTCAGCTTCTACACCACTCGGAGAATGGTGCATGATTAATTCTTCAATAATTTGAAATAAGCGATCGTAATCCCACATCAATACAGTTCGTTCACTTTTCAACTGTTGTATGAGACAATTGTGCATCAAGAACCCGACCTGCTAACACAAGTGCTGACCTTTTTTGTTGACGCTTCAGCACTCCTACCGCACCAAAAGCACCAAGGGCTAAAATTCCCAAGTTTGTCGCAGGTTCCGGGACAGACTTAGCCTCAATCGCCGCCAGCGCAGCGTCTGCTACTAACTTCTGAACGCCTGTTGTTGGATGTACAGAGTCAAAGAACAAATAATCGTTTGGTTGAGCGCATACACTGACGATTGTCTGGAAAGTCCCGACTACGCAAGGGTTAACCACATCTTGAAACCCAAACTTCCCTGGATTTGCTTCTACTTGATTAAATAAAGAGAACACATCAACAGAGATCAGATTCAGGTCAGGGTTATTGCTAAATTTGCCTAATTCGTCTGCTAATCTCTTGTTATGGTCATTTGTCAAAGCAGTCAAGTTGCTAGATAGACCTGTAGCGGATGCAAATGGAATCTTGCCCAAATCAGGCAAGTTAAAGACTAAAATATTTTTTGCGCCAGATGAAGCAAGTAATGCTACTGCATTTGATAAATTCTGGACTGTTTGAGCCGGATTGATAGCTTGACCAAACAGATAATCATTTGCACCTCCCGATACAGCATAAAGTGCATTTGGATCGAGCTTCTGATTGGCTTGTAGAATCGGTTGTGTCAACAAGCCGACTTGCTCTAGTACTCCCGGTAACGGCGCACTAGGAACAATAGCATTACCCTGACCAGAATTAGCGCCGCCCACAGCAAAATTAATACCTTGATTGGGAATAGTAGGATTTGAAATTAAGTATGGGGTAGGATTTAATCCTAGCTGATTTCCCAGGTAGTCTACCCACACCTGATCATTAGAAAAACGCCCTTGAAAGTAGGGTGGATCTTGGGGAATGGCTGTTGTCGGAGCGACTAAACCATTAGTAGCAGTGAAAACATTGCCAGTATCAGAAAGACTGTCGCCAAATACATAAAATTTGGAAAAACTCGCAGCATTCGCTTTGAGCGGCAACATGAAAGATAACAGAACAAATCCTACCGCTACAGCTTGTTTTTTCATCTTCGTTTTACCTGTGGTATTTTTTAGTTTGTTTAAGAGTAATCAAAGGGCGGTAGTCTAACAACTTTTCTTTTGACTTACTTCAAAACTCAGTACGTCTATTGAGTTAATTTAACGTCAATTCGATGAACCTCTCCCTCCCAACCTCCCTCTCTTACAAGGCGAGGGAGGAGCAACGAAAAATTCAGCTTTTTGATCCCCTTTCCGTGTCGGGGAGAGGTCAAATAAGACTTGTCGAACTCACGTTAATTTACGTTATTTTACTTAAGTATTCCTCAAAAATTCATCAAACCCAGATAAAAACGCTGAAAATACTTAGATTTACATTCTCTTCAAAAAAAATCGGGATCGTACAAAGAAATGGCAAAAATTACCTCATAAAAGGTGATAATTGCTCATTTTTATGATATGGATGGATAAACTAACTGGCTTTTAACCTCGCTTTAATTTCAAAGCCTCAGCAGCCGATACACCCTCACCCTGAGTGCCAAAGTACCACAAAGTCGTAGCAGCCTCAGCACGAGTTACTGGTTTTTTGGGTTGAAACAGAGTCGTATAGCCAAACACCCGCCGAATATTCGATTGTTCGCCATTTTGGTAATCAGCCAAGACTGCTCTTAAAGCCTTAGGATCAATTCGCGCTGCATCTTGGAAACCCCAGGTTTGTTTAACCGCATCTAAGTTAGCAGAGGGTAAAGCTTGGCGAGTATCGAGGGGTAATTTCCACAGTAGTAACTGTTCCCGCGTTAGGGGTGCATCAGGACGAAACAAAACTACTGTAGAATCTCCAGACAAAGGACTAGGAATTAACCCAGCTTCGGCTAATCCCTGAATTGCTGAAAAATCAGGGTCTTTTGCGGACACATCGCTAAAAGCTGGTTGAGTACTTTCTGATGCCAAACGAATTTGTTTAGCTGGATTATTGCCATAGATAGCATTGTTAACAGCAATTAGCCAACGAGCGTATTCCCGATGTGTAATGACTTTACTCGGTTCAAACTGGTTAGTTGTGGTAGTTGAATCACTCTTAGTTGTCTTTGGTTCTATAGATAAAACACCTAATGCAGCCAAGTCTTGGATGTGTTGCCGCCATTCTTGCGGCACCTTGTTCAGATCGTTGAATACCTGCGATTCAGGTGTGACTGTAGGGATTGTTTGGTTATTAGCCGTGCTTGGTGGCTGTGCTGCCAAATTTGCGGGTGGTGCTGGGCCAATGAACTGTGGATTTCCTGGTTGAGGAACAGCGTTAGTAGTTTCGTTAGAACTTGTAGTTGGGGTAGGTTGTGCTGTTGCAGTACTATTGGGTATGTAATCAATCAGTAATTCTGTGGATGTTTGGGGTTGATTGGGTGTGGCCTTAGTAACTGATTTTGGCTGAATGGAAACCTTCAACAGCAAATCGTTACGACGTGCTTCAAAAGCGCCTCCCCCATCATCTGTTGGCTGTTGCAAAATCTGCCAGTTATTTGCTTGAAACTGGCTGCGATAAAAGCTAGTAATAAAGTTGCTGGGATCAGAACTCAACCAACGAGTTGAGATTCTGTTTTCTGAACCGCTAGCAGGTGTAACTTCCTGTAGCTTGGCATTGGCATATAGGGGGATATCTTTAGGAAAATCGCCTGGTAACTGAACAGTTGATTGGTTTTGCTGTGCTTGCTGCTGGTTAACCTGAGATTCTCCAAAGACAACTGGATTGCTTTGCAACTTCGGATCTGCCGCCAAAGATTGCTCAAGGTTTTTGGCGACTTGACTGTTAGCACAGGCTGTTAACGAAGTGAGGAGAACAGCCCAAATTAGAAATACAGCTGGAGGTTTACAGGAAAGCACAGGAAATCACAAATTGATGTTTCAATTCCTACCCTAGCGCAGACTGTTCATTAAATGGGAATGGGGAATGGGGCATTGGGCACTTGTACTGAGCGTACCCCTCCGGGGAAGCAAGCTACGCGTAGCTTCTCGTAGAGAAGCCGTTGGCGCAACCTCTCCAAGAGTTGTATTGGGCATTGGGAGTGCTGAGTTAAGCGCCAAAAGAGACTACCGACTCACGGCATCTTCTTCGTAAATGTCTCTATTGGTGAAAATGATATCTCAAAATTTGAGTAAACGGTAGCAGAAGCTACCGTATTGTCTTCGTTTTACAGCCATTAGGTTTTGATAATTCCCATGCTTATTTATAGAGTTCCCTAAAATTCTGGAAAACTAACATTTTCGGAAAAAAACATACATAAACCGGAAATATCTACTATATAAGAGTTTTGTGATTAAAAATCTCCAAAAAAGAATGTAGAGACTTAGCACTGCTACGTCTCTACAAGGGTTCTGGATAAGGCACATTTAATCTACTTCCAGATGCAGTAGTTGTAATGCGATGCCTAGGTTGGGCAAAGCCTACGCCAACCAACTGAAGTGATAAACTAGGACTAAAGCCCCCTTAGCCTCACCCAAAGAGGGGAATGGATAAAGTTTGCTAACACTGGCTTACAATCGATTTTGGAAATTATTCATCTAAGGATGGTAAGCTGAGTAAGGCAATAGCTGGAAAATGCCACTGTTAAACAATTCCAGGAACTTAGCGTAAGTTCATTATTCTTGGCGACTGAGGTTAGATGCAAAGCAGTCAAGTGTCGCAGCAGTTTCTCTAGTATCTCTAAATTGATTTTCTGGGGAAAGTGCTACTTGTACAGCCTCGAAAGCAGTGAGTACTTCCTCTAAAAGTGCGTAGTTTACCAAACTAGGCATCGCCTCTATTGTTATCCAAAGCTTTCCCTCAGGCAACCCATCCCCTGTTCATCTGGGATAAGGCAACTGTTATTTTAGGAAAGCTGGGCACACGTTGCGCTTCACAATTCATCGAAGCAGTACATAGTCAAAAAGACACTTCATCGAATCCACGGGCGGTTGAAAAAAACCTCTACAAACTTGGTCTGAACAGTTACCAGCTTCCTGATAGATTAGATACAATTAGCATTTGCGTTTGCTTGGGCGTAGGCTTTGCCCAACCTAAGCATCGCTTGTTCAAAGCGAGTACTCAAATTGACATAGTATTAAATAAACCTTTCACCTGCTGCCTCTGGAGAAAATTTTTGATTAAGGGCAAATTAAGACTTATATTCAAGGGGCTTGGGTGTTTCTTGGAGATGAAGTTAGCCAAAAGGCTGCAAAAGGCTGAAAAAGATATATCAGATGTCAAAAACGCAGATCGGATAAGAGTACGAAAATCTAAAATACATATTAAATTGAAGAAAAAACAACGACCATCTACAACCGTCAGTCCATTTCTTTCTATAAAGCGTCACCGGGTTGTTACCAGTGCTGAAACACGATTACATGCAAGTTTCCCAGGATCAGCCTATTTATTCTGAGGCTCCACTCCAGCTGTTACTGTTTGTCGATGGACGCCCTAAGTCTCGCCAACAAGTACAGCGAATACGTGCTTACTTAAAAGAATTGCAGGCTGAGTATAGTTTTGAACTTCAGACTATTGATGTTGGACAACAGCCTTACTTAGCAGAACACTTTAAATTGGTAGCAACGCCAGCTTTAATCAAAATACACCCGGAACCACGACAGGTTTTAGCTGGGAGTAATATCATAGCGCAATTGAAAAACTGGTGGCCTCGCTGGCAAGCCTCTGTAGATGCTTACTTAAAATTACAGGAAGACTTACACGAACGGATAGACGACAATGCTAGGGCGACATCACCCAAATCTACTATCCGTTCAGTTGCTGTTTCTGCTGAACTGATCCGACTCTCAGACGAAGTTTTTCGCTTGAAACAGGAAAAAGAGCACCTCCAAGAGCAGTTACAGTTTAAAGATCGGGTAATTGCGATGCTGGCACACGATCTCCGCAATCCGCTAACTGCTACCGCGATCGCCATAGAAACTCTTCAATCTAATTACAATTTAGAGACAGGCCAATTTCAGCGCCTCAAACCATCCATGACGGCGCATCTATTAAAGCAAGCCCGCAATCAAACTAAGATCATTGATCGGATGATTGCCGACCTTTTACAGGTAGGTTGTGGCAAAGATACAGAGTTTCCAATTTTACCACAAAAAGTACAGCTAGGTAAATTGTGCTTAGAAATACTGGAAGAATTGTGCGATCGCTACACCGCCAAATCCCAAGAGATAGAAACGGATATTCCCAATGACTTACCTTATGTATACGCTGACCCAGAACGTATCCGTCAAGTGCTAGTAAATCTGTTGGATAATGCCATCAAATACACCCCAGAAGGAGGCAAGATTAGCATTTCTGGATTGCATCGCACTACCCAAAAAGTCCAGTTTAGTATTGGCGATACTGGGCCTGGTATTCCTGTAGAGAATCGCGATCGCATCTTTGAAAACCACTTTCGCCTGCAACGAGATGAAGGCACAGAAGGTTACGGCATTGGTCTTTGTTTATGCCAACGTATTGTCTTAGCACATTATGGTCAAATTTGGGTGGACTCTGCCCCCAATAACGGAGCATGGTTTCACTTCACACTCCCAGTTTATCCTTCTTAAGTAATGGATATGGGGCATTAGAGCTTGGTCATTGACAAATGACCAATGACAAATGACTAAGAACTAGAGACAAAGCGATCGCGCCCCCTATCCTTTGCTTGGTACAGTGCTTTATCTGCCAGCACAATTAAATCGGAAGGTGAGGATTCCCAAGTGGGGACAACAGTTGCCACGCCCATACTAAGGGTGACATACTGACTCACCTCAGACCTGTCATGAACAATTTGCAAATCTTTGACTCCTGCTTGTATCGCTTCGGCAATGTAAACCGCGCCAGATGCAGGGGTGTCTGGCATAATCACAGCAAATTCTTCGCCACCATAACGCGCTACTAAATCCTGATGTTTTTGTACCTTAAGGCTTAAGACAGCACCCATCTTTTGTAAACAGACATCTCCAGCAGGATGGCCATATCTATCGTTATAAAATTTAAAAAAGTCGATATCACACAAAATCATTGACAAAGGAGATTCCTGTTGTGCGAGATGAATCCACTGAGTATTGAGATAATCGTCAAAACGGCGACGATTAGCCAATTCAGTTAACCCATCTACATTGGCAAGGTGATGCAAAGCTTGGTTTGCCGCCTCTAATTGTTTGTATACTTGCGCTTGCTGTAGCAGTCGGCGCAACCGTTGACGCAATACAGGCCAGTGAATTGGCTTAGTAACAAAATCAGTCGCCCCCACCTCAAAAGCATGGTTTACGGATTGCTCATCGTCCAAGCAGGTGATCATCAATATGGGAGTGCGCTCCCATATCTTGGAGATGATAGTATTCTTCAGCGTCGAGTCACTATCAAAGGTGGCAACGGCTGATATTAAATTATTCCTGGCAATCTGGAGCAAATGCTTACAGCAGGTAAAGCCATCCATTACAGGCATTACAGCATCTAGCAAAACTATATCCGGTTTGATAGTCTGGTAAGCATCTAAACATTGCTTACCATCATTGACCTCGACCACTCGATAACCTTCTTGTTCCATAGCTTTACGCAACAATACTCGGATGGTCTTGTCATCATCAGCCACCAGAATCAGTGGCGGTTCCTTAGTTGAAAGAGGAAATTGGCTTATGCCTGACATGAATTGCGTTCCACTTGCGGGACTATCCTGAAAAAGGCTCTACAACTTGGTCGCATGGGAGCGATCGCTCTTCTGATCAATGCCCGGATTTGTGGCAAAGATGAGTCTGGCTTCACAATCAACTGTTTTTTGACAACAGACTGCTCAATGTTCTTGAGCCAAGCAAGCGGCAGATAACTAAGTTGCATAGACAATGTATAATTGGAACACGAAGGCGATCGTTACTTTTTCCTTCGGTTATGGTTATCGGAGGAAATATTACTTTTATATTTCCCCAATCTCAAAGTTAAATTGCAATTTTTTTGAGAATTGCAAATGTATGCCTAAATTATTGAGTTTTGTAGTTAGTTTAGAAACCTAGCGAGACAGGGCAAAGCAGTTGCCAAAGTCCGCTCAGAGGATAGCTAATCCAAAACACTAATATCACCTGACTTAAATTTATTTAGTCTATCCGGCAACCCTTGCCGAGGTTTAGTATAATTACATAAGATTGAGATTAAGCTGATTGCAAAGCTTTATTCTCCAGTCACTCCATGTTAGGAAATTCAGTAAAAATTCTGATTCACTTCGGTTGAATATATCTATTACAACTTGCCGTAAATCCAGCCACCATCTCAATTAACTAAACGACTAGGGGCAATTCGTGAATTTCCCCTAGTCAATTAATAATTTATTACAGAAAAATCAAACCCTATTTAGATTCACTAAATCTTGAATATGCCAGACTCATTAATGTATCAGCAGGATAACTTTGTTGTTCTAGAAACAAATCAACCAGAACAATTTTTGACAATATCAGAGTTATTAGAAAAGCTCAAAGCAAATCTCCAACAACTCATAATTCAAGATTTGCCACCTGATTTGCAAAAGTTTGATACCGTAGAGGCTCAAGCACAATATTTACTCGACACCAGTTGCGAATTAGATATTGGTACTGGTAAATATTTACAGTGGTATGCAGTTCGTTTAGAAAAGTAACTTTTTGGTCATTCGTCTACGAAGCACCTTACTTTTCACGTTATGGGGAAAAGCTAACGATTGACCTAACCCCCTAAGGGACTCACAAGAAATAAATTATCCATTTTGTGGGGTGGGCAACATGAGCGCTCTAAATCTGGGACGGGTGGGGACACCCATCCCACAAAAAATTTGGGATATTTTTTTATTTGTCAGTCCCTAACCCCCTTCCCTACTAGCGCTGGAGGAAAATTCAAAGTCTCTCTCCTTAAAGGAAGAGAGAAATAGAAGCGAGGTTTTCCAGATACCGTGAAAAGTAAGTACGAAGCACACCGGAGCGCTATCGAAACTCCCACGGCATTATTGATTATTAGACATCTTCAAAAATTAAATATGCGTTATTCAGAACCCTTGTAGATAGACGTAGCAGTGCTACGTCTAGAGATTAATTTTTCAAAGATGACTCATTGACTATTGACTCTTTTGGAATATTAATTAGCGCTAGCTCAATTGTATTTTCAGATGGCTGCGTTATTTGAATCTCCAATCCTGGCCCAAAATAGTTGGTCATTTTTTCTTGTTTTTTTTGCCACACATCAATTGGTATTAGCGGTGAATCAAATTCTAAAATTAGGGCATAGCCCCCATTAACTTCTGTTTCTCGCAACCCTGTGACTATTGGCCTTTCCTCATCTGTGGGACTCAAACCCAGAAAAGAAAGTGTTGTATCTAGATGAGCATCTTGACCGTAGCAATATCGAGTGATGTCTTTGCGAATTTTATTTTGAGTATCAGTTGCTTGCTGCTGGCGCAGTATCAATGCTGATGGTGACGTAGTTTCAAATGGTACTGGCTTAAGTTCATTAGCTTTCAGCGCCAGCCCTCCCAACAATAGAGGAATACCGTAAAAAAATCCGACAAGATTGAGTGTGGCATTATTATCAGCATAGGCGACGAAGCCAATGATGGTTAATATGCCGCCGATAGTTAAACCGAGTGTTCCCAAAGAGATTTGGCGTAGCATGAGCTTAAATTAGTATAATATCTGAATATCTCAGTTTTATTATCATCGGCTATATAGTGCCCCAGAATGTTGGATTTTGAGTTAACTTTAAATTTAAAGGTAGTTAAAGACGGGAAAAAATAATGGATATACAGACTATAAAAGAACGAATTTTCGCAGTTCAAAGTAAACGCGATTACCTGTTAAGCTTACTGGAGCAACCAAACCTGGGAACTTTGAGAGTTGACGTAAATCAGGCGTTGGAAGAACTGGATGAATTAATTGATGAATTTAGACGCACCATTCCGGTAGAGTAGGCATTAGCAAAAATTGCGTCGGTTTAACCCTCAACTTCAGGCTATACCGACGCTCTTTAGCTTGAACGAAAAGAAGCCCCACACTCACTAGACGGAGTGTGGGATGAATTTTTGGGCGACGACGAATTGACCCCTAACTAATTCAAACCTACGGTTTGACAGGGCAAGGGGTCGATGAGGAGTCGCCTTTTTCTGTGTTTGGTAACGAGTCAATAAGTTCATCAATCACCTGAGTCATGGTTTTGTCTGCATAAGTGGCATAATTTTGAAGCTTATTAAACCTGCGTTCTGACATTCTTAACCTTAATTGTTTGTTTTTTATTTTGGTTACACAATGGATACATATCATCCTATCCTGTATTCAGGTCGAAGCCAGGAATGCTCTAATTGCGGGTACAAAGCTAAGAAGCCGCTATCTCAAAGAATGCACAATTGCCCTGTATGCTCTACAAGTTTGTGCCGTGATTTAAACGCATCTCTTAATATAAAGGCGCGTGGGACACACGCCCTCAAAGCTCAATTAATGTCTTCATAGAGGAGTCGTTGAGAAGCCCACACTCACCGTCGATAGGAGTGTGTGGAGTATGTCACTAATATCATCTCCTCAAATCCCCCGAATCGAACTAAGCCTGAGTTGGGGAAGCAAAATAGCTGTATTATTTATCCGGCAACTGAACCATCTCCTGCACGTTGACCTAACTGCCTAACTAAGGCAATAAGTTCGCTTGTCGGTACATCTTTCTTGCAAACGTCATCAAAGCTAGACATTGCTTTTGTACCGTGAAAATTTACATCTTCCACTGAGGAGTAAGCAAGAATCTGGGTGTTGGGAGATATAGCTTTAATGCGACTAGACGCACTCCAGCCATCCATGACTGGCATTTGTAAATCTAGAATAATGACATCAGGATGGTAACGTCTAACCATTTCTATAGCTTCTTCACCATTACTCGCTAAACCTACTACTTGAATATTTTGCTGTCCAGAAAAAATCAATTGTAAGGTTAAACGAGTCAGTTCGTGGTCATCAACTACTAGAACACGCAAGGTAGAAAGCTCACAGGATAACATTAACATTGAGGGGAAAGACGAAATTATTCAGAATAACTTCTCTAGTTTATGGGAGCAAGTGCCAGCACTGACTCTATCCTATGGTTGAATATGTTGTGTGAACCCATGACGTTTCACGGGATCTGGAAAACCTCGCTTCTATTTCTCTCTCCTCAGAGGAGAGAGATTTTGAATTTTCCCCCTTCCCGCGTCGGAAAGGGGGTTAGGGGGTTAGGTGTTTCGTGGCTTTTCCACATAACGTGAAAAGTCAGATGGTTGAATATCTTGTGTGAATCCGTGACAAACAACTTAGATAACTGCTCAAAAAATTCAAGTTTCCTAAATAAAACTAAGTTGAGCTAGTTGTCAAGGTCTGATAGCAATTTTATGTGAGGCTGCGCTGTAGAGGCAATTCATGAATTGCCTCTACAGCTTTGATTGTTTTTTACTCAATCAGGTTTGAGGCTACACCACTTGAACGTAATATCATATTCATGAGAATTTTTTGTGAATTAGCTTCTGGAGAATCATCATAAGGACGGCGTTGAATGTAACTACCATCGGCTTGTAATTCCCAGGCTTGGCGATTATCTGCGAGCATAATTCCGAGAATTTCTTGCAAATCCTTGGCAATATCTGGGTCTTTCACTGGGGTAATTACTTCCACGCGGCGATCTAGGTTGCGACGCATCCAGTCGGCACTGCCGATATAGATTTCTTCCTGAGTATTGTTATGAAAATAAAAAATCCGAGAGTGTTCTAAAAAGCGACCAACAATGCTGATTATATGAATGTTTTCACTAATGTCTTTGAGTCCTGGGCGCAAACAGCAAACTCCCCTGATAATTAAGTCGATTTGCACTCCGGCGCGAGAAGCTTCGTATAATGTGGCGATAATTTCTGGATCGACTAGGGCATTCATTTTGGCAACAATGCGTCCAGAAAATCCATTTTGAACATTTTCGATTTCGCGGCGAATGAGTGCCAAAAAGCGATCGCGCATATTCACTGGTGCAACCAGCAACTCTCGATAAGACTTTTGCAGGGAGTATCCTGTCAAGAAATTAAATAAATCTGTGATGTCAGCACCCAATTCTTCACGGCAACTAAATAATCCCAAATCTGTATACAATCGTGCCGTCTTAGGGTTATAATTACCAGTGCCAATATGCACGTAGCGGCGTATCCGGTCTTTTTCCCGGCGTACCACCATGACGGTTTTGCTATGGGTTTTCAGCCCCACTAAACCATAGACAACATGAACTCCAACTCTTTCTAGTCGTTTTGCCCAGTAAATATTATTCTCTTCATCAAATCGTGCCTTTAATTCCACCAGTACAGATACCTGCTTATCATTTTCGGCGGCGGCTATTAAGGCGTTGACAATGGGCGAGTCACCAGAAGTCCGGTAAAGCGTCATTTTGATGGCTAACACATTGGGGTCATAAGCAGCATGGGTAATAAAGCGCACTACTGTAGCCGAAAAGGATTGATAGGGATGGTGTACTAGTAAATCCTTTTCCCGAATTACAGCAAAAAAGTCTTTTCCTTCGTCCGTGTCTGCAACATCTGGATTTAAATTCGGTTCCTTCAGCCTTTGCAGGCGTAATGGTACAACAGATTGGCGTGGTGGATCTTTGAGTTCTGGTAATGGCAATGCCATAAAATACATCAAATCCCGCAGTCCCAAAAGACCGTCTACTTCGTAGAGATCGCTTTCTGTTAATTCTAAATCTTGCAATAAGCGCGATCGCACTATTTCAGGAGTCTGAGACTGAATTTCTAGCCTGACTGGACTTCCACCTAGCCGCCGTTTTCTTAATTCCTGTTCGATCGCTAACAGCAAATCATCTGCTTCATCTTCTTCTAATATCAAATCGGCATCACGGGTAATGCGGAATGGATGATATTCTTGAATATTCATCCCTGGAAATAGAGATTCCAAATTATGAGCGATTACCTGTTCTAAAGGTACTCCCGTCCAGTTAGCAGGTTTTTCGGTGTTTTGATCTCCCAACTCCGGCGGTATCGGTAAAAATCGTGGTAGAAGATTGGGGACTTTAACTCTGGCAAATAATTCTTCTTCGGTGTCTGGGTTTTTGACCACAACAGCCAGATTCAGACTGAGATTAGAAATAAAAGGAAAGGGATGACTAGGATCAACAGCTAGGGGTGTCAAAACTGGAAAGACTTGTTCCTCAAAATAACTGTTGAGATGAGTGCGTTGTTTTTGATTTAAGTCTATGTAATCTAGAATATGGATGCCGTGATTTACTAGTAAGGGACGAAGTACTTGTTCAAAATGTTGGTGTTCTTTCTTGACGAGGGGAGTGAGGTTAGACCGAATATCGTCTAGCTGTTGTTGTGGTGTCCGACCATCGGGAGTTAACAGGCTGACTTTCGCCTCTACTTGTTGCTTTAAACCAGCAACGCGCACCATGAAAAACTCATCTAAATTAGAGTTGAAGATTCCCAAAAACTTGAGGCGTTCTAGAAGGGGCGTGCGATCGTCACAGGCTTCATGTAACACCCTGCCATTAAATTCTAACCAGCTTAACTCTCGGTTAAGATAATATTGTGGATCGCTAAGATTGATAGGGGTAGAGCTTTTCTTAGATTTTGCCATAATGACCTAAGGGCAGGCGGATGTAGCCCATTGAACTGGGGGACATTAAATATAGTAAATTAAATGGTGCTTGAGCATAACGCTGAAGCGATTTTTGGCTGCCCTCGCCACTGCTAAAGCACAGGTATTTGACCTTACTTCCATTCCTCTCTCCTAAAAGGGGCTACGGTGTACACACATCTCTGTTCTAAATCAAAATCGTTGGAGATCCCCCTAAATCCCCCTTAAAAAGGGGGACTTTGAGAGGTTCTTGCCCCCCTTTTTAAGGGGGGTTGGGGGGATCATAAGCCTGTGGAGTAATGTTACAAGACTTGTGTGTACACCGTAGCCTAAAAGGAGAAAGGCTTTGATTCTTGCTCCCCTTCCCTTGTAGGGAAGGGGTTGGGGGTTAGGTTTCAGACAATTACTCTACCAAACCTATAACTAAATTTTATAGCCGTTTTCAACTGTATGGAATATGTTGGTGGCGTACAGTTGTACCCTCTGAAAAAATATTGCATCCATATAATAACCGCAATAAGTCTAGGGATTAAAATCCTTGCCCACAGCATATTACCCATGAAGATGCACTTAAGATTTAGCAAAGATATGATATGGGCATTTCTAAAAATGTGTGACTAATTATTAAGCGGAGTTTACAGACAATTATGGGGTTAGATGCAGTCTAAAGCCTTACCTCTAATGCTTTTGGGATCGGGTTTTTCAAAATCAGTAATTTGGTAAGTATTAGCACATTTTCCATACAGGCATGAAGTAGATGCAAGTCTTACTGGGACTATACTTTATCAGGATTCTTCTGCTTTTTTTCAGTTCTTCACTAACAATTTAGTCTATTAGTTTTTTTAATTGATGACCCTAAGAATTTATCTAAAATCAAGTATTATTACTGAGATTTTTCTTAAGGGCAATGGTTATATTGAAAACGCAAAGATGAACAACACGAGGATTGTGAATCATGAAAATTTCTGCGATCGTTAAAGGAAGCATCTGCTTGTTAGGTTTAGTTGGTGTTGGTAATATCCTGGCTGCACCAGCAAGTGCAGGGCAGCAAGCAGCAGCCCGTGGTGCTGTTACTCTGGTTAGAGCTTCTGGTGCTTCTATCAGTGTTAGTGGTGAATTAACTTTGCCTAATAACGACTACTACGGTGCAGATGGAACTACTCCGGGTTTAGTTGTTACCCCTGCATACGGTACGGGTACATCAGCGACAGACAATGAAACTATAACCAGTTTAACTCTTACCCCAGCTGCGGTTGTTGAAGCAGCTGGTACCGGCAATGCATTCATCCAATCGGCTGCAAAAGCCTTAGATGCTGCAGTTGCTGGTGGCGATATTGGAGCACAAGCAGCTCTTATTCGCACTGGTGCTGGTGCTAATGGCTTAGGTGGTTTAGAATAGATTGAATTTTTGCCTCATAAGTAATTACAAAATTTTTAGCAACTGATAGAACAGTTGAATACATTTAAAGATAGGGGAGAGAAATAGCAATGCTATATTTCTTCCCTATATTTGTGATCTTGTTGACGAATTCGTATAAGAGGATGTTTTAAAAGTCATTAGCTGTAATTTTAGGCACTTCTAGATCCCTCCTAAATCCTCCTTAAAAAGGCTAGGGTGTACACACAAGTCTGCTCACCTAATTCGATATCGTCGAAGATCCCCCCTAACCCCCCTTAAAAAAGGGGGGAACTAGGATCAAAGTCCCCCTTTTTAAGGGGGATTTAGGGGGATCTCCAACGATTTTGGTTTTGTACAATAGGTTTAGAGATGTATTTATATCGTAGCTTCCCTCATCGGGAAGGGATCTGAAAGATTAGGTTAGAGTAAAAGTCTCAGACGGCCTTAAACTATTCATCAAGTAGCTAGACTGCTGACTGGATATGACACTGAGATTTATTAAAAAAAGCTCATGAAAGCTGGACATATTGATACAGAAGCGATGAGGTTAGAAGCCCTCCGCCAGTATCAAATTCTTGACACGGAACCCGAAGAAGCATACAACAATCTTGCTCAGTTAGCGGCATTTATTTGTGACACCCCTATATCCTTGGTAAATTTCATTGATGAAAATCGTCAATGGTTTAAGGCAAAGGTAGGTTTAGATGTATCAGAAATGCCCCGGAATGTTGGGTTATCTTATCTTTGCCAAGAACAGCTTAAGGTTGTGGTGATTCATGATACCCTAGCTGATGAAAAGTTGGCAAATAATCCAGTAGTTACTGGCTATCCACATATACGGTTTTATGCAGGTGTACCATTAATTACCCCAAAGGGAGATGTGCTGGGAACTCTGTGTGTAATTGACCAAGTTCCACGGGAATTGAGCGAAAAACAAGTGGAGGCGCTTGTGGCTCTCAGTCGCCTGGTAATCGACCAATTAGAACTCAGACTTCATGTAACTAAGATTTCTCAAATTACCGAGAAACTGATGGCGCAAGAGCAAGTAGCCCACGCTCAATCTGAAGCCGCCAGAATCCACATTGCTAATTTACTCGAAAGCATCAGTGATGGTTTTTTTGCCTTGGATAAAGAGTGGCAATTTACTTATATTAATAGTCAAGCAGAACGGCTGTTGCAAACAACCCAGAATGGGCTTTTGGGTAAAAACATCTGGGAGGTGTTTCCAGAAATTATCGGCACAACATTCTATTGTGAGTATCACAGAGCAATCTTAGAACAGGTGAGTGTCGAATTTGAGGAGTTTTATCCGTTACTAAACTGCTGGCTTCAAGTCCACGCTTATCCAGCAAAAGATGGCTTGTGTGTTTATTTCCAAGACATTACTGAACGACGGAAAACATCAGTTGCATTACGAGAAAGTGAAGAACGTTGGCAATTAGCATTACATGGTAATAATGATGGTATTTGGGATTGGAACCTCAAGACTAATGAAGTGTTCTTCTCAACGCAATGGCAGGAAATGCTCGGCTATAAAGACCACGAAGTTTCCAACTGTTGGGATGAATGGACAAAACGAATCCATCCCGATGAGCAAGATTTGGTACTTCAAGCTTTCCAAGACCACTTTGCCAAGAAAACACCGTTTTACGTCTGTGAATATCGAGTCCAGTGTCAAGACGGCAGCTATAAATGGATTCTAGATCGGGGACAGGCACTTTGGGACGCATTGGGTGATATAGTGCGGATGGTGGGTTCTTATACAGATATCACAGATCGCAAGCTGGCGGATGAAGAATTAAAAAGGCAACATCTGCGATCGCAATTATTTGCAGAAATCACTCTGAAAATTCGAGAATCTTTACAAATAGACGAAATTCTTAAAACCACGGTGACAGAGGTACAAAAACTACTACAAGCTGACCGGGTGTTAATTTTTCGACTGGAAACTGACGGTTCAGGAACAGTGGTACAAGAGGCGGTGCTACCTGGTTGGCCGATAATTTTAGGAGAAAATATTTTTGACCCCTGTTTTAAAGAAGAATATATAGAAAGATATCGCCAGGGAAGAGTAAGTGCCATTGAAGACATTGAAGCTGCTCATATTCAACCATGCCATCGAAAATTTCTTCAGCAGTTTGCTGTTAGGGCTAACCTCGTAGTGCCGATTCTGGTCAGGGATGGCATTTGGGGTTTGTTGCTGGCTCATCAGTGTGCCGCACCTCGAGAATGGAATGAGTTTGAGACGGATTTGTTACAGCAATTAGCTAACCAAATTGGCATTGCTTTATCTCAAGCGCAACTATTAGAAAAAGAAACCCAGCAAAGTCATGAACTTGCACGTTCCAACGCGGAATTAGAACAGTTTGCCTACGTCGCTTCCCATGACTTGCAAGAACCGTTGCGGATGGTAACTAGTTATTTACAACTGTTAGAGCGGAGATACAAAAATAAACTCGATGCCAATGCCGATCAGTTTATCACCTATGCAGTAGATGGGGCACGGCGGATGCAGATCCTCATCAACGATTTGTTGAACTACTCGCGCCTCAGCAGTCGTGGACAGCCTTTTGTGCCAGTCGATTGTAGTGCTGTATTAGAGCAGGTGCTGATTAATCTTCAGGTTGCGATCGCAGACCATAGAGCAGTTGTCACTTATGATACTCTACCGGAAGTGATGGCTGATGCTACCCAATTGACACAAGTATTTCAAAATTTGATCGCCAACGCGATCAAATTTTGCCGTCATCAACAGCCACGAATTCACATTGGGTTGAGTAGGGAGTGGGGAGTAGGGAGTAGGGGAGCAGAGGAAGAAAATACTACCTCATCCCCCTCACTTCCCAGTCCCCAGTCCCCAGTCCCCAATCCCCAATCCCCAGTCCCCAATCAAAACGAATATTTGTTCTGGGTACGTGATAATGGAATTGGTTTGGAATCCCAATATGCTGAACGCATTTTTATAATTTTTCAGCGCTTGCACAGTAGAGACAAGTATCCAGGTACTGGAATTGGTCTGGCAATTTGTAAGAAAATTATAGAACGCCACGGTGGCCGGATCTGGGTTGAGTCGAAACCGGGTCAAGGCTCGACTTTCTACTTCACAATTCCAGAGAGAACAGGTAAGCAATGGCTAGCACCATAACAGCGATTATGCCTATTGAGGTTTTGTTGGTAGAGGATAATCCTGGTGATGCCCAACTCACACGCATCGCCCTAGAAGATAGCAAAATCTCGATTCACTTGAACGTGGTAGAAGATGGTGTAGAAGCAATGGCATTCTTGCGAAAAAAGGAAAAATATGCTAAAGTACGTCATCCAGATATTATACTACTCGATTTGAACCTCCCTAAAAAAGATGGACGGGAGGTATTAGCAGAAATTAAAGGAGATGAAAACCTCAAACGAATTCCTGTAGTAGTTTTGACGACTTCTCAAGCTGAAGAGGACATCCTCAAAGCCTATAACCTCTATGCGAACTGTTACATAACTAAGCCAGTAGATTTTGATCAATTCGTTAAAATTGTCCAATCAATAGAAAATTTTTGGTTTGCGATCGTAAAACTGCCGCCGGAGTAGTGGAAATGGCAGGTGAAAATATTAAAGTTTTGTTGGTAGAAGACAACCCTGGTGATGTCTTATTGTTACAAGAGTTATTTAAGGAAGTTACCACAGTTGTAGTTGAGTTGATGCCCGTTGAGCGGCTTGATAAAGCACTAAACTACCTAAAAAACGAAATTTTTGATGTGATTTTGTTAGACCTTTCGCTGCCAGATAGCCAGGGATTGCAAAGCTTTGTCATGGCTCACAATCAGGCAAAAGCAACCCCAATCATTGTGCTGACGGGTATAAATGATGAAACCCTGGCAACTAGGGCGATGCAAGAAGGAGCGCAAGATTATTTAGTCAAGGGGCAAGTAACTGGTGACTTGCTGGTGCGCTCTATGCGTTATGCTATTGAACGTCAACGGGCATTGCGCGATCGCAAGCTAGCTGAAGAAAAAATCCGCGAACAAGCAGCATTACTAGATGTTACTACAGATGCCATTTGCGTCCGAGATTTAAACAATCAAATTCTCTTTTGGAACAAAGGCGCAGAAACACTTTACGGTTGGCAAGCTACAGAGGCTTGGGGCAAAAATGCTAGTGAGCTTTTGTTTGACGAACCTTCACCAGAAATCGAAGCGGCTCTATTGCAAGTTATTAGTCAAGGGAAGTGGCAGGGCGAATTAACTAAACTTACTAAAAGTGGCAAAGAAATCCTCGTTGCGAGTCGCTGGAGTCTAGTGTGCGATGAACAAGGGAAACCCAAATCAATTCTGACTGTTGATACAGATATTACCGAGAAAAAACATCTAGAAGCCCAATTGTTTCGCGCTCAACGCCTGGAAAGTATTGGCACCTTAGCTAGTGGCATTGCTCACGATCTCAACAATATTCTGACACCGATTTTGGCAGGAGCGCAACTGCTACCACTCAAATTTCCCGATGCCGATGAGCGAACTCGCCATCTACTAGAAATTTTGGAAATCAACGCTAGACGCGGTGCTGATTTAGTCAAACAAGTGCTGTCCTTTGCACGGGGTGTAGAAGGTAAGCACATCACATTACAACTCAGACATATAATTGTCGAAATTGCCAAGATTCTGAAAGAGACATTTCCCAAATCCATCGAAATCAGCACTGATATACTACAGGATTTGTGGATGGTTTCTGGAGATAGTACCCAACTGCATCAAGTATTGATGAACCTCTGCGTTAACGCCCGCGATGCTATGGCCAATGGCGGTACTTTGAGTATCTCTGCCGAGAATGTGTTGATTGACGAAAATTATGCCCGCATGAACCTGGAAGCCAAGGAGGGACCTTACACAGTGATTAATGTCTCCGATACCGGAATTGGCATTCCTGGGGAAATATTAGATCGAATTTTTGAGCCATTCTTCACCACAAAAGATGTCGGACAAGGCACTGGTTTGGGACTTTCCACTGTACTTGGAATCATTAAAAGTCACGGAGGTTTTGTAAATGTGTATAGCGAAGTGGGAAATGGCACTAGTTTTCAGGTTTACTTACCAGCTGTGGAGGGAATGGAACCACTCAGCCCAGAAGATTTGCCACCACAGAGAGGACATGGAGAATTGATTTTGGTTGTGGATGATGAAGTTGCAATTCTTGAGATTACGAGAACATCACTGGAAGCTCACAACTACAAAATCTTAGTTGCCAGTGATGGTATTGAGGCGATCGCGGTATACGCTCAAAATAGAGACAAAATTAGTGCCGTCCTCATGGATATTATGCTGCCCTTGCTGGATGGTTTAACTGCCATCCGTACCCTACAAAAAATCAACCCCGAAGTCAGAATTATCGCCAGCAGTGGACTGATGTCTGACAATAAACTTAGTGTAATAGCAGCCACAGGTGTAAGTACGTTTTTGTCGAAGCCCTATACTGTCAACGAATTATTGCTTTCCTTACAGAAAGTACTATCGTCAGTCAAATAATTACCTAAATATACTGATGACTTTGAGGGCAAAAAGCTGCTTGATTGACGTGGGTGCAAATTGCCTAGATTTGATATTATTGAGCATCGTCTAAGACACTTCTCTTACCGATACTGGGAAACTAGGTACTGGAGACTGTGAAGAGTTTTCCTAACCCCATACCCATGCCCAATCCCCCATGCCCCATGCCCAATCCCTTATACTATGCCTCGGTTTCTCAGGTTAATCATAAATGTAATAGTCTTGGGTGCATTATTACTCATATCCCAGCAAGTTTGGGCGCAAGATTGGCGTCCGGTTCGGGGTGGTATCCCTTTCGGTATCAGTGGTATGGCTCTCATAGAGGAGCAAAAAAATACCCTCGATTTTCTGATTGTTCATGACAACAAAAAACCAAACCAAGGTCGTTTAGCAATCATCAGCATTAAGGGTCAAAACCAACCTGAATATTTCCCCTTAAACTGGCCAAATAACATAGAATTGCCCATTGACTTAGAAAGTATAACATCAGTCCCAGAGAAAACAAAATTATCTTTTATCGCTTTAAGCAGTTCTGGAAAAGCTTATTACATCAGGTTAAATCCTGCCAACAAAACCATATTGGTTTTGAAGGAATTCAATCTACCAGGAATTATTCCAGGAAATAATTTTGAAGCATTTGGATTACAAAATATAGATGGCGAATTAGTTGCTATTTGGGCACATCGAGGTGAAGCAGAAAAACCAGCAACTATTTTTTGGGGAGTATTTGACTTAGCTAAATATCAAATTTCTCTCACAGGTTCTACCAATCTGAAAGTACCGTTTCCATCTGGCAATGTTCGCCATATTTCTGATTTAAAACTAGATCCCGTAGGAATTGTGTACATCACCTCAGCAAGTGATGCCGGGGATGATGGACCATTTCAGTCAGCTGTGTATGTCGCTGGTTACTTGGGATTGCATGGTAACAAAATTGTATGGCGACAAAACCCTCAACTTGTTCCCCTCTATCGCTCTAATTACCACAAAATTGAAGGTATAGAACTTGTTCCCGGTGCGGAAGGTGGTGTGGTTGTTGGTACAGATGACGAGAATTTGGGTTCTTATGTATACATTTTGGGTGGAAGTAGCTGAACGGTATGTCCACAGTTATTGCGAGAGGTAGCACAGCAAGTCAATCAGTTTGGAACGCTTGGAAGCATTAGCCCAAGCACTACTGGACTTTTCATCAATGGCAAACCTCACAACTTGGCTAGAGCAAGAGGAGACATGATAATTTTGAGAATTGCTGGTTTATTTGCGATCGCCTAGCAATTAACACACATCAAGAATTTTGTCAAATTATTTCTGGCGATGCCTAGGTTGGGCAAAGCCTACGCAACTTGGTGTAGGTTGACCATTATCTTATCGATAACAGCAACCCATTAATTACCCCTACACATTAAATCGGAACAACATTACATCCCCTTCCTGCACAACATACTCTTTCCCTTCACTGCGAACCAACCCTTTTTCTTTCGCAGCATTCATCGAGCCAGTTGTTACCAAATCTTTATAAGCGACAGTTTCAGCGCGAATAAATCCCCGCTCAAAATCACTGTGAATGACACCAGCAGCTTGAGGTGCAGACATTCCAGCATTAATTGTCCAAGCGCGGGTTTCTTTAGGGCCACAGGTGAAATATGTCCGCAAGCCTAAAAGAAAGTAAGTTGCCCGAATTAACGATTTCAAACCGCCTTCTTCCACACCTAAAGATTCGAGAAAATCAGCTTTATCTGACTCTGGTAACTCTACTAACTCAGCTTCAACTTGAGCCGAAACTATCACAACTTGGGCATTTTCTGTCGATGCAATTTGCCGTACTGTTTCCACAAAATGATTACCAGTTGCCAACTCATCCTCAGATACATTGGCGGCGTAGATAATCGGCTTATAAGTGAGCAGTTCCAGTCCCTTAATAATCTCCGCTTCTTCTTCATTCAAGCTTACCTGACGCACCGATTTACCTTCATTTAAAGCCGCAGCTAATTTTTCCAGAACTGAGACTTCAAACTGTGCATCTTTGCTGGTACGAGCTTGTTTGCGAGTGCGGTCAATTCGCCGCTCAATTTGTGATAAATCTGATAAACCCAGTTCTATATTAATGATTTCAATATCTCGCGCTGGGTCAACAGAACCAGCAACGTGGATAATATCATCATTCTCAAAACAACGTACTACATGGATGATCGCATCAACTTCCCGGATGTGGGACAGGAATTGATTCCCCAGTCCCTCACCTTGACTTGCACCTTTAACTAAACCGGCAATATCTACAAATTCAACCCGCGCCGGGATAATTTGTACCGAACTGGCAATTTTAGCAAGAACATTTAACCGTTCATCCGGTACTGCGACAACGCCGACATTCGGTTCAATCGTGCAAAAAGGGAAGTTAGCTGCTTCTGCTTTAGCATTAGCAACTACAGCATTAAATAAAGTAGATTTTCCGACGTTGGGAAGTCCGACAATTCCGGCTCTTAGCATTTTGGATTTTAGATTTGAGATTTGAGATTACATTACCAAGTTAATCTAAACAGGTTCCGGTATGGTTTGGGGAATTGGCCCTGGAACTGTTTGAGGAATGGGAGCAGGTACTGTTTCTGGTACAGGCCCCGGTAACGGTTGGGGTGTCGCTGGCCCCGGTACAGGTTCAGGACTAGGTAGCGGATTCGGTTCAGGATTGGGACTAGGTAGTGGACTCGGCCCAGGAGTAGGAATTTGTGGTTCTGGTATAGAAATCGCAGTGGGATTAATCATGGTAAGTCTAAATTAAATTATTCAACCTTCCCACGCTAGATGACAACCTCATCTGTTGACATCTCCCCAAATAGCTATACCCACCTACACCCCCTTCTAAAAGTGGTATGAACCTTCACCCGCACACTTGCAGCATAGAGATATAAAGCAGGTATTCTCCCAATGCCCAATACAACTCTTGGAGAGGCTGCGCGAACAGCGTCTCGTAGAGAAGGGATGCCCAATGCCCCAATTCTATAAACTACTCCTCCTTTACCTTTTTCACCACCTCTGGCACTGGATCGTAACCACCTGGATGAAACGGATGACAGCGCAAAATTCGCCGAGTTGCCATCCAGCTACCACGCAACACTCCAAATCGTTCAATGGCTTGAATAGCATACATCGAACAAGTTGGTTGAAAGCGACAAGTCGGGAGAAACAACGGTGAGATAAACATTCGGTAGCCCCGAATCAGCCAAATAAATAATAATTTCATTGCAGCTACCCAAATCTTATAAATTAGTAACAGGGACGCCGTGTGCAACTTTACTCGCAAACCTAACCCCCAACGCCTTCCCTACGTTCGCGTAGCGGCACGAAGTGCGCGAAGGGGAGCAAGAATCAAAGCCTCTCCCCGAAACGGAGAGAGGTTTGGAGAGGCGTTTTAAAAATAAGTTGCACATTGCGTAACAGGGGTAAAAATTTTCATCTTGTCGCATCTTTGTTAATTACATTTTCTGACTTCACTTCAATTCCGGTTTTATGGCTGCAAATTGCCTTGGCTGCAATTTGGGTGTTAGTCATCCTGCTGATTGCATGGGTGGTAAACCGCTTTGCCGACAAGCCAGAAATCGTGCGGAAGATAGTTCATATTGGCACTGGTAATGTAATTTTAATCGCTTGGTGGCTCGATATTCCTGCCAGTGTAGGGATTACAGCTTCTATTTTAGCGAGTGTAATCACCTTATTATCCTACCGACTGCCCATTCTTCCTGGTATTAATAGCGTTGGACGACAAAGTTTAGGGACATTTTTTTACTCTGTCAGTTTCGGTATTTTAGTTGCCTGGTTCTGGTACTTGCAACAACCCCAGTACGCAGCACTAGGAATTTTGATTATGACTTGGGGAGATGGATTAGCAGCCTTAATTGGACAACGCTTTGGTACACACAAGTATCAAGTTTTTGGGACGCAAAAAAGTTGGGAAGGCTCCCTAACTATGATGCTCGTTAGTTATCTTGTCTGTAGTTTAATTTTAGTTGGAACTCAAGGAAACAGTTGGCAAACTTGGACGATATCGCTGATAGTGGCAGTTATAGCTACTGCTTTAGAGGCTGTTTCATTTTTGGGTATTGACAATTTAACAGTTCCTTTGGGTAGTGCAACCCTTGCCTTCTTTTTAAGTCAGTTGGTTTTGAATTAGTAATTGCTTTGAGTGCTATTCCTAATTGAGCAAATAAGAGATAGCGCCAAAAATTTATTGTTAGTTAATAAATATAGGGCTTCTGGGTTGAGTCCAATACGGTAAGGAAGTTTGTAGTAAGGACTTTAGTCCTTCTTATTTTCTAAGCACTAAAGTGCTTACTACAAACCCTCAAAACTGATTTACTGGTTTAGCAGTCCGATCGCCATTTCAAGGTGTATCTTAGCTTTATGCAAGTTAAACAGGCTCTCTTGGTCGTATCTGTCAGGGTAGCTCATAGCTTTGCCCTCCATTGTTAGCTTAATCAGCGCCGCTTGCTCATCAGTGGGTGAGTTCATCTCATCTACCACCCCTTCAAGGAATTGAATAACGCTGAAGCCTGGTGATTTCAACCCTCTTCCTTGCCTTAATTGAGCAAGTGCTATCTGTGGAAATGCCATCAAGGTAACAATCCAACTAGTCTTATACCCTCCATTCCCAGTAGGCTTCAATCCGTAACGCCTACACAAGTCTCTCAACTCAGCAGTGGTTTTGATTTCGAGTTCTGACCTTGTGAACATAAAATAGAGTTACCCATTTGTAAAAGTGGTATCGGTGGTGAACTTGTTTTGTAGACTCGGTATCACCACCGATCTAAAACTCTATTCTAATGGTTTCGTTAGTACCAAGCTATATTTACATCTCTCAACAATGCCTAATCCTAAAGGGAACCCTCAAAATTTTGAACCAGCGCAACCAAAGGGAGATAAGCCATTAACTGACCAATTAAGTTTTAGAGTCTCTAAGGAAATGAAGGAAGAGGTAAAGGCTAAAGACGATCCTCCTGAGTTTTGTCGCCAAGCTATCCAAAAAGCACTAGATGAAGATAGGCAGAAGTAGTTAAAAGTTCTTGGACTAATACTTTAATAACTATAAAAAAGCCCTTCTGTTACAGAGGGCATTATCGCTAAGTCAAGCTATGTTTACGTTTCTACATAAATGGCTAAAGCTAAGGGTAAACCTGAAAATTTTGGAAGCCAACCAAGCAAAGAATTAACCGAACAATTAAACTTCCGTTTCACCAAGGAAATGAATGAATAGGTAAAGGCTAAGGACGATCCTCCTGAGTTTTGTCGCCAAGCTATTCCAAAAAGCACTAGATGAAGATAGGCAGAAGTAGTTAAAAGTTCTTGGACTAATACTTCAAAAACTATAGTAATCCTATTTGATTTACAAACACTGAGACGCTTAGATCCCCGACTTCTTTGAGAAGTCGGGGATCTGGACACCGATAATTTTCACAAATTCAGATAGGATTGCTATATATAAGCGCTATACTGAGATAAAATCCAATCAAGTAAAATCGGATTGACTAACTCCGGCGCTTCATCCTGCGGACAATGCCCCACTCCCTCTAAAGGAATAAACTTTTCTACTTGCGGAAAATTAGCTAATTCTCTCCCTAATTTAATTGGTTCCCACGGATCAGCCGTTCCCCACAAGATAATCACAGGACACGCTAACAGTGGTAAAAGGTCTTCTGGTAGTGGCCCTGTAGAATAAGAAGTAAAAGCCAGAAACACAGCACCAGCACCCGCATCGCTTGCTGGTAAAGTGAGAATATCTACCAACTCATCTGTCACCATCTCAGCGTTAGCATAAGCTTGGAGTAGAATTTTCCGCACCGTTTTCGGTTTGGCGAGTTGGTTGAAAAAGAAATCGCCAACTGCTTTGATAGATAACAGGCGTTGCATTACAGGCGCCCCGTAACGACGAGACAAAGGTAAAGTTACCCTTTTGCGATCGTGCAACAGCCTTAAAGAACAGTTGAGCAAAGCAACTCCCAAGGCAATATCTGGATTGCTTACTGCTGCTTGCATGGCTACAATACAGCCAATGGAATTTCCGACTAAAAAAGCTGGCTCACCAACAACTTCGCGGCAAAAATCTGCTACTTGCTGTCCCCAGGTTTCTAGCGTGTAGGTAATTTTTTCCCCAGGTTGAGGTTTTGCAGAAGCGCCAAAACCAATCAAGTCAATAGCATAAACACGGCAACTTTCCGCTAATACGGGAATATTTTTCCGCCAATGCCCCCAAGAAGCGCCAAATCCATGCACCAGGACAACGGCTGGCCCAGTGGTTCCTTGGGTTTGATAGCAGATCGGGAAATCTTGCCAAATCCAGGTTTTTGTTGAGGGAAGTGCTGTTTTTGAACTTGAGGTTGTCATGGGAAATTTGATGATAACAAGGGTAAAAGCCTTTCAGCAGCAAGGCGCAAGTAAAATTGTTTGGAATTTGAATAAAATTTATCAGATTTTCAAAATAAATCTTTTGCTATAGTGATAGCTTATACATATCCCGTGAAAGCATCAAGCTGATAGTTTTATTAACTATAGAGAGTTTTCATCCGGTTGATAGATGTAACTTACTCACAACTTAGATTATGTCAGGATTAGCAATCATAACTTCTCTAATGTGAGTAATATTTCCGCTATTTTTGAGATGTGAGTGAATTAGCATCATTGCTAGATTCAGTAGTTTCACAATTTACGATCGCAAATTTGGTCTATAACATTGTCGAATATGAGGCATCGGCTAAGGGGTGGATTGCAACTGGAAACTGACGCTGAATTTAACAACATTTTTCTTGTTCCTAGTTCTGCGAGCCAGAAATCATGAATCTACTAGAAACAATTGATACTCCCGTTGGGAGCTACGCACCAGATTTTGAACTGCCAGGAATTGATGGTCAAGTACACCATCTCAGGCGTTATCTTGAGAAGTTCCGAGCAGTCGGCGTTATTTCTATGTGTAATGACTGTCCTTATGTCGAGTGGTATATAGGCAGGCTAAAAAATATTCAAGCCGAATTTGCACCACAAGGCTTCACACTAATTGGCCTGAATGGTAGTAATGTTGATCACGCTACTAGGCCAAGCTTTGAAAATATGAAAGCTTTCGCCCTGCGTCACCAGTTGAACTTCCCCTACCTGTGGGACTCGACCCAAGATGTCACCGGTAGTTTTGGGGCGACAAAAACACCAACAGCTTTTTTAATAGATACTAATGGTATCGTCCGCTATAAAGGTAAAATTGATAATCATCCTCAAAACCCATCATTGGTGGGAGAGGATTATTTGAGAACTGCGATCGCTTCTCTGTTTGATGGTCGAGAAATAGACATACCACAAACAGAAGCAATAGGTACTACATTGATTTGGCGTAACTAGACATAGATAGTCCCTGTAACTGTTATCTTAAATTGGAGGCAATTGCAACTTTTTTGATAAAGCGGAACTTCATGGGAACGAATTACCGACGGGTTTTACTCAAACTGAGCGGTGAAGCCTTAATGGGCAACATGGGCTATGGCATTGACCCAGAGGTGGTCAAAGGAATAGCAGAAGAGGTAGCAGAGGTAATAGCCACTGGCGTTCAAATGGCCATCGTCGTTGGCGGCGGCAATATTTTTCGTGGTGTCAAAGCGGCGTCGGCGGGGATGGACAGAGCAACTGCTGACTACATAGGGATGATTGCCACGGTAATGAACGCCATGACGCTGCAAGATTCGCTAGAACATATAGGTGTACAGACGCGGGTGCAAACTGCGATCGCTATGCAAGAATTAGCAGAACCATATATCCGTCGTCGTGCCATCCGTCATCTTGAAAAAGGGCGGGTGGTAATTTTTGGCGCTGGTTCTGGAAATCCCTTCTTTACTACAGATACAACTGCGGCATTAAGGGCAGCAGAAATTGATGCCGAGGTGATTTTTAAAGCCACCAAGGTAGATGGAGTGTATGATGCCGATCCTCATATTTATCCTGACGCCAAGCGTTACAATAGCCTTACCTACGCACACGTTTTAGCCAAAGATTTGCGGGTGATGGATAGTACTGCGATCGCCTTGTGTAAAGAAAATAATATCCCAATTTTGGTCTTTGACCTAACGGTGAGAGGTAACATCCACCGAGCAGTCATGGGAGAATCCATCGGTACCCTTGTGGGAGGTTCTTGTGAAATTAGCTGAAGCTGAGAGTACGATGCAAAAAACCGTTGAGTCAACTCAACGATCTTTTAACTCGATTCGCACTGGCCGCGCCAATGCGAGCCTATTAGATAAGGTATTGGTGGATTATTACGGTTCGCCCACTTCCTTGAAATCACTGGCAAACATTAGCACGCCAGATGCCACGACGATCTTAATTCAACCCTACGATCGCAGCAGTTTAAATATAGTCGAAAAAGCGATTTCTTTGTCAGATGTCGGTTTAACCCCTAGTAATGACGGTTCCGTGATTCGGCTGAATATTCCGCCCTTGACAAGCGATCGCCGTAAAGAACTTGTCAAAATAGCATCTAAGTATGCTGAAGAGGGTCGTGTTAGTATTCGCAACATCCGCCGCGATGCCATCGATGCCATTCGCAAACAGGAAAAAAACGCTGAAATTCCTGAAGATGAAGCACGAGATCAGCAAGATAAATTGCAAAAACTGACAAACAAGTACACTGCCCGAATCGACGAATTACTGGCAGAAAAAGAAAAAGACATTACGACTGTTTAAGGTCTAAAGTCTGAAGCATAAAGGCTGAAGGATGATGGATAAATTCTTCAGCCTTTATCATTTCTTAGGTATTTAACAAAAATAAATCAAGTATCTCAATAAAAAATAAACTAATTCAGGAGCAAAAATTATGGGTAAGATTATGTGTGGATAACCGACCTGTACTAGGCATTTCTTAATATGGCAATATGGCAATTTACTTGACAAAACGGCTATCTGTGTTCGCTAATATTCTTGCTCTTGTCCTCTTCATGCCGGGAATTGCCTTAGCTGTACCCGTTCAAATCAATACTACTCCTGGTGTGATTTTCGCCCAAACTACTAAAACTGCAAGCTACTTCACTTCGTCGGAGATTAACCTGACTCCCGTACAACGCCAAGAATTCCAGGCTGTGCGTCAGAGAAGAAACAGGGAAATTGAGGCAGTGTTAAACTCAGCCCAGCGTGCCCAACTTACTCACAATCTCCGGGCTGGGAATAATATCAAGGAAGCGCTAGAAAAACTGAATTTGCAACCAGAACAGCAAGAGTTGGTAAAGGCGATCGTGCAATTTACTAACTTGAAAATGAAGGCTATTTCATCTAGACATTCGCTGAAAATAGGACAGAAATAAAATGATCTGTTTATTTCCGCGCCTATCTAAGCAACGCCTGGTTAATTAAACCAAGGATTTAACGCTTAAAAGCGTGGTTAATTATAAGAAAAAGTACTGCCGTTGAGGTTGCCAATCCGGTTATGATCGTATTTAGTGATGAATTTTCCTACCAGATCATCAGACTTGATAACCTTAGTTGAATCCTCTTGGGGTGTGTCAAAGTTACAAGCGATCGTGCTGTAGTCTATTGTGACAGTGCCAGGGCTATAGTTGTAAATGCCACCACCATCGCCCGACTCGTAACTACCAGAATTGAGTTCGATCCCGAAAGCTTTATTGTGCGTGATAGTGCTGTTGCCCACCGTTAGGGTAGTATCCTTGATGCCATCACTAAAGTATAAGTATGGTTCATTGTAGATGCCAGCACCCAAGTGTGCTTCATTGCCACTAATGGTGCTATTGGTCACTGTAGCCATTGATATGTTATAGATGCCGCCGCCCTCGCCGTAGTAGCCCCTTACCGAATTGTCACTGATGGTGCTGTTACTCACTGATAGGGTAGTGGGGGAATTAACTGTGTTGGTAACTGTGTTGGTAATATAGATGCCGCCGCCCTCTCCGAAGTAGTTACTTACCGAATTGCCACTGATTGTGCTGTTACTCACTGATAGACTGATTTCACTGTAGATGCCGCCGCCGGAGCCGTAGGAGTCCCTTACCGAATTGTCATTGATGGTACTGTTACTCACTAATATGGGGGTACCGTCCCTAAAGCCGAATATGCCGCCGCCTTTGCGTGCCGAATTGCCATTAATGGTGCTGTAGTTCACTGTGAGGCTGCCATCGTCGAAAATGCCGCCGCCATCGTCCTCGCCTGCCGAATTGCCATTAATGGTGCTGTAGTTCACCGTAAGGCTACCACTGTTATTAATGCCGCCGCCGCCCTCGCCTGCCGAATTGCCACTGATGGTGCTGTAGTTCACTGCGAGGCTGCCACTGTTGAAAATGCCACCACCAGCGCCCGAATCGTAGATGTAAATGTTGGAGTTGTAACTAATGGTGCTGTGGTTCACTGTGAGGCTGCCATCGTTTAAAATGCCGTTGCCGTCGTATGCCGAATTGCCATTAATGGTGCTGTAGTTCACCGTGAGGCTGCCATCGTTTTTAATGCCGCCGCCAAAGGTTGCTGTGTTGCCACTAATGGTGGTGTTGTTCACCGTGAGGCTGCCAGAATTGTAGATGCCGCCGCCGTCGTCGCCGTTTGTCGAATTGCCACTAATGATACTGTAGTTCACTGTGAGGCTGCCAGAGTTGTAAATGCCGCCGCCCTTGTTATAGCTGTATGTGCCTGTTGTGATGTAGCTTACTGTGTTGCCAGTGATGATGCTATTACTCAAGGTCAGGACACCTTCGTTGGAGATCGCACCACCTCCTACCGCGTTTTCGTAGCTATTGGTAATAGTTAGCCCGTTGATTGCTGCCGTTACACCTTTACCAATATCAAAAACACGGTCAGCAGTATCATCCTTAATAGTTAGTAAGCTCGGACATCTGCCTTCAATGGTCAAGTTGTCTGTGATACTCAGACCACTACCATTCAAACTGATGGTATGAGCCAGCCCATCAGTAAACAGTCCACTAAAATTGATGATGTCTTTTCCTGAAAGGGCATTGGCATCTAGAATTCCCTGCCTTAGTGAACCTGCACCACTGTTGTTAGTATTAGTGACGGTAAATGTAGACATTCAGATGACTCCTATTTTTTGACCTTGTATAAAAATTGATATCAAGAATCATGCTGATATTACTACGAGTCTGCAACCATTTTTCCTAATGCTCACCTGTAGTGAGAGGTCAAATTCAAAAACTGCGATCGCCCTACAAATGTGCAGTTAAGTAGGCGCGATGAAACCAAACTATGTACCATACTTAACAGACAGTGTAGCTTGCCGCCAGATATGGGAAACGCTCTGCGCCTTCGGCATCGACGATTTCCTCTGTTGAAAAACCAAGGGTTTAACCCGAAAAAGCCTGGTTAATTCTAAGAAAAAGTACTCCCACTGCGGTTGCGAATCCGGTTCTGATGGTGTTTGCTGATGAATTTACCTACCAGATCATCAGACTTGATAACCTTATTTGAATCCTCTTGGGCTGTGTGAAAGTTACAACCGATCTTGCTGTAGTCCACTGTTGCAGTGCCAGAGCTAGAGTTGTAAATGCCGCCACCGGTCCCAGGCTCATAACCACCAGAACTGAGTTCGATCCCAAAAGCTTTATTGTGCTTGATAATGCTGTTGCCCACTGTTAGGGTGGCAGTATTGTAGATGCCAGCGCCAAAGTGTGCCTGATTGCCACTAATGGTGCTATAACTCACGGTAACCATACCTAATGTCTCGTTGTAGATACCGCCGCCGTAGTCGCTGGCATAGTTATTCCTGATGGTGCTTTTACTCACCGATAGGGTGCCCTGATTGTAGATGCCTCCTCCAGTGGTTGCATGATTGTCACTGATAGTGCTATCATTGATTGATACACTACTATATGATATGACATCTGGACTATAGTAGCCGGGGGTGATGAAGCCTGGATTATATATACCGGCTCCTTCCATTGCCGTATTGCCATTGATGAAGCTGTTATTTACGGTTATAGTGCCCTGATTGTAGATACCGCCGCCTAAGTGGCCGTGGTTATTACTGATGAGGCTGTTATTCACTGTTATAGTGCCGCCAATGGTAGTACCGCCGATTGTAGTACCGCCAATACATATACCGCCACCGAAGCCGTCTGTCCCTACCGAATTACCACTGATGATGCTGCTAGTTACGGTTATAGTACCATTGCCCTCGTCAAGACTATTACCCTCATAGATACCGCCGCCATCATAGATACCGCCGCCATATTTCGCAGTATTGCTACTGATGGTGCTGTTAGTCACTGATAGGGTGACAGAACTGTAGATGCCGCCGCCATCGCTGGCACTGTTGCCACTGATGAGGCTGTTATTCACTGTTATGGTGCCTTGGTAAATACCATAGATACCGCCGCCATATTCCGCAGTGTTCCCAGTGATGGTGCTATCACTCACTGATAGAGTGCCAGAACTGAAGATGCCGCCGCCGCCGTAATAGCTCGATCTGAAGCTGACGCTATTGCCACTGATGGTGCTGTTATTCACGGTTATAGTGCCATAATCGTAACCATAAATACCGCCGCCGCCGTATTCCGCAGTGTTCCCACTAATAGTACTCTTACTCACCGTCAGGAAGCCTACATTGTGGCTGTTGTCCTCGTTAAAGACATAGTTGTAGATGCCACCGCCATCTCTGTATGCAGTGTTCACACTGATGGTGCTATCATTCACCGATAGAATGCCAGAACTGAAGATGCCGCCGCCCTCGCTGGCATTGTTGTCACTAATGAAGCTGTTATTTACGGTTATAGTACCTTCGCTGTAGATACCGCCGCCGTTGTTTGCCGCCGAGTTGCCAGTGATGGTGCTGTTGTTCACCGATAGAGTGCCCTGATTGAAGATGCCACCACCGTCGTATGCAGCAGTGTTACCAATGATGGTGCTGTTGCTCAAGGTAAAGATTCCTTCATTGGAGATGGCACCGCCTCCTCCGGCGTTTTTGTAGCTATTGGTAATAGTCAGCCCGTTGATTGCAGCTGTTACACCTTTGCCAATATCAAAAACACGAGAAGCACTATCATCACTAATAGTTACTAAGCTCGGATTTATGCCTTCAATGGTAAGGCTATCTGTGATACTCAGACTACTACCAGTCAGACTGATGGTATGAGCGAGTCCATCAGTAAAGAGTCCACCAAAATTGATAATGTCTTTTCCTGTGAGGGCATTGGTATCTAGAACTGCCTGCCGCAGTGAACCTGCACCACTGTTGTTAGTATTAGTAACGGTAAATATAGACATGGAAATTACTCTGATTTTTTACGGTGTATAAATATTGCGCTCAAGCTTGTCTTGATACCTGATTTTTCACGGTATTTGGAAAACCTCTCTCCTTTTAGCCTACAGTGTACACACAAGTTCTAAAAACCTCACTTGATAAGGTTTTCCTCGTTCCCAGGCGGAACCTGTGAATGCATTCATTGAGTCTCTGGCTCAATGCCTGACTGGAGACAGCAGCCCCTAGTCAGGCATTCCCATACTCTGTATGAGAATGAGAGAACAATGGTAAATCGAGCTTTTTTACACTTGTGTGTACACCGTAGCCTTTTAGGACAGAGACTTTAAATTTTCCCCCTTCCCGTATCAGGAAAGGCACGTTTATTTCATGCGAAAAAATAAAAAGATGGAATTCTTTATTTTTCGTGTAAAACCATAGATTCTGACCCCTCTGCAAACCTCTCTCCGAGAGTTCGGGAGGCTTTGAAAGCTAGTTGCAGTTTTTTCTCTGTTTGTATGAAGCTACCCTGCTTCCCGATAGGGGAAGAGGGTTGGGTTTTTCCTGCGCTTTTCCACATGACTTGAAAAGTCAGGCGTTGATACTACTACGAGTCCTTAGTATTTTTTCTAATGCTCACTGACTATTCACGAGTGAGTTTTGTTAAATAGCACGAACTATTATGCTGTTGTAAACAGTGCTGTGCCAGGCCGATAAAAAACTACTAATTTGCGACATTCGTTGAGTTGTGGGACAACCCAATTCCATTTTGGGTTTTCCTACAACTCAATCCAAGCAAATTAATGATTTCCACCGCCAAATCTCTAGGGAATTGCCTTCTCAAACTTTAAGTTAAGTGGGCAAGAATAAATCAAACTATGTTACTCAACGTAAATTTAATTAAACAGGATAATAGTAACTGTCTCCACTTACTACTACAAACCTTTAATTATCTACGTGTATTTACTTGAAACGTTATAAAAACGTACTTAAACTCCAAAAATTGTTTAATAGAGATTACATACACAATATAATTTAATTATTTAAAATTTATTGAGAGTTTATTTATATTTCATAATCAGGTTGTAAATTCTTTATAAACACGATAAATTAGGCTGCGATCGCCAAGCTTATGGAAACATCTGAGTGAACTACCTACACTGACTCTTCGAGTACAGTGTAGGCTTCCTGTCCAACAGAAAGCGCAATAGTAGATTTCTTGCGTCCTCTATTACTGCGACTTACATCTGGGCGACAGGCTTTATCCCCTGTTCCAGAGGTCAAAATTCGTGAGTCACTGCGTTGGACGGGTTCCCCGGCTTGAAGTTTGGGTACTTTGCTCTTTTCTCAAAGAAGTTATTGAAAGCTACTCCCAGATTTAAGCAGACTTTTTGTAAGCACTGTGAGTAAGTCAAAGCCAGCCAGTCATGCTCTTTTTTGAGTTGTGGAATTAGCTTTTTAACTTCATACTCAGACAAGCCCTTCCCAGTTTCTTTGTATATTTGGTTCATCAAATTCAGGCAATAATTCCAAAGCCAACGGCAACTACCAAAAGCTTGCGCTAGTGATTGCTGTTGTTGGGTATTTGGATATAATCTGACTTTGACAACCTTTAACATTTTAGAGTGAAATCAATTTGCTATAAATTAGGATAGCGCAATATTTGCTCGTTTACTCCATGCCCTCTTCCTTAATTTCGCTTACGCTCAATATCAGTCAGAGGACTGTCGTCAACTCACGCGCAATTCATCTCACACTCCTATCGACGGTGAGATGTGAGATGAATTGCTGTTTTAGCTAAACCTGGACTTCAATTTCTGGAAATGCAATCAAGGATATTGTACTAGCGGGCAAGATGCCCGCACTACTCCAGGTTTCAAAATGGACGAGGTTTAGTTTAAATTATTTGCTTTCTCAACTGCTTCCTTTAACTCTTCAAAGGTAATACTACCGTCTTTGTCCGAATCATATTCTCCTAGTAACTCCTGGGGACTAGTGGTATTTGTTTCTGATGAGATGATTGCACTTAAGCCAGGACTTAAAAAAAGATCATTAATGGAGATTTTGCCGTCTTGATCGCCATCTAAGGTATTAAAAAGAGATTGAAGCTCTTGCTCGGTTGTCATAAGTTTCTATCTGAATTGATTTTTCAATATCTCAAAATCTTGACAAATACGCAAGGAGAGTTAATAAAAAGATTTTATTGGGTGTGGGATGGCGATCAGTATACTTTCACGCATCAATCTGGACAACAGCGATATCTGGCTCAGGTTCGGAGTATTGGCTCAACTGAATGGGATTTTGCACCCGAACTAAGGCAACTTCTACTAGCGGAGGTAGTCAGACGCGCACAGTGTTGTTGCTGCATGCTCCCATTTTTGGCGCTCATCGAGATAACTTGCCCATCAATGAGTTCTACCCGTTCATTTACTGTAATAATACCCGTTTCAAACATCTGGTGATATTCGTTTACAGTCCACAGGCGGCGCACTTTAGTTTGTGTCATTGTATATTTCCTGTGGCGGGCTACGCCTACGCACATCACTTTTAGGCGATTATTGCTTACTCTCAACTTTGGCAGCATCTATAATTAATCTTGCCCTATTTAGTTCGTTACCATGTCGGAAGAAGATATCCGAGCCGCCAGGCTGGAGAAAGTAGAACAACTCAAGCAGCTAGGGACTAACCCTTATGCCTATCGTTGGGAATCTACCCATCATGCAGCGCAGTTGCAAGAACAATTTGCCGATTTAGTCAGTGGTGAAGAAGTTGATTTAGAAGTTGCCATAGCGGGACGCATTATGGCGCGTCGCGTTTTTGGTAAATTGGCTTTCTTCACTTTGCAAGACGAAACCGGTACAATTCAGCTTTATCTGGATAAAAATCGCATCCAAGAAGGTATGGCAGATATTGATGCTGATGCCTTCAATCACCTGAAGCAACTTACAGATGCAGGTGACATTTTAGGAGCCAAAGGTACTATTAAACGGACTGAAAAGGGCGAGTTATCTGTCTACGTTAAACAATATACTATCCTCACTAAATCCCTGTTGCCCCTACCCGACAAGTGGCATGGATTAACGGATGTTGCCAAGCGCTACCGTCAGCGCTACGTTGACTTGATTGTAAACCCGGAAGTGCGGCAAACTTTCCGCCGTCGCGCTCAAATTACTGCTGGTATTCGCCGCTATTTGGAACAGCGAGATTTTCTGGAAATTGAAACGCCAGTTTTGCAAAGTGAAACTGGGGGCGCAGATGCGCGTCCATTTATCACTTACCACAATACTTTAGAAATGGAGCTGTATCTGCGAATTGCCACAGAACTCCATCTCAAGCGGTTGATTGTGGGTGGTTTTGAAAAGGTGTTTGAATTGGGGCGGGTTTTCCGCAATGAGGGAATTTCGACTCGACACAATCCCGAATTTACGACGATTGAAGTTTACCAAGCTTACGCCGACTACAACGATATGATGGTGCTGACTGAGGGGATTATTACCACTGTCGCTCAAGAGGTACTCGGCACATTGGAAATCACCTACCAAGGGGAACCTATAAATTTAACACCACCTTGGCGACGGGTGACTATGCACGATTTAGTTAAAGAATTTACAGGCTTGGATTTTAATTCATTCCCAAGTTTGGAAGATGCAAAAACAGCAAGTAAAAATGCTGGCATTCCTGGTATAAATGAAGCCCAATCAATTGGTAAGTTACTAAATTTAGCCTTTGAAGAGAAGGTAGAAGCCAATTTAATTCAACCTACCTTTGTAATTGATTACCCTGTAGAAATTTCGCCCTTGGCAAAACCACACCGTTCTCAACCTGGTTTGGTGGAGAGATTTGAGTTATTTATAGTCGGGCGAGAAACTGGGAACAGCTTCTCAGAACTTACCGATCCGATCGATCAAAGAGAACGTTTTGAAGCACAAGCGGCGCGGAAAGCTGCTGGTGACTTAGAAGCCCAAGGTGTAGATGAAGATTTTCTGACAGCTTTGGAATATGGGATGCCGCCTACAGGTGGTTTAGGGATTGGGATCGATCGGTTAGTGATGTTATTAACTGATTGTGCCAGTATTCGGGATGCGATCGCTTTCCCCTTACTCAAACCTTCCAGCAGCCTGATTAAAGAATTTCGTTATGATCCAACAACTCAAACACTAACTATTGAATTTGACAATGGAAGTGTTTATGAGTATTTCAAAGTACCGCTTAGTGTAAAGGAAGGCTTAGAAAATGCACCGTCTGATGGTCAATACTTTAACAAGTTTATTAAAGGGAAATTTAAATTTGAACAATTGAGTTGAGTTAGTAAAAGTAAATGGGGCGATGACTTGCCCTATTCATCAACTTGATTCGGATTTGGTAAGAGTTTCGCCTAGAGTGTCTCTCGTCCTATGCGGAGCATAGGACGAGGAAAGGCTTGTATCTCTTACCAAGCAAGGATTTTAGGACTTGTGTGTACACCGTATACTAGAGAAGGAGGAGAATTCAAAGCCTCTCAAGAGCAGGAGCTAAAAGTCTGAGTGCGGGCTTGTCTTCTCACCTCCCTAATGCCCCCAGCCCCTACACTACTACTTTTTCTAAGATCAACTTAGAACGTTTCACTTGCTCAGGAATCGCCACTGGGTAATCTCCAGTGAAGCAAGCAGAACAAAAACTATTGGTGTCTTCTCGTGTCGCTTCTAGCATTCCCTCCCAACTTAGATAGGCGAGGCTGTCTACTTCCAGTTGCTTGGCAATTTCCGCTACTGACTTGGTAGCAGCAATTAGCTGATCCTGAGAATCGGTATCGATGCCATAGAAACAGGGATGAGTTACAGGCGGAGAAGAAATTCGCATGTGTACTTCAACTGCACCAGCGTCACGCAAGGTTTTGACTAGTTTACGGCTGGTGGTACCGCGAACAATTGAGTCATCGACAATAATGACTCGTTTACCTGCCAGCACGTCTTTGAGGGGGTTGAGTTTCATCCGAATACCCGACTCCCGCATGGCTTGGGTTGGTTGAATGAAAGTTCGCCCAACGTAGCGATTTTTAATCAGTCCTTCCATGTAGGCGACACCAGAAGCTTGAGAAAATCCAATGGCAGCAGGTATACCAGAATCAGGAACACCAAAGACAATATCGGCATCTACATTAGATTCTTGTGCTAGTTGCCGCCCTAAACGTATCCGATAGCTGTACAAACTCTCGTTGTGCATGACGCTATCAGGACGGGCAAAGTAAATCATTTCAAAAATACACAATTTCCGCTCAGATTTTTGACTCCAATGATAAGAAGCCAAACCTTCTTCAGTAATCCAAACTAATTCACCTGGTTCTACGTCTCGCAGGTATTCGGCTCCGATGATGTCTAAACCGCAAGTCTCGGAAGCCAAAACGTAACGAATTGGATTACCAGCTAAAGTCCCAATTACTAGAGGGCGAATGCCATTAGGATCGCGGACACCCATAACGCCGATGGGAGTGCCAATAACTAAACTAAAGGCTCCTTGGCAACGTTGAAATGCTTGAGTTGCACCTTCTAGCCAATCTGCACCAGCATTGACGGCTTCAGCGATCGCAAAAGCGATCATTTCTGAGTCTGTTGTTGTAACTAAGTTACATTTATTCTCAAGCAACTCTTGACGTAGTTGTACAGTATTGACTAAATTACCGTTATGTGCAAGAGCTAATGAACCTAAACGGGTTTCTAGCACTGCCGGCTGGGCATTAACTCTGCGACTAGAACCTGTAGTCGAATAACGAGTGTGACCAACAGCAAGGCTACCAGGCAATTGATCCAAGACGCATTCATTGAAAACTTGAGACACCAAGCCCATATCTTTATGGAGATGTACTTGTGTTCCCTCAAAGGTGGCAATACCAGCTGATTCTTGACCCCGATGCTGAAGGGCATACAATCCAAAGTAGGTCAGTTTAGCAACATTTTCTCCTGGGGCGTAGATGCCAAAAACACCACAAGCTTCTTCTGGCTTGTCAGGCTGATTTTCATGACTATTGATTGGGTTGTTGGTTGGATCGGGGTCGGGGTATTCATCCGAAGTGACAGAATGAATAGAAATCATGCTAGCTTTGCTCCTGGTGGGGGGGTCAATCAATTTTGGATTTGAGACTTCGGCTACGCTCAGTCGAACGATTGACGATAGCGGAGCGTTAGCGAGTCCGCGTTCGCGCAGCGTCTCGTAGAGAGCGTCTTTTGGATTGATCGCACCGTGGTAGTGATGCAGCTTGGGATTTAAGAATGGTTATTTTAGATTTGTTTCGCTTACTAGGAGCAAGACATGAACCAGAAGCAACGCCCCCAATCCAAAATCTAAAATTCAAAATCTGTAGTCAAGTCACTGGGATTATATAGATGGTGGTAGAGTTCTTAATAAATCTTTAACCATCCATTAAAACAGTACCGCAATTATGTTCAAGAAAGTTAACAAAAGAGTTAGGAGTTATGCTTTTTATTCCTAACTCCTAACTTTCAACTCCTAACTTCTTCGGGGGTTGTGGTGTGGATGTTGATACGTCTAGCGATCGCATTGGAATAGCGATCGCTCATATCTTCGATATTAACTTTGATTAAGGCTTGATTATCAGTGGTGAAAACCCCCAAACCCGTCTCAAAATTGCTAACTGTACCTAGTCTTTGCCAATCTTGACCGAGATTTTCCTGTAAGTATGATTCCCAAATGCCTTGTTGTGCTGATGTTACAGAGACTAAAATTCTGGCACCACCTTCGGCAAACAGCACCTCATCGAGGCGGTTTAACTGTGTTGATGCTATTTCTAAATTGATTTCGGCACCAAGGTTGCCAGCAATACAACATTCGGCTAGAGCGATCGCCACTCCCCCCTCAGCACTATCATGGGCTGAACGTACCCAACCATTACGAATTCCTTCACGACAAACTTTCTGGACGCGGCGTTCCAAGTCAAAATCTACCCGTGGCGGTTTTCCGGCAACAGTCCCGTGGATAGTGGCTAAATATTCAGATGCTCCCAAACTGATTTTCGATGCCAGAGGCAATCCAAGAAGATAAATCACATCGCCGGATGTTTGCCAACCTTGACCACAAATTTTGGTTAGATCGGGAATCAAGCCCACCATACCGACAACAGGAGTGGGGTAAATGGGTTGGGGGATGCCTTGAGCATCAACAGTTTCGTTGTACAAAGAGACATTTCCGCCTGTGACTGGTGTCGCCAATTCTCGGCAACCTTCCGCCAAGCCGCGACAAGCTTCTGCCAATTGCCAGTAACCAATGGGTTTTTCTGGAGAGCCAAAATTAAGGTTATCTGTCACCGCCAGAGGTTCTGCACCCACACAGCTAAGATTTCGTGCAGCTTCTGCCACCACTGCCTTAGCTCCTTCGTAGGGGTCAAGATAAACATAACGAGGATTGCAATCTACTGTGGCAGCAACACCTGATTTTGGATTTTGGATTTCGGCTTCGCTCAGTCGAACGATTTTGGATTTTGGACTTCGGCTTACCTCGGCTCCGGCTCCATCGAGCGAAGTCGAGATGCTCGGCACAAGTCGCTCAGTCGAGCGATTTTGGATTTGTTCTAAAGGGCGCAAACGGATAACGGCGGCATCTGCACCACCTGGTAGGATGACAGTATTATTTTGTACTTGATGGTCATATTGACGATATACCCAATTTTTAGAAGCGATCGTGGGTGTATCGAGCAAAGTTAACAGAATATCATTCCAACTTTGCAGGTTTCCTTCGAATTCTATTCCAGCAGTTGTGCAATCAGGTAAGGAATCAGCAGTCCATTCCCAAGCTTTGCGTGCATATTCTGGTGGTTCTGTCAATAACTCCCGATGATATAGTGGGGTATTTTCCGCCAAAGCCTCAGCCGGAATTTCTGCTGCTACTTCACCCTGAAAGAAAATCCGCACGATGGGTTCAGCGATGACTGTCCCGGCAACAACGGCTTGAAGTCCCCAACGATGGAAAATGTCGATTAATTCCTGCTCACGCCCTTTGTGGGCAACAAACAGCATTCGTTCTTGAGATTCTGAAAGTAGATATTCATAAGGAACCATTCCCGTTTCTCTGACGGGGATTTTATCTAAATCCAGTTCAATTCCCACACCGCCTTTTGCTGCCATCTCTGAGGTAGAACAGGTAATGCCGGCTGCTCCCATATCTTGGGCGGCGACAACTGCACCTGTTTTAAACGCCTCCAGACAAGCTTCAATTAAAGACTTTTCTAAAAATGGATCGCCCACTTGCACCGCCGGGCGATCGTCTATTGACTGATCGCTCAATTCGGCACTAGCAAAACTCGCGCCTCCCATACCATCGCGCCCAGTGGTGGAACCAACATACAGCACCGGGTTGCCTAAGCCAGATGCTCCAGATTTGACGATTTCTGCTGTTTCCATCAACCCTAGTGCCATAACGTTCACCAGAGGATTACCAGAGTAAGCAGGGTCAAAGTAAACTTCACCGCCAACGGTGGGTACCCCAACGCAGTTACCATAATGGGCAATTCCTGATACTACGCCTTGGAACAGCCTTTGAGTTTTGGCATCTTCTAGGGAACCGAAGCGCAGGGAATTTAATAGAGCAATGGGACGCGCACCCATTGTAAAAATATCTCTGAGAATACCGCCTACTCCCGTTGCTGCACCTTGAAATGGTTCGACTGCTGAGGGGTGGTTGTGGGATTCAATCTTAAAGGCTAGTTGGAGTCCATCACCCAAGTCTACAACACCAGCATTTTCACCTGGCCCTACGAGGATGCGATCGCCATCGGTGGGAAATTGTTTGAGTAGAGGTCGAGAATTTTTGTAACAGCAATGCTCTGACCACATTACGCCAAACATTCCCAGTTCAGCTTTGTTGGGATGACGGCCTAACCGACGGACAATTTCTGCGTATTCTTCTGGTTTAAGACCAACAGCCGCAATTTCTTGTGAGGAAAAGGCTGGTTTTGAGGTTGCAGTCATGGAAGTAATGCACTCTGGGGGGACAGAGCATTATTCTATCGATTTACAGGCGCTGTAAATGCAGTTCCAGAAATACAGATAATTCTTCTTTGGATATTTCTTTCTGAACTAGTTGAATTACCAAGTTGTAAGCTTGCTCTTGAGATAGGTTGAGAGTGTAGCCATTTAAGTTCAAGAAAATAAGCATAACAGCGAAAGCAGTGCGCTTGTTGCCATCAATAAACGGATGGTTCATTGCTAAATGGTACAGGTACGCTGCTGCTTGCTCGTGAATTGTTGGATGGAGAAGTTCACCGCCAAAAGTAGCTTGAGGTTGTGCCAGTGCTGAATCTAGTAAACCTTCATCTCTGACACCAGATGTTCCACCAAATCTTTGAATTTGGCGTTGGTGAATATCTAAGACTTGAGAAATAGTGAGAAATTTAGGAGTCTGCAAGGTGACGGAATACCTCTTCCCATTTTTTTTCAACTGCTAAGTAAGCCTGCAATACTTCTTCATCTGAGGCAATTTGATTTGAGGTAGTATTTTCTAACTTGTCTTCATTTTGTTCAATCTCGCGGAAAGATTGGGCAAAATCAGGAATATTTAATAACAGTTTTTCAGTAGCTTCGCTTGCTTCTGTTTTTTGTAGATAAGCAATAATTGCAACTGCTACTCGCAACTTCTCAGGAGGAAGCTGACGCAAACGGCTTTCGGCTTCTGATAAATAAGTGCTGTGCTTTTGTTCTGTTGCCATTGTTACTCCAAGCTAGGTCGTTGTGAATCAGTTTTGCTGCTAACTCTAGCTTATCGCGCTGAGTAAGGGACTTGCGATCGCAACCTAGTGGAGTGAAATAATCCCATATCTGGCGATCGCTTCACGCTGCGATGGAAGTATTTCTAGTGTTGAATGGTTTTGAGATTAACGCCGCAGTGGATGAACAAAAGTAGGTAATTTTACAAGTTGTGTCTGGTGAGTTAGTTCTAAAGATAGATTGTACTAAATCGTGAAATACTGGTAATTATACTGATAATTACAAAGTAATAAAATTCTCTTTACTTTTAAATGCCTAACAGACTCAATGACTGAATAGCTTTTGGAGAAATGTATTCCGGGAATTGTTTGAGAGTTTACTTATTCAAATAAACAAACTGACCTTACTAACCTAATTAAGAGGATTTTGATCATGCCTAGACTTACCTTTCCACCCAATTTCATCGGCACCCCTGGTTCAGACACTTTAATCGGGGAACAGTTAAATGCATCTCCAGCAATAGGTATCGATATTTTAACTGGAGGTTTCATTTATACGCGCTCAGGAATAGACACGATCGCTGGCACGGGTAATGGCGGCAACGGCAGCACAGATGGTGATGGTGCCATTGGCGGCACTGGTGGTACTGGGACTGGGATTGCTAACAGTGGCACTCTGAATACAGGGGACGAAAAAGACGCGATCGCTGGCACAGGCAACGGCGGCAAGGGCGGCAAGGGCGGCGATGTCGGCGATGTCGGCAACGGTGGTAAGGGCGGCGACGGCGGTACTGGAACTGGGATTGTTAACAGTGGCAAACTGAATACAGGGGACGGAAACGACACTATCTCTGGCACAGGAAAGGGCGGCGACGGCGGCGACGGCGGCTATGTTAACAATACTGATTACGCCACCGGTGGCGGCGGCGGCAACGGCGGCAACGGCGGTACTGGAACTGGGATTGTTAACAGTGGCAAACTGAATACAGGGGACGGAGAAGACGCGATCTCTGGCACAGGTAATGGCGGCAACGGCGGCATTGGGGGCGGCAGAGCCAGCGACAAGTATATTCCCCTCCTTGGCACCAACGGCAACGGTGGTACTGGCACTGGGATTGCTAACAGTGGCGAACTGAATACAGGAAACGGAAACGACACGATCACTGGCATGGGTAATGGCGGCAAAACCAGCGACGGCGGCTTCGTCGGCTACGGCGGTGCTGCGATCGGCATCCAGAACCTTAAAGACGCCACCATCACTACAGGGACGGGCAAGGACACGATTACCGGTAATGGGAACAGTTCAGGAGCAAACGCCACCACCTATGGCATCTTCAACAATGGAGTCATTGATACAGGCAAGGATGCTGACACGCTGATTGGACAGGCAACAGCAACAAGTGAAGGTGTTGGCTACGACGATGGTCTTGCCTACGGCATTTATGGAGAAGGAATCATCAAGACTGGCGATGGCAATGACAAAATTATTGCCACCAGTATCCTAGATGGAGTTCAACAAAAAGTTTCTATCGGTGGCGGCATCAACATTGCTTTGGGCAGTGGCAATGACTACTTCCAAGGGTTCGGTGTTGCTACGGTGGATGGCGGGGACGGTTTTGACACCCTCGATCTTAGAGCTTTCAATCGCTCTGAACTGATCGTATCTGGTGTTATTTCTGGCAATACCCTTAACTCTGCCAACATCAGTTTCAACAATAATGGAAACTCCATTAGCTTGTCTACCACTGGCTTTGATAAATTTATCTTTGCAGATAACTCTTTCTCTTACAGCACTTTAACAAACGGCGCATGAGTTTCTTAATTCGCCTATGTGATGTTTTACCCGCTAATTGTCTAACTGGCGTTGTTTGCTCTAAAGTATCTAGCAGTAGATATACTCTTAGCTCCAAACTTGCATAGATTTACTGTAACTCAGAGATTATTCGGGGATATGCAGTTTATATGTAACAACCAAGTGACGAGAATCACACATATCGATGATTAGGATCGTCACGTTGCGATCGCTAACTAGGCATAATTAATGACAACTGAACTCTAGCCGAGTCATTAATAGGGAACACACTTAATTGCCGACAGCCTTAACAAAGGACTGTCGGTTTTTTGTATTTGTCATTAGTCATTAGTCATTCTTCCCCCATGCCCAATACAACTCTTGGAGAGGCTGCGCCAACGACTTCTCTACGAGACGCTACGCGAACGCGGTAGTTGAGCGTAGCGATGCACTGAGCGTAGTCGAAGTGTCGAAACTCAGTACAAGTGCCCAATGCCCAATGCCAAAATCTATAAAATTTCCCCACAACTGGTTGGTAACTTGACAAAGATTTTGCCAGAGCCACTACCAAATGTGGGGAGAGTATGATCAAATTGGGGATCTTATGCCTATTGAGCGATAATATCTTGCACTCACTTTAGTAGACTGCAACTATACTCCTAGAACTAGCACACACTTTGTATTAAGACATCGCTTGAATGATGTAATCAAAGTAGGGTGCTGCTTCGGCAGCATCTTCCGCACTCAATAAGCCAAGGGAGGCTGTTTTGAGGGAATTGATCGCTTCTACCATTCCAGGCACGGGAACGCCCAATGAATTGTACATTTCCCGCACACCAATCAAACCGATTTTTTCAATTGGCTCTTTGTCACCGGCAAGTACACCATAGGTAATTAGGCGTAAGTACCAGCCAAAATCACGGATACATAGAGAGCGTTGGCGTTCTCCATAAGCATTACCTCCGGGGGAGATAAAGTCAGGACGCTTCTGCCAAAGTTGTTTGGTAGCTTCCTGAACTATCTTCTTTTCGTTTTCGGCTAAGGTAGCCGCAATCCGCGTCCGTTGTACGCCGGTTTGCAAAAAGTCTTTGATATTTTTAAGTTCGCCACTGCTGGGATAACGCAGTTCGTCGTCAGCTTTGAGAATAACTTGGCTAATTACAGTCATGATTATTGAAATCACCTGAAATATTATCTGTTAGTTTACCGAGTTGGAGGTACACAAGTGAAGGGTTCGGAGCTACTTATGTATTGAATTTATCTATTTGGGGGAGTGGGGAGTGGGGACTGGGGACTGGGGAGTGGGAAGATGAAGGAGATGAGGGAGATGAGGGAGATGAGGGAGATGAGGAAAATAACCATGCCCAATGCCCAATGCCCAATGACTAATGACTAATGACTAATGACTAATGACTAATGACTAAAATAATTTGGCAACAGGGTGAATTAATTGAAGTAACGATCGCTAACCTGAGTGATACAGGTGATGGTGTGGGACGCGCTGATGAGCGTGTAGTGTTTGTCCCAGATACTGTACCAGGCGATCGCGCCATTGTCCGCTTAGTTCATGTTAAACCTAAATACGCCCACGGGAAGCTCCAGCAGCTATTGTCACCATCCCCCCACCGGATTAGACCTAGTTGTATTGTGGCGGACAAGTGCGGTGGTTGCCAGTGGCAGCATGTTAATTATGATTACCAGCTAGTAGCCAAGCAAAATCAAGTTATCCAAGCAATAGAGCGCATTGGCGGTTTTGTTCAACCACCAGTAGATCCGGTACTTGCTGCCCCTTCTGCTTTCGGCTACCGTAATAAATCTACATATCCTCTTGGCACATCGGCAACAGGACAAGTACAAGCTGGTTACTATCAAAAAGGTAGTCACCAATTAATTAACTTAAATCAATGTCCAGTCCAAGACTCACGGTTAAATCCCTTACTTGCCGAAGTTAAGCAGGATATCCAACAGCAGGGTTGGCAAATTTACGACGAACAGCGCCATCAAGGAAAAATTCGCCATCTCGGTTTACGCATTGGCAGACACACAGGAGAAATGTTGCTGACTTTGGTAGTAAAAGACTGGAATTTATCAGGAATTGAAACCCAAGCCCAGGAATGGTTAAAGCGCTATCCGCAGTTAGTGGGAGTATCACTCAATCGCAATGGCGATCGCACAAATGCTATCTTTGGATCAGAAACCCGTTGCATCGCTGGAGTCCCCCACCTGCGCGAGAACTTTGCTGGACTGGAATTTCAAGTACGCCCAGATACATTTTTCCAAGTGTATACAGAAACAGCAGAGGCACTATTGCAGGTAATTCAATCAGAACTCAATCTTCAAGGGCATGAGTTGCTAGTTGATGCCTACTGTGGTATTGGGACTTTAACTTTACCTCTCGCCAAAAAAGTGCGGATTGCTACAGGATTAGAAGTGCAACCAGCAGCAGTCGAACAAGCTATTTTGAATGCCCATCGCAACGGAATTGATAATGTGACATTCCAAGTCGGGGCAGTAGAGAAATTGCTTCCCAAAATGGGCACAATACCAGAAGTAGTAATACTCGATCCGCCACGTAAGGGGTGCGATCGCGCAGTCATCGAAACTTTACGGCAATTGAAACCATCTCGGATCGTTTACGTCAGCTGTAAAGTAGCTACCCTCGCCCGCGACCTAAAATTGCTTTGTCAAGATGGCCAATATACCATCACACGGGTACAACCGGCTGATTTTTTCCCTCAAACTGCTCATGTTGAAGCTGCCGCCTTTCTTGCGCTATCACATTTGGAGAATGATACTAAATCCTTCAAAAAAACTGAAATTTGAAATTTGTAGTCGAGTGCATACTAAAGATGCTAAAATTGAATTAAGCTGAAAATAGAAATTCATTTTTTTTAAATAAATTCAAGTTGCATAGGTTCTTAAAAATATGAAGTGAATTGTGTGAATTATAAATCGGCAAATAACTAGAGTATGCTAATACTCTCTAAAATTAACAGCATCTTTTTAATTTGCTGACATCATTATCAAACTTATTCCAGCCGAGATATATAACCAATTCCAACTCATACTATAGAGCCAATGCTCCCTAGCATTTTCAAAATTTAGTTTTAAAGACGCAAGTTTGAAGGCAGCATGACCACCTCAAGTTTTATCAGGGTGACTGTAATAGCAAACTGATGTCTAGCTAACTGAAAGCTATGGGGTTTCTCTTGTGATTACTATCTCACTCCGTCCAGTTGGACGTTATTGGGGCACTATTAGTTTTGCCTCAACCCTCTACCTTTGTCCCATCTTAGATTTATTGTTGGCAGAAATTCCAGCAAAATTACAAGCAGAACTGCGCTTAGGACTTCAAGAAGCCCTTGTAAACGCAGCTAAACATGGCAATAATCTTGATCCCAGTAAAACAGTTGTAGTTCGTTTTTCCTTAATAGATAATCAATATTGGTGGATAATATCAGACCAGGGTAGCGGCTTTACTCCTTCATCAACTAGTGATGAAGAACCAACAGACTATTTACCGCCAGATGAGGCAGAAAGTGGTCGTGGTTTATGTCTTCTGCATCAAATTTTTGATCAGGTGCAGTGGAATCGCAAAGGCACAGAATTGAGGCTTTGTAAACAAATGGAGAATCGCCGGGGATTATCTCTGCGACGATAAGAGGAGTTAAGAGAGACGCGACTAATCGCGTCTCTACAGGAGTTAGGAGCTTAAAACTTTTAACTCCTAACTCCTCACTCCTAACTTTTTCCGTGACTCGGACAGGGAGGCGCAGAAATGGAGCGATCTAACCAACCAACTGCTTGTTCTAATCTAGCTTGAGCTTCTTGTGGCTGATTCTTTAAAAGATACACAATCGCTGCTGCCACTTGTTCATTAGCGCGAGAATTGCGGTTAGACTTGAGGCGATGCCAATCGTCAGGGGAAATGCTCAACCTTTCCATTAGGGCTTGAGCTAGTTCCAAAGTACTAAGTTCATTCAGTTGAGTGGTTTTGGGCAGCTGGGTAGATTGAGACATAATTTTAAGTCCTTTGTCCTTTGTCATTTGTCCTTTGTCCTTGGTGAATAACCGAAAATGACTAATGACCAATGACTAATGACTATTGGTTCACAATTTAATCTTAGTTTACTACTTGTACATGAAGCCGTCTAAACAATCACAACCGCCAGGGGAAAATCCAGAACCAGACTTTGAGCAAGAATTAGAGGAAGTAGAGCGATCGCTCCTCTCCTTAAAAGAACGTTACGATCAAGTGCAACGCGATCGCCAACAACAGGCACAATGGCAACAGCGTCGGGATCAACTGAAGCACAATAAATCTCAGACACCAGAAATCAAAGCAGAGTTACGGCAAATTCAACGGCAGTTGGAAATGCTAGAACTCAACTTAGAAAGTCAGTTATTTTCTTGGCGTAGCCTGAAAAAACCTTTCTGGCAAGTCGTCCGCTTTGGTGGAATGGGCGTTATCATAGGCTGGATATTAAAGTCTTATGCTGGGTAATCTCAATTTTGGACTTCGGCTTACCTCGGCTCCGGCTCCATCAAGCGAAGTCGAGATGCTCGGCACAAGTCGCTCAGTCGAACGATTTGAGATTTTGAATTGGATTAAATGGTTAAGATTCTTTAATATTTGTACTCACTACGTTGACGAAATATAAGTTGTAAAATATGGCAAATCGACGGATTGCAGAAATATTGCGAAGTGGCGAACCTGATGAGTCCCTCAAAGTGCAAGGCTGGGTGCGGACGAAACGCGAATCCAAAGGGTTTGCTTTTATTGAAGTCAATGACGGCTCATCACTAGCTAATTTGCAAGTCGTCATTAATCAGGATTTGCCAGATTACGAAGCTATATTGAAAAAACTAAATACGGGTGCTGCTGTCGAAGCAACAGGGGTACTAGTGGCTTCTCTTGGTAAAGGACAGCGAATTGAGTTGAAAGCCGAGACAGTGAAAGTTTACGGCGAAGCTGATCCCGATACATATCCTCTGCAAAAGAAACGCCATTCCTTTGAGTTTCTGCGAACCATTGGACATTTGCGATCGCGTACCAATTCCTTTGGTGCCGTTTTCCGCGTCAGAAATGCTTGTTCGGCAGCAATTCACCAATTTTTCCAAGAAAGAGGCTTTTTGTGGGTACACACACCCATCATCACTGCTAGCGATTGCGAAGGCGCGGGTGAACTGTTTAGCGTTACCAGTTTAGATTTAAAGAATATTCCCCGCACAGATAATCAAGCAGTAGATTACAGCCAAGACTTTTTTGCGAAACCCACATATTTAACAGTTAGCGGCCAGTTGGAAGCGGAAGTGATGGCGATGGCATTTTCTAACGTCTACACCTTTGGCCCTACCTTCCGTGCAGAAAATTCCAATACCTCGCGCCACCTAGCAGAATTTTGGATGGTTGAGCCAGAAATGGCTTTTTGTGACTTAGAAGGCGATATGGATTTAGCTGAAGCGTTTCTCAAACACATTTTTAAATATGTGTTGCAAACTTGCCCAGAAGACATGGAATTTTTCAATGAACGCATTGATAAATCTGTGTTGTCCACAGCCGAAAATATTATTAATAATCAGTTTGAACGCTTAACTTATACAGAAGCCATCAAACTTTTGGAAAAAGCTGATGTTAAATTTGAATATCCCGTGAGTTGGGGTTTAGATTTACAATCAGAACACGAACGCTACCTAGCTGAACAACAGTTCAAAAAGCCAGTAATTGTTACAGATTACCCAGCGCAAATCAAAGCATTTTATATGCGTTTAAACGACGATGAAAAAACTGTCCGCGCAATGGATATTCTCGCACCGAAAATTGGCGAAATTGTCGGCGGTTCCCAGCGCGAAGAACGCTTGGAAGTATTAGAACGCCGCGTGTTAGCGCAAGGATTAAACCCAGAAGATTTGTGGTGGTATCTAGATTTGCGTCGTTATGGTAGTGTCCCCCATGCTGGTTTCGGGTTGGGTTTTGAACGACTTGTGCAATTCATAACGGGTATGGCAAATATTCGTGATGTGATTCCCTTTCCCCGTACACCCCAAAGTGCTGAGTTTTAGTGTGAATTACCCACACTGACTCATCAAGCCAAGAAATAGAATATAGGCCAATACCGTTCAGTTAAGCCCAAAACCCTTGGTAGAGACGCGAAATTTCGCATCTCTACAGGTCTAAAATTAGCACCAAAAATCCTTAACCCAAGCGTATTGGAATATAGACTGTTTGAGTTAATCAGTCCAGGTACGCAAGGACTAATGTTCAACAACTTTCACTACAGCAAGTTTGTGATTTGTTTGCTGATATCGCTGTGGCTTTGCAACAAACCTTAGAACGTATTTCCCTGGAGATGGTTTTTCGCAGTTTATATTTTTTCAATGGCGCACGATGCCTAGGTTGGGCTATGCCTACACAAAATCCACAACTACAACTCCTAAGAAAGGTTAGTCGAGGATCAACATTCCATAGGATTGCTTAAGGCAGTGCGTCGGTGTCGCTGACGCACTGCCTCAAGATTGCTTGATATCTGGGCATCGACCTTAACTTGACACCAATGGCAAAATACCCACCCCACAATCACATTCAAAAAATATTAGTGCAAATTAAAGGCACAACAGCTTACTAGTCTTTTCTTTCGCCAAAAACCGTCTGTAAAACCACTGGAATACCACCATCTTGGTGATATTTATCTGCCCAGGCACGGATAACTTCATCCAATTCTTCCATAGCCTGTTCCATTTTTTCTGGCAGTATATCAAGTTCTTCCAGTAAGCGCATGGCATTTCGTCGCCGTTCTGCCCAATTTTTCATCATGCGGAAATACCGAGCGGTATCTTCTACCATGATGTAGGTACGTTCTTGATCGTCTGCTGGGGCATAAAAAGGACGGGTAAGAGCGTAGAAGGGCATTCCCCAAGGAGAATCAATGCGTGTTACCGTGCCTGAGTAGAGTAGACGCCGCTTGATATGCTCACCCAAGGCTTCACTCAATGGCATTTGGTGTTCGGTTGGCAAGTCTTCTTGCGATCGCCTGTGCAAAAACTCAATCAAATCCAGAAACTCAAAGGAGCTTACTAACTGGGCATCAGGTAGATTACTTGGTAGTTTCTGCTCAATTTGTCTTTTTTCTTCACTTGTCAGATTGCTACCAGGAACACGCGATCGCCCCGGTTGCCAAGGATACTTCTCTAGCCAGACATAAGGCAATTGAATTAGATAGCGAGGTTCCTGAGAACCCAGCATTTTTAACAACTTGCCTTCTGTTAGCGCCTGTCTGACTTCTTCTACAATAATTTTTACTCGTTTCGGCTCTAGGTGGTGCAAATGCCCTGTCATCCGCAGGTTTTGTCCCTGCTCAAGATAGGTCATATAAATTGCACACTTTGCTGCTGTTGCGGCTGCGTCTAAAAATGCCCCATGCCTGTGCCCACTCGTCCGCATGGCACTAAAAGCCAGATAAAGCATGATCTGATCCATCGCACTGGGGTCAAGACGTTTGATCAGATCTATATCGTTACTCATATTACAGACAATTGAATAGCACGTTTACAGAATTTTTAATCGAGTGAGAATTAGGTAGTAGACACCTGGCTGAAGGCGATTTTTCCACTTCAGATTATATTAGTATGCGATAACTATGAGATCGGCGGTAGCGCAAACTACCATTTTCGCATATTTTCTGGAACATAAGCAGATTTAGTATTGTTACTAATAACTGTCCCTACATTTGACCAGAAAATTACAAACATCGCCAAGTCTAGCTGAGGGCGATTACGTCCCAAAAGTCAACTATGTTGCAATTAATCTACAAAGCTTTTCAGTTTTCTGGGGTTTTTCTCATCTTTTAAGAGCAACAAGATCAAACCGATTACACCTAATTATGGCATGATGCCGACTGGGAGTAAAAATAAGTTTGCACGGTTCATCTGGGATATCTGTTATTAGAAAAAGATGGGTTTTTCAGCTTTGATGAATTATTTGTAGTACACAGGTGGCTAGAAATAATTGGGAGTGGTCTAAAAAGAAATCGCTTACCAGGTGTAGCCACATTTAGAGGTTGAGCCACACGGCTCTTAGTGAAATATCATCCCGTTAACAACCTCCGGTGATGTCTCGGCATTATCAGCCGTTGGCTTGAGGGAAGATAGTAGGCATCAAGTAGAGCGAATAATTCCAATTTCAAAATACCTGTTTCTTTTCACATATTGTTTATTATCATATCATTATTTTTTGCTTATGAAATAAAATTCTATATTTTAAAGTTTATCAATCATGCGTATTTAAATAGTTTCTATTCTGCTTAAATCAAGGTTTGATGATATTTCATATTGACTATTAAATCCAAGTCTGATTTATCATTTTTTTTGAGAATTTGACACAGAATACCGCGATTAATTCTGACTGAATCGCGTAGCCATAAGGCTTTGTTGCTTTTCCTAATAACGGAAATATTATTTACTAGCCATACATATAATAAAACATCTTGGATTACATCTGATGATTATGTAGAGACTTTTTTCAATGAATTTATATTTTTTTCATGAAAGAATTTTAATTTTTCATGATTTAACTAATTCACTGGCTACTTTCAAGTATGTTTTCACCTCGCTGTTTTATATATTTGGGAGACTTGAATTACGTAGATACTTGTTGCTATAAAAGGAGGATAGTCCTCAGCCGACTACGATATAAGCTGCTTTTTCTGGGCATCTGGGCGATACCTACGGTGGGCTACGCCTACGCAGACTAAATTGACTAGTCAAGACCGACAGAAATAAAGATACCATCTCACGAAACACAAGAGTATCGAAATAAGGAAATTTGAATTTCGCGTTACTTGCAGGGTTTTTCGTAGGATAAAGGTACTAGCTGTTTTACGGGCGATCGCTCCACATATTCATGTATCTGCAACTCTTCATCTCCTAGTTCCAAAATGTGCTGCAATGGTCTTAACTCCTTGCCAATATCCTCTCTGAGCAAGTACTCAAGCTGAACTGCTGGAGTCAGTATGAGTAGTACTGCTTATATATACGTGTTTTCCCTACCTGTATCAGGCAAAATCCCTAAAAATATATTACAAGTTAAGTTATTCTGATTACTTCTTGCTGATCTATTAAGTATTAAGCTGTTGCGTATTTAATTTGTATAATTAAGGCGCTCATGTTGCCCACCCCACAAGAGTTATATTAATTTTGAATATGCAAACTAGATGTGGTTTAGCTTATCTGCATCCATACACCAGTCCAAAATCATTCCTAAAAACTTAAATCCCCGACAACTTTTACGAAGTCGGGGATCTGGTTGATCACAGATGATTTAGCGTCACGATTCATGCTGAGGGTGATGGGAGATAAAGTAGCTCCCATCACACTTAAGCTGATTGAACTCGTCATTTAGTTTGTCGGACTAGAGGGTTTAACCTGATTTCGCATTGTTTCAAAGCTGAAAGCAGCCGCGCCGAAGGTTACAAATAACACTCCCAGAATTTGCACAATATCTAAATTTTCTTGAATAATTAGCCCAGCGAAAATCACGGTTAAAACTGGGATGCTACCACCGATGAGCGCCGAACGCGAGGCACCTAGTTTACTAATACCAATATTGTTGAGCAAATAGCCGGCAAGAGTCAGCACACCCAAAATAAATGCGCTTAAAACTAGTTCCAGCATTTTCGAGGGGTCAACTACTACCAAGTTCCAACTACTTGGCAAAGGTAGCATCAAGCAGATAAAGCTCAATAACAACATGGTAGCGAAGTTAATTAAAGTAAAAGTCACCGGATGCAGTTTGCTGGCACAAACCCGCGTCAGAATTATGTAAGCAGCAAAAGCTACGCCCGAAAGAATGGCGGTGCTGCTTCCCATTGAAGTATTACTGATACCGATATTGGGAGAACCACCTAAAACCAACAATTCACCGCAGCAAATGGCGGCGATCGCACCGATCCGGAAGATGGTGGGGCGATCGCGGAACAGAAACCACGACAATAATCCACTAACCATTGGATAGATAAAGAACAGTGCGATCGCCATTCCAGTTGGGACTTGAGCGATCGCAATGTAGATTAGCACCTGAGACAAGAATAAAAAGCACCCACTCACAATGGACAATATCAAAATCTGCTTCGTAGCGGCATTGGTAGGTGTGGGGTTTCCTCGCACTGAAGCGGCCAAGTTGTCCAAGTCTTGCCATAATCTTGGATGCAATATAGGAGACAACAATACCATCAGTGGTACCACTACCATAAACCGGAGCGTCAAAATTAACAGAGTATTGCCCAAAGTCGGGGGTAGCAACTGCTCTACCTCTAATACTCCAAAAATCTGAGAACCTTCGTGGAAAATCACCTTAATGGCTACGTTGTAAAGCGACGATACCACTACCGATGAGACAATCAACAAGAAACCGATTTGGAGTGTGGATAAGCCAGAGGAATTAGGCGATCGCGATTGTGGGGGTTTTGCTTCCGGCTGCGGCTCTAGCTCAGTAGTTGGTGAGGATTTAGCTTTGCTCTCTGATACGTTCTTGCGGCGGACAATAAGTGGTTCATTAGGATTCTTTGGAGAAGGCCGCATTACTCTGGGCTGTAGCAAAGATGTAAGGGGAGGCTCTGATGTCGTTTCGTTTTCCGATAAGTCGTTATTGAGGACAGAAATTGGTTCGGTAGCATCGTCCTTTGGTGGCGGAACTACAGCCGAGTTCGGTTCTGATGTCGTTTCCCTTTGGGACAAATCCTGATTGGGGACAGAAATTGGATTCGCGGCGTTTTCTCTCACAACCTGCGGCTCTGATGTCCTTTCCCTTTGGGACAACTCCGGGCTGGGGGTAGAAATTGGATTCGCGGCGTTTTCTCTCACAACCTGCGGCTCTGATGTCCTTTCCCTTTGGGACAACTCCTGGCTGGGGGTAGAAATTAGGTTTGCGGCATTTTCTCTAACAACGGTTGGCTCTGATATGGTTTCCCCTTCTGAAAATTTATTGGGAATCGGGGGAATTGGCTCAGGATAACTTCTTGCTACTTCGCCAAACGGTGGTGGGGATGTCTCAAAAGAACTGTTTTTCTCTGGTTCCGTAAACTGCAAAACAGTAGGTGTACCTGCTGTTGGTGGCTTGCGGGAAGTTTCTTCTATAGTTTTTTCTAGTTCTCCATGCAGGCGATTAACAAACTCCGTCAAAATCGTTTCCCCTTGCTGCTGCTGGCTGTACATCCGTGACAACTGTTGGGAAAGATTACTTTGATAGTTTTTCAACTCCTGCTGCAACGAGTTAAAAGTAACAGTAACGGTGTCATCGAGACTGTCAAACATGTGTTCGACTTTTTCATTGATTTCACCTACTACATTGCTGCTCACTTCAGCAGACTTTAGCGCCGCTTGTTCATAAGATTTGCCGTCTATATTTTGATTAGCTAAAGTTGCCAGAGAGGATTGCAGTTGTGAAGATATATGCTTGGCCAGAACTTCTGCCAGTTGCCGAATTAACACTTGCTGCTCAGTAATTTGGCGCACTTGTTGTAAATGCTCTTTTTCCTCTACCAAGCTTTGAATTTCATCAGATAACCGGTTTTTTTCTGACTGAAGCCGCTTTACGTCTTCCTGCAAGGCTCTGAGGACATTCTGCTGAAGATTCTCTAAATCTTCAACTACAGCCCAAAGAGCATTTTCTGCTGCTCTGGATAGCTCGCCTCTGACTCTTGGGTTTTCTGGTTGCTTCTCGAATCGCCCCATTAGCTTCTAACCTCTAACACTTTGACGATAAAGCTGCTTCCGGTACACTTTATTGGCGGTCATCCTAATTTCCTGTATTTTGTCAGATAAATTAAAAATTTTAACAGCACTTCCGCATTTCAACGTAATTCTGTCATACTAGACACAGGTTAGCAAAGCATTAAACTTGGTCTACGGGTTACTACACCGTGTTTTCTTCACAATTGACAAGCAGTTAGCCATTCGATTTGAGATTTGAGATTTGAGATTTGGGATTTATCGCTACGCCTGGAAGTGGCTTTAACTGGGACTTGTTTTGTTTTTGTCCAGTTTAATTTTCATCAATTATTTGCCAATGAGATTTTTACTTTTAAATAAATCTCACTCCAAATAAATATTTATTGTTTTGCTGCCAATCAGAATTTTCAAAGATTTGCAGGTGTGCGCTACTGCCACAAAACTGTCTGATTTGCGAAACTAGCTGCAAATTTGTGTGGAATGTAACTTGTGTGACAGTTTATATCTCTAAATCGAGATTAAAGTATCTTTCTGTGGAAATTCAAAGATTACGCTGTCCCCTGCACAACATTCTAATGAATCAGCAGCAATTCTGCAAAAGGACACTTTTTTGGCGTTGTTGCAGTCTCGGTTTTGCATTGAGTAAATGCAGTAGAGGAAAAAATAAGGAAAATATTAATAATTCTTAGGGACTGACAAATAAAAAAATATCCAATTAACTCTTGTGGGGTGGACGACACGAGAGCCATATCAACTAGGCGTTCATGTTGCCCACCCCACAATATTGGATAATTTATTTCTTGGAGTTCCTTTAGAATAATAAAATCCGGGCGATGCTAAAGATGGCAGCGCTTAGTCCAGCACTCACGGGGATTGTAATTATCCATGCGGCGGCAATGCCTTTTAGTGTTTGGAACTTAATCGACTTGAGATTTTGCACCAGTCCAATACCAACTACACCACCGACGAGAGCGTGGGAAGTGGAGACTGGTAAACCGAGCCGGGAAGCGATGAGGATGGTAGTAGCCGTAGCAAGTTCGGCACAAAATCCACTACTAGGTTGCAAGGAAATGATGTTTTCGCCGATGGTGGCGATGACTTTTTTACCCCAGACGGCTAAACCACCAACAATACCAGCACCACCAAGGATTAAAATCCAAAGGGGGATAGTGATACCATCGATGGGTACGCTACCAGTACGATTAATGTAAACGATCGCAGCTAAAGGAGCGATCGCATTTCCCACATCATTAGAACCATGAGCAAAGGCTACGAAGCAAGCACTTAGCAGTTGGAATCGGGCGAATATGCCCTCAACGGGATTTTGGATTTTAGATTTTGGATTTTGGATTGATGGTAATTCCTGAGTCTGGGGTAAAAATGTTTCCTCCAATCCCCCTTTTTCAATCTCCCCTAATTGTCGCCAACTAATTATTGTGAGTCCAACAACTGCTATTGCACCCGTTAATAGGGGGATGTCGTAAGCAGGGATTGTAAAACCAACTTGCTCAATTACAAAATTGGTTAGCGGTTCTGTCAGCGATGGTAATACAATCACGCCGAATACACCTAGCAGCAGAGTACTCAACCAGGGAATCCATTCTTGTAACTGGACTACTTGATTCGGTTGATCCAAAATCCAGTGTTTGATTTGACTGTAAAATAAAGCTGCGATCGCACCACTAATTAACGGTGTTAAAATCCAGCCAATGGTAATCAAGCCAATTGATGACCAATCAATTGCACCTGATCCCAAAGCTACCCAACTAAATCCAGCGATCGCACCAACAACGGCATGAGAAGATGACACTGGTAAACCCCGTGATGTGGCAATTTGCAACCAGACACCACAAGAAATTAGCACCGTTACCATCCCAACAACGAATATTTGGGGTGTAGCTGCGAATAAGGCGGGATTAGCAATTTTCGTTGCTAGGGTTTCCGTTACCTCATGTCCAAACAATACAGCACCCGTAAACTCTAATACCCCTGCAATGATTATCGCTTGTTTGAGAGTAACAGCTTTAGAACCTACAGAGGTTCCCATCGCGTTAGCGACATCATTTGCTCCGAGATTCCAGGCGACGTAGAAAGCTAGTAGAGCGACTGCAACTTGGGTAATAAGCATTTTTATTAGGCTGATGAAGAGCAGAGGGAGATGAGGGAGAAAAATTGCTTCCTCATTCCCCTCATCTTTCTTTTACGGATAAATTAAGATTTTATAAGTATCCGGTGTGGGTGCGATCGCTTGCTCTACAGCTGCTGATAAATCTTTTAAGGGATAGCGATCGCTAATCAACGCTTTTACATCAATTCGCTGATTAAACACAATATCGGCTGAGAGATTCTGAAGCCGATAAGATGAGCTATAACTACCGATCAAGTCGATTTCCCGACGATAGAGGACATTGGGATTAATGGGAATTTCCACTTCATCAGGGAATTCCGCGAAAAACAAGATTTTACCGCCTTTGCGGGTACTATCAAGTGCTTGAAAGAAGGCTTTCTCGCTAGGAACAGCCAGCAAGGTAATATCAACACCTAGTCCACCAGTTAAGGCATGAATTTTGGCGGTTAAATCGGGATCACGGGCATCAAAAGCCGCCTCTGCACCGACACTCAAGGCTTTATCAATTCTAGAGGGTAGTAAATCGGTAGCGATCGCTTTTGCTCCGAAATACTTCACCAACATGATAAACATTAACCCAATTGGCCCAGCACCAGTAACTAATACAGTTTGTCCTGGAGCAATTTGAGCTTTTTTCACAGCTTTCAAGCAGCAATTAGTCGGTTCGACAAAACTGGCTTCTTCAAAACTGATGTTATCCGGGATGGGAATCAACCCACCATTTTCCACAATATGTCCAGGAACCTTGACATAATCGGCAAAACCGCCACCACTGGCGTTAAAACCTGCGGTAGTGGAGATGTTTTTGTAAACATTACACATGGAGAAATTATCATTTAGGCAGTAGGCGCAACGCATACAAGGGATGTGGTGCATCACCGCTACCCGTTGTCCAACTTGCCAACCTTTGACATTATTGCCTATTGCTGCGATCGTGCCGGCAGTTTCATGTCCAAAAATGCGCGGCGGTTCATAAAGCGGATAACGAATTTTTTTTATATCTGACTGACACAACCCCACAACCCGCACCTGTACCAGCACTTCATCTGGTTCCAGAGTTGGAACTGGGATATCTTCGTAAGAAAGTTGATTAACGCCTCTAAATACCTGTGCTTTCATGTTGATTTTCACCGCTTGATGTTATAGATGTAACATCAAGCGGTTCAGGTTAGGTTATGAAAGTGCGGATTTTTTCGGAAAATTTTGGTATCTGGTTACTCAGCTTATCTAGTAATTCGACAACAGTCCGAGGATTTCTTTTATAGTTTTGAGATTGTTTCAGCAAAATTTGAACCATTATTTTAGGATATTGTTCAAATAGATCACAAAGAAAATCATCTGGTGACTGTGTTCTTACATTCCAATAGTTTAAATCTTGATCCTGAAAATCTTTAATATTTCTGGTAACAATAATCTTTGCTTTAGCAACTACAGCAGCAGCCAGAACATGACGATCTTTAGGATGATTTGTCATTAATTCTTCCAGTCCTATAGGTACTTCAATCATCGCTTCGGGAAAAGCTGCTTTCATGACCGCTTCTAAATTTCTCGCTCCCTCATTTGACATATATCCTTTATTGATCAGATTTCCTATTGCTTCATCTAAGATTTTTTGTGACCAATACAGCACTTACGGCAGCTATGAGGTACATCCTCAAAGCTGAAAGCTATGCTAAAAGAGGGGCAAGGAGAAAACTGTATTGCATAATAGCGGGAAGCGCTGTAATGTCCATACAAACCAGCCTCAACTGTAGAAAGTAAGGTATCTCGTAGGTACATTGGAAACAAAACACAAGCATCTAAGATTACATTAGGCATAGTAATTTGACTATTTTAATTATTCTTCATAATCATAAAGTCCAGCTTCTTGACTCATTTCTATTAGTTCCTGTAACAATTGTCCACGTTTAGTATCCCTTTGCTGTTTATATTTGATTAAATCCTCAAATTTCACCCGTCTATGAGTTCCTACCATAATATAAGGAAGCTCACCCTGCTCTAATAATTTAATCAGATAGGGACGTGATACATTCAACAAATCAGCCGCTTGTTGTGTTGTTAACTCTGGATTATGTGTAACTATAGATACATATTTGCCTGATGCCATTGCCTGCACTACTTGGCGTAATACACGAAATACAGAATCAGGAATAGTCATTTCTTCGCCATTTGCTGCTAATTTCAGTTGATTTTTTTCCTGATTGAGTATGTATTCAAGTTGCTTTATAGCCTCAGCTTCGGCTTCTGTAATCCGACTGGAATCAGTCGGCAGATTTTGGTTAGATAAGAAGGTATTCATAAAGAGGGTTAGCTTGCTATTTTATTTTGATTGTATTACACAAACGCAATAAACGAAATAAAAATCAAGCACCTGTCTATATTCCAGGGGTAAAAAATAATTGATCTAATCTTGTGGTGTGGGCAAGATGCCCGCTTTTATCTATACTATTTGATTTTTGAAAAGCCAAGCTGACTGAAATATTACCAGATCAAGTTTTGGTTCTCAGTATACTTAGCAATACTCAAGTTGGATTCCTATAGTTTAAACTAAATACTCACAAGGGAGTGAAGCAATAAACTGACTTTTGGACTTCGAGTAGTTTTTAGAATCTTTCATAAAAAACGATATAAACAAGCGTTTTTTTGCCCTTGTCATAGCTACATAAAATAAACGTTTTTCCTCTTCTAAATTACTATCACGCACACTGAAATAAGTAGGAAATTCATCTTCAGATATACCTGCTAGAAAAACTGTATCGAATTCTAAGCCTTTTGATTGATGAATTGTGATAACAAGGACTTGATTATTATCTTGAGAAATTTGATCTAAGTTTTTCGCTAATGCAGTATACTCAATAATACTTCTGAGTGCTGTATCTGGATGAAGTTCTAAATCATCCTGTGCTTGAAAAATCTTTACTAGCCGTTTGATATTCTCTAAGCGTTTTGATTTGTCCTGGTGATAATAGTCATATAAACCAGACTCAACTAAAATTTTACCTAATAAATCTGCTGGGCGTAATTTTTGACTAGCATCTCTCCAACTCTCAATATCATTAGCTAAATTTTCAAACTCTTCTCCATAACGATAGACTAAAGCTTGGCGATAGTCAGTATGAATTCCAATTAGAGGTATTAAAATTGCCAGCAATTCAACCGTTGTGCGAGTATCGTCAATTGCACGATGACTGGGTAATTGAGTCAGCTTTAACTTAGTTGCCAAAGCTTCAAGACTATAGCTATCTGATTCTATAAAGCGTTTAGCTAAATCCCAAGTATCTGCCCATTTAAATTTCGGAGTGAATAAACCGACTTTTTGAGCATGGGCTGTTATCATCTTGATATCAAAGCCAAGATTATGCCCAACTAAAAAAGCATCTTGAGTAAAGCCTAAAAATTCCTGTAAAACATCAATTGAAGGTCTACCATTTGCGGATAGAAAATCATCACTATAACCATGTATTTGTTCTGATTCTCCCACTGGAACAGTATTGGCAATATAAGCATGAAATTCTGCTTCTAGTTTCCCTGCAACTAATTTAGAAGCAGCAATTTCAATAACTTCATCTTGACTCGCTGAAAAACCAGTTGTTTCCACATCAAAAACAACAATTGTGCCAGAATTATAAGCAATTAGTAAATTACTAAAAGGATCACCATCAATAAAAGTTTGAGTTGAAGCCATATCAGTGAGTTTAAACCCACAATCTTCTCCCTCTTTGATAACATTCTCAATAGTGACAGAACCAATTCCCCGATTTGGACGCAGTAACATCCGACGCATTGAACCTGTATCAAAAGGATTTAATATTAATCGTAGATAAGCCAAAGCATCTTTAACTTCCTGACGCATGAAGAATTGATGTTGCTCAACTGTTACACAGGGAACATTTAACTTTTCTAAAACTTTAGTAATAACCTCAATTCGTTTATGATTTCTAGTTAAAACAGCAATACGGTTATAGAGAAAATTGGGGTCATTATTAGCTAATTTTTGAATCTGTGTTGCAATCCATTTTGCTTCATCCAATTCATTTTTACCTGCATAAACTGGAATTAATTCTCCAACCTCACAATTAGGCGCAGGGCTAATTTTTGTGTATCTTTGTTCAAAAGAGTCAGCAAAACCAGAAGCAGCATTAAGTAAGGTTTGAGTAGCGCGATAATTCCAAGTCAGAGAATATTCTTGAGGTTGAAACTCTTGTTTAAATTGACTAATAAATTTATCAGGTTCAGAACCTCTCCACTCGTAAATAGTTTGGTCTAAATCACCAATCATAGCAATATTTCCAGTACGAGAAGCTAAACAACGGACGATTTCATATTCAGATAGATGAGTATCTTGTACTTCATCAACTTGGATAAAGTCAAAGCGTTGCTTCCATCTTTGTTGAATTTCAGGATAGGAATTTAGTATTGAACGAACATAAAAGATTAAGTCAGCAAAATCAAGAGCATGACGTTCTTGGAGAATGCTTTGATATTGACTAGCTAATTTTGCATCACCTATTCCTAAAGGTGCAAATAATTTTTCTAAGGGATAATTGGGAGATAACTGCAATTGACTAGCTTTAACTTTACAATCAGTTAATTGAGAAAACTTATCTTGAGCTTCTTTGTCTTTTGTGAGACGGAAAATATCTTTAATTAGTCCAAGACAGTCACCATCATCATAAACTACAAAATCTGCTGGTAAACCAATTTGACGAGCTTCTACTCGCAGTATTGAAGTACATAAACTATGAAATGTCTTGATGGTAATGTAGCGGAACTCCTTTGGACAAATTTCTGCTAACCGTTCGCTCATTTCTTTAGCTGCGCGGTTAGTGAAAGTTAGACATAGTATTTTTTGAGCAGGAATACCGCTATTAATAGCTTTTACAACCCTTTCTGATAAAACGCGGGTTTTACCAGTTCCCACAGGAGCAAGTACTAATATTGCTCCGTTGATGTGGTTGATGATTTTTAGTTGTTCTGGGTTTGCTTGGGTTTGAGACATAGAAAGTATGATAATTTTTACTGAGAATATTGTTCATCTTTAGTAACGGCTGCTTGTTTCAGGTTGTAATATTGTCTAACTCTTGCTGGTTCAATTTCTCTGAATATTTCTGAAACTTTTCCTGATTCTGCAAGTTTCAAAACATCTTTGATTAAATAATCATTTTTTTCTTCATCTGAAAATGGAATATTATCTGGCAAGTTGTAATTGTACATCCCCAAAATCAAGATGTAGTTTTTCTTGAGTCGAGTAAATGGAGAAGGAACACTATTTAAAGCCTTGACAACATTTTGAAGATGCTGAGGTTGCACATAAGGCTTTGCCAGATGTCCTAAATATAGCCAAGTTTCTGTAGATTTCAGCTTTTCGATATCAGATTTAGCTGCTGTTGCAGATTGAAATATTAATTGCCAATTCTCTAACTCAAGTATTGGGAGAAAGCGAAATGCTTCAAGTAAAATAGCACGGACATATTCACTTGCTTCTTCATCTGCTATTTTGCCACTTTGATAGTGTTTCCATAGATGCTTGATAGCATCTGTATGTCCTTGAGAAGCTAAACCAATGACAACATCCAGTAAATCACGGATTATAAATAAGTCGCACATTATGAAAACGATTTCTTGCCATACTTCATCAAACCCTAGAATTCGTAACTTTTTGACCGATGCTCTAATGCGAGTTTCTAATTGTCTTTGTTTTATATTTAATTTCCGCTTTTCTTGCTTACTAATAAAATCATCTTTTTTATTGATAACTTCTTGTAGTTCTTTTAAGCTATTTTTAAAAAGATTAACAACTTTAGATTTAATTTGATTTTTGCGATAAATCCAAGTATGATTCAATTCTTGGAATTGACTACCCCATTTAGAAATGATGATAAAGTTATCATCTGTAGGGAAAGATGGAAAGTCTAATTTCTTTTTGATGTTTAAGTTTTCTGAATTTAAGTTTTGATATATTTTCCGACTCAACCGCGTTTCTGGAACATAAATTCCTAGAGAATACAAACAATGTTGATATATTTTGATAAGCTTCCACCATGATTTTTCATCATGACTACTATTAGCTAACTCAAATTCAGTGCGGTAATCATAATTCATTATCCATAAACGATAAAGTATTGGATTAAATTCCTCATTTAATTTATCTAAATCATTATCTAGTTCTGTACTTGGCAAAAATTCTAATATATTATCATAATATTCTGTTTTATTTTTATTAAGATTCAGTCCTCGTTTGCTGAGTTTATCTTTCAATTCTATTTCAAGTGTTTCAAGATCATTAGCGTGTGGAACAACTGCAATAATATCATCAACATAACGGTGAAAATTTATTTTATGTTTCCACTTTGGTTCATTAGCGAAATAATCATCAACAGCTTTCAGATACAAATTAGCATAAAAGCCTGATGTCAAAGTTCCTTGTTTAAGTCCTATATCATCTTGATGTCCATCCAACTTTTTTTGGAGAATTTGACTCAGTAACCACTTAATCCGTATACTGCTAATTTGTAATTCTCTTTCAGTAATATCAATTAACTGTTCTTGTCTAACTTTGACATAATATGATTCTATGTCAGTTCTTAAAACAGCACCATTTTGATAACTTCTAGCACTGTTTTCTGATACTTTTAAAAACTTTTTATAGTTAGGAAAGTAATTTTCATATAAATCTTCTGTTGGTTCTAAATTTAGTTGATAGGAAAAAAATTCAGATTTATTTTTTTGTCCATCAGATTTATTTTTTTTTCCAATAGTTTGCAGAATAGCAATAGCTAATATTTCTTCTTCTAAACGAGTTAGCTGCTTTGGACGACCTTTTGCTCTCCCCTTGACAAATTTATAGTCAATATCTTGATTCGACGGCAGAAAATTATCTGAATATAACCTGTCAACTAAGTTATCAACAAGCATCTGCAAATTTTCATCAAGATTATTTTCAAATAACCGGATTTCTATTTCGTCATAAAAAGATTCATTAAATAAATTACTTCTAGCTTTAACCCAAGCTTTTTCTATATTTTCCAAACTTATCAATTTATTCCATTCATTGTCCTCTTCAAGCTCGATGTTTTTAATTGTTTGACAAACAGCATTAAATTGAGCAGTATGATTTAAAATGTTTTTATCTTGCCAATAACTACTAACGGGATTTTCAAAATAAACTGCTTGTTGACCTTCAATAACATCAGAAATTTTATGAACTTTACCAATAAGGTTTTCAATAGCTTTGTGTATAGCGTTGATTCCTTCATTAATATCACTAACTTGAATTATCTCTTGAAGAGATTTTTCTAAGTTTTTTGTTCCTATTGTCATCAAATGCAACTTTTCAATAGGTACTTCCTCTAATAATCGTTTTAAGGAAAGTGCTTCATCTTGCCAAAACTCTTTTTCTATTTCTGTATCACTTTCTGGTTCTAATCCTAATGCTTTGAGTTTTTTATCTCTTTCTCGTTTGATAACGTCATCTTTACCAATAGCTGAAGCAATATCAAGCTGCATTACAAAAAGATTAGACAAAGCTTTCACGGGAGAATCTTTATCATTTAGTTTGTTTTTTAGGTGAGTAATTGTAGTCAAAATTGCTTGTGAAAGAGGTTCATTGATTGCCTTGAAATCTAAAAAAATATTAAATGGTTTAATCTTGTCTTGGAGTTCCTGCATCAACTTTGTATAAATAGCATACCTATAAATATTGGGTTCTATACCTACACAAATAATTTCTATTTTTTTTGATTTAATTCCATCTTTTTGCAAGGTTAAAAATTTTTCAATAAAAGTAGCCGTAGCAGCACCCATTGCACAACCAACATCTAGTAAGTAAATGCGCGGTTTATATTTAATGCTATGGACTAGCCTAGTTGAATTAATAACATTATCTAAAATATGCGCTACTTCAAAGTAGTTCCGAGCAAATAGGGCATAAAACTGAAATGCTGCACTTTTTAAATCTGCTTTATCTAAAGAATTTGAAATATCCTTTGAATAGTCAAGTTCCTTATATCCCTTTGCGTCTGGAATTTCTGACAACCATTGATGTACAGCAGAATAAGCAGATGCAATCACAGGATGAAAAGAGCGATAAATTTTGGCTTCTTCAGCCATCACTAAATTGAGTTGTTTTGACTTCTGTGCAATAAATCCTGACAGTGCTTGTAATAGGAGTTGTTTGGCTATCTCATTAATAGTCTTTCCATCATTTTCGGCTCTCTGTTTTAAAGCTTCTAAGGTTTCATCTTCTAGTCGAATAGTAACTACTTTTTCCGCTTCCCATAAAATAGTTAGCTCTCCGTTGAGAACCTGAACTATATCTTCAATAGTTTCTAGTCTAGATTTACCAGGACTTTCTATTGCTTTACTAATAGAACTGTGATAACGCGAAGCCGGGGAAATATCTCCTCCTACGGCTCGATATTCTGCAAATTCTTTGGCTAGTCTGTAAAGCGTCCAGTCCAACTCCTTTAGACGTTGATCGAAATCTTCTTTTTGTATCATTTTTGTCTGCTTTCCTATGTATTAGCTGACGATAAACTCAGCTTACCCCTATTTTTGTATTACGTCAATAATATAGTTAGCTAGGATTTTACTCAGTGACATAATCGCTGATAAAGTCAGAGAAGAAATAGGCTTGACATATTTAGATTAGCGTGTAACAATTGCTGGTAGGTAAAAAAGAAGACACTTCAGTGGCTGCTGAAATGTCTTTTGATTTGCTTAACCTTTCCCAGTTCCTTTTGGGACAGGCTTATTAACTTGTTTGAATTAAATCGTTCGTAAAAATTAAGCCCTCAAATTCACCTAAATAATTTAGGAGTCACTAAAAATGAGAACCATATCTAATAATAGCTCATCGGTAGTTGAGTTACTGAAGACAGTTGCCTCCCGTGCTGATTCTCTGACTGAAGGAACTAAATTTTTGGAAACTGGGTTTCTTATCCAAAAAGCAGAAAACCAACAAATTCAGGAACTACGAGATGATGAGAGACGTGGCTATTTAATGCAAGAGATTATGCGATTGCTTGCACAGCTTGGAATTCCCTCTGGTAATCAGCGCGTTCTCAAAGCAATGACAACTTTGCAACTTGAGGCTTACAAAGAGGAGTTAGATCAACAATTAAGAGATCGAGATCGTCCGTTCAAACATCTGTCAGTAGCATAACAAGCTTTCGGACATTTAACTTGCACATTCTGAATTGTGCAAACTCTTGTGGGGTGGGCATCTTGCCCGCCTTACCTATGCAATTTAAATATATATTATTTTATACGTTGAGATGCCCAAAAAAGGAAGTTATTTATACCTTTCTTTGGCAACGGATATTAAAACTACCTTGTGTGATGTAACCTAACTGGGTAAATTCCAGATAGGTGAAGCAATGCTTAATCAGACATACACAGCAGATGTCTTAGTTGTTGGCGGTGGAACCGGAGGCACCGCAGCTGCTATCCAAGCGGCGCGACGGGGAGCTAAAACCATTTTGGTGAGTGAATTTCCTTGGTTAGGAGGAATGCTTACTTCGGCTGGAGTATCTGCACCCGATGGCAACGAATTAGAAGCCTTTCAAACGGGGTTATGGGGCGCGTTTTTGCAGGAATTGCGACAACGACAACCTGGTGGATTAGATAATAGCTGGGTAAGCTTTTTTAGTTATGATCCCAGAATTGGAGCAGAGATTTTTGCCGATTGGGTGCAGGAATTGCCCAATCTGCACTGGATTTCTGGACAAGTGCCAATAGAAGTGTTCCGTCAAGGTGATTTGATTACTGGTGTGCGCTTTGCTGATTTTGCTGTCACAGCCCAAATTATTCTCGATGGCACAGAATTGGGAGATTTATTGGCGTTAGCTGAAATACCTTACCGTTGGGGTTGGGAATTGCAATCGGAGTGGGGAGAACCCAGCGCCCCAGTGAGTTTTAACTCTTTAACCCAGAGATATCCTGTGCAAGCGCCCACTTATGTAGTAATTATGCAGGACTTTGGTGAAGCCGTTGCCCCAGAAATTCCGGCTGCACCTAACTATAATCCATCCCAGTTTACAGGTGCTTGGGATGGGTATGGAGCAGAGACATTTTTGAATTATGGACGTTTGCCTGGTGGCCTGTTTATGATGAATTGGCCAATCGGTGGCAATGACTACGGCGAAGGAGTAGGGCGGTTGATAGAGTCAGATGTATCCAGAGGTGAATTTATCCAAGAATCTCGCTGGCACAGCCAAAATTTTGCTCATTTTATCCAAAAACAGCTTGGTCGTCGCTATGGTTTAGCAGAAAAAGTATTTCCTCACGCCCCTACAGCTTTTGCACTGCATCCTTATTATCGGGAAAGCCGCCGCTTAGTGGGGCTAACTACTGTCCGAGAACAGGATATTTTGCCGATCGCAACAGGTAGAGTTGCATCTATATTTAATGATGCGTTCGCCCTACAGCCCTTCGGGCATCCTACGGCAGGCGTTTGCGGAGCGATCGCAGTTGGTAACTACGCCAACGATCATCATTATCCTGGTGTGCAATTCCCACTGCAACCTAAATCTATCCGTTGGGGAGGACGTTGGACGGGGACTCCCTTTACAATTCCCTACAGTTGTCTCATTCCAGCCACAACAGATGGTTTCTTGGTCTGTGAAAAGAATATTTCCGTCTCTCATATTGCCAATGGCGCAACCAGATTACAACCTGTGGTTATGGGCATTGGGCAAGCAGCAGGGATGGCAGCAGCGATGTGTGTTGAGTTAAACTGCCAGCCGAGAGATTTACCTGTGAGGGATCTGCAAACGGCTTTATTGGCAGATAATCGCTCAAAAGCCCTAATTATTCCTTTATTTAATCTTCCACCCAATCATTCGGATTGGCGGCACTGGCAACTGTATTACTTAGATAACCCACAAGCCTATGCAGTTAGTGGCGATTACCCTTGCCCATCCGGGAATGATTACCCTAACTCTGCTTTTGACAAGGCATTAATTGGGGAAAGTAACTGTTTCAAAGGCATTTTTCATCGCTTGTCACAGCAAGAATACAGATTCACTGTCACAGCGCCAACCGCATATCAAGGGCAAAATTGGCAGCTTGTGACTTTGCGATCGCATGTTGACGAGCAATTACGCCTTTATCCCCACGAACAATTAGTTACATTGTGGGGTCGTCAGAATCACTCTGGTAATTGGTTATTAGTCGAACATTTAAACGGAGGATAAAAGGAGTTTATTTTCAGTAAAGCAGAATACTTTTTGATTAATTGTCCGGATATTCATCAAAAAGTTAAGTATCAGTGAAGTGGAGAGTTCCAAAATAGACATTTGCTATGCGTGCTGCCATTTCACTTTTAATATCGAGTCTGGTGTTCGGCCCCTTAGCTTCTAACTGCCAACCAATGGTCAATCAATTATCAGCAGGACTGTCTTCCACGCCTGCTTCAGAACAGTGGCTGGCGGCATCTGAACAAAGTCCAGATGATGCGCCACGTCATCGCGGTAGTGGGCGCAGAGAAGTGACACAAAAACTCCGAAATATCTATGCTGTGGTTTAACTATCGTAGGGTAATACCTCTTTTCCTAAAAGAACAGAATTACCAGAAAACGGGATGTTATGCTAACATCCTTGACACAGCTTTTCTGGCAGAAATATATACAGTTGACACACGAAAATCTTCAGCGATCGCTTAGTATTTCAACTGCAAGCTTTGTATATATAGTTGGTGTCAATCCTACCGATCAAAACGCAAATCAAATTAAGTGTCTTGATCAACAGTATTACCAACTCCTCAAAAGCTATACAACTGTTGCTCATATTTCTGGGAAGCTTTGCGTCTCAATCCTCAACCGCTCTAGAAATAGATGTTACTTAGGCTATCAGTTAACCTAAAGCACATCTAATTCAGACATTTTGCTTGTTGAGGAAACAGTCTTAAGGCAACTTCACTTTATTCCCCAATAGATTTTTTCTCATACATTGAGTAGCTGACGATCTACCTCAGCAATTAATTGCTCTTTGCTCCGACACCAGTTTAGCGCTCTTCTATGACCCTGGAGAGAGAATAATTCAGGCGATTAGAAATCGCGGCTACACAAGCAAAGTCCGCGCAGGCAGACTAACGTCAAAATAGGGTTTAAAACTTAATCTGACGAGAGTAATAAATGCCGAAGCATAAAATCTCTTTCGTTTCATCTCTTGCTTATCTAGCGCATGGATTCGCACAAGTAATATAAGTTTATTGCACTTAGCAACAAATCTTACTATTCTTGACCTACTCTTGCCCCCTGCTTCGTTCTTCTTGCAGATGGCACCTGACGAAATAAATATTAAGAAGTATCCGCCAGATCATCTTAGTCATTTTAATCATTCTACACCTAAGGCCAGATGCAAGATTTTGCGTTTGGTCTTTTTAGATAGATTTTACTTAAATAAAGGGAGTAGGGAGTAGGGGAGAAGTTGCAGTCAGTTTTTCCTCTCTCCCCCTGGACACCTCTACCTTTTGTGCCCAATGCCCAATACCCAATACCTTTTACACCGTTGTTTTCTTACGGTTATTTTCTCTTCCCTGGATGCCGTTGAGGAACATTGGCACAAACTTCTCAATAAATGTCTGTGGATCGCGCTGCCAAGCTTTTTGTGCAGCCCGAATCCTCGTAAATTGCAACTCAGGCGCTAGCAAAGTCTGGGGTAAGCGTTCCATCAGGTATTGAGGACGTTGCAAAAGCGGCATGGTATTTGCCACTTCCACTAGGTTGGCAACTCGCCGTAGTTCTGCACCCAAGGTGATATCCATTCCTGATTCAAATGCCGCTTGTTCAATTGCGGTATATTTTCGCTTGGCTTGCTCTACTTTTTGCTGATGTTCTGGACTCTTACGCGCGAGTTCTCCTAGCCAACGATTACCCCACCGGACGTGTCCCACTTCCTCTGGGAGAATTTTTTCAATGGTTTCCCGGATTTTGATGTTTTCTGCGGTTTGCGCTCCTTGCTTGAGTGCATAAATGTGAGCAGAGAAATACTCACAGCCCCGTTTTTCGGTGACGTTAATTGCAGCAAGGGAAGAAATCACGAAATCATCAAGGTACTGGACTGGATCTTGTTGCTCGCGGTCGAGTAGGCGTTCAAATTCATTGATGTAGGAGGAACCAGGCGGCTTACCAATATCTGCTCCCAGTTCTGCCAATAAGTCAGTTAGCCACATGGCATGACGAGCTTCATCTGAGATGTGATGAGACAAATCCCGCACTAATTCCCGTGGCTGTCCATTCAGTTGTTCAATTAACTCAGTCAGGTCTTTGCAACTGTGTTGTTCACTATAACGGTAGCGGTTGAGGGTAATTAGATGGATTTCGCGATCGCATACCACCTGTTTCAATACATCTCTGGCACTTAAAACATTCTGAAATTTACGTGGGTAAGCAACTGTCATAACTTATCTAAGTTTGTAAATCTTTGTAAATCTTTATTTGATCGTAACTTAGTTTTTGCAACTGCTGTCTTTGTACCGTTTCACCGAAAAAAGAGTAAAAGTTACAAAAATTAATCACTTGAGTTGAACATATTGTCAGCAAAACCAAACATTAAGTTTTGTAAAAAGTAGCTTATGTTACAGATTTTTTGTTATATTAGTTATGTAAGAAATCCAAAATTATATATTCACCAAATAGAGAGGGCTATAGTTATGTCTATCGCAGATAAATCTCGTGCATTAATGGTGCGTGAACATCAGCAGGTCAAGAATCGCCAACAATCAATATTGATGAGGGCTGCACAAGAACTTGGTCTTCCTGAAGAAGCATCCCACAACTGGAATCCGATTCAAGGGAAAGTAGATGCTAGCGCTCGGATGATTTATGGGCCAAGTCATGCTTCTATGAGCTAAGTTTTAATAATTTTAATTTTCTGAGTGAATGTCTCAACTACCAACTCTGGAAAAAAAAGCCACCCTCTACTCTAGGGTGGCCAAACTGATCAACTTAGTTAGATACGGTACTTAATTAAGCATCGTAGTAGAGGTAAAACTCGTAGGGATGAGGACGTAGCTGCAACTGCTTGACTTCGTTACCTAGCTTGTAATCAATCCAATTTCCGATAAAGTCTTCGGTGAAAACGCCTGATTCTGTCAAGAAGGCGTGATCTTTTTCCAATGCTTGCAACGCCAATTCTAAAGAACCTGGAGTTGAAGGAACCTTAGCCAGTTCTTCTGGGGAGAGTTCATAGATATTCTTATCTAAGGGTTCACCAGGATGGATTTTGTTCTTGATGCCATCGATACCAGCACAAAGCATTGCAGCAAATGCCAAGTAGGGGTTAGAAGTGGCATCTGGACAACGGAATTCTAAACGCTTGGCTTTGGGGTTAGTGCCAGATAGAGGAATACGGATAGAAGCAGAACGGTTCCCTTGGGAGTAAGCCAAGTTAACAGGTGCTTCATAACCAGGCACTAGTCGCTTGTATGAGTTGGTACTGGGATTGGTAATTGCCAATAGCGCTGGTGCGTGTTTGAGAAGACCACCAATGTAGTACAACGCCATTTCACTCAAACCAGCATACTTATCACCTGCGAACAGAGGTTGTCCACCTTTCCAAATGGACTGGTGACAGTGCATTCCCGAACCGTTATCGCCAAAAATTGGTTTTGGCATGAAGGTGACGGTTTTGCCGTGTTTTTTGGCAACGTTCTTGATGACATATTTGTAAATCATCAACCAGTCAGCCGCTTCGATCAACTTGCCAAACTTGAAACCTAGTTCGCACTGACCACCAGTAGCAACTTCGTGGTGATGTTTTTCAATGGGTACACCTAGTTTTGCCATCGTCAACAGCATCTCTGTACGGATATCTTGGAAAGAATCCGTTGGTGCGACCGGGAAGTAACCTTCTTTGAAGCGTGGTTTGTAACCTAAGTTGGGTTTTCCTTTTTCAAATTTACCGGAATTCCAAGCACCTTCTTCAGAGTCTAAGAAGTAGTAGCCTTCGTTAGCAGTTTGGGCAAACCTAGCACTGTCAAAGATGAAGAACTCAGCTTCCGGGCCAAAGAAAACTGTATCACCAAGACCAGTGGAAACCAGGTAATCTACTGCTTTTTGAGCAATAACGCGTGGGCAACGGTTGTACCATTCGCCTGTGCGGGGTTCTTTGATGCTACAAATTATACTTAGCGTTGGGACTTCCATGAATGGGTCGATCCAAGCAGTGTTGGGGTCGAGTACCATCGTCATGTCCGATTCGTTGATCGCTTTCCAACCCCGGATGCTGGAACCGTCAAAAGGTACGCCATCAGTGAATGCAGTCTCATCGATTTGGTCTTGGAACAGTGTGAGGTGCTGCCAAGTCCCTACTGTATCAATGAATTTGAGATCAATCAGCTGAATTTTCTCATCTTGAATTCTCTTCAAGACTTCTTGCGGTGTTGTCATTGTTACTCCTTCTCTACCAATTTCCTAAAGTAATACCAGAATCTTCCAAAGCATCCTAACCCTGCTGATCTCAATCAAGCCGTGACACACCAGAAATATCTTAAATACTAGACATTAGGGGATTTTGTAGTCTGTGTTACAGATATCTGGATTATCAGGTTATATTAACCTTTCAGCGATCATCTGTACAAAACTGGAAAGTTCATCACATCAGGGGTCAACTTTGGCATAAAATCCTTAAATAGCGGATAAATTGTTTTTGTGCCAAATCTATTTTAAATAGCACAAAAGTTTACTGGTGCATAAGTGCAGCCAAATAAATATCAAACCATAAATAGCAAGGATTAGGAGAAAAAGGAATGCGCGATGCGGTAACAAGTTTAATTAAGAATTATGACTTAGCTGGTCGGTATTTTGACCGGAATGCGATCGATAGTCTGAAGTCTTACTTTGACAGTGGTACAGCAAGAGTCCAAGCGGCGGCGGCGATAAATTCTAATGCGGCTGCACTTGTCAAGCAGGCTGCTTTGAAGTTATATGAAGAACTGCCAGAATTGATTCGTCCTGGTGGAAATTCCTATACGACTCGTCGTTATGCAGCTTGTCTGCGGGATATGGATTACTACCTGCGCTACGCCACCTATGCACTAGTTGCTGGAAACACAAATGTATTGGACGAGCGTGTGCTACAAGGGCTGCGGGAAACTTACAATTCTCTAGGAGTGCCTATTGGGCCTACGGTTCGCGGTATCCAGATTCTTAAGGATCTGATTAAGGAACAAGTGGCAGCCGCAGGTGTTGTTAATACTGCTTTTGTGGATGAACCGTTTGATCACATCACACGCGAGTTGAGCGAACAGGATATTTAGATTTTAGGTGGGCAAGGTGTCTGCCCCACAATAATTATAAATAGCGATCGCACTTTGGTTTTATAGAGCGATCGCTTTTTTCTCAAATCTACCAGGCGTTGAGAAGGGCTTTATTCAAGTTTGATCTGTTATTTAATGGAAACTGTGAAATTGTATAAATGATTACTCGAACCAGAGCCGCCTACAATATAGTAATCACCTGTGTTAGGAAGACGCAGGCGAAAACTTTTACCTTCACCGTCAGCACCAGCGAAAACTGGACTCAAAGGTTTACCATTAACACCATAGAGAGTAACACTGGCACGAGCGCCTAAACTATTAACTTTTAAAGTCAATGTTTGTCCAGCTTTAGCTCTTAATATATAGATGTTATTTTCGGCATTTTCAATTGTGGTACTACTTTTTCCTCTAGCAAAAGCTACACGGCTTGTAGTCAGAGAATTCAAATGCTGTTTGACATTTGCAAACTGTGCCATTGAGGGAGCTGGTAAAACATAAGCTCCGGCGGTAAAAAGTAGGGTTGATAAACTAGCGATTAAGAGATGTTTCATAATAAAGTTGAAGTTTTTAGTATCTGTAATAACTACTCGTCCCACAGGTTTGTTTACGGAAAAGTTGAGTGATTTTCCCCGACTCGTGAGTGTCTATACAATTTTGTAGATTGAAACTTCAAGCTATTCAACTGTAATTATGCTTAAATGTCCAAAATGAAAATCTCGGACTTACGCATTGACAAGAAATACTAAATATGTGTAAAGGTTAAAAACCATATCTTTCGTAGGGGCACAGCAATGCTGTGCCCTACAGCATGGTCTATTTACGATAACAGGATAATTAACAAAAGCCTGAAACAACCTATTTTAGGTAATTCACATCACGATGCATTTGTACAGTGCGTAAGTCCTAGTATCGGCTTATTAAGAGAAGGTAGTTCTTGTTGAGGGCATTTTGAGGTTGCGGCAGTCTCTTATCTTCTTTGGCTAGGCAAAATACTTTGTCAGTAGCGGTAATTAATGAATTACCGCTAGGAATTACTAGAGTAAACTACAACCGCCATAAGCCACAATAGAAGTTGCGGATGTTTGATGGGTTGATTATGGAAGAATTATTAACTCTGAAAGACTTGCTTGTTAAGGGCGATGTTCAAGGAGCATTGCTTATAGTGGAAGAATTAGAGGAAATGAGCCGAAATGACATAATTAAGACGATTCGTAACTATGCAGTGATTTTGCTGTTGCATCTCATTAAACAACAAGCTGAAAATCACACGACTCGCTCTTGGGAAGTCTCTATTCGGAATTCGGTTCGGGAAATTCAACGAGAAAATAAGTTACACAAAGATGGAGGTTATTATCTCACGCCAGAAGAATTGTTAGAAATCTTAGCAGAAGCCTATTTAAATGCCATTGATGAGGCTTCCTTAGAAGTAGAAGAAGGTCGTTATGAACCAGAAGAGTTAGAAAAAGTTGTTAACCGCGAAGAAATTATCAATCGTGCTTTGGCTTTAATCTTACCAGGAGAGTCTAATTAATTGGCTAAACAGCGACTCGACACACTATTAGTAGAGTTAAATTTATGTACTTCTCGCGCCTTAGCACAGAGGTTAATTCAGGCGGGCGAAGTTACTGTTAATCAGCAGTTAGTTGATAAAGCTGGGACAGAGGTTGATATTACGGCTCAAATAAATATTAAGGTGCGATCGCCTTTTGTTTCTAGAGGCGGTGAAAAACTCTCCAAAGCTTTGTCAGTATTTGCCATTCCTGTAGTAGATCGCATTTGTTTAGATGGTGGGATTTCTACTGGTGGTTTTACTGATTGTCTTTTACAAGCTGGAGCAACAAAAGTTTACGGTATTGATGTTGGTTACGGACAAGTTGACTGGCGGTTGCGAAATGATTCGCGGGTGATTTTGCGGGAACGCACCAATTTACGCCAACTTCGACCAGATGAGTTGTATGGCGAAAATGACCAGATTCCTGATTTGGCGGTGGTGGATGTATCGTTTATTTCTTTAACGAAAATTCTCCCTGCTTTGTGGCAACTAACTCAAGCTAACCGAGAAGCTGTGTTGTTAGTCAAGCCACAGTTTGAAGTTGGCAGATCCCGTGTGGGTAAAAAAGGTGTTGTGCGCGATCCAAACGACCAAGCTGATGCCATTTTCCAGGTGTTGCAAGTAGCCCACGAATTAGGATGGAAATACAAAGGTTTAACTTGGTCGCCGATCACTGGTCCGGCTGGGAATATTGAATATCTTTTGTGGTTGGCAATGGAAAGTGAAACACCACCAACTGATTTAGAGGCAATTAAGCAAATCGCGCAATCAGCAACAACTGATTTACGGAAGAGTTAAACGTCGTAGATTAGACATTCTACGGAAGCTGGATGGCGATCGCAGTAATTTTCCAAAGAAGTTTTCTTTAATTTTGCTTGCTGTTGATCGGATTTTTCAGCTTGTAATTCTTCCACAATGTCCCAAGCTACGGCACAATCAGCAGAATTGCCATCTAGCTCACAAGTTGTGCGGGCTTCAGTAATGGCTTCAATAATGGCTTCTTCAAGATTTGTCGCCCCAGCAGTTTCAAATGAGTTTAGGGTAGTTGTCATGATATTGTCACCTTTAATTTACACAGAGAGATATTAGGGGATGGAGGATAGTTTTATTTCCTATTACCTCTTCCCTGTAACCTGTACCCTCAATCTTGCATCCCAAATTGGGAATGTCAGTCAATTGTCAGAAGAGCTTGATAGAAGTTGATAAACACTTATAAACGGTAACAATGGGGAAACAAATCTTATTGATTCTCAATATTTTATCCCTAACTCTTGTCGTAACCGATACAGAATTGTATTTTGGTCAACTTGAGAGAGAATTTCTTGAATGACGCTGCTAGCGCCCAACTGTCCCCAGGTGCAGCCTTTTTCGAGATAAAGTTGAGCGGCTTTGCCAACGGAATATGCGCCATAACCAGCGATACCAGCTTGAGCGATCGCACTGCCAGCAAAGGCAGTAATATTACTGGGATTGTCACCACTGGTTAGTGCGGCAGTACTTTTACCTAAACCGAGAAGGAAACTACTACCTAATTCTCCCAGTAGCAAGCCACCAGAACTAAATAAAATCGTTTTTAAAATTTTCCCGGCTTCATAGCTAGTCATCGGCAAACCATACAATCTAGCGAGGGCGCGAATTAAAGCTAAATCGGCAACAGTTCCGCCAAGGATATCTAAAAAGGCGATGGGATTGAGCATGACTGCCAAAGCTTTGTATTTGGTAAACTGCCAAATGATCTCTTCGGCTTCTTTTTCGCGTAAGTCGATAGTTTTTTGAGCGATGGCGGCTTCTGCATCCCGGGCTTGGATGAGTGCATTTAAAGCTAAAAGCGATCGCCCTTCCCGATTCAGAATATTCAGAATAGTCTCTTTGAGTTCGTCTACTTGCGGTGGTGGTGTTTCCCATTCATAACTGACACGCCCATCAGGCCACTCAACCCGAACTTCCATTGCTGCTGGTTCCGCCGCCACCATGACAATTTCATCAGGTAGTAGAGGTTTTGCTTGGGGATTACCAGCACCAAGTTGTTGCAAATTTTGGTAAATCGCGGACTTGTCTGTATCTGGGTATAAATCTATTTTGTTAAACACTAAAATCAGGGGTTTTTGCGATCGCCTTAATTCCAGCAGTGCTTGATATTCAGTGCGCGTGATATCACCAGACACGACAAACAAAATTAAATCAGCCTGATGTACCACTTCTCGCGCCATATCTGCCCGTGACTCACCCTCAATTTCGTCTAATCCGGGAGTATCAATTAACTCTACTAGTACCTTACCACCGGGCTGCCACCGGATAGAACGAGGCCATTGGGTGACACCGTTTAGTGGTCCAGTTTGCAGAATCTTCTCTCCCAGCAAGGCATTTAAAACTGCTGACTTTCCCCGACTCACCAAACCAAAGGCAGCAATTCTAATGACGTTAGAATCCAGCTTGTTGAGTGTGGCATTCATTGCTTCCAATTCTGGTTTCATCAAACCTAGCAATTCTGGGTTAGATGAAAGCTGTCCTGATTTGCGGAGATATCCATACCAAGACAGCGCTTGTCTGAGACTGGCGCGGGCACGATTTAAATGAGTTTCTTGCAAATTTCGCACAAAGTTAGGTTGATTTAAGGTTGGACAAAAAACAGGCTACATATCCATTTTGATCTAATTCCCGGACTGTTAACCTGTTTTGTCTTTCCTAGGCAATTGTTCTAATTGTTTGTATACCCTCTGAGTGCAATCTCCATTCAGAACAGAGGACTGTGTTTATCATCCCAACACTTGCGATCGCTCCAATTTCTGCCAGTATGTTCACATTCAGATGCATCATTTATCCAAGGAATCGATGTAGAGTGGTACGAGTTTCCAATGGAAGCGGATAAGCTAGCAGTGAATAAGGGCAATAATGAGGAAAAAGTTATCAGTGTACAAATCGGTAAAATTGTTAAATATCCAACAAGGAGCACAATGTTACTATGAGTCCAAAAAACTGTACCTATTTTATTTTTTTGGCGAGTTTTTAAACTGGTTTTTGAATTCGAGAAAAGCATAATGCAACCTTATTAATGTCAGTTAATATAGCAATCCCATTTGATTTGTCAAAGCCAAGCTGACTGAGAGCTAGCCGGATCAGGTTTTGCCTCTCAGTATATTTAGCAATAATCAAATAGGCGTCCTATATGAGTACGAATTTTTACATAAGAACATTATTGAAGCGATATACTCTGATGTCAAATGTGGAAGTGGCTACTTCTTATAAGTTTTAATCTTTGGGCGCTAAAAAATATTTTTAATGAAAATATGTTGAAGTTGTGGCGATCGTTATTGCGTAAATCCTCGCAAATTAAACTTACAGCTTTTCGCCATTGATACAGCAAAAATACTGATGCAGGATATTTCAACTTAATACCCCACCTGCGCTATCGCGCACCCAGGGCAAACGCATCTAAATATTGAGAGCCTGAATCAGGGTGAAATACACCAAGACTCAAACTACATAAAGCTTTGAGGAAATGAAATCTC